>JAGBBP010000009.1 GCA_017938405.1 Lachnospiraceae bacterium
ATATAAACACTTCTCACCCATAACACAAACTTGATTATAACGCAGAAAGGCGTAGTTTACAAATGTTTTTTGCGGGTTTTGTATTTTTTATTGCAGTTACACCTTCTTAATCGGATGCCTGATAACAGTTTTCCATTTCTCAGGCGCCACCTTTCTCGCATCGGACATATAGATCTCGTGATGCAGGCGTTTGGCATTCATATCATTTACATATCCGTTCTCGCTCAAATATGCATCCATAATCGCCACTGTTGCAGGCTCATCATCAAAAGGTCCCAAATGCATAATCTGAACACAAAGTCCCTCATCAACAGTTAAAAACTCCGCAGATGAACAATCCAGTTTCTTCTTTTTCGTTGCGGTTTCAACCGCCCAGGCGAAGTCCTTTTCCGTTATAAAATCAGGTAAACGAATAACGGATATCCAGTTGAATTTGTCTTTACTTCCGTAATCAACGCCCTCTATATCCTCCTGCCACCAAAAGCCTTCCAAGGGCGGAACAACATATTCAAAGAATCCTTCAATCTTATAATCTGTTTTATAACTCATTTTTAAGGTATAAGCCACCGCATACAAAACACCGATTGCCTGTTGATATGCACCGCCTTCTTCATTGGGATTACCTTTCCCTCTAACAGCAATATAGTTGGCTTTGGGTACCGTCACAATTTGCGGTTTATTCCCGGGCATATAAAATTCTTTATATTCTTTCTTAAAATCAAATGCCATATTTTTACCTCCCTATTGAAAGTCCAACTTCCAAATATTTACCTGCCTCTTGACCAATTATTCCTTAAAACAACACTTCCATATCACACAATAACTGCTCGGTCTTCTCTAACAAAAGCACCTCATCTTTTTCAATCAAACCGTGCTTCTCGTATTTTAATTCAAAGCCCGGCGTGCCGGTGCGGACAAACTGCATTTTGCCGTCATATTGTTTTAAAAAGTTTTCCAAATTCTCCGTTTTCACCGGTGCGTCCGGTTTGACGGAGATTTTTATTTTACCGAAGGAACCTTTGATTTCGATTACATACATACGATGGGCCGTAGCGCGGATTAAGGCAATGCGCAGAAGATGTGCCGCGGGCTTTGGAATGGTTCCGAAACGGTCTAAGAGCTCTTCTTCCATCTGCTCGTAATCCACCTTGCCTTCAATAGCGGCGATGCGATGATACATCTCTAACTTCTGCACTTCGTTAACAATGTATTCCATAGGAATGTATGCGTCTACATCCAAATCCACCAAGGTTTCAAAATCTTCCTGTACGGATTCGCCCTTCTGCTTCATAACCTCGGCATTCAGCATTTTTCAATACAAATCGTAACCTACTGCTTCCATATGTCCGTGCTGTTTTAATCCAAGGATATTTCCGGCACCACGGATTTCCAAATCACGCATACTGATTTTAAAACCGCTGCCAAGCTCGGTAAACTCACGAATCGCCTGTAGACGCTTCTCTGCATCTTCTTTTAAGATTTTATTTCTGCGATACATCAGGAAGGCATAGGCCGTCTTGTTGGAACGTCCCACGCGACCGCGAAGCTGATACAACTGCGACAAACCCAGCCTGTCGGAATCGTGAATAATCATGGTATTCACATTGGAGATATCCAAACCGGTTTCAATGATGGTAGTGGATACCAATACATCAATTTCGCCGTTGATAAAATCATACATAATCTGTTCCAGTTCAGTTTCCTTCATCTGCCCGTGGGCAAAAGAAACCCTTGCTTCCGGCACAAGTCGAGACACAAGTGCCGCCACATCCGCAATGTCATTGACGCGGTTATAAACATAGTAAACCTGACCACCTCTTGCAAGTTCTCGCACGATTGCCTCGCGCACCATCTCTTCGTTATACTCCATAACGAAAGTCTGAATGGGCAGTCTGTCCTGGGGCGGTTCCTCAAGGATACTCATATCGCGGATACCGATTAAGCTCATATGCAGAGTTCTGGGAATCGGTGTCGCCGTCAATGTCAGTACGTCTACATCTTCACGCAAACGCTTGATTTTTTCTTTATGGGTAACGCCAAAGCGTTGTTCTTCGTCAATGATTAAAAGTCCCAGATTTTTTAACTGTACATCGTCGGAGAGAAGTCGGTGGGTTCCCACTACGATGTCCACCATACCTTTTTTCAGGTCCTCGATGGTCTTTTTATTCTGGGTATTACTGCGGAATCTCGATAAAAGCTCAATCCGCATGGGGAAGTCTTTCATTCGTTGCACAAAAGTATTGTAATGCTGCTGGGCTAAAATCGTGGTAGGTACCAGGTACACCACCTGCTTTCCTTCCATAACTGCCTTAAAGGCCGCGCGAATTGCAATCTCGGTCTTGCCGTAACCTACATCACCGCAGATTAAACGCTCCATGATTTTACCGCTTTCCATATCCGCCTTGGTAGCCTCGATTGCAGCAAGCTGGTCTTCGGTCTCCTCATAAGGGAAAAGCTCCTCAAACTCCTTCTGCCATACCGTATCCTTGCCGTAACGGTAACCGTTGGCCTGCTGCCTCTTGGCATAAAGTTCCACCAGTTCTTTGGCAACGCCGGATACAGCCTGACGCACCTTGGTTTTGGTGCGGTTCCACTCCTGGGTGCCAAGCTTGTTAATTTTGGGCTTTTTCCCGTCCGCGGAAGAATACTTCTGAATCATATCAAAAGCCGTGGCCAGCACATAAAGATTCGCATTGTCTTTATACTCAATTTTCATATAATCCTTGGTGACGCCGTCGGTGGAAATCTTCTCGATACCGCGATAAATTCCCATACCGTAATTTTCGTGCACCACATAATCGCCCACTTTTAACTCAGAGAAATCCTTGATTTTCTGCCCTGCATAAGCGGATGTTTTTTTCTTCTTCTTTTTACGCTCTGCTCCGAAAATATCCGTATCCGAAAGCACAACAAAACGAATCAGGGGATATTCAAAGCCCTGACGCACCTTGCCGTAGAAAGTCATCACCTCACCGGGCTGTAACTCCCTGTCTTTATTCTCACTATAAAAGGCATTCACGCCCTCCGCCGTAATATCCTCCGCCAGACGCTTCGCACGTGTCCTTGACGAAGATACCACCAGCACACGGTAGCCGTTCTTTTTGAAGCGTTTTAAATCCTTCATCAACTGCTCCACGCTTCCGTTGTAAGGCGAAATGGAAATCACCTGCAGGGGCAGGCGCTCCACAAACTTAATCGGGCTCTTGGTGTAATCAAGAACAGACACCGCCATAACAGGTTTCTTCTGCAAGTCCGCATAAGTTGCTTTTAAGGATTGTAAAAGCGCCATCTGTCCGGGCAGTACATACCCCTTCTCAGCACGATGGCTCATGCTGTCGGCAAACTCCGCTTCCATCGCTTTGCCGTGGGCATCAATCTTAGAGATTTCATCAATAAAAATGCCGACTTTCCGCTCACCGAATAAATCCAGAAACTTCTCTGCTTCCGGATAAAAATAACGGATATAACTTTCCAGATTGCAGAAATTTTTAAATTCCTCAATCTGCTCTTTTAACTCTTCAAACTGCTTCTTGATGCGGTAGGCCTCTTCGGTCTTAAAAGCATCCCGCAGGGTCTTTTCATTCTTCTTCGCATCTTTCTCAATGCGCTTTAAACCTTCTTCCAAAATTGTTTCCGATACAAGCATTTCGGTTGCCGGATATACGGTGATGCTTCGAAGTTTCTCGATGGAACGCTGGCTTTGCACGTCAAAGCTTCGGATAGAATCTACCTCATCGCCCCACATTTCAATTCGGAACGGATTCTCCTCCGTCAAATCAAACACATCAATAATACCGCCGCGGATTGAGAACTGCCCCGGCTCTTCCACCTGTGATACATTGCGATAACCCATTTCACTTAAGCGGTAGGCAATGGCGGCTTCTTCCGTCACGGCACCTTTTTTCAGTGATAAAATATTCTTTTCATAAATGGATAAAGGCACCACAGGGTGCATAAAAGAATCAATCGTAGTTACAATTGTAATTTGATTACCTTCTAAGATTTTGCGGATTACCCGCATACGCTCGGTGGTAATCCTGTTTCCGAATACATCGGCCTGATAAAAAATCAAATCCTTGGCAGGATAGTAGTACACGGACTTATCATAAAAGGAATAGTC
>JAGBBP010000010.1 GCA_017938405.1 Lachnospiraceae bacterium
AATCTCAACGGAATCGCTTCTTCCGCTTAACGTCGTTGCCGTAATGGTTACATAACCGTCATCCAATGCGGTTACCACACCGTTCTTATCTACGGTTGCAATCGTTGTATCACTGGAAGTCCAAGTGGTAACGTCATTGGACTTTGCCGGAGTCAGGGTACGATTCAAATCATGCTTCTTACCGTACTCTAATTCGGAAATCTTATTCTTAATCTCAATCTTTACTGCCGGCTTACATACGGTTACCTTTGCCGTCAGCTTCTGCTTCTTCCCGCCGGAAGAAACCTCACAGGTAATGGTTACATTACCTTTCTTAATACCGGTTACTACACCGGCTTCGTCTACAGATGCAACTTTTTCATCACTGCTCTTCCAGGTGATGTCTGCACCCGCCGGCGCTCCCTTTACATCAAAGTCGAAGGAACGCTGTGTCAAAATGTTACGACTGGTCTCGTTTAACTTAGCCTCCCCGGCTGCGTAAGAGCTGCCTACATGCGTAAACAGGGTCGTAACGCCCATTGCAAGAACCAATACTCCTGCAAGAGCTGCTTTTGTTACTCTTTTACTGCTCTTCATTGTTTCTCCTTTCTTGGTACAGCGCCTGCGCTGTCCAACTGCTTGTTGCAACACCTTTCCCCTTTAGGGTCAAAGGTCCTATTGCCACTATTTTCATTTTATGGTTTTTTGTGCAACTTGTCAATAGATGCGCATTAATTCGCATTCTAATTTAGTAAACTTCAATAAATATATTCACCTTTCGTGGAAATACTTTCTTCCTACCCTTGACATTTACAAACACCCACGATATAATTATCGTGGTGTACGTTTGGTAATTATATATTTTTATAAATTACTTCTATTTTAACATTATTTTTAACAGGAGGATTTCACATGGCAACAAAGGCTTATTACAAGCACGAAGAAATCGGTGCAGGAAAAGTTGGTTTCTCCAGAACCCGTTCCATCATCGAAGCCGCTTTTTACGGCAACAATGTAGTTAAGGTTAATACCTTAAAGGAAGCTTATGATCTTGCGAAGAACTCTCCGGGAACCATCGTTACCGATATGCCGGTATACAGAGGTGAGGAGTTCGGTCTTGAGAAGGACGCAAAGGTTCTTTTATTCAATGACGGTGCTGTTACCGGTCGTTACGCTACCGCACGTCGTATTAAGGGCGAGCCGGGCGTAGATGATACCAAGCTCGATAAGGTAGTTATGGACGCTGTATACGAGACCCGTTGGAAGACCATGTACCATGCAGAGTGCTTCGTTGGTCTTGACGAGGAATTCATGGTAAAGGCTCACCTTCTCATTCCGGAAGGCGAAGAGAACCTCTTATACAACTGGATGATTAACTTCCAGTATATGTCTGATGAGTACGTAAAGATGTACAAGAATTCCAAGCCGGTAGGTGACGGTAAGGAAGCTGATATCTACATCTTCTCCGACCCGCAGTGGGTACCGGGCAATCGTCCGGACGTTGATTACAGCTGCTTAAGCGACCCGCTTACGCTCTGCTATTTCGACACCAATGAGAACTGCGCAGCAATCCTTGGTATGAAGTACTTCGGTGAGCACAAGAAGGGTACCCTGACCATGGCTTGGGCTATCGCTAACCGTAACGGTTACGCTTCCTGCCACGGCGGACAGAAGGAGTACACCTTAGCTGACGGTTCCAAGTACGTTGCTTCCGTATTCGGTCTCTCCGGATCCGGTAAGTCTACCTTGACCCACGCTAAGCACGGAGGAAAGTACGGAGTTACCGTTCTTCACGACGATGCATTCATCATCAACTCCGACACCTGTGCTTCCATCGCACTGGAGCCGACCTACTTCGATAAGACCGCTGACTACCCGACCGGCTGCCCGGACAACAAGTATTTGTTATCCGCTCAGAACTGCTCCGCTACTTTGGACGAGGACGGCAAGATTCAGCTTGTAACCGAAGATATCCGTAACGGTAACGGCCGTGCAATCAAGTCTAAGCTTTGGTCTCCGAACCGCGTAGACAAGATTGATTCCCCGGTTAACTCCATTTTCTGGATCATGAAGGATCCGACCATCCCGCCGGTAGTTAAGTTAAAGGGTGCTGCTCTTGCTTCCGTAATGGGTGCAACTCTCGCAACCAAGACTTCCACCGCAGAGCGTGTTGCTGCAGGTACCGACTTAAATGCTCTTCGTATCGTTCCGTACGCTAACCCGTTCAGAACCTACCCGCTTGCAAACGACTATGTAAAGTTCAAGAAGCTGGTCGAAGAGAAGAACGTAGACTGCTACATCATCAACACCGGTGATTTCATGGGCAAGAAGGTTAAGCCGGCTGATACCCTTGGTATCTTAGAGACCATCGTTGAGAAGAAGGCTGAGTTCAAGCAGTGGGGTCCGTTCGAAGACATCGAGATCATGGATTGGGAAGGCTTCACTCCGGATATGAAGGATGCTGATTACCTTGCTCAGTTAAAGGCTGCTATGCAGAACCGTGTAGATGCAGTTGCTAAGTTCGCAACCGCAAAGGACGGCTACGACAAGCTCCCGGATGAGGCTCTTGCAGCTCTTCAGAAGCTCGTTGATGAGTTAAAGTAATTTAGATAACAAAAAGCCCGTGCACATTGCACGGGCTTTTTTTCTGCGCGGTGGCTTCGGGCGTGGCGAATTCTTATAAGCAGTAAAAACATTTCATTTAAACCGCCAGTCCTATGGATCATCGGATTTTTGCATTCCCGAAGGGTCGCGCTTTTAGCGCAGTCGAAATCACCTCCTAGAAAAGACTGGGCGCGAGGCCACACCCGAGCGTCCTAGTCGTTCTTGGAGGAAGTTTTACGGAGCGTTGCGACATGCAAAAAGGAGATTATCTATAGGACCAGGCGGTATTTGAAAAGTTTCTCTGCTTATAAGAATGGGACACCGCGCAGTAAAAAAGAACCGTGCAAAGCACGGTTCCGAACGTCGCTTGGGGGAATCGAACCCTCAACTAGCCCTTAGGAGGGGCTTGTTATATCCATTTAACTAAAGCGACAATTATCAAAACATCCTTCGGAAATCTCCGAGGGACTTCTTATTTGACACCTATTCATTTTACTATCATTTTAAATATTCGTCAACTCTTTCCCGGGAAATCATACGTGTTTCACATTTATCAAAAATGTTTCCTACCGCTCAAAATCCACCGTTCCCTGCATCCAGACATTCCCGCGGAACCGCCGGCCGGCCTTCGGTTCTCCCAACAAATCCTTTTTACTGATACATACCGGAAAACACAAATCGTTACAACGCAAATCCATATAATATAATTCTTCTCCCGTAATCCGGTTCACACACTCGGACACGGACTCAATCTTTGCTAAAATCGTATAGTTATCCGATTCGGAACCGTAAGGGATAAAGGTGGTTTCCACAATGGAATAAATATCTTCCGTCTTTAAACGCTTGCTGATTTGCGCATACAAATCGATATCGTCAATGGTCAGCGCTTCCATAGCTTCCCGGTCCCCCTTGCGGGCTGCTTCCAATAATTTCGTTCTTCCGGAAGAGTCCACCGTTTCTTCTACCGGTGCTTCCTGCATGGACACCGTCGGAAGCAAAATCTTTCCTTCCGAGGCCAGCGCCGATAACATAATCGGATGCTCCTTCCGCTCCTCCGGATAGCCCTGGGACACATAATCCGTAACATTCTGTAAATAAAAAATCAAAGAAACACCCAGACGATAATCCTCACACATACCGGTATAGGCATCCGTATCCACTCTTTTATTAATAAAAACCGCCTCAGTGGAACTCACATTTTGTCCCTTCAAATACGGAAAATAATGTTCCATATGAAAACTTCCGTGCTCGTCATACTCTCCCCGCAAAGCGACACCGATATGATCCGCAACCTCAAGCAAAATTTCCGCAAACATATTCTTTCCGCCTATGGTCGCCATGTAACGTTCGGTTCCCTGTGTGGTAATCAGTCGCACCAATTGCTCTACATCTTTTCTGCTTTTTATATTGCGAAACCCTACTGTTTTTAAAAAACTATGCATGTAACTACCTCATCTTTTCTAATACTCCACCGAATCCACAATGAACAAAGTCAGATACTTTGTCAAATCCCGCTCCTCATATCCGGCATATGGCACGCCGTTCTTATCTTTTATTAATTGTACCACCGGCCGGGTCGGGAACTTATAATTTTGGCGTACCACTACCGCACTATCACCTTCATTGGTAATTACCGTGATTCCGATGGGATAGGCCGCCACCGATTCCATAAAAAGCTGCACCAGGGAAAAATCAAACTTCACCCCAGCCTGGCTCATCAAATACTCCATGGCATCCTTTATCTTGGAACGGGGCATCATATTTCCGTATACCATACTGTCAAACTGATCACACAAAGACACAATCCGTACTTCTTTCCCTAAATGCTCACCTTTTTTGTGAAACGGATAGCCGCTCCCGTCCAACCGCTCATGATGATGCAGTACAATATCCTTCACAATTTTGGATACCCAGTCCTTCTTCTCTACATCAGTATATCCATAAACCACATGATGCATGACTTCTTTCCGGGTTTTCTCATCACAAGTCTCCAAATTCAACTCTGCGGTATCTGTTGTTACTGTCATAAAACCAATATCGTGCAGCAATGCACCGATGGCAATCTCCTTTACCTTTTTCTTCGGTAACTTTGCCCGCAAAGCAATCAACGTGGAAATAGCCGCCACGTTCATGGAATGCAAATAAAGAGCATTGCTTTTTTCTCTGACACAAGATACGTTATACATAATTTCAGGTTCGCTTAAGATGTCGGTAATCATCTCATCCGCCACCTTTACCATTTCCTTCAATTCATCACCGGATGCATACGTATATTTCTGAATGGTACTGCGTACAAGGTCTCCGCATTGTTCCTTTACTTCATCTTCGATTAAAGTTGCGGCGTCCAAAAAGGTCGTATTATTTTCATCCTCAATATATATTTGTGAAATATTTAAATCCAATAAGCGGCTGATATACTCTTTCTTTAGCTTTGTCCCTTCCGACATCAACACTACACCGGAAGAAGTAAACAAGTCTCTTGCCAGGATATTACCATCCGTAATAGATTCCACTGTTATTCTTCGCAATGTACTCCCGCCTCCTTACTGTCTTACGCCATATAATTCCGCTTATTCTTTGCTTCTTCCAAAGATTGGCGTTCTTCTTCGGAAAGAACCACAAAGGATTCTCCTTTAATAATTTCCTTTACATAGGTATAACAACCTTCTCTTGTATGCACAGAGGTTAAAATATAGCCGTTGTTCTTATCGTCTAACATAGTCAAGGAGAAACTAAGCTTACCTCCCATTTCTTTGAACGCATCATACTTCACAATGCTCATCTTCTGATATGCACCCAATAACATATCACATGCAATATTCAGTTTTCCAAAGATATACTCCACGTCGGTTTTTACCTTATCCAATTCATTGAATCTTGTAAAAATCGAAGCCTCCAAGTCCTTTCCGTTAGAACCTTTCATAAACGTCTTATACTTTTTATTCAGCTTACTGATTTTAACTAATGCAACACCTAAAAGGGCTGCTAAAATAAATACCATTACTACTGCCGCTATACCGAGTATCATAGAAAAACGTAATGCTTCTGCCTCCTGCATTCCGGCAAATACTGCTGTACTTTCGTTCATATTTTTTTCCTTTCTTATCTCAAACGATCGATTAACTCAATCAATCGTTCCAATTCTTCCATAGAATAATATTCAATCTCAATGCGGCCTTTGTTTTTTGCTTTCTTCTTAATCTCGACCTTGGTTCCGAGAATATCCTTCATACGATTTTCGATATCCCGGTAAATCACACTGTCGTCCACCGACTTTTCCGGTTTCGTCGGTTTCTTTTCCTCCGGAGTAAGCAATTTTTTCACAAGACTCTCTGTCTCTCGTACGCTTAACTTTTCATCAAAGACACGCAATGCAACGGTATGTTGCTCTTCTTTATCCGTAATTGCCAACAATGCTCTTGCATGACCGCCGGTCAGCATATTATCAATTAGCATTTGCTGTACACGTTCATCCAATTTCAACAAACGCATGGAATTGGTAATGGTAACACGATTCTTTGCCACTTTTTCTGCCAATTCATCCTGTTTCAAATGATGCTCCTGAATTAATCGGCTGTATGCCTGAGCTTCTTCAATCGGATTTAAATCCTGGCGCTGAATATTTTCAATCAAAGCGATGGCAAAAATATCTTCCGGAGCAAACTCCTTTACAATTACCGGAACTTCCAGTAATCCGGCCTTTCGTGCCGCTCTCCAACGTCGTTCACCTGCAATGATTTCATAACGTTTTCCCTTTTTTTGTACCACAATCGGCTGAATCACACCATATTGTTTAATCGAATCTGCCAGTTCCTGTAATGCATCTTCATCAAAATTTCTTCTCGGCTGAGAACGATTCGGCTCAATCTCGGAAAGTCTCAAAAATGTTTCACGTGAAACATTTTCCTTCTTTTCCTCCACTACAGTCTCATCTATTCCGAACAATCCTTCCAAACCGTTTCCTAATGCCGGCTTTTTCTTTCCTGCCATTGTCCTATCCCTCCTTAATATTGATACCAGTCTCGCACATCGCGTTCAATCACTTCATCTGCCAATGCACGATAACCTTCCGCACCGTTACACTTCGAATCATATAAGATAATCGGAAGCCCGTGGCTCGGAGCCTCGGCCAACTTCACATTACGCGGGATAATAGACTTATAAATGTTTTCTTTCAAATTTTTTCTAACATTTTCCACTACTTGCAACGAAAGATTGGTACGGGAGTCAAACATAGTAAAGACAACACCTTCCATTTCCAAGTCCGGATTCAGTCTTTTCTTAACCAATTCAATTGTATGCATCAACTGGGACAAGCCCTCCAGTGCATAATACTCACACTGAATCGGAACCAACACCGTATCTGCGGTAGTCATTGCATTAATTGTTAATGTATTTAAGGAAGGCGGGCAATCAATTATAATATAATCGTAATCATTTTTTACTTTATCAATAAAGTATTTAATGATATATTCTTTCTTCTCTAAGCCAATGAGTTCAATCTCCGCTGCAGCCAGGTTTTCATTGGAAGGTACTACTTTTACACCGTCCATCACACTTTTCATCATACAATCTTCTAATTTACAATCTCCGATGATTAAGTCATACACGGTCTTTTTACATTTCTTTTTGCTAATACCTAAACCAGTAGTCATATTTCCCTGTGGGTCCATGTCTACCGCCAAAACCTTTTTCCCTTTTTCAGCAAGACAGGCTGCAAGATTAATTGAAGTAGTTGTTTTTCCTACGCCGCCCTTCTGATTTGCCACAGCAATTGCACGTCCCATACGCTATCCTTCCTTCCTCGTCTCCTTCGTCATGTTTCACGTGAAACATGACTTACCGTACTTTATTTAAATGTTTCACGTGAAACATTATTTAATCTCTACAAATTTATGCTTAATTGCATAAACAGCTGC
Organism: Lachnospiraceae bacterium; assembly: GCA_017938405.1. Lineage (GTDB taxonomy): Bacteria > Bacillota > Clostridia > Lachnospirales > Lachnospiraceae > SIG307. The sequence goes on from JAGBBP010000010.1 coordinate 7,503, forward strand.
CTGGGTTCGGTCAGACACACCGATTTTCTTAAAAATATTCGATACATGATTTTTTACAGTTTTCTCACTAATCTGTAACTTAGAAGCAATTTCTTTATTATATAATCCTTCCGCCAATGCACAAAGTACTTCAATCTCTCTGGAAGATAACAATTTTTCCTTACTACGTGCTTCTTTTTGCAACTCTCTCAAATAACTCTGCTCTTTCAGCAAAGGAGTCATCGTAGCATCAATATAATTTTCTCCATCCGTCACCGCATAAATTGCTTCCTTTAAAACAGTGGAATCCGAATCCTTTAACACATATCCGGATACACCGATATCAACCGCACGCATCAAATATTCCACTTCATTATGAATAGTTAAAATCAATACTTTCTGCTTACTCTTTTTCTCCTTCAGCTTTTCCAGTACTTCCAACCCGTTCATCTGCGGCATATTAATATCCAAAAGAACCACATCCGGATTCAACGTATCTATCATTTCCAAACATTGCTCTCCGTTTCCGGCTTCTCCGATAATTTTAATATCGCCGTCCAGTTCTAAAAGTTGCTTAATGCCTTCCCGCACCATCGAATGGTCGTCTACCAACAATACCTGAATCATCCCCTTGTTTCCTCCTTCTCTTGTAACGGAATCTCAACACTTACCGTTGTTCCTTCACCGATTACAGATTGAATCTGAAATGTTCCGCCTAACAGTTTCACCCGTTCCTTCATCATCGATACCCCAAAATTATGAACCAGTTCATTGGATGCTTCTGTACAGCGCGTTATATCAAATCCTTTTCCGTTATCTTTCACCGCCATCTTCAACTTCTCATCCTCGTAAGAAATTGTAATATCCATACGAGAAGCATTTGCATGTTTTACAACATTTCTGCAAGCTTCCTGTAAAATACGGTACAATGTCACTTTCCAAATCGACGGTAACTCCGGCTCATTCTCCGGCTTTTGAAAAACTACTTCCATATCATAGGTTTTCTTTAATTGCATACAATAGGCATCAATGGTCACTGCCAAACCAAGATTATCCAACGACATGGGACGAAGATTGTATATAATTTCCCGCATCCCGTTAATAATTGTTTTTATGGTCTCACTCATGGTTTGCAATTCCAGTTTTACCCGAACCGTATCTATATCTGCCAAACGCATACACAATTCTGTTTTGTGTACCAATCCGGTCAGACTCTGAACAGAAGAATCATGTAAATCTCTTGCAATCCGGTTTCGTTCAAACTCGTGAGATTCCAAAATGTACAGGCCCTGCTTCCGGTCCATGATCGAACGGTCTGCCGGCGTCTGTTCAACGACCCTTTCCTGTTTTTCTAAAAAAGCTTTTCGTAGTATTTGTATTTGTTCTCTCCGATGCTTGTACTGTTCCAGTTTTTCCGCCAAACGCGGCAACTCTTCCTTTAAAGATTCCGCAACCGAAAGTAACTCTCTCTTTTCTTCTCCTTCTTCATACACACCTACCGGAGAAAAGAAATTCATATTGGAATCCGGCTTTTGGTCTAACTCTTGTAGAGTATAATCAACTTCCCGTATCTTTTGTTCAATCTCCTGCATTTGCTCCATCAACCCGGTAAATGCAGTTTCGTTTTCAGCCTCCAGCACATCCAGAAAGCGCATTGTATCTTCTGTTGTATTGATTTTATTTTCCAACATAACACCTCCCATGTGCCTGACTCCGAACTTTTGCTACTGCTGATTTGCACTATGTCCCTGACATCCTTTACAAATCGTATTTTGCCGAATCTCCATTACCGTATGTTCAATTCCGGCTTCTACATATGTTTCATTTACCGGTCGAAACCCGATTTTCTGATAAAACGTAATCGCATGAGGCTGCGCACCTACTAACACCCGGTCCGCCCCCATCATCAATGCCTTATCCACCAGCATACGTACAATAAAATCACCGTACCCCTGGCCACGCTCGTCTTTCTTTACCGCAATCCGGCCGATTTTAAAGTCTTCTCCGTTTTCGGTTTTATGGAGACGACCTACACCTACCGGAATTGTCCGATCCATATCTTTATATACCACTGCCTGAATCGCAGTTTCATCCGTCTCATTAAAAAGAATATCATCCGACCATCCCTGCTCCGTACCGAATACTTCCCGGCGAATCGGTGCAATCTCTTCCATATGGTCTAATCCCAAATAATATCTTCCGCAAATCATATCTAAAAACCTTCTTTCCTGCTTCTATGCAAAAGCCTCCGTCAAACAAATCCTACAAGGGTTGCTTTAACGGTTTTCCTTGCCCTCTCGGATATTTTTCCGGCGTATGTTTTTCTTTCCGAATCATCACAAAGGTACGGGCAATCTCCGTATCCGGTAAAAACATCTCCTTGGCACTGATTAATTTCCCGCCCAGAATCTTAATTGCATTCTTTGCTTCCTCACATTCTTCCCTACAGTCACCTGCTTTATAGGAAATAAAGGAACCGCCCGGTTTTACAAAAGGAATACAAAACTCCGACAAAGTTGCCAAACGCGCTACCGCTCTGGATACGCAGTAATCAAACTGCTCTCTGTATTCGCTCTTACGGGCTGCCTCTTCCGCTCTGGCATGCACTGCAGTTATCTTTTTCAAATCCAAAAGATCAATCACCCGGTTTAAAAATCCGATTCGCTTATTTAAAGAATCCATCAACACAAACTCTGTCTCCGGAAATGCAATTTTAAGCGGAATTCCCGGAAAACCTGCACCGGTACCCAAATCCAGTACCTTCTTCCCTGCAAACTCTTTCAAACTTTGCGCTAAAAACAAACTATCCAAGAAATGTTTTGTAAGTACTTCCTTGTATTCGGTAATGGCGGTCAGATTCATTACCTCATTTTGCGCAACCAAATAATCGTAATAAGTTTCAAACTGCTGTTGTTGTTTGTCACTTAATACGATACCCATTTGTTCCGCACCTTTTACCAGTATCGAATTATCCCGCATCTTTCTACCTTCTTTTCTAACTCTGACTATATTTTATCTTCCCAGATATACCAGCAGTACCGAAATGTCTGCCGGAGATACACCGGAAATACGGGAAGCCTGTCCCACATTTTCCGGACGAACCTGCTTTAATTTCTGTCTTGCTTCGATTCGAATGGACGGAATCGCATCGTAATCGATATCCGCCGGAATCCGCTTGTGTTCCATCTTTTTAAACTGGGCTACCTGACTCATTTGTCGTTTGATATAACCCTCATATTTTAATTCAATCTCCACCTGTTCCGTTACATCCACGGAAAGCTCCGGTCTGTTTTTATCAATCGGTGCCAGCATATCATAGGAAAGCTCCGGTCTCGTAATCAATTCCGCCAAGGTACTACCGGATTTTAACGGGGTACTGCCAAGAGTGGTCAAAAGCTCCTGTACCTTTTCATTAGCTCCGATGGGCGTATCCTTTGCTCTCTGCATTTCCGCAGCAATCTGCGCTCTCTTTTCTTCTAACTTCCGGTAACGTTCTTCGGAAATTAAGCCCACTTCATAACCGTACTTCGTCAAACGTAAATCCGCATTATCCTGACGTAAAATCAAACGGTATTCCGCACGGGACGTCATCATGCGATACGGCTCGTGGGTTTCCTTTGTTACCAAATCATCAATCAATACACCGATATAGGCTTCGGAACGATCCAAAATCAAAGGCTCTTTCCCCTGTAATTTTCTTGCGGCATTAATACCCGCAATAAGACCTTGGGCTGCAGCTTCTTCATACCCGGAACTGCCGTTAAACTGACCGCCGCTGAATAAACCGCTGATTTTTTTAAACTCCAGGCTGGCCTTTAACTGCATCGGATTGATACAATCATACTCTATGGCATAAGCATTTCTTACAATTTGCGCATTTTCCATACCCTTTACGGAACGGTACATCGCCACCTGTACATCCTCCGGCAGGGAACTGGACATACCGGCTATATACATTTCGTTGGTATAATTGCCTTCCGGCTCAATAAAAATCTGATGCCGGTCTTTGTCCGCAAACTTCATTACCTTATCTTCGATGGAAGGGCAATACCGCGGACCGGTTCCGTGAATCACACCGGAATAAAGAGGAGAACGATCAATGTTCTTCTTAATAATATCATGTGTTTCTTCATTTGTATAGGCTAACCAGCAAGAAACCTGCGGTTTTGTTAAAGAATCCGGGTCTGTAGTGAAAGAAAACGGTACTACTTTCTCATCACCCAATTGTTCCTCCATCACGGAAAAGTCAATGGAACGCTTATCAATACGGGCCGGTGTTCCTGTTTTGAACCGATACATCTCGATTCCGTGGGCAATCAGACTATCGGTTAAGTGATTTGCAGCTGGAAGACCGTTGGGTCCCGTATAATTGCTCACTTCCCCGTAAATACAGCGGGCTTTTAAATACGTACCGGTACAAAGAATTGCCGCGCGACACGGATATATAGCACCGGATGCGGTCTTTACCCCGGTAATACAATCATTTTCCGTAATAATCTCCGCTACTTCCGCCTGCTTAATTACCAGATTCTCTGTATTTTCCAACACCCGGCGCATTTCCTTGGAATACTCCTGCTTGTCCGCCTGTGCACGCAAAGAATGAACTGCCGGTCCTTTGGATCTATTTAACATTTTGGACTGGATATAAGTTTTATCGATATTTTTTCCCATTTCACCGCCCAGAGCATCGATTTCTCTTACCAAATGTCCTTTGGAGGTGCCTCCGATATTCGGATTACACGGCATCAGCGCTATACTGTCCGTGCTTACCGTAAATAAAACGGTACGAAAAGAAAGTCTCGCACATGCCAGAGCTGCCTCACAGCCGGCATGACCTGCGCCGACTACCGCAATATCGTAACTTTCATAAACCTGGTCCATCTTTTTATCCTCAATTCTTTCACACTATTTGCCCATACAAAATTCACGGAAAATGGTATTTACCAAATCCTCGTCCACCGACTCACCGGTAATTTCTCCGAGACTCTCATAGCCTTGCATCAAATCTATGGAAAAGAAATCCTCCGGCATACCGGCCTCAATACTATCCAGTACCTTTCCCATAGCATCATAAGCATCCTGAAGAGATTGTTTTTGACGTTCTCCCGTAATATACAGTTCTTCATTATAAGAAAGTTCTTTTTGAAAGAACATTTTTTCAATGGTATCGTACAGTGCGTCTAATCCTTCCTCTTTCTTTGCGGAAATACAAAGTACCGGCTGACCGGTTAATTGTTCCAACACGGAAGTATCCGGTTCTTCGCACAAGTCAATTTTATTTAATAATACGATAAATTTTTTATTTACCAACAAAGATAAAATTTCTTTTTCTTCCTCGGTTACTTCATTGGTGGCATCCGCAAGATATAAAATCAAATCCGCTTCTTCCGCCGCTTTTTTTGCCTTTTCCACACCGATTTTTTCTACCACATCCTCCGTGGAACGAATCCCGGCCGTATCAATTAAAGCAAGGGCAATCCCCCGAACCGTTACCGACTCTTCAATGGTATCTCTGGTGGTCCCGGCAATATCGGTAACAATGGCCCGTTCTTCTCCGGCAAATACATTTAACAAGGAAGACTTTCCTACGTTAGGTTTTCCTAAAATTACGGTCCGGATGCCTTCCCGCAACATACGACCGTTTTCCGCGGAAGAAATCAACCGGTACAGCCGCTCTCTTATTTCTATTATACTTGTTTTTAACTCATTTGTAAAACCTTCTAATGAAATATGTTCCGGGTCATCCAATGCCGCTTCGATAAAGGCGGTGTGGTGAATCATTTTTTCTCTTAAAGCGGAAATTTCCTTTAATACATTCCCTTGTAATTGTGCCATGGAATTTTTCAGTGCCAAATCACTTTTTGCACGAATGACTTCCATAACCGCTTCCGCTTTGGATAAATCGATTCGGCCGTTTAAAAAGGCACGTTTTGTAAATTCTCCGGCCTCTGCCAGACGAACTCCTTGTTTTAATACGGTTTTTAAAACCTTCTTTGTCACCAGACTTCCGCCATGACAATTAATTTCCGCCACATCTTCCGCGGTATACGTATGAGGAGCACGCATGACCGAAACCAATACTTCATCTACAATTTCATCCCCGTCCGTAATCCATCCGTAGTGAATGGTATGGGTTTTCTGCTCCGACAATTTTTTCCCGGACTTTTTTCCGCGAAAAATACGATCCATCACTTGAAATGTTTCGGGACCACTGACACGAATAATACTGATTCCGGAATTACTTAATCCGGTGGAAATCGCAGCAATTGTTTCCGTCATAACGTTTCTCCTTTCCAAAAAATGCTTTATAAAGTTCGAAAGGGTGTCAGATCAGACACCCTTTTCTTATATCAACTACGTGATTTTCTTTGTTATTCTTACTCCGCATCTTCAGCAACCTGCTGTGTAGCTTCTGCGGAAGAATCTGCTTCTACGGAAGACTCCTTACGGTCAAACTTACGATAACCGTTTCTGTAACCGCCCTTATTATATCCGCCGCGATTATTACCGTAACTGCTCTTTCCGTAATATCTTTCATTGCTGAAATCTCTGACACCCTTCTTTAAGGAAACGATAACCTTACGATACGGCTCTTCTCCTTCACTATGAGTCTCTACAAACTTATTGTTCTGTAATACGGAATGAATAATTCTTCTCTCATACGGATTCATCGGCTCGAGAGCAACGGAATGTCTCGTTCTTCTCACCTTATTTGCAATATTCTTCGCAAGATTCTCTAAGGTATCTTTTCTTCTCTCACGATAATTTTCCGTATCTAACTTAACCTTAATGTAAGTATCACTATCCTTATTTGCAACCAGACTTACAAGATACTGCAAGGAATCTAAGGTCTGACCGCGCTTACCGATTAACATACCCATATCATCACCGGTAAGATTAATATTCATTACCTTTTCTTCTTCATCAAAGTTAATCTCGGCCTCTGCCTTTACACCCATTGCCTCAAATACTTTACAAAGGAAATCCTCTACAGCCGGTTTTTCTTCTTCCTTTACTCTTGCACGTACCTTTGCCGGCTTCTTATTTAAGCCTAAAAATCCGCTGGATTCCTTCTCGATTACTTCGTATTCCATACTTTCCGTAGAAACACCAAGCTTAATTCCTGCCTCTATAATTGCATCGTCTACCGTTTTTGCGGTAACTTCAATCCATTCGTTCATAATAACCTCCTAAATACATCCCATCTTACTTCAGGTTACGATTCTTTAAAATATTTGCGTAACCGGAAATACTGCCGGAAGCCGGAGTACTCTTCGTTTCCTCTGCTCCGTTGTCACTTCCTTCTTCTGCTACATTACTATCGGATTCCACCGTTGTACCGGAAAGATTTGCATAATCCTTTGTCGTCTTAATTTCTTCCACTTCAATGGATTTTGTGGAAGTCTTTGCAACCTGCGCCATCTTATTACCGGAATCGATACCCATTTTCTTTAATTTTTTAGCACGCTTTGCCTGATTTTTCTCGATTAATTCTTCTACCGTAATCTTATCCATATAACGATTAATGAAAATCTGCTGGATAATCTGAACTACGGAACTGATAATCCAGTAAAGACCTGCACCGATCGGCATCATGAAACAGATAAAGCCGGACATAATCGGTAAGAAAATGTTCATGGACTTCATGCTGGCCATGGTCGGATCGTCTTTTGCAGTCTTATTCTTATTTCCGGACATGGAAATCTTTGTCTGTAAGAACTGGAACGCAGTAGATAAAATCGGAATTAAAATACTGATGCTCTTTAACCCCGGATTGTTCAAAATATTTAAGCCGCCTACAAACTTGTGTACATGAAGAATCGGCTCGGAATACTGTGTTAACTGGGAAGAAATGGACGGAAATGCTGCCGTAAGAGTTGCCCATGTACCTTCGTTACACTTGGATAAAATATCGATTACATTTTTCTCGGTAATCGCACCGATATCATAACCGACAAAATCTTCTACCTTAAGACCGGCAATTCCCGCATCTTTTACAAAAGTAGCCAAGGTCTCCGCATAGCCTTCCACACCCTGAATTGCATTTGCAGCCAGCTTGTACATATCATAAACATCGTTAATGTAAGCCGGAATTGCATAGATAACACGATATAATGCAAACAAAATCGGCAAGGAAATTAAAAGGGTAAGACAACCTGCCATCGGGTTGGTACCGTATTTATCGTACACTGCCTGGGTTTCCATCTGCATTTTTCTACGGGAAGCTTCATCGGTCTTTCCCTTATATTTTTCATTGATTGCCGATAACTCCGGACTCATCTGCGAAGAAAGCTTCGTGGACTTCTGCTGCTTAATGGTAAGCGGAAGCATCAGCATCTTAACGATAATCGTAAATAAAACAATACATAATGCAATGTTTGCGATACCGATACCGTTTACATCATCGGTAAACAATGCAAGGAATTCGTAAATTCCGTTCAAAATCCATCCCAAAACTCTGGAAATCGGTCCCATTAATAAACCGTCTTCCTTTGTTAAAAATACGAGATCCAACAAATTTGTAATCCTCCTTACTCACAACTACGGAACCGGGTCGTAGCCACCCGCGGAAAACGGGTGACAACGGAGTATTCTTTTGATTGCAAGAAGGGAACCTTTCAACGCACCGTATTTTTCCAGTGCTTCCAAGGCATACTCCGAGCAGGTAGGTATAAACCTGCAGGTACAACCTCCCTTATAAGGTGATATATTTCTTTGATAAAAACGAACCATTGCGACTAATATCTTTTTCAATCCGATACCTCACAAAGTATTCTATGAAGCTTTGCTAAATGCAACATAGCACTGTTAATTTCAAAATAATTTCTACCTTTTGCTCCCTGTCTGGCAATTACAACAATGTCCCAACCACTATGGAACTTACTCTCATTCAATCGGTAACTTTCCCTGATTAATCTGGCAATCCTGTGTCTTACTACACTGTTCCCTACTTTTTTACTTACCGATATACCAAGTCTGCCGGTTTCTAACTCATTTTTTTTTGCATACATCACCAAATACTTATTGGCGAAGGATTTACCCGAGTGGTAAACCTTTTGATAATCCTCATTCTTCTTAATTGAATTTGCCACTTTTTTCCTCCTAAAAGGATAAAGAAGGGGTAGAGAAAAAGGTCACATAATATGCGACCTATGCAGATAATTTATGTCTACCCTTTGCTCTTCTTCTGGCTAACACCTTTCTTCCATTTGCAGTGCTCATTCTGGAACGGAAGCCATGTACCTTAGATCTCTGTCTCTTCTTCGGCTGGAAGGTCATCTTCATAAACTTTACACCTCGCTTTCTGATTGCTGTTTTCTATTTGTTACGTATAAAAACGCACATTACAGCATTTTACCTAAATAGCATTTCTATTATAGTAGGAAACTTGTATTTCGTCAAGTAAAATTTATATTTTTTTCAAATTTTTCTTTCAAAAAAGACTTTCAAAATTCCGTTATTTTTGGTATAATAACAGATAGTGGATTTATAGGCTTTTAAAAGCGTTATTTCCCGTTTCAGGGCAATTTTCAAAAGGGGTTATACAAAATGGATATTAAAACAATAAAAAACAAATGGACGGAAATTTTAGAATATATGAAAACCGAGTTCATTATTCCGGATGCGGTTTATAAAACATGGCTTTCTCCGATGTATCCTTATGCTTTAAAGGGTAACAATTTAATTATTAATTTTACGGACAAGCAATTGGGTATGATGGGAATTGACTTCATTAAGAAGAAATATCTTCGTTATTTGGAAACTTCCGTAGAAACCATTTTAAACGAATCTTATGAAATTGACCTGGTATTATCGGATGATATTTCCGAAGATGATTCTTCTACGGAACAAAAGAAAAAGAGAAACGAGAGTTATGATACTTTAAATCCGAAGTATACCTTTGATACTTTCGTGGTAGGTAAAAGTAATCATATGGCACATGCCGCTTCCGTTGCGGTTGCCGCTTCTCCGGGCGAAGCTTATAATCCGCTTTTCCTTTACAGCGGTCCGGGTCTCGGCAAGACCCATTTAATGCAGTCCATTGCACATGATATTTTAGACCGGAACGAAGATGCTTTAATTCGCTATGTTACCAGTGAAAAGTTTACAAATGAACTCATTGAATCCATTCGTAATAATAAGACTTCGGAGTTCCGTGAAAAGTACCGAAATGTAGACATGCTTTTAATCGATGACATTCAGTTTATTATCGGAAAAGAAAGTACCCAGGAAGAATTTTTCCATACCTTTAATACATTATACGATTCCAAAAAGCACATTGTCATTTCCAGTGATAAACCGCCGAAGGATATCGCTACTTTGGAAGAACGTTTACGTTCCCGTTTTGAGATGGGCTTAATCGTAGATATCGGTAATCCGGATTACGAAACCCGTATGGCTATTTTAAGTAAGAAAAACGAAACCGATCATCTCGGTATCGACAATGAGATTTTAGCTTACTTTGCGGAAAACATCAAATCGAATATCCGGGAATTGGAAGGTGCTTTAAATAAACTGGTTGCTCTTTCCAGATTAAAGAAACAACCGATTACCATGGAGTTGGCACAAGAAGCTTTAAAGGATTACATTTCTGCGGATAATCACAAAACCATTACCGTAGGCTACATTGTAGATATTGTTTCGGAACATATGGGTATCTCTTCTTCCGATATCTATTCCAAGAAGAGAAGCAGCGATATTGCAAACGCAAGACAGATTGTAATGTACCTTGCTACAAAGCTGACTACGCTTTCCACAACAGATATCGGAAAGCAATTAAGCAATCGTGATCACTCTACCGTAATTCACGGCCGTGATAAGATTGAAGAAGACTTAAAATTAAATCCGCAGCTTCAAAATACCATTGATGTTTTAATTAAGAAAATCAACCCTTAATAAAACACTATTATAATAGGAAGAAACTCGTATAAATTATCCATAATTACCTTGTGAATAACTTGTGATTTATTGTGAACATACGTGGACAAGCCTTTGCTACATTTTACTTTTATAATTTACTCTGTAAAAGTATTCACAGTTTAACAACACCTTGTCCCTCCTCACATTCACGTTTTATTTTCAGTTAAAGTTCCCTGTTTTCAACGGGTTGGAGACTTATACACAATATTCACCTTGCCTATGACGTAATCTAAAATATTATATATTATATATCTATAAAAACCACCTCGAAAGGAGATATTCACTTTATGAAAATCACATGTCAAAAAACTGATTTATTAAGTAGTGTTAATATTGCACTCAGAGCGGTACCGGCAAAGTCTACCATGCCTATTTTGGAGTGTATTGCCATTGATGTAACCGAAAGCTTTATTAAGTTCACTACCAATAATATGGAGTTAGGTATTGAGACTTTAGTAAAAGGTACGGTACTTGAGACCGGTAGTATTGCAATCAATGCAAAGATTTTATCCGATATTATTCGTAAATTGCCGGACAGCGAGATTTGTATCGAAACCGATGCAAAGTATATGGTAACCATTACCTGCGGAAAATCCAAATTTTCCATTCCGGCAAAGGTCAGTGATGAGTTTCCGTCTCTTCCGGTTATTGAGAAGAGAGAAGCTATGGTGCTTTCCCAGTTTACCTTAAAAGAACTGATTCGTCAGACTGTATTTTCCATTTCCGACAGTGAAAATAATAAAATCATGACCGGTGAATTATTTGAAGTGGAAAATAATAAGTTACGAGTTGTTTCTTTGGACGGACATCGTATTTCCGTACGTCGGATTGATTTGAAGGATGAGTTTAAAAATATCAAGGTAATTGTTCCGGGTAAGACGTTAATTGAAATCAGTAAGATTTTATCCGGCGAAATTTCCGATGAAGTTCGTATTTATTTTACCGACAAGCATATCATTTTCGAATTTGACGATACCATGGTTCTTTCCAGATTAATCGAAGGTGAGTATTATAAGATTAATCAGATGCTTTCCGGTGATTACGATACGAAGATTGTGGTGAATAAAAAGGAATTCTTAGACAGTATTGACAGAGCAACGTTGCTTGTAAAAGAATCCGAAAAGAAGCCGCTCATTATCGGTGTAAAGGACAATGAAATGGAGCTGGAGATGACGTCTAATATCGGTTCCATGGATGAAAGTATCGATATCGTAAAAGAAGGCAGTGATATTTTAATCGGTTTTAATCCGAAGTTTTTAATGGATGCCCTTCGTGTCATTGATGAGGAGGAAGTAACCATCTTCATGACAAATTTAAGAGCACCTTGCTTTATTAAGGATAAAGAAGAGTCTTATATTTACTTAATCATGCCGGTGAACTTTAACGAGTCCGCAAGATAAGTCAGGAGAAGTTATGGAAGAAATTAAGTTAAGAGATGAATTTATTAAATTGGGACAGGCAATTAAAGCAGCCAATCTTGTAGAATCCGGAGCGGAAGCAAAGGAAGTGATTCAGGAAGGGTATGTAAAAGTAAATGGTGAAGTTTGTACCCAGCGCGGTAAAAAGTTAGTTGCAGGTGATGTTGTTTCCTTTGAAGGAAATGAGATTAAAATTGTAGGATAGTTGGTGCTGTCTTGAAAATTAATCAATTAGAATTAAGTGAATTTCGTAATTACGAGTCTTTGTCCGTGGAGTTCGATCCATCCGTCAATATTTTATACGGAGACAATGCCCAGGGAAAGACAAATGTATTGGAAGCTATTTATTTATGCGGAACCACAAAGTCCCATAAAGGAAGTAAAGAAAAAGAAATGATTCGTCTTTCTTCCGAAGAATCCCATATTCGTATGCAGATTGAAAAGGCCGGGATTCCTCATCGGATTGATATGCACCTTCGGAAAAACAAAACAAAAGGAGTTGCTATTGACGGGATTCCCATTAAGCGTTCTTCCGAATTGATGGGATTGTTACATATCGTTTTCTTTTCTCCGGAAGATCTCAGTATGATTAAAAACGGTCCGGGAGAACGTCGCAGATTTATTGATTTGGAGCTTTGTCAGCTGGATCCGACCTATTTGTATCATTTGAGTAATTACAATCGTGCGGTAAATCAAAGAAATAATTTGTTAAAGCAGATCGGATTGAATAAAAGTTTAAAGGATACCGTAGAAGTTTGGGATTCACAGTTAATGGAACACGGTTCTGTTATTATTGATACAAGAAGACGTTTTGTAGAGGAGTTAAACCAATTACTTCCGAAGATTCATGCAAAGCTTTCCGGCGGGAAAGAAGAATTATATGTCCGTTATGAGCCGAATGTAACAAAGCAGGAATTCGGACAGAAACTGGCTATGAATTTGGACCGGGATTTGGCTTTAAAAGCAACCGGAAACGGTCCTCACAGAGATGATATCAGTTTTTATGTAGGAGATAAAAATTTAAAATCCTTCGGTTCCCAAGGACAACAAAGAACTGCGGCATTATCGTTAAAGTTGGCGGAGATTGAACTGGTACGAAGTAAAATTAAAGAAAGTCCGGTGCTTTTACTGGATGATGTATTATCAGAACTGGACCGGAACCGGCAATCTTATTTGTTAGAGAGTATTACGGATTTACAAACGATTATTACTTGTACCGGTTTGGAAGAGTTTGTGGATAATAAAAAGCGTTATCATAAGATTTTCCATGTGGTGGAAGGCATCATCAGTGAAATTTAGAAACAGAAGTAATATTGTAAAAGTTACAATAGGAAAGCATAGAGAAACGAGGAGGCTTACATGAGTAAAGAATATGGAGCAGACCAGATACAAATTTTAGAGGGACTGGAAGCGGTTCGTAAAAGACCGGGTATGTACATCGGCAGTACGTCCGCAAGAGGTCTTCATCACCTTGTTTACGAAATTGTGGACAATGCGGTAGATGAAGCTTTGGCGGGATATTGTACAGTAATCGATGTATCCATTAATCCGGATAATTCCGTTACGGTAATCGATAACGGCCGTGGTGTTCCGGTAGAATTAAACAAAAAGAAGGGTATTTCTACCGTAGAAGTAGTTTATACCATTTTGCATGCCGGCGGTAAGTTCGGCGGCGGAGCGTATAAAGTATCCGGTGGACTTCATGGTGTAGGTGCATCCGTTGTAAATGCGCTTTCTAAGAAAATGGAAGTTAAGGTAGAACAGAACGGTCATATTCATCGTCAGTGTTACGAAAAGGGTAAGCCGGTTACTCCGCTGGAAGTAATCGGTGATTCCGACAGAACCGGTACTACGGTTACATTCCTTCCGGATGATACGATTTTTGAGGAGACTGTATTTGATTTTGATACCTTAAAAAATCGTTTACGTGAAATGGCTTTTCTGACAAAAGGCATTAAAATTATTCTTCGTGATAAGAGAGAAGAAGAAGAAAAGGTTCGCGAGTTCTATTACGAAGGCGGTATTCGCGAATATGTGGATTATTTAAATAAAAATAAGACGGTACTTTATCCGACGGTTATTTATTGTGAAGGTACCGTAAATGATGTTTATGTTGAAGTTGCATTGCAGCATAACGACGGGTATAACGAAGGCTGTTACAGCTTTGTAAATAATATTACCACACCGGAGGGCGGTACCCATCTGGCAGGTTTTAAGAATGCACTTACAAAAACCTTTAATGATTATGCAAGAGCCCAAAAGTACTTAAAGGAAAGCGAACAGAATCTTACCGGCGAGGATATCAGAGAAGGTTTGACTGCAATTATCAGCGTAAAATTAGGTGAACCGCAGTTTGAAGGGCAGACAAAGCAAAAGCTGGGTAACAGTGAAGCAAGAGGTGCGGTGGATTCTATTGTCAGTGAACAGCTTACGTATTTCCTTGAACAAAATCCGATGGTAGCAAAGCAGATTTGCGAGAAAGCGGTTTTGGCACAGCGTGCAAGAGATGCGGCACGTAAGGCAAGAGATTTGACCAGAAGAAAGAATGCATTAGATGGTATGAGTCTCCCGGGTAAGCTGGCGGATTGTTCCGACAGAGATCCGAAAAATTGTGAGATTTACCTGGTAGAGGGTGACTCTGCAGGCGGTTCCGCAAAGACGGCCCGTTCCCGTGCCACCCAGGCAATTCTTCCGCTCCGCGGTAAGATTTTAAATGTAGAAAAAGCGCGTCTTGACCGTATTTTAAGCAGTCAGGAAATCAGAGCCATGATTACCGCTTTCGGTACCGGTATTTCCGAGGATTTTGATATTACGAAGCTTCGTTACCACAAAATTATTATTATGACCGATGCGGACGTAGACGGTGCTCATATCGATACTTTGTTACTTACCTTCTTATATCGTTTTATGCCGGAGTTAATTAAGCAGGGTTATGTATATCTTGCAACACCGCCGCTTTATAAGATTGAAAAAAATAAGAAAGTATGGTATGCGTATACCGATGAAGAATTAAATAATATTTTAATGGAAATCGGACGTGACCAAAATAACAAGATCCAGCGTTATAAGGGTCTCGGTGAGATGGATCCGGAACAGCTTTGGGAAACCACCATGGATCCGGAAAAGCGTATTTTAAAGAAGGTTTGTATGGATGACGATGCAATGTCTGCCTTGGATTTAACCTTCAGTGTATTGATGGGTGATGACGTGGAGCCGCGTCGTGAGTTCATTGAAAAGAATGCAAAGTTTGTAAAGGATTTGGATAAATACTGTTAAGGTAAGGCAATGATTTGTTGCTGTATTTCCAGGAGGTTAAGATGGACGAACATATCTTTGATAAGATACAAGAAGTTGATCTTCAAAAAACAATGGAGACATCCTATGTAAATTATGCGATGTCGGTTATTGCATCCCGTGCTCTGCCGGATGCAAGAGACGGTTTAAAGCCGGTACAAAGACGTATTTTATACGCAATGATTGAGTTAAACAACGGTCCGGACAAGCCGCACAGAAAATGTGCGCGTATTGTCGGCGATACCATGGGTAAATACCATCCGCACGGTGACAGTTCCATTTACGGTGCTTTAGTAAACCTTGCCCAGGAGTGGTCTACCCGCTATCCGCTGGTGGACGGTCACGGTAACTTCGGGTCCGTGGACGGCGACGGTGCTGCGGCAATGCGATATACGGAGGCAAGACTCAGTAAGATTTCCATGGAGATGCTTTCCGATATTAATAAAGACACCGTTAATTTTGATCCGAACTTTGATGAGACGGAAAAGGAACCGGCTATTTTACCGGCGCGTTTTCCGAACCTTTTGGTAAACGGTACCACCGGTATTGCGGTAGGTATGGCAACCAATATTCCGCCGCACAACTTAAGAGAGACAATCGGTGCGGTGGTGCGTATTATTGATAATAAAATCGAAGAAAAAGAAACAACCATCGAAGAATTATTGGAAATCGTGAAAGGTCCGGACTTCCCGACGGGTGCCATGATTCTCGGTACCAGAGGGATTAACGAAGCCTATCGTACCGGCCGCGGTAAGATTAAAGTACGTGCAGTAACGGATATTGAGACCCTTCCGAACGGAAAGAACAGCATTATCGTAACGGAACTTCCGTATATGGTAAATAAGGCACGTTTAATCGAAAAGATTGCGGAATTGGTTCGTGATAAAAAGATTGACGGTATTACCATGGTTCGTGATGAATCCGACCGTGAAGGTATGCGTATTTGTATCGAGCTTCGTCGTGATGCAAATGCAAATGTGATTTTAAACCAGCTGTATAAGCACACCCAGCTTCAGGATACTTTCGGTGTCATTATGCTTGCATTGGTTGACGGTGAGCCGAAGGTGCTTTCTTTGCCGGAAGCATTAAATGTATACTTAAAGCATCAGGAAGAGGTAGTGACCCGTCGTACCCGTTATGATTTAAACAAGGCGGAAGAGCGTGCACATATCTTAAAGGGTTTGCTCATTGCTTTAGATAACATTGATGAAGTAATTAAGATTATTCGTGGTTCCAAGACTACAGCAGATGCAAAAGAGCAGTTGATGGCACGTTTTGCTCTGGATGATGTGCAGGCACAGGCAATCGTTGATATGCGTCTGCGTCAGTTAACCGGTTTGGAACGGGAAAAGATTGAACAGGAGTATGCGGAATTGATGCAAAAGATCGCGGAGTTTAAGGCAATCTTGGCTGATGAGAAATTACTTCTCGGAGTAATTCGTAAGGAAATCTCCGAAATCAGTGAGAAGTACGGAGATGACCGCAGAACTTCCATCGGTTTTGATGAAGAGGACTTCACGGATGAGGATTTGATTCCGAATGAACTGACCGTAATCGCCATGACAAAACTCGGTTATATCAAGCGTATGACCATAGATAATTTCAAGAGCCAGCATCGCGGTGGTAAGGGAATCAAGGGTATGCAGACCATTGAAGACGATTATATCGAAGAATTGTTTATGACAAAGACCCATCATCATATTCTGCTCTTTACCAACAAGGGTCGTGTATACCGGATTAAGGGATATGAGATTCCGGAGGCCAGCCGTACGGCACGCGGTACCGCGATTATTAATTTGCTGCAGCTGATGCCGGAGGAAAAGGTGACGGCGATTATAACGTTAAAAGAATTTGATGACGAACGTTACCTGTTTATGACCACAAAGTCCGGTATCGTAAAGAAGACAAAGATTAAGGATTATGCAAACATTCGTAAGACCGGTCTCATTGCCATGAATCTTCGTGAAGATGATGAACTCATTGAAGTAAAGGCAACCAACGGTGAGAAAGATATTATCTTAGTAACCAAGTACGGTATGTGTATCCGGTTCAATGAAAAGGATGTACGTTCCACCGGTCGTGCTTCCATGGGTGTCATCGGTATGACGTTAGATGACGGTGACGAAATTGTTGCAATGCAGATGAATACCCAGGGTGAGCATTTACTTACGGTATCCGAAAACGGTTACGGTAAACGTACCGAAATCGAGGAGTTTAAGGTACAGCACCGTGGCGGTAAGGGTGTAAAGTGCTACAATATTATGGAAAAGACCGGTAATCTGGTAGGTGCAAAGGCAGTTACCCCGGGTCAGGAGATTATGATTATTACCAATGCGGGAATCATTATTCGTATTACGGTAGATGATATCAGTATTCTCGGACGTATTACTTCCGGTGTGAAATTAATTAATATGGATACCGAAAACGACATTCATGTGGCAAGCTTTACGAAAGTAAAGGAAGCAGAAGGCGAAGGCGCAATGGAACAGCTGGAACGTGATATGCAGGCCGAAGATGAAGAAGTTGTGGAAGAAGAAAATTCACCGGAAGAGCAGGAATGATAATTTCTTTCTGATAAGAAATAGCAAACTTGTATGAAGAACCGTCGCGAGGAAGAGAAATTCCTTGCGACGGTCTTATGCATTTTATATCCAGAAAAGGAGTAGAAGCTTTATGAGAACACTACATACCGACAAAATCAAAGAAGCTGTAAAAGAAATGTGTATCGAAGCAAATCTGACCTTGTCTTCGGATGTGGAAGGTCGTATTTGTGCCGCAGAACAGACAGAGACTGCGGAACTCGGGAAAAAGATATTGTCCCAGTTAAAAGAAAATATGGAAATTGCAAAGACAGAAAGTATTCCGATTTGTCAGGATACAGGGATGGCAATTATTTTTTTGGAAATCGGCCAGGAGGTATATTTTGAGGGCGATTATCTGGAAGATGCCATTAATCAGGGAGTCAGGGAAGGGTATGCGGAAGGTTATTTAAGAAAATCGGTGGTAGGCGATCCGCTTTTGCGTGTGAATACAAAGGACAATACGCCGGCAGTCATTCATACGAAAATTGTACCGGGAGACAAAGTGAAAGTCACCGTTGCACCGAAAGGCTTCGGAAGTGAAAATATGAGCCGGGTTTGTATGTTAAAACCGGCAGACGGGGAAGAAGGTGTAAAAGAGGCAGTATTGGAGACGGTTCGTCTGGCAGGGCCGAATGCCTGTCCACCGATGGTGGTAGGAGTCGGAATCGGCGGAAGCTTTGAAAAGTGTGCCTTACTCGCCAAAAAAGCATTAACCAGAGATTTGGATACTCCGTCGGAACTGACCCATATCCGGGCAATGGAAGAAGAATTGTTACAGAAGATAAATGCTTTAGAAATCGGACCGGGTGGTTTGGGAGGAAAAACAACGGCACTGGGTGTGAACATCGAGGTTTATCCGACCCACATTGCCGGACTTCCGGTGGCAGTGAATATTTGTTGTCATGTAAATCGCCATGCAAGCAGAACATTGTAAAATGTTAAAATTTCTTAATATAAAATAAGGAATAACGCTTTTTCAGTGGATAAGTGCCATAATATTAACCTATTTCCTGTGGATAAGTGTGAAAACAGTGGATAACTTTAGGAAAAAAGGCCTAATATAGTGTGAAACGAGCAAATAATAGGAAAACTCAGACAATCGAAAGAACTCAGATAACAGAAGGGGAGAATAAGATGGAAAAGCAATTGCAAACGCCGTTAACAAAAGATAAAGTAAAAGCATTGCATGCGGGAGATTATGTGTATATATCCGGAACAATCTATTCCGCAAGGGATGCGGCACACAAACGTTTGTCGGAAAGTTTGGAGAAAGGGGAAGTATTGCCACTCCCGTTAGAAAACGAGATTATATATTATCTCGGTCCGACACCGGCCCGGCCGGGTCAGGTAATCGGTTCCGCGGGTCCTACGACATCCAGTCGTATGGATAAATATGCTCCTGCGCTTTTGGACTTAGGGCAAACCGGTATGATCGGCAAAGGAAGACGTTCCGAGGGAGTCATTGCTTCCATGAAGAAAAATACAGCGGTATATTTTGCGGCCGTAGGAGGTGCAGGTGCACTGCTTTCCAAATGTATAAAGAAGGCAGAAGTAATTGCATATGAAGATTTAGGTGCGGAAGCAATTTATAAATTGGAAGTGGAAGATTTTCCAGTAATTGTGGTTATTGATTGCGAAGGAAATAATTTATACGATATGTAGTGGATGTTTTCTTTATATAGAAGAAACGGTAAAAATTAGTTTTGAGAAAATAAAAATAATCGTTGACATTCCGCCAAAACATTGATATAATGAACAATGCGCCGACAAAACGGCGAACAACTGAATACCTTGGAAAGGCACTTCAGAAGTGGAGAAATACTCAAGAGGCTGAAGAGGCGCCCCTGCTAAGGGTGTAGGTCGGGCAACCGGCGCGAGGGTTCAAATCCCTCTTTCTCCGTTCCTTTTTGAGATTGAAATTCAGAAATGAAAAAAGTTGAAAAAAGGTATTGACAGTTAAACACTTCGGTGTTATACTGTGGAAGCTGTCGAAACGAAGCAAAAAACAAGAAAGTTTTGAAAAACAAGATTTTCGAAAAAGTTTTAAAAAGTGCTTGACAAACACAAACGAGTGTGATAAACTGGTTAAGCTGCTTCGGTAAAAACGAGAACAGCAAAAAGAATGAACCTTGATAATTAAACAGTAAGACAACCCTGAAAATTCATTTGAAATTTTCATTCTGAGAAGACGAGAAATCGTACCTCAGAAACAGTAAAGTCCGAAAG
>JAGBBP010000001.1 GCA_017938405.1 Lachnospiraceae bacterium
ACACCTAGATTTTTCTTTAACCATTCATTGTTCTGAATGCTGTAACTGATATGTATGTTCTGACATGATAACGTACGTTCATCCTGAACGAAACGTGACGTTACATTGGTTTTGGATTCATCATACAACGACTTGAAGAATGTCTTGTCGCCCGGATTCTGCCAACGGTCATCATACACACGTTCATCCACATTCCCGTCACCGTTCTTGTCGATGTATGCGCCGTTGGCATATTCGTACATCTTGTCGAGCGTCCACTTACCGTCGCGGACGATATCGTAAATATTCTGTTCGGGGTAGAATTCCAGCCACTTGTTGGAGTTGATGTAGGTAACGTATACGCCGCCGGTGTAGCGGAGAGCCATCGGACCGGTTACGAAGAAGTTCGATCCCTTATAGGAAAGGTCATCGATGTACTGAACGCCCCAGTAGTCGCGTTCAAAATCGTTGTAGGGGAACAGTTCGGTATTGGCAAGGTTGAAAATGAGGTTTTCCGCAGCGATACCGGTACCGTAATACTGATACAGACCGCCGATCTGGATATCATCGGTACCTGCCTGAACCTGTGTGCGGATCGCGCCGGTCGCCGTGCCGGAGCCGCCGATAGAGGTAATGGACAGCTTGCAGTTCAGACCTTCCATGATGTTGAGGTTGCGCTGGTAAACCGCGGAGTCCACAACGTCACCGGTATCTTCTTCAACCCATACGGAGCGTTCGGTCAGCGCACCATGTGTGTTGAATAGAGTGAACAAAGTGTAAAAAAGCGGAAAACCCCAAGGGAAATATGGTATAATGAAGTTACCACACAAACAAAAACCATACCCCAAGGAGTTATCCATGAACGATTATAGCACAATTCAAAGAATAATACAAGAGGTAATCAGCGAAAAAGAAGTTCGTGAAATTACAGAAATGTGTGGCTATAAAGATACCGGACGAAAATTGACGGTATATCATTTCTTTCAGTACTTTCTTGGAGCAGCGATCATGGAAGTGAGCAGCTATCGGGAACTCTGCTGCCTGAAAAACCTCCTCGGTCTGCCCGAAATCAATTACTCCACGTTCAGTAAAAAAGCAGCGGAAATTCCGTTTGAAATCTATGCCGAAGTCTGCCGACGGGTTCTGTCACGCCTGAACCGTCAAAAACGGAGGGCTCTGAATCCCCAATTCCAGCGGATTCTTTCTGTCGTGGATTCGACACGAATCATTGAAAAAGACAATCGGTTCCAATGGGCAATGTATCGGGAGGACCAGAGCGGTGTGAAGTTCCATGTCTCCTTTCAGCCGGATACCGGAATGCCGACGATGGTAATTCCGACGGAGATCAACACCGGAGATTCCACGATGCTGGAAAAACATTATGACCGTGAAGTCTGTCTTCTTGCAGACCGTGGGTATCTCAATGTTGCGAAAATGTGCCTTATGGACGAAACGGGACAGGAATTTGCGATCCGTATCCGAAATGATATGAAATTGAACAAATGCATCCCATTTCCGAATCTGTTTCCGGAGGAAAGCAAGGAGTATACGGATGTTCTATGCTGTATCGGAAACGACCATTCGATTCCCGCACACTGCCGGAAACATCAGTTCCGTGTTGTGTCTTTTCAGGATACCAAAGGAGAAGAAGTGCGGATTTGCACCAACATTCAGGATCTTTCCGGACGGGAAATTGCTGCTTTGTATAAACTCCGCTGGAAAATCGAAACATTTTTCAGAGAACTGAAGCAGAATTTTACTATCAAGAAGATGTTCGGTTCCTCGAAAAACGCTGTTTTTTCACAGGGACTTATTGCGTTTATCGCTTACGCTTTTCTGTATGATTGCTATACATCGAAGAAGGTTATTTTTTCTGAGAAAACATGCAGGTACTATACTTTTCTTCATTTCCTGCGCTCTTTACGCTACTTTTGTCCGGGTGTTCGACTTTTTTAACTTTTTGTGAATATTCAACACACATGGGTCAGCGCACCGTTGCCGCCTTCTTCGAGAGAGAAGGTCACTTCATAACCATTGAGGTTGAGGTCGGACGGAAGGTCGGACATGGTATAGAAAGTCTGCGGAGGCTCGGTTTCCGCCTCTTCTGCGCCTGCTTCCGGAGAGGTCGTCACCGTGGAAGCATCGGGGGAAGTTCCTGCGTTATCCGTCGCGTCGGAGCAGGAGGTCATCACACTGGATGCGAGCATGACCATTGCCAACACGAACGTCAGCGTTTTTTTCATAATTATCATATCTCCCTTGTATGTTTGTATATATTTAATGAAATATTTGAGAACTTTTGTTATCTTATCACACGTCCGATCAAAAGTCAAGCAATGCCGGCGAATAATGACAGGAATAATTTAATTTTCTTAAAAAACAAACGAATGTTTTTCATTCGGGTGGGAAAATTTTGACAGAATTTCCGGGACGGGCGATATTTCCTCCTGCGGAACCCTTTTGGGAAAGTGAGATTTGCTCCATGTGTGTTGAATATTCACAATTCATTCATAAAGTAAGCAGACAAACGCTCCCCTTCTGTCATTCCGAAGGCGAAACTCACTGTAAATTCAAACTGCACGTCCTGCCTGAGGAATCTTCGCACTCTCCTGTGTCAGCCGTAGTAGTTGTCCGTGGTTGTGTTGAAATTTCGACTTCAGAGGTTTACGAACGTCCATAACGAACCGTTTGCACAAATCAAAAAACAGCAGATTGTACGTTATGACAAAGTTGAACCTCTGTAGCTGAATAGGAGAGAATACCACGGACATCCTTTACGGCTGACACAGAGGAGTG
>JAGBBP010000011.1 GCA_017938405.1 Lachnospiraceae bacterium
CCGGGTAGTTATCAGTCCGATAAGTACAATCAGGTAACCGCTGAGGCTGATCCGGTTGTTGTAACTGTTGTTGATGCAAAGAATGAGTTCGAATACGATTTCAAACTTCTTTAAGTCCTTCTGTACGATTTCGAACTCATTCTTTGCATCAACAACAGTTACAACAACCGGATCAGCCTCAGCGGTTACCTGATTGTACTTATCGGACTGATAACTACCCGGTTTTTTGCCGTGTCGATTCTTAGAAAACAGCGGAGTTTTCGGTTGCTTTTCTGTCGTTTTCTGTGCGTTTTTTTGTCAATTTTTCGCTTTGTTACTAATCATAAGTAACAGATTAGTAACAAATTCAGATTTGGATTTTGTTGATTTCTGCGCGGAGCTCGTCCAGGGTACGGTGACCGTAGACGGACTTTTCAATGTCTTTGCCGAGGCTGTGTCCCATAAGGAAATGCTTGGAGACTTCGTCTACTTTGTATTTGTCGCACAACCAGGAGAAGGTGTGGCGACAATCGTGGGGCGTGTGCTTTTTGCCGTTTTCCGCATAGGCAATGCCGAGACGCTCTAACGTAGGGTAGAAGAAGGTTTGCCTGAAGTTTGCTACCCGGAAGCCCGGAAAGTTCTTGCGGAAGTTTAGGGCAAAGGTGCGGATAGAGTCATGGAACGGGACAATCCGGCCTTTTCCTGCGGAGGTTTTGACACCGCCTTTAAAATAAAGTTCTTCCTTATTGATTTCAATGGTTTCAAAGGCTTTGATGCGGAATCCGCTGTATATCATGATGAGTATCATTTGCACGGTGCGGTCCTTTTTGTTTTTCCACAATATCTCCAGTTCTGCCGGGGAGAAAGGCTCCCCTTTTTCGTTGTCGTCCTCGTGATTATTAGTAACAAACTGTGCATAGTCCTTTTCGATGATGTCGTTTTCCAGCGCAAACCGGTACATTTGGGTAAATAATTTTTTTAGGTTACAGATGCTGGAATAGCCTAAATTACAGGTATCCAGCACTTCCTGCATGTCCTGTTTCCGCAGGTCCGAGAAGCGGAGCGCATGTAACGCCGCGCAGTTTTTGAAGGCGGATTCATAGGCTTGTCTGGAGGAACGGGACAGTTCTTTCCGTGAAGTTTCAAATTTTGATTTATAAAATTGTGAGTAGACCTCCGCAAAGGTGGAATTTCGCATATGCGGATCATAGGGAGCCCGCTGGTATTCGCTTAAAGCGGCGTAAGCGGAGTGCCAGTCTTTGAAATAACCGATGGCTGGGGGATGTTTTCCGGGAGCGCCGGAACCGGTTCCTGCGGTGGTAGGATAGGCAGCGTAAGGTCTGCTGCGGTTCCCGCTTAATTTTTTGATGCTTCCGTAACCGTTGGGGAGTTTTCTTCGTTTTCGCTCTTTTTTTGCCGGGATGGGGGGACTGCTCCAAAGAGAGGATGGAGAGACAACGGATATGGGATATCCGCAACCGGGACAGGAGAATGCCCGGTCGGAAACCGCATGGCTGCATTCCGGACATGAGAGTA
The DNA here is from genome assembly GCA_017938405.1 of Lachnospiraceae bacterium. Classification (GTDB taxonomy): domain Bacteria; phylum Bacillota; class Clostridia; order Lachnospirales; family Lachnospiraceae; genus SIG307. The sequence goes on from JAGBBP010000011.1 coordinate 1,516, forward strand.
GTGCCATGATAAAACCTCCTTGTTTCTTTCTGTAAGTCTACTGATATGATACCATAGATTCGCTTTTATAAACATTTCATACAAAAAACTTGAAGAAATATACGAAATGTGTATAATAGTATATGGGATTTTTTGTCCTTAAAACGATTAAAGGAATGAATGTGATGGCAAAGAAATATTCTCATAAATCAAAATTTCAATTGCCGAAGGAGGGTTACTGGGGCGCGTTTTTTCGTATGCTTCCGGCAATTTTAACGGTAGGACTGGTACCGCTGATTGTTCGCGTGTATATGCACGAGACGGAATTGACCGAATACGGTTGGTTTAGTATGAAAGAAATGGATTTCGAGTTCTTTCTGGCGTCCAAGTCCGTTGTTTTGATGTTGCTTATGTTTGTGATGGCGGGTTGTATCGGCGTACGTCTTTGGAAGGAAAAGAAGAAGATTCCGTTTGCGAAGATTTTGATTCCGCTGTTTGCTTATGGGGCCCTGGCTTTTTTATCGGCCTGTGTTTCTGTAAAGAAGAGTTTCTCTTTCGGCGGCGGCTACGAGCAGTTTGAGTCCGTATGGGTACTGCTTGGTTATGTACTGGTGGTATACTATGTATTTTTATATGCAACGGAGGAATTAGAACTCCGGGTGCTGACGGATGCGGTTTGCTTCGGTGCTACGATTATCGGTATTCTCGGTACGTTTCAGGGGCTCGGAATGGACTTTTTGGCGAATCCGCTGGTGCAGAAACTGATTACCACCGACCGCTTTTTACGGATGGCGGGCGGAAGTCTTTCTTTGAATTTTACCGACGGACAGGCTATGGCGACATTATACAATCCGAACTACTTGGGTGTGTACGGTTCTTTTATGATTCCGTTTCTTGCCATGTTACTTTTGTATGAGAAGAGCAAGTGGCGCCGTATCTGGCACATTGCGGATTTTATTCTGGTGGCGGTGGCGTTACTTTCCAGCCGTTCCCGTGCGGGCCTCATTGCGGCGGTAGCAGCCCTTTGTGTGGCCCTGGTGGTTTGCTGCAAGCCTTTGATAAAGTACTGGTATCTGACGATTCCGGCGGTGAATTTTGCCGTGGTGATTTTACTTTTGGTAAATGCCTATAACGATAATTTGATTTTTGACCGTTTGCAGAATATTTTTGCAAAGGATAATGTGAAGGTGGAAGAGTTTGTCGCGGAAGACGGTACGGTAGTACGTAAAACCGGGCTTACGGAGTTGTACACCACGGAAGAGTCTGTGGTCATGACTTACAATGATGTGACGGTGCATATTTATATGTATAACGAGGATGGATATTTCGGGCTGTATTCCTTGATTGATAACGAGGAGCAGACGGAGATGAAGGCAGAGGGAGAGGAGATGCGCTTTTCTTTTGTCCATCCGGCACTGAGCGGTGTAAGCGCGGTTCCGTTAGAGGTGGAGGAGTATGCCGGCTTTATACTGGAGGTGAACGGCAAATGGCCGTTTGTGTATAACGATGAGTTGGGGAAGTTCCAATATGTACGTAGATATGAAACCGCAGAAGGAATTGATGTGTATAAGCAGTCCGATATGATTATGGCAGAGTCCTTCGGTTTTGCGGACCGGCAACGCTTTTTCTCCGGACGAGGGTATATTTGGAGTCGGACCATTCCACTGTTAAAGGAGCATATTTTCCTTGGCTCCGGACCGGATACTTTCCTGTTGGAGTTTCCGCAGAATGATTATTTAAAGATGCAGCAAAACGGGTTCGGCGGAGGCATGGTTATGACAAAGCCCCACAGTATGTATTTGCAGGTGGGTGTGCAGACCGGTGTGCTTTCCCTGCTTTGTCTGTTGGTATTTTACGGATGGTATGCGATATGGTGTCTGCGCCTGTATTGGTTCCGTAATATGGGTACATTGACAGAAGGCTTGGGAGTATCTGTTTTTATTGCCAGCATCGGTTATATGATTTCCGGTATTTCCAACGACTCCATGGTGGTAACCGGACCGGTATTCTGGACGCTAATCGGTCTCGGCGTGGCGGCCAATGCCATGGTGGCAAAGAAACGGAAGGAAGAGTCTGCTTAGCGGACTCTTTTTTTGCGTTTTCCTGTGGGTTTGCCATGAATCTGACATATAGTAATCCTATACTTACTATGGTACATTGGAAGAGGTATAACTACCAAATATGGATAAAATACAGATAGGGTGGTTTTTTGAATTACTGGATTAAAGGAGAACGTGGAATGAGGACACAAAAGCGGAAAAGAAGAGGATATGCAGGTTTGGCACTGTTGCTTTGCGCAGGGCTTTTATTTGGAGAAGTTGCAACTGCTTCGCCGAAGGTTTCCTATGCGGCGGAAGAAGGAAAGATTATTGCGTCCAGCTTATATGTAAGAAGCGGTCCGAGTACCAGTTACAGCAAGATGACGGTAAACGGGCAGGATGTTTATTTGACAAAGAATGCTACGGTGGAGATTTTGGACGAAGAGGGCGGCTGGTACCGGATTAAGGCGACTTTTTCCGGGAAAGAGGTGACCGGCTATGTCAGCGGGAAGTATGTTTCGAAAACAACTGCGACCGCCACTGCTACGCCGACGGTAACACCGACGAAAAAGCCTTCCGCCACGACGGTTCCGTCCCAAGGGACATCCCAGGGGACCCAGGCTACCGAGTTTTCCGTTCCGGCCCAGATTTGGGTATCGGAATTAAATATCAGAGAGTCTGCGGGGACTTCCGGAGCGATTTTGGATACGGTAAAGACCGGGACGAAGGTGACTGCCATCGGTCAGGTGTATGTAGGTTCCGAGAAATGGTATAAAGTGACCTATACTTCCGGAGGCAAAGCGATTACCGGTTATGCGTACGGACCGTACGTTACGTTGAATGCACCGCTTCCGACGGCAACGCCGAAGCCGGCTACACCGCCGAGCCCGACGCCGGTGCCGGTGCAGGGAGAGGGGAATTATGCGGATACCATGTCCGTTCCCGCAAAGGTATCAGCCAGTGTGGTAAACGTACGTAGCGGAGCCGGTACGGATAAGGAATTGATTACTTCTTTAAGAAACGGGTTTTCGGTTGTTGTAACCGGTGTTTTTGTGGAAGACGGAGATACCTGGTATCGTATTAATTATGAAGATGGCGGAGTACAGAAAGAGGGTTATGTATTCGGTTTGTATGTGACATTAAACGGAACGATTCCGACGGCAACGCCGGTACCGACCGCGACACCGGTTCCGACGGCGACACCGGTTCCGACGGCAACGCCTGTGCCGACAGAATCCCCGACTCCGACTGTCACACCGGTTCCGACGGAACCGTCACCGGAAGCAGAACTTGGGACCTTTCCGGCAAAGATTATTGCTACGGAATTGAATTTGCGTGATGCAGCGGGGACTGCGTCCAATGTGTTGAAGGTTTTAAAAACCGGGGATGAGGTAACCGTAATCGGGGAGACTATGGTAGACTCCGAGAAATGGTACCGGGTTCGATTGACCGATACAGAAGGCTATGTATTAAGCAACTACGTCGCTCCGGATTTCACAAAGCGACCGGAAGGTTCGGTGACGGAACGGGTAAGACTTCGTTCGGCGGCAGCTTCCAATGCTGCGTATGTAAAGACCGGCGCCGGTGCAATTGCGACCGCCGACAAAGGGACTGCGGTTGTTCTTTTAGAAGAGAAGGTCGTAGGGAGTCAGAAATGGTTTAAGATTTCCTGTGAAGTAAAAGGGGAAACGGTAGAAGGTTATGCATTGGCATCTGCGGTAAAACTTGGAAAGGTGGCACCGGCTGTTACGCCGACACCTACGCCGGCACCGACTGCAACCCCGACGCCGACTGCAACCCCTACACCGGCATCGACCGCGACGCCGAAGCCGACTGCAACGCCGAAGCCGACCGCGACGCCGAAGCCGACTGCGACGCCGAAGCCGACGGCGACGCCGAAACCGACGGCGACACCGAAACCGACCGCAACGCCAACGCCGACGCCGTTACCGACGGCAACTCCGGTGGCGGATGCAAAGGAGAATGCCGCAGGAAAACAAATTGGTGTAGGTTACGGAGTTCATCCGAAGTCGGATGTTATGACAATAAAATCCCTTCCGTTAGACGGCGTGCCGACGGTGAAGGAAGAGGGAACCAGCAATGCGGTTTTGGTCTATCGGGAGACGGAGCTTAAGTTATACGGCCTGTATGCGGATGCGAAGGACCGGTTGTATCGTCATGTGGGCGTAACGTATAAAGGAAAAGAATATTACGGATATGTTTTAGAAAAGTATATCACAATTAAGGAAGAAGTTAAGCCGGAACAGCCGGAGGATCCAAAGGTAACCGGAGCACCGACGGTATCCGGTGCTCCGGCCGCAACGCCGACGCCTGGTGTGAAGTCCTGGGAGGATGCAAAAGCGGGAACCGAGGGAGAGAAGAAGGGTTCGGGTAATGCTACACATCCGAAGTCGGCTTCCATGACTATGAAGGAGTTGCCGAAGAGCGGCGCCGGAACGGTAAAGACAAAGGGAAGTACGACGAATCCGGTTTTGATTACCCCGGAGGATGTTTTGACGTTATATGACCTTTACGAAGATCAGGGTGGCAAAGTATATCGCCATGTAGGTGTAGAATATCGCGGAGAGATGTACTACGGCTATATTTTAGAAAATCGTGTTGTGATAAAAGAGGAAACTTCGGGAACAACGCCGACGCCGACTCCGGGTCTGGATATCTGGGGAGATGAAGACGGCGAGCAGGGGGTAGCTGCAGATTTTGAACTGAGTTTGAAACAACAGAATTTCCCGGAATCTTATAAAGCTTACTTACGTAGCTTACATGTGGAGCATCCGAACTGGATTTTTAAAGCATATCATACCGGTTTGGATTGGGATACGGCAATCCGGGAGGAAAATATTCCAGGTAAGAACCTGATTCCGAACAGTTCCGGTATCGGATGGAAGTCTTTGGAAGAGGGTGCGTATAACTGGAAGACCGATAGTTTTATCGTATATGACGGTTCGACCTGGGTAACTGCGTCGAAGGCGGCACTGGAATATTATATGGACCCGCGTAATTTCCTGGATGATAAGACGGTATTTCAGTTTGAAGTATTGGCCTATGACCCGTCCTATCAGGATTTGGAAGGCGTAGAGAATATTTTAAAGTATACGCCGCTGTATCAGACTACCTATGCATACAAGGATGAGACCGGAGAGACACAGAACATCAGCTATGCGGAGACCTTTATCAAAGCAGCGGAATATTCCGGTGTAAGTCCGTATCATTTGGCTACCCGTGTAAAGCAGGAGGTCATTACCGGTACTACAACGGTCAGCAACAGTGTGACCGGAACCGTCAGCGGTTTTGAAGGATTGTATAATTTTTACAATATCGGGGCATACCATAGTACACAGCCGGGTGGTGCAATCGCAAACGGCTTAAAGTACGCAAAATACGGAAAGAGCAACAATGATGCACTGAATGAGGGTTCTTTGATTCCGTGGGATAACCGATACAGAGCCATTGTGGGCGGGGCCTTTATTATCGGAGATTCTTATATTAACCGCGGACAGAATACGATTTATCTGCAAAAGTTTAACATGACGCCTGTGTATACATACAGTCATCAGTATATGGCAAACGTGGTGGCACCGTCTTCGGAAGGAAAGAAGACTTCCCAGGCATATACCGGTGAGATGGAAAGCCCGATTGTATTCTCAATTCCGGTATTCTACAACATGCCGGAGGAGGCATGCCCGGCACCGACGACTGCATATAACCCGAATAATTATTTGTCCAAGCTTTCCGTAGAAACCATAGACGGTACAGCATATAAGCTGACGCCGAGTTTTAACGGAACCGCGGAGCAGATGTATTCTCTGATCGTGGAGAACAGCACGGAGGTAATCAATGTGAAGGCAACGGCAGTTAGTAAAAAGGCGGTGGTAATCGGAGACGGTTATCAGGAACTGGAAGTTGGCCAAAACGAGATTATTGTACGGGTAATTGCGGAAGACGGAACCGAACGAGAGTATGTACTGTATGTGGTAAGAGAATAGCAGAGGAGAATCGGAATGAAACAGAAGCTGTTTTTTGTCCTGCTTGCAGCGATGATACTATTTGGCGCAAAAGAAACGGTACAGGCAGCGGTTGCGACCATTGACTTACAGGTGGAACCGGAAATTGTGCGAGTGGAGGACCAGTTTGAAGTCTCTATTTTGATTTCCGCACAACCGGTGGAAGGCGAAACGTTACAGGATGCCACCATCGGTGATTTTGAAGCATATTTGATTTACAATGCAGATGTAATGGAATTTGTTACGGCACCTTCTTGTATTACAGGAGGTGCCGGTATGCTTAGAATTGCGGATGTGGGGGCAGCTCCCAGTGAAGGGAGTAGGAAATATGTGATACGTTTTCGTGCTTTGGAGCGGGGAACGGCGGATTTGTCTTTAGACAGCCGGCCGATGGTCTATTCCTACGGGATGGGGAATGCCATGTCGGTGTCCAGTAATGTTTTAAATTTTGCAATTGAAGCGTCGAAAGATGCATCGGATAATGCCAATCTTTCCGCACTGAAGGTAAACCCGGGCAAGCTTTCTCCGGCTTTTGCCACCACGGTGCGGGAGTATGAGGTGTCTGTGCCTTTTGAAACGGAAATGATTGTGGTCAGTGCGCTGACCGAGGATGAGAATGCGAGAGTCGGAGTAAACGGAAGCACCGGTTTACAGGTGGGGCGGAATACGGTGGTTGTTACGGTTACGGCAGAAGATGGGACAGAAAAACGCTATTACCTTTATGTGACCAGAGAAAAGGAAGCGCCTGTACCGACGGAAGCGCCGGAAAAGCCAAAAGAGGACGGGTATGAAAAGGGACTGCATGCGGAAGAAAAGGGCGGTAGCGTTTTTCTAAACTATGCAGGTGCATATAAGGTGGCGGAGGATGCGACAGCTTATGTGGCGCCTACCGGCTATGAGGAAACCGTATTGTATGTGGATGGCCTCCGGATAAAGGCGTATGCAAAGCGTGATGTTCCGGACAGCACGTTTTTTGTGCTGGTGTTGGAAGACGAACTGGGAACCACGGGATATTACCGGTACGACAGAGAACAGCAGACCCTGCAACGTTTCAGCGAAGACGAGATTGTAATAAAGCAGGTTGTGGAAGAAGATAACAGCGCATTGTATGAGGCGTTGGATAAATACAAGGGACAGCAGGTATTGTTGCTGTTTTTACTGGCAATGTTTATTGCCCTCACGGTACTTTTGTTACTCATTACGGTACGGTTATACCGCCGTGATCATTCGGATGAGGATGAGTTTGATGTACGGGGATAAGGAAGAAAGAAGGTGTGCGATACTTGGTAATCAGAATTGATTTCGGAAGTGAAGAAGCGCTGTATGTACAGCTGTATAACCAGATAATTTACGGAATCGCCAATGCCCAGTTATTACCGGGGGATGTATTGCCTTCGGTACGGGATTTGGCGGAAGAAATCGGTATCAATATGCACACGGTAAATAAAGCCTATGCGATTTTACGACAGGACGGCTATTTGCGTCTGGACCGCAGAAGCGGTGCGGTGGTAGCGGTCAACAGCGATAAGCTTCGGGCGATGGAGTTTTTAAAAAACGAGATGCGGATTTCTCTGGCAAAAGCATTGTGTCGCGGATTGACCGAAGAGGAAATTCACGGGGTGACCGATGAGGTATTACGGGAGTTTCAGATGAAATAGAACGGGAAGACAGAAAGGGAACGTTATGGGAAAGTTATATACCGAACAGGCAGAACGGGTATTGCAATATGCGAAACAGGCAGCGGAGCATTTGTCCCACGGTTATATCGGCAGTGAACATTTGCTTATGGCGCTGCTTCGGGAGAATTGTATTGCAAGAGAAGTGTTGCAGGCAAACGGCATACGGTCGGAAAAGCTGGATGAGCTGATTGCGCAGCTGATTACGCCCGAGAAGGGTGACCGTCGGAAGAAAATCGGTAACACTCCGCGTCTTACGCGGATTTTGGAGCAGGCGGAAGTGCAGGCCGGCCATTATAAGAGTGAAAAGATTGGGACAGAACATTTACTGTTAGCCATTTTACAAGAAGAAGACTGCATTGCGGTGCGTCTTTTGAATACACTGGGAATTCAGGTGCAGAAGATTTATTTTACTACGTTGGAGGCTATGGGGCTGGATGCCAGCCGGGCAAAGGCAGAGTATGCCACCGGGAAGAGCCGTACCCAGAAAGCCGAAGGGGGTTCCCTGTTAGAGAAGTTCAGTAAGGATATGACGGAGGCGGCAAGGAACGGGAAACTGGACCCGGTTGTGGGCAGAGAAGAAGAAATCGGCCGTCTGATTCGGATTTTGAGCCGCAGAACAAAGAATAATCCGTGTCTGGTGGGAGAACCGGGCGTCGGAAAAACGGCGGTAGTGGAAGGATTGGCCCGCCGGATTGCGGAAGGAAATGTGCCGGATTGCATGAAGCAAAAGCGTGTCCTTTCCCTGGATTTATCCGCCATGGTGGCCGGAACAAAGTATCGCGGCGAATTTGAAGAGCGGATTAAGCGGGTGATGGATGAGGCAATTTCCGACGGAAATGTTTTGATATTTATTGACGAGCTGCATACCATTATCGGTGCCGGCGGTGCGGAAGGAGCTTTGGATGCCTCCAATATTATGAAGCCGGCGCTGGCAAGAGACGAATTTCAGGTCATCGGTGCCACCACCAGGGAAGAGTACCGGAAGCATATTGAAAAGGACGCGGCACTGGAACGCAGATTCCAGCCGGTGGTAGTGGAAGAACCGTCTATAGAAGAGGCAGAAGCAATTTTGTCCGGTCTGAAGGCTGTTTATGAAGCACATCACGGCATTGTAATCAGTGATGCCGCGATTAAAGCAGCGGTGAAGCTTTCGGAGCGTTATATCAATGACCGGTTCCTGCCGGATAAGGCCATTGACGTATTGGATGAGGCCGCATCAAAGCTTCGTCTTTCCGGTTTGTCTTTTAATACGGCAGAACAGGAAAAGAAAAAACAATTAGAGCAACTGGAGGCGGAGAAGGAACGTTTGTTATTGTCCGGAGATGCGGAAGGAGCCATTGCGGTTGCTGCAAAGCAGAAGCGGTTAAGAGCCCGTCTGGAAAACGGTACGGCAACGGAGCAGGAGCGCCCAGTGCTTTACGAAGATATGATTGCGGATGTGATTTCCGCCTGGACCAAGGTGCCGCTTGCGAAGCTTTGCGAAGCGGAAAGCGAACGGCTGTTAAAGCTTCCGGAGGTACTGCGTAAGCGTGTCATCGGGCAGGAGGATGCGGTAACGGCGGTGGCAAAGGCCATTCGTCGTGCAAGGGTAGGCTTGCAGAATCCGCAGCGTCCGATTGGATCGTTTTTATTCCTCGGGCCTACCGGTGTGGGTAAGACGGAGCTTTCCAAGGCCCTTGCGGAGGCGGTATTCGGGAAGGAAGACGCACTGATTCGCGTGGATATGTCCGAATATATGGAAAAGCACAGTGTATCCAAAATGATCGGTTCGCCGCCGGGGTATGTAGGGCATGATGAGGGCGGTCAGTTAAGCGAAAAGATTCGTCGGAATCCGTATTCCGTGGTGTTGTTTGATGAACTGGAAAAGGCTCATCCGGATGTGTTTAATATTTTGCTTCAGGTGCTGGAGGACGGTCATATTACGGATGCTCAGGGCCGGAAAGTAAGTTTTAAGAATACGATTATTATTATGACTTCCAATACGGGGGCACAGCGGATTATGGAACCGAAGAACCTCGGTTTTATAAGTACAGCGGATGCGTCGGCGGATTATGAACGGATGCGGGCTGCGGTAATGGAAGAAGTAAAGCATAATTTCAAACCGGAGTTCCTGAACCGTATTGATGAAACCATCGTATTTAAAACGTTGGGTACCGAGGCACTAAAGGAAATTGCGAACCTGCAAATCGCAGAAGTGGTGAAGCGTTGTAAAGAGCAGCTTTCCATTACGCTAAAACCGGAGCCGTCCGTGGCGGAGTTTATTGTGAAGAAGGGTTCCGATGAAAAGTACGGTGCAAGACCGATTCGTCGTGCGGTACAGATTCACATGGAAGATTTGATTGCGGAAGAGATTTTGAGCGGCAAAGTGGCAGAAGGGGATACGGCAGTTTTAACCCTGCAGGAGGGAGAAACGCCGGAAAAAACAGTACTTCGACTGCGCCGCGTGCGAAAGTGTAAGAAATAGTGAAACTTTTATGAGCAATTTATGAATCTGTGAAAAAATGTGGAAAAAAGTAGTCGGTTGTGCTATACTGATATTGTAAGAAATAACAGAAGGATAACCTGTTACAGGAGGATAAGAAAATGGCAGATCTGATTTATATTCAGGATAACGGAAAGCTTGCGTTTGGGGATTACACGCTTGCTGCAAAGGCAAAGGCCGACGGTTTTGAATTTGGCGGGGACTTGTATAAAGTAAAGACGTTTCAGGAGATTACGAAGCTGGAGCGCAACGGTTTGTTTGCGTATGAGTCCGTTCCGGGAACGAATGTAACGGATTTTTCCGCAAATGATAAGGAGATGGAGTTTACCGTAGCCGGTACTACCGATACCCAGGTGGCTCTGGGGTTAGAGCCGGAGAAGGAGTTTAAGCTCTACATCGACGGTACCAACATCGGTAAGATGAAGACCAATCTGGGCGGTAAGCTGGTATTCAGTTTACAGCTTGCGGGCGGAAGAGGTTCCGAAGTACGTGTAGTAAAGCAGTAAGAGTTGCGGGGGAGTTATGGCAAAAGGGAAACTTGTGTTTTTTTGTAAAGAATGTGGGATGGAATCGCCGAAATGGCTCGGACAGTGTCCGGGCTGTAAGGCGTGGAATTCTTTGGTAGAGGCGCCGCAAGCAGGAAAGACGAAGTCTGCTTTCGGCGTTTCGTCGTTATCCGTGGCAGAGCCGGTGCTTCTTTCGGAAGTGGATACGGGAGAAGAAGAGCGTATGGTGACCGGCATCGGGGAACTGGACCGGGTACTGGGCGGCGGTATTGTGGTAGGTTCGCTGGTATTGGTGGGCGGTGACCCGGGTATCGGAAAGTCCACCCTTCTGCTTCAGATGTGTTATGCATTGGCAAAGAAGGAGCGGAAGGTATTGTACGTATCCGGCGAGGAGTCTATAAGACAGATCCGGATGCGGGCAGACCGGTTACAGGTGACTGACGGCAGTACGCTTTTGCTGGCGGAGACCAGTTTAAATCGTGTGGAAGAGACCATACGGCAGATTACGCCGGAGGTGGTGATTATCGACTCCATCCAGACCATTTACCGGGAAGAGACGGAGGCGGCACCGGGCAGTCCCGGACAGATTAAGGAGGCGACGGCGTCTCTTTTACGTTTGGCCAAAGGCCTCGGAATAACGATTTTTATTATCGGTCACGTGACAAAGGAAGGCGTGGTGGCCGGTCCCCGTATGCTGGAACATATGGTGGATACGGTGCTTTATTTCGAGGGAGAGAATCATATTTCTTACCGTATTCTGCGTGCGGTAAAGAACCGTTTCGGTTCCACCAACGAAATCGGAGTATTTGAAATGGCAGGTGCGGGGCTTCGTGAAGTGAAGAACCCGTCGGAATATATGTTGGAGGGGCGGCCGGAGGACGAGCCGGGTTCGGTTGTTACGGCAGCTATGGAGGGCACCCGTCCGATTCTGGTGGAGGTGCAGGCCTTGGTATCTCCTACCAGCTTTAATATGCCGCGGCGTACGGCGGCAGGTACGGATTATAACCGGGTAACCCTTTTGATGGCCGTACTGGAAAAACGTCTGGGGATTTCCCTGGCGGGCTGCGATGCCTATGTGAATGTGGCAGGCGGTATGAAGATTACGGAGCCGTCCTTGGACTTGGCCATTGTGTTGGCGCTTTTGTCCAGCTACCGCAATCGTCCCCTTCCGCCACGGACGGTGGCTTTCGGAGAAGTGGGACTGACCGGAGAAATTCGTGCGGTGAATCTGATGCAGGCCCGGATTGCGGAGGCGGCAAAGATGGGGTACCGTACGGTGATTGTACCGAAGCGGAAAAAAGCCGAAGGGGAGAAAAAGGAAGATGGCATTCAGGTGATTGAGGTGGCAACGGTACAGGATTTGCAGGCGGTACTGCGGAATTTGTAAGAGATAGAGTGAGAATTTATGGGAAGACTATAATCGGGTGGAAGAATCGGAACAGGAGGTTTGCGGATGAAAAAAGGTACAAAGATAGCAATGGGAGTTTTCTGCGGTCTTTTCCTGCTGGGCTGCGGCGCAGGTGTATTGATGCTGAAGAAGATTTCGGCGGCGGGCGGTATCCGCTATTTATATAATGCAAAACACGATACAACGGGAATGGCAGAGACAGAGTACCATCCGGAAGCAATTACCGGTGTGGAAAGTGCGGTGACAAGTACGGAGCTGACTGACCCGTCGGTGCTTGGAATTCAGGAAACCATTCGCTTTTCTAAGGGCGGAGAGACGATTGTATGGGATGAGGATTATGCTTATATGCGGCCGGATCTGATTTCTTTTGCCGAGGAGATTCCGACACGGACGGTGGAAGGGATTTTTACTTTCCGTGGTAATTATCACAGAACCCTGTCCTCCTACGGAACCGCAGCGATTAAAGATGAAAAATTTGATTCTGAATATTGGAGTTACGATACCGGAAAACTGTTAAAATCCAGCGGAAAAAGCTATTGGACCGGGAACGGCTGGACCGGGCAACCGCTCATTATTTCCTGGCCGGAAGAGACCAAGCGGATTATGAATTTATATCCGGAGAAAAAGGCAAAGGAAAATTTTGTAGAAGTGATTTATTCCGGTATGGACGGATATATTCATTTTCTGGATTTGGAGGATGGCAGCGAGAGCCGGGATGCCATTCATATCGGTATGGTATTTAAGGGAACCGCTTCCTTGCATCCGGCGGGGATTCCGATGCTGGTGCTGGGCTCCGGTGATGCCCAGACCGGATTATACGGGGAAAATGTGAGCCCGCGGGCTTACATTTACAGTTTGATTGATGGTTCTAAGTTATACGAGTTCGGAGCCAATGATGCAATGGCGCCTCGTACCTTCCATGCCTATGACAGTTCTCCGGTTTTTCATGTGGCAACGGATACGTTGATTTATCCGGGTGAAAACGGTGTTTTATATACGATTAAACTGAATACGGAATATGACAGAGAAGCAGGCACGCTTACGGTGTCCCCGGAGCATGTGGTGGATTATACGTATTCCACGTCCCGGGCAACGGAGGATGCTTTTACCTGGGGAATGGAAAATTCTGCGGTGGTAAACGATAATTATTTATATGTGGGAGATAACGGCGGCGTATTCTACTGCCTGGATTTAAATACCATGTCGATGGTGTGGGCCCAGGATGTATACGGTGATGTAAATTCTTCTCCGATTTTTTCCAAAGAAGAGGACGGAGATTTTGTATATGTGGCAACCACCCTGACGGAAGCAATGTTGGACGAGCATTCCATGGGTGAAGTAGCAATTTATAAATTAAATGCAGCAAACGGAAGCGTGGTTTGGAAAAAGCCGTTTGCCTGTCATAATGTAGACGGCGTGGAGGGCGGTATCCTTGCTACCGGCGTGCTGGGACAGGGGGAAATCGAAGGACAGATTATTTATTCCGTGTCCCGTTGTCCGAAGTTGTCTTCCGGATATCTGGTTTCTCTGGATACAAAGACCGGCGAGGCGGTTTGGTTAACGGAGCTTGACAATTATGCGTGGAGTTCTACGGTAACCATGTATGCTCAAAGCGGTGCGGTGTATTTGATACAGTGCTGTTCCGACGGAACGATTTTGTTATTTAACGGGGCAAACGGAGATTTGCGGGATTCGATTTCCTTAAATACTACATTGGAAGCAACTCCGGCGGTATTCGGAAATACGTTGGTGGTTGGTACGCGGGATGAACGGATTATCGGTCTTACGGTAAAATAGAACGGAGGGTATCATGAAATCAAGAACCATCGGCCTATGGGCCGTATTATCGTTATTAGTGATTCTGCTTCTTCTGACGGCAGCGGGCTTTGCAAAGCCGAAGGGAACGGGGAAGGAGATAACGTCCGTAAAGGACATGGAAGGCTGTGTGATGGCCGGTGTTACGGCGTCCCGTCTTCCGGGAGAGAATGCGGAGGTATTGTTTGAGACGATTCTCGGCACAAAGCTTTCCGGATACCGGGAGGCTGCGGATATTCCGGGATTATTATATGAACTCCGTAGCGGCAGAGCCGATGTGATTGTTTGCCCGGATGTGACGGCAGAGTATTTGCTTCGTACCGAAGAGGATTTGGTGCGGATTGAGGCTCCGGCGGATACGTCAAACAGCGTGGAGGGTGGCGGGCGTCTTTCCTTCGGTATGGTGCTTCCGAAGGGAGAAGAGGCTTTGTGTGCGGAGCTTAACGCGGCATTGTTTGAGCTGGAAGACGAAGGGATGTTAAAGGCATTGCAGGTAGCCTATGTGGACGCGGACGAACCGATGGAATTGTACGGGAAAGCGGGGAGTTCGAAGAAAAAGACCTTGTATGTAGGCGTGACGGGGACAATACCGCCCCTGGATTTGTTGGACGAAAACGGGGTATCCTGCGGGTTCTCCGTGGCGCTGTTAGAAGAACTGGAGAAACGGACCGGCTATCATTTTGAGACGGTAACTGTAGCAACAAAGAATGCGTTTACTTCTCTTGAAAGCGGAAAAGTGGATTTGCTTTTTGCTTACGGTACCGGTCGGAATACTACGCCGGGAGAAAAAGAGTATTTGATGACCGATGGCTATTATACCATGCAGGAATATGCATATCTGACCTTAAAATAAGGAACGTGTTTGAAATGAGAGAACGGAGGAAGGAAGCATGATACGAAATCTTTATGACGCGGTATATAATAATTTAATCGGCGGAGGAGCCTATCTGCGGATTATTAAGGGCTGCATATTTACTGTTCTGGTGTTTGTGCTGGCGGTAGCGGTGGCTTGTCTGTTTGCGGCCGGATTGACTTTTTTGCGGACGGCGCAGAATATGTTGGTGCAGCGGATCGGGGTGGCGATTACGTTTTTGACAAAAGGGACACCCTTGTATCTGGCATTGTTGTTATGGTATTACACTTTCTTGGGAAGTATGCACCGTGGCGGGCTTTTGATTTCGGTGCTTGTGTTCGGAATTTACGGAGGCGGTCATTTGACGGATATTTTAGCCCGGGCGGTCAATAAGGAAACGGCGCGGCGCAGTACGGCGGTAAACCGCAGGGCAAGAAGAGAATTTTTCTCGGCGTTGCTTCCTTTTGTGACAGAGCAGTCCTTGTTTGAAATCAAGCGTTTGCTTTGCATTCTGTTACAAATGTCTTCCCTGGCCGGTCTGGTTGGCGTAAATGATGTGACGAAGGTATTGCTTTCTAACGGGTTACAGAACAGTGCCCCGTTCTTTGCCTTGGGCTGTGGTGTGATTTTTTATTTGGTGCTACAGCTTCTTTTAGAGGCTCTGTTTGCTTGGATCGGAAAGGTTTTAACCGGAGAAGAGGAAGAATAAGAGGGACATTCTCCGGACGAGTGTGGTATATTTTTTTCCCGGACATCATAGGTTTATAAAAAGATTGTCCGGAGGGATTATGAAAAAGAAAGGTTTTTTTCTGACAGCGGTACTTCTTTTGGCGGTACTGCTGTTTTTTTGGAAAGAAAAGGATTTATTTCAGAAGAAGGGGCAGCAATCGGCGACGGGGACACCGACACCGGAGATTGCGATGCCGGAAACGCTGAGAAATGTGTGGATTTTATCTTCCACGGAGGAAAGCATTACCTATTTTTACGAGGGAAAGCAGACAACCCTTCCTACCAAAGGGAAAGTACAAGACCGGTTGCCGGCCTGTGTCGGTGATTTGACGGTACAAGGGAACGAGATCCTTTCCCTTGTGTTAAAACCGGACAAAATCACGGCAAAGGTGTTGCGGGTGGATGAAAAAGAGATGGAACTGGAAGGGTATGGCGTACTTCCTTTGACGGAAGGGTTCAAGGTCTACCGCTTGTATGACGGCGTGGCGGAGGAACCTTCCGGAAAAATATTGGTAGGGTCCGCAGATACGGAGTTTGTTTTGGAGGGAGGGAAACTGTGTGCGTCACTTCTCAGGAAAAAGCCCGAACTGAAAAAAATACGTGTCTTAATCGGAACCACCGGTTATCAAGGGTATTATCATGATGCAATCGAGATTACGGCGGATTGCGGATTCACGGTGACTTCAGGGGAGAAAAAAGAAGTCTGTGAGCCGGGAGAACGTTATCTTCTTACAAGGGAGTCTTTCGGGACGGATTCCGGCAGGCGGGTCATCGTGCCGGACAAGGCCGACGGAAAATTGACGGTATGTAATTTGAAGCGCTCCTCCGGTACCCCGTCCTACCGCGGGACGTTAGAGGTGGAATGCCGAGGAGAAGGATTGTTACTGGTGAATGAGGTAACCATGGAGGAGTATTTGTATGCGGTGCTGCCCAGCGAAATGCCGTCAAGCTTCGGAAAAGAGGCCTTAAAGGCCCAAGCGATTTGTGCCAGAAGTTATGCCTATACGGAGCTTATGGCTAATCGCTACGCGGCCTACGGAGCCCATGTGGACGATAGTGTGGCCAGCCAGGTGTATAACAACACGGGAGAGACCGAGGCGGCGGTGCTGGCGGTAAAGGAGACCCATGGGCAGGTGCTGTTTTATGAGGATACGGTAGCCCAATGTTATTATTATTCTACTTCTGCGGGACACACCGCATCGGCGGAGGATGTGTGGGAAAATGCAAAAGAGATACCGTATCTGTCGGGAAAGCCTACCGCATATGACGGAGAAAGCCCGTGGTATCGATGGCAAACTTTTTTGTCCTTAAAGGAATTGGAAACGGGAATCAATCAGGCGCTGAAAACGAGATACAGTGTGGTGCCGGAGCAGATATTGACCTATGATGCTTCCTCTGGGGAGTTTGTGTCGAAGCCAATCACAGAGACCGGAACCATAAAGAGTATTCAAATCGGAGAAAGAGGAAAGGGAGGGATTGCGACCCGGTTACGGATTGAAGGGAGCAAAGGAGTATTTTTGGTAAAAAATGAATATAATATCCGTAGTATGTTAGCTCCTCTCGGAAAAGAAATTTACCGGGAAAACGGAGAGTGTGTAACGGGAACATCCTTACTGCCCAGTGCATTTGTAGTATTGCAAAAAGGGGTATATGACGGAGAAACCGGATATCTGCTTACCGGAGGCGGTTACGGGCACGGTGTAGGCATGAGCCAGTGCGGCGCGGATGCCATGGCATCTGCGGGATATTCCTGCGAGGATATTATAAAAGAGTACTATCCGGGAACGGAACTGGGATTTATATATCATTGAGAAGCCCCGTGACAGAGGGGAAGGAGAAAGAATGTTAAAAACAGGCTACGGAATGATTCGGTTATTTTTACGGAAGCTGCGGGAGGATGCGGTCTCAGCCTTTGCGGCACAGACAGCCTTTTTTATCATTCTTTCTTTTTTTCCCTTTTTGATTTTTCTGCTTACCTTATTACGGTTTCTGCCGTTGGATTCGGAACGGTTTCTGGGGATATTGTATGGGGTGTTCCCACCGGCGGTGCATGAATTTGTGGGAAAGCTGTTTGCGGAAGCGGTTCAAAAAACTTCCGGGGCATTGTTGTCCGTATCGGTGCTGACGACTTTATGGGCGGCCTCCCGAGGTGTTCTGGTGGTGGTACAGGGAATGAATGCAGTCTATGTAAAGAAGGAAACCCGTAACTATTTTGTCCTTCGCTTTTTGGCGGTGGGGTATACCTTACTGTTTTCTACCGTGTTGTTGTCGTCGTTGTTGTTGCTGGTATTCGGGAACCGGATTTTGTTGTATTTGCAGAGCAGTATTCCGGTTTTGAAACAGATGGCGGGACTGTTAATCTGTCTTCGGACGGTGCTTTCTTTTCTTTTGCTGGCGATGTTCTTTTGGGCAATGTATTTGTTTGTACCGAATCGGAAAAGCGGGAAACGCACCGCGGAACTTCCCGGCGCGGTGGTGGCTGCGGCAGGGTGGCTGTTGTTTTCCTGGTTGTATTCCTTTTATATTGACCGTTTTTCCGGGCTTTCTTCCATGTATGGGAGCCTGACCGCAATTGTGTTGTGCATGTTCTGGTTGTACGCCTGTATGTATCTGTTGTTTATCGGTGCGGAGTTGAACGTATTGCTGGCAAATCCGGTATTCGGCAAACGGTTGCGCGTATGGATAACAACGGTACGAGGGAAAAGCGGAATAAGATGTAAAAATCGGTAAATACTGTAAAGGAAAGAGCTGTCGGGAAAGACGGACAAGAAAGGATACCGGGTGACAGATATGAAAAAGAAGAAACCGATTGTGTTAGAAGAGTTGACGGCAGAGGAATTGGTAAAGTACGAAATCGCAAAGGAGTTAGGTTTGTTTGACCGGGTAATGGCAGACGGTTGGGGTGCCTTAACTGCAAAGGAAACCGGGAGAATCGGCGGAATTCTGGCAAAACGCAGAAAAAACGGGATGTCGCAGTAAAGCGACATCCCGTTTTGTATGTAGATCAAGTACGTGTCAGGTAGTCTTTACCAATCACTGTCCCAGTCGGTTCCGCCGCTGTCCCAGGAATCGTAGCTGCTGCCGGAGTCATAATCGGAATCCGAATCATGGTAATCGTCATAGTAATAAGAATCTTCGAAGCGGTCGGAAGAGTCCATATCCCAGTTGTCGCTCCAGGCGTCATCATACATATAGACGTAATCGCCCGGGTCCAGGTAATCGGAAGAATAGGAAGTATAATCCCAACCGGAATCCGTGTACTCGTAAACATCATTTTCAATCATATAGAAAATACGGTCGTCGGTTTGATAGTAGCCTTCTTTTTTGTTACCTTCCATAATCGGAATCACGGTAATAACCAGGGTACAGAAGGCTAACAGGACAGCCGTGGCTTTCCAGGATGCTTCTTTTGCTTTCTTTGCGCTTTTTTTCTTCGGGAGCAGCTTCCTTGAAAGAGAACCGAGAAGTTCTTTTAAAAGAAACAGTCCAAGAGGAAATCCCCAGGAAGCAAACAGGGATAATCCGGCCAGCAATAAAAGATCCATATAAAAAACCGGATGCTTTAACAGCAGGTTGAGTACGGTAACCGCAGCGGCAAACAGGACACCGATGAAAATGGCCTCTTTCCGGGAAAATGTATTTTTATCGGTGGTTTGCACACCGGTTTGTTTGTTCCTGTCGGTTTGAATGATACTGACATAAATAAGGTTATATACATAATACAAGGCAAAGCTGAGGAAGGAGGAGATACCTAATTTGACTTCCTCAAAAATCCCCATACTGATAAAAAGTGCTTTTAAGAATGCATAGCCGAAGCCTGCCACGGCCAGTACGAAAAAGCCGAGCAAAAAAATCAACCATGCCTTGGACTTTTTAGGAGTGCCGTTATCTTGAACCGTTCTTGTAATCTTTGGCGGTTTGCCGTCCGGCGTATCCGGCCAGATGTTTCGTTTGTGGCATTCGTCCAATAATTTCATATACAGTTCTTTTACCGCATATTCCTCGTCGCGGCCGATGTAGCGTATGGAACGGGAGCCGTCGGCCTTGTTTTTATAAACGACAAATTCTCCTGCGGAATTTTGATAGATACCGAAGGCCTTTGGTTTTGTATAGTTCTCCCCAATAAAAAAGCGCATGCGATGCAGCGGCATATTGCGTTCCGCACAATATTCTTTCAGTTCTTCTATGGTATGCGGTGTCAGCACTACAGAGGGCGCATCCTCCACATAGAGAAGGTTGGCGGCACCGCAGGAAGGACAAGTCTTATCGCTGCTGAGGATAACACCTCCGCAATATTCACATTTTCCCGTACTTGCCATAGCGTAAATCTCCCCTTTATTCCTTGGTTTCACAAAAAATGCCGAAAGCATTTTCCATGATTTATTATAATTCTACAGGAATTGATTTGCAAGAGAAATTCACGTTTCACAAAACGGGAAAGGGCTCATATGATAGATTACGGAGAACAAAGAAAGGAGCAGGTTATGAACAATTATAGAAATTATGGGAACTACGGAAACCGAAGATATGCCGGGAACAACGACTGCGGTTGTAAGAAACCGGAAGTGATGGGCGGAATGGACTGCGGTTGCATGAAACCGGAGGTAAAGCCGGGAACGGACTGCGGTTGTATGAAGCCGGAGGTAAAGCCGGGAATGGATTGCGGCTGCATGAAGCCGGAGGTAAAGCCGGGAATGGATTGCGGTTGCATGAAGCCGGAAGAAAAGAAGGACTGTGATTGCGGGTGTACCGTGGAGTCCATGTATCGTGAGGTAAAGAAAAACGGTGTGTATTGCGAAGAAGATATGCCGGGGAAAGCTCTTGCCATGGCATATGTACCGTGGCAGACATGGCGGAAGCTTTATGAGGTATGTGAAGGCTTCTCTACCGGAACGATTTTCAAAGAGCTGGATTTAGAATTCTATGGAAGGAGATGTAACTGATATGGGTAGTGAAAAAGAGAGAATGACACTTTTGCGGAAAATCAGCGAAGTGAGTTTTGCAATGGATGAAGCACGCCTGTTTCTGGATCCCCATCCTTGCTGTAAAGAGGCGCTGGAATATTACAAAAATATGTGTGCGGTAAGAGAAAAACTGGTAAAAGAGTATACGGCATGTTACGGACCGCTTTCTTCTTATGATTGTTTTTGCGACGATTGTTGGAAATGGGTAGAATATCCGTGACCGTGGGAAGGAGAGTGTAAGTAATGTGGAGTTATGAAAGAAGATTACAGTACCCGGTAAACATTAAGCAGACCAATCCGAAGCTGGCTATGGTCATTATGAGCCAGTTCGGCGGACCGGACGGGGAATTGGCTGCATCCATGCGCTACCTTTCCCAGCGGTATGCAATGCCGTACCGGGAAGTGGCAGGAACGTTGACGGACATCGGCACCGAGGAGTTGGCTCACATGGAGATTGTGTCCGCAATCATCCATCAGCTGACCAAAGACCTGACGCCGGAGGAAATCGCAGCATCCGGTTTTGACAAGTATTATGTGGACCATACTTTGGGCCTTTGGCCGCAGGCTGCGGGCGGTGTGCCGTTTACCTCTACTTTCTTCCAGTCCAAGGGAGATCCGATTACGGACCTTGTCGAGGATATGGCAGCGGAGCAGAAGGCCCGCACCACCTATGACAACATCCTTCGTCTGGTACACGACCATGATGTATGCGACCCGATTCGCTATCTCCGCGAACGGGAAATCGTGCATTTCCAGCGGTTTGGTGAGAGTCTTCGTATTGTACAGGATAATTTGGATTCCAAGAATTTCTATGCCATCAATCCGGCATTTTTGGCGGATAAGGCGAGATAAGATTTGTGATAAGAAAAACAGACAGGGGCGGCCGAGGGGTACGCCCCTGAATTTGTGCAGAAGGAGACTTGAGCTTAAAAAGCAGGAGGAAATAAGGGGAAAGTCAACCGATGAGGGCAAGTATCCTTTGCTTTAAATGTTAAACTTGCATTTGCTTCTAAAAGAGCGTATACTTATCTTAGGAAAGGAGGAATGGACGTATGTGTACCAGGAATCAGTTAAATGACATTTCGGGACAGATGGTTTCGATTTACCGGGACATTTATGGGGATGCTGTGACCGGTGTGTTCTTGTACGGTTCTTATGCCAGAGGAGACTTTGAAAAGGATTCCGATGTGGATATCGTGGCGATTGTCAAGGGAGAACGCCTGGCGTTACAGGATAAGTTACGGACAATCTGGGATTTGTCTGCGGATATCGGATTGGAGCATGATACAGTGGTATCTCCGACGGTAATACCTTATGACGAATTTGAACAATACAAGGAAGTCCTTCCTTACTACAGAAACATTGCAAGGGAGGGGCTGCGGATTGGATAATTTGGTAAAGTATCGATTGGATAATGCGCAGGAAAAGTTGGAATCTGCAGAGATTTTATTGGATTCCGGAAAGTATAAGGATTCCATCGGTCGGTCTTATTATGCAATCTTTTCTGCCGTGCGAGCTGTGTTGGCGGTAGACAGAGTGGACTTTTCCAAACATGCCGGTGTAATAGCGTATTTCCAAAAGGAATATGTAAAGACAAAGATTTTTGATGTGAAGTATTCAAAGTATTTGCAATCTGCGTTTCAGATTCGAAATGTATGTGATTACGATGATTTCTTTATCGCATCGAAGCAGGATGCAGAGGTGCAGTTGGAGTGTGCGAAAGAGTTCTTGGATGCGGTGAAAACGTATTTGGGAACGAGGGAAGAAGTTTAGAATTTTTTGATTTAGGAAATGGCGGGAGCAATCCCGCCATTTCTGAGTTTGATAAGCTATCAACATTTAGCAAGAAATGTTGCGCAAGCCAACCGTTAATGCCATATAATCATAGATGAAAGGAGGGATTGTGTGGATTGGCTTAAAGGAATGAATGATGTTGTTGGGTATATTGAGAAAAATCTTACACAACCGATACAATATGAGTCACTGGCTCGTATAGTGGGATGTTCAGTGTATGAGTTTTTTAGAATTTTTTCTTTCTTAGCAGGAATGTCTATTTCAGAGTATATTCGTCGAAGGAGGTTATCTCAGGCTGTTTTCGACATTCAATCCGGCAATGAGAAAATAATTGATATTGCTTTGAAATACTGCTATGAATCCCCAACGGCATTTACAAGAGCGTTTAAGGAATTGCATGGCGTAACGCCTTCCGGTGTTCAGAAAGGTGGTGTTCCTTTAAAGTCTTATTCGCCAATCTCCTTTATACTTACTATTGAAGGAGGTAATGCTATGAATTTTCGAATTGAACACAAGGACAGTTTTCGAATCATGGGTTTATCAGGGTATGAGACCACAGAGTGCAACGATGGTGACACGTTAACACCGTTATGGCGTGAATTTATGGATAACTATAATTCGCGTTTGTGGAATAATGGAGGTTCAGATAATTATTATACTGCTCCGTTCTGGCAGGTTGCCGCATATTCGTACAAATCAGATGATGGAAGAACAAAAACAATTATTGGAGCTGAGTGTAAAGGACAGTGTATTAAAGATATGACGGTTGAAACAATACCGTCAGCGACATGGGCAGTGTTTCCGATTAATTCGGTGACTGGAATTAATCATGTTCCTGCTGCGTACACAAAAATTTTGACAGAATGGTTTCCTGCAAGCAATTATTGCAGAAATGAACTTGTTCCGACTTTAGAGGTGTTTCCTCCGGGAGATGCAAGTTCAGATGATTATACATGGGAAATTTGGATTCCGGTAATAGAAAAATAGACATAGCTTAATGGCGGAAAAATTTCCGCCATTTTGAATTCAGTGATGCGTCAAACTCTTGATTAAATTAAATGGATTTTTGCATGAGGAACTTAGTCAAGAGTTCAATAAAGTGATTACGCTACAAACAGGGAAGGGCATTGAAATTGGTATTAGAACAGAAAAAAGAAGTTATAACGGTGGTGTGGAATATATGATTGTGATATATGGAAAACAAGCGTAAGAATAAATTGTGCAGAATATGGAAAAGATATTAAATGGCGAAGTTGCGGACAATTTTATTGCATTTCATTGATACGGATAGTGTCAATAGTTTTTCGCCATAGTTGAAGCCTGATTGTCTCACATGTAATTCCGATGCGTTAGCAAAGGAGCCGAAAAGGAGCCGAAAAGGAGCCAAAAAAGGAGCCGGAAAGTGAGCGATAAAATGAGCGATAACGCGGAAACTTATCACCGGGATGTTTCCGAAGATACCGAAATGAAACAAGTTCAAAAACTTCAGCCACCATTTTCATGGTGGCTGACTCTATTTCACCCTCACATAAAAGGTCGATTTTCCGACACCGCTTCGCATGAGTTCGCCGGCGGCGACCATTTTTCGCAATGAGCCTTCGATGGAGCTGATGCTGAGGGAAGGGCATAATTCGCGGATGTCCTGCTTGGTGAATTTACCGATTTTGTTTTGTGTGGCTTTACGGACCATGTCGATGGCCGGAAGCTTTTCTTCTACGATGGAGAACCGGTCTTCAAAGTCGTGGTAGGCGGCAAGGATGGTTCTGAGAAGATATTTGATGAACGGGAGGGAATCTTCCTTCCCCTCGTGCCAAACGTCCTGGGACCTGTTCAGGGAATCGTAGTAAAGGTCTTTCTTCTTTGCTATCTTTGCTTCTAAAGAAATGTATTTTCCGACATAAAATTCGTTCCGGTAGAGCAGAAGCGTGGTAAGGAGTCTGCTCATGCGTCCGTTTCCGTCGTTGAACGGGTGGATGCAGAGAAAGTCGTGGATGAAGATCGGAATGGCAATGAGGGGTTCTACTTCCATATTGCCGATCACACGGTTGAATTCCTCGCAGATTTTATCCAGGGCTTCCGGTGTTTCAAAGGGAGCCGGCGGTGTAAAGAGCGTTTCCACGTGTCCGTCCGGATACTTTGCCGTAATGTAGTTCTGTGTGTTTTTGGTCCGTCCGGCCATGGGATTATTCATGTGGCTGTACATAATCTTATGGAGCTGGAGGATATAATTTTGTGAAAGAGGAATTGCGTCAAAGCTTTCGTGAATGATGTTTAGCACGTCTCTGTAGCCGGCAATCTCCTGTTCGTCGCGGTTCTTCGGCGTGGTCTTTTCTTCCACCAGTTGTCTCATACGGGTGCTGGTGGTAACGATACCTTCAATGGCATTGGATGCCTCGGTACTCTGTATTTTTGCGATTTCTACGAGCTTTTCCAGTTCTTCCGGACGCTGCTTTAAATAGAGCTCCTGTTTGCCTGCTTCCTTATAGATGGCAGCAATGAGTCCGAGGATATCGGAATCCCAGCTTTGTTCTTTGATTTTTGAGTAATTAAAGTCTCTCATTCCCTTATCCTCCTTTCTTTCCCTTAAATAGTAGCAGAAAATAAGGGAAAAGTCAATTGCTAAGGGGAAGATTACCTTATTTCTTGGAGCGGATTAAGGGAAAATTATAGTGGTAGTATATGCGTAAAGAGGTATTCTTTATTCCGGAAGGTTTGAGGATAGCGGTTTGGAGCATGATACGGAAGAGTTGTAAACAATACTTTTTGAAATAAGGATGAAAAATGTAAGTTCTTATTTCAAAAAGTGGCTTGAAATTGAAATAAAAATAAAATCTGTGATTCTTATTTCAAAAAGTAGTGACTTTTTGAAATAAAGGGGGTATAATAAGGGTAGTTATTTCAAAAAGGGGTGATTCTATGAATCGAGCAGGAAGCTATGTAGATAACTTAACAGGAGAGTCTGCGTATCAATCGTTTAAGCCGAGTCCATTACCTCCGATGCCGGAGCTTACAATGGACGAAGAAACGGTACGGCTCATAATAGATGCAAACAATCAGTTGGCAAAGCTTGATACTGCATCACAGCTGATTGCCAATGCAGATTTGTTTATATCGATGTATGTCAGAAAGGAAGCCTTGATTTCTTCTCAAATTGAAGGAACACAGTGTACTCTTGACGATGTACTTGATCCGGAGGTGGATACGAATGCAAATCTGGATGTATCGGATGTTATTAATTATGTAAAAGCAACGCAGTACGCACTGATGCGTTTGGAGAAGTTCCCGCTGTGTTGCAGATTCATCCGGGAAGTACATGAGGTATTGATGGAAGGCGTTCGTGGAGAGGATAAAACGCCGGGAGAATTCAGACGTTCTCAAAATTGGATAGGGCCGGCAAACTGCTCATTGAAAGAGGCCAGATATATTCCGCCGAATGTAGAGGATATGCAGGCTGCTATGTCGGATTTGGAAAAGTATATGAATGAAAGTGTGGAGCATGACCCGTTGGTTCGGGTGGCTCTGATTCACTATCAATTTGAAACTATCCATCCGTTTTTAGACGGAAACGGAAGAATCGGGAGGCTGCTGATATTGCTTTATCTGATGGAGCAGAGGGTGCTTACGAAGCCGGTAATATATATATCCTATTTCCTGAAAAAGAACCAGGTGGAGTACTACGACCGAATCAGTGAGGTCAGAAGAAGCGGCAATTTTGAACAATGGATTAGATTCTTTTTGGAAGCGGTAAGTAAAGCAGCTGCAGATTCTTTGGAATCCATCAACAAGCTTTCGCATTTACATGACGTAAACGTAGAAAAGCTTCCGAAAACGACGCGGAGCAAGGACAACCTACGTGCGGTGTTTGATTATATCGAGCAGTATCCGATTATTGATATTAAGAAAACAGCAAAAGAACTGGAGATTAGTTACAATACAGTAGCTACAGCCGTAAAGAAGCTTGTGGAGCTGGGGATATTGAAGGAAACAACCAATGCTGCGCGAAACCGAGTGTTTGCCTATGAGGAGTATTTGGAGATACTGAGAAAGGATACGTAGAATTAGTGATGCGTCAAACCATTGATTTTACTACATTTTGTTGATGCGCAATACCGATGCGCCTGTGGGCACGGAAGAACTGGCACACATGGAGATTGTATCCGCCATCATCCATCAGTTGACCAAAGATTTGACACCGGAAGAAATTGCAGCATCCGGGTTTGACAAGTATTATGTGGACCATACCTTGGGACTTTGGCCGCAGGCAGCGGGCGGGGTACCGTTTACCTCCACCTTCTTCCAGTCCAAGGGGGATCCGATTACGGACCTCACCGAGGATATGGCAGCGGAGCAGAAAGCACGTACCACCTATGATAACATCCTTCGTCTGGTACACGACCACGATGTATGCGATCCGATTCGCTATTTGCGTGAGCGTGAAATCGTGCACTTTCAGCGGTTTGGTGAGAGTCTTCGTATCGTGCAGGATAATCTGGATTCCAAGAACTTCTATGCCATCAATCCGGCATTTTTGGCGGATAAGGCGAGATAAGATCTCAGTAAAGAAAGAAGGGGCACCGGATGGAGCCTCTTCTTTCGATAAAGGGGAAACATATTATAAGATATCATTCTTAATCAAATCATCATAAGTCTCTCTCTTGACGATAAGTTTTTTTTCGCTCCCTCTGACTGCGACAATAGGTGGGCGAGGAATGCGGTTATAGTTGCTTGCCATGGAGTAATTATATGCTCCGGTGGAAAGTACGGCGAGTGTATCGCCGACCTTGATCTCGGGCATCATAATGTTTTCCTGTATCAGGTCTCCCGATTCACAGCATTTGCCTGCGATAGTAATGGGAGCAACCAATTCTGCGGAGGCATTGTTAGCGACCACAGCGGAGTACTTGGAACCGTATAGGATGTATCTCGGATTGTCACTCATACCGCCGTCAACGGATACATAGGTTCTGATATTTTCAATCTTCTTGATACAACCGACAGTATAAAGGGTAATGCCGGCAGTAGCAACGATAGAACGTCCGGGTTCAAAGACCAAAAACGGGAGATCTATGTTTCTTTGCTTTGCAATGTCTTTTACTGTTTCAGCGACTTTCTTAATATATTCAGTCGGTGGTAACGGATCGTCCTCAGCTACGTATTTAATACCGAAACCGCCCCCAAGATTCAATATTTTAATTTTTAGGGAAAGGCTTTCATACAAATCGGCGATAAAATTAATCATGACTTTTGCCGCTTCGCAGAAGGGATCGACATCAAAAATCTGTGAACCGATGTGACAATGAACACCGTCAATTCTGATATTGGTAAGTGTGGAAGCGTAGCGGTGAATTTGTGTGGCTTCACCGTTTTCTAAAGCGAAACCGAACTTAGAGTCGATTTGGCCGGTTTTAACGAAATCATGGGTGTGCGCATCAATGCCTGGCTTGATTCGAAACAGTACATTTTGAACAATGCCTTTTGCTCCGGCAATTTCGTTAATCAAATCCAATTCAAACCGATTATCAACCACCATGTGTCCTACACCATAGGTGATGGCAAGTTCGATTTCGTCAAGGGTCTTATTATTGCCGTGGAAGAATACTTTTTCCATCGGAAAGCCTGCTTTATATAGGGTATAAAGCTCACCACCGGAAACCACATCGGCACCGAGCCCTTCTTCTGCGGTAATGCGCGCAGTGTGCATTGTACACAGAGCCTTGCTAGCAAAGAGTACAAGTCCGTTGCCATCAAAGTATGTTTCGATGGCTTCTTTATATTCCCGACAATTTTTGCGTATTAAGTCTTCATCGAGAACATAAAGCGGAGTACCGTATTCACGTGCCAGGTCTACCGTATCGTGGGAGCCGATCATTAAATGATTTTTTGTATTTACTGATAAATTATCCGAATGAAACATGCTGGTGTCCTTCTTTGCTATGAATATTTTTTAATGAGCTCTTCTGCGACTGCTTTTCTGGTGACGCATTGATCCATTGCCTGTTTTTCTATATAACGGTGAGCTTCCGGCTCTTCCATTTTCAATTCACGGATGAGAAGCCATTTTGCCCGGTTGACAATACGGATTTCTTCCATTTTTTCTTCAATGGAAAGAGTTTTCTTTTCTGTCTTTCGAAGTCTTTCTCGGGCACTGGCCATCCAACCGAGTGCAGTGGTCAAGATAGGTTTTGCGGTTGGCTTGGAAAGTGTAAATACACCATGCTCCGCAACTTTATCATGAATGTCGGCGTGGAGTTCCGTACGTACTAGAAGTAGAACAACCGTATCTCCGGAGCAGCACGTGTCAATAGCAAATCGTGTACCGACACCGTCGGGAAGAGGCGAGTTGATGATGACATAATCAAAATCACGTTCGCCCAATGCTCGCTTCGCTGCACTGATATTAGATACAAATTGCGTGGGTGAATAGTTGGATTCAAGGAGCAGAGTTGATAAGACGCTATTAAAATTGTCTGATGCCGAAATAATCAGAACACTGTAGGTTCTTTCTTTCAGACTCATGTTTGCTCCCTCCTTTTTGGGTGGTTTCATTTACGTTATTTACTGCAATAAATATCTAAAATTGAAGTCGGTATGTGAGCACGGATAAAATCGCTGGCAGTTGCAATCGCACAGGCAGAGCTCAAATTATTCGGCAATGTTTTATAATTTGCCAATGTTTTAGAATCTGCCTTGTATAGGTTAATGTCTGCCGCCTCCGGCATTGTCAGTTTATTTTCGATACCATAGAGACCCGCATAAATCATCAGTGCAAATGCAAGATACGGATTGGCTGCCGGGTCAGGAGAACGGAGCTCTGCTCGGCGGTATTCACCCACTGCTGCGGGGATTCTTACGAGCTGCGAACGGTTTTCACTTGACCAAGAGATATATTTCGGAGCTTTATCTACGCCAAATCGTTTATAGGACTCTTCGGTAGGATTTAAAAACGCAGTCATTTCCTTCACCTTATTAAGAATACCTGCGATCATGTGATAAAGCTGGTCGGAACCATCGTCTGCTTTTACAGATATATTGATATGAAAACCGTTTCCAGGTTTTCCGTCAAGAGGCTTCGGACTGAAATCCACATAAATACCGTTACGGCGGCAGACGGTTTTAACAACTGTTTGAAACGTCAGAGTATTGTCTGCGGCCGAAAGGGGGTCGGAATAACGGAAGTCGATTTCATTCTGGCCGGGACCTTCCTCGTGATGAGAACTCTCAGGACGGATTCCCATCTGTTCCAGAGTCAGGCATATTTCACGGCGGATGTTTTCACCTCTGTCTTCCGGAGCAATATCCATATAACCGGCTTCGTCATAAGGTTTTTTTGTCGGATTGCTCTTTTCATCAAGCTCAAACAGATAAAATTCCTGCTCGGCACCGAATGCAAAAGTGTAGCCTGCTTGCTTGGCATCTTTGACAGCTTGTCTTAGTAGATTGCGTGTATCACATTCAAACGGTGTTCCGTCGGGATAGGAAATACTGGAGAACATACGGACAACTTTACCGTGTTCGGGTCTCCATGGAAGTAATGTCAATGTTTCAGGATCCGGATGGAGCAGAAGGTCGGAATGAGTTTCGTCACCAAAGCCAGCGATTGCGGAAGCATCAAAAGCAATTCCGTATTCAAAAGCACGAGGCAATTCATCCGGCATAATGGATATATTCTTCTGTTTACCAAACACATCACAAAAAGCAAGACGAATAAATTTTACATCGTCTTCTTGGACATACTGCATTACCTCTTCCTTTGAATACTTCATAATGTTCTACCTGCTTTCTCTTAATTTGCTACATACATTTGTTTGTATGGGTTTTGACTGTTTGGTGTAACAACAGTGAAAGGTGAGTTTAGTATCTCACTCTTCTCGTAACCGAATAACTTGCAATATTCGGCAACATATGGTTCTAATTCCTCAAAGTCCGTATCGGTAGCTTCTCTTGCGGTAACCTGGCCCGGAAAAGAGATGTCTTTGCAGTTCCCGCGTAAGAACATCTTACCGCCATGCATTCCGGTACAAGGGAAATTGCCTACGATACGTTTTCCGTTGGCTCCAAGACCGAGAACAACGATTACACCGCCTGCCTGATATTCGCCGAGAAAGCTACCGGCAATACCTCCGATCACCATAACCGGGATTTTATCCTTGTACGCTTTCATGTGAATACCGGCCCGATAGCCTGCATTGTGTTTGATGAATATTTTACCGCCGCGCATTGCATAGCCGGCCGCATCACCGATATTACCATGAATGATAATTTCACCTTCATTCATGGTGTCACCGACAGCATCCTGTGCGTTTGCGTTTACCGTGATAGTAGCTCCGTTCAAATAGGCACCGAGGGCGTTTCCGGGAATGCCTTCAATTGTGATGTTCTTATTTGACATACCTGCAGCTATGAAACGTTGCCCGCAAGATTCTGTGAGTGTGCAATCGTCCTCTGCATTGCGGAGAGTGTCATTCAGTGTCTTGTAATCAAGCTCTTTTGCGTTAATATTCATAATAATTATATCACACCTCCAAATTTTTTTCTACGGGTTTCTGGAGAAAAGGCAGCTGAAGTTGCAACTTTTTTCAGTAGTTCAAAGTTTATCGTGTCAAGAGGAATTTTTTCCCGGATTAATGAGGTGTAAATACCGGCACGTTCTGTGTCTCCAATCAGTATGAAACCGATAAGATAACCGTCGCGGACAAAGAACTGTTTTAATCTGTTTTCCTCCTTTTCTTCGAAAACCTCTCCGTTATAACTGCCGGCAGTCATAGCGTGCAGACCGAAGAAACCGATGGAGTTCATGGGAATTGCGTTATCAAAGACTTCGTTACCACCTGCCATATTTACACCGGCGGCGTGTCCCTGCATATAGGCATTCGGAAGGAGGGCAAGAACACGTTTGGTCCCGATAGATATATCGTTGCCTTCCGTACAATCTCCGGCTGCGTAGATATCGGATAAGCTTGTTTCCATACGGTCGTTTATAAGGATTCCACGATTTACCTCACCGTTCTGTTCCTTTACGAGCTCCGTATTGGCACGGACACCGACAGCTAGCACAAGAACGTCAAAGTCCACAGAACTACCGCTTTTCATTATGGCGATGTTGTTTTCAAACCGGATGACCGTATCACCAAGCATAAATCGAATTCCGTTGCTTTCGAGATGTTCTTGTATGATGGCGGCACAATCGGTCTCAAGAATACTCGATAGTATGTGGTCGGAAAGATCACATACAGTAATACTTGCTACGCGGTCGCGTAGTCCCTCGGCACATTTGAGTCCGATAAGACCAGCACCGACAATCAGTACCCGGGATTCTTTTGTAACAGCTGCTTCCAACGCCAATGAATCATCAAGCGTTAGGAAGGAAAACTTGTTTTTCACCGTTTCAAGTCCATCAAAGGGAGGAACAAAGGGAGAGGAACCGGTAGCAACGCATACAGAATCGTATGAAACTTCGGTTCTGTCATCAAGGATAATCTTTTGAGAAGAAGAATCAATGTGTTCTGCTTTTCTTCCATAGATTACTTCGCAGTTCATTTTATCGTAGAAATCTTCACTGCGATAATTCATGCGGTTAAGCTCCGTTTTCTTTTCAAGGTAATAGGAAATAAGAGGACGACAATAAACAGGGTATTTCTCTTCGGATATGACGATAATCGTACTGCTTTTATCCACATTGCGAATGCCTTCAATACAACCGGCAGCGGCTACGCCGTTCCCGATAATGACATATTGTTTCATTAAACCTCACCTCTTTCCTCATAAACGATTGCTCTGTTAGGGCATCCCTTCACACAGGCAGGCTCTCCGCAAGAATTTTGCAGACAAAGCTCGCATTTTTGCATGATACCGCTTTCGCTTGGAGTAAGCGCACCGTAAGGACATACCAACACACAAGTCAGGCAACCGACACATTTTTCCTTGTTTATCCAAACAACGCCGTCCTCTTTGGAGATTGCACCGGCAATACAGCTTTTTATGCAGATAGGGTCAGTGCAATGACGGCAGGAAACCGCATAAGAAATTTTCTCATTTCCCTCAATGTGGATTCTGGGATAGATAGGTTTATCTTTTAACGCTGTCGCCATATCTGGCATACCCGAGTTGGCAAAAGCACAGTTATATTCACACAAATGACAGCCGAGACACCAGTCCTCATTTACATAGATTCGTTTCATATTATCACTCTCCCGCATGAGAGATACCAAGGATCTCAAGTTCATTTTTTGTCATGCCGATACCGCGAAGCATCAGGCGGTTTCCGCGAAGGGCTTCTATGGAGTTGATACCCATACCGCCCATCAGTTCTTTGATTTCATGTCGCCAAGCGTTCATCAGATTGACAAGACGCTCACTGCCTATATCCGGATTCAAACGTTTTACCAGCTCCGGACGCTGTGTAGCAATCCCCCAGTTACATTTACCGCTCTGACAGGTGCGGCAAAGATGACAACCGAGAGCAAGCAAGGCTGCGGTTGCAATATAGCAGGCATCGGCACCGAGTGCAATTGCTTTAACGACATCTGCTGCACTGCGGATACTGCCGCCTACAACGAGAGAGACATTATTTCGGATTCCTTCGTCACGAAGCCGTTGATCCACGGCAGCCAATGCGAGTTCGATCGGAATGCCGACATTATCCCGGATTCTGGTAGGGGCGGCACCGGTGCCACCGCGGAAACCGTCGATGGCAATAATATCAGCACCGCTTCTGGCAATACCGCTGGCAATGGCAGCAATATTATGAACGGCGGCAACCTTTACAATGACCGGTTTTTTATATTCGGTAGCTTCTTTCAGAGAGAAAACAAGCTGGCGAAGATCTTCAATAGAGTAAATATCGTGATGAGGTGCAGGCGAGATTGCATCCGAGCCTTCCGGAATCATTCGGGTACGGGAAACATCCCCGACAATCTTAGCACCCGGCAGATGACCGCCGATACCCGGTTTTGCACCTTGTCCCATCTTGATTTCAATCGCTGCGCCGGCTTTGAGATAGTCTTCATGGACTCCGAAACGACCGCTTGCCACTTGGACAACGGTGTTTTCGCCGTAACAGTAGAAGTCTTCGTGCAGACCACCTTCACCGGTGTTGTAGAGAATTCCGAGTTCGGTAGCGGCACGGGCAAGAGAAGCATGTGCGTTATAACTGATGGAACCGTAGCTCATTGCCGAGAACATGACGGGCATGGAAAGTTCAATTTGCGGGGGCAGTTCACATTTTAATTTACCGTGCTCATTTCGTTGTATTTTTTCGGGTCTTTTGCCGAGGAACACACGGGTTTCCATTGGCTCACGGAGCGGGTCGATGGGTGGATTTGTTACCTGCGAGGCGTTAATCAGAATCTTGTCCCAGTACACCGGCAGGGGATTGGGGGTACCCATAGAGGATAGAAGAACACCGCCACTGTTTGCTTGTTTATATATTTCCTTAATCGTGTTGTTTGACCAGTTTGCATTCTCACGGAGAGTACAGTCGCTTTTTACGATTTTGAGTGCTCTGGTCGGACAAAGAGAGACACAACGCTGACAGTTGACACATTTGGTCTCGTCACTTACCATAATGCCCTTTTCGGTATGAAAGGTATGCACATCGTTTGCACATTGTCGTTCACATACGCGGCAAGTAATACAGCGATTTTCATTACGGACAACTTCAAATTCGGGATATATAAATTCTACGCTCATTCGTATGCACCATCCTTTACTTTTACAATTACCGGCTCTCCGCCTGCAGGAGCCCAGATGTTTTCCGCATTCGGTTCCATCGTGCGAATCGCCGCTTCTTCACTGGCGATAAATACTTTATCGTCCTTCTCACCGACTACCATAGAACGAAGTTTCAGTCGATCGTTCAGCGCCATGAGACCACCGTTAAAGCCAAGTACAATGGAAAAAGGACCGGTGATAAGTAAACTTGGGAAAAGTGTACGCAAATAGATATGTTTGTTTTTATCTTCCAAATCGGTTTTTCCTTCGATAGTACTCCAGAACGGTGCTGCGATGACACTGGCTGCTTCACTGAGACTCAGTCCCTGTACGCGGATTAAATAGTCCATAATATAAGTGATAACTTCTGTATCGGTCTGTAGCGTACATTTGTAACCGAACATTTCGATAAAACGGCGGTTTGCATCATAAGAAGAGATTTCTCCGTTATGTACAATAGACCAATCCAGCAAAGTGAAGGGATGTGCTCCTCCCCACCAGCCGGGAGTGTTGGTAGGATAACGCCCGTGGGCTGTCCAGGAGTAACCCTCATATTCTTCTAATTTATAAAAAACACCGACATCTTCAGGAAATCCGACAGCCTTGAATGTTCCCATGTTTTTACCGCTGGAAAAGACATAAGCACCTTTCATTTCAATGTTGATTTTCATTACAGTGCGGGCAACAAATTCTTTTTCGTCCAATTGCATAGAAGCCAGCATAGATTTTAAAGGACTTACGAAATATCTCCAGATAATAGGTTCATCGGTAATTGTCGGGATTTTACGGGTCGGTATGATTTCCGATTTTACGATTTCAAAGTGCTCTTTTAAAAAAACTTCACATTCTTTCCGGGTGGAGCGGGTATCAAAGAACATATGCAATGCATAAAATTCTTTGTATTCGGGATAGATGCCGTAACCGGCAAAACCGCCACCAAGTCCGTTGGAACGGTCATGCATCGGCTTCATGGCATTGGTAATCATATCGCCGGACATTCTGTTGCATTCTTTAGAAATAACAGCAGCGATTGCACATCCGGAGGGGATACGCACTTGGCCTTCTACTTTCATATAGATTCATTCCTTTCGGGGTGAAATATAATAATTGAAAATGAAAAAGAAAAGGCGTTCATCTCAATGTAGAAGCATCTCTACACTGAAATGAACGCCCTTGCTCATTTGCCAGCATTGTACTCTTTTTCTTGTGGATTGTCAAGGGGAATTTTTAAAAATTCTGAAAGCTTTTGGAAAATGCAAAGTTCTGAGCGCTTTTGCCGGAAAATCAAAAAAAATTGAAAAAAGGGGTTGACAATTCATTTTTGTGGGTGTACAATGCGGGACAGAAAGGCAAAGGCGTCTTTAGTGGTTTTCGTATCCCAACCACTAGAGATGCCTTTGTTTTTTCTATTTCAGATAAAATAAAAGGAGGATGAAACAGAATGTCATATGTTGATGAAGTAATTGAGAGAGTGGTGAAAGAAAATCCGAATGAACCGGAATTTCATCAAGCGGTTAAGGAGGTTCTTGATTCATTACGTCCGGTGGTAGAGGCAAACGAACAGCAGTTTCGTCGTGATGCGTTATTGGAAAGATTGGTAAATCCGGAACGGCAGATTAAGTTTCGTGTTCCGTGGATTGATGATGAGGGTCAGGTTCATGTGAATACCGGGTATCGTGTTCAGTTTAATAGTGCGATCGGTCCTTATAAGGGCGGTTTGAGACTTCATCCTTCTGTGAATCTTGGTATTATAAAGTTTCTCGGATTTGAGCAGATTTTCAAGAACTCGCTTACCGGTCTTCCGATTGGAGGTGGTAAGGGCGGATCGGACTTTGATCCGAAAGGGAAATCCGATCGTGAGGTTATGGCATTCTGCCAGAGCTTTATGAGTGAACTTTGTAAATATATCGGAGCTGATACTGATGTTCCGGCGGGGGATATCGGAACCGGTGCACGTGAAATCGGCTATATGTTTGGACAATATAAAAAACTTAGAGGTTTGTTTGAAGGTGTGTTAACTGGCAAGGGATTGTCTTACGGCGGTTCGCTTACAAGAACAGAAGCGACCGGTTACGGACTGCTTTACATCGTAGAAGAGATGTTAAGATGCCATGGTCAGTCTCTTGAAGGGAAGACGGTTACCGTATCCGGTTCCGGTAATGTTGCAATCTATGCGATAGAGAAGGCACATCAGCTGGGTGCAAAGGTCGTTACTTGTTCCGATTCTAACGGTTGGGTTTACGATTCGGAAGGAATTGATGTCGCAGCACTTAAAGAAATTAAAGAGGTGAATCGTCAAAGACTTACCGAATATAAGAAGTACAGACCAAACTCCGAGTATCACGAGGGTAAGGGGGTATGGAGCATTAAAACAGATATCGCACTTCCTTGTGCAACGCAGAACGAACTTGATCTTGCAGATGCAAAAGTGTTGGTTGCAAACGGAGTGATTGCAGTTGCGGAGGGCGCGAATATGCCGACGACTGCGGAAGCTACCGAATTTTTTCAGGCAAACGGTGTGTATTTTCTTCCGGGAAAGGCAGCTAATGCAGGTGGTGTTGCCACTTCTGCTCTTGAGATGTCGCAGAACAGTGAGCGATTACATTGGTCGTTTGAGAATGTCGATGCGAAACTGAAAGGGATTATGGTAGATTTGTATCACAATATTGATGACGCAGCAAAAAAGTATGGATATGAAGACAACTTTGTTGTCGGTGCAAATATTGCCGGTTTTGAGAAGGTAGTAGATGCAATGAATGCACAAGGTATTGTATAAGTGCGGATGAAAATAAGTGAATAGTGCAAAGGCAAAGGCGTCTTTAATGTTTCCCTCATTAAAGATGCCTTTCTCTATTTAAAAACGGGCGCAAGAAAAGGAGGATGTTATATGGAAACTGTAACGAATTATTTTGGGAACATGGTCTTCGATGACAGAGTAATGAAAGCTACACTGTCTGCAAAAGTGTATGCCTCGCTTAAGAAGACGATTGATGAAGGGACGGAGTTGGACATCAGTGTGGCCAATGCTGTTGCAAACGCAATGAAGGATTGGGCAATATCCAAGGGGGCTACTCATTATACACATTGGTTCCAACCGCTTACCGGTATTACCGCAGAAAAGCATGACAGCTTTATTACTCCGTCTCCGGATGGCGGTGTGATTATGGAATTTTCAGGAAAGGAATTGATTAAGGGTGAGCCGGATGCGTCTTCTTTCCCGTCCGGTGGATTGAGAGCGACGTTTGAGGCAAGAGGCTATACCGCGTGGGATCCGACCTCGTACGCATTTATTAAGGGAACCACCCTTTGTATTCCGACGGCGTTCTGTTCTTATGGCGGAGAAGCATTAGATAAGAAGACACCACTTCTTCGTTCTATGGAAGCACTGAACAAGCAAGCGCTTCGTATCTTGCGATTGTTCGGGAACGATACGGTAAAGTGTGTTCGTACATCCGTTGGACCGGAGCAGGAATATTTCCTTGTAGATGCGGAGATGTATGAGAAGCGTCGTGACCTGCGCTTTACCGGTCGTACCTTATTTGGCGCAAGACCTCCGAAGGGGCAGGAAATGGATGACCATTACTTCGGTGTGATCAAGCCTAGAGTTCAGGCATATATGAAAGAACTTAACGACGAACTGTGGAAGCTTGGTATTTTGGCCAAGACCGAACATAATGAAGTAGCCCCGGCGCAGCATGAGCTGGCACCTATCTATACTACGACAAACATTGCAACAGATCATAACCAGCTGACAATGGAGATTATGCAAAAGGTTGCTGCAAAGCATGGCCTGGTTTGTTTACTCCATGAAAAGCCTTTCGCCGGGGTGAATGGTAGTGGCAAGCACAATAACTGGTCCATGGCTACAGATGCAGGGGTAAACCTTCTTTCTCCGGGAGAAACCCCGTACGAGAATGCGCAATTCCTTTTGTTCCTTTGTGCTGTGATAAAGGCAGTGGATGATTATCAGGATTTGCTTCGTATTTCGGTTGCCACTGCCGGAAACGATCATCGTCTTGGAGCAAACGAAGCACCGCCTGCGGTTGTTTCTATTTTCCTTGGTGATGAATTAAATGCAGTGTTGGAAGCAATTGAAACCGGAACCCCGTACAGCGGTACCGAAAAGAAACAGATGAAGTTGGGCGTTGACGTGCTTCCGAAGTTTAACCGCGATACCACGGATCGTAACCGTACTTCGCCGTTTGCGTTTACCGGTAACAAGTTCGAATTCCGTATGCTTGGTTCCTCCAACAGTATTGCTTGCGCGAACATCATGTTAAACAGTGCGGTGGCAGAGAGTTTAAAGATTTATGCCGATCGGTTGGAACAGACAGAGGACTTTGAGACGGCGCTCCACCAGATGATTCGAAAGACTATCAAGGACCACAAAAATATTATTTTTAACGGCAATGGGTATGATGATTCATGGATTCGAGAGGCAACAGAGAAAAGAGGCTTACTTAACTATCGTACGACTGCAGACTGTGTACCGCACCTTCTGGATAAGAAGAATGTAGATATGTTAACCGCTCACGGTGTATTTTCGGAAGCAGAACTTAAGTCGCGTTATGAAATCACGTTGGAGAACTACTGTAAGACCGTTGTAATTGAAGCGAACACCATGGTGGATATGGCGAAGACCGAGATTGCACCGGCAGTAGAGGCTTACGTGGCAGACGTGGCAAAAGCTGTGGCTGCAAAGAAGGCAGTGGATGCAGCACTTCCGTGTACTTACGAGATGGGTCTTGTGAAGAAGCTTTCAATGTTGTGCGATCGGATTGCGATAAAAACAGAGGAACTGGAGACAATATTAAAAGAAATTCAGGAAACGGAGGATATCGGTACGGAAGCAAATGCAATTCGCGATACACTTCTTGGTAAGATGTATGAGTTACGCCTTGCGTGTGATGAGGCAGAAACCGTTACGGCAAAGAGCTATTGGCCGTTCCCTACCTATGGTGACCTGCTTTTCGGCGTAAGATAAGGATAAAATGAACAGGAAAGGATGATGTGTTATGACGTACAGCGCAGTTAATACAATTTGGGTACTGATCGGTGCCGCACTTGTATTCTTTATGCAGGCCGGATTTTCCATGTGTGAAGCCGGATTTACCAGAGCGAAGAATACCGGTAACATTTTGATGAAAAACCTGATGGACTTTTGTATCGGAACACCGGCCTTCTGGTTGGTCGGTTTCGGGCTCATGTTTGGCTCCGGAACGGGTCTGTTTGGAAAATTCGATCCTTTCATTCGGGGAGATTACAGCCATATTTTACCGGCCGGAGTACCGCTTTGGGCCTTTGCGATATTTCAGACTGTATTTTGTGCCACCTCAGCGACCATCGTTTCCGGTGCCATGGCGGAACGGACGAAGTTCAGTGCATATTGTATTTACTCCGCAGCAATCTCCCTTATTATCTATCCGATTTCCGGACATTGGATTTGGGGCGGTGGCTGGTTAGCGGAACTCGGTTTTCATGATTTTGCAGGTTCTACTGCTGTTCATATGGTTGGCGGTGTCTGCGCTTTAATCGGTGCAAAGATTTTAGGTCCGCGTATCGGTAAGTACGACAAGAACAGAAAGCCACGGGCAATCCTCGGTCACAACCTGACCTTTGCGGCACTCGGGGTATTCATTCTTTGGTTCTGTTGGTTCGGTTTTAACGGTGCTTCTACCGTTGGTATGGATAGTGATGTACTGGTGGAACGTGCAGGCATGGTCTTTTTTAACACAAACCTTACGGCTGCTGTTGCCTGTTGTACAACTCTAATTGTGACCTGGATTCGTTATAAGAAGCCGGATGTTTCCATGACATACAATGCAGCACTTGCCGGTCTGGTAGGTATTACCGCAGGCTGTGATGCGGTAAGTCCGTTAGGCGCAGCGATTATGGGCTTGATATTCGGTGTTGTAATTGTATTTGCCGTTGAGTTTTTCGATAAGGTCGCAAAAATCGATGACCCGGTAGGTGCGATTTCCGTGCATGGTATTTGCGGTGCACTCGGTACAATTTTGACCGGATTGTTTGCAACCGGTAGTTCTACCGAAAAGGGCTTATTCTACGGTGGTGGCTTCCACTTATTTGGCGTTCAGTTGTTAGGTGTTGTTACGGTAGCAGCGTATGTTGCTGTATTAATTACCATTGTGTTTTTAGTGATTAAGCATACGATCGGACTTCGCGCTGATGCGGAGGATGAGATTGCCGGACTGGATGTTTCCGAGCATGGTTTACTCACGGCATATGCGGGATTTGCAATGCTTCCGGATACAACGACGTTAGAAGACGGAACAGATCCGATCGTTGTAACCGGTGAGGTTCCGGTGGCGGAAGCGGTTCCGGTAAAGAAAATGCCGTCCTTCGAAGAGGGTACGCCTAAGTTTACGAAGGTTGAGATTATTTGCAAGGAATCCCGACTGGAAACATTAAAGTCGGCGATGATGAGCATTGGCATTACCGGTATGACCGTATCCCATGTACTCGGTTGCGGTGTGCAGAAGGGTAAGCCGGAATACTATCGTGGTGTCCCGGTCGAAGCAACCCTTTTACCGAAGGTTCAGGTGGATATTGTAGTCAGCAAGGTTCCGGTTCGCAGTGTTATTGAAGCGGCGAAGAAAGTGCTTTACACCGGACATATCGGTGATGGTAAAATTTTTGTTTATGATGTGGAAAATGTTGTAAAGGTTCGTACCGGCGAAGAAGGTTACGATGCCCTACAGGATGTTGAATAATCAATTCCGGAAAGGAGTGTATCTATGCAAATGAAAGAAAATTGGTTCATGACTCAAGCCGACTTTAAAAATGTAACGCCCGAGATGCTTCTCTGCATAGAGAAGCCGGACCCACTCTATGAGAAAGCTTTTCTTTCTGGGGAAGATAAAAGTACAACGGAATTTGCTCAAAATACGACAACCTGGGACTGATAAATTATTGACTTGATTAACGGAGGTAGATTTCCATGTGTGCTATTATGGGTTATTGTGGCAGCGGTGCCACTTTGGATGTATTTGAAAAGGGCTTTCGGGAGACTGTCTCCCGAGGCCCGGATGACAGTCGAATTATGGATACCGGGAATGGATTGCTTGGTTTTCATCGGCTTTCTATCATGGGACTGACTCCTTCCGGAATGCAACCCTTTGAGTTGGACGGTAGTTATGTGGTATGTAATGGAGAACTCTACGGGTTTGAAAAACAAAAGGAGTGCCTGAAGCAAAAAGGGTATACATTTAAAAGCGATAGCGACTGCGAAATCTTACTCCCTCTGTATCGCGAATACGGTACCGATATGTTTGCAATGCTGGACGCTGAGTTCGCCTGCATTATCTATGACGGCGGAACGGGTGAGTTCATTGCGGCAAGAGACCCAATCGGAATTAGACCGTTGTATTACGGCTACGATAAAGCAGGTGTAATCCTGTTTGCGAGTGAAGCAAAAAACCTAGTGGGTCTTGCGGACAAGATTATGCCGTTCCCGCCGGGGCATTATTACAAGGGCGGTGAATTTGCCTGTTATTCGGATATTGCACACGCAGATACCGTGTGTATAGATGATTTGGAAACGGTTTGCCGCAACATTCATGATAAGCTGGTGGCAGGCGTGGAAAAGCGTTTGGTGGCGGATGCAAAGGTGGGTTTTCTGCTTTCGGGCGGTCTGGATTCCTCTCTAGTATGTGCCATAGCGGCAAAAAAGAGTAGTGTTCCCATTAAGACCTTTGCCATCGGAATGAGCGAGGATGCAATCGACTTAAAGTATGCGAAGCAGGTGGCAAACTATATCGGCAGTGACCATAAGGAAGTTATCATTACGAAGAAGGATGTATTAGCCTCCTTAAAAACCGTAATTGCATTACTCGGAACCTTTGATATTACTACCATTCGGGCAAGCATGGGAATGTATTTGGTTTGTAAGGCAATTCATGAGCAGACCGATATCCGAGTGCTACTGACAGGTGAGATTTCGGATGAATTGTTCGGATATAAGTATACCGATTTCGCGCCGGATGCGGCGGCATTTCAGGCAGAAGCGGAGAAGAGAATCTCCGAGCTACATATGTATGATGTGCTTCGTGCGGACCGGTGTATTTCAGTAAACTCGCTGGAGGCAAGAGTGCCGTTCGGTGATCTTGACTTTGTAAAATATGTGATGTCGGTGGACCCGGAATTAAAGTTAAACAAGTATGGAAAGGGGAAATACCTGCTCCGTCATGCGTTTGAAGAGGGCGACTATTTGCCGGACGAAATATTATGGCGGGAGAAAGCCGCTTTCTCCGATGCGGTAGGACACTCCATGGTGGACTATTTGAAGGAGTATGCGGAGAGCTTTTACAGTGACGAAGAGTTTGAGAACGAGCGTAAGAAATATACCCATGCGAGACCGTTCACAAAGGAGTCCTTGCTTTACCGGGAGATTTTTGAAATCTATTATCCGGGACAAGGAGAAATGATTGCAGATTTTTGGATGCCGAACAAGGA
Source organism: Lachnospiraceae bacterium (assembly GCA_017938405.1). Classification (GTDB taxonomy): domain Bacteria; phylum Bacillota; class Clostridia; order Lachnospirales; family Lachnospiraceae; genus SIG307. The sequence goes on from JAGBBP010000011.1 coordinate 43,967, forward strand.
CTGGGAAGGCTGCAATGTGAGCGATCCTTCTGCGAGAGTTCTTTCAAATTACGGGGACAGCGGAAAATAAGAGAAAAACAAAAAAATTCATAGAGTAGTTGACAAATTGCCGAAAAAAGAGTAGAATCTCTTCATGAAAAGGCAAAGACGTCTTTGAGTTTATACTCGAAGTGTCTTTGTCTTTTTTTGTTTAAAAGCGTTATTACAATCGGAGGTATGAAGAGATGACCAAGAGAGAACAGCTTTACGAAGGAAAAGCAAAAAAGGTGTATAAGACGGATGACCCGGAACTTCTTATCGTTTCCTATAAGGATGATGCGACGGCGTTTAACGGTCTCAAGAAAGGAACCATAGTCGGTAAGGGTGTTATCAACAACCGGATGAGTAATTTGCTTATGCAGCGAATCCAAAAGGCCGGTATTCCTACTCATTTTGTGCAGGAGTTGAGTGAGCGTGATACGTTGGTTAAAAAAGTCTCTATCGTGCCTCTAGAAGTAATTATCAGAAATATTGCTGCCGGCTCCTTCTCAAAACGGTACGGTGTCGAGGAGGGCTTCGTTTTTGAATTGCCTACCATTGAATTCTCTTATAAAAACGACGAGCTGGGTGATCCGCTTATGGATGAATATCATGCTATTGCTATGAAGTTGGCAACCAAAGAAGAGATTGAAACGATTAAAAAGTATGCATTTGGTGTCAATGAGCAGTTAAAGGCATTTTGGAAGGAGTGCGGTGTCACTTTGGTGGATTTTAAGCTGGAATTCGGTAAACTTTCGGACGGTACGATTGTACTTGCCGATGAAATCAGTCCCGACACCTGCCGCCTTTGGGACAGTACGACCGGCGAGAAACTTGACAAGGACAGATTTCGCCGTGATCTTGGCGGTGTAGAAGATGCTTATGCGGAAGTGATGAAGCGTCTCATGCAACATATATAACGGAGGAAAAGCGAATGGCGAATAGTGCAATTGTAGGTATCAACTGGGGTGACGAAGGAAAAGGCAGAATGGTAGATTTGCTGACCGAGGACTATGATGTGGTGGTTCGTTTTCAGGGTGGGGGAAATGCCGGACACACCGTAATTAACGAGCTTGGAAGATTTGCACTTCATTTGTTGCCTTCCGGTATTTTCAGACAGGGTGTCGTCAATATTCTCGGTAACGGTGTGGCGGTTGACCCCGAAAACCTTTGGACGGAGATGGAGGATGTAATGGCAAAAGGTGTAGAACTTACACCGGAGAATCTTAAAATCAGCGACCGCGCTTCTTTGCTGCTTCCATGGCATCGGGATATGGATGAGCTGGAGGAACTGCGGCTTGCCGATAAAAAATACGGTTCTACGAAACAGGGAATTGCGCCGTTTTATTCGGATAAATACGGAAAAAAGACGATTCTTGCCGGAGAGTTATTCTATCCGGAAGAACTGAAAGAGCACCTTACCGATTTGATGGAATGGAAAAATCTTATGCTTACAAAGGTATACGGAGCACCGGGTTATACAATGGAAATGTTGGAAAAATGGATTAACGGTGCTTGTGAAAAAATCAAGCCGTATATCACCGATACCGGTGCTTTTTTGAAGGAAGCACAAGCGAGCGGTAAGAACATCCTTTTTGAAGCACAGCTTGGCTCACTCAGAGATTTGGATTATGGGATCTATCCGTATACAACATCCTCGAATACTATGGCGGCATATGCTCCGATTGGTTCGGGATTGCCGAGTGCAAAGGTAAATGATGTGATTGGTGTTGTAAAAGCCTATTCCACCTGTGTCGGGGAAGGACCGTTTGTATGCGAAATGCTCGGTGAAGAAGCAGAGAAATTGCGTGAAAGCGGCTTTGAATATGGAGCAAAAACGGGTAGACCACGCCGGGTAGGTCCGATTGATATTGTTGCAACGCGGTATGGTGTTGAGGTACAGGCGGCAACCGCAATTGCGCTTACAAAACTCGATGTACTCAGTTATATGGATAAAATACCGGTATGTACCGGGTATCTGTTAAACGGGGAACAAATTGATCGATTCCCGTTTCCGACAGCATTGAAAAATGCAAAGCCGGTCATTACGTATTTTGACGGATGGAAGTGCGATATCTCAGGTGTCCGCACATGGGAGGAGCTTCCGAAAGCGGCACAGGAGTATGTGGCTTTTATAGAAGGACAAATCGGTTGTCCCATTAAGTATGTTTCCGTGGGACCTGAGCGCGACAGCATCATAATAAGATAAATGACGAGAAGGAGTAACAATGCAATGGCATATAAGATACTAAAAAAAACAGATTTAACTCCGCAAATCTTTTTGTTGGAGATAGAAGCTCCACTAATAGCTCGTAAAGCAGAGCCCGGACAGTTTATTGTTCTAAGAATCGATGAGTACGGAGAACGGGTTCCTTTTACCATTGCCGATTTTGACCGGGAGAAGGGTACAGTCACCGTCATTGTTCAGGTAGTAGGAAAAACTACGAAGGACTTGTCTTTGCTTTCTGCAGGAGATACGGTTTTAGATTTTGCGGGACCGCTCGGAATGCCGACGCCTCTACGGGGATTGAAAAAGGTTGCTGTCATTGGCGGTGGTCTTGGGACGGCGATTGCTTATCCACAAGCGAAGAAACTGAAGGCACTCGGTGCTGAGGTTACGGTGATAACCGGTTTTAGAAACAGGGACTGTATTATTCTTGAAAAAGAGATGCAGAAGGTATCGGATAAGCTCATTATTACTACAGACGACGGTTCGAACGGTGTGCAGGGCTTTGTTACAGACCGCCTACGCGAAGAACTGGAAGCAGGAGAAAGATTCGATGAGGTGATTGCCATCGGACCTTTGGTAATGATGGGAGCTGTATGTAAGCTTACGAAAGAGTATGATATTCCGGCGATAGTTTCAATGAATCCGGTTATGATTGACGGAACGGGAATGTGTGGCGGTTGCAGAGTCGTTGTCGGTGGAGAGACAAAATTTGCTTGTGTGGACGGTCCGGATTTCGACGGACATCAAATTGATTGGGATGCTGCGTTGAAACGCCAGCAGATGTTTAAAGAACATGAAAGACGTGCTTGTGAGGAAGGAACCTGCAGAATCGGAAGGAGTAATAACCATGGCTAATATGAGAGATACCAAAATTCCAATGCCGGAACAGGCTCCGTGTGTACGAAATAAAAACTTCTTAGAGGTTACCACCGGGTATACACCGGAGATGGCAATAGAGGAAGCAAAACGTTGTCTGAACTGTAAACATAAACCTTGTATGCAAGGATGCCCTGTTTCCGTTAAAATTCCTGAATTTATTGCTTTGGTGGCGGAAGGAAAGTTTGAAGCAGCTTATAGCAAAATTACCGAAACCAATGCGTTACCTGCCATATGCGGCAGAGTTTGCCCACAGGAAAGACAATGTGAATCGAAATGTGTAAGAGGAATCAAAGGAGAGGCGGTCGCAATAGGAAGATTGGAGCGATTTGTTGCAGATTATCATTTGGCTGGCGGTACAGATGATATTTCTATACCGCAAAAGAACGGAAAAAAAGTTGCTGTTGTGGGTTCGGGACCATCCGGACTTACCGTTGCGGGGGACCTTGCAAAACTCGGCTATGAAGTTACCGTTTATGAAGCCTTTCATACCGCAGGGGGAGTATTAATGTACGGAATTCCTGAGTTCAGACTTCCGAAGCATATTGTGCAAAAGGAGATTGAAAAGCTGAAGTTATATGGGGTTAAAATCGAAACCAATATTATCATCGGGAAGACTTTGCTTGTGGATGAACTGCTTACCGATATGGGGTATGATGCCGTGTATATCGGTTCGGGTGCAGGTCTTCCGTCATTTCTGGGAATCGATGGTGAAAGCTTAAATGGTGTATATTCTGCCAACGAATTTTTAACAAGAATTAATTTAATGAAGGGGTATCGATTCCCGGAGTACGACACGCCTGTTTATTGTGGGAAGAATGTTGCGGTATTCGGTGGCGGTAATGTTGCTATGGATGCTGCACGCAGTGCTAAACGTATGGGTGCTGAAAATGTATATATCATTTATAGACGAAGCAAAGAAGAATTGCCGGCCCGGGCGGAGGAGGTTGCCCATGCGGAAGAGGAAGGTGTAAAATTCCTGCTGTTGCAGAGTCCTACTAATTTTATCGGAGATGATAACGGATGGCTACAGGAGGTCGAGGTTGTTGATATGCAACTGGGCGAGATGGATCAAAGCGGGAGAAGGCATCCGATCGCAGTGGAAGGTTCCGAACATCGTATTTCGATTGACACTGCGGTTATCGCTATCGGCCAAACACCGAATCCTCTGATTAGGAAGACAACGAATGGTCTGGATACCGATAAACGTGGTTGCATTATTACCGATGAACAGGGGGCTACATCAAAGCCGTTTGTTTATGCGGGCGGAGATGCTGTTACGGGAGCGGCAACCGTTATTCTTGCTATGGGTGCCGGGAAAAAGGCAGCTGCGGCAATTCACAAAGAATTACAAAACAAGGAGAAAGAATATGACGAATAGATATGAATCCCCATTATCCTCAAGATATGCTTCGGAGTATATGTTGGAGTTGTTCTCTTCAGATACCCGTTATCAAACCTGGCGTAAGCTTTGGGTGGCACTTGCAAAGGCGGAAATGAATCTTGGACTTCCGATTACAGAATCCCAAGTGGCAGAACTTAGGGAGCATATCACAGATATTGATTATACGTGTGTAAGCCGAAGGGAAAAGGAAGTGCGACATGATGTAATGGCTCATGTGTATGCCTACGGACAGGTTGCGCCTTCGGCAGCGGGGATCATTCATTTAGGTGCCACAAGTTGCTATGTAACCGACAATGCAGATTTGATTATCTATAGAGATGCTCTGCGCTATTTGCGTACAGAGCTTTTGGTTGTTTTAGCAAATCTTTCGGAGTTTGCCGAAAAATACAAAGATTTACCGACACTCGGATACACGCACTATCAACCGGCACAACTTGTAACAGTAGGAAAACGTGCAACTCTCTGGATGCAGGATTTTCTTTCCGATCTGAAGGAGATTGACTTTGCAATTGAAAATATTAAGTTTCTGGGCTGTCGCGGAACGACCGGCACCGAAGCAAGCTTTGTAGAGCTTTTTGAGGGTGACAATTCTAAAATCGATGAGATGAATCGCATGATTGCTGCCGACTTCGGATTTGAGGAAACCTTTGATGTATGCGGTCAGACCTATCCGCGTAAGGTGGACAGCCGGATTTTGAATGCGCTCTCCTCTGTGGCACAAAGCTGCTACCGTATGGCAAACGATATTCGTCTGTTGCAGCACGACCGCCAGGTAGAGGAACCTTTTGAGAAAAATCAAATCGGATCTTCTGCTATGGCATATAAGCGCAATCCGATGCGGAGTGAGCGTATTTGCTCTTTGGCCCGTTATCTCATGGCAGATGCGCTGAATGCTCCGATGACTGCTGCTACCCAGTGGTTAGAGAGAACACTTGACGATTCGGCGAACCGTCGCATTTCTTTGCCGGAGGGATTTCTGTGTGCCGATGCGATTTTGCGACTGGCGCAAAATGTTACAGACGGACTTCACGTGAATGAGAAGATTGTGGAAAAGACCGTGAAGGAATATTTACCGTTTATCGCAACCGAAAATCTGATGATGGAAGCGGTAAAACGTGGCGGAGATCGTCAACAGCTTCATGAAATCATTCGTAGATGCTCCATGGAGGCTACCGCAAAAATGAAGAACGGCGAAGAATGCGATCTGCTTTCCCGTTTGGCAGCAGAAGAAAAATTCGGTTTGACCGAAGCGGAGATGAAGGAACTGCTGACACCGTCTCTTTATGTCGGCAGATGTCCGGAGCAGGTGACGGCTTATGTAGATAAAATCAGACCGCTGCTTGCCGGGATTACAAGTGAATCGGCGGAAATCAATCTATAAGAGAAGAGGTGAATACGGTGGACAAAATTCTTGTTTTGGATTTTGGAGGACAGTACAATCAATTGATTGCACGAAGAGTTCGTTCGGAACAGGTGTATGCGGAAATTAAGCCTTATAACGGAATTTCAGTTGAAGAGATAAGGAAAAACGGTTACAAAGGTGTGATTTTTACAGGAGGACCAAATAGTGTTTATGAGGAGGCTTCGCCACATTATGATGCTACAATCTTGGATTTGGGAATCCCGATTCTCGGCATCTGCTACGGAGATCAGTTGATGGCATACATGGCCGGTGGTGAAATAGCCTCTGCAGAGAATGGCAGCGAATACGGAAAAACCACTGTGTTTACCGCAGATGATATTCTATTCGAAGGGATTCCACAGGAAAGTATCTGTTGGATGAGTCATACCGACTATGTAAAAACTTTGCCGGAAGGCTTTACAACGATTGCGCGCACAGAAAAATGTCCTTGCGCTGCAATGTGCGATAGAAGTCGAAATCTCTACGGTGTTCAATTTCATCCCGAGGTTACCCATACCGTTTACGGCAAGCAGATGCTTCATAACTTTATCTTTTCCGTTTGCCGGTGCCGGGCAGATTGGAAAATGGATAATTTCATAGAAACTTTGGTTGAAAGATATAAAAAAGAGCTGGAAGGTAAGAAGGTTTTACTTGCTCTTTCCGGCGGTGTGGATTCGTCGGTTGCGGCTGTTCTTCTTCACAAAGCAATCGGCAAGAATCTGACTTGTGTATTCGTGGATCACGGGCTCCTCAGAAAAGACGAGGGTGATTTTGTGGAAAAAACATTTGGCAAGCAGTTTGGTATGAATTTGATTCGAGTAAATGCAGAAGACAGATTTCTCTCAAAACTGGAAGGCGTCACCGAGCCGGAGAAAAAGCGGAAAATCATAGGGGAAGAATTTATTCGGGTATTTGAGGATGAAGCGAAAAAGCTCGGAAAGATTCATGTACTCGTGCAGGGTACAATTTACCCTGATGTGATTGAAAGCGGAAAGGGTGATTCGGCGGTGATCAAAAGTCACCATAATGTAGGAGGTCTTCCGGATGTTATTTCCTTCGAGCAGATTGTGGAGCCGTTACGTGACCTGTTTAAGGATGAAGTAAGAGAGACCGGAACGAAACTCGGCATTCCGCATGAGCTTGTTTGGCGGCAGCCGTTTCCGGGACCCGGACTTGCCGTTCGTGTAATTGGTGAAATAACAAAGGAAAAATTGGAACTTTTGCGTGAAGCGGATGCTATTTTCCGTGAGGAAATCGCAAACGCAGGACTTGAGAACAGTACCAATCAGTATTTTGCTGTGCTGACTGACCTTCGCAGTGTGGGGGTCATGGGGGATGCCAGAACCTACGGTTATACGGTGGCTCTCCGTGCGGTTACGACCGATGATTTCATGACTGCCGAGTGGACCAGACTACCGTATGAAGTGCTGGAAAAGGCAAGCGGCAGGATAACGAATGAAATTAAAGGGATTACCAGAGTGGTATATGATATAACGTCCAAGCCTCCGGCAACGGTGGAGTGGGAATAAAATAATTGAAACGGAGATTCGATTTATGTGTGGAATTGTTGGATATACAGGCGCTCAGGATGCAGCCCCGATATTGCTGGAAGGGTTGAAAAAACTGGAATATCGAGGGTATGATTCTGCAGGGATTGCAGTTCTTAACGGTAATTCGATTACTGTCAGCAAGGTGACCGGAAGAATCGCTAATTTATGCGAAAAGACAGCGGACGGAAAGAACTGTCCCGGCACGGTCGGTATCGGTCATACCCGTTGGGCTACCCATGGTGCACCTACCGATACAAATGCACATCCGCACCTGAGTAATGACGGAAAATTTGCGGTTGTTCACAATGGCATTGTAGAAAATTATATGAGTCTGCGTGAAGAATTGATAGAGAAGGGATATCGTTTTGAAAGTCAAACGGATACAGAAGTAATCGTGCATTTGATAGAGATGTATTATGTCGGTGATTTGAAAAAGGCTGTCATTAAAACATCGGCAAGATTACAAGGCTCCTATGCGCTGGGGGTTGTTTGTACCGAGGAACCTCAGAATGTATATGTGGTACGCGAATCCAGTCCCCTGATTCTTGGTGTAGGAGTAGGAGAAAATTACTTTGCATCCGATGTTACGGCATTGGTTTCCTATACAAGAAATGCAATTTATCTGGAGGACGGTGAGTTTGCGGAGATAACTCCCGATTCTATAACAGTGTTCGATCCTGCCGGACAGCCGATTCAGAAAAAAATCAGTCGTATCACATGGGATATTCAGTCAGCGGAAAAAGGCGGGTATGAGCACTTTATGTTAAAGGAAATTGTGGAACAGCCGCGAGCAATAAAAGCAACTATAGCACCGAGAATAAAAGATAGTGAGATTGTTCTCGACGAAACGGAATTAACCGCTGATTATCTGAAAAGTATCCATAAAATTGTGATTACGGCCTGCGGTTCTGCATACTATGCCGGATGTGCCGGAAAATATGCGATTGAACATCTGTGCCGTATTCCTGTACAGGTCGAATTAGCGAGCGAGCTTCGCTACAGCAATCCTCTCATTGATGAGCACACGTTGTTGATTGTTTTATCACAATCCGGTGAGACCGCAGATACGATAGCCGCAATGAAGGAGTGCAAAAAGCGCGGGGCAAAAACGCTTGCGATTGTTAATGTAGTCGGGAGTACGATTGCAAAAACGGCAGATGAAACGCTTTATACCTGGGCAGGTCCGGAAATCGCCGTTGCAACAACGAAAGGGTACACCACACAGTTGGCCGTGCTATATTTGTTCGCATTGTATGCGGCGAAAAAGATGAACCGACTGGATGATGAGACTTATGGAAAACTTTTAGAAACCTTAATAACGCTGCCGAAGCGAATTCAGGAAGCACTTGATATGAATTCTGCAATTCCGAATTTAGCGAAGAAGTATCACACAACCGGTTCTATGTTCTTCATCGGCCGAAATACGGATTATGCGATAGCTTTGGAAGGTGCCTTGAAAATGAAGGAGATATCTTATATCCATGCGGAATCCTATGCGGCAGGGGAATTAAAGCACGGAACAATTGCCTTAATCGATGAACATCAACCGGTGATTGCATTGTGTTGTAATGATTCTGTTATGGAAAAGACAATGAGTAATATCGTTGAGGTGAAAGCGCGAGGTGCCGAAGTGCTTGCCGTAACATTTAAGGAGAACCAGAAAATAGTATCTTTGGCGGATGATGTGATTTTTATTCCAAAGATAGAGACCATCTTCTCGGCAGCGGTAGAGATTATTCCGCTACAGTTGCTTGCATATTATGTTGCAAAAGAAAATGGTTGTGATATTGACAAACCGAAAAATCTGGCGAAATCGGTTACGGTTGAGTAAACGGTCAGGAGGAATAAGAAAATGACAAAATATATTTTTGTGACCGGAGGTGTTGTTTCCGGACTTGGTAAAGGCATTACCGCTGCGTCGCTTGGACGCCTTCTCAAATCGAGAGGACTGAAAGTAGCAGCCCAAAAACTGGATCCTTATATCAATGTGGATCCGGGAACGATGAGCCCATATCAACACGGCGAGGTTTATGTAACTGAGGATGGTGCCGAAACGGATCTTGACCTTGGACATTATGAACGGTTCATTGATGAAGATCTGAACAAATACTCTAACCTGACAACCGGTAAGGTTTATTGGAATGTCTTGAACAAAGAGCGTCGTGGAGAGTACCTGGGGTCTACCGTACAGGTCATTCCTCATGTTACCAATGAAATTAAAGAATTTGTTTACAGTGTCGGTAAGAAGACGAATGCTGATGTAGTGATTACCGAAATCGGTGGAACCATCGGGGATATGGAGTCGCAGCCGTTTCTTGAAGCTGTCCGCCAAATCTCTTTGGAGGTAGGAAGGGAGAACAGTCTGTTTATTCATGTGACGCTGGTGCCTTTTCTGCGTGGTTCGGATGAACATAAATCTAAGCCTACACAGCATTCAGTAAAGGAACTGCAAGGTATGGGGATAAACCCGAACATCGTGGTGCTACGTTGCGATGAACCCTTGGAGGAAGCTATTTTTAAGAAAATTTCCATGTTCTGCAATGTAAAACCGGATTGTGTGATAGAAAACATCACGTTGCCGAACTTGTATGAAGCACCGCTTATGTTGGAAAAGTCCAATTTCTCTTCGATTGTTTGCCGCGAGCTTGGGATCGCTGCACAAGAGCCCAATCTTACCGAATGGACGGCAATGGTAGAGCGTATTAAGGAGAGACAGCGCTATGTAAATGTTGGTCTTGTGGGAAAGTATGTGGGGCTTCATGATGCATATCTCTCGGTTGCTGAGGCACTTCGTCATGCCGGATATTATCACAATACTCATGTGAAGATTCATTGGATTGATTCGGAAGGAATCACTGCCGAAAATGCTGAAAAAATGTTTATGGGGATTGATGGTATCCTTGTTCCCGGAGGGTTCGGAAGCCGTGGGATTGAAGGCATGATTCAGGCAGCAAAGTATGCAAGGGAAAAAGAGATTCCGTATTTCGGTATTTGTCTCGGTATGCAGATTGCCGTAATTGAGTACGCCAGAAATGTGTTAGGCATAAAAGATGCCAACTCCGGTGAGTTTGATGAGCTTTGCCGGCACAAGGTAATCGACTTTATCCCGGGACAAAGCGACGACATTGATAAAGGAGGAACGCTTCGTCTGGGTGCATATCCTTGCCATATTCAAAAGGGAACCACGATGGAGCGTTGCTATGGAACTTCCTCTATCAGTGAACGTCACAGACATCGCTATGAGTTCAATAATGACTACCGGGAGATGTTTCAGGAAAATGGTCTGACACTGAGTGGTATTTCACCCGATGGGAAATTGGTTGAGACCGTGGAGCTTACCGAGCGACCGTTCCATGTGGGAGTTCAGTATCATCCGGAGTTTAAGAGCAGACCCAATAAGCCGCATCCGTTATTTAAAGGATTCATCGATGCAGCATGTATGCATTCGAACGGAGGTAACGTATGAGTATTCACGAAGAATGTGGAGTGTTTGGTGTAATCGCAACCGAACCGACGAATGTAGCGGGTATCACGTACTATGGGTTATATGCGCTTCAACACAGAGGTCAGGAAAGTTGTGGCATTGTAGTCAATGATGACGGAGTGTTTGTATCCCATAAGGATTTGGGGCTTGTCAGTGAGGTCTTTACGGGTGATATCCTATCCCACTTGCCGCAAGGAACTATGGCAGTAGGCCATGTACGGTACGGTACTACCGGAGGATCAAATCGAAATAATTGCCAGCCTATTGAGGTGAATCACCAGAAGGGCAGGATGGCATTGGCGCATAACGGAAATCTTTCAAATGCAGCGGAACTTAGAACTGAATTAGAACTTTCGGGTGCCATTTTTCATACAACAAGCGATACGGAAACGATTGCCTACATTGTAACGAAAGAACGACTACATGCGCCTTCCATTGAAGATGCAGTAAGTCAGGCAATGAATACGCTGGATGGTGCCTATTCCTTAGTGTTAATGTCACCGCAAAAGTTAATTTGCGCAAGAGATCCTTACGGATTCCGGCCGCTCTGTTACGGCAAGACCCCTGACGGTATGTATGTGGTTGCCTCGGAAAGTTGTTCCATCCATGCGGTTGGTGCAGAGGTGATTCGCGATGTGGAGCCGGGAGAAATTCTTGTGTTTACAAAGAACGGTGTCGTTTCACGGAAAGAACATTGTAAAAAGAAAGATAAAAAAAACTGCATCTTTGAGTATATCTATTTCGCACGTCCCGATTCGGTGATTGACGGCATTTCGGTGCATACCGCCCGTGTTCGTGCAGGACATATACTGGCTAAAACACATCCGGTTGATGCCGATATCGTAATCGGTGTGCCGGATTCGGGATTGGATGCAGCGCTCGGATACAGTGAAGCATCGGGCATTCCTTACGGTATCGGGTTGATTAAGAATAAGTACATCGGCAGAACCTTTATTGCTCCCGGTGACAGACTGGATAAGGTAAAAATCAAACTCTCTGCAATCGGAGATGTGGTCAAAGGAAAGCGGGTCGTGCTGATTGATGATTCTATCGTTCGGGGGACAACCAGTGGGCGTATCGTAAAATTAATACGGGAGGCAGGAGCAAAAGAAATCCATATGCGTATCTCTTCACCGCCATTTCTGCATCCTTGTTATTATGGTACGGATATTGATTCAGAAGACCATCTGATTGCCTGTAAGCACACGGTTTCTGAAATATCCGATATGATTGGGGCAGACTCTCTCGGTTATTTGCCGGTAGACAAACTGTACTCTTTGATTGAGAATGATGGCTTTTGCAGTGCCTGCTTTTGTGGGGAGTATCCCACGACAGTTCCGACGGATACCAGAAAGGACCGGTTTGAGCAAAAATTGTCTCTTGTGAAGAAATGAGGTGCCGAAATGATAAGGGAGTACAACAGAAAGATAATTTTAGAGGATGGGCAGGAGTATTACGGATACGCTTTCGGTGATACCGACGATAAGGCGTGTGAAATTGTTTTTAATACTTCAATGGTTGGGTACCAGGAGATTGTATCGGATCCGTCTTACACCTATCAGGCGGTAGTGATGACCTATCCGCTAATCGGAAACTATGGAATGGCTGATGATGATTATGAGACGATAACGCCAACAATCGGTGCGCTTATTGTCCGGGAATATAATGATGAACCTTCCAATTTCAGAAGTACAGCCACACTTTCAGAAATTATGAAGAAATATAAAATTCCGGGAGTGTACGGTGTTGATACGCGTAAGCTGACGCGTTCGGTTCGAAATTACGGAAGTAGGAAGGTTTTGATAACAAATGCCTCTACTTCGCTTGAAGAGGGCCTGGAACTACTGAAAACATATGAAATTCCTAAGGATGCAGTATCACGTGTGAGCTGTAAAGAAGGAATGGAATTTTTGGCGGAAACGCAAAAGTATCATGTGGTTGCGATTGACTGTGGTATGAAAAGGAACATTGTGCGTTCCTTGGTGAAACGAGGCTGCAAGGTGACTGTGGTGCCGTGGAATACTTCAGCAGATGCAATCGAAGAAATGAAACCGGACGGGATATTTATTTCCAATGGCCCCGGAGATCCTACCGATGTACCGGAAACTGTTTCGACAATAAAATCCCTAGTCGGCAAATATCCTATCTTTGGGATTTGTCTCGGACATCAGATTATTTCATTGGCATACGGAGCCGAAACGTATAAGTTGAAGTTTGGACATCGTGGCGGAAATCATCCGGTAAGAAATTTGGAAACAAATAAAATTGAAATTACTTCGCAGAATCACTCCTATGCGGTAGATGCCGGCAGTTTGGCAGATACAGAATTGACGATTACTCATATCAATCTGTTGGATCAGACGATTGAGGGTGTGAAGTGTGATAGAGATAAAGTATTCAGTGTACAGTATCATCCGGAAAGTGCACCGGGACCGCAGGATAGTGCATATCTGTTTGATCGTTTTATAAAATTGATGGAGGAGGAAAAGAGCAATGCCCAAGAGAACGGATATTAGAAAAGTGCTTGTCATTGGTTCCGGTCCTATCGTCATCGGTCAGGCTGCGGAATTTGACTATGCCGGAACACAGGCATGCCTTGCGTTGAAAGAGGAAGGGTATGAGGTGATTCTTTGCAATTCCAATCCGGCTACAATTATGACTGACACTTCTGTTGCTGATAAAGTGTATATGGAGCCGTTGACACTGGAATACGTTGCAAAGATTATTCGCTACGAGCGCCCGGATGCAATCTTACCGGGCATCGGTGGTCAGACCGGCCTTAACCTTGCTATGCAGCTAGAAAAGAAAGGGATACTTTCTGAGTGTCGTGTAGAACTCCTTGGTACAAAAAGCAGCTCAATTGAGCGTGCCGAGGATCGGGAATTATTTAAGGAACTCTGTGAAGAACTGGGAGAACCGGTGTTGCCGTCCGATATTGCGTGTTCCGTAGAGGAAGGTTTGGAGGTTGTAAAAAAAATAGGGTATCCGGTTGTGCTTCGCCCTGCTTTTACGCTTGGCGGGACAGGAGGTGGATTTGCTGATAACGAGACAGAATTTTTAACGCTTATGAAAAATGCCTTGTCCCTTTCTCCGGTCCGTCAGGTATTAATTGAAAAGAGCATCAAGGGGTTCAAAGAGATTGAGTACGAAGTGATGCGTGACAGTAATGATACAGCGATTACAATTTGTAATATGGAAAACCTTGATCCTGTCGGTATCCATACCGGCGACTCTATTGTGGTCTGCCCTTCGCAAACACTTACGAATAAGGAATACCATATGCTTCGTGATAGTGCACTGAGAATCATTCGTGCACTGCAAATCGAAGGCGGTTGCAATGTACAGTTTGCTCTGGATCCGAACTCTTTTCGATATTATCTTATTGAAGTGAATCCGAGAGTGTCCCGTTCTTCTGCACTGGCATCCAAAGCAAGCGGGTATCCGATTGCACGTGTATCGGCAAAAATCGGTGTGGGAATGACGTTGGATGAAATTCAAATTGCGAATACACCTGCTTCCTTTGAGCCCACCTTGGACTATGTGGTAACTAAAATGCCGCGTTTTCCGTTTGATAAGTTTGCGGATGCCAATAATTCCCTTTCTACGCAGATGAAAGCGACCGGTGAGGTGATGAGTATCGGGAGAACGGTAGAAGAAAGTCTTTTAAAAGCCATTCGTTCCTTGGGAATCGGACTTATTCATTTATATCATCCAAAGTTTGATGGGATGTCGGAAGCAGACCTGTTAGCTTACATTAAAATCGGTACCGATGACCGTATTTATGCGATGGCACAGCTGTTACGACTTGGCTGCAGTATTGGTAAAATTGCTGATGCGACCGCGATTGACAATTTTTTTATCCGTAAATTACGTAATATTGTTGAGGAAGAAAAGGAGATTATAGATAATCCGGGCAATGCGAAGGTTTTGCGGGAGGCAAAGAAAATGGGCTTTGGCGATAAGGAAATCGGTATGCTCTGGAAGCTGCCGGAGACGCAAATCTTCGATCTGCGTAGGGCAAACGGCATCGTACCTGTCTACAAGATGATTGATACCTGTGCTTCTGAATTCGACAGTTATATTCCGTACTTCTATTCCACCTATGAAGAGGAAAACGAGTCGGTTATTTCAGCCAAAAAGAAGGTGATTGTGCTTGGTTCCGGACCGATTCGTATCGGTCAGGGTGTGGAGTTCGATTATTCTACGGTTCATGCCGTACAGACAATCAAGGCGGCGGGATATGAAGCAATTATCATAAACAACAATCCCGAGACGGTTTCTACCGATTATACCTGCTCCGATAAACTTTATTTTGAACCACTTTGCGTGGAAGATGTCATGAATGTGATTGAGTTGGAAAAGCCGGAGGGTGTTATCGCAACACTTGGCGGTCAGACGGCAATCAATCTGGCAGAACCGTTACATGCCCGAGGAGTTAAGATTATCGGTACCGACTGTGATGCAATCGAACGTGCCGAAAACCGTGATGCGTTTGAAAAACTTCTCAGTTCTCTGTGCATTCCGCAACCGAAGGGAAAGGCGGTAACCAGCATAGAGGAGGGGATCAAGGCCGCAGAAGAAATCGGTTATCCTGTGCTTGTGCGGCCAAGCTTTGTACTCGGTGGCAGAGCGATGCAGATTGTTTCCAAAGAAGAAGATCTTCGCAACTATCTTAAGACCGCTGTGGAGATTGATGAGGATAAGCCGGTTTTAGTGGATAAGTATATCCGGGGAAAAGAAGTTGAAATAGATGCTATTTGTGACGGGAAGCATGTGTTTGTGCCGGGAATTATGGAACTTGTGGAGAGAACCGGCGTGCATTCCGGCGATTCCATCAGCGTTTACCCTTCTTACAGCATTTCGGAGAAGGTGAAAAAGACGATTTTGGATTATACCGAAAAACTCGGGCTCGGCATCGGAATTATCGGGTTGTTCAACATTCAGTTCATTGTGGACGAGCATGAAGATGTTTACATTATTGAGGTAAATCCTCGTTCCTCGAGAACGGTACCGTTTCTTTCCAAGGCAACAGGCTATAGGCTTGCTGATATTGCTACCTTAGTCAGCCTTGGAGTATCCTTGAAAGAACAAGGTATCGTGGAAACTTACCCGAAAGAAAAAGAACGTTTTTATGTAAAAGCTCCGGCGTTTTCATTTTCAAAACTTCGTGGCATGGATGCCTATTTATCGCCTGAAATGAAGTCAACCGGGGAGGCAATCGGATACGATAAAAAACTTCACCGTGCAGCATATAAAGCAATGGTTGCATCCGGATTGACGCTGCGCAACTACGGAACGGTTGTAGTTAGTGTTGCTGATGAAGACAAAGAAGAAATGTTGCCGCTTGTGCGCCGATTTTATAATATGGGTTTTAATATAGAAGCGACTACTGTTACGGGCGAATTTTTAAAGACAAACGGAATACGTACAAGGATTCGCCGTAAGCCGAGCGAAGGCAGTGAGGAAGTGTTGGATTCTATCCGTGCCGGATATGTTAGTTATGTAATAAATACCCGTGCGATATTATCGGGAAAGCACTATGGTGACGGAGTTGCCATTCGGTGCTGTGCGGCACAGAATAATATTACAATGCTGACCTCTCTTGATACAGTGAGAATGCTTCTGGATGTACTGGAGGAGGTTACATTAGGAATCTCAACAATAGATGCGAAATGAGAGGTGAATGATATGAAATTTACAAAGATGCATGGTTTGGGAAATGACTATTTGTATGTTTATGGAGAAGTTCCGTCGGACATTGCAGAACTTTCGACAAGATTATCCGAGCGTCATTTCGGTGCCGGTTCGGATGGAATGATTTATATTTCTCCGTCTGATGTTGCGGATTTCAAAATGCGCATCTTTAATGCTGACGGAAGTGAAGCAATGATGTGCGGTAACGGGATTCGTTGTGTCGGGAAATATGTGTATGATAAAGGATATACCGATAAGACCAACCTAAAAATAGAAACCCTGTCCGGAATTAAATATCTTGATTTGCACCTGAGTGGGGGTGTGGTGAAAACGGTAACTGTCAATATGGGAATTGCAGTGCCAGAGAAAGAGAATATTTTGTATGTGGATAATACAGAGATTCATTATATTCCGGTTTCGGTCGGCAATCCGCATGCTGTCATTTTCGTGGATGATATTGAAAAAGCTCCGCTTACCACACTGGGACCAAAGATTGAGCATCATTCTGCGTTTCCGGGAGGTGTCAATGTAGAATTTGTACAAGTTCTCTCTGATAAGGAACTGCGGATGCGAGTATGGGAAAGAGGAAGTGGAGTAACAATGGCGTGCGGAACGGGAGCTTGTGCCAGTACCATGGCAGCTATAGAAAAAAAGTTCTGTGATTATGATACGCCTATCTCTGTTCATTTAGATGGAGGAACGCTGAAGATTCAGATCGCATCGGACCATACAGTGATCATGACCGGTCCGGCAGAAATTATATACGAAGGAGAGACAACGATATGATTACACCTAATATGCATTACGCAGACTTAAAAGATTCCTATCTCTTCTTTCATATTGCTCAGAAGACGAAGGCATATCTTGAAGCAAATCCGGAGAAGCGCCTTTACCGCATGGGCATCGGAGATGTATCGCTTCCGCTTCCGGATGCTGTAATTCAGGCTTTACATGAAGCGGTGAATGATCAGGCAATAAAGGAGAGTTTTCATGGTTATATGCCGGAATGTGGCGCACCTTTTTTGCGAAAAACCATTGCAAATTATTATGCCCTAAGAGGCGTGGAGATTTCGGCTGATGAAGTGTTTGTGTCCAGCGGTGCCAGTGATGAACTTGGAGATATCCTCGATTTATTTGACCGCGGAAGTTCAGCTCTTGTGATAGAGCCCGCATATCCTGCATATGTAGATGCCAATGTCATGGCAGGAAGAACAATAGTGCATCTTGCATCGGGTAAGGAAAACGGATTTTTGCCGGAACCGAGTGAAGAGGTGAAAGCAGATATTCTCTACATCTGTTCGCCGAATAATCCGACCGGTGCGGTATTTAATCGTAAGCAGCTTCAGGCTTGGGTGGATTTTGCAAACGAGAATGGTTCCGTTATTCTTTTTGACGCAGCATATGAAGCCTTTATTGAGGATGAGACGTTGCCACACAGCATCTTTGAATTGGAGGGGGCCAAGACTTGTGCGATTGAGATTTGTTCACTTTCCAAGACGGCTGGGTTTACAGGCACGCGTCTTGGGTATACTGTAATTCCGCAACAGCTTGTACGAAATGGTATGAATCTCAATGCGATGTGGGTACGTAACCGTACTACGAAGACTAACGGTGTATCTTATATTATCCAAAAGGGCGGGGCGGCTGTCTTTACTCCGGAAGGACAGAGACAAATTCGTGAGAACATAGGAATTTATAAAAGCAATGCCAAGGTTTTGATGGAAGCATTGGATAAGCTTGGAATTTGGTATTGCGGTGGAAAAAATGCGCCGTATATCTGGATGAAGTGTCCTGATGGTATGGGCAGTTGGGATTTTTTTGATTATTTGCTGAAAGAAATCCAGGTGGTCGGTACTCCGGGCGAAGGATTTGGTGCTTGTGGGGAAGGCTATTTCCGCTTTTCTACCTTCGGCAGTCCGGAGGATACAAAGGAAGCGGCTCGCCGATTGGTTGAGTTGCTCGGAAAGAAGTGATTGATATGCGTGATTATAAGGTTAAATTTTGGAACAGAGTTGCGAGATTCTCTATGTAAATGCGCAATACCGATGCGCCTGTGGGCACAGAAGAACTTGCTCATATGGAAATTGTTAGTGCCATTATCCACTAGCTCACCAAAGACCTGACGCCGGAGGAGATTGCGGCATCCGGCTTTGACAAGTATTATGTGGACCATACCTTGGGTCTTTGGCCGCAGGCTGCGGGCGGCGTACCGTTTACCTCTACTTTCTTCCAGTCCAAGGGAGACCCGATTCGCTATCTTCGCGAACGGGAAATCGTGCATTTCCAGCGGTTTGGTGAGAGTCTTCGTATCGTGCAGGATAATATTCCAAGAACTTCTATGCCATCAATCCGGCATTTTTGGCGGATAAGGCGAGATAGGAGGATTTGCTATCCGAGACGGAATAAGACAAAGAGGAGGAGGCGGCCGAAAGGTACGCCTCCTGTATAATTATAATACATCTGCGATATATTTTAAATTTTTTTAAATAACACGCATTTTGTGGTTCTACACATAAAAATATCACGCATAATATATTAATTTTAAAAAGTTGTGGAAATATTTTGAAGAATATGTTATAATAGCAAATGAGTAGGTGAAAATTACTATTTTGTATATATGTTCGGAGGTGTACAAATGAAATTAAAAATGAAGTTGCGAGGGAAATTGATTTGTATCATATTGTTCCCTGTATTACTTTTGGGTGTAGCGGTAATGCAGCTCAGTAAGGTGACAATTGCTAACGTTTTAGAAGATAAACTGAATACTTCGTTGCATGCCACGGCAATATCCGTAAATAATACGTTAATGCATATCGGCGAGGGAGACTTTCTCATAAATGACGCCGGTGAGATGGTGAAGGGGGACCACAGTATTTCCGGACATATGGAAATGGTGGACAGCATTAAGAAGGAATCCGATGTAGAAGTTTCCGTGTTTTACGGAGACACCCGTTATCTGACGACGCTGACGGATGAGGCAGGGAAACGCCTGGTAGGTGAAAAGGCGAACGCGGAGGTTGTAAGTAAGGTTTTAAAAGGCGGAGAGAGCTATTTTATAGAAGAAGCGGAACTTGGCGGAAAGCCGTATCTGGCATATTACATGCCGCTTTATAATGAGGGCGGGAAAACGCCGATTGGTATGGTATTTACCGGTATCAGCCGTGAGCATGTGGATGAAGGCGGTAAGATTATTTCCTATAACATTTCTACGATTATTTTTGTTGTGATTTTATTTGCGATTGTTGCCGGGATCCTTATTGTAACCAATATGACGAAGGCTTTGAATAAGGGTATCGTTGCACTGGAAGAACTTTCCGAAGGTAACCTGAATGTGGAAGTTGCGGAGAAGATGTTAAAGCGTCCGGACGAAATCGGAAATATCGGTCGTTCCATTGCAAAGCTAAAGGAAGACCTGTTGGGCATTGTAACCGAGATTAAAAATCAGTGTGTTACCATGGATGATTTGGCAAATCAGTTGAAGTTACAGACCCGTGAGACCGTAGACAGTATCAATCAGGTAGAAAATGCGGTAGGTGAGATTGCGGAAGGTGCCGGTAATCAGGCGGAAGAGACCCAGAACGCAACCGACAACGTCGTAACCATCGGTAATATGATCAGCGGTAACATGGATGATACGGCGGCGCTGAACGAGAATGCAAAAATGATGCAGAATGCAGGTCAGTCCGCGCAGGAGACCTTCAATGAGTTAAATAAGACGAATCAAAAGGTAATTCAGTCCATTGCAAAGATTCACGAGCAGACCAATACCACCAATGAGTCCGCACAGAAGATTCAGGAGGCAACCGCAATTATTACCTCCATTGCGGATGAGACCAACCTCCTTGCTCTGAATGCATCCATCGAAGCAGCAAGAGCGGGAGAACAGGGGCGCGGTTTTGCGGTGGTTGCGGCACAGATTCAGAAGCTTGCGGAGCAGTGTAATGAGTCCGCATTACAGATTTCCGAAATTGCGGAACTTCTTTTGGCAGATTCCACCGAGGCGGTGGAGACCATGCAGTATGTACGTGACATTGTACAACAGCAGGATGTGGATATGAAGGAGACCAACATAAAGATTTCCGAGGTATTACAGGGCATTGAGGACTCCTTCGCGATGGTGAATAAGGTAACCAAGCAGACGGAGCAGATGGATGAAGCCCGTATCAATGTTATCGATATCGTACAAAGCCTGACGGCAATCTCCGAGGAGAATGCGGCAGGTACAGAGGAGACCTTGGCATCTATTTCCCTTGTTAATGACGTAGTAAGAGGAATCTCCAGGCAGTCCGCAGTCTTAAAGGCAATCGCGGCTGAAATCAATAAAAAGCTGGGCGTATTCCAGGTGTAATAAAGAAGAGAAAAAAGCCGGGGCTGTGCATGTAAGTGCGCAGCCCCATTCTTATATTTTCTTTTTTAGAGGTTGCAAATAAGTAGGAGCCCACGATTTTATATACCTCTTTTCTCGTACTCCGGATAGAGTCTTTCGTTCGAAGTAACGGAAAAAGAGAGGGAATATCGCCATAACCTTACGGTATCTTGCAGCGGCCTTTTACAGAAAGATAGAGGGCTTTTGGAATGCGAGTGCGCCGGAAATTTTCGTGTTAATAAACTAGAACTAAGTGAAAAGATACTTCCAAGTACGAATGAACTTGGCGTAGGATATTAGGTTTTCTTAGCACTCCGTTAGTAGGCAGCAATAATTCGGACAAGGATGTCCGAATAAGCGACACGCGGCAAGGAGGCCGCGTTGGAGCGGTTGCGTAACGCTTAGGGGAATAATGGACGGAGTGGTTAGAAAACATTATATCCGAAGCAGGAGAAAGAGTGCTTGGAAGTATCTTTTTACTTGTGGCAGAGTAGAACACGAAAATCTCTGGCGCACGACAATAAAAAGGCCGCCCCTTTCGGGACGGCCCTGTAAGATACCGTATTAAGCTTTAAGCAAACGGATTCTCGGTCGGGTAAAGCATACCCTTCGGCTGGTTGAACTTAACCTCTTCAACACCGAGATACTTAAATACCTCGAAGAGAGCCTTTCCGAAGTGACCGAATGCTACTGCACCGTGGTGCGGGTAGTTTCTCTCGATCAATACGTGACGGTAGAAACGTCCCATTTCCGGAATAGCGAATACGCCGATTGCACCGAAGGACTTGGTACGAACATCAAGAACTTCACCCTCTGCAATGTATGCACGAATCTGTGCATCAGCAGTGGACTGAAGACGGAAGAACGTAATCTTGCCCGGAGCGATATCACCCTCGAGGGTACCGTTGGTGCACTCGATCGGAAGGTTTCTAGCCATAATCTTCTGATACTTCATCTCGCAGAAAGCAAGCTTAGAGGAAGCGGTGTTACCGCAGTGGAAGCCCATGAAGGTATCCTTGTGGGTGTACGGGAACTTGCCCTCGATTGCTTCCTTGTACATATCAGCCGGAACGGAGTTGTTGATATCAAGTAAGGTAACGATATCCTCAGATACAACAGTACCGATGAACTCGGAAAGAGCACCGTAGATATCTACTTCACAAGATACCGGAATACCCTTTGCGGTCAGACGGCTGTTAACATAACACGGAACGAACTTGAACTGTGTCTGGAATGCCGGCCAGCACTTACCAGCGATAGCAACGTACTCACGGCTGCCCTTGTGTGCCTCAACCCAGTCAAGCAAGGTAAGCTCATACTGAGCAAGCTTCTCGAGAACTTCCGGTCTCTTGTTGCCTGCACCAAGCTCTTCTTCCATTTCCTTCACAACGCCCGGGATTCTTGCATCGCCTGCATGGTTGTTGAATGCTTCGAAAAGGTCAAGCTCGGAGTTCTCCTCGATTTCAACACCAAGGTTGTAAAGCTGCTTAATCGGAGCGTTACAAGCAAGGAAGTTGAGCGGTCTCGGACCGAAGGAGATAATCTTTAAGTTGCGAAGACCAACGATAGCCTTTGCAATCGGAACGAATTCCTTAATCATATCAGCACACTCTTCAGCGGTACCAACCGGGTACTCCGGAATGTATGCCTTTAAGTTACGAAGCTTTAAGTTGTAGCTTGCGTTAAGTACACCACAGTAAGCGTCGCCACGGCCGTCCATAAGGTCGTTCTGGGACTCCTCTGCAGCTGCACAAATCATAGCCGGACCGTCGAAGTGCTTAACAAGCAAGGTCTCAGCGATTTCCGGACCGAAGTTACCGAGGTATACGCAAAGTGCGTTACATCCGTTCTTCTTTAAATCCTCAACAGCTTCTAACATCTGAATTTCGCTCTCTACGATACATACCGGACACTCATAGATGTCGTCCATACCGTACTTTGCAGCGTAAGCAGCAACTACTGCCTTTCTTCTGTTAACGGACAGGCTTTCCGGGAAGCAGTCACGGCTAACAGCAACAATACCGATTTTTACCTTTGGCATATTGTTCATTTTAGTCTTCCTTTCTTTCTAAAAATTTGTTTTGTAACGATACAGTTACGCTACCTTCTATTATAGTGGTTTTTAGGCTTTCTGTCAATAATCGGCATAGTGTTCCAAGATATTTTTTGTTATAATATTTTATGACAAATTTCAAAAAAACATTAGCCGATGACAAGACCTCGATACTATATGTATGAAAGCTTTCGAAAAAGGAGAACAAAAATGACACAAGAACTCGCATCCGAACTGATATCGGAAAATCTGACCGCAATTTACGGTTACGCTTACGGCAGACTTTATGAGAAAGATAAAGTCGAGGATCTGGCTTCCGAGATTGTGTGTGAGATTCTGGCTTCCGCGAAAAATCTGGAGAAGGAAGAAGCGTTTTGGGGCTTTGCCTGGAGAATCGCAGACAATACCTTCCGCAAATTTATTAAGAGGGAAGAACTGCGGGGCAGAACCGAAACACATTCCGAAGAGGAATATATGGGAAATTATATTCCCGCACCGGAGGAGGAGTATTTGGAAGCGGAGGAACAGGATACGCAGATTTACTTACTGCGTCGGGAGTTGTCCTTACTTTCAAAGACTCACAGAGAGGTGTGTGTGGCCTACTATGTGGACAACAAAAGCTGCAGTGAAATCGCGAAAGAACAGGATATCAGTTTGGAAATGGTGAAGTATCATTTGTTCAAAACACGAAAATTATTGAAAGAGGGTATCGGTATGATGAGAAAATTAGGTGAAAAGAGTTACAATCCGGGAACATTCAAACTTGACTTCTGGGGTGATTTGAATCACTACAGCGCACTGTTTCGCAGAAAGCTTCCGGGAGCAATTATGCTGGCGGCGTACTACACGCCAATGAGTATGGAGGAGCTGTCCATGGAGCTTGGGGTGTCCGCACCGTATTTGGAGGAGGAGATTGAGACCTTAGAGGCGGCAGAAGTACTGACGAAGGTGGGAAATAAGTATCAGACCAATCTGGTGATTGTGACGGATGCGTACGAGAAGGAGTTTGTGAAGAATACCGCATCGGTATATGCCGGTGTGGCCGCTCAGGTGTATGAAAAGGCGGTTGCTTTATTGCCGGAATTCCGTGCACTGGACTTTGCGGGAAATCAGTTTGATGACAACCGTTTGTTGTTTGCAATGTTAAATATCGCTATGGTGAATGCATTTAATCAGGCTGGAGAAAAGTCTCCGTTAGGTAAGATGCCAAAGCTTGCTCTGGGTGGAAACGGCTGGATTTTTGGATGTGATAACGACTATGTGAATTATCACTTCATGGGAGTTACCATGGAGACCTGGAATCAGGCGGGAACGGCATGGTTCTCGGCGGAAAACTATAATGCAATCAGCGGGTGTCAATGTTATGATCATGCGGACTTTTTTGAGAAGGCAGAGGTAATGTGCGGGGCTGTGTTAAACAGTGAGGCGGACAGAGACAGTGCGGTTTTACCGGAGTTGATTGAGAAAGGCTTTATTACCTGTGCGGACGGCGTGCTTTTCGCAAACTTTCCGGTATTTACCGCGGAAATATATAAGGATGTACAGGAACTTGTGGCACCGATGACGGAGCTTGTATGTGACTGCATGCTTCGGATTTCCGAACAGGCAGAGAAGATGTTAACGGAGCACGCTCCGGCAGCGGTAAAGAGTCAGTGCGGTGATGTGGCAAAGATTCACCATCGTCTGGATGTGGCGGCGTTCCTTCTGGAAAAGTTGATTGAAGAGAAAAAGCTGACGGTACCGACGGAGCAGGTGCCGCTTGCTGTGTGGGGAGTGAGAGTGTAAAGAAAATTAGAAACGGCAGAGCTTCAAGCGCTCTGCCGTAAATTTTTGAAAATATAAATGGATCGGTCTATCATCCACATATGAAATCAGTCTTTAACCGATTGTGTAAGGAAATAATTATTCTTCGCCATTTGCTTCATCTTCGATAGCTTCCAGCATCTGTTCGATGTCATCCAACTTTCCTTCGATGTCATCCGCCTGACTTTCCAAAGCATCCAGCCCGGCTTCCAAAGAATCCATATAAGCTTCTCCGGCATCGTCGGACATTCTCTGGGTAAGAACCTCGAGGTCGGCGCCGCAGGAACGAACAAATAACGGTTCCGAATTGTCTTTCAGGGTAGTCAACTCATCTTTTAATACGGAAACTCGTACGGAAAGGTCTACGGTTTTGCCGAAGGACTTTGATGTCACACCGATTTGTTCACCTAGCGCCTCTGCTTTGTTTCGAAGCTCTTCGCAGCGTGCCTGCAAATCATCGATGAGGTCGAATACTTCATCTGAGTGTTCCTCTAAGTTGGCTGCTTGCTCTCTCAGACTGTCGGAAAGAGTTTCCAGCGCTTTTTGTACTTCCGCCGGTTTGCTCCAATCAACCGCGTTAAGGTCTATTCTGCTGTTGTGGGCAGTACCTGCATTTGGCGTGGAAGCCTCTGCCATACGACGGGCCTTCTTTGCCCGTAACGCTTCGGTGGAGTACTTATCGCCGCCGTACTGGCTGATGCTCGGCCAACCGTCCGCAAATACCAGATTGTGACGCTGCGGACGCTCGCTTGCGAATTCGTCCGGGGCATCCTCCCAATCGCTATAAGCTTCTAATTCCTTGGCAGGCTTTATTGCCATCGGGGCGTTGCCTGCAACAAAAGCAAGGTAGGTGGCTACCGTAGGAGCTGTGTCGCTATTGCCGGACTGTGTAGTCACAGAAGTATAGGCAACCGGGGTGCGGAATGGGATAGAATACAATTCCCAACCGTCCTTGTGCAGAACCGGTTTGATGTAGTTCCGGTTTAATTTGTAGGTATAACAATCGTCCCAGTTGCCGCCGAAAGAAATCTGTAACCGGCAGACTTCGCTGTTTTTGTCATTTTCGCCGCCGTTTAACCAGAATACGAAGCAGTAATCCGTATCCGGAAGCAGGGAAAGCTCCTTGGAAACCGCACGGGCATAGGAAGTGTTCCAGTCACCGAACAGAAGGCTTTCCACCAAACTGCCGTCGAAGTCGTTGATAAAGCTGCGTTCTGCCGGAAAGGATTGTGAAAATCCGTTGTTTCTGCCGTAGCTGAAGTTGTTTTGATTGTTATTCTGCATCTGATCAAAAGACCAATTCCGTGGATTTAAAAAGATATAATTCATTTGATTTACCTCCGATGTGTTGTATGTATCGGACGGCTCCGGTTTTCCGGACAAACGAATGGTACAGTCGTCCACGAAAATCGCCCGTCCATTCTTAATGAGCCCACGCGCCCGCTTGGGGTAAGTGGTGCCGATCATGTTTCCTTGTGCATCTGTTACCGTTACGTTTTTTGTCATGGGTGTCTTCCCCTCTCACAGAAGATTTGTAGGCGTACAAGACGCCGAGGTATCCGGTTGGTGTTTTGCTCCGGATATTGTGCGGTACTGTTTTTTGTTATGGGTGCCGTCCCCGAGCCGCGGGATGTAAGCTGTTGTTTTGCTTACAAGTAGAGTATAGCATGGAACGAAGAGAAAAACAATGAAAAGTGTAATAAGATACACTTTTTCGTTGTAATTTTTGTGAAAAGGGATTATGCTAAAGAAAAGAGGAGGGCTGGTTATGGCAATTCGTTGTGCATCAAAAGCAATTATTATAGAAAACGGTGCTATTTTACTGAACCGTTGCAAGGGAGAGGACGGAGATACCTATTATGATTTACCGGGCGGCGGTCAGAAGCAATATGAGAATATGGAGCAGACGGTGGTTCGTGAGGTAAGGGAGGAAACCGGATATGAGGTTTTGGTGGAGCGGTTCGTGGCGCTGGCAGAGGAAATCAATATAAGTGAAGAATATCGCAAACTATATCCGGAGTATACCCATCGGGTTTTGCACATTTTTACGGCGAAATTAAGCGGGGAGAAGAGAGAAACACCGACGGAAACGGATTTTGGTATGGAGGAGAGCGTATGGATGCCGTTGGAGAAGTTGGACGATAAGGTAAAAACACGGCCGGGATGTTTGAAAAAAATAGTAGAACATGTTGCAAAAGCAGAGGTCCCGGTATATCTGGGGACAGAATATATTGACAGGTGTTAATAGGGTTTAAGAGAAAAATAAAAAAAATTAAAAAAGTACTTGCATTTTTTAAAAAGATTGGATATAATATCATTCGTGGCTGTAGTACAGCGGAATATTTTTGGGGTATCGCCAAACGGTAAGGCAACGGACTCTGACTCCGTCATCTCAAGGTTCGAATCCTTGTACCCCAGCTTAGAGAGCATCGCATAGGCGGTGCTCTTTTCTTTCGTGCAGGCAATGTCCGTGCAGGCAAAGTGAGCATGCGAGCAAACTGCGTGAGCTTGCTCACATGCAGTTGCGCAGTCATGCGAACGCGCCCACGACTGAGCGACTGTGTCGCGAAGGTCCACAACGTCCGGTGGACGTTGGTACTGGACGGACCGAAACGGAGTGAAGATGCGGGTAAGCGCGAAGTGCACCGCCTGCGCGGAAGTCAATACTTGACTTTTCTTCCGCCTTATATCATACTTAATATAGAATTTATGCGACCATAGAATATTGCATAAATTAAGTGATATGACAAACGGAGGAGGTAGCAATATGCAGGAAGTTTACGAGTTTTTAAAGAAGGCAGGGACCTATTATCTGGCAACGGTGGAGGGTGACCAGCCGAGAGTAAGACCGTTCGGTACGGTACATATTTTTGAGGACAGGCTTTACATTCAGACCGGTAAGGTGAAGCCGGTGTCGAAGCAACTCCTTGCGAATCCGAAGGCGGAGATATGTGCCTTTATGGAAGGAACCTGGCTTCGTGTGGCAGGGGAACTGATTGAGGATGACAGAAGAGAGGCCCGTCAGGCCATGTTAGATGCGTATCCGCATTTGCAGGCCATGTATTCTGCGGATGACGGAAACACCCAGGTGCTGTATTTTAAGGACGCTACAGCCACCTTTGCAAGCTTTGGCGGGGCACCGAGAGAAGTGAAATTTTAGTTGTTTCTCACTTTGCGAGAGTGATTTTCGGTTTGCGGGCTGTGCTTTTTTATACCGATTTTGTAGAATTGGGTTGAAATTATTTCATTGGGAGGTTTTTTATGACAAGAAATTCTATGGGCCAGTTTATGGCAGCCTTACGAAAGGCGAACGGTATGACACAGCAGGAAGTGGCGGACCGTCTCAGTGTATCCAATAAGGCGGTGAGCCGTTGGGAGCGGGATGAATGTGCGCCGGATATTACGTTAATACCGGCAATTGCGGAGATGTACGGAGTAACCTGTGACGAACTGCTCCGGGGAGAGCGCATGGCACAGAGCCCGGTGGTACAGCTTCCGGCGGAAGATGGCGCAGAGGAAGATACTGCAGAAAAAGGAAAAACGGATAAAAGAGCGGAACGGCAGCGAAAAGCGTTAATTACCCGTGCTTTATCGACGTTCAAAACGAAAACACTGATTTCCGTTGCGTTGTCGGTGGTGGGACTGATTTGTATGTTTGGCATTTCCTACGGATTTTACCGGCCGGTCATCGGGTTTGCGGTGCTTCTTTTGCTTGAGGCGGCAGCGGTGGTGCTGGAGGTTTTGGCTGTCAACAAGTTAAAGGAACTGAAGGACAATGAGTTGTTTGAGGATGCGGAGGAAAAGGATGTGAAACGGGTGGACGGCTGCCTCGGGAGTCATTCGTTCACAAGCTTTTTTGTGGCATTTTCGGCAGTGGCCGTATCTCTTCCGTTGGTACTGGTCCGTTCGGCTTATTATATCGAAAGCGTTATGGAGTTCGGGAACTATCTTTTATACTTAGTAGGAATTACACTTGCGCTGATTGTGCTTTGTCTCTTGGTAAGGGCTCCGTATCTTCGTTGGATCACCGGTAGAAAGAGGGACAAGACAGCGGTGAACCGGAATTGTGTCATTATGAATGCAATTCAGTTGGGAATTTTGGCGTTTTTATTGGTTTGGACGGTGATAGAACCGTATTTTTACGGAGATGATCCGGTGACAGACGGAATACACACCATGGTTGCAATGGGGCCTGCAGTTCCGATACTGTTTGTTTTGCTGGTACCGGTGACATTGGTGGTCTTCCTTATCATAGAAAAGAAGGAAAAGCGGAAAGTTTTGTTCCATGGGTTACGTAATGTGTTATTACTTCCTGTGGTATTTGTCCTGGGGGACGCCCATTATGTATATTATGAGTACAATTTTATGCTGGAGAAGTCGTTTCGTACCCATGAGGCTTGGAACGTTGCGTTGATTTTGAAGGGGCTGCTTTGGGCGTTGTTTATCGTTACGGTATGGTTACTTGTAGAACATATAGAGCGGAGAAAAAGAGAAAAATAGGGTAAAGAGAAAAGACATAATACCGGAAGGAGGTCGTCATGGAAAAGCATTCGAAGGAAGAAAAGAAAGACGGCATACTCCCGGTATTTTTTGGTATTTTTCTGGTGGCGACGGTGGCGGTACTCCTTATTTTGACGGCGACATTGCTTTCCAGAAACGGGACCTTTGCGGCATGGAAGGCGCAGTATACGGAGTGGAAGGAAGCAAAAGAGGCGGCAAAACGTGCCGAGACGGCGGGAGAGAAAACCGTACATTATTTCGGGCCCTCCGGTGTGGCGGAGTATGAAAGCTGGTTTTCCGGTATGTGGAAGTCGGCTCTTTTGGAAGAAGTCACAGATGAGGAAGGAAACAAGGAAGAGCAGACGGAAAAGGATCCGCTGCGGGAGGCTCTTACCGCAAGCCCGGTAAACGGTTCCGAAAGCTGGTGGAGCGAGGCAACGAAGCTTTCCGGGGATGTAACCTTGTATGCGCAGGGAGATACACCGTTATTCGGAGCACCCCGTAAGGATGCTGATGTTTGCGGATATGCGGCGGCGGGAGAAGAATTCCGGCTTTTGGCAGTGTTTGAAGACGGATGGTATGTGGTGTCCGATGAGCGATTCTACTACTGTAGTCACGGCTCCCGTTATACGCTGGTACCGTTGGAAAACGTGAAACAGGAGGCGTTGGCGGTCTCTCTGGAAAGGCAAAAAGTATTTCATGAAGTAGATACCCTTTTGCAAAATCCGGAACTTCCTCACGGATGCGAAGTGACGGGACTGGCAATTCTTCTTTCTTATTATGATATTCCGGCGGACAAATGCGAGCTGGCGGACGAATGGATTCCAAAGGGAGCCTGGGGAGAGACGGATTTCCGAAAAGCTTTTGTGGGAAATCCGCGAAAGTCCTATGCTTCCGCAGGGTGCTTTGCCACGGTAATTGCGGATACCGCAAACCGGTATTTGGAAGATTGGGAGAAACAGAAATCGGAACGTAAGGAGGAAGAACGGAAAGGGAAACAGAATACGGATAGCGAATTGGTTGCGGTAGCGAAAGAAGGGGTTTCCTTTGAAGAACTGTTATCCATGGTGGAAGAAGCCCCGGTACTGGCCTGGACTACCATGAATTTGCAGGCACCGTACATTGCCCAGGTATGGGAAGTGGACGGGGAAGAACTGTACTGGCAAAATCTGGAGCATTGCGTGGTACTTACGGGATATGATTCGGAAAAGGGTATCTTTTACGGCACCGACCCGTTATATGGCCCGTGTGAATATGACATGAAGCTGTTTTCCATCCGGTTCCAAACCATGTATTCCCAAGTGGTACAATTGGTAGAGACCGCTCCTTAAGAAAATATTAAAACTTTTCGGCGCAGGAAATCATTGACAGAGAACCTGCGCCGTGCTATACTCAAACTGTATTAATCATACTAGTACAGTTAATAAACAAGTGTTTCATCCGGAACCGAGGCGGATGGAAAGAAAGGAGGAGATGCAGGTGATTATTATCGATTACACGGACCGCAGGCCGATTTACGAACAGATTGTGGAACGCTTTCAGAGTCTGGTACTGTGCGGTGTTTTGGAAAAGGATGCACCCCTTCCCAGTGTGCGGAGCCTTGCCATGGAGCTTTCCATTAATCCCAATACGATTCAGCGAGCTTACACGGAGTTAGAGCGCCGGGGCGTGATTTATGCGGTAAAGGGGAAAGGAAACTTTGTGGCGGATATGCATGCGTTACTGGCACTTCGGGAAAAGGAAGTAAAGGAAGAAGCGGAGTGTCTGGTACACAAAGCAAAGGAAGCCGGTATGACAAAAGAGATGTTGCACGGGTTGTTGGATGCTTTATGGCAAGAGAGTAAGACGACGCAGAAGGACAATGACGTGTCAGAGCCGGAAAATGCGGCAAAACAGGGAGCGATGCAGGCAGCTGCGTCGGAACAAGGTGTAGGAGGTGAAGCGGATGATTAAGGCAGAAAACGTGGTAAAGCGCTTTGACGGACTGTTGGCGGTTGACCGGGTTTCCGTAGAAATAAAAGAGGGTATCGTGTTCGGTATGGTAGGAACCAACGGTGCCGGTAAATCCACCCTGCTTCGTATGATAGCGGGTGTATTAAAGGCCGACGAAGGAACGATTACAGTGGACGAAGCGCCGGTATTTGAGAACCCGGTAGCAAAGAAGGAAGTGTTTTATATTTCCGATGACGCGTACTACTTAAACAACGGTACGCCGGTGGATATGGCGGACTATTACGGTGCGGTATACGAGAAGTTTAACCGCAAACGTTATCTGGAACTGATGGACCAGTTGGGACTTCCGCTCTCCCGTAAAATCAGTACCTTTTCCAAGGGTATGAAAAAGCAGGTGTCCATTTTGCTGGGCGTTTGTGCGGGGACAAAGTATTTGCTTTGCGACGAGACCTTTGACGGTCTGGACCCGGTAATGCGTCAGGCGGTAAAGAGTATTTTTGCAAAGGAGATCACGGAGCGCGGTTTGACACCGGTACTGGCTTCCCATAATCTCCGCGAATTAGAGGATATTTGTGACCATGTGGGACTGCTCCACAAGGGCGGCGTATTGCTTTCCAAGGATTTGGAAGAGATGCGGACCGGTATCCACAAGATTCAATGTGTATTTGCGGATGAGGAGCAGGAAGCAAGGGTACTTATGGGCCTGGATGTGGTGAATAAAGACCAGCGGGGCCGCTTAAAAACCCTTACGGTACGCGGAGTGCAGGAAGAAATTGCAAGCCGTGTGGCAGCGGCGGAGCCGGTATTTTTCGAGATGCTTCCGCTTACGTTGGAAGAAATCTTTATCAGTGAAACGGAGGTGGCAGGATATGACTTCAAGAAGCTCATTCTTTAAATTACTAAAAGAAGATTTACGGCAGCGTTTGTGGACTGTTGTACTGGCTGCAATTGTGTTTATTCTGCCGGTGCCGATTTATATTGCCATGGAGATTTCCGGTTCCAGAGGATTTTCTACGGGGATGCTGGACAATTTCGCGAGACGCTTGGCGGAACCGATGGCATATAGCAGTATCTGGCTGGTGCTGGTTACGATTGTCGGCGCACTGATTTGCGCAGTCAGTGGGTTCGGTTATTTGTTTTCCAAGAAAAAGGTGGACTTTTTCCATTCTCTTCCGGTAAAGCGTGAGACGCTGTTTGCGGTACGTTATATTAACGGTGTGCTGATTTATCTGGTGCCGTATTTGGCCATGGTGCTGGTAAGTATTCTGATTATAACCTTTACCGGAAATATGAAGGCAGTTGTGTTTACAATTGTGGCAAAGGGTCTGGCTGTACATTTGCTTGGCTATTTGGCAATTTACACTACCTGTATTTTGTGCGTGACTTTTGTTGGAAATATCGTGGTGTTCTTTGCGGTTTGCGGATGGGTGTTCGGAATTACCCCGGTTACTTTGCTGGTGTTTAACTGGTTTGAGGAACGGTTTTTCAACACCTACAGCTATTTGGGCGATTCCTTTAATGAATGGTTATATTCGCTGCGCTTTTTGTTCCCCGGATATTTTTACATCTATTCCGTAGATGCGAGCGGGCTTGCGGTTACCAGGGCGAGTTTGTTACTGCAGGAGCTGGCCTTCGTGGTAGTATTAACTGCAATTACGCTTCTTGTGTACCGGGTAAGACCGTCCGACGGTGCCGGAAAGGCCATTGCATTCCCAGTATTAAAGCCGGTGATTCGGATTTCCGTAGAGCTACTTGCTGGAGCACTGATGGGCATGATGTTCTCTGAGATGGCTGACCGGAGCTACGGGGTACCGGGGTGGATGGTGTTCGGTGCGATTCTCGGTGTGGTGTTAAGTCATATGTTAATCCAGAGTATTTTCCATTTTGATATCCGGAAGTGCTTTGCCGGAAAGTGGTCTATGGGCGCATGCGCGGTCGTGACCATTGCCTTTGTTCTGGTGATGCGGTATGATACCTTCGGCTATGATAAGTATTTACCGAAGGAGAGAAAAATCGAATCCGTAGCACTGGAAATGACCGGATTTGACCGGTACCGTAACAATTACAAGTATACGGGAAGTTACATTGAATGGACGAACGAACTGGATGAGATGGAATTAACGAATATCAAAGAAGTATATCCGTATCTGGAGTCTTTGGTGGCAGATAACGAAGCGTATTGGGAGTTGAGAGAAAACGGGCAAACGGCAGAGTCTATGCGTGTGAATGTGGCCTATCGTCTGGAAAACGGAAAGACCGTATACCGCGAATACCGGGCCAACGGAATCCGGGAAGATTTATTTGCACCGATTTTCGAAAGTCAGGAATATAAGGAAGTGCATTACAGTGACGTTTATTCCATCCCGGCTTCCTTTGTAAATTCCATGACCGCAGCCCATGCGATGAATGTACTGCATATGAATCTGAGCACTGCGGAGGGAGAGGAATTAATGTCGATTCTGCGCAGAGAACTTTCCGCCCAGACCTTAAAGGAGAAACTTAACACGTTACCGGTGGCGGTACTAAATATGACAGTGATTGACCGGACACCGTTGTATGATTCCGACGGGATGCCGATAGAAAGTACCTATGAGTATACTACGGAACTTCCGATTTATGCTTCCTTTACGGAGACCCTCCGGTTTATGAAGGAAAGAGGCTTTACCGCAAGCGGTGCGTATGAGTGGACCGGCGAGGAACGGATGCGGGTAGAGCTTCCGGAGATTGCTATAAAGGACCCGGAACAGTATGTGGGAGAGGTATATTCATATGATGCTTCCGTAGAATTGACGGAGTATGTGTTGGCCGGTGACAGCAAGCTCATAGAATCTCAGATTGCATACCCGGAGGATTGGGATTACGGATACAATGTAATTCCGGTGGACCCGGAGGATTTTGAGCGGTTGTATGCCCTTTGTACCTGGGAGGATTTGTATCATTACGGAAAACCGGGCTTTGACCGATACGAGTATTACAGAGTATATGTGGAAGTGCCGCAGGACGGTTATAACATGTACGAAACCTACCGGTTCATTATTCCGGCGGATGCGGATTTATCTTTCTTATATGCGAACTAAGAGAAGAAGCTGCTAACTCTTTCTAAGTGCGTTGCTTTGTCGGAGAAAGACGACGAGGCAACGCATTTTTGTCTTGTATTTTAATAAGAAAAATGTTACAATAATAAAATATAATAGGCTTGCTATAGTTTCGCTGCAACGGCAGGCCAAAGGAGAAAGAAGCAGCGCGGAAAGAGGTTGTTATGGAACGTTTTTATGTCCCGGAAGGGTATCATTCGGCTCTGTCTATTAAGGAGACACAGGGAGCCATCAAACATGTAAAGGATTATTTTGAGCGTCAGTTGGCAAAGCAGTTAAATCTGACCCGCGTATCCGCTCCGCTTTTTGTAAAGCCGGAGTCCGGTTTGAATGATAACTTAAACGGCGTGGAACGTCCGGTTGCGTTCGGAATTAAGGAACAGAATGATGCAATGGTAGAGATTGTGCATTCCCTTGCAAAGTGGAAGCGTATGGCTCTTAAGAAGTACGGGTTTTCCTACGGAGAGGGACTGTACACGGATATGAATGCAATTCGTCGTGACGAGGATACGGACAATATCCATTCTATCTTTGTAGACCAGTGGGACTGGGAAAAGGTGATTTTGCACGACGAGCGTAATATTGATAATCTGAAATCTACGGTACGCAGTGTATATGCGGCCCTTCGGGAGACGGAGCATTACATTGCGGATAAGTACGATTACATAGAAGAGATTTTGCCGGAGGAGATTACCTTTGTAACCACTCAGGAGTTGGAGAATATGTATCCGAACGATACGGCAAAGGAACGTGAAAATAAAATCACCCGTTTAAAGAAGGCGGTATTTATCATGCAAATCGGTGATAAGCTGGCTTCCGGAGAACGTCATGACGGCAGAGCACCGGACTATGACGACTGGCAGTTAAACGGGGACATTATGGTATATTACCCGGTACTGGATATGGCGTTAGAGCTTTCCTCCATGGGTATTCGTGTAGACGAGGCATCCTTGGCGGAGCAGCTGAAAAAAGCAAACTGTGAGGACAGAGCGGAGCTTGCTTTCCAGAAGGCCGTGTTAAATAAAGAACTTCCGTATACGGTAGGCGGCGGTATCGGCCAGTCCCGTATTTGTATGTTTTTCCTTCGTAAGGCCCATATCGGGGAAGTGCAGGCTTCCATTTGGCCGGATGCTGTGAGGGAAGAAGCAGAGAAAAAGGGAGTTATGTTACTGTAGGTTGAGTTGTGTGTGGGTGTATTGTATAGAGCAGTTGTGCGGTTTACAGAGAGGAGAAGGCAATGGGTATTGATATTTCAAACGAGAGTCCTATTTTACAATCTATTGTTAAGGTAGCACCGTATATTCCGTTGTTTATTGATGAACCGGTATCGGTGGCAATTACAAACAGAATCGGTTTTATTTTTAATCAGCCGTGTAAGGAAATCCCGGTGGCTTGTGAACTGGGAGCACCGTTTCCGGAGGGCAGTACGCCCCTTATGGTAATCCAGTCCGGAGAACGTACGGTACGTGAGGTGCCGGCAAAGGTATACGGGGTTCCGTTTAAGTCCTATGCGATTCCGCTTCGGGAGGGCAATGAAGTAGTCGGTTGCCTTATGATTGCAAAGAGTATTGAGACGATTAAGAGTGTAAAGGATGCGATTTCAAGTTTATCCGATGAGGTAGAGCAGGTAATGCAGGCGGTAAATGAGATTACGGACGGCGTACAGCTGGCATCGGAGAATAATCAGCTGGTATTCGGCCTTATGGGCAATCTGCTTACCGAGACGCAGAAGATGAATGAGATTCTGGCGGTAATCAATAAGTTCAGTAATTCCACGAAGATTCTTGGCCTGAATGCGTCCATTGAAGCAGCGAGAGCAGGTACGGCAGGTAAGGGCTTTTCCGTTGTTGCTCAGGAAATTGAGCGTTTATCCGGAAATACCACCCAGTCCGCAAAGGAAATCGGTGATATGGTAGGCGGCATCGAAGTACAGGTAAACGATATCAGCGAGAAGTCAAAAGAGACTACGGATGCCTTTACACAGCAGGCAGCATCCCTGCAGGAGATTGCGGCGACCATTGAGAACCTGAATGAAAATGTAAAGGTAATTGCGTCTTACATACAGCAGTTGTAATAGTGAAAACCAAAGGACCGTTGGCTTGACGGTCCTTTGTTGTACTATGGGACCTGGTTTTTGTCGGGGTAAACAAGTGATATGTAGCAAAGGAGAAGATGTTATGGAGACAAGAAAAGCGATTCCGGCTCCTTTTACAAAGGGAGTTAATTTTACGAACTGGTTGGAACATCGCAGTGCGGACCAAATCCATGCGGATATGTTTACAAAACAGGATTTTATCAATGCGAAATCCCTGGGTTGTGATGTGATTCGCTTGCCCATTCATTTTGAACGATTCTGCGAAGAAGCGGAAGGTTTTGTTATTCCTGATAAAATCTGGCAAATTTTAGACCGGGTAGCGGCCTGGGCAGAGGAGTTGAAGCTTTATGTAATTTTTGATTTTCACAATAACTGTCATGCGGATTCCGCAACGTCCGAGGATGTGGAGAATGTTTTGACACCGGTTTGGAAGCAGATCGCAAACCGGTATAAAGATGCGTCGGGATATCTGGTGTATGAGATTATGAATGAGCCGCACGGGATAGAGATTGCCTTGTGGAACGAGGTTATTGTAAGAGTATTCCAAATGGTGCGAAGTATTGATACAAAGCATTATATTATTGTGGGCGGAGCGGACTGGAACAGTTTTACGGGAATGACACAATTGCCGGAGTTTACGGATGATAAGGTGATTTATACCTTCCATTTTTACGATCCGCATACCTTTACCCATCAGGGAGCTTCCTGGAGTCATTTGGAACGTGTGATAAATATTCCGTTCCCGTATGACGAAAAGAGAATGCCGCCGCTTCCTGAGAATCCGACAGAGGACGAAAAAAATCGCTTTGCGGCGTACCCGGAACAGGGGACGGTTGCTGAGGTAGAGCAGTTTTTTGACCGGTATGCGGAGTTCAGTATCAAACGGAATGCCCCGGTGTTCTGTGGAGAGTTCGGCTGTTTTGCACCGTTTGCCAAGCATGAAGAACGGGTCAATTGGTATCGAATTGTGGTGAATTTGTTGGAAGAGAGGGGAATTGCCCGTACCAGTTGGGACTATTACGGAGGGTTCGGAATTTTTATGATGCGGAAACCGCAGGAAAGAGGAAAGTGGGTATTGCCGCAGTTCCCGGAAGATGTGGATCGGGAGATTGTGGAGGCGATGGGACTTTCCGTGCCGCGTGGATAGTTAACGTCGAGGACGTAGTTTGTAGTACAGTGGCAGCATATAGTAAAAACGAAAGCCTTAGCTGTCGATTGCTTCACAATGGCCAGCACGCGTGCCGCGTGGCGCAACAAAAAACAAGTTGAAGACCTTAGTTGTCGAAATCTGCGATTTCGCCAACACGCGTACCGCGTGGCGTAAGATAAAGAAATCGCGAAAGCCTTAGCTGTCGATTGCTTCACAATCGTCAGCACGCGTGCCGCGTGGCATAGCATAAATAAATCCCCGGTTGAGAGCGAGCTCTCACCGGGGATTTTCTTATGCTATTTACTTAAGGCTTTCGCGATCATTCAGCCATCTTTGCAAGCTTAGCGTACTTGTCAGCAGCATCCTTTGCAGCCTTGGTGAAGAGGGCTTCTGCTCTCTCCGGATTGGTTCTGGAAAGTCTGTTGTAACGTACTTCGCTTTCGATGAATGCCTTGTAATCAGCGGTCGGTGCCTTGGAGTCAAGCTGGAACGGATTCTTGCCTTCCTCTGCAAGACGCGGATCGAAGCGGAAGAGGTGCCAGTAACCTGCTGCTACTGCGTTCTTCTCCTCGGTCTGTGCGTTCTTCATACCGCCCTTGATACCGTGGTTGATACACGGAGCGTAAGCGATGATGAGGGACGGACCCGGATATGCCTCAGCCTCTGCGATTGCCTTTACACACTGGTTGTAATCAGCACCCTGAGCGATCTGTGCAACGTATACGTAACCGTAGCTCATTGCGATTGCTGCAAGATCCTTCTTCTTAACGTCCTTACCAGCTGCTGCGAACTGTGCGATAGCACCGGTCGGAGTAGCCTTGGAGGACTGACCACCGGTATTGGAGTAAACTTCAGTATCGAATACGAAGATGTTTACATCCTGGTTAGCTGCGAGAACGTGGTCAACGCCGCCGAAACCGATGTCGTATGCCCAACCGTCACCACCGAAGATCCACTGAGACTTCTTCGCAGCGAAATCCTTGTTAGCAAGGATGTACTTACGATCTTCGTTGTCACAGTTGCAAGCTTCGAGAGCTGCGATCATCTTCTTGGTAGCCGGACCGTTCTCGGTAGAGGAGTTAACGGTATCAAGGTAACCCTGAAGAGCTGCCTTAACATCATCCTTCTCTGCTACTGCAAGTAAGTTCTCAGCTGCTGCTACAACGCGCTTTCTGAGAGCCTTCTGTGCAAGCTGCATACCGAAACCGTACTCTGCGTTATCCTCGAATAAGGAGTTAGCCCAAGCCGGACCCTTGCCTTCCTTATTTACAGTGTACGGACAGGACGGGGAAGAACCGCCCCAAATGGAGGAACAACCGGTTGCGTTGGAGATATACATTCTATCACCGAACAACTGGGTAATTAACTTAGCGTACGGGGTCTCACCACAACCTGCACAAGCGCCGGAGAACTCAAGGAGCGGCTGCTTGAACTGGGATCCCTTCGGAGTGGTTACCTTGAACTTCTCAAGAACCTCTGCCGGGGTCTCTAAGGTAGTACCGTAATCGAACATCTTCTGAGCCTCAAGCTGAGTCTCAAGGTTAGCCATGGAAAGTGCCTTGTTGCCCTTTACTTCCGGACATACATTTACACAGGAACCACATCCGGTACAGTCAAGTACGGAGATGGACATAGCAAACTTCTTACCTTCCATACCCTTCATGTCTGCCATAGCTGCACCAGCCGGAGCCTTTGCAGCAGCGTCAGCGTCCATAACTACCGGACGGATAACAGCGTGCGGACATACATAGGAACAAAGGTTACACTGTAAGCAGCGCTCCGGATTCCAAACCGGAACGTCAACTGCA
Organism: Lachnospiraceae bacterium; assembly: GCA_017938405.1. Taxonomy (GTDB): domain Bacteria; phylum Bacillota; class Clostridia; order Lachnospirales; family Lachnospiraceae; genus SIG307. The sequence goes on from JAGBBP010000011.1 coordinate 83,449, forward strand.
ACACCGCGCTTCTCGTAAGCTGCGGAACCGGTCGGGGTGGAACCGTCTGCATAATCTACGAATGCAGATACTGGCAGGCTGTTACCGTCCTGAGCGTTGATCTTTGCCTGAACGGAATTTACATACTTAAGAACATCTGCGCTACCACAGGTTGCCTTCTCGGTGAGGTCCTCATCCTTAGCATCCTTCCAGGAAGCCGGAACCTGAATCTCAACGATACCCTGAACACCGCGGTCAATTGCCTCGTGGTTCATCTTAACAACGTCGTCACCCTTCTTGGAGTAAGAAGCGGTAGCAGCGTCCTTCATGTACTTCACAGCATCCTCAATCGGGATGATATTTGCAAGCTTGAAGAATGCAGCCTGTAAAATGGTATTGATACGTCCGCCGAGACCTACTTCCTTACCGATGTTGATACCATCGATGGTGTAGAACTTAATGTTGTGCTCAGCAATGTATCTCTTTACCTGACCCGGTAAATGCTCTTCCAACTCTTCCATGTTCCAGGAACAGTTAAGGAGGAAGGTACCGCCGTCAACCAAATCCTGTACCATGTTGTACTTACGAACGTAAGCCGGAGTATGACATGCTACGAAGTTAGCCTGGTTGATCAGGTAGGTGGACTGAATCTTCTTGTCACCGAAACGTAAGTGGGAAATCGTAACACCACCGGACTTCTTGGAGTCGTAATCGAAGTATGCCTGAGCGTACTTGTCGGTGTGGTCACCGATGATCTTGATGGAGTTCTTATTTGCACCTACGGTACCGTCTGCGCCGAGACCCCAGAACTTACAAGCAGTGGTGCCTGCCGGAGCGGTAACCGGATTTTCGGTAATCTCAAGGGAAAGATTGGTTACATCATCAACGATACCGATGGTGAACTTCTCCTTCGTCGTATTCTTAAATACGGAAATAATCTGTGCCGGGGTGGTATCCTTGGAACCTAAGCCGTAACGACCGCAGAATACCGGGATATCATTGAACTTGGTACCCTTTAAAGCAGCAACTACATCGAGGTAGAGCGGCTCGCCGAGAGCACCCGGCTCCTTGGTTCTGTCAAGAACGCTGATGCGCTTAACAGTATCCGGAATAGCGTCAACTAAGTGCTTAGCGGAGAACGGTCTGTAAAGACGAACCTTTACAACACCAACCTTCTCACCGCGAGCGGTTAAGAAATCAACGGTCTCGTCGATGGTGTCACAAGCGGAACCCATAGCAACGATAACGCTCTCAGCGTCTGCAGCACCGTAGTAGTTGAACAACTTATAATCGGTACCGATCTTAGCGTTAACCTTGTCCATGTACTGCTGGGTAATTTCCGGAACAGCATCATAGTACGGGTTACATGCCTCTCTAGCCTGGAAGAATACATCCGGGTTCTGAGCGGTACCACGCTGAATCGGATGCTCCGGATTCAAAGCGCGATTACGGAAAGCTTCAACAGCTTCCATGTTGCACATATCCTTTAAGTCATCGTAGTCCCAGATCTCAATCTTCTGAATCTCGTGGGAAGTACGGAAACCGTCGAAGAAGTGTAAGAACGGAACGCGGCTCTCAATTGCGGTTAAGTGAGCAACTGCACCGAGGTCCATAACCTCCTGAACGTTGCTAGCACAAAGCATAGCAAAACCGGTCTGACGACATGCATAAACGTCGGAGTGGTCACCGAAGATGGAAAGTGCGTGGCTTGCAAGAGCACGAGCGGTAACGTGAATTACGCCCGGAAGAAGCTCACCGGCAATCTTGTACATATTCGGGATCATCAAAAGTAAGCCCTGAGAAGCGGTGTAGGTGGTGGTTAAAGCACCAGCCTGTAAGGAACCGTGAACGGCACCTGCAGCACCTGCCTCGGACTGCATCTCGGACAACATTACTTCGTGACCGAAGATGTTCTTTCTTCCCTGGGTAGCCCACATGTCAGTGTAGTCTGCCATCGGAGAAGAAGGGGTGATCGGATAGATAGCAGCCACATCGGTGAACGCGTAAGACACGTGAGCCGCAGCGGTGTTACCATCCATGGTTTTCATTTTTCTTGCCATGTTACATATCCTCCTTGTAAGTTTAGCGCCGGACAAAGGTCCGTAGCGCGGATTGTAATGATTGTATTTTTTATAAAGAACATATAAAAATACCTAACATATAGAATACCACGAAATTCGGCAAGTGTAAAGTGTTTCTTGACTAAAATTAGTGAAAAAATTGTCAAACTTTTCAAGGAAGTGTGGGGCGATTCCGACACCGGGGCGCGGAGCTACTTGAAAATCGGGAAACGAAGGAGTATACTGTGGGCGAACGGGAAATAACAATTGGTGGGATAGGACAAAAGAGCGTATTCGGAAAGAAGGATTATAATAATGAATAAACAAAAATTAAAAGGAATCCGCTATATTTTATTTGCGGCGTTTTTCTTCGCATCCATGAATTTATTTGTAAAAATGGCAGGAGATTTGCCGGTGTGGCAGAAATGCTTTTTCCGGAATCTGGTGGCGGGATTTATCGCAATCGGAATGTTGATAAAAAAGAAGGAACGGATTGTGATTCCGAAGGGAAATCGGTTGCCGTTAGCACTTCGTTGTATCGGCGGAACGTTGGGAATTCTCTGCAATTTCTATGCCATTGGGCAAATGAATATCGCTGATGCGTCCATGTTAAACAAACTATCGCCGTTCTTCTGTATTATATTATCTATCTTTGTATTAAAGGAGAAGCCGAACCGGAAGGAAGTCATTGCGGTCATCCTGGCATTTACGGGAGCGCTGTTTGTGGTAAAACCGTCCTTTCAGATGGAATGTATTCCGGCAGTGTTCGGTGTACTTGGCGGCCTCGGTGCGGGACTTGCCTATACCTGTGTACGGAAAATGAGTAAAAACGGCATGAAAGGCGACATAATCGTATTCTGCTTTGCCGTGTTCTCCTGTGTTTCTGTCATACCGGGCATGCTCTTTACCTACGAACCGATGACAACGAAGCAGCTTGTCTGCTTGCTCCTTGCGGGAGCTTCGGCAGCCGGCGGACAATTCTCCATCACCGCTGCTTACTTCCATGCCCCGGCAAAAGAAATCTCTGTCTTTGACTATACCCAGGTCATCTTTGCCGCAATCTTAAGCTTCATCTTCTTCCGGGACTTGCCGGATGTATGGAGTTTTGTGGGATACGCGGTAATTATCGGGACTGCGGTGTGGAAGTGGAGAGTAACGTAACATTTGCAATTTTCCCCGGAAAATGCTAAACTGGAACTAAGGAAGGATACAGAAGAAGGAGGGGCAGTTATGTTATATTATAAGGCGCAAATTTACGGGATGTTTATCATTACGGCACTGCTTCTGATGTGTTGGATCGGAATTAAGAAAAAAGAGAAAGAAAACAAGCTGTTTATTGTTATTTTGCTGTCCGGTTTTTTTAACCTGATATTTGATATCGTCAGCAACTATACGGTAAATCATTTGGAGACGGTGTCACCGTTTTTGAACCGGGTGGTACACGGCATTTTTTTCTTTTCTTTGACGAACCTGTTTGTGCTGGTGTACAAATATTTGGTGGCATTGGTGGAAAAGGAGCTGGGAGAAGAGATAAAGGGGAAAGTGTTGACGACAGTTCCGTATTTTGTTTTTGCGGTATTGGAGTTTGTTTTGCCGCTGTACTATGTGGAAACGCCGTCCGGAAATTATTCCTACGGGTTGGCAGTGTATATGTTGTATATATGCGTTGCGCTTTATGTGGTTTTGATTATAGAACTGATCGTGCACTACAGAAAGATAATCTCTGCCAAAAATAAGATTGCGGTAACACTTGCATTGGTTTCCGTGGCAGGGACTTCGATCTTTCAAATGATTATACCGGCAGCGTTGACATCCAGTCTCGGTGTTATGTTGTTTTGTTTGTGCATGTATATGACGGTGGAAAATCCGGATGCGATATTGGCCGGAATGCTAAAGAGAGAAACGGAGCGTGCGGATGCCGCAAACCGGGCAAAATCCGATTTTCTGGCACGGATGTCCCATGAAATCCGTACACCGATTAATGCGGTGCTCGGCATGAACGAAATGGTTTTGCGGGAGACGAAAGAGCCGGAAACAAGGCAGTACGCAAAGGACATTAAAGGAGCGGCACGTGCGTTGCTCGGCTTGATTAATGATATTTTGGATTCATCGAAAATCGAATCCGGTAAAATGGAATTGGTGCTGGATAATTACGAAGTCAGTAGTTTGTTCAATGATTTGTACAGCATGATCGGGATAAAGACAAAAGAGAAAGGGTTAAATCTGATATTTGAGATTGACCCGACCATTCCGTCCGAGTATTTCGGGGATGATATCCGAATCCGGCAGGTGCTGATGAATTTGCTGACCAATGCCGTGAAGTATACCGAAACCGGAACGGTGACATTGACGGTAACCGGGAGACGCGAAGGGGATAACGCGGTGTTGCGGTATGCGGTGAAAGATACGGGAATCGGAATTAAGGACGAGGATTTGGAGCGATTGTTTGCAAAATACGAACGAATCGAAGAAAAGAGAAACCGTCATGTGGAAGGCTCCGGACTGGGAATGAATATTGTGGTCCAGTTACTGTCTCTTATGGATAGCAAATTGAACGTAAAAAGTACCTATGGAAAGGGAAGCGAGTTTAGCTTTGAGCTGGTGCAGAAGGTAGTAAATGAAGAGCCGCTGGGGGATTTTCAAAACAGAATTCTTCTGGAAACCGAGGAATCCGAAAATGGGACCCGCTATATTGCGCCGGAGGCCAGAATTTTAATTGTAGATGATAATGAAATGAACCGCAAAGTGTTTCGAAGCTTATTAAAACGTACACAGATTGTCATTTACGGCGCACAGAGCGGTGAGGAATGTATCGAGCTTATGAAACAGCAGGAGTTTGATCTCGTTTTTCTGGATTATATGATGCCGGGAATGGATGGAGTCGAAACACTGCATAAGCTGAAAGAGAAGAATTTATGCGGGGATACCCCGATTATCATGCTTACCGCAAATGCGGTGGTGGGAGCAAGAGAACAATATTTAAAAGAAGGATTTCAGGATTATTTGACAAAACCGATTCAGCCGGGAAAGCTTGATAAAATGATTCTGGACTATTTGCCGAAAGACCTTGTAAAACAGGAGGCAACGCTTGAGGAAACAGATATTTCGGAAGAGAAAGAATTGCCGCAATTGGATGAGTTTGATTTTGATTATGCAATGAATCTCTTGCAAAGTAAAGACGTGTTGTTGAAGATGCTGGAAGATTTCTGTTATGTACTGGGAACATTGCCGGGAAAGCTTTCTGCATTATTTGCTTCCATAGAGGAGGAAGATGTAAGAAAGAATTATAAAATCGAAGTGCATGCGTTGAAGAGTACATCGGCAACGGTAGGTGCGTTGTTGTTGTCAAAGCTGGCCAGATTGCTGGAAAGCGCAGCGGCGAATGCGGATATGGAACGCTTGCGAGTATTGCATCCGATTTTGTTGGAAGAGATGGAAGCGCATAGAATGCGTATTGCGGGGATATTGCAACCGGAGGAGAAGACTACCGCACCGGAAAATATGGGAGAGGTAATTCCATATTTTATGATGTTGCGTCGCAATTTGGAGAACGAAGACTATGATGCAGCGGATTTGGTTGTAAACGAAATAAAGAAATACCGATATCCGGAAGAAGTGGAAGGACTGGTACGGAGTCTTTTGACGCAAGTGATGGAGTTGGATACGGAAGAAGCATTGCAAACCATAGAGACAATTTATACGAAAGCGGGGATTTAGAATGAAAAAATTACTTTTGGTAGGAAAATTCAATACGATTTTTCAGGACATGAGTCAGTATCTGGAGCAATATTTTCAAGTGCAGGTCTGTATAGACAGTCATGATATGGTGAAAGGGATGTTGTCTTTGAGTGTCCCGGATGCGGTAATTGTATGCTTCATCGGTATGGAGAAAGAGGGAGAAAAGATACTGAATGAATTAAAGTATAATTTTTCCAGATTGCCGGTTCTTTGTATCGGAACCAAGGGAGAACAGGAGCCGTATGCGGATTTCCTTCGTATGGATCAGTTTTACAGTCTGACGAGACCGACGACAAATGAAACAATATTGGACATGCTGGGGAAGCTGTTGGAGGTTGATGTCGATAAAGAGAACGGTACGGTCGAGGATAATAAGGGGAAGAAAAAGGTGGTACTGCTGGTGGACGATAATGCCATGCAGCTACGTACACTGAATGAAATGCTGCGGGGGAGTTTTGAGGTGCAGATGGCAACCTCCGGGATGAAAGCATTGACGTTAATCGGGAAGAAGAAGCCGGATATTATTTTTCTGGACTATGAAATGCCGATGTGTGACGGCAAAATGACCATGGAAATGATTCGTGAGGTGGAAGAAGCAAAGGATATTCCGATTGTATTTCTGACCGGAGTAAGGGACAAGGAACATATTGAGGCGGTATTACGTCTAAAACCGGCGGGATATTTATTAAAACCGGCCAGTGTGGATATGATATTTGATTGTATCCAGCGCATCCTTGCGTAATAAAATGGAAAGGATGCGTGTCCCCAGAAAAACATTGACAAATATCGGAAGATACGCTATAATGTTGAGAATACTGGAGTAGTATGGATAAAGGAGGATTTTGCGACATGGCGGCTGAAAAGAAAAACATACTTACTTATGAAGGGTTAAAGAAGCTTGAGGCAGAGCTGGAAGATTTAAAGGTGGTTCGCCGTAAAGAGGTTGCCGACAAGATTAAAGAGGCAAGAGAACAGGGTGACTTATCCGAGAATGCAGAGTATGATGCAGCGAAAGACGAGCAGCGTGAAATCGAAGCACGTATCGAAGAAATCGAGAAGATTTTGAAGAATGCGGACGTTGTGGTAGACGAAGATGTGGATGCGGATGTAATCGGCATCGGCTGTAAAGTGAAAGTATACGATATGGAATTTGAAGAGGAAATGGAGTTTTGCGTTGTGGGTTCCACGGAAGCAAGCAGCCTGCAGGGCAAGATTTCCAATGAATCTCCGGTTGGCAAAGCAATCTACCGTCATAAGGTAGGCGATGTGGTTGCGGTAGAGACTCCGGCCGGTGTTGTGGAATATAAGATTTTAGAGATTCAGAAGGCAAACTAGGGAAAGACAACCGGTACGTGGTTTGACCAGTGGTGCAAACTACGATGCCGGTTTTGTTTAATAAGATAAAGAAGTTTCGGAGGAAAGACCAGTGGCAGAAGAAAATATGCAGAAGGCTGCACAGGCGGCACCGCAGCAGGATGTAAACGAACTCATCCGTGTCCGCAGAGAAAAGCTTGCCCAGTTGCAGGCAGACGGGAAGGACCCGTTCCAGATTACAAAGTATGATGTAACCCATCACAGCACCGAGATTAAGGATAATTTCGAAGAGATGGAAGGCAAAACCGTACGCATCGCGGGCCGTGTGATGTCCAAACGTGTTATGGGTAAGGCTTCCTTCTGTAATGTGCAGGATTTAAAGGGAAATATTCAGTCTTATGTGGCAAGAGACAGCATCGGTGAAGAGCCGTATGCGGATTTCAAGAAGTTTGACGTGGGCGATATCGTAGGTATCGAAGGTGAAGTGTTTAAGACAAAGACCGGTGAAACCTCCGTGCATGCGACGAAGGTAACCCTGCTCAGTAAGAGCCTGCAGGTGCTTCCGGAGAAGTATCACGGTCTCACCAATACGGATATTCGTTATCGTCAGAGATATACGGACCTTATCATGAACGCAGATGTAAAGGAGACCTTTGTAAAGCGTTCCAAGATTATCAGTGCCATCCGTCACTACTTAGACGGACAGGGCTTTATGGAAGTGGAGACTCCGATGTTAGTGGCAAATGCCGGCGGAGCATCCGCAAGACCGTTTGAGACTCACTACAATGCACTGGATGAGGATGTAAAGCTTCGTATTTCCTTAGAGCTTTACTTAAAGAGATTAATCGTAGGCGGTCTGGAGCGTGTATACGAAATCGGCCGTGTATTCCGTAACGAAGGCTTAGACACCAGACACAACCCGGAATTCACCCTCATGGAGTTGTATCAGGCATACACCGACTACCACGGCATGATGGATTTGACCGAGAATCTGTTCCGTTATCTTGCAGAAGAGGTTTAAGATGTCGCCCTTCTCGTGACGTGCCTCATAGTGTACATCCTTCTCGTCCGCAATCTTCTTTGCTACTGCGGTATCCTTAATCTCATCGAAATCAACACCGGTGTACTTCTTAACCGCTTCAATCA
>JAGBBP010000012.1 GCA_017938405.1 Lachnospiraceae bacterium
ATATTTTAATCGAGGCGGGCTATCCGCCGGAACTTGCCTACTCGGAGTGCGCCCATGAGGTAAAGCTCGTTATCGACTTAATCTATGCAAAAGGCTTCGGCGCGATGTATGATTCAGTCTCGAAAACCGCAAGCTACGGCGGCATTACCCGCGGAAAGCGCCTGATTTCCGAGCGCCTGAAATCAGATATGAAAGAGATTCTCCGCGAGGTGCAGTCCGGCGAGTTTGCTGAGGAATGGGTTGCGGAAAAGCGTGCCGGATGCGGACACTTCCGCGAACTTGTAGAGAACGCGCGGGAAAGTGAGATGGAAAAAGCAGGTATTGCATTCCGGAAAATCTTAGAAACAAAGAACGAATAAATACGCGAAAAACAGTCCCCTCTCTGGTTGTTTACCAGAGATAGACGATTTTATCTGAGGAAAAGCGCTTACAGCCGCTTTTCAATATTTTTCCAGCTGTGCGTTGTCAGACAGCTTCTATCCAGGTCTTTTGTCATATTCTCCCAAAGACGATAAGGCATAGTCAATGACAGATAATCTTTGAGTGCGGCAGTTCTCTGTGATATGTCAAAAAGCCCCATAATTGCGTACGGCTCTTCTTTATCCATCTGTTCTGCCGCATATACAAGAGAATGACAGGCCGCTCCAAACGGTGCAAGCGTATTGACAGCTTTGCCGTTGTGGAATCCCTGCATGATGACGAGTGCTGATATCTGGTCTGCATTTGCAAAGACAAATACCAAATCCGGCGTACCGATTTCCACCCATCTGCTAAGCGGAGCAAATACAATTCGCGGATATGCTTTCTCGGAATACGGCATGTTCTGCCGCCACTTCAGTGCAATGTCTGCATTACAGAAGAATCTCTCACCTTCTTTCACCATGGGAGGGGCTCCTTCCGGCGCTCTGTCCCCTAATCCCTGGGAGAGCATCATATGGATATTTGGATTCAGTCTGGTAAATCCGTCTCCAAAGCAGGCGCCGACAGCGCCTCCCGGACAGGTACACCCTGCTTCATCCATCGAAGAAATTTTTCCTTTTGCGGCGGCAAGAAGGAAAGGAACTACACAGTTTCTTTTATCCGGGGATGCTTCCAGTTCACTCTTCGCAGTGGTATTTCCAAAGAAGATGCCGACCGGCTCTAATCCCATGTGTAACATTTCAACGATTTTCTTATCCATACCTGCTCCTCCTTTCGGATTCCTTACTGTCCTATTTTGAACTTAGCTGAAGATAATCGTTACTGTGATGGTACTGATGGGGGCATCTTCCCAGGCACGTTTGTACTCAGTGGTAAATGTGTATGTTCCCGGCTTATCTGCGGAGACGTCCCAGTCATAAATCGTTCCGGCACCGACAATTTCCGGCCCGTCAGTGGTGATGCGGCCCCAACCGATGATATCCAGACCGTCAGAGACAACCGGTTCTGTCCAGTCGTATCCTGTGGTTGGGTTTCCTTCGGTGGTGATGGTGATAATGTCTCCTGCTTTTGCGGTGACGGTTTCTTCTCCGCCGGAAGAATCAAATTTTACGGCATACTCCTGAACTTCTTCATAAGAAATACATCCTGCGCCAAATACACAGCCGAGAAGAACGGCTGCGGTTAAAAGAAATATTGGTTTTTTCTTCATGGAAAGTTATACGCAACGGCGGTATAAAGTCTTTCAGAAAAAAGAAGTTCTGGCACTTAGAAAGTGCGCAGAGAAACAACGCCGTTTGGTCCATTCAGGAAATCCGGGAGATAAACAAACACGGCCTTCAGCGTCTTTGCAGGGGCATTTTCCCATGCACGGTTATATTCGGATTTGAAGAGATAGAATCCCGGAGTGTCAGCAAAAACGGTCCACTCAAAAACGCCGCCGGTACCAATCATGCCCGGCTTAAACTGCGTATAGTCAGCGTGTATCAGGGAAAGTCCGTTGGACAGTACCGGTTCAGACCACGTGTATCCCGTAGTAGGATTGCCGACCGCGGAAATAATAATCATCTCCCCGCAGTTTGCAAAAACCGTTGCTTCGGTATGCTCCGTCTCTTCTGCGGCACCGGCAGAGACAAAACAGCCGAGAAG
>JAGBBP010000013.1 GCA_017938405.1 Lachnospiraceae bacterium
CCGGCATTCATCACCAAAGCCCTTGCCTCCCGCTTCAAGCAGCTCTCGATTGACGAGCGTGTCGGACTCGCACTCGAATGCGGACAGTTCGGCGTCTCTGCACTCGCCCTCCTCGATGCCGCAAACCACACCTACGGCGTTCCGGAGATTACCCAGGTACCGACCACCGTCGGCGACAAGCCGGGAATTCTCATTACCGGACACGACTTAAAGGATCTCGCCATGCTCCTCGAAGCAACCGCAGATGCAGGTGTTGATGTCTACACCCACGGCGAGATGCTTCCCGCACACGCATACCCGGGATTCAAGAAGTACCCGCACCTCAAGGGACACTACGGAACTGCCTGGCCAAACCAGAGAGAGGAGATGCCGCAGTTCAACGGTCCAATCCTCTTCACCACAAACTGTCTGGTGCCGCCTCTTTCCTCCTACAAGGCAAAGGTGTTTACCACCGGCGCTGTCGGATTCGGCGGCTGCCGCCACATCGCAGAAGTGGACGGCAAGAAGGACTTCTCCGAACTCATCGCCCTTGCAAAGACCTGTGCACCGCCGACGCAGCTTGGCGACGGAAAGCCGCTTCTCACCGGCTGCGGACACGAAGCAGTGCTGTCCCTTGCAGGAACAGTGATTGACCTTATCAACTCCGGAAAGATTCGCCGCTTTGTGGTCATGGCAGGCTGTGACGGACGCGACAAGGAGCGCGAATACTACACCGAGTTTGCCAAGGCGCTTCCAAAAGACACCGTAATCTTAACCGCCGGATGTGCAAAGTTCCGCTATAACTCCCTTGATTTAGGAGACATCGAGGGAATCCCGCGTGTCTTAGATGCCGGTCAGTGTAACGACTGCTACAGCCTGGTTGCTATCGCCTTAGCTCTCGCTGACGCATTCAAGTGCGGTGTCAATGATCTTCCGATCTCCTACAACATCGCCTGGTATGAGCAGAAGGCAGTGTTAGTCCTGCTTGCCCTTCTCCACCTCGGCGTCAAGAACATCATGCTTGGCCCGACACTCCCGAAGTTCGTATCGCCTGCAGTGCTTGATGTCCTCGTCAAGACCTTCAACCTCCAGCCGTCGACCACCGTTGAGGCTGATTTAGTGACGCTGAACTGCGTATAAAAGCAGGGAAATAGAGAAATGGAGGCGGAATGCCGGAGGCAGAAAACCAAGAGGCAGGTTTTTCTGCTTCCTTTTTCCGCATGTTTATATGACAGAATGGAGTATTATCTGATATGAAATATGATCCGCGTGAGTTAATCGGGAAGGTTATTGATCTGAAGTCTCTTGCTGATTATCAGGAAGGTTCGGTTGTTTCCCGGATGGTGGTGAACAAGAAGGCAGGAACAGTGACGGCATTTGCATTCGAGGCAGGGGAAGGTCTTTCTGAGCATTCCGCTCCGTTTGATGCGTTGGTAATTGGTCTGGAAGGAGAAGCGGAGATTCCAATAGGCGGAGAACCGCATATCGTAAAGGAAGGGGATATGCTGATTATGCCGGCAAATGTCCCGCATGCAGTACATCCGATTACCCGGTTTAAGATGCTGCTGGTGTTAATCCACGCAGAATAAGACGGATTGGATATTCTCTGCAGGGATTTTTGGATGGGGGATTTTAGATATCCCCGCATTTTTCTTTTTTTGCTGATTTGCTTTTTCCTGACGGTTTTTTAGGATGGTGTTTGTTTGGGGGATTTTGGGGTTTTCTGTATGATGTGTCAGTGTTACTGCATTAGGATTTCCCGGAATTTTTGGGTGTTGCAGAAAAGAGTTCAGATTTTTTCCATCGGAAAGGGGGTGACCCCTTTATTGCGAATGGAACTGATTTTATTGTATCCTCGTAAACTTCGGATAATAAAATTCGTATTTTTTTATTCATAAGTAACTCGACCTATAAACATATAAAGATTTTGATTTTTAGAGAAAGAAAAAAAATGAAGAAGAAGGAAGAAACAAAGGGAAAAGGAAGAGAGAGGGAAGGAGAAAGGAGGGGAAAACAGTGTGAAGCAGGGTGGAGAGAAGCTGGAACCAAGGTGGAAGGGTAGAAAAAACAGGGAAATAAGGGAAGGAAAAATAGGGAGCTAAAGAAAACGGAGGCTGATTTGGGCGTATTTTTTTGCGATGTATTTAAACTATTTAAAGGGTGAGCTGCACGCGAAGGCGGGGTATGGGTTTCCACTTGTTCCACTCGAAACAGAGGGGTCTCTCCCTTTCCGATGGAAATATTGTGTCTGCATATATAGCGGTATGCAATTCGGCATGTTTGTCTGACAATTCCACTCGAAACGGTGGTATTGGATATATAATCTGTTTGGTTTACCTGTGGTATTCTTTTCAGTGTTACTTTTTTTGCTATGTAGTTTGTGATTTCCAAAAACTCCTGCAAGCTGAGTATCTGCCGAAGAAAGAACATGCTGTCTCTTGTCTCCGGCAGGATAATCACAGGGAGGAATATTTTATTCTTCAATCAGTAACCTGATGAGGTATTCCTC
>JAGBBP010000014.1 GCA_017938405.1 Lachnospiraceae bacterium
AGCACATTATTTATACTTGCGCTTACGAGCAGCTTCAGACTTCTTCTTACGTCTTACGCTCGGCTTCTCGTAATGCTCTCTCTTGCGAATCTCCTGCTGAATGCCAGCCTTTGCGCAGTTTCTCTTGAATCTGCGGAGAGCGCTGTCGAGGGATTCATTCTCTTTTACGATAACATTCGACATCTTCTCACCTAACCTCCCTCCAGTTGTGTATTGTGCCTATATACAACTGTTTGGGTATTTTATAATAGCACTACATAGATTATATCATAAAAATTCCATTCGTCAATAAGAAATTTATAATTGTTGGAATTTTTTTGAAAACTTTTACTTTACAACGCAAATCCCGGCTGTTTCAACGGTATTCTTACTTAATCTGTCCTTTCAGTACTTCAGCTGCCTTTGCAATGGCATCATCGATACCTGCCGGATTCTTACCACCTGCCTGTGCCATGTTCGGACGACCGCCGCCGCCACCGCCGACACATGCCACAACTTCCTTAATGAGGTTGCCTGCGTGCGCACCCTTTGCCATTGCACCGTCGGTTGCCATAGCGATTAAGTTTACCTTACCGTCAAATGCGGAAGCCAGTAACAGAACACCTTCACCCAGCTTCTCCTTTAAGCTGTCACCAAGGTTACGGATACCGTTCATATCCATCTCCGGAACCTTTGCACAAAGCACCTTAACACCGTTAATCTCCTGCACGTTATTCATCACATCGCCAAGGGAAGCGTTCGCAATCTTTGCCTTTAACTTCTCGTTCTCGGAATGAGCGTTTTTCAGCTCCTCCTGCATTGCCTCAATCTTCTTAAGAAGAGAAGCCGGCTCGGTCTTTGCTGCCTTTGCAGCCGCATGAAGCTCTTCCTCAATAGTCTTATAATATGCAAATACACCGTCAGCGGTAATTGCTTCGATACGTCTTACGCCTGCCGCAATACCGGACTCAGATAAAATCTTAAAGACAGAAATCACGCCGGTGTTACCTACGTGGGTACCGCCACAGAACTCCTTGGAGAACTCACCCATAGATACGACACGTACCACATCGCCGTACTTCTCTCCGAACAATGCCTTTGCGCCGGTCTTTCTTGCCTCATCGATGGTCATTTCCTTCATCTCAATGGTGAGATTTGCCGCAATCTGCTCGTTTACGATAGCCTCTACCTTTGCAATCTCCTCCTTGGTCATAGCGGAGAAATGGGTAAAGTCAAAACGTAAACGATCCGGAGTAACAAGGGAACCTGCCTGCTCTACGTGAGAGCCTAATACCTGACGAAGTGCCTCCTGTAACAGGTGGGTTGCGCTGTGGTTCTTACCGATGGCATTTCTTCTTGCGGAATCAATAGTAAGGGTAACGGTGTCGCCTACGGCAAACATACCGCTTTCAACCACGCCTACATGGCCGATTTTGCCGCCCTTAAGCTTAATAGTATCGGTTACGGTAAATACCGCACCGTCCTTTGTAATCTGCCCCAAATCCGCAATCTGACCGCCCATGGTTGCATAGAACGGGGTCTCGTCCACGATTACGGTTGCGTTCTGACCTGCCACTACTTCCTTTACAATTTCGGTCTCTGTGGTGAGAACAGAAATCTTGGAAGCCGCACTGGTCTTATCATATCCGACAAAGGTACTGGTGACAGCCGCATCGATTTCATCGTAAACCGTAGCGTCCGCACCCATGTAGTTGGTTACCGCACGAGCGTTTCTTGCGGTCTCCTTCTGTACTTCCATGGCCTTCTTAAAGCCGTCCATATCTACGGTGAAGCCCTTCTCCGCAAGAATTTCCTCGGTGAGGTCAATCGGGAAACCGTAAGTATCGTAAAGCTTAAACGCATCCTCACCGGAAAGCACCTTGGTCTTTGCCGCAGCCTCTTCCATCTCAGCTAAAATGGAAAGTCCCTGGTCAATGGTCTTGTTAAACTTCTCTTCCTCTAACGTCAACACCTTTAAGATGTACTCTCTCTTTTCCTCTAACTCCGGATAACCGTCTTTGGACTCTGCGATAACGGTCTCGCAAAGTTTTGCCAGGAACAATCCCTGAATACCCAGAAGTCTTCCGTGACGTGCCGCACGACGAAGAAGTCTACGAAGCACGTAACCACGGCCCTCGTTGGACGGAATAATACCGTCGGAGGTCATAAAGGTAACGGAACGAATATGATCGGTAATGAGACGAATGGACTCGTCCTTCTTCTTATCGGTCATATAGGTTACATTTGCAATCTCACAAACCTTATCGCGGATTGCCTTCATGGTGTCTACGTCAAATACGGAATCCACGTCCTGCACTACCACTGCCAGACGCTCGAGACCCATACCGGTATCGATGTTCTTCTGGGTCAGCTCGGTGTAGTGATGATTTCCGTCGCTTTCATACTGGGTAAATACATTGTTCCAAACTTCCATGAAACGGTCACACTCACAGCCCACCTTACAATCCGGGCTGCCGCAGCCGTACTTTTCCCCACGGTCATAATAAATCTCGGAACACGGACCGCACGGACCAGCGCCATGCTCCCAGAAGTTATCACAGTCACCGTTCTCATCGCGGTAGAAACGGGTAATACGCTCTGCCGGTACACCCACTTCCTCGGTCCAAATACGGAAGGCTTCTTCATCCTCGCAGTAAATGGACGGATACAAACGCTCCGGCTCCATGCCTACATGCTCGGTCAAAAACTCCCAGGACCACTTAATCGCCTCTCTCTTAAAGTAATCACCGAAGGAGAAGTTACCAAGCATCTCAAAGAAGGTAAGATGTCTTGCGGTCTTACCGACATTTTCGATATCACCGGTACGAATACACTTCTGACAGGTGGTTACGCGATTACGCGGCGGAATCTCCTGGCCGGTAAAGTAAGGCTTCATCGGTGCCATACCGGAATTGATTAACAACAAACTCTTATCGTTATGCGGAATCAAGGAAAAGCTCTTCAGACGAAGGTGATCCTTGCTCTCAAAAAACTCCAAATACATTCTTCTTAAATCATTCAAACCGTGCTTTTTCACTGTTTTATCTCCTTTCGTGCGCTGCTTTTCGTGTGTGCGCACATAGCTAATCTACATTATAAGATTCTGTGAGATATTTGTCAATAATGGGAATTACAATTTCTCAAAGTCGGAAGCTCCATGCTTACAAATCGGGCAAATATAATCCTCCGGCAAAGACTCTCCCTCGTAAACATATCCGCAAATTTTACAGACATAGGAGTTTGTTTTTTCTTCGGTTCCTTCTTTTCCTGCCCCATTGGTGCCATCTGCATTCGTTTTTACTGCTCCGCTTTTCTTCGCCACCGGCTTGTACGGCTGTTTTACGTATTTCTGATAAAAATCATAGGTCACCGGCTCCTGACTGCTGACGATATCCGCATCCGTCACCTCCACCAAAAACATGGTATGAGTGTCCAGTGCAAAGCTCTCACATACGTTGCCGCAAAAATACGCACTGCTGTTACGGTTCAGACGGTAGCAACCGTTGGCACAACGGGTCACATCCTCAAAGTCCTCAAACTTATCGACCTTCTTTCCGCTCTGATACCCGAAATGGCTGTATACAGAAAACGGCGTCTTCTCTGTCAACACGGAAACCGTCAGTTTTCCGGTATTCTTTATCATATCATGGGTCAAATTCTGATTACTTACACTGACCAAAAGGCGAATCGGATTCTGGGTTACCTGCATTACCGTATTTACAATACAGGCATTGTCCTTTCCGTTCTCGTTTGCCGCCACCAGATACAAGCCGTAACCGATTTGAAATAATGCTTTTTCGTTCATCATAGCAATACACCTCTTTCTTCTATATTTTTTATGTTGTCCAAATTATCCTACACGCATAAATCAGACGTGACCTAACACTATAGATTATACTAATATCATCCAAAATAATCAAATAAAACTTGACACTTTCAAAAAAAGGAATTATGCTTGAAACGTAAATAATTCCGATGAGACCGATGCTTTTGGTACGACGTCTCATCCGCTGAAAAGAGGTATGATTATGTCTGAAATAAAAGAACAATGTATGGCGGCTGCTCGTGAGCTCATCGAAGCAGCAAGTTTAAAGAAGGGACAAATCCTTGTGGTTGGCTGTTCTACAAGTGAAGTATGCGGTTCCAAAATCGGCACCGACTCCCGCCCGGAGGTGGCCGTGGATATGGTAGAAGGGATTTTGTCCGTATGTACCGAGAAAGGCATCTACCTGGCTGCCCAGTGCTGTGAGCATTTAAATCGTGCGATTATTGTAGAACGTGCTGCCGTACCTTTTGCAGAACCGGTAAATGTAGTTCCGCAGCCAAAAGCAGGCGGTTCTTTCGCTACCGCCCTGTATGCAAGACTATCCGACCCGGTCGCTTTAGAAGAAATCAAAGCCGACGCCGGTCTTGACATCGGCGGCACCTTAATCGGTATGCACTTAAAGAAAGTAGCCGTTCCGCTCCGTCTTTCCGTAAAACAAATCGGTGAAGCAAATCTTCTGGCCGCCCGTACCCGTCCGAAGTACATCGGCGGATGCAGAGCACATTATGATGAAAATTTAAACTAAGAAAAAACGTCTCCGGGGAATCTTCCTCAGAGACGTTTTTGTATGTTTTAATCTGTTTTGTATGCCTTTTGTGTATCACTTCGATTACTCTTGTTTATCCATTTCTTCCTGCCCTACATTCTTATAGGTCTTCTCAAACTCCCCAAGCGGCATCGGTTTTGCGAAATAATAGCCCTGAATCAGGTCACATTCCTGTTCTTTTAAGAAATCCACCTGCTCCCTGCTTTCGATTCCTTCCGCCACAATCTTCATATTTAACTTCTTTGCAAGATTAATGACTTCCGTAACGATTAACATGCCGCGATCCAAAGAATCGGTTCCACGGAAGAAATCCGCATCGATTTTCAGCACATCCAAAGACAATTCCTTTAAGGAATTTAAGGAAGAATATCCGGCCCCGAAATCATCCATGGACACGGAAAAGCCCGCATCCCGAAGCTTCTTTACGGTAGACAGCAACATTTCCTTATCATCAAAGAATGCACTTTCCGTAAGTTCCAGTTCGATTACATTATGCGGCACCTGATAACGGTCCACGATCTCACAAATATGCTCCGCCAAATCCTCTCTTGTAAAATGCGCTCTGGAAACGTTGACCGAAATCGGAACTACTTTCCACCCCTCCGAAATCCACTTTGCCTGCTGTTTCGCCACTTCCTCCAGCATAAAATCGTCCAGCTTCAAAATAAATCCGTTTTGCTCGAAAATCGGAATAAACCGGTTCGGCGGTACAAAACCCTCCGTCGGATGAATCCAACGAACCAGCGCTTCCGCACCTCCCAGGGTCTCTTCCCCGGTACTGAACTTCGGTTGCAGATATACCTGAAACTCCTTATTCATTAAGGCACGTTCCATGTCATCTTCCACCTTACGTTCCCAAATCCGTTGTTTACTCATTTCGATATTGAAAAACGCAATTTTCTGTTCATTGTCGTCCCCGTGCATTTCTCTTGCCAAAAGTGCATTGTTATATAATTCTTCCACATTGGCACGGGAATTTTCCACTTCACAAACACCGATTCGGTATTTTAACTTAATATTCGGGAACACACCTTCCAGGTTCTGCACCATTCTTTCCAGCCTTGTTGCAAGTTCCAGTTCATCCGTATACGTAAGAAGCAGTCCGAAATCCGCTTTTTCGTAATGAGCCATGGTTTCTTTGCGACGAAGCTGCTTTTTAATCGTATAATAAAGGCGTTCAATCAACTCTTCTCCTTTATTAATACCAAAACAGGTGCAAAAACTGCGATATTTTTTCATTCGGAGATGTATTACCGCATATTTGCGCTTTGCACCCACTTTCCTTATGAGCTTTTTACTTTTTTTCGTAAAATACATCCAGTTATCCCCACCGGTCAGCAGATCCGTATAAATAATCTTTGTGGTTCTGCGCTGATTGACCATCATACCGATAAAGGAAATAATATAATATAAAGTAAACACACCCACAAGGAGAATGACTATTGCCATAAAGAATAACAGCATCTGTACATCATACCCGTACACACTGATATGATTGGTTACGCACACCGTATCGCTTCCTGCAGGCATCAGAAAACAAATGCTGAAGTCAAACACCGATTCCGTACTGTCTAAGAAAACATGAAAAAGATTGTTCCCTACCATGGAAACCAACAAGGTTTCATTCACCATCAGGGAATTATCGGAATCAAAATAAACCACGTTTTCGTCTGCTTCCAGTATAATATGGATGGGACTGTTGTTCCCAAGAAAATAAAAATCCGCCATGCTTGCCAAGGAAATATCCGGATATTGTCCGTTACTGGACCATTGACCTTCTCCGTTTTCCGACACCACACTGATGGCATCGATTTCGTCCGTGATATCCAAATACAATAAAAAAGGATTGTTCGGATTGGTCAGCAAATCCGCTTCATTTTCCTTATATAATTCCGCCGCTTTTAAGGAACGTTCATAGCCTTCGGTCAGCTTTCGGTTTGTCACTTCAACAACTACCAGACCCAAACCGACCAAAATCACTACAACAAAGAAAATCAACACAAAAAACAGACCGACAATAGACGGCCAAATTCTCTTTTTCTTTAAACGACTGATTCTTTTTTCCTTTGTTCTTCCCATAGCTGATTCCCCTTTCTAAAATAACTCCCATGAAAGGTTTTGTTTCACAGTTTCTTTATAAAATATCTTTTTCATTCTACTTATTATATTTATTTTACTACATTTTTCCTTCTATTTCAACAAAAAAGCGACCAAAACAGGCCGCTTAATCAATTTCTAATTTATCTCTAATTTTTTACGGTAAACCTCGTAGTCGCTTGCGAACAGTTCCGCTACATCCAGTTCCCGTACCGACACCTTTCCGGTACTTCTGGTAGAATCCACAATACTTACACGCTTCATTTCATCGTCCAAGAATTCTATAAAAAACATCACATGACTGCCTACCTTTGCAAATACATCCCCCTGCCGGATTTCTTCTAAAAGAATCTTATTTGCGTAGTTTGGAATATCCCTGGTGGCAATCTTTTTCGGTAAATTCCAGCATCTGGTCAAAAGCCCGGAGCAGTCCACACCTACACTGTGCCTGCTTCCCATGCGGGACTTGTCCTCCGGCACATTTCCGGCAAGCTTACCTTCTAAAAGTCCGGCATCAAACTCCTCTATGGTAGAGGCATTGCCCCATCCGCAGGCGACACCTTTATTTACTGTTCCTACCTTCCACCAGCCGCAATCAAGCACCTCACCTTTCCAAGTCACATCCGGTGTATCCACCGGTACCCCATCCGGGTCAAAGCCATGAAGTACGTTATGTTCCGTAGCTGTCCATTCGTGATTGGCGTATTGTAAGGCGGTTTCAATGACTTGTATACCCCATGTATTGTCAGTCTTACACATCTTTTTCTCCTCCTGTATGAGTGTCTTATTATACAGCATACACCTTACCCCAGGGGTAAGGTCAAGAGAAAATCCGTAGTAAACTTCCATTATTCCTCCCTCTCATTGGTCACAATATGTACAATCTCCTTCGGCATCTTTGCCAGATACTCCTTCATAAAGGTTGGATATGCCACATGCTTATCCAACGCTTCTATCGGAATCCAATACATATTTTCCTTAAATCCACCGGTATAACTGTTACTGTTTAACTCCTTGGTTCCTCGCGGCTTCATTAGAAAATAGAACGCCACCTCATGACAGGAAAGACCATCTAAAGAACCGTCCCCGTCAAAGAAATTCTCATGGATTACCGCCAGCCGGTCCACTTCATAATGTACACCAGTCTCCTCAAACACTTCTCTTATAACGGCATCTTCCGCAGTTTCATTCATATGTACTCCGCCACCGATGGAATAATAGTAATTCTCTCTTTCGTTTCCGGCAAACAAAACACAGCCCTCTTCTACGATAATTGCTGCCGACCGGTACCGAAACCAGTTATTCTCTTTTTCAAATCCGCAATCGTACGCCATATTATCCTCCTAACTTCTGCTCTATAATTCCCCTTCCATAACTTCTCAGACAAGCTTTTACAAATAACTTAAAATCACAAGATAAACTCCCGGCTTGTTAAAAAACCGTGTTCATCCTTTTTTATCTTAATCACAAACGGGAACTTATCATACTGTACACACAAAAAGAAGTCTTCCTTTGGATAAATCTCCTGTCTGTTTTCATCAAAGAAATGCTCTCCGCCGTGTCTCTGAAGGTCTTCTACACGCTGTTCAAAATCAGGCAGTTCCACTCCTTCCACCAAGCTTTTAATGTACTCCGCACACAGTTCATCCTCTGCCGCCGGACGCACCCCCGCATTTCCCATACACACCAAAGAAACCGTCTCAGGATTCTTTTTCTTTATGTACTCCGCCACTGCCTTTGCGTTCACCAGACTGCCGGTGATGATTTCTGTCGCCCCGGTGGCATTTACAATTCCCTGGGTTCCCGCACTGGTGGTATGAAGAATGGTCTTTCCCTTTACTGCCTCCGGTAACACCGTAGACGGCGAATTTCCGAAATCAAAGCCATCACACTTTTTTCCGTTTCGCTCTCCGATTAACACGCTGTCCGGCATTTTTTCGTGTAACGAAAAGGAATCCTCCACGGAACCGATCGGTCGTATCTCTTTTACGCCCATATCATACAAATAACACTCCAAGGAAATGGCCCGGAATACGTCAATAATCACCGTCAAACCTTCCGCCTGTTTGGCACCTTCTATCAAATGTAAAATGTTTATCTTACTCATTCATTTGTCCTCCTGTCTCATTCAAAGAATCGCTCCAAAACATCATCTACAAACTGCTCTGCAAGTAAATACGTTTCCTGCGGATTCCTAGAAGTCCGATCCCGCTCCTGCCTCCAAATCAATGCATCATGAATCGTAGCACTATATTCCGGCAGAAAATCGCTTGCCCAGCGAGCAGCAGCCGGTTTTGAAACCTGTTCTTCGTTTTTCAACGTATAAAGTGCACGACATAATGTCAATATTGCATAAGCCTGACTATAACTGCTACCTTTACAGGTTCGAATACGTTCTCGGAAACTCTTTGCATACCCGCATATCGTTTGAATGAACTCCCTTTTCTCGATGGATGGCAGTACTTCTTTCTTGTCCATACCATAAAGCGTAACTGCATATTCCTGAACACAATACCATTCATCAATCCAATCCATTCCCGAATCAATTATATGTAGTGGTTCTCCCGGAGAAATATTCCCCATCCGAAATGTATTCGTTCGGAAGTTCCTTAACCCCTCAAGCGGTGCATAATGCACTTCAATACGGTTGTTCCACATCGGCATTGAAGAAACGATTTCCTCATGCATCTTACGAAGTTCTTCCAAGTCCTTTGATGTAACCTCCGAGGAAATGACACATAATGTATCTATGTCACTGGACGTAATATTAAAATCTCCCCAAACTAAAGAACCATACAGATAATATCCTACCATTCTATCTCCAAAGATATATTTATGGTTCTCGGTTAACTTCTCTATTACCTGATTTACTTCTTTATACTTTGACCATTTCATCCGCTTTTTCCTTTCATACCTCCGCTGTATCCCTAATCAAAAAACTTCCCCTGATAAAAGTTCTCATTCTCCAGTTTCTTTGCCGTAATCCGAAACAGTACACATCCGTCCGGACACATCACAACCTTGCTGTACTCACTTTCTCCGCCGATATTAATCAGATTTCCGCCGCTTCTGACGGCTTCCATAATTGGGAACAAAAGCATCATGGTTTTAGAGCAAATACCGTATCCTTGGGCATTTACCGGACAACCGTAGGTACAAGTATACTTATCTCCGACTTGCTCCCCGTTTCTACAAAACCGCTCTGTTTCATCATTGTCCTTGTTAAAGCCAATGACTTCGATTTCCCATTCGTATTCCTCGTCGTACCATTTTTTCATAAGCATTTTCTCCTTTACATCTTGAAAAATATTATAAAAAAGCATTTACAACCTTTATTTCATTGTGATATACTATTATTAGAAAGAGCAACCGCCACCAAGGTGGTTAGCCTCGCTTAGTTGACAAAATGCCTACCTTCGACGGCCAAGTACAAAGGTAGGCATTTTTATTTTCGCTTGTTTTTCCTATCTATGTAGGCAAGCAGTGAAATGAGTAACGTTCCAAACAACAGCATTAAAGATAATGCTTCGTATATCGTCATCATCCGCACCACCTCCCCTCTTATAAAAGTCCGGGAGGCTACCACCCTGTACACGATTGCTCTAAAATTATTATATCACATACCGAACAAATGTTCAAGTGCTTTTTAATATTTTCTAATACTCCGCCAATTCCGTAAACATTACTCCTGTGCCCTCTGCAACGCCTACATAAACCTTATCATTCTGTCTTCCCGTCTCTAAATAATGGTCTATCATATATTTCGCAGAATACGGCATTTGAAGTTCGGATATCTCACTTAAGTCAAACCATTTCAAGTCCCCTTCATCGGAAACCAATTCGGTAGTATACTCATCCTTTAAATTTGCAAAGAAATAATAATTTTGTCTGATTTCCCCGTTTGTTCTTCGTAATGAAATATAACGAAGACTTATGTCGGAAAGCATCTCTTCGGTTACAGACAATTCTTCTTTCATTTCCCGAAGGGCACAGGCTTTCGCATCGTTCAGTTCATAATCTTCGAAATGTCCGCCGGCGGACGCAATCCATGTGTTATTTGCAATTCTGGAGCCTTTACGATATAACAGAAGTATTTTATTGTTGTTCAAAAGATAAACTCCTGTCATATTTCTTAACTTGACGTTGTCCTCCATTGCTTCTCCTCCTCTAATCTCTTACATTCCTTCCTCCGAACTATTTCTCCCCTCGTACCACCATCGTCACCGATACATTGGTGTCCCATTGCTTAATTCCCTTGTCGTACAGTTCGATTCGCTTATCATATTTGGAATTAATAATACGCTTTAATTCTTCCACCTCGTCCGCGGTAATCACATCTGTTGCAACCCGAAGCAAATCATCCGCCCCGTCCAAACTCACCTGACGATTGGCATTTATCATAGCATGAGCAGTCTCTTTAGAATAACTCGGATTATCCGGTGTCAGATTAATCGTTAAATATTCCGTGGTCACATTCCGAAACCCGTATTGTTCCATACAAAGCGGTAACTCCGCTTCGTTTTGCGGATACGCACATACGGAAAACTTTTCATCCACTTCCGCCAGCTGCTTTTCTGCCCGTTTCCAAATCTCTTTCTCAAACTTCGTCTGCTCGCTGATACACGGTGCTGCAATGTTAATGCCTCGTCTTGCGGATAACACAAGGCATACACCGTTTTCCTTCAACACCCGGTACTGTTCTCCGTAAAACTTCGACGGCTCAATGTGTTCCGCCACCGTATTGGATATGGTAACGTCAACGCTTTCGTTTTCAAAGGCTAAAGCCGTAGCATCCCCTTCCGTATATTGAATCAGCGGATTTTGCTGCTTCGCAAAGGCAATGAAATTACTGTCTCTATCAACTCCGAATACCTGCGCCGACGGATACCAGCGTGCCAAAGACTCCGCCAATGCGCCCGGACCGCACCCGATTTCCAGAATCCGTTTCTTATCGTCAATCCGAAATACTTCTCTGTATTTGCTCTGAAACAAATCCGAAAATCGCAATAACCGTGTGTTGTAAAGGGTTCCGATGCCTTGTACATAAGTTGACCAAATAGTATTCATTGTGTTCTTCCTCCTCTATTATTTGATGCACGCTCACTAAGCCAAAACGAAAAAACACACCTTTGTTCAAGGTGTGAATTCGGGGTTGGGCTGTATCAAAAATACAGAGCAGCTCGTAGGGGAATCGAACCCCTGTTTCCGCCGTGAGAGGGCGGCGTCTTAACCGCTTGACCAACGAGCCATAACCAATTCATTCAATTATCATCCTAAGGATAAGCAGCTCGTAGGGGAATCGAACCCCTGTTTCCGCCGTGAGAGGGCGGCGTCTTAACCGCTTGACCAACGAGCCGTAACTTGCAAAACAGATTATACAACAGGTATCTGCAAATTGCAAGCTATTTTTTGTTTTTCATTAAAGTTCAACTATTTGTCGAATTGTGCATACTTTTTCTACATTGAAAACAAATCCATCAAAGACATCTGGTTGGACTTCGGAATATTTCCGAGAAGTCCCAAATCCGCCATCTGATCTGTAATAGTCTGGCTGATTTTACAACGGGTCTTAAAATCATCCTGGGATAAGAACGGACCGTCCTTTGCCGCCTCTTCAATCTGCTCTGCCGCCGTCTCACCCACACCGTCGATACTGTCAAAGGACGGCATCAGCTTTCCGTCGATAATCTGGAACGCATGGGCTTTTGCCCGGAATAAATCAATCGGCATGAAATCAAATCCTCTGGCATACATCTCCTGCACGATTTTCATGTCACCGTAAGAGTCTTCGTCCTTCGGAGAGGCGGTCTTCGTATCCATCTTTTTCTTAATTTCCTTCATATTCCGCTCCAACACTTCTTTCCCGAGACACATGGTTTCATAGCTGAAAGCCTTGGCACGGATACCGAAATACGCCGCATAATAAGCAAGCGGATAATAAATCTTAAAGTGAGCCACACGGAAGGCCATCATAACGTAGGCGCAGGCATGGGCCTTCGGGAACATGTACTTAATCTGCTTACAGGACCAGATATACCAGTCCGGAATCCCCTGGGCAATCATGGCCTCTTCCATCTCCGGCGTCAGGCCCTTTCCTTTTCGTACACTCTCCATGATTTTAAAGGCAAGACCGTTTTCCACGCCCTGATAAATGAGAAATACCATAATATCGTCTCGGGTACAAATGGCATTGGACAAGGTACACTTTCCTTCCTGGATAAGCAACTGGGTATTATTTAACCATACGTCCGTACCGTGGGACAGACCGGAAATACGAATCATGTCCGAAAAACTCTGAGGCTTCGTATCACGTAACATCTGCATAACGAACGGAGTTCCCAGTTCCGGAAGTCCCAAACTTCCCAAATCACACCCACCGATATCATCCGGTGTAATGCCAAGTGCTTCCGTAGAGGAGAACAGGGAAATGACCTTTGGGTCATCTAACGGAATCTGCTTTGCATCTACCCCTGTCAAGTCCTCCAAACGACGAATCATGGTCGGATCATCGTGTCCGAGAATATCAAGCTTAAGTAAGTTATGGTCAATGGAATGGTAATCAAAGTGGGTAGTAACCGTCTTTGTGGTCATATCGTTGGCCGGACGCTGTACCGGGGTAAACTTGTAAATTTCATGTCCAATCGGAAGTACAATAATACCGCCCGGATGCTGTCCTGTGGAACGTCGTACCCCTTCACAACCGGAAGCGATACGTTCTATCTCCGCCTTTCGCATGGTAATACCGTGTTCTTCGTTGTATTTTAATACATAGCCGTAAGCAGTCTTTTCCGCCAGGGTTGCAATGGTTCCCGCACGGAAGGTCTGGCCTTTACCGAAAATAACTTCCGTATAATCGTGAGCCTTTGCCTGATATTCACCGGAGAAGTTAAGGTCGATATCCGGCTCTTTATCACCATAGAACCCGAGGAAGGTTTCAAACGGAATATCGTGCCCGTCCTTCGTAAGCGGCTTTCCGCAATTCGGACAAACTCGATCCGGCATATCACAGCCCGACAAACCACGTTTCTGACAATCCTTCACCTCCTCGGAATCAAAATCCGAGAAGAAACATTCGGTACAATAATAGTGGGCCGGCAGCGGATTTACCTCCGTAATACCGGACATGGTGGCAACAAAGGAGGAACCGACAGAACCTCGGGAGCCTACCAGATATCCGTCCTCGTTGGACTTCCACACCAACTTCTGAGCAATAATATACATCACGGCGAAACCGTTTTTAATAATGGAGTTTAGCTCATGCTCCAAACGGGTCTCTACAATCTCCGGCAAATTATCCCCGTACATGGAATGGGCCTTATCGTAACAAATCTTACGGAGGGTCTTATCGGAATCTTCGATAACCGGCGGACACTTGTCCGGATGAATCGGAGACACATATTCAATCATGGCTGCAATCTTATCCGGGTTATCCAAAACCACTTCCTCTGCCTTTTTTTCACCCAAATAAGCAAACTCCGCAAGCATCTCCTCCGTGGTACGGAAATAAAGCGGTGCCTGGTTATCCGCGTCCGCAAAACCCTTACAGGACATAATAATACGACGGTATACCTCATCCTCCGGATTTAAGAAATGAACGTCACAGGTGGCCGCAACCGGCTTATTGTACTGTTCCCCTAACGCAACGATCTTTTTATTAATCGCAATCAAATCCTCCTCGGACTTGATATTTTCATGTTTTTCATCTCCGATCATAAATGCATTATTTCCGAGAGGCTGAATCTCATAATAATCGTAAAATTCACACAACCGGTCGATTTCGTTCTGCGGGGATTCTCTTAAAATGGCCTGATACAGCTCTCCTGCTTCACAGGCAGACCCGATAATGAGACCCTCCCTGTTTTCTAAAAAAACACTCTTCGGAATCCGCGGACGTCTTGCAAAATAGTCAATATGAGAAAGAGAAACCAGACGATATAAATTAATACGTCCCGTCTCATTCTGACACAAAATAATGGCATGATAGGTAGGCATCTTCTTAATCATTTCCGGCGTCGGCTTACATACCGCATTCACTTCATCCAACGATACCGTATCACGTTCCCGAAGCATCTCCAAAAACTTCACGAAAATGTCTGCCGTTGCCTTGGCATCATCCACCGCACGATGGTGATTTTCCAATGAAACACCCAGCTCTCTCGCTACGGTATCCAACTTGAACCGGCTAAGGCCCGGAAGCAACGCTCTCGCAAGACCTACCGTATCCACCACCGTAAAATCATAGGTCAGTCTCAAACGTTCCGCATTGGCACGAATAAATCCCGTATCAAAGGAGGCATTATGGGCAACCAGTGTACAGCCTTCACAAAACGCCAAAAACTCCGGCAAAATCACATCAATCTCAGGGGAATCCATGACCATGGAATCTTTTATTCCGGTCAAATCCTCAATCCGTGGCGGAATCGGCACCTTCGGATTTACAAAGGTGGAATACCGGTCCGTAATCTTTCCGTTCTCTACCTTTACTGCTCCGATTTCGATAATCTTATCCCGTTCCGCGCCAAAGCCCGTGGTCTCGATATCAAATACCACAAAGCTGCTGTCCAGGGATTGTCCTTTACTGTCCCGCACCGGCTCCAGTACATCATCTACCAGATATGCTTCTACGCCGTAAATAATCTTGAAATCCTTGGCACGCTGCATTTTTTCCGGATCATCCTTATAATCCTTCGGATTGATGGCATGGTTTGCTTCCGGAAAGGCCTGTACCACACCGTGATCCGTAATAGCGACACCAGGCATTCCCCATTCAAAGGCGGTTTTCACCAATACCTTCGGGTCCACCACCGCATCCATATCACTCATTTTCGTATGGGCATGAAGCTCAATGCGCTTCCGTTCTGCCGTATCCATACGTTTTTTTGTAAAATCCTTAATATTTTTTATGCCGTAAATAACACCGATGGATACTTCCTTTTCGTAGGTATCAAACATAACCTGTCCCTTTAACAGCACAAATTTTCCTGTCTTAAGTTTTCCGCGAAGCTCGTCCGCTTCTTCCTTACGAACAAATATCTTACCTCCGATGGAGTTGGTAAAGTCCGTAATCTGGAACATAAACAAAAGCTTTTCGTTTCGAAGCTCCCGTTCCTCAAACTTAATAATCTTACCCCGAAGCACATAATCCCCGAACCCGTCGTCCACGTCGGAAATGGAACTCAATTCTCCGTCAAACGGCTTTCCGTAGAAAATATCCGGGTCGTCCGGAAGCTTCTTTTTCGGCGTGAAATTGCCTTTCTCGAACTTCTTAAAGTCGGCCTTTTGACCTTTTTCGTTGGATTTCTTATCCGCAGCCTTTGTTATATTCTCTTTTGCCGCAGGTGCCGCACTTCCCGTTGCATTTACCGAATCTGCTCCGTTTCCGCCTTCTGTCCCGGCAACGGTATTTTCCTGTCCGTTGACGTCCACACCGACATCCTCCGCGGTCTCCTCATCCTCTTTTGCTGCCGGCATAACCCCCATACTGCGGAGTTTCTCTTTGGAATAAAATTCATATTGCGGTTGCTTCGGACCTGTTCCCTCTTCTGTCTCTTCCTCCTGCTTCTTTTCATACTCCAAAATCACTCTTAAATCTACCGAAAAGCGCAACAAAAAGAGCTCCTCAACGTAGCTCTTAATCTGGCCTCCGATATGCTCATAAGTGAAAGAATCCTCGGTTTTAATATGTAATTCGTTCCCTGACACAAAAGTCTCTGCACCGTCCATAAAAATTACCCATAAACGGCTCTTTTCCCCGAATTCTTCCCGTAAGGAATCATAATAATGCTCCCATATGGAAGCAGGTGTATATTGAGACGATAACTTATAATGCTCCCCGATGCATACCGTTTTTTCCATTCCCCGGAAAAATTGGGTATATAATTCTTTTTCCAGTTTCTTAATCATTCCCCTTGGAAGTAATCGCTCGCTCTCAATATGAACCGTTACACTACCGGAACTTTTGGAAGACGATACTTTCAATACTTCCGTTTCTCCGAATACACGGTACAATTCATCCGATACTTGTACCGTATCAAATACTTCAAATAACTTCATACCGCTCAATCTCCTCCCTTAAAGCGGCAAGCAACGCATCTTCCGGTACCTTACGGACAATTTCTCCTTTTCGGAATACCAGACCTTCCCCGTTTCCGCCTGCAATCCCCAAATCAGCTTCTTTTGCTTCTCCCGGGCCGTTTACCGCACATCCCATAACAGCCACCTTAATCGGCAAATCATAACCTGCCACCATGGTCTCCACCTGTTCCGCCAGTCCGATTAAATCAATCTTTGTTCTTCCGCAGGTCGGACAGGAAACCACTTCAATACTGCCTTTTCTAAGCCCCAAGGTGCGTAAAATCAGCTTCGCGGTCACAATTTCTTCCACCGGGGCCGCTGTCAAGGATACACGTATGGTATCACCGATGCCTTGGGATAAAATCATTCCGAGTCCAAGAGACGATTTGATATTACCGGAACGAATGGTCCCTGCCTCCGTAATTCCCACGTGAAGCGGATACGCAGTCTTTTCCGCAATCAATTCATGGGCCTTTACACACATCAAAACGTCCGAAGACTTGATGCTGATGACAATATCATGAAAATCGAACTGCTCTAACATAGCAACCTTATCGAGAGCACTTTCCACCAAGCCCTCCGCAGTGACACCGCCGTACTTTTCCACCAGGTTCCGTTCCAGGGAACCGCTGTTTACACCGACACGAATCGGAACACCGTATTTTTTTGCGGTCTCCGCTACTTCCCGTACCCGTTCCATGGAACCGATATTGCCTGGATTGATGCGGATTTTATCTGCGCCGTTTTCCATAGCCGCAATGGCCAGACGATAATCAAAATGAATGTCCGCCACCAGCGGAATCGTAATTTGCTTTTTAATCTCGGAAAGGGCTTTCGCCGCCTCCATAGTCGGAACCGCACAACGGATAATCTCACAACCTGCCGCCGTCAATTCTTTAATCTGCGCCACAGTCGCCTGCACATCTTCCGTTTTGGTATTGGTCATGGACTGAATGGCAACCGGTGCACCTCCGCCGATGATTACGTTTCCGATTTTCACTTGTTTCGTTTGATTCCGGTCCATACCGCACCTCCCTGCTGTTTCCGCTCCGCATTTCTAATACAATTCTTTCGTAAATTCTTCCACAAAGTACTATGCTTTATTTAAAAAAGATATTTCTTACATCGTTAAAAATCAAAAATACCATTAAAATCAATAAAATCACAAGACCGATAAAGTGAACCATACCTTCCTTTTCCCGGTCTACCGGCTTACCGCGTACCACCTCAATAGCACAGAACAACAGCTTTCCGCCGTCAAGGGCCGGAATCGGAAGCAAGTTCATGACACCGATATTGGCGGACAAAAATACTGTAATATATAAAATACTTAAAACCGTGTCCTTAATTCCGTACTCAATGTTTGCTTCGTAAGTATCTCCGATAATATCCACAATTGCCACCGCACTGCCGATTTCATCGGACTTAATTTTTCCGGTAAACAATCGTGCCAAACCTCTTCCGGTTTCCACAATCCAGTATTTCACTTCCGCTACGGAATACTTTAAGGTTTCCCATGCATTGGCATCTTCTCTTGCCAGATTATAAGAAAATCCTACCGTATAGCCCGTAAACACCTTCGGCGTAACGGAAACGGTGGTTTCTTTTCCGTCTCTCCGATAAGTAACTTCCATGGCTTCTCCGGTTAACGGTGTCCCGTCAAAATAATCCATTAAATCCTTACCGGTCTGAATGGTGGTATCATTTACTTTCGTAATCACGTCTTCCACTTTCAGTCCTGCAGCCGCCATGGGATATCCTTCGGAAAGCGCCGACACTTCCGCCGGTTTACTTTCATCGGCATAATAGGAAAAACCGAGCAAATACCGATCATACAGTTCCGGCACAAGGGTAAGCTTTACTTTCTCACCATCCCTTTTTACCGTAATCCGTATCGGTTCTTCCGTTATTTCATGGGAATTAAAATATCCTTCCACTTCTTTTCCGAGGGAAATGCCGGAATGATTGATTTTCGTAATCACATCACCCGCTTGTAATCCTGCTTTTGCTGCCGGACCGTTCTCCGTTACCTCAACTACTTTTGCAGGGTCAAATCCCACGGAAGCAATAATGATTACAGAAAAAAGAAACGCCAGAATAAAATTAAAGCCCGGTCCCGCAAATAACACGGAAATCCGTTGCCAAACGCCTTTTGCGTAAAAAGAACGTTCATCCGTTGTATTCTGGTCTTCGTTTTCGCCAAGCATCATACAGACTCCGCCGATTGGGAACAACCGTACCGAAAACTGCGTGCCGAAGGCATGGAATCCGCACAGACGCGGTCCCATTCCGATGGAAAAATCCTGTACCGCAATGCCGTTTAACCGGGCAAAAACAAAATGCCCCAGCTCATGTATCAATACAATTAACCCGAAGACTAAAATAGCAATAATAATTTTCATGTTTCCTCTTTTCTGTGCAGTTACCGCACGATCTCCCTTATATAGTCATACGTTTCCGCCTCGGTAGAAAGAACCTCCTCCAAAGTCGGATTTGAAATTTTTTTATGAACGTTCATGGCCTGTTCAATGAGCTCCGTAATCCGTAAATACCCGATTTTACGATTCAGAAACAGTGCAACCGCCATTTCGTTTGCCGCATTATATACCGTCGGGACGCTTCCTCCCTCCGAAAATGCGTCGTAAGCCAAAGCCAAAGCCCGGAACGTATCCGTATCCGGCTTATAAAATTCAATCTTTTGTAATTCAAAGAAATCCAGACGTTTTCCGCCTAAAGATACACGGTCCGGATAGGTCATGGCATATTGAATCGGGAGTTTCATATCCGGTGTCCCCAACTGCGCCAAAACCGCACCGTCCGTAAACTGAATCATGGAATGAATAATGCTTTTCGGCTGTACTACCACTTCAATCTGCTCCGGACGAAGGTTAAAAAGCCAGCCGGCCTCCATTGCCTCCAATCCTTTATTCACCAAAGTGGAAGAATCAATGGTAATCTTGCGTCCCATGGCCCAATTCGGATGTTTTAACGCTTGTTCTACAGTTATAGAACCAAGCTCATCCCGTTTCATTCCACGGAACGGTCCGCCGGAAGCGGTCAATAACAGCTTTTCCACCGTCTGTTCTCCCGCACCCTGCAAACACTGAAAAACAGCGGAATGTTCACTGTCTACCGGAAGCAATTTTATTTTATATTGTTCCACCAACGGCATAATAATATGCCCTGCGGTAACCAAAGTTTCCTTGTTCGCCAGCGCAATGTCTTTCCCTGCTTTGATTGCCGCAATGGTAGGTAAAATGCCAATCATTCCGACAACCGCATTTACGGTCATGTCCGCAGAGCTTTCGGTCGCACAGGCAATTAACCCATCCATCCCATATACTACTTCCGTAGAATTTACATTTTTCAAGGAAAGTCTATTCTTTAGCTCTCTTGCATCCTCTTCTTTAGTAAGAGAAGCCACCTTTGGCGCGAACTCAATAATCTGCTGTTCCAACAGATCAATGCTACTGCCGGCAGCAAGAGCTACCACTTCAAATTCGCCTTTTCTTTCCCGTACGATTTCCAACGTCTGGGTCCCGATAGACCCGGTAGACCCGAGAACTGCTATTCTTTTCATAACATTCTCCATTCCTTCTTCATTTTGCAGACATCAATCTAGCTTAGACCGAATCGTTCCGTCTGCCTCCATATACAAATGATTCGTACAAATCACCGTCACACCCTTTTCTAAATAGTCTTCCGCTTTTTGTACATCGTCTATCGTATGCACCAAAATCTTAATTCCACTGTTCCGCAGTTTATCCAATATTTCATCCGTAACATAACTATCACTAACTGCAACGGATACAATATCGTGTGACTTGCAAAAATCAATATAAGTATCGATTTCTTTGCAATATGATTCTGTCAGGTAAAACTGTATCACAGGAAAATCATATACTTCTTTAAAAATCTCATACATCTCTATGGAATATACTTGTATCAGAATTCTCTGAAAGATTTCGCTGTCTTTCCCAAACTTGTCCACGACTGCCCGTGCCATTCGATACGCATCCTCCCCTTTCAACGAACGCATATCAAACTCGAAATACAGTTCCGGATAGGTTTCCAGATAATATAAAATATCATCCCCGTCCGCTGTGGAATACGTTTCAAAAAAGCGCATCTTGTCCCATACCGCACTCTCCGGCGGTGTTCCGACTGTAAGTTCCGCAATTCCCATTCGCTCCACATCGGCTTTTTTAAAGCCATGGGAACAAATTAATGCTCCATCCGCCGAAAGAAACAAATCCGTCTCTATAAACCGCATTCCTTTGGAATAGGAATCTTCACAGCCTTCCTTGCTGTTTAAATACGTATATCCATCAATTCCGCCTAATGCATGGGCAACCAGCTTGTGTTCAAACATAGCAGGGGTAGGCGCAGGAGTAGACATAGGCGTAGGGATTGGGGTTGGCGTCATAGTTATCTCCGGTAACCGTTCTTCCGACACCGTACTTTCTGCATCATTCCATACTTCAATCCCCTTTGTTTGATTTCCGGAACAAGATACTGTAACAAGTGCCAATACACCTATTATAAAAAAGAAAACAATCGCTCTCGTTTGTTTCTTCATTCTGATCCTCACTTAAAGTATTCCTTTTCATCTATAACAAGGATTTTATAATGCAAAAATCTGCACCATCAGATACACCAGCGGTGCCGTAAAAATAATGCTGTCAAACCGGTCCAAAATACCGCCGTGCCCCGGAATCAGCTTGCCGTAATCCTTAATCTCATACTGACGTTTCATGGCAGAAGCCGCCAAATCCCCGATTTGGGAGACAATAGAGGCCAAAATGCCGATAATTACAAAGACAACCACCGATACAGAAGCCCCTTCTACAAAACGGTTGAGACAAGCCGCATAAACTCCTGCAATCAGCGCCGTTCCTGCAATGCCGCCGATACAACCTTCCACCGACTTTTTCGGGCTTAACACCGGAAATGCCTTGTGTTTTCCGAACAAACATCCGATGCAATAAGCGCAAGTATCGGACCCCCAGGTACCGATAAAAACCAGCCAAAGAAGCAACATTCCGTTTTCTTCCACCCGAACTCGGTATAAGAAAGAAAGCAATACCGCAACATACACAAAGCCGGTATAAGAGGCGAAAATCTCTTTTGCGGAAAACTTCGGATATCGAACCACATAAATCCCCATAAGAAGTAACAAAGCAACCACAGGCATCAAATCCGCCAGCCCTGTTTTCCCAAAAAGCAACAACACATCCAAGCCTGCACATGCAAGCAGATTTGCATAAAACAATCCGCTCTTATGAAGCTTTACCATGCGGTGGTACTCAAACAAACCGATCAAGGAAATCAGCGTTACCAACGCCCAAAAGACCGGCCCTCCCAGGATACCGGTCGAAATAACAATTGCCAATAAAACAATACCGCTTAACAGTCTCGTAATAAACATAACGCCTCCGTCACATAACGAAAATCTGCGGTTACTTCTCCTCCAAACCGCCAAATCGTCTGTTTCTGCTTCCGTAATATAAAATTGCTTCTTCCAAAGCTTTTTTGTCAAAATCCGGCCAGAGCACATCCGTAAAATAAAGCTCTGCATACGCAGACTGCCACATCAGGAAATTGGACAAACGTTGTTCCCCGCTGGTACGGATAATCAAATCCGGATCCGGAATCTCTGCCGTATCCAGAGAACCGCTGATATCCTCCATGGTCATATCTTCCACGGACTTTCCTTCCGTCGCAAGCTTTGCCGCCGCACGTTTTACCGCACGCAACACCTCGTCTCTTCCGCCGTAATTTAATGCTATCTGAAATTGGAGGCCGGTATATACGGACGATTCCTCCTCCAACTGTCTGATCGATGTTATCATATCCTCCGGCAATACGGAAATATCGCCGATAATACGTACGCGCATATTATTATCCGCGCACTGTTTTTTCGCATCCTTTAAATAACCGCGCAAAATCTTCATTAATGCATCGATTTCTTCCTGCGGTCTGGACCAGTTTTCCGTAGAAAAGGCATACACGGTCAAATATTTTACCCCTAACTTCCATGCCTCTTCGCAAATCTTTCGAACCGTTTTACTCCCTTGGGAATGACCGACATTTCGCGGCATTCCGCGCTTTTTCGCCCATCTTCCGTTTCCGTCCATAATAATGGCAATATGCTGCGGAACCTTTTCCATACCCAATTCCTCCTACTATCTTCTATCTTACTCTATTGTATGTGCCATCTATGCACCATAAATACTCTGCTCCGGCTTATTTGATAAAAAAGAGGGAGTCTGCGGTTCTCATCCCTAGGACCAAACCTGGACCCCCTCTGTCCTTTTCATTTTTATTAAACGGTAAGAATCTCCGCAGACTTGTTATCGGTCATCTTATCCACTTCCGCAACAAACTTATCGGTCATCTTCTGGATTTCATCCTCAATTCCCTTCTGTTCGTCTTCGGAAATCTCGTTTGCCTTTGCTGCCTTCTTGATGGCATCATTTGCATCACGACGTATGTTACGGATCGCAACCTTTGCGTTCTCCGCCTGCTTCTTAACGTCCTTTACAAGTTCCTTACGTCTGTCCTCGGTAAGCTCCGGGAATACAAGACGGATAATCTTGCCGTCATTGCTCGGGGTAAGACCGATATCGGAAGCGAGAATTGCCTTCTCGATTTCCTTAATCATCTTTGCTTCCCACGGCTGAATCTGGATGATTCTTGCTTCCGGAACAGAAACGTTTGCTACAGCCTGGATTGCGGACGGAGTGCCGTAATAATCCACTCTAAGCTTATCCAGAACGTGCGGATTGGCACGACCTGCGCGGATGGTGGTAAACGCTTCGGCAAGCGCATCCACAGACTTCTGCATCTTTGTTTCAAACGGTACTACTCTTTCATTCATTGTTGTTCTCTCCTCTTGTTGCTTTATGATGTAACAGGTCTCACAGACCTCTCCATTCGATACTTACGGGGTAACGGTGGTTCCGATCGGCTCACCCATGGCAGCCTTTACAATGCCGTTCTCCTCGTTTAACGAAAAGATAAATAACGGAACCTTATGTTCCATGCACATTACGGTTGCAGTCATATCAAGAATCTTAAGCTTCCGCTCAAGCACCTCTGCAAAAGAAATGGTATCAAAACGCTTTGCGTTCGGATTCTCCTTCGGATCGCTGTCATAAACACCGTCCACAGCGCGAGCCATGAGGATAACATCCGTATCCAACTCAATGGCACGAAGAGATGTTGCCGTATCGGTAGAAAACATCGGATGTCCCGTACCGCCCGCAAGGAATACAACCTTTCCTGCCTTCAAATCGTTAACTGCCTTATCCTTGGTGAAAAGCTCCGTAAAGCTTCCGCACTGGAACGGCGTATAAACTGTCGTATCCATCCCGCAGAAACGGAAAATCTCGGAAACATAAATACAATTCATAACCGTAGCCAGACAACCGATGTGATCCGCCTTAATACGGTCGATGGTTTCGGAGCTTCTTCCGCGCCAGAAATTGCCGCCGCCGATAACAACCGCCACTTCGATTCCGGCATCCACCATCTGTTTTACCTGCTTGCCTACCGCAACACAGGTATCTTCGTCAAAACCGGTCTTTTTATCACCGGCAAGCGCTTCTCCGCTTAATTTTAACAAAACTCTCTTATAAGCCATAACACCCTCGCAGATTATTCAAAAATATTGTCGATATCAACCGATGCATAAGTAAGGGAACAGAAGCCCTCCAATACAGCACCGCTTTCCATCTTTACGGACTGGGCCTTTACGTTACCCTTAATGATTGCGGTAGAGTCAAGTACTACCGGACCCTTCACGTCGATTTCACCCTTTACCGCACCTGCAATTACGCCTGCGGTAGAAGTAATGTCACCCACAACAACCGTGCCACGACCGATCTTAACCGCACCTTCACTGGTAATATTACCTTCCAAACGGTCCGTATTTACATAAACTTCCGCAGCCATTGCATTACCGGTTACTTTACCGGAAATGGTAAGCTTGCCCTGGCATTCGATATCGCCGTTAATGGTACCCATTACATCCAAGGAGCAATCGGAAATGATACTACCGTTAATGGTGGTGCCCTTGGTAATTACGGTAACACCGTCCGTATCAACTGCCGGACGCTTTGCCGGTACCGGGGTCTCCTCCACCGGTGCTTCCGCAGTCTCAACCACGGCGGTCTCTTCCTCTGCCGGCTCTTCCGCGGTCACCTCTTCCTCCGGAGCAACCAGAGAATCATCCTCCATCAAGCTGTCCAAAAGTTCCATATCCACATCATCCTGCTCCTCTTCGGAAACAACGGTGAATAAATCATCTTTTGCGTTTAACTCTTCGTTCTGTACTGCATCCTCTTTTACATCCTTAAAAATACTCATGAAAACTCCTTTCTTTTGCACATCCTCTTTATAGTAACTTTCATTACATTCTCTTCGTCCGGTCCTTCTGCCGTTCGCTTTATTTAGTTTCCGAGATATTTTTTCAAGGTTGCTCTCACAGCGCCTTCTCCCGCAATCATCTCGGTAAACATAGTCTCGATACGCTCCGCAAGCCCCGCTTCGCACAAATCCACAGCGAATAAGGTCTTGTTTTTAAGAACCTCCTTTAACTGACCGCTGTAGCTTGCCGGATTGCCGAATTCTACGGTCTTTAAGGCCTCTTGTACTCCGGCTGCCGTCGGATCCGGACTGATTTCCATCGCAGCTCCCGTATCGTAAACACCCATCAAATAACGAAGCCAGCCCGCAATTGCTAACGGAATATAAACCAAATCCGTAATCTTTAAGGTATCGCTGGCCAGATAAGACTTCATGGTCTCACCGAAACGAATCGGCACCTTAAGCCCCGTATCCGTGGCAATACGCTGCGGCATGTCCGGAATAAACGGATTCGGCAAACGCTCCTCAATAACTTCTTTAATGAACGCTCTCGGAGATAAAATCTTCGGGTCAACCACCACCGGCATGCCCTCGTCATAACCGATTTTCTCAACCAAAAGCTTAAGGTCCGCATCCTTCATTTCATCCGCAATCTTCGTATACCCAAGCACACAGCCGTACACAGCCAGTGCGGTATGCAACGGATTGAGACAAGTGGTCACCTTCATGCGCTCCGTATTATTTACCGTATCCCGGTCGGTCATATACACGCCTGCTTTTTCCAGAGCCGGTCTGCCGTTCGGGAACTTATCTTCCACAACCAGATACTGCGGAATCTCCGCATTGACAAACGGTGCAATATAAGTATTCCGGGAAGTAACTACCGGAGCCATATCCGCCACACCAAGCTCATTCAGCGCCTTTTCCACGCTCTCCGCCGGACGCGGGGTAATCTTGTCAATCATGGACCATGGGAAGGACACCTTCGACTCATCGGAAAGATAAGCCACAAACTCTGCGGAAACAAAACCGCGCTTCTCCCATTCCTTTGCAATGGTCAGAACAGACGTCTGAAGCTTCTCTCCGTTGTGACTGCAATTATCCATACTTACCAGCGCAAGCTTATGTGCACCGGCCTTAAAACGCTTCCACATCAGCGCCGTCACAACACTCATGGCATGGGACGCACTCTCCGGTCCCTTCTCCATATCGGAAACCACCACCGGCAGGAAATTGCCGTGCATATCTTCCAACGCATACCCCTTCTCCGTAATGGTAAAGCTCACCATCTGAAGCTCCGGATTCTCAAAAATCTTTACTAACTGCGCAAGCTCCTCCGGACGGTCCTTACAAGCACAGTAAGCATCCGTAATACTTGCCACCACGGAATTTACCATACCACCGTCCGGCTTAAGGCCTACTAAAAGCGCCAGACTATCAAACGGACGGTAAATCTTGTCCACAATGTCAAAATCAAAGGTCTCTGCCGCAATAATACCGCTCTTTGCCAGCCCCTGATTTAAAAGGGACTGCTGAAGCACAGCAATAAACCCACGGAAAATATTACCTGCACCGAAATGCACCCAAACCGGATGCTCCGCCGTATGTGCGGCCACAGCAGCCACATCATACTCCGGCAGGGAAATCCCCGCTTTTTCATATCCTGCACGGTCAGAAAGACCGTCTCTTGTTAAATACAACATAAAATCGCCTCCAAGGAAAATAGAATAATCCCCCACAGTTTAGTATAACCCAGGCGAGGGGAAAATGCAATATGAAGGTGAAAAAACTAGGAAGATTTTCTCTTGACTTCCCTTTAGTTTTCGTAATAACTTCCTTCCAAAGTAAACTCCAACTCCGAAAGGTTCACATACCCGTCCAGTCGGGCATTTCCTGCCATGCTGATTACCTTATCCTGTAATCCGCGGTAAGTTACCGTGTACTTTTGCGGGATTTGCTTGCAGAAATAGGATTCAAACTGTTCCATGTCGAAGTTATACCATATCGGACGATATTGCCATTTTTCCAGTGCAAAATCATAGGAATGCGCAAGGGTAAAGTCATACCACTGCGGAACTTCGTATTTTCGGAAGTCTGTCTTCCATGTTTCGAATTGCTGTTTTACTTCGTAATCATCATACATAGTTTTTAATGCACTCGCATCCGGGCGGAATTCCATACCAAGCCACCAATAATCCACGCCACAGTTATCTACCTGGAATACCCGTCCGTCTTCCGTTTGTACAAGTAACACCGAATGATCGGCAAGGGCACTGGAATACTGGCAATACTTCCAGTTTGTTTCCCCTAGAATATCACGAATAAAGTTCTCGTAGGCATTCGCCAAAATACCGCATACACCACCATGATCTTCAAAGGCTTCCAACTCACTTTTTGCCGTATCTCCCGTAATCAAATCCTCGGAACCGTACTCAAACGGCGCATAATGCAAGGCATATATCTTCTCTGTCAAAACATCCGGGAAAGAGATTTCCAGATTCTTGAGACCGTCAAACTCATAATATAGGGTCGGATCCGTATGACGCGGCCCCTTTTCTTTTAGCATCTGAAGGAATAAATCGTTCTCCGTACCGATAGACTCATACATTTCGATAAATTCCATGTAGGTAAGGTCCCACATGCCCCAACGGGAGGTGTCGGTTTCGATGACATTCCAAATATCCTTGTTCTGAAAACGGGTGATTTTTGCCTTTACCTCCGCCCCGATACCATCCGCACAAGCCACATATGCCAAGGTCGGTGTTGTCTCAAACAAACGGTCATCCAGCGTTTCTAACGTGGACGGGAAGTAAATCTCTTTTAACTTATCACAACCGGAAAAAGCATTATAGGCTACTGTTGTAACATTCTCCGGAAGCTTGATGCGTACCAACGCATCGCAATCCGCAAATGCCTTTGCAGCAATCTCTACCACTTTTTTTCCGCCTATTTTCTCCGGAACGGAAATCTGTGTCAGTTCCTTATCCTTTAATCCGCAAATTGCAATACCGCCTTGGGTCTCCTTATATTCAAATGCAGACGTATCCGTAAAGGAATCCTTTGTACCGGCAGCCCCCTCTTTTGCTACCCAAATTGCCGGATAAACCAGATACTTCTCATCTCTTTGACCGGCGTAACCGATACAACAAATATTCCGATTCTCGGTATATCCCCAATAAAACGCCCTTTCATATGCGGAAATTGTTCTTAGCCAAAACGGCGTAAAGGTTTCTTCCTCGCGATTTTCCAAATCATACCCTGCTTTTTCTACCACCGCAGAGATATTGTTCGTATTCTTTCGTAAACTGCTTTTTTGATATACCAGATCGGTATATTCATAACGGGACAACAAAAACACATGGTCCAAGGTATCGCCCCGCTTAACATTATCATTCAATTCCTCTTCCGGCACTTCAGCCTTTTCATTTCCGATGAACCAATTGTCGGTTCTTGTATGTACTATTTTTGTTTTCTCTTCGCTGGAAAAAGCAGTTTTATAAAAGGTGCCGTTTAACCATGCACGGACCTCACTGTCTTCCCAAGAGGTTTCATTATAACTCATGGCATGCAATGCTG
Organism: Lachnospiraceae bacterium; assembly: GCA_017938405.1. Classification (GTDB taxonomy): domain Bacteria; phylum Bacillota; class Clostridia; order Lachnospirales; family Lachnospiraceae; genus SIG307. Next base: position 28,689 of record JAGBBP010000014.1, read on the forward strand.
TGGTGCAATATAACAACAGGTGTTCATCATCTTCTTCGATGATATACCATTCAATTGCTTCCGCACCGTTATTTTTATTGTTATCCTGTTCAAAGGTTCCGAACTTTACCTTATCCCGCAGTTCCGCTTCCTTCCAGTTCTCCGGTGTGTAAAATTCCGGCACCGGTGTGGCGGTCGGCTTCGGCGTTGCTGTCGGTTTCGGCGTCACCGTTGGCTTCGGTGTGGCAGTCGGCTTCAGTGTCGCTGTCGGCTTTGGTGTCGCCGTTGGTTCCGGCGTTGCCGTTGGTTCCGGAGTTACGGTCGGTTCCGGTGTCGCTGTCGGTTCCGGTGTTGTGGTTGCCTCCGGCACTTCCGTAGGTGTCACTTCTTCCGTCGGCTCAGGCGTATTTGTAGTTTCCGGCGTTGCGGTCACTGTTAGCTCCGGGTTCGCTGTGGCTTCCGGGGTCGCGGTTGGCACAGAAGTTGCCGTTGTCTTCGGTACTTCCGTAGGCATTACCTCTTCTGTCGGTTCCGGTGTCGCCGTCGGCGCAAGCGTTGCAGTCGGCCCTGGTGTTGCAGTCGGTTCCGGGGTCGCGGTTGCTGCCGGCATATCTGTCTGTACATTACTCTGACATCCTGCAAAAGTCCCAAGAATAAGTGTCAAAACACAAAGTATTCCGATTGTTCTTCTCACAATAAATCGTTTCATAGTTTTCCCCTCTGGTATGTAAATTTGTGTTTCCTCGAAACTTCCTTATTTCTTCTCAATCCCCTGTGTAAACATGTAGCTACCGATGCCTACCGCAATGGTAAGATTCAGGGAATCCACATCCGGGGTTTGCGGAATAATAATACTCTGTCCGTAATTTGCAAACTCCGCCGGAAGCCCCGTTGCCTCGTTTCCGAACACCAGGGAAAACAGCTTCGGCTTCGGCACGTCGGAAACGGTCAGCTGCCGCTCTCCCGTCAGCATAAAGCAAAATACCTCGTGGTCCGGGAAATCCTTGCGGTAGTCCGCAAAATCCTCATAATACTTGTGACGCAGACGGAACAAAGCTCCCATGGAGGCCCGGACTGCCTTCGGATGGAAGGAATCCACTCCCGGCGCAATAATGGCAATGTCGTAGATACCCATGGCCGCCGCTGTACGAAGAATCGTACCGAGATTCCCCATATTACTTGGGTTTACCAGCACAATATGCGGTGCATCCTTCTTTAATCCTTCGGTATACTTATCAAACACTCCGATAACAAAGCAATTCTCCTTATCGGAAAGTCGCGCAATCTGCTTGTCCGCAATGGTTACCGGGATGTTATGCTTTCCGCATAATTCATCAATGGTTGCCTTCTCCGGAAAGGTAGAATGTACCAGTACTTCCCGCACTGCCTGCGGACGACATTTTAACAGTTCGATAGTCGGGAATGCCCCTAAAGTATAGGAATACTCCACGCCTTTTTTGTATGGTTTAATCGGTTCCATAGGAATCCTCCTTTTGTTTTCATAAACACAAATTTAGTTTATCCTACTTTAGGCAAAAAAGCAACCCAAGGATTTGATTCCCTAGGTTGCTTGTAACAATTATATTCTCTTACTTATTCTGCGGATTCCACCAATTCCTTCTGAATCAACTCCACCATAATACTGGTATTCAGCCGGAATGCATTCACCGGATAGGTCGGAATCACATTGTCCTTATAGAACCGCTCCTTGTAGTACGCGATGCCGTCCTCCACCGTACCTCCGGCCTTGTACAGCGCAACAATCTTTTCCGCCGTATCCCGGAAGGTCCACTCGGCATTCCGAAGGAATCGTTGCGTTTCTGCTTTATCCACCACGCCGTAATGCGGCAGAAGCATGTAGTCGATATCCATCGCCTTTACCTTTTCAAAGGCATCCAAGGACATCTGGTAGCCTACTAAAAAGAACGGCAAATAGGTGTCGTTTCCGAAATACACCCCTAAGGTCTCGGAACCCAGAAGGAACTTCTTTTCCTGCAAATAGAAACCAATAGAATCCTTCGTATGCCCCGGAAGACTCACTACCGTAAAGGTCATGTCCCCGCATGTTACCGTATCCCCGTCGTTTACGGTAATATCCACCTTCAGTTCGTCAATCAAATCCTCATATTCTGTCACGCCGCAAGTTTCGGCGTACTTCCGGTCCAAATCCCGCATAATTGCCCGGGCCGTCGGTTTCGCAAAAATCTTCGCCGCATACTCACCCGCCACCACCGTAGCCTCCGGATAATACTTTAATACATACGGAGCTCCCACCACATGGTCATAGTGGGAATGACTTAGAAATATATAGTCTAACTTCCGCTCTCCCAGAAGTTCCTTCACTTTTTCCGCCATTTGATACCCGGTAAACGCAAAACTCGTATCAAACAAAATCGAAGTCACACCGTCATCCAGCAAAAAACCGCTGTCTCCCGGCAAAACACGTACATCCGTAACCTTAATATCTAACATAAAGTCGCCTTCTTTTCTTTTTACTTTAATTTGTTCAATTTTGCCGTGTTCCCGATGACAATCAGCTTCATCTCCGGGTGTAACGGTTCCTCCGGATTGATATTTGTACTGACCTCTTTTCCCTGTACAACCGCCACCACATTGATAGAATATTTCTTTCTGAGACTCAGTTCGATTAAGGTCTTACCGACCCACTCCGGTTTCACCTCCAGTTCCACCATGGAGACATCCTTCGACAATTCAATAATATCTACAAATCCGGAACTGAGCAGATTCTTTGCCAAACGAATCCCGGATTCACTTTCCGGAATCACCACCTGATCCGCCCCTACCTTTTTCATAATCTTACAGTTCATCTCATTGGAACATTTCACGATAACCGTCTTTACTCCGGCTTCCTTGCAAAGCATGGTTGCCATTACGCTGGCCTCTAAATCTCCTGCCATGGAAATAATCAACACATCCACATTTGAAATCCCCAGCTGTTTGATTACCTCCGGGTCGGTCACATCGGCACATTTACAGTACGGAATCTCCAGACTTGCTGCATTTACCACGTCTTCGTTTACATCAACCGCCAGGACCTCCGCTCCATCCTCCGACAATTCCCTTGCCACCGCTTTTCCGTATCTTCCCAAACCGAATACCGCATACGACTGATTCAATTTCATCTGTTATTTTCCTCCTTCATCCCTTTAACCGACACTGATTTCTTCCGTCGGATTTTTAATTATATTTTGTTTCTGTTTCTTTGTATGAAATGCGATTACCATAGAAATCGGGCCGACTCTTCCGAGATACATGGTCACGATTATAATGATTTTTCCGATGAGATTTAATCCTGCGGTCAAATTTCTGGAAAGTCCTACCGTTGCGGTAGCACTGAAGGTTTCGTACATCACATCAAGCGCCGGGGCACCGGAAACCGCCGACAACAATATCGTGGAAGTAAATGCGATAATAAACGACATGCTTACCACTGCCACCGCTTTCCCGATTGCCTGTTTCGAAATTCTCCGCCGAAACAAAACAACATCTTCATTATTTCGTATGGTTGCAAATGTAGAAAGCACCAGTATGGCTATGGTCACTGTTTTTACTCCGCCCGCGGTTCCCACCGGAGAGCCTCCTACAAACATTAGAAATAACGAAACCACCGCCGACGCATCCGTCAGATTTTGCTGGGGAACCGTAGCAAAGCCTGCGGTACGTGTCGTTACCGACTGAAAGAAGGCGGCCTGAAGCTTCCCGAACAAGGAAAATTCCCCGATGGTTTGCGGATTATTGTACTCAAAAATAAAAAACAGTACCGCTCCCACTGCAAGAAAAATACCGGTCGCAGAAAGCGCAATCTTACTGTGTAGCGTAAGGCCAGAAAAGCACTTAAGCTTCTGCTTTTTGAAATTTTTCCCTACCCGAATCAAATCCCACCAGACAATATAACCGATACCGCCGAGAATAATCAGCATGCTCGTTACAAAATTTATCATGGGATGCACCGCATAAGCACACAAGCTGTCTTCGCCGATGATATCCATGCCCGCGTTACAAAAGGCAGACACCGCATTAAACAAGGAAATCCAGATGCCTTTTGGGCCGAATTCCGGTATAAAAACCGTCATATATAACAGCGCACCGACACCTTCCACAATAAAAGTACCGATTAACACCTTCTTAAGAAACTGTACAATTCCTGACAGCGAATTCAGATTAAACGCATCCTGAATCAGCATACGGTCTCCTAAGCCCATTCTTTTATGCAGACTGATCATTAACCCTGATATAATCGTAATAATACCCAGTCCACCGATTTGAATTAAAATCAATATCACAATTTGTCCGAATACGCTCCATGCAGAAACCGTAGGCAAGGTCACCAAACCGGTCACACAAACGGACGTGGTTGCCGTAAACAATGCATCAATATAGGAAACCGACTTCCCGTCTGCCGAAGCAAACGGTAAAAACAATAACAGGCTTCCCACCAATATTGCCAATAGGAAGCTTAATAAAATCATTTGTGTTGTGGACAATGAAATTCTTTTTTTCATATCAATTCTATTCCCTCTTATCCGATTACTCATACCTGCTTCGGTTTCGGAATCATCCAAAGCTTACGATGTAAAAATCAAACCTAATTTACATATGTTGATTATACCATTTGTTCCGTTATTCTACAAGTACTACATTCCCAACATCAGAATCAATTCGTAAGCGGCACTGACTACTGGCGGGCGCTTTACACTGCCAAGAAAAGCCCCTTCTCCGCTTGATGCTGCCATTTTTTTCTGATATCCCAACTCATTATAATAATGTCGCAAATCCCGGCGATATTTGGCATAAGCTTCCAAGGCCTCTTCCACTCGTTCTTTTCGTTCTCTCCGTTCTTTCAGTTCTCGTTCTTCCCGCTTCTTTTGAAGTTTTCGTTGCACTTTGTCATCCATCGCATAAATTAAACTTTCTTCTATCGAACCTTTCACCCGACTGCCATATTCTTTCAGCAAAAAAGAGACATTGCTGTCATATACTATCTTTATATTTTCTTTTACCCTTTCTCCTTCATTCGGATATCCTTCTAACCAATACAATACTTTCCCGTCCGGATACACAATCATACCTGCGCTTTTTACCGGCGGATACAGTGCATTTACCTTTGCCTGTTCCTCCGGGCTGCAAAACTCCTCAATTGCATGAAGTACCTTATGTTTTAATACTGCATCCGTTTCCATCCGTTTTAAGGTTTGCTGTGAAATACATACATGATTTTTACAACTGATATCGTACCGGTTAAACACAGTTCCAACATCGCCTACTCCGCCGATATCCAGTGTCACATCATAGTTTTCGCGGATTTCCTGTGCCATTTTTCCACCGGTTAATTTATCAACTAACTGTCGAAACTCGCTGTTCTGTATTTGTTGTGTTTTATATTCACTAGCGTATGTATTTACATAACTAAAACTATTTTTTATCTCCATAGCCTACAACTCCTTTCCAAACCTCTCCTTCGGCCAAATCCGTTCATACGTTCCTCCAATGTCTTCCAAAATTTCTTTCCATGTCTGGATTTCCTGAACCTCTTTCATACTGCTCCGATTCTCCCGAAGCCACTCCTCCAACAACTCCCACGTTGCTTCCGAAAGCATAATGCTCCAATTCCTTTTACTGTCAAAATTGTCGTTATAGGAAATATTGTCGTATCCGATTTTTACAATCCCCGTAGAAATCCGTTCCATCATGCCGCAAATTTCAAAGGAAGCATAAATTCTGCCAAACTCCGGACGGGATACAAGATTCGGATATTTTGTGTAATACTCCTTGGCCAAAGCATTATATTTTTCTACATCTGCCTGTGTTTGAAGCAATACCTTACCGCCCCGTCCTTCGTCTCCCGGTCGCATTACATACTGAATCCCGGTCCCGGCATGGGTTCCGATATAATATCCCGTAAGCTCTTCTTCCGGAATACTCTCCACGCCCATAGCTTCCGCCAGTCCATGTTCCAGTTCATCCGTTACCGGAATCGCGTCATACCAAGCCCCACCTACAATCTCACTAATCATCACCCGTGTCCCGGTCTTTTCATCCACCCTTATTTTCAGATCCTCTACAGAAAACACGCCCGCACTTTCTCCGTTAATCAAAATCCGCAGACCGCCCTTCCCAATATCCGGCTCCGGCACAAAGGAATAATGCTCCGTAGAAACCTTTCGAAATTTCGAGACATGTATTGGATTAATTGCCATCTCCATGAATGTTTCATACCGCGCCAAGGCCTTTTGATAGATAAAATCCGGGATACCTTCCGGGTTACTTGTGGTTTTGCCGTAGCCCTTCTGTAACATCTCTGGGAACTTGGAAAACTCCAAAATCTCCTCCGGCAAATAATACATAGCGGCAATATTGGTGAACTTCTGTCCGTTTATCGTATACGCCGTAGTTACACTGTCCGTAATTTCGTAGGAAATTTCAATTTCGGAATCCTCCGGAAGTGCCATGAGCTTACCTGCATCCGCGAACTGCTTCCAGATATCCAAAAGATTCTTTAATCCCGCCTTTGTCCTACTGTCATACCCGTTCATGGTCTCCGTATCATCCGCACAAAGCTCATCGTTAAAGAACTCGATAAATTCCTCGTCTGTATCGTCCTTTGAAGACAGTATCCCTGTCCTTGTGTTGTAATTATAAACTCCGATGGTGCCGACTCCGCTTAACATCATATATTACCTTCTTTCCTTTAATCAAAAAAGCGCCTGTTCTCAATCATTCCATTGAAAACAGGCGCTCTCCGTAGCTTATTTTTTTCCACATTTTGCTTAATAAAACTAAAAAACACGTTATCCCTTAAAATCAATCACCGACCCGAGCCCCTTTTCCGCCTCGGTCATTGTGGTATCCGAAACAAATAAGTAATTAAAATCTTCCACCATTTTTACCAATTCTTCCATGGAATCCGCAGAAATCACTTCTTCCTCGGTTTCCTTGCCCTCAATCCGGTGTTCTTCTCTTTTTTCCTCCAGCCGCTCCTGCCGTTCTTTTTTCTCCGCTTTCTTCTCGGCTTCTTTCTTCTCCGCCTTTTTCTCGATTCTCCGCTTTTCCAAACGGGCTGCCTGGTCGTTAAAAGACTTACTCATTACCGCAAAGAAGGAGGTGACGCCGTTGTCCTTGACCTGCACACCAAAGCCCTTCACATTGGAGAAGCGCCCCAACGCCTGCTTTAACTGCGGCAGTTGCTTCTGTGCGGATGCAATTACGCCCTCGTACTGCTTGCGGAACTTCTCGTCCTCCGCCATCCGCTCAACCTTCTCCTCATCAATCAACACCACCATCTTCTGAGGATTCGCAAAACTGCCGGCATTGGCCTTCGCCATTTCCTTCATATCCTTGCTCACCAGAATAAAATCCATGTTTTTGTACTTGGACTTTAACTCCTCGTAATACTTCGCAGCCTTTTCGCTGAGCTTCGGCTGACCGATGGTCTTTCCCTTTACATCAACCTTTTTGCTGACTTCATTTTCCTTCGCAACACTTATTTCCCCGGTCGTTTTCGCTTCCTTTGTTGCTTTTGCATCCTTCGTACCGTAAGTATTGTTTGCAATATGCATATTACTGAGTATCGATTCAATTCCCATAACACTACCTCCTTGTAGTCTGTGCCATAACTCCGTTTACGTACCTCTCTAATATATTATATCGACAAAAACTTACAATATCTTAATGATCCCTCATGCTTAAACAATCCCGCCGCTTTTTAACTGTTTCTCCCGAAGTCGAGCCAAAGAACGCGCCCCGTCTACGCTATACATCTCCAATAGTTCCAGAAAATTCCCGGTATTCTTGCATTTATTAAGTAAAGAACGCATCTCCTCCGCATCTTTTCCAAACAACAAGCCCAGCAAACCTAAATCATACGTATTTTGCATCTCACTCAGAATCCCTTGATTATACAAATCCTCCATAAACCCGTAATTCCGCACTTCCGTACCGATTTGCATTGCCTTCTCATACAAATCCGGATCCACCGTACGAAGATAATTCAGATATCTTGTTTCGATATTCCGGTTCGGCGTACCGCTCATCATCCAATTAGCAATATCCTCCACCGATGCGCCCATCCCCGCGTCATCAATCAGATGCATCTTGTACTTGCCGTTTGCATCCTTTGTAAACGTATACTTTCCATCCTCCGAGTACAACGTATCGGACCAACCGTATTTCGGTGCCGCTTCATCCTTCACCAGCACTTCAAAGGCTTTCCATGCATACTCCGCACCGTTCTTCGCATCCTCCGGCGGTTGCTCCATTTTTCCACGAGCAACCGCGGTCTGTATCAATTCATAATCCGAAATTGCCTCTCCATGATAATAAAACGAGGACTGCTCTTTCAACTTATCAAAGGACTTCGGAAGCTTTACCGCATCCAGCTTCTCCTTGGAAACCTCCACAAACTCCTCCGGCTTCTTACTACCGGAAGTCTTTTTCTGCACAACCGGTCCGTTTATAATCTTCGTTCCATACTTTGCCGTCACCATATGCTCCGTAATCGTCACGGTCGCAAACCCGAACAGGCTCTTTCCCATTCCAAATCGTCCGAAACCTTCCACCTTCACAGAATAAGGGAAAGACGAACCACTTTTCGTATTCCGCAAAACCGCATAAGCCCCGGTATAATAAGCATTCCTCGGTTGTACTCTCATTATCATCCCTCCGTAACCAAATCTTTGATGCCAGCAACAACCCAACTATTCTTTATATCGACTATTACCTGTCAAGTTATAACCTTCCTACTATCTCTTCTCCAAAAGCGGGCCTCTCCGCCTAATTTAATTTAAAAGAGGCTACCACTTTGTGGCAGCCGGTCCTTATAGAAGCACAGAATTTCAATCACAGGATATTTTCTAAAACGCAGAAACGTTCTCTTCGAAAAGTAGACGCATCTTTATCGCGTAGGATGTTAGACTTTCTTATTGCTTTATTAGAAATCTGCAATGCGTGAACATGGAGGTTCACGCAAGCGTCGCAATAAGACAGGAGGTCGCATTGAGACCGGTTGCATGACTTGTCACACACTTTCCAAAGCAATTAGAAAGACTTACATCCGAAGCCCACAGATGCGGATGCTTTTGCAAAGAAAACGTTTCGTGGTCTTCTTATAAGTCCTGTGATTGAAATTCGTCCCTTACAAAAAAGGCTGCCGCAAAAGCGACAGCCTCAAATTTACTTAGACAGGGTATGCCTGGTTCTTGGTGTCAGCCGCATTCACATCGACCTTCGTCTGCTGTGCCTGACGGTGTTTGAAGAACTCCATAGCAACCTGCGGGAACAGTGCATAGGATAAAACGTCCTCATCCTGCTGCTTCCATTCCTTGATTTCCTCCTCAAACTTAGCAAGCTGCGGAGCAATCTTGTCTGCCGGACGGCAGGTAATCGGCTCTACATCGCCGATAGCCTTCTTCTGCACTTCCGGATTGAACGGCTTAATGGTCTGACCGAATTCACCGGAAAGAACCTTCTTCGTCTCCTTCGTTACCATCTTGTAACGCTCGCCCTGAAGTACGTTTAGCACTGCCTGGGTACCAACGATCTGGGAAGACGGGGTAACAAGCGGCGGCTCACCGAGATCCTGACGAACTCTCGGGATTTCTCTTAATACATCATAGTACTTATCTTCTGCCTTTGCTTCCTTTAACTGGGAAACCAGGTTGGAAAGCATACCGCCCGGAACCTGATAAAGCAGGGTCTTGATGTCTACGCCCATTACCTTCGGATTCAAAAGGCCGCTCTTTAATGCTTCCTCCTGCATCGGGCGGAAGTAATTTGCAATTTCCGCTAATAAGTTCTGGTCCAAACCGGTATCGTACTGGGTTCCCTTAAAGGTCTCAACCATAACTTCCGTTGCCGGCTGGCTGGTCCCCATGGAGAACGGAGATATTGCGGTATCAATGATATCACAGCCTGCTTCTACCGCCTTCAGGTAGGTCATAGCAGCCACACCGGAGGTGTAGTGAGTATGAAGCTGAATCGGAAGCTTGGTACCTTCCTTAAGCGCCTTAACCAGCTTATCTGCCTCATACGGAACCAAAAGACCTGCCATATCCTTAATACAAAGGGAATCTGCGCCCATCTCTTCGATGCGACGTGCGGTATCCTTCCAGTAATCTAAGGTGTAAGCGTCACCAAGGGTGTATGCAAGAGCAATCTGTGCATGTCCCTTTTCCTTGTTTGCTGCCTTAACAGAGGTCTCTAAGTTACGCAAATCGTTGAAGCAGTCGAAAATACGAATAATATCAATACCGTTTGCGATGGACTTCTGAACAAAGTACTCTACTACGTCATCGGAATAATGATTGTAGCCGAGAATGTTCTGTCCGCGGAATAACATCTGTAACTTGGTGTTCTTGAAGCCTGCACGAAGCTTTCTCAAACGCTCCCACGGATCTTCCTTTAAGAAACGAAGGGAAGCATCGAAAGTAGCACCGCCCCAACACTCTACGGAGTGGTAGCCCACCTGATCCATCTTTTCAATAATCGGAAGCATCTGTTCCGTTGTCATACGGGTTGCAATCAAAGACTGATGTGCATCACGTAAAATGGTTTCTGTAATCTTTACTGCCATTGTGAACCTCCTATATTAAACTCCGAAAATTGCCATAAACACACCGGCAGCTACTGCGGTACCGATAACACCTGCTACGTTCGGACCCATTGCATGCATGAGAAGGAAGTTTGTCGGATCTGCCTCCGCACCCACCTTCTGGGATACACGGGCAGCCATCGGCACGGCGGATACACCGGCGGAACCGATGAGCGGATTCACCTTACCCTTCGTTGCCTTGCACATCAGCTTACCGAACAACACACCGCCTGCGGTACCGATACAGAATGCCACAAGACCGAGTACGACAATCTTAATGGTATCCACACGAAGGAATGCCTGCGCGCTGGTGGTTGCACCAACAGAGGTACCAAGCAAAATAACTACGATGTACATAAGCGCATTGGACGCGGTCTCCGTCAGCTGCTTTACTACGCCGGATTCACGGAACAGGTTACCGAGCATTAAGCTACCAACCAAAGAAGCGGTATCCGGTAAAATAAGTACTACTACAATCGTTACAATAATCGGGAACAAAATCTTCTCCAGCTTAGAAACAGGACGAAGCTGCTCCATCTTAATCTTACGTTCCTTTTCCGTAGTCAACAGCTTCATAATCGGCGGCTGAATAATCGGAACAAGGGACATATAGGAATAAGCCGCAACCGCAATCGGTCCCATCAGCTCCGTCTGTCCCAGCTTACCAGCAAGGAAGATGGAGGTCGGGCCGTCTGCACCACCGATAATGGAGATGGCTGCTGCTGCCTTTCCGTTAAAGCCTAAAATAATAGCAAAGAAATATGCACCGAAGATACCAAGCTGTGCCGCAGCACCGAGCAGGAAGCTCTTCGGATTTGCAATCAACGGACCGAAGTCGGTCATGGCACCTACACCCATGAAAATCAAGCACGGAAGGATTGCAAGCTCATCTAACATAAAGAAATAGTGAAGCAAACCACCGGCAGTCTCCACCGTCTTGGACGGATCTACCGTTGCCATAATCTCTGCAATCGGCTGGGTCATTACCTGACCGGCTGCATTTACATACTCATTACCGGTTAATGTACAAACAAGATCACCGGCTGCGTTATAATAGGATGTTACCGGCTCTGCCATAATACCCGGGCAAAGATTTACCAATAACATACCGAAGGAAATCGGAACCAAGAGAAGCGGTTCGTATCCTTTTGCTATCGCCAGATAAAGAAAGATAAGAGCGACACCGATCATTACATAATTTCCCCAATATAAATTGAAGAAACCGGTGCTCTCAACCAATCCCATCAGCGTATCACCAATGTTACCCATGGAAACCTACCTCCTGATTAGTTTAACGTAAGCATAACCTCGCCGGACTCAACACTTGCACCAACGGAAACATTCACACTTGCAACCGTACCGTCCTGCGGAGCAACGATCTCATTCTCCATCTTCATTGCCTCAAGAACAAGAACAACGTCACCCTTCTTTACAGCTGCACCAACGCAGGTCTTAACAGCAAGAATCTTACCCGGCATCGGAGCGTTAACCTTAACCGCACCTGCTGCGCCAACCGGTGCTGCTGCCTTCGGAGCTGCTGCCGGTGCCGGTGCTGCAACCGGTGCTGCCGGTGCTACTGCTGCCGGAGCTGCAACCGGTGCTGCTGCGCCAGCGCCTTCTTCTACAGATACATTATAAACATTGCCATTAACCGTAATCGTATAAGTCTTCATAATAATTTGCCTCCATTAATAAAATGATTTTGTTATATGTTGTTTTAGTTTTACTTACCAGTTACATCTTGCACGACGAATGGAACGTACTACCAAACCGTTCTGATTCGTTCTTACCGGGGCCGGAAGTCCCTGTGCCTGGGCCTGTGCTGCCGCAGCCGCTGCTTCGTACTCATAAATTGCAGCCGTAATTACCGCAACCAGCTCCGCATCATTGCAAAGTTCCTCTTCTTCAATCTGCGCAACCGTGTTCTCAATTGCAGTCATCGGAAGAGCCTTTTCTTCTGCCTTTGCTTCCTTCTTTGCAGCCTTCTTGTTTTCCGCTGCATTCACATACTTTAACATGGAAATCACAAAGGAGAAAAAGAGTAATGCGCCGAATACCACTACAATACCGATTACAGTATTGGAAACAGCCTCCGGCATAGCTTCTGCAACCTTTTCCCAATGCTCATCCCACTTGCTTGCTAAAAATACAGTCTTTAAATTCATACCGTCACCTCACTACACAGTTCCGTGCTTTTGGGACGGACGTGCTTCTCTCTTTGTGTACAGCATTTCAAATGCGTAAACCAAATGCTGTCTCACTGCACTTGCTTCGATAATGCTGTCTACATAGCCACGCTTTGCTGCCGCCACCGCACTGCACTGTAACTCATCATACTCTGCCGCCTTCTCATTGCGAACTTCGGCCGTCTCACCTGCATACATAATCTGAGCCGCAAGCTTTGCATCCATCATGCCAATCTTCGCAGTATCAAGAGCAAATACCAAATCTGCACCGATATGTTTGGAATTCATGGTGATGTATGCACTGCCCATTGCATTCTTGCAAATCAGATTCACCTTCGGAACCGTAGCAGACGCAAATGCATTGGTTAACTTTGCTGCCGCAAGCGCTACCGACTTTTCCTCACACATGGAAGAAGCATAGCCGGTTACGTTCGTAAGGGTCAACACCGGAATACCGAACGCATCACAGAACTTTACAAAACGCTCTGCCTTTTCGCAGCCCTTGGTGGTAAGTAAGGTATCATACTTCTCCGTTTCCTTGCCGTTCGCATCAAGCACTGCACTGCGGTTTGCAACCGCACCTACCGTTGCACCGTTTAAGCGAATAAACCCGGTTACCATTTCCTTGGCATAGTCTGCCTTTACTTCAAAGAACTCACGATCATCCGCAATCTCAGAAAGTGCAACTGCCGGATCACAGGAAAGCTCACCGAAGGCTTCCGTAGCTCTGTTTAAATCATCCGCACATTCGAATGCATAATCAGCCTCATTATTGCAAGGCAGGAAGGAGATTAAGTTACGGATGGAAGCTAAAACTGCTGCTTCATCTTCCTTTACAACATCAACCGCACCTGCTTCTGCCTGGAACTGTGCTGTGGAAGTATCGCACTTTCCTGTAAAATTACCCTCTACTGCATTCGGGGAATTCACAAAAAGCTTTGCCCCCTCTGCCGGCATAAAGGTAAAATCACTTAATGCCGAAGAAACTGCACACCCACCGCCACAGGTACCGAAAATAGCGGTAATCTGCGGAATTACACCAGACGCCATGCTCTGCTTTAAGTAAACATTTCCGAAAGCTGCCAATGCATCGGTTGCTTCCTGCAAACGCATACCTGCACAGTCAATGAGACCGATGACCGGAGCTCCGACCTTCAAAGCAAAGTCGTACATGGCTACAATCTTTTTCGCATGCATTTCACCCATGGTGCCGTTTAACACCGCTGCGTCCTGGCTGTAAACATAAACGAGATCGCCGTCAATCAAACCGTAACCGGTAATTACACCGTCCGACGGAGCATCTGTTTGCGCCAGATTGAAATCAGTATTTCTTTTTGTGACAAGAGCACCGATTTCAACAAAGCTGCTGTCGTCAAGCAAGGTGGTAATTCGTTCTCTTGCCGACAATTTTGTTGTACTACTCATCTTACTGCCTCCATTTTCTATAATATTACTTTCGTAGAACCGAAAATTTTTGACAGCGTAAAAAAGAACCTCCAAATTACGCCGATTATATTATATCCTTAATCATGTCAAAAAGCAAGCCTATATTTGACAATTTTTTACCAAATAAATACGGTTCTAAACGTAATCTTAACATTGCTGTTTATAGACAGGTTCCGTCCGAAACAAAATAGAGGGAAGGCTCCTGCAAGCTTGCTTGCAAAGGAGACTGCACTCGATTTTGTACAGGACGAAGTCCCACACCGAGATGAAGTGGCTCTGCTGCGGAATTGAGGTGCGGACGGAACCGTATCCATTTTGGCACACCCCACATCACCGAGAAGAAGCAACGCAAGTTGCGGATTCGAGGTGACAAAATCTGCATAATCAAAATACCTCCATCACCATTTTTCCGCAACAATACAGATTTTATGTGTTTCTTAATTCTAAACACAGTTCTCTTTGACACTCCATCTTTTTTTTGCTATAATAAACACGCTGTATTAGCTATACAATCGCACTTTACAGCAAAATATAAACAATATTATAAAGAAACATCAGGAGGTCATTATGGCTCAAAATCCAGAAATCACGATTACTATGGAAAACGGCGAACAGATTCGCGCGGAATTGTATCCGGAAATTGCTCCGAATACCGTAAACAATTTTCTTTCTCTTGTAAATAAGGGATATTATAACGGTTTAATCTTCCACCGCGTCATTAACGGATTCATGATTCAGGGCGGCTGTCCGGAAGGCTCCGGTATGGGCGGCCCGGGTTACTCCATTCCGGGTGAATTTGCCATGAACGGTTTTAAAAATGAACTGCGCCATACGGAAGGTGTACTTTCCATGGCACGTTCCCAGCATCCGGATTCCGCCGGTTCCCAGTTCTTTATTATGCACAAGACGTCTCCGCATTTGGACGGAGCATATGCTGCTTTCGGTAAAGTTATCGAAGGTATGGATGTGGTAAATCGTATTGCGGAAGTTCCTACCGACTGGTCCGACCGTCCGGCTCATCCGCAGGTAATGAAGACTGTTACTGCCGAGACTTTTGGTGTTACTTACGACGAACCGGAAACCCTGGCTCGATAATCCGTTTTATTCTATATTATATTATTTTGGAGGTACTCAATGAAGAAAAGAATGCTTGCATTGCTTTCCGTACTCTGCCTCACGGTAGGATGCTTCGGTGCATGCGGAAAGACCGATGAAACAAACACTACACCGACTGCGGCTCCGACGGCCACCGCAGAACCGGAAGCAACGGCCACCGCAGAACCGGAAGCAACGGCCACTCCGGAGCCGACCGCTACTCCGGAACCAACTGCCACCCCGAAACCGACCGCTACTCCGAAGCCGACCGCTACTCCGGAACCGACCAAAGCTCCGTCCTCCGGCCCGGCAGAATTAACCTATGATTTTAACGACCTTGCTTACAATTCCTCTTACGGCACCACCTATGAGGTTTTGGACGACGGTTCCATTTCCCTTCAATATGACGCTATCTATCAGGAAATTAAGTTGGCGCTTCCACAGACTCTGGATATGAGCTACTGCACCGGTGTTACCGTTAAGATGAAGAGTGAAATCGGGAAGCTTGCGGTAAAGCTTTATGACGAAGCTTTTCAGCAGGTAGGCGTTTTTTATGAAGGTTTAACAAACGGTATTGAGGACAAGCGTGTTTCCCCGGATGAGCCGAACTGCAAGGTTGCCGGTATCGGCTTAATGGCTTGTGACAATCAAATGACCGATTATTCCTTATTTGATGCAACCGTTTATTCCGTTACTTTCAAAATGAAAGAAGGCTGGGATTCCGGTGCGCCTGCTCCGACCCCGACTCCGCTTCCGATTCCGGTAGACCCGAACGACACCGGTATTTGGGAAAACAATGCGGATATTTCCTGGATTGATCCGGAAAAACCGATGATTGCATTTACCTTTGACGACGGTCCGTTCAGTACTTCCGAGTCTTCCGCTCCGATTCGTATTCAGAACGCACTGAGAGATGCCGGACAGCACGCAACCTTCTTTTACTGGGGCAGTCACATTACGGAAAGTCTCAAAGCAGAGATTCAACGAGCTTATGATTTGGGATTCGAAATCGGTAACCATACCAACACGCATCCGTACTTAACCAACTTAACCGCTGATAAGATTTACGAAAACTATATGACCTGTGCGGACAAATTAACCGAGATTACCGGTTTAGAACATTTCCTGGTACGTCCGCCGTATCTTGCAACCAATTCAACGGTAAAGAAAACGGTTCGCGAACCGATGATTAACTGTAGCATTGACAGTAAGGACTGGGACAAAGCAACTACCGAACAGATTCTCACTACCATCCGTACCCAGAAAAAGGACGGCGCAATTGTTCTGATGCATGAGAACTATACCACCACTGCTGAAGCCGTGGAAATTCTGGTTCCGGAACTTGTAGCCGAAGGTTGGCAGATTGTATCCGTATCCGAACTGTTCAAAGCAAAAGGACTTGAATTAAAGGACGGCGAAGTATATTCCTTTGCAAAATAAAATTTTCTTTTTTCAAAAGGAACAAAAAATAAAGCCACGCATTTGCGTGGCTTTAAAATTTTGCTATTTTTTCTTTGAAGTGTAATTCTGAATAAACGGCGGAATTTTGATTTTATCCTCTTCCCCGTCTGTTACACTGTCCTGCTTGCCAAACATCGGATTGGACGGACGTGCGGCAAAGGTATTGGTTCCTGCCGGTTTAAAATCGGAAGCAGCCGGCTTCGGACGGGTTGCATTCGGGTCAAAGGTATAATCAAACTGATCCATTGCACCGCGCTCCGTCTTCGGCGTCGCGGTAGAAGCAGAAGAAGTAAAATTACCGGATAAAAATCCCGGAAGAGAAACTCCGCCGGTCGCTCTCGTACCGAACTGTGTATTCGTACGCCCGAAACCGCCCCTTTCTTCCTGAAGACCGGTAGCGATTACAGTAATTACAGCCTGATCCTGCATCGTCTCATCATACATTGCACCGAAAATAATATTGGCATTTTCTCCGGCAAGTAACTGTACTTCCGTAGCCGCCTCGTTTACCTCGATTAAGCTGACATCACCGGATACATTTAAAATAACATGGCTTGCACCCTGAATCTTCGTTTCCAGCAACGGACTGGATACTGCCTTATGTACCGCATCTAAGCACTTCTGCTCACCGGTACCGGTACCGATACCGATATGAGCCACGCCCTTATCCTGCATAACCGTCTGTACATCCGCAAAGTCAAGGTTGATTAAGGCCGGAAGATTAATCAAATCCGTAATACCCTGTACACCCTGCTGTAACACTTCGTCTGCCTTCTTTAAGGCTTCCGGCATGGAAGTACGACGATCTACGATTTCAAGAAGCTTATCGTTCGGAACCACAATCAGGGAATCCACATTTGCCTTTAACTTTTCAATACCCGCAACCGCGTTTGCCATACGTACCTTGTGCTCGAAGGTAAACGGCTTGGTTACGATACCGACGGTCAAAATGCCCATACCCTTTGCAATCCCGGCAACCACCGGAGCCGCACCGGTACCGGTACCGCCACCCATACCACAGGTAACAAATACCATATCGGCACCCTTAATCACCTGGGTCAACTCTTCCAAATTCTCCTCTGCTGCCTTTTCACCGATTTCCGGCTTTGCGCCCGCTCCGAGACCTTTGGTTAACTTCTCACCGATCTGTATACACTGCGGTGCTTTACAATTCTTTAAATGCTGCTTGTCCGTATTGACGCAAACAAACTCTACACCACCAATTCCCTCTTCAATCATTCTGTTTACGGCATTATTACCCGCACCACCGACTCCGATAACCAATATCTTTGCGGCCACATCCGTATTATTGTTCATAATTTCAAGCACGGCGACTCCTCCTTTATTCTGTCACAACACTCCAAACAACAAGATGTTGTGTTTCTTTTCGTAAATTAACCCATCCTCTATACTATATAATATATTGAAATATTAAATTTAGCAAGCATTTTTTTTATATTTTCCGCTTTTTTTTAATCTTCTTTCGGTTTCGCTATAATATCCGCATTTCCACCCCGGTACTCGGACAAGTCAATGTATAATTTTCGTCCGGAAACCGAAGGCAACACATCCGCACATTTCTGAATCGGCAAGTCATATGCCGTCCGTTTTCCGAGGGCAACGGTAATATCTCCCACCTCCAGTTCCACCTCTCCTTTTCCGTTAAAAGTAATACTCTGCGCCGGAATCTCATATTCCTGTACCAGCTTTGTAATATTTAAAATCACATCATACAGCTCGTCCTTTTGTATGTTCAACTTTTCATATAGTACAATCCGGTCGAACTCCAGTCCTTTGACAAGCGGAATTCCGGGTAAGCGTTCCATCCCGGATTCCGTAACATAGCCGTCTTTATCAAAGTATAGGTACTGCCCCATCACTTTCACACAACCCACCAAAATCTTTTCGTACACCTGAATACGGATGGTATTCTTTCCTTCCGTCACCACATCATAGCTTTCGATGTACGGAATTTTAGTCTGTCCGTTTCGGAATTGCTCCAACCGGAACAACAATGTATTCTTTCGCGCGGTTTCCGTAGAAATCTTCGCCAGAAACGTTTCCTCATCGTAATAAGTTAATCCGTCTACCGTTATCTTTTCCGTTTGGTAGACCGATCCGATCAAAAGAACCAACGACGTCACAATCACACAAATTGCCGCAATGCGGATGAAGTATCTTGTTCCGTTTCGCAGTTCCCGTCTTTCTGTTGCCATACTCTGTTCTCCGTCTTTTCTTCATATTCTTCCGTTTGCGCCATCTTTGCTCCGACCAAAGAAAGTGTCCCGCAGATATTTTCATATCCCCTGGCAATAAACTCACTGCCGTAAACTCTGCTTTCACCTTCCGCCGCAAGCCCCGCCATAACAAGCGCGGCTCCGGTACGCAAATCCGTGGCGGTTACGGTCGCACCGTGAAGCTTTTTTCCGCCCCGGATAAAAATGCATTGTTTATCGCAGGATACATCCGCTCCCATTTTCTGTAATTCTCCCACAATACCGAACCGGGATTCGAATACCGTTTCACAAATCACACTTTCTCCCGCAGCAAGAGTCAACAAGGCGGTCATCTGGGACTGCATATCCGTAGGGAACGCCGGAAACGGTGCTGTTTTTAACATCTTTACCGGCAATCTCTTTCCCGATGCCCGTAACCGCATAGCATCTCCGGTCCGGTATACCGTTAATCCGGCTACCCGCAAACTTTCGAAGATTCCTTTCATACAGACACCCGTTGTATTGCGAAGAATGACATCCCCGCCGGTCATAGCGGCCGTCGCCAGATAAGTACCGGCTACAATACGGTCCCCCGGCAATGTATAAGAAATCCCATGTAACCGGGATACGCCTTCGATTCGCAGAACGGAAGTTCCGACGCCTTCGATTTTTGCCCCTGCTTTTTGTAAAAAGCGACAAAGTTCCGCCACTTCCGGTTCTCTTGCGGCACCGTAAATCTTTGTGGTTCCTTCCGCACGAACCGCAGCAAGCAAGGCATTTTCCGTTGCCCCCACACTGGGATACGGCAACACCACCTTACCTCCCCGGGGTCTGCCTTTTACAAACACACCGTCTTCTCTTTCTTCCGTAATAACCCGGAGTTCTTTTAACACTTTACAATGTAAATCAATCGGTCTTGCTCCGATGACGCACCCGCCCGGATACGCCATTCCCGCCTCAAAAAAACGCCCGAGAAAAGCACCCAGTAACAAAACGCCGCCCCTGGTTTTTCCGGCAAGCTCCGGTCCGAAAAAGAAAGGGACTGCATCTGATCCGTCCAGTTCCAACCGGTGTCCCGTCAATTTACTTTTTACTCCCGCACAAGAAAGCGCATATAATAAGTCTCTCACATCCGAGATATCCGGACAATTAAAAAGTTCAACCGGTCCGTCACACAATACACAGGCCGCCAAAATCGGTAATGTTGCATTTTTAGACCCTTGTAAGGAAATTTCTCCTTCCAGTCGGTTTCCACCGATGATTGAAATATACGACATAGCATCTCTCCGGATTATTCTCTATGTCATCATATGCAAACCATTCAAAAATGTTACCGTTCATACTCAATGCGGTTGGAAACGCTGAGGGCGATTCCCATTTCCGCCATCAATACCACCAATGATGTACCTCCGTAACTGATAAACGGAAGCGGAATACCGGTAGACGGTATGGTATTGGTTACTACCGCTATATTAATCAAAACCTGCATTGCAATATGTACCATAATCCCCACACAAATTAACGAACCGAACAGATCTCTGGCATTTACGGCAACCACAAACAATCTCCACAGTAAAAGTACATACAGTAAAATAATTGCCAAAGCACCTACAATACCCAGTTCCTCGCAAATAACGGAGAAAATCATATCATTATGGGACTCCGGAATAAAGCCCAGTTTTTGCATACTTTGCCCCAGGCCTTTTCCCCATAAACCGCCGGAAGCTATGGCGTACAGTCCTTGTAAAATCTGATACCCCTTCGGATGGGTCTCCACGTTTAACCATGCATCGATACGCTCTCCGCGGAAAGCCTCACCCATAAAAATGTAACAGGCCACCAACCCGACGGCCAAAAGCCCCATGACAAAGAAATACCCTTTTTTCCGGGCCACCACAAAGCATACAAGAAAAGTAATTCCTGCAATAATAATCGCTGTACTCAGATTTTCCGCAGCAACCAGCGCAAGGAGCGGACAAACGTAGATAATTACACGGATAAAACCAAATACATTGTCCAATTGTTTCGGTGCCGCATAAACGATATAGGCTACCAACAAAATGACACAGATTTTTGTAAGCTCCGAAGGCTGGAACGTTCCCACAAACGGAATCTTTATCCAGCGTTTTGCTCCCTTTACCTCTTCTCCGAAGAAAAGTACGTAAATCTGCAACCCGATACATAACATGTACGCCAAAAACAACAAACGGATTTTAAACTTCTTCCCAATCCCCTTGATATAAGTAAAATAATCTATCTTTGACACGATTACCATAACAACCACGCCGAGAATCGCTGCAATCAACTGTCGGTTAAAGAAATATGCAGCGTTACCGAATTTTTGCTTTACCGCATAATACGAACTGGTACTGTAAACCATAACCAGACCGATGCACACTAAAATCAAGGTAATGAACAGCAGGCTGTAATCATAATAGGTATGCGGTTTATATTCAGTTTTACGAACCACCGGTTTTTCCATATCCGTCTCCTCCTGCCAATCATTATATGTTATTTCATATACAGAATCAAGTTGGTATTTTTCTTAACTTCCTCTCCCGCTTCCGGAAACTGCTCCGTAATTACCGTTCCTTCTCCGGACTCATAAACATCCCCGAACTCGTATGCCTTCAACAGCTTCTTTGCTTCCTCAATGCTCATTCCCACCAAATCCGGTACCGGGAAAGTCCCGATTCCGTCCATCTTTAACTCATCTTCCGAATATTCCGGTTCAATGCCCAAGTACGGCAATACCTCATCAAACACTTCCGCAATGACCGGTGCCGCGATGGTTCCGCCGTAATAAATCCCCTCCGGTTCATCAATCAGAACCAGGGCTATCACCTGCGGATTTTCCGCCGGAGCAAATCCCAGGAAAGAGGAAATGTACTGATTGGAGCTCCGGGGCAACTTTTCCGAAGTTGCGGTTTTCCCGCCGATACGAAATCCCGGAAGATAGGCTCTTTTACCGGTCCCGTCGTGGACCACCGCCTCCAGCAAGGACTTCATGGTTTCACAGGTCTTTTCGGAGACAAGCCCCGTCTCTCCCTCGTAAGTATAGGTTTTCACCGTATTTTCTTCCGTGTTTTTTGCACTGATTGCAAAATGCGGCGTAATCTGCTTTCCTCCGTTAATGATGGTACTTACGGAGGACAGTAACTGCATCGGTGTTATCTGGAACGACTGTCCGAAGGATATGGTCGCCAACTCCACTGCTTTTACATTTTCAACTTTATGCATAATGGATGAGGCTTCTCCCGGCAAATCGATTCCGGTTTTCCGCATCAATCCGACTCTTTCAAAAATTTCATATAACCCTTCGATTCCCACTCTGGCACCGATTTCCATAAACACCGGATTACAGGAATTCTTAATCCCGTCCACAAAGCTCTCGCTTCCGTGGCCGCCCACCTTGTGACAACGAATGGTTCTGTCTTCCACTATTTTATGTCCCGGACAATAAAACCGGTCCGTAAGAGAAACCGCATTTTTTTCAAAAGCGGCCGTTGCCGTAATGATTTTAAAGGTGGAACCGGGTTCATACGTATCGCTGATGCACGGATTTCGCCACATCCGGTTTAACAAAGTATTCTTCTCTTCCGCAGAAAGCGACGTATCTTCCTTCGGCGCATACTCGATATTCAATGTATACGGATCGTTTAAATCGAACTCCGGTACATTTACCATGGCATAAATCTCCCCGTTCTGCGGATTCATCAGAATAAGACTGACGTGATTTGCCCCTTTTGCTTCCATGACCTTTAAAGCTGCCTGCTCCGCATAACGTTGTATATTTACATCCAGACTGACAGTCAGGGAATTCCCCGCAAGAGGCTCCACTCTCGTCTCCGCCGCATTGGGAATCTCGGTTCCGTGGGCCGTGGTCAAAGTTAAAATCTTTCCCGGAATACCTTCCAACATAGAATTATATTTTACTTCCAGCCCGATAATTCCCTGATTATCGCCTCCGGTAAACCCGATTACTCTGGAAGCCAGCGTGCCGAAGGGATAATATCTCTTATAATCTTCATCCACCATAACGCCGTCCAGTTCAAAGCTACGCAGATAATCCGCTGTTTCCTTGTCTACATTGGCCTTGATCCTTTCTATGGAAGAAACCTTTTCTACCCTTTTCCGAACCGTTTCCTCCGAAAGATCCAGCACATCACACAGCACGGAAATGACCCGCTCCGGGTCCGTAATCTGACTGTGAATCACCGACACGGTGCATACCGGCTTGTTATCCGCAAGCACAACCCCGTTCCGGTCATATATGATTCCTCTGGCCGCCTTGATGCTGCGTTCCCGCTCATGCAATTCCTTTGCATCCGTGGCATATTCCTCCGAATGAAAAATCATAAGATAAGCCAGTCTTCCGATCAAAAGAAAGGTTGCCGTAAACAATACACTTATCACAAATATCGCGGTCTTCCTTTGTTTGGTTGTAATCTGTCTCATTACGCGACCCATATCGTTTTTTAATATCCTATGCGGTTTTCCTTTATTCCATGTCATCCGGGATTGCCTGCATATTTCCTTCATTCATGTCCGGGTCATAAACCACACCCGTATCTCCGATTTCACCCTCTTGCATTTTTACATCTTCTTCATCGATTACAAAATTCGGATATTCAATTTCTCCATCCGGATAAATCTTTAAGTACGGTAACGCCTCTTTCAAAATTTCCGCCGCCAGTTTGGACGCAATGGATGCTCTGCTTTGCAATTCTTCATCCGCCGCCTCATCCACAACAACATAAATCATAACCTGCGGATTATCCGCCGGCACCGCCCCGATAAAGGATACCAGATACTTCCCTTCGCTACGCGGCAACTTCTGTGCCGTACCGGTTTTACCTCCGATAAAATACCCGTCCACCTTTGCGGCGGTTGCGGTTCCTTCCTGTACGGTCAGATAAAACGCATCCTTTAAAAATTCCGAGGTTTCTTTCGAAACGGTGCGACATACCTCCCGCGGCTGAATTTTCTCTATCACAACACCATCTGCATTACAAATTTCTTTTACCACATGAGGTTCGTAGTAGATGCCGCCGTTTACCATGGAAGAAAATGCGGACCCCAGCTGAATCATCGTAGTATTAAAAGACATACCGAAACTACTGGTCGCAAGCTCTGTTTCGTTTAATTGTTCCTCTTCCATCAAAATGCCCGGTACTTCTCCCGGCAAATCAATTCCGGTGGCTGTGCCGAACAGGAAGCGCCGCTGGTATTCCGCAAAATCGGTTCTGCCGAGGCGTTTTGCGATTTCCATTAATACATCATTGCAGGAATGCATAATACTCTGGGCCGCATTAATCAAGCCATGGCCCCATTCATTGTGGCAGGAAATAAAATAGTCCGCCACCTGCTCTCCTCCGTTGCAAAGAAAAGTTTCCGTCGTATTAATGATTGCTTCCTCCAATGCAGCCGCAACGGTAAATGGTTTAAACGTAGAGCCCGGTTCATAGGAATCGCTGATACAAAAGTTTCTCCACACCTGATACAACGCATTCAAGTAGGTATCGTTGTCCATTTGCGCAATTTCCTCTTCCGAATACCACTTAGACAAACTGCGCGGGTCATTCAAATCGTAGCTGTAATTGGACTGCATGGCCAAAACTTCACCGGAGTTTACCTCCATCATAAGTACAGCCGTGTTTTTCGCTCCGATTTCATCCAAAAAAGCTTCCGTATGTTTCTGCACGATTCTCTGCAAATTCGCATCAATCGTAGAAACAATATGATAGCCGTCCTTTGCCGGAATGGTTTCCTGCTGTACATTTAAATCCGAATCATAATAATCGTACACTCTCCCGTTTACACCGGACAGCACATCATTATACTGTTGCTCAATGCCGTAGGTACCGTCGCCGTCCGCCTTTGCAAAACCGAGAACATGGGAAGCCAGAGAACCGAAGGGATAACTTCTTAAATACTCTTCTTCAAACGTAACACCTAAAATTTTCCCTGCCTTTTCGTTTGTTTCCGTTTCCTTCGGAAGATTTTTCTTATACTCTTCAAAGGCCATCTTCTCTTCATAGGTCATATATTTCCGCAACCGGTAATAAGCACTTGACTTTCTTTCTTCGATTAAAGCCCGAAGTTCTCCTTCCTCATAGCCGTACACCTGGCACAAGGCACGGACGGTAGGATCGATACTTTCTTTGTTGTTTACCAAAAGCCGCGCATCCAGAATCAGATGATATACCTTTTCGCTTTTGGCCAAAACCGTTCCGTTCCGGTCCAAAATGTCGCCTCGTTTATATTGCAATACCGTATTGGTACCGGTCTTTTGAGACAAGGAAGCTTTTGCGTAACCGGTATTTCCGCCTACCATCACCACGCGTATCATGACAAATAAAATTCCCACAAGAAAAAGGCAAAATACAACCCAAAGTGTCGTCTGCATTTTGCCTGTCATCCTCTTCCGTTTTTTCGGTTTCTTCTCTCCCTGTTCCATGAACCACTCCTACTCCGGAATATCCATATACTGTATTACATGCCCGTTCTCCGTTGCTTTATATGTAACTACTTCGTTCTTATTCGGATACACCATCCCAAACTCGGAAACGGCCGTTTTGTACACTTCATCCCAATTTACCTGACTGTTTAATCCATCCTCCAGTGCCGCATTCTCAGCCAAAACGGTATCAAGTTCCTGCCCGATCACCATGGCATCCCGTTCCAACTGCACAATGTTTCCCTGCACCTGCAAATAATTATAACACAAATAAAGTGTAATTGCCATAGCTGCCACCAAAAGAGTCATGGAAAAAAAATCAATTCCGTGACTTAATTTCGGAGCTTTGGCCGGCTGCTCCACCACCCTCGGACGCGCAACTTCTTTCTGCTCTCTTTCGTAATCCGGCATCACCTGCAATTGTCTTGCCGCCGTTCCGTCTACTTCATATTCTCTTTTGTAAAATTTTTCCCGCGCATCCATGCTGACTCCTCCTTCATTTAACTGCGTTCAAACACCCGCAGCTTTGCACTTCGTGCTCTTTTGTTCTCTTCGCATTCTTCTTCACTCGGTAATATCGGCTTCCTTGTAATCACACGCCCCGCCGACTTCTTTCCGCAGACACAAACCGGAAAACTCGGCGGACATTCACAAGGATTTTCTCTCTTTTTAAAACCGGACTTTACAATCCGGTCCTCCAGGGAATGGAAGGTAATAATACAGAGTCTTCCGTTTTCTTCCAGCAAATCAATCATATCATCCAATGTGTTCTGCAACACTCTTAACTCACCGTTTAGTTCGATTCTGATTGCCTGAAAGGTCCGTTTGGACGGATGCCCCAGATTTTTTTGTATTTTCATCGGAATCGCTGCCCGTATTGCATCGTTTAAATCACCGCAGGTAACCAATTCCTTCTTTTCTCTCCGCATCACAATGTGCTTCGCAATATTTTTCGCAAAAGGATCTTCACCGTAATCCCGGATAATCCGGAACAGTTCCGTTTCACTGTATCCGTTTACGATATCCCGTGCCGTCGTCTCTATACGGTGATCCATCCTCATGTCCAGGGGTGCATCTTCTTCCATGTAGGAAAACCCGCGTTCCGCAGTATCCAACTGATACGAGGATACGCCGAGATCCAGCAAAATACCGCTTACTTTCTCAATACCGAGATTCTGTAATACGGTTTTCATTTCACTGTAATTGCTTCGTACCACTTTCGCAAACGGAAACTTTGCAAGACGCTCACTTGCCACCGCAATAGCATCCGCATCCTGATCGATTCCTACAAAGGTACCGCCCTTTAAGCGTTTACATACCTCGGTGGCATGTCCCGCACCTCCAAGGGTACCGTCTACATAGATTCCGTCTTCCCGTATATTGAGTTGCTCCAACACTTCGTCCAGCAATACCGACTTATGCCGGAACACAATTCCCTGTTCAGTTTCCATCCGGTATCACCTGACCTTCTCTAAAAATTCAGTCCAAACTCTGCCATATGCTCCGCAACTTCATCCATGTTATCATAGCAACAGTTCTGTTCCCAACGTTCCTTACTCCAAAGCTCGATTTTCGAAACCACGCCCACAAAGACAACATCTTTTGTAAGGCCGGCCTGTTCTCTTAACTTCGCCGGAATCAAAAAACGTCCCTGCTTGTCCACATCCACCTCGGCGGCTCCCGCCATAAAGTGACGTTGTAACTGTCTGGCATCTTTGCTGCCCGGCAGTTTCCTAAGCCCGTCCACAAACTGCTCCCATTCCTCCGTAGGATACGCAAAAAGGCAACCATCCAGGCCCATCGTCAGGATAAAACGTTCTCCCAGTTCTTCTCTGAACTTTGCCGGAAGAATCATACGACCTTTCGTATCCAACGTATGATCGTACTCACCCATGAACATGAACCTCACCGCCTTTTGCTCCACTTCATTCCACTTCTCTCCACTTTCCTCCACTTATAGCACCATTTTACTCCACTTTTTTAAAATTTTCAACCCCAAAATGAAAAGAAACATAAAAAAAGAGCATTTCCTCATCAAGAAATGCTCCGAAATGTTAGAATTTCAGTATAAGATTCAAATATTTATAATTGTTTTTCCCAGGGTTTCTTCTGTTCAAAAAACCGTTGTAACCATCCTGCCGTAACCGTAATCACTAATACCGTCGCAACCACACAGTTGACCGGAATCCCGGTCCCCCATATATAACACCGCTCCGCCCGGAAAAACTCCAGAACAAAACAAGTTACGGAATTCAAAAACAAGTAAAGAGAAAAAAGATCTCCCTGTACTTTCAACTTCCTCTTAAAAAACAACAAGATAAAAAAGATTACCACGCTACAGCACAACCCGTAAAGCGCAACCGGATGAACCGATACATAAGACTCGTTCCCTACCCTGCGCGCATTTTCCAGTAAGGTATCCGCGTAGGCAGGTTCCACATGTCCCGACAAATACGATTCGGATATCCTTACAGAGAATACACCTTCATAAAAAAGCCCCATGGGTTCTCTTACCATTGCACAACCGATCCAAACAAGCGGTGCTGCCGCCGCCGCTCCGAATACCAGCGTGTCCGCACTCTGTAAAAAATGAATGTCTTTTTTTCTGCAATACCGTTTTATCACAGCCCAGGCGCCGAACAACGCTCCGAAATAACAAAGCCCGCCTCCCCGAAGGTTTAATAAAGTAATCGGTTCTTCCACAAAAATGCGCCATTGAAATAACACATAATAAATACGCCCGCCTACGATTGCCGAAACAATTGCAAGCGTAATTAAAGTGAGATTCCATTCCACGTTCTGTTGCTTTCGTTTGGATTCCCTTACAATCATCCAAATCCCTACCAGTGCGGCAAAGACCAAAAAAAGCCCGAAAAAAGAAATCGAAAAGCCAAAAATCGATATGGATTCCGGAATAGTTACGTTACTCTCCTGTTCAGGGAAAATCACGTCTCCCGTTTTCAATGTCATCCCGGACTCACCTGCCTTTCCCCGGGTTATTCCGTTCTCGTCTTACACGTTAAAGCGGAACAATACCACATCGCCGTCCTGTACCACATATTCCTTACCTTCGGAACGAACCAAGCCCTTTTCTTTTGCTGCATTCATGCTGCCGCAATCGATCAGGTTTTGATAACTTACCACCTCTGCCCGGATAAATCCGCGTTCGAAATCGGAATGAATCTTTCCTGCCGCCTGCGGTGCCTTGGTTCCTCTGGTAATGGTCCATGCCTTGGACTCCATCGGACCGGCGGTTAAATAGCTGATTAAACCTAAAATGTTATAACTTGCACGAATCAGTTTCTCAAGACCAGACTCGGAAAGTCCCAAATCCTCTAAGAACATCTTCTTTTCATCCTCGTCAAGCTCCGCAATCTCCTGCTCAATCTGAGCACAGATTACAAACACCTCGGAATTTTCTTCCTTCGCAAACTCACGTACTGCCTGTACATACTCATTGGAAGCACCGTCATCCGCCAAATCGTCTTCCTTTACATTTGCCGCATAAATTACGGATTTTGCGGTCAACAGGTTATAACTTGCAAGCAATGCCTCTTCATCTTCATCGCCGCAAGCAAAGGTCTTCGCCATATTGCCGGCTTCCAAATGTGCCATCAATCGCTTAATCAAATCCTCTTCCTTTGCCAACGCCTTATCGTTTCTGGCTCCGCGAATTACTCTGGACAAACGACGCTCCAGCACTTCCAAATCGGAGAACACCAGCTCCAGATTAATGGTTTCAATATCACGCAGCGGATTTACGGAACCGTCTACATGAATAATATTGGTATCCTCAAAACAACGTACCACATGAACAATCGCATCTACCTCACGAATATTTGCAAGGAACTGATTTCCCAGACCTTCGCCCTTAGATGCGCCCTTTACCAGACCTGCGATATCTACAAATTCAACCACAGCCGGAACCACACGCTCCGAATCATACATTTTTCCTAATACATCCAGGCGCTCGTCCGGTACCGGAACGATACCCACATTCGGGTCAATGGTACAGAACGGGTAATTGGCAGACTCCGCCCCCGCCTTGGTCAAAGAATTAAACAATGTACTCTTTCCTACATTCGGAAGTCCAACGATACCTAATTTCATATTTATTTCTCCTTTTCTACACTTCTTATTTTGTATTTAATCCTGGGATTCTATCATAAGCAAATAACCACTTGCAAAAGAAACCTCGATTTTTTCCTCTTTTACTTCATTGCTGATGCCCAAACTGATTCCCGCCGTCAGCGTCTTATGATCAAGGGGATATTTCAATCCTTTTAACGTCAAGCCGGACACCTCTCCCCAAAACGGAAGAAACGAAACATACGTCCCGAACATGTCCTTTGTCTGTTTTTGAAAGGATTCCTTGTGCAGTGACATCCGGTTATTTTCATTCCAAATATACCCTCTTACGCCCTGCAACAGCATTTTATACAGCATGTGCACATTAGCAAGGGTGTGGTCCATCCGGCTCCCGGTGGCACCCAACAAAATAATTTCATCCGCTCCCCGCGCAATTGCCTCATCCACCGCCAGTTCCGTATCGGTCGCATCCTTTTCCGGCCTATGACGAAGCGTTATGCATCTTTCTTCGTACCGCTCTACCAATGCAGCATCCGCCGTATCAAAATCCCCTACCAGAAAATCCGGAAGCAATTCTGCGTCATCCGCCGCATTAAGTCCGCCGTCTACCGCATAAAGAACCGCATCCTTATATTGTTCTGTTGTTTTCCGCAAAAATGCGGCAGACAAAGTACCGCCGCATATTAATATTGCTGTCATATTTCCTCCGACTGTTTCTGCATTACTTGTTTCTCAAACGAATATTCTCTCCACCGCGTTCTTTCTGTAACATAAGTCTTTGACGTTCAAACAAATACCGCTCCAGTTCCTTTCTGACTACAATAAAATCACAACCGTAAAAATTACGGAACGGTTTGTCATACACATCCGAACGTCTCACAATCGTACCCTTGCAAGACAAGATTCCCACATTTGTCGGCATATCAAAGGAGATTGTCGTGCCGATTTCCAAATCTTCATTAGTATATATTCCTGCACCGTTTATACTCAGATCCGCCAACAGTGCTTCAAATCTGACTTCCTTTTCTTCCAGACCTTCCTCGGTTTCCAATTCGATAATCTTGTTCATCAAAAGACTCTCTCCGATTTGTACACGGAAAGATTCCCGACGATTATAAACCTGCCCCGGGTTCTTCGAGTAAAATGCATGTACCGTAATTCCGTCCAACCGGGCAATTCCCGCCTTTACATGGTCCCATTTCCACATACGCTCCGCACCGCGATATACAATCGACACATCATCCGTATCCTCAAACCGAAACGCACGTCCCTTCGCAGCAATCAAAGAAACCGCTACCGAATTGTCCGTAGTCCCCTCCACTTTGCTGACAAAACGATAATGATACCCTTCCCGGTCTACCAAAACCTCCAGCATCTTTCCCACTAACATTTCCTTAATCTGCAATGCCGATTTCCTCCTTAAACGCTTTCACGTTCTGTAAAATGTCTCCGCGAAATACTGCCGTACCTGCCACAAACACCTCTGCGCCGGCTTCATACACCGACTTTACATTGGAAAGTCCGATTCCGCCGTCCACCTGAATATCAAAGGATGCGGAAACTTCCTTTCTGTGTGATGCCAATTCTTTTACCTTTTCCACGCATTCCGGAATCAGCTTTTGTCCGCCGAATCCCGGCTCTACCGTCATTACCAGAACGCGATCCAACTCTTGTTCCACTTCCGCAAGAACCGAAATCGGTGTGGCCGGTTTGATGGACACGCCTGCCCGCACACCGAGCGCCTTTATTTTTCGAACCGTTTCCGTCAGATTGCTGCATGCTTCCGCATGAACGGTAATGCCGTCCGCTCCCGCATTTACAAATTCCTCCAGATAGCGTATCGGTTCCGTAATCATAAGATGCACGTCAAAAAACATCTTACTTTCTTTGCGAATGGAAGTAATTACCGGCATTCCGAAGGAAATACTCGGAACAAACACGCCGTCCATTACATCAATATGAAGTTCATCCGCTCCGGCTTTTTCCGCGCAAGCAATCTGTTCTCCCAGCTTATTAAAATCCGCAGCCAAAATAGACGGTGCCAATTTAAACATATTCTATCACCTTCCGAATCATCTCTATCGTATCAATAACGCTTGATTCCGTTCAGTTCCGTATACAACTGCCGGTAACTTTCATAACGTTGTTTCTTTATTTCACCTGATTTTACCCTGTTCTTTACTCCGCAATCCGGTTCCTCCATATGACTGCAGCCGGTAAAGCGACACTCTTTTTCCGCATCCCGCATCTCAGGAAAGTATTCCCACAATTCCTGCGCCGGAATCTCATTCACATACAGGGAAGAAAAGCCGGGCGTATCCATCACATAAGTATCCTTCTGTAATTCAAATAATTCCGCATGACGGGTCGTGTGTCTGCCACGTTCAATCTTACGGCTCACATCTCCTGTTTCCATTTCCGCCTTGGGACACAAAAAATTAAGCAAGCTGGACTTTCCTACTCCGGACGGTCCCGCAAGTGCTGTGGTTTTCCCATCCAAAGCGTTCCGTAATTCTTCAAGTCCGCTTTTTTCCTTTACGGAAAAGGAATACACCGGATATCCTGCGGAACGATATACCGCTTCGTTTTCCTTCCTGCACTCCTCCGATACCAATTCCGACTTGCTAAACCCTACTACCACCGGAATCTTTTCCAATCCCATCCGTATCAAAAAACGATCCAGCAAATTATAATTCGGTGCCGGTTTCGCTGCCGCAAACACAATCAAAACCTGATCGATATTGGCTGCCGCCGGGCGTAACAATTCACTGTGGCGCGGAAGAATTTCTTCCAGATTACCGAGTCTCTTTTCCTCATCCAATACGGAAATCCGGACATTATCTCCCACAAGAGGTTTGATTCCGTCCTTACGGAATATTCCTTTTGCCTTGCATTCATACAATGCACCATCCTCGCAATGCACAGAATAAACACCGGCAATTCCCTTTGTTATTTTTCCTATCATGGTACCTGAATTTCCTTTACGGAGCCACGACAATACGCAGCATAGGTATCATTGATATATATTCTGACACCGTATACTCCACCGTCTTCTACCCCGGATAGATTATCTTTTTCCACCACAAAGGTCATCGGCCTTTTTTCCATTTCCTCATAAGCCATTGCTTCGCTCTCGTATAATATCGTATCTTCACCGGCAGCATTTTTCAGTTCGAAACAAACCCATGCAGTATCTCCTTCCATGAGAAGATTTTCCTCTAATTCCACGGTTACTTCCCATACGTCCCGTAACGGTACCGGCGTAGCCGTAGGTGTCGGCGTCGCGGTCGGTGCCGGTGTCGGCGTCACAATACCGCTGCTGACTGTCAGATAAACAGTTGTACCGTATGCCAGTACATTATTCGCAGATTCACTTTGATAAGCAACCAGTCCCTCCGCATAGGTGGTCGAGCCATCATAACTTACTCCGCCCAATACAAAGCCCTTCTCTTCCAAAGAAAGCTTTGCACCATCTAAGGTCATTCCCAGTAAGTTCGGCATAACTTCCACTCGCTCGCCGCGGCTTACTACAAGTACCAGTTCGCTTCCCTTTGCAAGTAATTCCTCACGTTCCGGAATGGTATAAACGACACGATTTACTTCAATATCACTGTTTACATACTCAATCCGAACCTTAAAGTCGTTCTTTGCCTGCACCTCCGCTTCGGTATACATCCAGTAATAATAATTCGGTACCGTTAAAAGCTCCGGTCCCGCACTGACTACAAGTTTAATTTCTTCGTCCAGTGTAACATCCACTCCTCCGAGCGGATACTGGGAAATCACCATTCCCTTCTCATAGGTATCACTGAAATCCGTATCTCCGTCCAAAATGGTAAAGAATTCGGACTGCTTATACAACATTTCCTTTGCATCATCAATCTTACGTCCCACAACATTCTGTAAACGAATGGTCTGTAACTCCGGTACCGGAGACGGCGTCGGAACCGGCGTTCCCATAGATTTCGTCGGCGTAGTGTCCGGCGTCGGGGTGACTTTTCCGGTCCCCCAGATATCCAAAAACTTAACAACCGCAAACAAAATCGCACCCATGCAAATAAGAATTACCGCAATCGTTGCAATGATAATTGTCTTATCCCATTTGGATTCGTTTCCGTCTAACTCTTCCTCTTCTTCCTTTAAAACCTGATTGTTCATGTCCCGATTTGCGTCAAAACGAGTCACCGGAGACTTTGCCGCACTCTTAATTACCGCAAGTTCATCCTGGGTCATGTTCTTGGTCGGAGAATCCGACACCACACCTGCCGCAATATGTACGAAATCACCTTCCGGATTCATAATGGACCGCTTCAAATCCACAATCAGCTCCGAAGCGGTCAAATAACGATTCTCAGGACGCTTCTGCATACACTTCTGTACGATTTTATCCACACTGAACGGCACTGCCGGATTCACTTCTTTTACCGGTACCGGCTCATACTGAATATGGGAAAGCGCAACGGACACCGTATTATCTCCCGCAAACGGCACCTTTCCGCAAAGCATCTCATACATGGTAACGCCGAGAGAATAGATATCGCTCTTTTCATCGCTGTATCCGCCTCTTGCCTGCTCCGGGGAAAGATAATGTACGGAACCCACCGCATTCTGGGTAACCGTATTGGTAGTTGCTGCTTTTGCAATACCGAAATCCGCCACCTTTACCTTACCTTCTCTGGATATGATAATATTCTGCGGCTTGATATCACGATGCACGATATGATTATCATGCGCGGCTTCCAAACCTTGGGAAATCTGAATTGCAATACCGATAGCTTCCTTAATCTCCAGCTTTCCCTTCTTCTCGATAAACTTCTTTAAGGTAATACCTTCCACCAGTTCCATTACGATATAATGCAAATCGCCGTCATCCCCGACATCATAAACGCTTACGATATTCGGATGGGAAAGTCCGGCCGCAGACTGTGCTTCCGCGCGGAATTTGGTCACAAGACTCTTGTCGGCGGAAAATTCCGGCTTTAAAATCTTAATCGCCACAAAGCGATTCAGGCGATGACACTTGGCACGATACACATCTGCCATGCCACCGGAGCCCACCTTCTCGATAACCTCATATCTCTCACTGATAAACATTCCTGGTTTTACCATACCATCTCACCTTTCTAATCCTGTTTCATCTGAATAACAACTACAGATATATTATCTTTACCGCCACTTTCATTGGCGCGATTTATCAATTCCTTAACCGCATCCTGCGGAGCCTTCTCATGCCGCATCACAACATGACGAATTTCTTCATCTTCCACCATATTAGTTAAGCCGTCGGTACACAACAAAAGGAATCCCGCATCTCCCGTTAATTCTATTTCATAAAAATCAGCTTCCACTTCCGTTTCCACCCCGACCGCTCTCGTAATCACGTTCTTTTTCGGATGGATTCTGGCATCTTTCCGTTTAATTTCCCCCTTACGAACCATCTCTTCCACATAAGAATGGTCCACTGTAATCTGCTTTATCTCACTCCCGATCAAATACAAACGGCTATCGCCGATATTCATGACGTAAGCCCGGTCCGGAAATACCGTCGCCGCAACAAAGGTCGTTCCCATTCCACTGAGTTCTTCCTTTTCTTTTGCATGCTGTAGCACGGTAGTATTTGCAACATTAAGTGCTTCCGTCATGGTACTGATAACCGTAGGTTGCTGACTCTTTTTTACCTGTTCCACAAAACTTTCCACACAACAACGGGATGCAAAATCTCCGGCATTATAACCGCCCATTCCGTCCGCAACAATATATAAATTCGGTAACAGGCCTACCGGCCCGTCCTCGGAAAATATGTAATCCTGATTGATTTCCCTTGTTTTGCCTTTATCTGTCGTACTGTACGCTTTCAAGGAATTCACCTCCTCTAAAACCATCACACCCGTATCTTACGTAGTCTCCCCCTGTGCAGAAGCCTCATCCAGATGACTCTTCCTTAATTGTCCGCATGCTGCCCCGATATCTGCACCTAATTCTCTTCTAATAGTAACATTTATATTATATTTTTCAAGCCTTTTTCGAAAATTTAAAACATTTTTAAAACTTGACTGCTTGTAATCGCGTTCCTTAATCGGATTCACCGGAATGAGATTCACATGGCAATTTTTCCCTTTCAGAAGGCGCCCCAAAGCATCCGCTTCCGCCTCCGTGTCGTTTTCCCCCGCCACAAGGCTGTATTCGTAACTGATTCTGCGTCCGGTTTTCTCAAAATAATAATCACAGGCTGCAAGCACATCCGCAAGGGCATATTTATTCGCCACCGGCATCAGACGACGTCTTGCCTCGTCATTGGGTGCATGTAAAGAAAGAGCCAAAGTAACCGGAAGACCTTCCTCCGCTAACCGTCGCATGTTTTCCACAATTCCGCAAGTGGACACCGTAATGTTCCGGATACTCATTCCCTGCCCTTCCGATGCCGAAATCAAACGCAAAAAACGTACCAGACTGTCATAATTATCCATCGGTTCTCCGGTACCCATTACCACCACATTGGAAACCCGTTCTCCTGTCAATTCCTGAATCCGGTAAATCTGCTCCAACATCTCCGATGCGGTCAGATTTCGTTCTAAGCCCCCCAGCGTAGAGGCACAAAAACGGCACCCCATACGGCATCCCGCCTGGGATGAAATACATACGGAATTGCCATGCTTATACTTCATAAATACGCTCTCGATTACCTTATCATCCGGCAACGCAAACAAAAACTTCAACGTCTCATCCTGGGCGGACGCAAGACGTTTTACTTCCCGCAAAGTAACAATGGTATATTGACCATCCAACCTTTCCCGTAAATCTGCGGAAAGATTGGTCATCTGCGAAAACTCTGTTACACCTCTTTTATGTAACCAGTCAAACACCTGGCCGGCCCGGAATTTCTTCTCTCCCATGGAAAGGAGTTCTTCCGTCAGTTCCTGTAATGTAAAGGACTTGATATCCTTCTTCTCAGTAAACATTCTTTTTACCTCATGCTTTTTTACGGAATCTTGCCACGAAGAAACCGTCTGTTTTATGAATTCCCGGAATCATCTGTAAGTACCCGTTCTTTGTGGTATCGCACCACAATTCTTTCGCAAGGAACGGTTCCAGACTTTCCGGAAGCAAACCGCATTCCTCTTTTAAAAAAGCATAGCCCCCCATATTTTCATCCCGATTCAAGGTACAGGTAGAAAATACAAGCACACCGCCCGGCTTTACATAACGGACCGCATTCCGCAGAATCTTCTTTTGCAACACACAAAGCTCCGCTTGCTGTTCCGTCGTCATAAAGAGCTTAATATCCGGCTTTTTCCCGATAATGCCGAGACCGGAGCAAGGCACATCCGCCAATACGACATCGTAGGTCTCCTCATCCTCTTTACGAAATACCGTAGCATCCGCTTTCCGGAGCGAAACATTTGATAAACGGCATCGTTCCTTATTCTCCGAAAGAAGTTTCATTTTATCCTCCGTCAAATCTCTGGCCTCCACGGTACCGTTTCCCCGTGTTAACAAAATATCCGCAGCCATAGCTGTTTTTCCGCCCGGAGCCGCACAAAGGTCCAGCACCTTTTCGTTTCCGGAAAGTCCCGCCGCCAATACTGCCTGCATGGAGCTCTCATCCTGAATATAAAAAGCTCCTTCCGCAAAGCCCGGCAGACGTTCCGGGGAATCCATACCGGAAACACGCAGTGCTTCCCTGGAATACACGCCCTCATCTATTTTTATATCGGCATCTTTCATTCTGTTCTTTAGCTCATCTACACTGGTAGAATGTTCCATGCAACGCAACGATGTCTCTTTTTCCGTTTCCAAAAAAGCAGCAAATATTTTTTCCGCAATACTCGCTCCGTATTGTAATTCCACTTGTTCTACAAGTGTAGTTGGCATGGAATATCTCACAGATAAATACCGCATTCTGTCCTTTTCCGAATCCGGATATGCAATCTGCTCCGCCTGGGCAATGTTTCGTGCCACTCCGTTAACAAAACCGGACAGTCCGGCAAATCCGTACTTTTTCGCCAGCTTCACTGCCTCGTTACAGGCTGCGCTGACCGGAATTTTATCCATAAACCGAATCTGATACACGGTGATACGCAAAATAGCGGCAATTACCGGTTTCATCTTATTTACCGGCGTCTTCGAGAACAAATTAATGATATAATCCAGTTCAATCAAACGTTCCAGACTGCCTTCAAACAGCCTTGCAGCCAGGGCTCTTTCCCGTTTTTCTTCCAATTTATTCAGATAATTCGCTTTTACCTCATGAGAAAACTGCTTGTCCCTGCATACCGCCAGCAACATTTTTACTGCCGCTTCTCTTGCGGTAAGCCCCCGCTTTTCTACCGTGTCCATTTTAATCTCTCCTTCTGCTCCGGGAAATCAATATCAATCGCAATAATTGCAAAGCCGAAGCCGCTGCTGCCGCAAGATACGTGTATGCCGCCGCGGTCAACACCTTTTTTACTTTCGGCAATTCCTCCGACGTCACCATCCCACGTTCTCCTAAAATCGCTACTGCCCGAGAGGAAGCATTAAACTCCACCGGTAATGTTACGATTTGGAACAACACCGCAAAGGAAAACAAGAAAATGCCGATAGGGACCAAGGAATCATACAGTCCGAAAATCAATCCGATGACAAACAGCGGCATGGATAACCGATTTCCGAAATTCACAATCGGCACTAACATATGGCGCAAACGAAGCGGTACATAGGATTCATTGTCCTGGATTGCGTGTCCGCATTCATGCGCTGCCACGCCGATTGCTGCCACCGACATACTATCGTATACCGTATCGGAAAGCCGCAAAATCTTGGAAGAAGAATCATAATGGTCCGTCAGATTCCCGGATACCCGTTCTACTTTCACATCATAAACTCCTGCCCCGTGCAGAATCTGCTCTGCCACTTCCGCAGCGGTATATCCCCGCACAGAACTCACTTGAGAATACTTTGTAAAGTTGCTTTTTACTCTTGCGGATGCCCACAAAGACAATCCCGCACCGATTAATACCAGAAAATACGTCCAATCGTAAAAAAACATTCCGACACCTCCGTTCCTCATCCCTACAGTTACATCTTTAGTATTTCGCTATTACTGCAAATTATTACAATTTTAACTTCCGAATACCACTCCCGGTGTAAGCGGATATCCCCGTAAATATTCTTCCGTCGTCATACGACGTTTCCCTTCCGGTTGCAACTCCTTTACCTGCAACACACCGTTACCGGTCATAATCCATAACATACCGTCTTCCACGGAAACCAACGTTCCGCA
Source organism: Lachnospiraceae bacterium (assembly GCA_017938405.1). Lineage (GTDB taxonomy): Bacteria > Bacillota > Clostridia > Lachnospirales > Lachnospiraceae > SIG307. The sequence continues at coordinate 67,489 of JAGBBP010000014.1, forward strand.
AGGACATGCATCAAACTTATCATAAGACACGGAAGCACTCCAGAATTTAATCACTTTACCGTCCTTATAGGTATATGCACTCGGCCACGGATTTAACCCACGAATATAACGCTCCAGTTTTGCCGCATCTTCCGTAAAATCAAGCTTTCCCAGCTCCTTACGAAGCATTTTCGCATAGGTATGCTTTTCGTGCTCCTGAGGAGTATAAACCGCAGTCCCCTCCTCGATTTTTTTGATTGCGGAAAGTAATAACGGACCTCCGGCTGCAGCCAGCTTATCATGAAGGCTTCCGCCGGTCTCCTCTGCCGTAATCGGAACCTCTGCGGTGCAAATCATGTCGCCGGTATCGATACCTTCATCCATACGCATAATCGTCACACCGGTCAGTTCTTTTCCGTCTAAAATCGCCCACTGAATCGGCGCCGCCCCACGATATTCCGGAAGCAAAGAAGCATGTACATTAATACATCCGTACTTTGGAATATCCAAAATCTCCTTGGAAACAATCTGCCCGAAAGCCGCCACCAAAATAATGTCCGGATGCAACGTGCGAAGCTCGGCCACCGACTCCGGCGCCTTTACTCTTTCCGGCTGCAATACCGGAATTCCGTGTTCTTCCGCCACTAACTTTACGGGAGATTTGGCCAATTCTTTGCCTCTCCCCTTCGGACGGTCCGGCTGTGTCACAACCGCAATAATCTCATGTTCGGAGGCAAGCAGACATTTTAACACTTCTGCCGCAATCTCCGGCGTTCCCATAAAAATCGCTCTCATTTCGTCCTCCTGCTACTCTTCGGTAGCTACCTGATGAAGTTCGCCTTCTACCTTCTGCACATATACAATACCGTCCAAATGGTCAAGCTCATGGCAAACCGCACGGGCTAACAACTCGGTTCCCGTAAACTCAATCTGCTGATTCTTTAAATTAAGGGCACGTACCGTTACCTCATTCGGTCTGGTTACACACCCGGCCTTTCCCGGTACACTGAGACAACCTTCGTCTCCGGTCTGAGTGCCGGACTTTGCAATAATTTCCGGATTAATCAGCACCATAGGCTTATCTCCTTCCGGAGAAACATCGATTACCACGATTCGTTTTAACACACCCACCTGCGGTGCCGCAAGCCCTACACCGTTTGCCGTATACATGGTATCTAACATATCATAAGCTAATTCTTTAATCTTATCGTTTATTTCGGTAATCGGCTTTGCTACCTTTTCCAACACCGGGTCACCTAAAGTTCTGATTTTTCTTAATGCCATCTTCTTATCCTCCTGTTATCAATAACCGCCAAGCGGGTTAAAGTCAAACTGTATGTTACACTTCATTGCGGATTCTGTCAATACTTTCTCCTCCGCCGCCCGTTTGTGAAACTCCATCAGACGATTATAATCCTCTGATTTCACATAAATCAAAAAACGATACATATCATTGGCTTTTGCCAATTCCGCAGGAACCGGTCCCGAAACGGTTCCGAAGCCTTCTGACTGCCTTTTTTCCTGCCGTAGCGTCTGTGCTATCCGCTCCGCTGCGGTCCTTGCCACCGCTTCTTCTTCACTCTGAATCAACACGGCCAGCACATGAGACACCGGCGGATAACGAAGCAGTCTCCGGTATGCCATCTCCTGTGCGTAAAACCCTTCGTAATCCTCCTCTGCCGCCGACACAATACTGTAATGATCCGGCTGGTAGGTTTGGATTACCACATTCCCGGGAAGCTTGTCCCGTCCGGCACGTCCGGCCGCCTGGGCAAGCAGACAAAAGGTACGTTCCGCCGCACGATAATCTCCTGCGTACAATGACAAGTCCGCCGCAATAATTCCTACCAGGGTGACATTCGGAAAGTCGTGTCCTTTTACAATCATCTGTGTGCCGATTAATACTTGGGCTTCTCCCTTTGAAAAGGCTTCAACGATTTTATCGTGTCCGCCTTTGTTTTTCGTAGTGTCTGCATCCATGCGAAGTACTTTGGTTCCCGGAAACTCCCGTAACACCGCTTCTTCCACCTTTTGTGTCCCCGTTCCGAACTTTCCGATATACTTAGAACCGCAGGACGGACAAAGCTTCGGTTGCTCCGTCTCGTATCCGCAATAATGACACAGCAGCTTCCCTCCCTTATGGAAGGTCAGGGAAATATCGCAATGGGGACATTTCATTCCTTCACCGCAGGCACGGCAGGAAACCGAACCGGCGTACCCCCGCCGGTTTAAAAACAGCATCACCTGCTGGCCTTTATCTAACCGTTCCTGCATCTGTTCTTTTAATCTTCTGCTGAACATGGAACGATTTCCTTCCGCCAGTTCCTGTCGCAAATCTACAATCTCAACCTGCGGCATTACCGCTTCTTTAGCACGCTTTGTTAAAGTAAGCAACCGGTATTGTCCGTTTTTTGCCTTGGTAAAAGCTTCCAGGGAAGGGGTAGCCGACCCTAAAAGCAACGATGCTCCGGTCAGCTCCGCCAAATATTCCGCCGTCTCTCTTGCGTGATACTTCGGAGTTCCTTCGCTCTTATAGGCACCTTCCTGCTCCTCGTCCATAAGAATCAGTCCCAGATGTTCAAAAGGCGTAAACAGAGCGGAACGCGGCCCGATCATCACATCAATTTCACCTTCTCTGGCCCGCACATACTGATCATAACGTTCCCCTGAGGATAACCTGGAATGTAATACGGACACCCGGTCTCCGAACCGTTCGTAAAAACGTCGTACCGTCTGAAAGGTCAGGGAAATTTCCGGAATCAGCATAATTGCCTGTTTTCCTTCCCGAATCACCCGTTCAATCAGTTCCAAATACACTTCCGTTTTTCCACTTCCGGTTACTCCGAACAACAAATAGGTTCCCCGTTTTCCTTCTTCATACTCCTTCCAAACCGTATCCACTGCCGCCTGCTGTTCTTCGTTTAAACAAGGCTTTTCCCCGGATTGAACGCCCTTTGCCGGATTGCGGTATACGGTTTCTTCCCGAATCGCAACGATTCCGTCCCTGCGAACCGCTTCGATGGTAGCCGGTGAAACTTTATAATTTTGCGTTGCTTCCCCGTACTCCAGTTCCTTTTTCTCTTTCAAAACCGTAAGCAACCGAATTCTTGCTTCATACTTGCGTTTCACCGCCGTTTCATAATACGCGGCAAACGCATCCGGTCCCGCAGTCAGAAACAGAGTACGCTTCTTTTGATTTCGAACCTCCTGCTTTACCGGAAGAACCGTCTTTAACGCTTCGTTCATAGTTCCGCCGAAGTGTTCCTTCATCCAATAAGCCAGGGAAATGGACCTTCGTTCCAAAGACACCGCCCCCGGCACTACGGAAAGAATCTCTTTCGTCCGTGCAGGGTCAAATACCGGTGTATCAGTCGTATCCATAATAAATCCTTCTAACTTGCGGTTTCCGCCCCCAAAGGGTACTTCCACCTTTGCTCCCACCACCGCCGTATCGGAAAGATGCTCCGGAATCGCATATTGGTACGTCTTATCCAGTTTTTCCAGCGAAATGTCTACAATCACATCGGCATACCGCACGATTCCATCCTCCCTTCGTACATTCTCTATTCCCTCTTATGCATTAATTTCCAAACGTTCTTTCTCCTCCGGAGACATCTCTGCAAGAATCTCCCGAATCAAAACCCGTTCATCCATCGGGTATTTTACCCCTTTAATCTCCTGATAATCCTCATGTCCTTTTCCGGCAAGAACGATTACATCATCCTCTTTCGCATTTAAAATCGCATAACGGATAGCTTCCTTCCGGTCCGGAATCGTCACATAAGCACCGTCTGCCTTTTTCACCCCGGTCAATATATCCTCGATAATGGCTTCCGGTTCTTCAAAACGCGGATTATCCGAAGTTACCACGGTCAAATCCGCATAACGGGAAGAAATCTCTCCCATCTCAAACCGACGGTCGCGGGAGCGGTTCCCACCGCAACCGAACAAGCAAACCAGACGCTTCGGTTTATATTCTTTTAATGCCGTAAGCAAACTTTTTAAGCTCATGGCATTGTGGGCATAGTCAATCATCAGAGAAAACTTCGGAGAAAGAAAAACGCTTTCCAAACGGCCCTTTACCTGTACTTCCAAAAATGCCTTTTGCATCACCTCGACCGGTACATTTAACTTTTGGCAGATTGCCACTGCGGTCAGGGAATTATATACCGTAAACATGCCCGGTACCGGAACCGCAATTTCCGCCGCAAGACACCCTTTCGTCTGATACGAAACCATCAGTTTTCCGTCTGTCCGGTGCAAATCGATATCCGTAGCGGTCAAATCCGCTCCTTCCTTACAACCGTAAGTCATAGACTCACAGGTACTTCCCGCAAGCATCCGCTTTGCCATCGGATCATCTCCGTTTAAAATACCGAACCGGCACTGCTTGAACAATCTGGACTTACATTCCGCATAATCCTCAAAATCTGTATGCTCATTCGGTCCGATATGATCCGGTTCCAGATTGGTGAAAACGCCGTAATCAAACAGCACGCCACCCACACGGAATAACTTTAAGGCCTGAGAGGAAACCTCCATCACCACTGCCTTACAACCGTTGTCAACCATTTCCCTAAAGTACTTCTGTAACAAATAGGACTCCGGTGTGGTATGACTGGCCGGTATGGACTCTTTTCCGTTTTTCACTTCCACCGTCCCTACAAGGCCTGCTTTAATCCCTACCTTTTCCAAAATATGATGTACCATGTAAGCAGTGGTAGTCTTTCCCTTGGTACCGGTGATTCCGACGGTAATCAATTCCTTGGCCGGATAACCGAACCATGCCGCAGAAAGATACGCAAGAGCCTTTCTGGAATTCTTTACCATAACCAAAGTCACATGTTCCGGCAAAGAAAGCTGCTTTTGTGCCACAATTACCGAAGCTCCGGCCTCCACTGCTTTCTCTGCATATTCATGTCCGTCAAATACCGCTCCTGCAATACAAACAAATAAACTTCCCGCAGACACGGCAGTTCTCGTATCATAGACAATCCCCGAAACCTCTGCCGTTTTATTCCCTTGTATTTGTTCTACCAGTCCTTCCGAAACCAATTGTTCCAATAAAACATCCAGTTTCATCTTTTTCTCCTTTCAAGGCCCAATCCCCGTTATTCTATTCTATGTGTTTCTTTCAGGATTGTACCTTTTCCCGTTTCTTTATCCGACAAAAGCCCATTTTGGACACATCGGTCCAAAATGGGCTGTAAGCTTTATTCTCCGAGCATTGTCCGATACAAATCCTCGTACTTTTTCGCAGAAGCTTTCCACGAAAAATCCGTTGCCATTCCACGATCCACCAGCTTGTTCCACTCTCTCTTTTTATTGTAATAAATATGCTTTGCATAACGTACAATGGAAAGCATCTCATGAGCGTTATAGTTTGCGAAACTGAAGCCGGTACCCGTTCCTTCGTACTCATTGTACGGAACCACCGTATCCCGAAGTCCTCCGGTCTCACGTACAATCGGTACCGTACCGTAACGAAGACTGATGAGCTGGCTGAGACCGCACGGTTCAAACAGAGACGGCATCAGGAAGGCATCACAGGCCGCATAAATCTTATGAGCACGCTCGTTATTGTAATAAATATTCGAAGACACTCTTCCGTGATATTTCCATTCGTAATAACGGAACAAATTCTCGTATTTCGGATCACCGGTACCCAAAATAACCAACTGCACATCCGTATCGCAAAGTTCCTCGATTACACATTCCACCAAATCGAAGCCCTTCTGGTCTGTCAGACGGGATACCACACCGATCATAAACTTCTTGCCGTCACGCTCTAAGTCAAGCTCCTCCTGAAGCGCCAGTTTATTCTTTACCTTTTCCTTGCGGAAATTCATAGCATTAAAATTCTGTACGATAAACGGATCGGTCTCCGGATTGTACTCCTCGTAATCAATACCGTTCACGATACCCCACAGATTATTGGAACGGGCACGCATCAGGCCGTCCAATCCTTCTCCGTAAAACGGCGTCTTAATCTCCTCTGCGTAGGTATCGCTTACCGTAGTCACATAATCCGCATACACGATACCGCCCTTTAAATAGTTGGCGTCACCGTAAGCTTCTAGCTTGTCCGGAGTAAAGTAATACGGGTCAAGGCCGGTAATATCCGCCACCGTCTTTTTATCCCAAACGCCCTGGAATTTCAAGTTATGAATGGTCATTACGGACTTGATTCCGCGATAAAACTCACCCTGCTCGAAACTGTCATGCAAATACACCGGAATCAGACCGGTCTGCCAGTCGTTACAGTGAATTAAATCCGGGCGGAATCCGATTTGCGGAAGTGCGGACAATACAGCACGGGAAAAGAACGCAAACTTCTCGATATCCTCATGGATATTGCCGTACGGCTTATCTCCTGCAAAATAATACTCATTATCAATCAAATAAAAGGTAATACCGTCAATCACGGTCTCCAGCACACCCACGTACTGGCTACGCCAAGCAAGTTCCATATAAAAATGGGTCTTATACTGCATTTTCTCTTTGTACTTTGCCGGAATAGACATATAATTCGGGAGAATTACGCGCACATCATAACGCTCTTTGTCCAGATATTTCGGCAATGCACCCACTACATCGGCAAGTCCGCCGGTCTTTATAAACGGAACACACTCAGAAGCAACAAAAAGAATATTTTTCACAGCTCTCCTCCTTGCGTATACATACTTTTTACATAGGTTCAGTATACCACATTTCTCCCTGTTTGAAAAGCTTTTTTCTTCGATTCCGCTTTTTTGTTTTGTTCCTGTTTTCTGCCTGTTATTGAGTGCGCAATTTATATTCCAAACGAATCTTATCCGCAATCAAAGCAACAAACTCCGAATTGGTCGGCTTTCCTTTTCCGCCTGCCACCGTATAACCGAACAATGCATCTATAGTATCGGTTTTTCCTCTGCTCCATGCCACTTCGATGGCATGACGAATGGCACGTTCCACCCGGCTCGGCGTGGTCTTGTGACGCTTTGCAATGGACGGATACAGCATCTTTGTAATGGAATTTAGCATTTCCGTGTTATCCACCGACAGCATAATCGCATCCCGCAGATACTGATAACCTTTGATATGAGCCGGAACACCGATTTCATGAATAATGTCCGTCACATCCACTTCCAGGTGATTTCCGGACTGCGGTTTCATTTCCTGTGGCATAATGCGGGTATGCTCCACACCGCAAATCATTCCCACACCCATCACCTGATGAATCCGTTGCATAATCACCGCGCTGTCGAAGGGTTTCATGATATAATAACTTGCTCCCAATGCAAACACACTTTCCGTTACCCGTTCCTGTCCGATGGCCGTTACCACAATTACATGGGGCTGCTTTGTAAGCTCCGTATCCTTACGAATCTGTTCCAATACGCCGATACCGTCAAGCTTCGGCATAATAATATCCAGCAATACGACATCCGGCTGCAGTTCCTTTATTTTTTTTACAGCCTCCGCTCCGTCTTCCGCTCTTCCGACATGTTCTATCGTTGCATCCTTCTTTAAAAGTTCTTCATAAAGTTCCAAAATCCGAACATTGTCATCTACCGTAAGTACACGAATCTTTTCCATCTGATTATCTTCTCTGCCTTTCTGTTTCTTTTTACATTTTTTGTAAATTATTTACAATCCACATTATAACACTAATTTTGTATTTTGCAATAGGATTTTGTAAATTTTTTACAATTATTTCCCAAAATGCCCCAATTCATACAAAAAAGAAAATATTTTGTAACCTTTTTCCGTTTCGCAACACTAACCTAACGTACAAACAGATAACATGAAGGGAGCTTCTATTACATGAGAGACTTTTTAATTACCACCGATTCCAATTCCGATTTACCGCAGGAATATATCGACAAATTGGGAACCGTCATTATTCCGCAGTACTATTCTTTCGGAGACACCGTATACGGCGATGAGCTTCACATGCCGCCGGCCGAGTTTTACCAACGTATGAAAAACGGAGAACTTCCGCAATCCCAGGCAAACAACCCGGCTGTCATCGAAGACAAATTCCGTGGGATTTTAGATAAAGGTATGGACATTATTCATATCGCATTTTCCTCCGCTTTAAGCGGCAGTTACAATAATGTATGCATGGTAGCAAACGAGCTTCGTGAAGAATATACCGATGCAAAAATTACTGTAATCGATTCCATGAATGTTTCTCTGGGTGAAACCATTATATTATTACATGCCACCGAATTGAAAGAAAAGGGACTGTCCTATGAGGATATTGTTTCCGACCTGGAAGAATATAAGAATCATATTAATGTACAATTCACAGTAGATGATCTGTTTCACTTACAACGTGGCGGCCGTGTCAGCAAAACCACCGCACTTGTAGGCAGTGCGTTGAATTTAAAACCGTTCCTTACGGTTACCGATGCCGGTACTTTAATTTCCGACGGCACCGCAAGAGGCAGAAAAAAATCCATCCGTACATTAGTGGAACGTATGAAAGACACCTTGGAAGAAATTCCGGACACCTCCGTTCCTGTAGGTATTGTGCACGGCAATTGTTTTGAGGATGCTATGACCGTGGCCGATTTGGTAAAGTCCGAGACCGGTTTTTCCAACATCATTATCAATGATATCAGTCCCAGCATCGGCACCCATGCGGGACCGGGTGCATTAGGCCTTCTCTACTACGGGAAATTAAAGCCGGAACCGAAAGAAGAAAAGTAAAACGACAAAAAAGCTCTCTGGTTCGATACAGAGAGTTTTTTCATTACATATCAACAATATTTTTCATTCTATTACACTTTAATTTATTAAACATTATACTTGATTTTCCTTTTTAATAGAGGTATACTTCCATTTGGTAAAAAATAAAGAAAGAAGGGGTTTCTTTGCATAATACATTATTGTCGGTATCCATCGCTCTTTTAGCGGGATTACTTATGACCCGGCTTTTTAAGCCGTTTAAATTGCCGTCCGTTACGGCATATCTGATTTCCGGTGTACTTATCGGTCCATACTGTCTCGGTGCTTTAGGCATTGACGGTCTTGGCTTCGCCGATATGAGCTGTGTTACGAATCTTTCACTGATTTCCGAAGTTGCGCTCGGTTTTATCGCATTTTCCATCGGTAATGAGTTTCGCTTGGAGGATTTAAAGAAAACCGGTAAAGCTGCCTTTACCATCGGTATTTTCCAGGCTCTTACCGCTACTTTATTTGTAGATTTGGCACTTTTAGGAATTCATCTGCTTATGCCGGACAAATTATCCGTGTCGCAGTTGTTAACCTTAGGCGCAATTGCCACCGCTACCGCACCGGCTGCCACCCTTATGGTAGTACGCCAGTACAAGGCGAAGGGCCCGCTTACCAATCTGCTCCTTCCGATTGTAGCATTGGATGACGCAGTCGGTTTAATCGTTTTTGCGGTCAGCTTCGGTATTTCAAAAACCTTAATCAGCGGCAACCTGGATTTGGTTTCTATTATCGTAAACCCGTTAGTGGAAATTGTCGCTTCCCTTATTTTAGGCGCAATTATGGGTTGGTTACTGACCCAGTTGGAAAAGATGTTTAACTCCAACACTAACCGTTTGAATCTCACCATTGCCTTTGTATTCTTAACCGTATCCCTTGCAATGCTTGATTTTCACGTTGGACCGGTACATATCAGTTTCTCCTCCCTTTTGGTTTGTATGATGTTAGGTACCGTTTTCTGTAACATTTGTCCTTTATCCCATGACCTTATGGGAGCTTCCGACAAGTGGACCTCACCGCTTTTTGCATTATTCTTCGTAATCAGCGGCGCAGAATTGGAATTGGGCGTATTTACGGATGTAGCTATTGTTGCTATCGGTGCGGTATACATTGTATTCCGTTGCCTGGGTAAATATCTGGGAACCTTCTTCAGTGCAAAAGCAGTCAAAAGCGATGCCAACATTTGCAAATATTTAGGAATCACTCTTTTCCCGCAGGCCGGCGTAGCTTTGGGAATGTGCGCTACCGCAATGCAGTTAGGTGAAGAAGGAAATTTAATTCGAAATATTACATTGTTCGCGGTTTTGATTTATGAATTATTCGGACCGTTACTCACCAGACAGGCTCTTATGTCTGCCGGTGATATTTATCCGATTCCGGAACATGTAAAAAATCGTAGAAAACATAAATTGGCAGAAGCAAAAGAGATGCGGCATTAAGCTGCATCTCTTTTTTCTAAATCTCTTATTTGCTGACTTTCTAAAATCCGGTCTGACGAATCATATCCACCAGATTTCTTCCGTACAGTTCCGCACCGATTACATTCGGATGAAGATTATCGATGTAATATTCCGGCAAATGCGGTACCATGGTAAATCCGTCCACCACCGTAACATTCGGATACTGTGCGGCTATTTTCTTCACATTCTCGCAAAAGTTTACAAAAACATCATATTTGTCCGGGCAATCTCCTCGCCAAATCGGACTGACACAAAGTACCGGTGTATCTCCATACACCTCTTTCAGGCTTATGTAATAGTCTTCTACCGCTTTCATATCTTCCGACCAAAACTGATTGGTTCCCATGGCAATAATAATTTTATCCGGCCGGTATCCCTCCATCGGTACCATTGTGTTCTTATCGTATATATACCCGCCGATTCCCTGATTGATGATGTCATAGTTCAACATACGGTTAGCCACACTGACATAAGTATGAGCGGAACGAAGCGGTCCGTATCCCTGGGTAATGGAATCTCCGATCCAAAGCACCTTTTCTCCCTTTTTCGCCGGTGTGTAGGTATCGTTTATTTCAAAATCCTTTACCAGTAGTGTAGCGTCCGACGGAAGATAGATAATAACATTCTTCGCACCTTCCGGTAAATCAAAGGATACTTTTCCCTCATCTCCCATATCTTTTACATATTCAATCTTTGTCGGTGCATTATTTATCCAAAGTTCCACAGAATCTTCCGATCCTTTCCAGATGAATTTGTAGGAAAAGGATACTTGTGTTGCGGATGTCGTAAACTCCAATGTCTTTGCTGTAGTAGCAAAACAGCGGTCATACCAGAATTCAAATGCACCCTTAAAGTACTCCATTTGGGATTTCGTGTACTGAAATGCCTGTAAGTAACCGTCTTCGGTTTCCTCAAACCAAAGAGCACCGAAGTAAATGGATTTTAATTGTTCGTTGGATAATTTCATAAAATAACTCCTTTCGGAATGTTTGGTTCTATTATACCGAAAAGAAAAAAATTTGTAAAGAGAGACCGGACTTCAGCTCGAATCCGTTTCACTACTTCTCGCTGAGCCGGCATTCGCGCTTTTCCCCATGCGAACACTCGCAATCCGCTTCGCTTCTTGCTCACACGGTCTCTCGACCGGACTTCAGCTCGAATCCGCTTTGCTCCTTCTCGCTGAGCCGGCATTCGCGCTTTTCCCCATGCGGACACTCGCAATCCGCTTCGCTTCTTGCTCACACGGTCTCTCGACCGGACTTCAGCTCGAATCCGCTTTGCTCCTTCTCGCTGAGCCGGCATTCGCCGGCTCTTAAAATAGAAAAAGGCTCGGACTTAGGAAAACAAGTTTTCCACGTCCAAGCTTTTTCTCTTTTAGTCCGGTCTCATTGTTGAATCATATTTTCAATGAAAGTCCCATACCCTTTCGTACTGTCCCTGATAAATACATGGGTCACCGCACCTATCAATTTTCCATTCTGAATTATCGGGCTTCCGCTCATTCCCTGGACGATTCCTCCGGTGATTTCCAGCAGTTCCTCATCGGTTATTTTTAGTACAAGACCTTTGGCATGATTACGGTTGGAATAATCCACCTGTTGTATTTCAATCTCATATTCATTGATTTCTCCGTTAATTTCACAAAGGATGGTTGCTTTTCCCTTTTTTACTTCTTGTTTAAACCCGATTTCCAGTTCTCTTTCGCTGGTTTGGAATTCACAGTTTTCTTTGACATCCCCGAATATTCCCTGCGCAGTATTTGTGCGTACGGTTCCGAGACGCTCCTTCTCCGAGCGATGAATTACTCCGCTAAGCTCTCCCGGATCTCCCGGTTCTCCTTTTATTATTCGGAGAATTTCCGCATCATAAGCATTTCCTCCGGACACTTCCATCAATACTCCCGTATCCACGTCGGTGATTCCGTGTCCCAGCGCACCGTATTTCCCGTCCGGCGTTATATACGTCAACGTCCCGATTCCTTGTGTATCATCACGAATCCATGTGCCTATTTTATAAGTCCCGTCTGCCGTCCGCACGGGCGTTACCGCAACTTCGATTATCTCTTTTCCTCGCCGAATCTTACAATGCAGTTCACTTCCGTCGGATTCCTTTAGCAGCTTTATCAAATCTTCTTTTTCCTTCATAGGACATCCGTTTACTTCTACGATATAATCCCCCGATTTCAAACGATTCGTTGCCGGTTCATAAGTCATTTTATCTTCACCTGTCACGGTTGTAGTACCTAACACCAAAATTCCGTTCGTTTCCACATGTATTCCGATGGCAGAACCGCCCACCACAACTGTCTGCGGTGATACCGCACGAATTTCCATTTTCTTTAGCGGAAATATTCCGAATAATTTCACTTCCATGGTTGCCTTTGTTTTTTCCGAAGCTTCCATAAGAATTTCATCCGAAAAATCTATTTTAATACTACCTTTTTCTAACGGTTCTTTATTTACTTCCAGAACCCCTACCGTTTCTCCTTTAATTTTTGCAGACAGCGGAATGCGAAAGGATATTTTTTGCTCTTTCCCCGTTATTATCTTTATTTCTTCCGGAAGACTTCCTCTGTAATAATGGATTCCATACCCCAAAAGAAGCACTATGTTTAAAACAAGGGCTGCAACAAGCCAACTGCGATACTTTCTCTTCATACTTATGCCAACCTTTCTTTTTTAGTTCACCCGGTTGACATTTTCCCCTTAGTTCACCCTATCACAACGATTTTCAATCCGGCAATCAAACAAAAAGGGAACTCTGCCAAAAAACAGGTTCCCTAATAGTATGCGTAAGAACAGCTAATTCAAACTTCTTTTTTTTATTAAGTTTTTCCAGTTTATTTTTTGGATGCCGCCAATACTTTCATCTCTCTTGCATTTTCAAGGACCGCTTCCGTAATGGTAGCTCCGCCCAACATTCGTGCCAATTCTTCCACGGAACGTTCTTCAGCCAGGCGTTCAATCTTTGTTACTGTTTTCACGCCGTCGGTGGTCTTTTCAATTAAAAAATGTGTATCCGCCATTGCGGCAATCTGCGGTAAATGCGTAATACAAAGCAATTGACGATTGACCGAAAGCATTGCCATCTTCTCGGAAACCATCTGGGCGGTTCGTCCGCTGATGCCGGTATCGATTTCATCAAATATTAAGGTCGGAATCTCATCCCGATCCGCAAATACGGATTTTAGAGCCAACATAATACGGGATAATTCTCCACCGGATGCCACTTTTATCAAAGGCTTGATTTCTTCCCCCGGATTAGTGGCGATGAAAAACTCTGCCGTATCAAACCCGTTTACACTATAGTCTGTGCGTTCCAAACGAATTTCAAACCGTACCTCCAAAAAATTCAATTCGGAAAGCGCACTCTTAATTTGTTTCGAAAGGTCCTCTGCCACCGTTTCACGCATTTCTGACAATCGCGTACACACTTCATTCAGCTTATATTCTACAGCTGTATACTCCGTTTCCAACCGTTCCAAATAAGCATCATAATCCGCATAACGTTCCAACTTTTCTTCACATTCACGACCGTAGGCAAGAACCTCCTCCATCGTCTTTCCGTATTTGGATTTCAAACGATTGAGTAAATCCAAACGTTCCGAAACAATACGATATTCTTCCTCACTATCGGATAAAGACTCCAGATAATGTCCCGCCGTACGATTAAAATCCGATAAAAGCGCTCCGATTTCTTCCGCCCGACTCAAAAGCTCCTCTGCTTCGGCATCATACATACTTACCTTTGACAGGCTGCGGATTGCCGAATTCATCAGGCTGTCTGCCGTCTCTCCCGCGCCGTCCGCAGTAACGGAAAGTGCTCCCGCCACACCACCGGCCAACGCCTTTGCATGGGACAACCGCTCAAACTCCCGTTCCAACGTATCGATTTCTCCCGGTTTATAGGCCACCTCCGCAATTTCCCGGGAAGCAAATTCTAAATAAGAACAATCCCGATTTTTATTGGTTGCATCCTCCCTTGCCTGCAAAAGCTCCCCTTTCAGTTTACGATACTGCTGCCACAGCAGGGCAACTGTTTCTTTTTGCTTTGCTACCTGCTCGCCTCCATAACGGTCCAATAAATCCAAATGGCGCTCTTTATTCAGCAACGCATGATGCTCCTGCTGCCCGTGAATTTCAAGTAGTAAAGATGCCACTTCTTTTACCGTCGCAGCCGTCACCGTTTCTCCGTTAATCCGGCTGACACTCTTTCCCGCCGTCGTCAATTTCCGAGATATGGTCACACTACCGTCGTCCGTAGACAAATCCTGTTTGCGAAGTTCTTCCTCCACCGCTTCTCCGCAATTTTCAAACACGATTTCCACATAAGCGGATTCTGCTCCGTTCCGAATTACGTCCTTTGAGGTCTTTGCCCCCAATGCCGTTTGAATCGAACCCAACAATATGGATTTTCCGGCGCCGGTTTCACCGGTTAAAATGTTTAATCCGTCCTCAAACGTAACCTCCAGTTCCTCAATGAGTGCAAAATTATTCACCCTCAAACTTTGTAACATAAAAGCTCCTTTCTCTTCCCCTTCTCCTCATTTGTATCGTGCTACATTATTTTGTTACAACAGCAAGCCGGAGACAATTCTCCGGCTTACATCACATACCTATTGTTTAATTTTTATGGCGAAACAACCCGCACCGTACACGTCAACGTTCGACCGTTTACTCTTGCTTCAATGGTAGCCGTACCGGAACCTCTGGAAGTAAGTCGTCCGTTGGCAACTTCTACCACACGTGAATTGGTGGAATACCAGCGTACCGTAGAAGTTGCGCCTTCCACATATAGCACAATTCCGGTAGAATAGTAATCCATTACCACCGAGGTACGGTTTAAACCTACAACAATAACTTCCACCACAGCCTTTTTACCGGAATCCATCATAACAATGACACTGGCACTTCCCGGAGCAATGGCTGTAATCTCGCCGGATACCGGATTTACCCGGACAATGGATTCATCGGTAGAAGTCCACATCATACTATCGGTGGTATTGGCCGGTGTTGCCTTTGCTACAATGGTCTTCTTTTCTCCCGGTGCCATTACGATTTTATCCACCATAGTGGTAACTCCGGTTGCCGGAATCGGCGCGATAACCGTTACAAAACACATACAATACTTTCCGCTGTTATCTCTGGCCTTTGCTGAAATCCATGCAGTACCCGGAGAAATTGCGGTGACAATACCGTCATCGTCTACCATAGCAATATTCGTATTATCGGACGACCAGGCCGGCGTATTATAGGTAGCTTCCGCCGGACGGATTTCCGCATCCAGTTGGAAGGTTTCTCCCTGTATTAAGGTAATGGAAGTATAGTTCATTTTCATGCCGGTAACTTCCGTTACTACGCGGATTTCACAGGTTGCTTCCACATCACTTCCATCCAGTGCCAAAGCAGTAATGGTAGCATAACCCAAACCAATACCACGAATCTTACCGTTTTTATCTACCGTAACAATACTTTCATCGCTGGAGCTCCACTCGATATCCTTGTTGGACGCAGTGGAATTTTTGATTTCTGCCTTTAATTGAAAGGTTTTACCCAAACCCAGCTTATACTGTTCCGGGGAAATGGTAAGTTCCGTTACCTGCTCAATTACGGTAATAATACAAACCGCATTGTATCCGCCGTCGTCACTCTGACATTGAATCACAACCAAACCGCCTTGTTTTGCGGTAACTTCACCGTCTTTATCTACCGTAGCAATCTTCGTATCCGAAGAAGACCAGGTTACAGCCGTATTGCTGGCTGTTGCCGGAGTAAATTCCGGATACAGTTGAATCTTCTCTCCCACATCTAAGGTAACCTTGCCCGGTGCAATCTTAAGTCCTGTAACAGCTTCCAATACGGTAACAACGCAGTAAGAAGTAGCGCCGTTATCGGTCTTTACCATAACTACCGTCTTACCTGCCGCCTTTGCCGTAATACGACCGGTGGAGGTTACGGTAACAATACTCGTATCGATACTTTCCCAAACAAGACCTTCTTTGGTACTGTTTGCCGGAGTTACAATTGCATCCATATAGAAATACTCCCCGGCATTCATGGTCAGGTTGGATACCGCCATCTTTACATTGGTCGGTTTCTGTTTTACCACAATGGTACAAAGGTCCATATATGCACCGTCTACTGTTTTAACGATAATTTCTGCCTGGCCGACGCCCTTTGCGGTCAACATACCGGTACCGTCTACCGCCACAACGGACTTATTGGTGGAGGTCCATATGACATCCGGCGTACTGGCATCACGCGGAGTCACCAGATAGGTTAAACGATAATTTTCACCCACATACATTTCCTTGGAATCAATATCCAAAGAAACGCTGCTAACCGGTTTTAAAACCGTCACGTTACAGAAAGCCTGCACATTCGGATTATCTACGGAAGTACAAATAATGGAAGCTGTTCCTGCGGACTTCATGGTAACAAGGCCGTTTTCCGAAACCGTAGCCACAGCAGTATTGGAAGACTTCCAGGTTACATTCTGATTCGTTGCATTTGTCGGATCAATGGTAGCACGAAGCTGTACGCTGTTTCCGATTCGACTGGTTACGTATTCCTCCGATAACTTCATTCCCGTTACCGGCTGAAGTACAGATATATTACAGAAACCTACTACAACATTATCCTGATTAATCGCGGAGATAACCGCATTTCCTCCCGCAACACCCTGAACAGTTACAGAAAGCTTTCCTGCTTCCGTAATCTTTACGATTTCTTCATTGGAGGATACCCATTTTAAAGATACTCCGTTTAAGGTACTCGGCTCTACAGAAGCCTGAATGGTTTCATACTTTCCGATTCCCAAAGTAATTTCTTTCGGATCCAGCGTCACGGATTCCACGGAAGTCTGCACATACACCGTACAGGTAGCCGTCTTTACAATTCCGTTCACCTTCTGGGTGGCGGTGATTACCGCCGTACCTTCTTTCACACCGGTAACCAGACCGTTTTCCACCTTTGCAATCCGTTCATCCGAAGAAGACCATGTAACCGGTTCAATACGATTCGTCAATTCTGGTTCCAACAGAACGGTCCCCTTGGTATTAATCGTTACTTCCGTATAATTTAACTGTATCCCGTCGATTACCGTTATCGTAATCACGATATTCGGAACTCCGGTATCGTACTCTCCGCCGCCACCGGTTTCAAAAACATTGCCTCTGTAAGTAAGTGTAACCGTGACCGGTGTAAGCGCACTGTTTTTCGCCGTAATAATACCGGTAGTCGGGTCTACTTCGGCCACATTGGAGTTCGAAGCTTTGAAATCAAACTGACTTACATCCGCTATATTGGAATTCTCAATGATATTGTAGGTATCTCCCACATTCATAAGCAATTCACGGTCCGTCAAAGCAAAATACACAACCACTTTTGCTTCGAAGCTCGGAATTGCACCGTTTCCCACATATTCTTCCCCTTTACCGCCCTCGCTCGGCACATAGGCACGAATTACATAGGTACCGGCTTTTACCCCGGTAAAATTTACACTTCCGCTGTATTCATTGATGGAATATTTTAAAACATCACTGTTTGCAGTAAGCGGAACTTCCGTCGGTACGCTGTTTCTGTTTACCAGTTGCGAGACCTTCCATACCAGATTGGCTGCAGACTGACCGTTCACGTAAATCATAAAATTATCGCTACGGGTCTGGGTAGAAATCTTGTCCTGATATCCGGTGTATTTCTCGTCGTAGGTAAAAGAACCGATTGGTGCCACAATTACCGTTGCCGTCTGCGTTAACTTTTTGGACTGGCTGGATACGGTCTGGGTAGAAACCGTAATTTCCGCACGACCGGCTCCTACAGCGGTAACATTACCTTTCTCGTCTACCGTAGCCACCATCTCATTGGAAGACTCCCAACTGACTAAGGTATTCAAAAACTGTACATCGTCCACATATTTCAAAATAACCGGCTTGGAATCTCCGATTTTATCCAGTTTTAAAATCTTATGTCCCGCATAGTCGATCTGGGAAAAATTTGTACCTACAATCTGCAAGTCAACCTTTACCAGACAGCTGATTGCATAATTGTACTGACCGTCGGAAACAATCGCCGTAATAGTGGAAAAACCAGGTCCCTTACGAACCATATTTACCATTCCTTGCACCCCGGTATCTTCCAAAGCGATAACATTCGGATCGGAGCTGTGGAACTTGACCGTAGCCGTTACAGGAAGGCCTTCGGTGGAATCCTTCGGTTCTACCGCCAAATATCCGTTTAATGTACGAAGTTCTATCTCTGCCCCGGACTCATAATCCGTAGCTCCGAAATCGAACCGATACCCCATGGTAGTTGCTGCATCGGCTTTCTTCGTATTTGAAAAAGTAATCGAAAAAAGGGCGCAAAAAACGAGCGCCGCTGCATATATCAAAAATGACTTATTCTTCATTTTCATAAGCATTCCTCCTTGGTTTTCTACTAACCCAATCTATATATCGGTTCCTTTTCTTCCAAAATTAATACCTTTATACAAAATATAGCATTGTTTTTTGGCATTCCTGTGTCAAAATTGTGAAACAAAGACGACTTCCCCTTTTCATTTTACGTATTATCTGTTATACTATAGTCATAATCGGTTAGCATCTATGCTTTTCCGCAACAGAAAGGAGTATCCCATGAACGAAAATTCGAAACTTTTTGATGAAGATACCAACGACCAGATTACCCTCACCTTAGAAGACGGCAGCGAGCTGATTTGCGACGTTCTTGCCATTTTCCCGGTAGACGACAAAAACTACATTGCGCTGCTTCCGCAGGGAGATGACCCGGATGCGGAAATCTTTTTGTATCGCTTTGAGGAAAAGGGCGATGACGATATCGACTTAATCAACATCGAAGACGATGACGAATTTGAAGCGGTTTCCGATGCTTTTGATGAATTGTTGGATAACGCGGAATTTGAAGAAATGTTCGAGGAATAAAAGTAAGGCTTCCGATTTTTAATCGGAAGCCTTTTTCACAATTACTTACCCCAATACCCAAACTCTATTATAAATTCATATCATTCTTTAACCAGTTGAGTACCTCATCTACTGTAGTAAAGTGCCCTTCGATAACGCCGGTATCCGACATCTGCGTATTTTTCTTTGCCTGAATCTTTAACATCACGGAAGCCCCTTCCGCAAAACCGAACGCTTTACATCCTGCATCCACAAACGCCTTCGTCATCTTAACAAGCACACTGCTTTCCTTCGGACCGATGGGCTTCATCTGGGTACAATCCGCGATATACGCCCATCCGGTAGCTTTCCAACCTGCCGCATGTTTCAATACGGTATCCATAAGCCACTGCAAATCATCCACATTTGTCTGTCCCATTCCGGCGGATAAAATAATTCTTCTTCCCGGAATATCCTCTACACGCTGTGTTAAATGTGTCTCTTTCATAAAATCCTTCTCCTTTATTTTATTTGCAAAAAGGACGTTTGCCCCCAAACATTTCGAACATATAGTTCTATGGTCCTATTCTGCAAGACACATTGTAGCACTGTACCCTTCAATTGTCAATTTATCCCGATAATTATTTAAAAATCGTTAACAATTTATTCAATAATTTCTTTCAATAACCCACTTTGTACACAATACGCTTCATTTAACACCTTTTCTTCCGGGAACCGTTCAAACAAAATCCGTAATTTTCCTTCGGTAGCCTCTGTAATTACTCCATTCCCATAAATCGTATGTGTTACTCTGGTTCCGGCCGTAAGCCGTGCCCTGTCTAAAAACACTTCTCCTACAAATCTGCTTGGCACCAATTCCTTGGAACGCAACTCCTTCATACAAGAAAGCACCAGGCGACGCTTTGCTCTTGTCATTGCCACATAAAACATCCTTCGCTCTTCTTCCACATCCTCCGGCGACATAGACTGCCGATGCGGCGTCAACCCTTCGTTTAACTCCGGCAAAAATACCGTATGATACTCCAGTCCCTTTGCGGAATGATAGGTGGAAAGGGTTACCGCATCCGAAGTATTCTTTTTCTCCTTTGCTTTTTGACGCTGCAACTCTTCCGTATATTCCGCCATATGGGCAAACCACGCCTCATAAGTAGGATATTCTGCCGCATCTTCCTGTAATTCCGCCAACAAATCAAACAAATCCTCGGAAGGCATTTTCCGATACCGGGCATACTCCGTCAAAAATCCGTCATAACCTACCGCTCTGCGGATATAATTGATTGCCGCAAAGGGATTCAGCCCCTTTATCATTTGCAAATCATACTCCAGCTTTTCCAGACGGTCGATGACATAATCCTTATCCTCATAGTAGGTTTTCAGCCGTTCAAAATCCACTGTAGCCATATCCAAAGCATCTCTTGCGATATAACGCTTCGGCCGGTTCAGAATCAAAAGCAAATCCCCGCGGCTTCTGCTCCCCTGTGCGATTTTTATGTATGTTACAATATCCCTGCAAATCCAATGCTCGTATAAATTCGGCACAGAATCTCTGGTTTTAAACGGAATATTATACTCCATTAGTTTTCCCATAATCGCCCGGGTCTGCAAATTGGTCCGGTATAATACCGCAATCTCCCGCCAGGGAAGTCCGGTTTTATGTAATACCGCCATCTCCTCCGCCAACTCCGCACACTCTCTTTTCCGTTCCGGATACTGTCGGAATTCGATTGCTTCTCCCTGTTCTTCCTTGGCATACAGTGCTTTCTCAAACCGCTTTGAATTATTCCCTACTACCCGCAGCGCTCCCTGCACAATGGGAGCCGTGGAACGGAAATTACAAAGCAGTGTCACCTGCTTTGTTTCCGGATAATCCTCCGTAAAATGAAGCATGAGCTCCGGTCTTGCTCCCCGGAAGCGGTAAATGGACTGGTCATCGTCTCCCACGATAAACAAATTATCCTCCGGTGCCGCCAAAAGCCGGATGGTATCGTACTGTACGCGATTAATATCCTGAAACTCATCAATCAGCACATAGGTATACTTCTGCTGCCACTGCCGTAAAATGTCCGGTCTGGCGGACAACAGTTCATAACAAAGCAGCTGCATATCATCGAAATCCACTTTATTTTCTCTCCGAAGCCACCGGTCATACTCCGTATAAATCTCCCGGAACACTTCATCCGGACAATTGGAAGAATAATAACTTTCCAAAGCAAACCGTTCGTTCTTCACCCGGGAGATTTCCCCGCTGATGGCTTCCACAAGCTCCTTTTCGTCGGTAATTTCCTGTTCCATACGGGCGCAGGCAATTTCCCGCAGGATTTTATACCGTTCCTCTTCTTTCAAAATATTTGCCGCCTCGTAGTGA
The DNA here is from genome assembly GCA_017938405.1 of Lachnospiraceae bacterium. Taxonomy (GTDB): domain Bacteria; phylum Bacillota; class Clostridia; order Lachnospirales; family Lachnospiraceae; genus SIG307. The sequence goes on from JAGBBP010000014.1 coordinate 88,931, forward strand.
TACGCATACCGCAATATTTTAAAAAACACGGCATGAAAGGTACCGAAATTAACGGTACCCTTTGCCGTGCTCATTTTTGCCTCATATCGTTCTTTCATTTCCTCGGCTGCTGCCTTGGTAAAAGTAATTACAAGAATATTCCCAGGATGCACCCCGCATTCTTCCGTCAAATAATGCACCCGTTCCGTAATCACGGTTGTCTTTCCGCTGCCCGGTCCCGCAAGCACCAGCATCGGTCCCTGGGTATGGGTAATCGCTTCTTTTTGTTCCTCCGTAAACCGTGTAAAATCCATTTTTCCTCCCGTACTCCCTATCTGCTTCCTCTTAGTTATTCACTCTGTGATGCGCGTTCGGGCTGGTCGGGTCTAACGGCAAGAAGGTATAACCGTTATCCAATGCCCAAACAATAAAATCTTCCACTGCCGCAAGGCTGAAATCACGGTGTTCCGGATGCTGCAATACAATGGAACAGTTCCGTTTCTGTACTTCCCGTTTCATGATTTCCAAAATTTCTGCCGTATCTTTTGTGGAACTGTCTCCTGAATCCACATGCCAGTCAAAATACTGGTAGCCCATTTTCGTTACTTTTTCCGTTATTCTGGTCATAATTCCCGGACAAATCTTGCTGACTTTATTGGAACTTCCGCCCGGAAAACGCAGTAACGTGGTATACTCTCCCGTTTTCTCGTAAATGGCATTCATGATCGTTTCCAAATCCTTAAAATATGCCTCATCACTGGCGTAAACCACATCATAATTATGGGTTCCGCAATGAGCCCCGAGGGTATGCCCTCCTGCTTTTATCTCCGGATAAAGATACTCTACTCCGTTTGCACATACAAAAAAGGTCACCTTAACCTGGTATTTATCCAAAATCTTTAAAAGCTCTCTCGTATTGTCTCCCGGACCGTCATCAAAGGTCATATAAATCACCTTTCCTTCCGGAACCACCGTCTCCGGCTGTGCCACTTCCACCACCCGTTCCACAGTGGATACATTCCCGGCAGCATCGGAAACCGTATATGTAAGAGTATAGGTGTCACACCAGTTTACATTCACTTCCCCGGACACCTGTACCTGTGCGGCTACATCTCCGTCCCTGTCATCCACTGCCGTAAAGCCCGGATCCACAAATTCGGTTCTGGCAACCACCTTCATGGTCGCATCACCCAAAAGGGTCAATTCCGGTGCCGTCTCATCCGCCGGCAACGGGGTCGGTTCCGGCGTAGCCGTTGCTTCCGGTGCATCCGTCGGTGAAATCTCATCGGACGGATTCTCCATCTCAACCGGCGCCTTGGTAGCCCCCGCATCCTTTCCGTCTTCTGCCTTTCCGCAGGCACAGAATCCTAATAAACCAACTAAAATTAATGTACGTAAAACCTTCTTTTGCATTTTCGTTCACCTCTGTTGTACAATTCTAACTCCCATCATAAATGCACAAAAAACATTATACCATATCTTTTTCATTATGGGACTTGTTTTTTATTTTTCTTGTTTCTTTCTCAATGCCGATGCGTATCAGTCATCTTAATGCTACTTATCCTTAATTACCTTTGCCAATTCCTCAAAAGTGTTCACCTTCGTCCCCGCATACTCTTCTTTATCCCGGTCAAACATAATCGGAACAATCCCCAGTTCCTGTGCTACAAGAAGATTTTGGGCGGTATTATCGATAAACAAGCACTCCTCAGGCTTCTTACCGATTCGTTCTAGGGTAAGTTCGTAAATCTTCCGGTCCGGCTTGCGGCATTTTACATCACCGCTGACAATCTTATGTGAAAAATACTTGTCCAATCCGTGAAACTTCGTAATATAGGCACTCCATTCGGACACATCGTTGGACAACAGAACAAACTCATACTGCTCCGCAAACTGCTCTGCAAAAGGAATGAACCCGGCATCCAAAGTCAAGTGGTTTTCGATATAATCCCGCATATGGATTTCCGTGTCGGCAAAGCCCAGCAACGACAAGAACTCGCCTGAAGAAAGCTCTCCATTTCCTGCTTTTCCGAACAGCTTTTCCACCCGGAATTGTCTGGTAATCCGCTCATATTCGGATTCGTCAAAATGATTGTATGTATACGGTATAAAGTTTCCTTTGCTTTCCTCCAGTATGACACCGTACATGTCGAAAATCAGTGTTGTAATCTTACTCATTCTATGTCTCCTACAGTTTCTTTGTAAAACAAATCACCCGATTCGCTTCTTCAAATCCCATCTTCAGGTGAAACGCCAGACTCCCGGTATTCTCCAGTTCACAATCACTGGCAAACTCCGTGCACCCCATATCCTTTGCCCATGCCTCACACTGTTTTAACAGTTCCTTTGCATAACCCTTGTTTCGGTATGCTTCTTCCACGAAAATCCCTTCCAGATATCCCACCGGGCTGCTGTCGGTTCCCTCTACGTAGTCATGACGAAGTTGACACTGGGCAAAGCCGATAGCTATCTCACCGTCATACAGTAAAAATACCGCACTTTCCGGGCTGTCGATAATCTTAGTCAAATCTTCTGCTAAACCTTCGACTGTATTATCTTCCCACATTTGTATCGCCAGCTTTGCCACACACAACGCATCGTTTACGGTTGCCTTTCTTATCATTTTACTCTTCCTCCAAAAATGCCATTACCGCATCTGCCGTAATCTCAATCTGCTCCTTGTTGGAAATCGTCGGAGTACCGTCACCATCCTGTGCTCCGTACATGCCGAAATGCGCATGGCAACCGCCTTCAATCACAATCTCCGTAAAATCTGCCGGAAGATTTTCCTTATCCTCCTCATAGTTTTCCTTATTCAACACCTTGTCTTCGCTCCCATACACCGAAAGCACGGAACGTCCCGTCTCCGACAAATCCGCCGTAGAATAGGAACCAAGCAAAATCAATCCCTCATAGTCCGTTGCGTTATCTGCAAGGTAGGACGCCGCCATGGAACCACCCAGAGAATGCCCGCCCAGATACCAGTTCGTAACCTCCGGGAATTGCTCTGGAATTCCTTCTGCCGCATCCATGTCAAACACCGCCAGATGAAACGGCATCTCCACAAGCACACAAAGCATCCCCTCCGATGCCAATGCCTTTAACAGCGGCTCATAGGCAATTGCTTCTACCTTACCGCCCGGGTAGAAAATAAAACCATTCCCGGGTAATTCTTCACCCTCCGGCCGATATACCGTAATTTTCTCGGAAAGCACCTTGATTTCCACCGGATTCTCCGTTTCAAACATCTCAATTGCCACCCGGTCTCCGCGATAATAGTCACCGAGGTAACTACCGCAACCAATTACAAGAATCAACAAAACCGCCGCAATAATCGACCAAACAATAATTCTTCTCTTTTTATTATTACTACCTTTCTTGCTCATGCCAACCTCACGCTCCTCTTCCCGAACAACACTCACTTTCCTCCGGCACAAACCATCTTCACAATCTTTAAATCGCACTCATCCACATAACCGATATCCCGCTTCAAATCCCAAAGCATAATATCGCTCATTTCATCCTCATCGTTCTCTGCAAAAGGCTCCAACCGTTCTACAACACCCGTAAATACCGCCTGATAGCAAAGCGTTCCGTTTGGTTTTTGCATACGAGAGATGCCCCGAAAGGTGAGTTCTTTTGCCTTTTGGTGGGTTTCTTCAAACAATTCCCGCACTGCCGCCTCTCTGGCCGTTTCTCCCGGCTCAATACCGCCACCGCAGAACTCCCACTGCTGTCTCCATTTATTATAGCCGATTATGTACTGCCCGTCCACCGTTACAATAGCAAACGCACCGGTCACATTATCGTAATTCTCGATTTCCTCTTCTTTAATATCCAAATGCTCCAGCAAAACCCAACCGGACTTATTCTTTGCAAGCATAATAGTCCCTCCTTACGCCTCCGTTACCAGTTTTCCGCACATATGCTCCGATACAAGACGCAGTAACAGTGTCCGATGCCCGGACTGGGCAATTTCCGTCTTAATATACTCCTCATCCTGGGTAAACTTATAACTGAGCTTTGTGGTAATATCCGCAATCAACTCCCTATCGTCCAGAATCTCCATCTTTCCGAACACAATCACACTTTTCACCCGGTACGCCCACTCGCCGTCCGGTCTGGCCCCCTGATTATACACACAAAAAGACACCTTATTCTCCTTCCGTAATGCATCCAGCCGATGTCCCACATTACCGCAGTGAAAGTAAATCGCGCCGTCCTCCTCGTTATACCAATGATTCATCGGCGTCCCGTAAGGATACCCCTCATCTCCGATGACAGACAGTACGCCTCTAGTCTCGGTTTTCAAAAGCTCCACGCATTCCTCTGTGGAAAGCTGCTTGTTTTTTCTAAGTAATTCGCGAAACATAACTGCTCCTTTCTGCGATTTTCCTATATCAGCAAATCGTTAGTCTCCTATTCTTTTTGACATAAACACCATATCCGGGTCGGTCCCCATTCCCTGCTTGTGATAAAAATGCTCTGTGGCATCGCCTTTTGCGGTAATCAAAATAATGTTTTTCACACCGAGCAACCGCAAGCGCCTCTCCATCTCTGCAAAAAGTTTTGACCCGATTCCTTTTCCCCGCATCTCGTTTTTCACCCAATACTCTTTTACCTCAAACATAGGGCCGTCATAAAATTGTTCCGTTGCTCCTAAAACAGCCCCACAAATCTGTCCCTCATGATATACGCACAACCCAAACGAGACTTCAGTGTGAAGCATCATATATAACCGTTTCCGCGCCGTTTCAAAAGTCCATTCGTCATTCCATGGTGCCGCATTAAAGGTGTCCACATAGAGCCGGGCCAGCTCGTCCAGATGGGATTCTGTTATTTCTTCGTAACACAGTTCTTCTTTCATAAACTCCTCACAAATCTCCATTCTCTCCACATCCAGCACATGCACACTGCAATTTCCCACCGAAACAGATTTCTTCGTATTGCTCCATTCCAGATTCCTTACCAAGTGATACACCACATTGATTACTCCACCGTGCGTTACTACCAGCACATTTCCGTCTGCATCTTTACACTCCTTAAGAAACATTTCAAACCATTCTTTTATCCGTGAAAAGAACTGCATCGGGCTTTCACCGTTCGGATAACACTCATCCGGCTTTAACGTACTCCAGAACAGGCCGGGATATTTCTCTAATGCTTCCTCATTCGGCATTCCGGCCAGCTTTCCGTTATCCGCTTCCCGCAGTCTTTCCTCGCTCACCACTGTTAATCCCAGTTCCTTAGCAAGTAGTTCCGCCGTTTCCTTTGCACGAGGCAAATCACTGGATATTATCTTTGTAATACCGTATTCAACTCTTTTTTCACTGAAATATCTCGCAAGCTGTTTTGCCTGTTCCACGCCCTCCGGCACCAATCCAAGGCTACTCCAACCACCGCGAAAATTCTCATCATCTTTTCCGTGTCTGACAAAAAAAATCCTCATTTCAAACCTCAAATCTCATCGTATGGTACTTCGACACCACATCCTCAAATCCCACGGACTTGTACAAATGATACCCGTCTTCCGTGGCTTTCAGTTCCACCACACTTAAGTTCCTTTCCTTCGCCTCCGAAAGCAACGCATACATCAACTGTCTTGCATAACCTTTCTTCCGGTGTTCCGGATTCGTATACACATTCAGTACCGTTCCAGTTCTACCTGTAAGAAATGCCGGACTCATGGGCTTCTCTACTACCCACAAAAATGCACATGCAATAATTCTGTCTGCGTCTCGGGCAACATACACGAACAAATCCCGATTCAGATGATTCTTAAAATACTGCGGAAGTGTTTCTTCCATACAATGTAAATCTTGCTCCGATATGTTTCCGAAATCTTCCTGTAAATACGCGATTCGTAGCTTTGTCAATTCCTCTATTTCGTATTCCGATGCTTTTTCAATGCATACACTCATACTTCTCCCCCTACCATTCCCTTCTGTGGTATCTCCGCCACCTTATCCTTCATCCCGGTACGAAGCTCATAGTTTCCCACATAGTATTCACCATCGTAATAAAACACGTTGCACCGGGTTCCCTTTCGCACCGCATTCGGATGATATTTCATTTCTTTGGTTTGGATGGTTTTATACTTGGTATCCTCCAAAAATTCCACCTCAAGTACATAATTCAAACCGACTGTCGTTGCAGTTCCGCCGGCAACACACATTTTATAGCCCAGAATTTCTCCCTGATAACGTTTTCCCCTGTTCTCTGCCGTCTTTGCATTTTCACGCAACCGCTTACAGGAAGCAAAGTCACTCTTTGACGGATATACAAACATGATTCCGATTCCCGCAAAAATCAATGCAAGAATCAAATAGAATACACCGCCAAACTTAAATGCTCTCGAAAAATCCGCCACCGATTTTACCAACAAGAAAAATCCGATGACCGGAAATACAGCCGGAATCGCCACCGTTCTCCATGGATAATATTCTTTTATGGTCCGATACTCTTTGATAACGCGTGGGCTTTCGTTTTTCTTATTTTGTTCCGCTACAAGTCTCATGAAATTCCCATCCGGCCTCTGCATATCGTCTCCTCCTTAGTGTTTAAATATCTTCTCTTAAAAAATCAACCCTCACAAACTTCTTCCCGTCCAGCAACTCCTGTTCCAACTGTTCTACCTTTCGATACCCAATCTCAGACATACAGTTTACCAACCTATCCTCCTCCATCTGATGATGCACCGTTTCCAGACAATCAAAGACATGCAGATACGGCGAATCCGACACAAAGGAGTCTCCGGTATTGATTTGTATGATACAAGAAACATAGCGTGGCTTTACCAAACCAACCACTTTTTGAAAACATTCATACCCGATATACTCTACCAACAGGTTTGCTACAAGCAAATCCGTCTCCGGCAACTGCAAACCCTCCTCCAATAAATCGGCACAAATTGTTTCAAACACATCTCCAAGTTCTTCGTAGCGCTTTTTACATGCCGAAAGAAAGCTTTGATTCACGTCGACTCCGTATACTTTCTTTATTCGTTCTTTATCGATATGCTCAAGTCCATTTCCACCCGCAATACCAAGAATCATGATACTTGTAGCATCATAGGCCGAAAATTGTTCCCCCATCATTTCATTCAATACTTGAAGCTGATATACATTTTCTAAACTCATATGATTTTCATAATCGTCTAACTTAATTTCTTGCCATGGATTACTCATACTCCACTTTCTCCTATAACTTCTTCAAACACGAATGCTTCTCATCAATCGCAAACCCATTATTCCGGTAAAAATTCAACGTACTTTCCCTGTTGGAACCGGTTTCCAAAAACACCTTATAACAATTCATATTCTTAGCGATTTCCGATGCTTCCTGAAGTAATGCGGAACCATACCCTCTGTTTCTGTAATCTCCGTGGGTAACCACATTTTCAATTACCGCAAAAGGGCGCACATTATGCGTCAAACTTTCGATGATTTCCATTTGTACGGAAGCGACCGCCCTCCCGTCTTCTTCCACAACCAACAAATGCATATGCTCATCCTTCTCAAATTTTTCAAGAAGTTCTCCCCAATGCACCATATCCTGCTCTTCCTTCGGCGGAAACTTGGTCAGATATTCAAAATATAACACCTTTAAGTCCTCTGCATCCGTACTTCTCGCTTTTCTAATAATCATATGTACCTCCATTTAGTCCCTATTTTCTCCTCTAACTCCGAAGGTCCGGAAGCGCTATCCCTGCCAGAATAAACAGAAGTGTTATCCCTGCACCGATAAATCCCTTATTATAAACTTTCTTCGTTTCGATTACCTCTTTTATTCCGTTTCCCAATGCGAAAACAAATGCGAATGGCCAAATAAACCAAGTATAATAATATACAAATCCTGCTATTTCCATTACTTCCAATAACATCGCAAACTCCTCCTACCCAATATGTTCCCTAACATATACAACCTGCTTATTCACCATCTCCACATCCACAACTCCCTCACTGTTAAACGCCGTTGCTTCCAGAGTATAATCCCCCTCATAACCGATTTCACGAATAAAGGCAAAGAACCGCTCAAAATCCAGCTTTCCACTACCTATCCGCAGGGTTCTTAAATTTGCCCAATCCATATACCCGCCGTTATAATCGTTCACATGATAATGGCAGATATGCCCGTCCTTCCAAAGCCACTCGTACTCCTTTTCATACAACTGCTCCAATTCCTCATGGAACGCCGCCATCTTCGTATCAAACACAAAGCGGATTTCCGGATAGGCCTCACGAAGCTCGCATAAGTGCTTCATGGGGTTCTCCACATTGCATACCACGTTTTCAATTCCAAGCACAAGGCCGTAGAAATCCGCAAGCTCCCGAAGACGCGGATATGCCGCCAGATTGCTCTGAAAGTTGGAATCGGACACCATCCCGCTCCACAGATGCAACACTAATTTCTCGGCACCGATGGACTTCGCCAAATCACAGTTAACCTCAAACCGCCGGAATGCCTCGGAAAGTTCCTCCGGATTCCCTTTACTTATGTACTCACCGATGCTTTTCTCGCAATGAAACACCGGAATAAACAGCTTTAACTCCTGCAAAAACTCCCGAATTTCTTCCACCTTTTCATACCAGGAGGAATACATCATAAACTCAAATCCGTTACAGGTCAGTTGCTTGCTAAGCGGTTCCAACAATCTGAAATCTCTTCCGTTGGGAATTCCAATCAGCGCTCCCGTGGAGCATAAAATCTTTTTCATACTTTGTTCCCTTTCTCCATTCTTAACAGTCGTAATAACGCCCTACTTCCGCTTATTCCCCGTCAAACACCATCTTCAGTTCCAAGTCCTCACAATCGTATCCTACAATTTTAATTCGGTTCTTCCCTTTCGTCATGGCAATCGGTATCGTTACAGTCTCCCCGGAACAGTTTTCCGGCGTGCATTCTACAAGTGTCGTCACATCATCGTCTGCATCAATATGTACCAATTTTGCCTGTCCCTCCGAAAGCGCCAAAGAAACCTCCAGCGACACTTCACAGGCTTCCTTATAGGACTTTGTCCAAAGGGTCTCCCTGCCGTTAAACTTAGAAACTGTCAAGGTATACTCTCCGTTCACGTGGTTAAACACAGACATCTCCTTGGAATAACGGTCTCCCGAATCAGCAATCTTCTCCGCATTCTCGTATTCCGTCTCCGCGAACTCATTGTTACAGCCTACAAAACAAAGGCATAAAACCATCAAAAACACATACTTTATTCTTTTCATCATAATTTAATCTCCTATCCTAAAATATCATACAATGCTTTCATAACATCTTCGTACAAAATATCGCTTGCATATGCAAACTTTTTCCGATACTTATCCCACATTTCCATCATCTCGGTACTTTTTTCAATTTGATTGAGAATACCTTTCACATCAGTAATCTGCCCTGTACTTCCACGATGCTCCGCTGTTGCTATTAACGCTTCTTTTAATACCTCTTTATCATACTTCTGTGTCGTTCCCAATATGTAAACATCATAATAATCTCTCGGTCTTGTAGAAAACACACCTCTTCGCAAAATCGTTTCGACTTTCTCTGCAATAACCGTTTCAATGTTATATCCCCATAAATTAATTCGAACATTATCATCGAAAATCCCGCTAAACTCATACTTTACCGCTTTCGGTGTAATAATATCTCCGGTAGATATATCAATTGATAATGGTGTCGTTATGGTATCATATACCGCATCCAACCGAACACAATAACCACCATATATATCATCCCTACGAATAAGTTCTATCGACCTCATCTTGAAAACGACATCATCATCCCGATTAACTCCGCAAATAGAGTATATCGCCTCTGTAATCTTTTCTTCCGTCAACGGCAAATTGCGAAGCGTTGTATCCAAATCCATGGTCGCCCTTGTATCCAATCCGACAATGGCTGCGATTAACATACCACCTTTTACAACGAATTTCTCGCGATATTCTGATACTGATAACCTTGCCAGAAAACATTCAAACATATAATTCTGTAACACTACCTGCGCTGTAATATTATTGCTTTTTGCATAATTTTTTATCTTCCCTTTCAGGCTCATTGCTTTTGAACTCACAGCAACACCTCCATATACCCCCGTAACACCTTGCTCACCTTCAATTTCTCTGCATACACCGCCAAGCGATTTAAATCTTTTTCTTTGTATTTCGCATAATTCTTTATTGCACTGATTACAATTTCTTCGTCCATCCGGCTCCTGGAACGAATTAAATCACAAATGGTACGTTCCACATCATAACATCGTACTTCATTTCCAAACGTTGTCTTTTTCCATGTTTTTCCTAAATCATGCAGCTCCGGTTTAATATAATAACAGTTGCAGTCTTCTTTTAACGTGTCGGATAACACCGCGTTACTCGGAATCGTTACCGAATGTTCAAACGGCGTTCGTTCCGATAAACCATGTAAAAAAAGTGCCGTATCATGAGAAAAAATAACCTTCTCTGACCTAAGCATCAGTGTATACATATCATCATGAACCGAATCCGGTAATATATAAATTCCTTGACGCCCACGCTCTAATAACCCTTCTTTTACATACTTTGATAACAATGCTCTGGAAAAGCCCAATTCTACCACACGGGCTGTCGTAATCATATTGTTATTTCGCTGAACTTCTTCAAAAATAATTGAATTCATTTCCATATGCATACACCGCCCCTCAGTTTACATTTATATAGATATAATATTTCATTTCTATACATTTGTCAACTAAGTTATATAATTTCCATCTCCTCCGGATACTCCTCGTCAATCAACACATAATTCACCCTGTATTTCTTGCACTCCCGAAGTACCTCTGCGTTATCCTGCAATACCGACTCCATCGTACAATCCGAGTCATCCAACCGCTCCTCAATCACACTTGCAAACTTTTTAATTTCCGCAAAATGCTCCCGGATATATGTCTCACTCATCACCAGACAAACATACTTGATTTCCTTCAAATACTCCGGTTCAAAGCATTTCTCCCAATCATACGGAATATAGCAGCCTTCCACAATCATGTTTTGAGTATTTTCAATGGTAGTCTTAATCATCTCCCTCACAATCGGCCAAAGATAATCGGTCAATGCACAGTCATCACTGCAGGGTGTCAGTGTCGTCTGCCCGCTGCGAATCAGTCCCATTTTAATGTGGTCAATAGACACGTACGGATAATGATATTTTTCCAGTAACTTCTGTGCCAAAGCGGTTTTTCCCGTATGGGATGCACCGGCAATTAAAATAATCATTTCAAATACCCTCCAAAAAACTCCAAATGCAAGTCTGCCAGTCTCCGGTGCATCTCACATCCGTCCATCTTTCCCACCACCATCTTTGCCTTCGGAGAATCCGGCTCATACATAAACTTCAAATCCGTAAAACCTGCATGGGTCACTCCTTCAAACAGTTCATATCGCACCGGTGCTTCGGTGGCAAGCAGCGGTTTTATCTCGAAATTCCGGTTCATTTTACTTCCGATTTGCAGAAAAGGCTTTTTCATCACCATTCCCGTATAATCTCCGAATACACCGCCGTCAATATTCGCTCCGCAGGTAACCTCGTCGGAATACTGACAAAGCCAATACGCAACATTTCCGCCGAAAGAATGTCCCGTAGCCCCGATTCCTTTTGCAAAATCAATCCGGCCCGCGTAAGACTTCTTAAGTGTTTCTATCACACAAAGACTATCCTTTCCCCACTCCGGCAAGCGGCCCAGCATAAATCCCATATACTTCTTTTGCAGTTCATCAAAGTAGGCATAGACTTCTTCCGCTTCCGCATCCATCCGCACCAGCTTCATTTGGGCAAAGAAGGATTTTATCCCGCCGGTCTGTATTTTAATTTCCTTGTCATACAAAGCAACCGTTCCGTCGTCAAACTCACAAATCGCTGCTTCGTAAGCATGCCCGATAGACGCCACGATATATCCGTTGGAGGCCAATTCACTGCAAAGAAGACAATTCCCTTCCGTGACTCCGATCCCATATCCGTGACTGTACAGTACAAGCGGGAACTTTTCTTCTGCCTGAGGTACTCTCGTATAACATTCCGGACTCACAATCTCCTCCGGCAACGTCTTTACCATACAAGCCTTTTGTATTGCCTGTACTCGTTCCTCCGACAGCTTCATTCGTTCCTTTCCTTCTACCGCAGATTTGTTCACCGGATAAAACAAACGCACTTCCAGCTTTCGAGGACCGCACTTCGGACCCAAAACTTCTTGTCTGGAATCGTCTGTTACGGTAAAACGTTCTGTACCCACAGCGTAGGTGCCTGTGATATACTTTGGTAATGTAATGCTCATTTTTTCTCCCTTTCTATCTTTTCTTTTGTCCATGCATCAATATGGGCTTTTAACCCCTTCATATACTCCGAAAACTGTACTTCTTCCGCACCATAGGTCAATTGCAACTCATATTCCAACGGAAGCCAGGAAGAAATATCTGCTTCATTGTGCTGAATCACCGCTTCCATCTTATCCAGTGCCTTGTAAAGTTTTGCTTCCTTCGTCTGTAACGCACTCATTTCCGCAAGAAGTCCCCTAAACTGCTTTTTTTGTATTTCCGGGAACGTTTCTACCCAGTCTGCATAGACCATATCCTCTTTCTTCGCATCCGCATCCATTTTGTCAAAGGTGGCGATATCTCCTGTAAACGCCTCCCCTAAATCATGAATCAGACACATCTGTATCACCTTATTCATATCGGTATCCGGAAATTCATCCGCAAGCAACATTGCCATCAAAGCCAGCCGCCAACTGTGTTCTGCCACACTTTCTCTCCTGCCGTTTGACGTATCGGAATGTCTCGTATTGCATTTTAACTTCTCTGCCACCGATAAAATGGACAAAAAATCACTATACTGCATTTCCTTCTCCTCTCCTCAGCATTTCATTCATCTCCTTTGTTGACTTACGATTTATGTATTCCATATAAAATCGCATCTATACGTATCCCATCTTTCTCGTATCTCTCTTTTATGACTCCTTCACATTGAAAACCGCACTTTTCCAATACCTTCTCTGATGCGACATTTCCCGCGAATACATCTGCACACACCCGGCTCAATTCCAGTTCTTCAAAGGCATATTGAAGAACACGCCTTACCGCCTCTGTCATAAGTCCATTGCCCCAATGGTCCGGTGCCAATATATACGAGGTTTCCGCCGCCCCGGATTGTTCGTCCACGTTATGAAGATTAATAATACCAATGGCTTCCTTGGTATCCTTTCGCACAATCAGCCAGTTAAGGTACAAATCATCTTTATAATTATCTACCCAGGTCAAAACCCTCTTTTTATAAACTTCGATATCCGTAACCGCAGACCATGGAAAGTATTTGCTACATTCCTCCTTACAAGCCCAATTCTCATACATCTGCTTGTAATCCTCAACTTCGATTCTTCGTAAAACAATACGTTCTGAACCCAACATTCGTGTACCTAAATGCTTCATACCGTTCCCCCGCCAATACCATCTTATCCCAAATACGACAGATCACTGATGCGCTTCACAAACCGCTTTCCTTCATCATTCACAAACATATAGGATACGCCACCGGATAAACCAAACATTTCACATGTATTCATCGATTCCACGTCCAATCCCAAGAACATGGCATTAAACACACTAAGCAAATCTCCGTGAGACACAAGAATAATATTCTCCTCATCGTTTGCCATAATCTCATCAAAGAACGGCTTTAGCCGGTTCCACTCATCCCTTCTGCTCTCCGCATCGGAAAACAGCCTGTCATCAATGGTTTTCTCCTGACATTCCAAATTTTCCCGAAGCCACTGCACCGACTTTCCGCAACACTTCCCAAGATTCCGTTCTCTCAGTTCCTTCTTTAAAATCGGTGTCAGGTCAAGATGCTTTCCCACATGCTCTGCCGTCTGCTTTGCCCGGAGCAAATCCGAAGAATACATAACAAAAGTTCTCCCGGAAAGCTCTGCCTTTAGCTTTTCACCAATCTTTTCTGCCTGTGCCACCCCAAGTTCGGAAAGCTCCCAATCCGTCCAGGAACCTACCATCCCGTTGGTATGATGCACCGACTGTGTGTGCTGAATTGTGATAATCGTTTTCATACGCCACCTCCGAAGAATTTAATTATCTATTCTATCACATTTGCAACTTGACCGCAATCAGAACTTCGACTTATACATAAAACAACACCCTCACAAACTTTCGCCTGCAAGGGTGCCAATATCTTTTTTAACTCACTGATTTTATTGTATTACTGTACTTCCTTCTCTAACAGCTCAATCGCCTTCTCGATTCGTCTGATACTCTCATTCTTACCGAGAATTGCCATAATCTCATAAGCGCCGCCCGGGGTCATCTGCTTACCGGAAACTGCGGTACGTACCGGCCATAAGCCCTGTCCGTTCTTAATTTCCTTCTCCTGTACATAGCCCATTAAAAGTGCTTCGATTGCCGGAACGCTGTAATCGGAAAGCTCCTGTAACCGCGGAAGCAAATCCTTTAATACGCCAAGGGAAGACTCCTTCGTGGTCTTCATCTTCTTGTGTACGTACATCTCGGTGTCATACTCTGGAAGCTCCTCGAAGAAATCAATATGACCTGCAATGTCAAGTAAAGTCTCGATTCTGGTCTTTACAAGATCTGCGATGGCCTTCTTGTCGTACGGCTTCGTTACTACCGCATCAACATACGGAAGTGCCAGCTCGTAGTACTTCTCGTTATCCATACGCTTTAAGTATTCGCCGTTCATCCAGCGAAGCTTCTGCATATCAAACACTGCCGGAGACTTGCTGATATGGGTATAATCGAACTGCTCGATTAACTCCTCCATGGTCATAATCTCTTCGTTGTTTGCCGGGCTCCAGCCAAGAAGCGCGGTAAAGTTTACGATTGCTTCGGTAACAAAGCCCTGCTCCAGCAAATCCTCAAAGGAAGAATGGCCGCTTCTCTTGGAAAGCTTCTGATGCTCCTCGTTGGTTATGAGCGGAACGTGAACGTAAGTCGGCTCCTCCCAACCAAAGGCCTGATACAGTCTCGTATACTTCGGCGTGGAAGAAAGATACTCGTTACCGCGAACAACGTGGGTAATGCCCATCAAATGGTCGTCGATTACGTTTGCAAAGTTATAGGTCGGGAAACCGTCGGACTTAATAAGAATCATGTCGTCCAGCTCCGCATTCTCTACGGTAATGGTGCCGTAATTGGCATCGGTAAAGGACGTGGTGCCCTCCGTCGGGGTATTCTGACGGATAACAAACGGCAAACCGTCCGCTAAATTCTTCTCGATTTCTTCTTTCGACAGGTGCAGGCAATGCTTGTCGTACTTGGTAATCTCCTTATCCTCGGAGCCTTCCACGGAAGCCTTTAAAGACTCCAGACGCTCCTTGGTACAGAAGCAATAATAGGCCTCGCCCTTTTCCACAAGCTGCTTTGCGTACTCCATGTACAAGCCGCTCTGTACACGCTCACTCTGTACATACGGGCCGCAACCCTTGTCTTTATCCGGACCTTCGTCGTGAAGAAGACCGGTCTTCTCCATGGTACGATAAATAATATCTACGGCACCCTCCACCAAACGGCCCTGATCCGTATCCTCAATTCTTAAAATAAAGTCACCGCCCGCATGCTTTGCCACCAGGTACTCATATAATGCAGTTCTTAAATTACCTACATGCATTCTTCCTGTCGGGCTCGGTGCAAATCTGGTTCTGATTTTCATAATATTACTCCTCCGGCATATCCCAGTTGTGGTAAACTTCCTGCACGTCATCATCCTCGTCCAAAAGGTCGAGAATCTTGTTCATGCTCTTAATATCCGCTTCACTGGAAAGCTCACCCCAGGTCTGCGGAATCATGGTTACTTCTGCGGAAGCCATAACAATCCCTGCTGCTTCCAGGGCTTCCCGGACTTCGCTAAAGGCATCCGGATCGGTAAGGATTTCAAAGCTGTCCTCTTCCTCCACAAAATCGTCCGCACCTGCGTCAAGAGCCGTCATCATCAGCTCGTCCGCATCGCCGGAGTAATCTTCCTTTGCCACAATAATCTGACCCTTCTGGTCGAACATAAAGGATACGCAACCGGTGGTTCCCATGTTGCCGTTACCCTTGGTGAATGCGTTACGTACATTTGCCGCGGTACGGTTCTTGTTATCCGTAAGAGCATCTACGATAATTGCGATACCGCTCGGGCCGTAACCTTCGTAGGTAACCTTTTCATAATTTACACCGTCTCCGTCACCGGCAGCCTTCTTAATGCTGCGGTCGATGGTATCGTTCGGCATGTTGTTTGCCTTTGCCTTTGCGATAACATCCTTTAACTTACTGTTGTTGTTCGGGTCCGGACCGCCTTCCTTTACGGCTACGGCGATTTCACGACCGATACGGGTAAAAATTTTACCCTTTGCTGCATCGTTCTTTTCTTTCTTGTGCTTAATGTTTGCAAATTTGGAATGACCTGACATTTCTTTTATCTCCTTTATTTATTCACTTATTCTTTTATCGCCGGTTAAGCGATGTAATTTCTCCATCACAACATCCGTTTCCTTTTCGGTACGGATGGCGCACATAATCGTATCGTCTCCCGCAATACAACCTACAATACCGTCTACCTGCAAAGCATCCAGTGCCGCAGCCGCCGCCATTGCCATGCCCGGAACCGTCTTTACCACCAGAATATTCTGGGCCTTTGCCATGGAAACGAAGGAATCCCGCAAAATCCGGGCATACTTTTCGTTCATTTCCGAATTATGGGAACGAAGTACAATGTACTTCTGACGATCCAAATCAATGGCTACTTTTGTAAGCTTTAACTCTCTGATATCGCGAGAAATCGTAGCCTGGGTAACCGCAAAACCCGCATTCTTTAAAAGTTCTCCCAGCTCTTCCTGGGTCTCGATTTCATTTTTTTCTACCAGTTCTATAATCTTATTTTGTCTTGCTGTTTTCATTCTATCGTCTCCATTTTATAAAATCTCTTGGGTCCCCAGCTTTCTATGTAACGCATCAAAAAAACTGTGGTCATTTAACTGTATAAAATACGCTTTTTTCTCAGACTTCCGAATCACAATCGTATCTTCAGCCGCAAGGTCTTTTGCCCGTTGCCCGTCCAGAGTCAGAATCGCTTCCTCATCCTGGGTCTTTTTCTCCTCCCGTATTACCAAATGAAGCTCATCCTCTGCGGAAAGCAAGATGCTTCTGGCATTTAAGGAATGGGGACAAATCGGTGTAATAATAAAAAGCTCCATCTTCGGTGCCACCACCGGACCGCCTGCAGATAAATTGTAACCGGTAGAACCCGTCGGCGTAGCTACGATTACGCCGTCGCCCCGGTAATTACATACCGGCTTCCCGTTTACAAAAATCCCCACGCTGATAATACGTGAAAAACCGTTTCGGGTCAGCACCACGTCGTTTAATGCGGTACCGAATACCTGACCGTCCACCGACGCTTCCAGCATCATGCGTTCTTCTACCTTGTATTCTCCGGCAAGTAACTTCGTCAATACGGCTTCCGTATCCGCCGACTCCGCCTCCGTAAGAAATCCCAAGGTGCCCAAATTAATCCCAAACACCGGAATCTTCTTTTCGGAAAGAATCCCCGCCACGCGAATCAACGTACCGTCACCGCCTAAAACCACCGCACACTCGATATCACTATCAAGCTCCGGCTCATAAGACGGCGTCTCGGAAAAATCCTCCAATAACATCGAACAGGAAATCCCCTTTTCGCAGAAAAACACGCGTACTTTTTCCGCCGTTTCCACCGCCGCTTCTTTCCCGGCATTGGCAATGACACATACCTTTTTCATCTGCGATTCCCCTCCTGTCCGACAAAATAGAGCAGTTATAGTCTACATCAAAACAAGGGGAAAGTCAATCAAAATCCCCGATTTTAAGCGCAATACCCTATTTTTCAAGCACTGCATGAGCTTCCTTCGTAATGCGGTCGGCCTGACGCACCAGCTCGTCTGCCTCAGGAGACAACGGCATTACCGAAAAGGCTGCGTCAATCTCCTCAAAATCGTCCGCTTCCGCGTATTCTCCGTCTTCGTCTGATTCCGCTCCCGGTACAGACACCGCACCGGCACGTTGTTCCTTTGTTTTTTCCATATACAAAAGATATTCGATATTGCCTTCCGGTCCCCGAATCGGAGAAAAGGAAAGTCCCAACATTAAAAATCCCAAGGAATCCGCATAACGAATCACCTGCTCGATGACTTCCAAATGGGTTTCCCGTTCCCGTACTACGCCCTTTTTGCCGACCTTATCTCTTCCTGCTTCAAACTGCGGCTTAACAAGACACACAATCCGGGCTCCTACCTTCATCAAATCATACACCGGCGCCAGAACCTTCGTAAGAGAAATAAATGCCACATCAATGGATACGAAATCCACCTGCTCCCCGATATCCTCCGGCGTCACATAGCGGATGTTGGTCTGCTCCATGGAAACCACCCGTCCATCTGCCTGTAACTTCCCTGCCAGCTGATTGGTGCCCACATCCACCGCAAACACCTTCAAGGCGCCGTTTTGCAGCATACAATCCGTAAAACCACCGGTAGAAGACCCTACATCCATACATACCGCACCATCCAGTTTTACTCCGAATTCCCCGATGGCTTTTTCCAGTTTAAAACCGCCCCGGCTTACATATTTCATGACCACACCCCGAAGTTCTATCTCCGCATCTACAGACACTGCCACCCCGGCTTTCCCGTTTTCTCTGACACCGTCCACAAATACATTCCCGGCCTTAATATATGCCTTTGCTTTTTCCCTGGATTCTGCCAGATTACGCTTCACCAACAGTACATCCAACCGTTCTTTTTTCTTCTCCTCCATCCGATTCCTCCGTCACACACCGCGGTAAAAGGTTCGGATTTCTTCCGCAATCTTTTCCGCCGTCAGCCCGTACTTTTCCCGTAATACTTCCGGGTCACCGTGTTCGATATAATGATTCGGCAGGGCAATGCTCTTTAGCTGTACCTTTTGGCCCCGTGCCGCAAAGTAAGCCGCCACCTTTTCCCCGAATCCACCATCGTAAATATTTTCTTCTAACGTCACCACTACTCTGTGGCTCTCCGCCATATCATCCAGAACATCCGTATCCATCGGAGAAACAAATCGCATATTTACCACCGAAGCACGGTATGTGCCCTCACGCAACAGTTCCCTTACTTTGCAAGCGGTTTCCACCATATTTCCCACCGCTAAAAGTGCAATCTCATTTTCCTTATAAAGTACTTCCGCTTTCCCGTATACTACCGGTTTTCTCTCCGGTTCCGTTAAATCACAGGCGCTTCCCCGCGGATACCGAAGTGCCACCGGTTTCCCCAGCTTAACCGCAAACCGCAGCATTTCCTTTAACTCCGTGGCATCCCGCGGTGCCATTACCGTCAGCCCCGGAATATGGGACAAATAGGACAAATCTAAAATTCCCTGGTGGGTCTCGCCGTCGTTTCCTACGATTCCCGCACGGTCCACCGCAAACACCACCGGAAGTTCCCCTACGCAAACATCATGAACGATTTGGTCATAGGCCCGCTGTAAAAAAGTAGAATAAACCGCTACAACCGGAGTAAATCCCCCTGCCGCAAGACCTGCCGCAAAGGTTACCGCATGCTCTTCCGCGATTCCCACATCAAAGAACCGCTCCGGATACTCCTTCGCGAAAACATCCAGCCCCGTTCCCTGGGGCATGGCCGCGGTAATCGCCGCAATTTTCGGATTTTCCTTTGCCAGTTCGCAAACCGCCTCGGAAAACACGGCGGTATAACTCTTTCCTTTATTCGGAATCAAGTGCTTTCCGGTCTTAATATCAAAAGGCTCCACTCCGTGAAACGCACTCGGGTTTTCTTTTGCAAAGCCGTAGCCCTTACCTTTTTCCGTCACAACATGCACCAATACCGGCTTATTTGCCGCAAAGGCCGTTTGAAAGGCCCGTACCATCAATTCAATATTGTGTCCGTCGATAGGACCCACATAGGTAATTCCCATATCCTCGAAAAACATGCTTGGAACAAGAAAATGCTTAATGGAATCCTTGGAACGCTTTAAGCCCATGACTAACTTTGTACCGGCTTTGGTTTTTCGTAAATTCTGCTCCAAATCGTCCTTAAACTCTACGTATTTTGTATTGGTACGCACTTTACCGAGATAGGCTGCCATCCCGCCGATATTTTCCGAAATGGACATCTGGTTATCGTTTAATACAATCAACATCTTTGTCCGGCTGCCGCCGATATTATTTAATGCTTCGTAGGCCATACCGCCGGAGAGAGCCCCGTCTCCGATGACTGCCGCAACCTTGTAATCCTCTCCCGCCAAATCCCTGGCCGCCGCAAATCCGGCTGCTGCGGAAATGGATGTGGAACTATGCCCCGTATCAAAAGCATCGCAATCGCTTTCCTTCCGTTTCGGGAATCCGCTTAACCCTTCATAGGTCCGCAGGGTAGAAAACTCATTTTTACGTCCCGTCAGAATCTTATGAGTATATGCCTGATGTCCCACATCAAAAATCAGCTTGTCCTTCGGAAAATCCATAGCAAGATGCAGCGCCATGGTAAGCTCCACCGCACCTAAATTAGACGCCAAATGTCCGCCGGTCTTACTGATGCTTTGCACCAAAAACCTGCGGATTTCCTTTGCCAGATTCCCGTATTCTTTTTTACCGATTGCTTTGATATCATTGGGCTTGTTAATCTGTTCCAGCAGTCCCTTCATAAACACATCCTCCGATGCCGTATAATCTCTCTCTTTAGTATTCCCGCGTAATTAAGGACAACAAAAGCTCTTTTAAAAACGGATTCTCGTACGGTAAGGTATCCAACAGTTCCACCGCCCGGTTCGAAAACTCCCGTACGGTCTCCTCCGCCTGTTCCACACCGATTAAGGTAACATAGGTCATTTTCTCGTTCTTTTCATCACTGTGAAGAGGCTTGCCAAGTTTACTTTCATCTCCTATCACATCCAAAATGTCATCTTTGATCTGGAACGCAAGACCTACATAGTTCCCCACCTGTTCCAATACGGAAAGCTGCGCCTCCCCGGCTCCGGCCAATGCCGCACCGGCCATCAGGGCTCCGCACAAAAGCGCGGAGGTCTTCCGCTCGTTAATATAGTCCAAAAGCTCTTTGGTCTGGGGCTTTCCCGTCCATTCCAAATCCACGGTTTGTCCCGCAATCATGCCCCGGACACCGGCTTTTTTCGCAAGGATGGACATGGCTTTTGCTCCGTTTGCCCCCTGTTCACATACCGCCTCGCTCATCACTTCAAAGGCATAATTTAAAAGGCCGTCTCCCGCCAGAATTCCCATGGCTTCTCCGTATTTTGCATGGGTGGTAAGCTGTCCTCTGCGGTACATGTCATTGTCCATGGCCGGCAAATCATCATGCACCAGAGAATAGGTGTGAATCATCTCAAGAGCTGCCGCAAAGGGCTGTGCCGCAGTATCATTTCCTCCGAACATCTTGTAGGCTTCCAGCAAAATCATCGGGCGAAGACGCTTTCCTCCAACCGCCACACTGTAATTCATTGCCTCGCAAAGCACCTTTTCTTTGCCGGATTCTTCCGGAAGAAACCGACAAAGCATCCGGTTAATCTCTTCTGTTTTTTGCCTTTTTACCTGCTCAAACTCCATTAGGCTTCCTCCAAAATCTGCAACTCTTTCTCCACCGTATCTACCGCAGCATTACATTCCTTTAAAAGTTCCATGCCCGTACGGTACTTTGCAAATGCTTCCTCAAGCGGTAACTCCTGATTTTCCAACTCCACGGTAATTGCTTCCAGCTCGGAAAACATTTCTTCCAATGTACGTTTCTTATCCTTTTCTTTTTCACTCATCCGTTACCGCCTCCTTATTGATTCTCCACCCGGGTCACTTCCGCCGTAAAGCTTCCGTCCGCCAGGGAAATATGCACCGTATCCTTCGGTTTTACCTGCGCTACCGAAGTAAGGGGATGCTTGTCCGCACCGGTTACAAAGGCATACCCGCCGGACAATCGGGCCGCCGGAGAAACCCCGTGTAAGCGCCCCGCCAACAGTTCCAAACGGTGCTTATTCCGCACCATGTGCCGTTTCATTGCACTATCCAGGCGTTCGCCCGTATATACCAGCTGTACCTTTCTCGCCTTTAAAGCTCCTGCCGGACCAACCCGGAGCAACTTTTCTCCGAAGGCTTCCATGCGACTGCGGGCTCCTTCGATCCGATGACACATGGCATACAATAAATCTGCATGAAAAGTTGCCAGACTCTCCTCCAATGCCCGGTATTCAAACACAGCCAACTCTGCCGCCGCACTTGGGGTAGGCGCCCGTAAATCTGCCGCAAAATCCGTCAGTGCCACATCTACTTCATGCCCCACCGCACTGATGACCGGCGTCTCGCACTCCGCCACCGCACGGACCACAAGCTCCGTATTAAAGGCCATTAAGTCCTCGGCACTGCCGCCACCGCGACCGATAATAATCACGTCCGGACGCAAAACATCCAGCTTCTTTAACGCCCTCGCCAGACTTTCCGGTGCCGCTTCCCCCTGCACCAATGCAGGCTGTAATATAAGCTGCACATACGGATTCCGCCGGTTGGCAATCTGCACAATATCCCGAATAGCCGCACCGGTTTGTGCGGTTACGATACCGACCCGTCCGGCATAGGCCGGTATGGGCTTTTTCCGCTCTGCATCAAACAACCCTTCCGCCGCCAGACGACGTTTTAATTCCTCTATTTGCTCAAACAGCTGCCCCATGCCGTCTTTTTCAATCATTTCGGCATAAAGCTGGTACTTACCGTCCCGCTCATACACCTGCATGCTTCCGTAAACCACAACACTCTGGCCTTCTTGTAACCGAAACGACAGATTACGGACCGCACTTGCAAACATCACGCAGGCAAGCTGTCCCGTTTTATCCTTAATCGTAAAATACAGATGTCCCGAAGAATGGTACTTGCAATTGGACACCTCGCCTTTCACGGCGAGGAATCGCAATCTGTCATCCTTCAAAAACATCTGTTTCACATACGCATTTACTTGACTGACCGAAAAAACCGGCTGGTTCATCCTAGCCTCCTCGTACTACGCTTCCACTAGCTTTGCCAAAACACCGTTAATAAACCCGGAAGACGCATCTGCTCCGTATTTTTTTGCAAGCTCGACTGCTTCATTAATCGCAACCTTTTCCGGAGTCTCTTCATCATAACGCATCTCATACAATGCCATCCGAAGAAGCGTAAGCTCCACCTTACCGATACGGTTTAACTTCCAACCGGTTGCCGCCTCGGAAAGAATTGCATCAATCTCGTCTCTGTGACTGCAAATGTCATAGAAACGTGCCTTTACCGCTTCCGCATCCGTTCCTTCCGGAAGCTTTAAGAAACGATAACGGGTAGAATCTCCCGGTTCGTCCTCGGACAATTCCACGCCGTCGAAATACAGGGAAAGCTGCTCCTCCATCTCTTCCGCATCATGGAAATCCTTCCGGAACAATAATAAAAAGGTATGTTCTCTTAATTCACGCCTGGTCATAAAACTCTCCCTTATCTTGTTGTATTGGTGTCTACACCTACGATATGAACATTAATCACTTCCACCGTAAGTCCTACCATATTTTCAATGGCAGCCTTCACCTTCTCCTGAATTGCCTTACAGGTCTTCGGAATACTGTAACCGTAACGCATCATCACGGAAAGGTCTACACTGACACCGCTCTCATTCAGGCTGATACGGATTCCCTTGGTGAGATTCTTCATTCCCAGCTTTCCGACCAATTCCTTTGTGATATTTCCCTGCATTGCCGCAACTCCTTCCACTTCGGTAGCTGCGAGTCCCGCAATGGTTGCAATTACATCATCTGCTATCATGACTTCCCCGATATTGGATACTTCCTTCGAGGACCAATTTACATTCTTTCCTTCGATTTCTTTTGCCATATTACTGCCTCCGTTCCTTGCAACCGCCGGAAAAGACCGCTTTCCCATGTTGCAATTTATCTCGATTATTTATAGTATACCATTTCTTTTTAAAATTGAAAAGCTTTTTTTCTTAGGATTTTATTTAGAAACGCGGATTCTGCCCTTGGTTTCGGATTAATCCTCCTGTACCGCTGCCATAATCACAATATGTTCCGCTTCCGCCCCGGTTTTCCGCATCACAATATCCTCAATCTGTGCAATCTGCCGGTCGGTTACTTCCGTGGCATTAATCACCACATCCACTTCTTCCCCTACAATGTTTACCACGGAATCCGCAAATCCCTTTGCTTCCAGCAACAGCTCCGCTGCCTGCTCTTTTTCGGAAATCGCGGTCATCTCAAGCAATACATCGATTGCTTCCTGTTTCTGGGTTTCCGAAAGGCTGTCGTCTCCCAACATATCCATTAAAACCGCTTTGTTCCTGGCTCTGGTCTGTTCTCTGTTTAATTTTGCATTTACCGCAAAGTCACCGCGGATTGTGGTACTTACAAGCACCGCTTCCCCCGGATCTTCCGACACTTCCGCAGCATTCGCTACATCCGTTACCCCGTCGGTTTCCGCAGAGGCTGTTTTTGCGGCATCGTTTTCTGCGGATGCCAAAGACTGACCCATCATATCTTCGTCGGAAATATCGGAAGCATAATCCGTAAAGTCTCCCGCCGTAATTTCATAATGATTCTCCACCTGACTGTTTACCTGTGTCGCATCCTCCATAGGAAGCTTTTCCTTTGCGGCGTCTCCTGACATCTGCAAATAGCCCGCCACCGCAATCATAAGTGCCAGGGATGTAATAATTACCTGGTTTTTCTTAAAAATATTTTTCATACTTACCTCCGAATTAATTATTGATTATCTTAACCTTATGTGCCGGAACATCAAATAATGCCTGTACTGCTTCGGTTATTGCAAGTACACCGTTTCCGTCCGCTCCGGATATTACCGCCACTACGCCTTCCACCTCCGGTGTCAGCTCCTTTGTCAAATAAGGAGTCTCCCCCGCAAGCACTGCGGTTTTTTCTTCCTTCGTCTTTCCCGATTCCCGTTCTCCTCCGCTTCCGTCCGTCTCCCGCAAGGTGTCCGTATCCGTCAACGTATCCTGCAATACCACTTTTTCCATGGTAGATTTTACGGTAATCATTACTTCCGCACTTGTCACTCCGTTTACTTCAAGCAACATTTCCCTAAGCTTTCGTTCCATACGTTCCGCATATTCTTCCGTTTCCTCCTGCCTCTGCTGTACCGCAGCTCCCGCATCCACTGCTTCTTTCTTTTCTTTCTGAAACAAGTCCGGTACGGATAAGAGCAAAAGCAATACCCCCGCTGCAAGAATAATTGCCCATTCCTTGATTCCGGGTTCTTTTTTTGTCTTCTTATCCATCCCTTTCCTCCTTGATACTAACATTTATATTCTCCTTCTCTATCCGATAGAAGTCCGCCAGTTTGTCCTTGATGCGAATTTCTTCCGCACTGACGGCAGTATCCGTTTTTTTTCGTTCAAATACAATGGGTTCGATTTCTATTTTCGATCCGGCCTCTTCTCTCCCATATTCCGCAAAAACCGTCAGGCCCCGTATGGTGCCGAACTCCTTTTCCTCCGCAGACAGGGAAAAATCCGCAGAAAGCAGCAAAATCCCCTCCTCCGAAAGAATCCCGGAAAGCTGTGCAATCAACTCCTTTTCATAAGCCTCCAATACCGCAAATTCATATCCGGCTTCTTCCGGCACCACCAGGCGGGGTGTCTCCTGCGCCAATAAAAACGAGATTTTTTGCTCTGCCGCATGTAACACCTTTTCTTCCCCTCCGAACAATCCTAAAATCGGACGTACAATTAATATTACCAGAATCATTCCGCAAACCGGATGCACAAACCGCTCATAAGAACTCCCCTTTAATAACTGCATCACCAGATTGGCAAATAACAGGAAAAATAGGACGGTTTTTGCATAGGAAACCACCGCTTCCATTTATACGCCTCCTCCCTTTCCTCCCGTAAGCACAGAAAGAACCACAATGGTCAAAAAGAATAACAGCATGGTATATAGCACCATCCGTAGCAGCAATTTATGTGTCTTTGCCGCATACCCGAGACAATCCGTAATCCGTTTATCCGATACCGGTTGCAATACCGCCGCACCGAATCGTAATGCAAACTGTGCAATTCCCACACGAAGCAGGGGAATCAGACACAACAAAAAAATGAGGATTGCACCAGCCGCGCCGATGGCATTTTTTAACAGCACTCCCGCCGCCAGTACGGTCTGTGAAGTTCCGTCCAAAATATCCCCCACCACCGGCACCGCTCCCGCCGTTTTAATCAGTGCGGAGCGTTTTACCGCATCTGCCGCCGGGGCAATCATTCCCTGAATCGTTCCGATGCCAAGCACCGCCGCCACAGAAATTTTCATCAAACCGTCTGCCACGGAATAAAATAATCCCGCCAATTTGGATAAAAAATCTTCCTCCAATATCCGGTTTAAAACCGAAAGCATAAAATATAACCCAATCATGGGCAATACCACATTACGAAGTACAATTCCCACCACTGCGATTCCGAGCATTGCCACAGCATAAAAGCCTGACCCGCTGAGGCTTCCGGAGGCAAAGGTAAGTCCCGCACAATAGGCAGGCAGTAATACCTTCATAAAATCCAGAAGCGCCGACAATGCATCTCCCACAATTGTTTTTGATGCCTCAAAAATCCGGAGACTCCCTGCCACAATCAGAAGATATGCCACAAAAAATCCGGTCTGGGCAGCCTGTCCCAACCGTCCGGTTTTGGATAAAATCGAAAATACCGCCGCCACAATAGCGATATAAATCAGTTCCTTTACCCCTAACACACCGTAGAACAATCCTTGATATCCGGATTCCTTCAATAAAGAAAACAAGTCCCGAAGAGGGATTTCCCCGTCCATCAATCCGCACACAATATCCGAAAAACGAAGTGTATCTCCGACAGGGAACAAAGCTTCCACTGTCTGATCCAGTCCGGTATAATCCACGGAAAACAGTTCTACATCCATCTTTTCCATTCATGTCTCCCTCCTCCCCGTTCCTTTCTTTCTACAATTTCAACCTTCTGCACTTCTACCAGCTCAGCCCGGCAATGGTTTCAAACAATGCCGTCACCACTGGCATACTGATGGCCAGTATGGCCAGCTTCCCCACCAATTCGATTTGTCCGCTGACCGCACTCTGCCCCGCATCCTTACAAAGTGCGGAACCGAACTCCGCCAGATACGCCACACCTAAAATCTTAAATAAAATTTTTAAATATCCGTCCGGCAGACTGACGTAGGAAAAAAGCTTTTTTAAATCGCCGATTACCGTCGTTAACGTTCCTCCCGCAAACAATAAAATCAACACACAGGCCGCAAGGCTTACCGCCATGGCAAACTCCGGTTTTCCTACCCGTAAAAGTAACACCGCAAATACCGCTACAATCCCGATTAATACTACCTTAATCATTTTCCTATGCTCCTATAGTTCAAACAGATTCATAATCGTATGAAACAGTTCCGCTATGTAAGGTACAATCCACAAAAGCACCAACAGCAGTCCCGCCAGACTGACCAAAAAAGCCTGTTCCTCCCTGCCGGAATGCTTCAGTACCTGATTGATAACCGAAACCAGGATTCCCACCGCAGCGATTTTAAAAATCAATTGTATTGTCATAAAAGCCTCCTTTTCCCTCCGTTTGCCTTACAATGGCAAAGTTTTCTCCCTTTCCTCAGCATAAGAGCACCGATAAAAATATTCCGCCTAAAATACCAAGACTCCGATACAAATAAGACTTTTCTTTCCTTCTCTGCTTTTCCTGCCCGATGGCCTCTCGTACATTTTCCGCATAATACAGAATCATCTCCGTCTGCTTTTCCTTATCTCCGCCTCCCAACAAAAGAAACGTCTCCACAAACGAATCCCGCTCCTCTTTGGTTATCATTCCGTTTTTGTGTTCTTCGTCGGTACACTTAGAAAGCAACACTTCATAAGCTTCTCTTCCTGTTTCCATTTGTTTTGCAAGTTTTCTCAACATTCTCCGATATGTTCCTTCGAACCTATCCTGTCTACACTCGACCGCACTCCGGATCGCTTCCGGCAGAGGTTTCATTCCATGGCCGATTTCACTTTTCAAACGAAGAAGACAAAAATACAGTTCCTCCAGCTCCTTTGTCCGTTGTTTCATTTTATGTATCGGGCAGGCGCCCAACCCCGCTCCTGCCAAAATCACCAGGAGTACCCCCGGTATTTTTAAATATTCCACGTATGTAATACCTTTCCTTCCCCGTCATAAATAGCCTTTACCCCAAAACGCTTCCCCTTCTTTTTAAGACAAACATACCGTTCAAACCGGCGTTCCTCCCAAAGGGTACGCAAAACCGGATTTCGTATGAGTTCCTCTAAACTTCCTCCGTGGGCACTGGCCAATACCTTACAGCCGGACCCTGCCGCCGCCCGTATGGCAAATACATCCGCCTCTATGCCGATTTCATCCGCTGCCAAAATCTGTGGCGTCATGGAACGCAGTAACATCCCCATGGCCTCTGCCTTGGGACATCCGTCCATCACATCCGTCCGCATCCCCAAATCATGCTGCGGAATGCCGTAATGACAGGCGGCCAGTTCCGACCGTTCGTCCGCCACACCCACACGCAACCCTGCATTCGACAGCAGTCGAATCAAATCCCGGAGGAACGTGGTTTTCCCACAACCAGCCGGTGCAAACAGTAACGTGTGATAATACTGCCCGTCCCCATATAAAAGCCGAAACAACTCCTCACTACAACCTTTGCACTCATGAGCCACCCGGAAATTCAGAAAGGAAATATAACTGAGTCTCCGTACCCTTCCGCCCTCTATGACAGCCTTACCGGCCACTCCGATACGGTGTCCGCCCTCTATGGTAAAATATCCTTGTCGCAGTTCTTCCTCAAAGGCATACACCGAATATCCGGTTAAAAGCTCCAATGCGTTTTTTACATCCGCTTCGGTTACCCGGTAAGCCTCCCCTTCGGAAGTAACCGCTCGTCCCGCAGCGTTCAATAACATCTCTCCCTCCGAGGTTTCAAGTACCAAGCCTCTCCCTGTCCGAAACCGGATTTCCCTGAGGCTTTCTTCTTTTATCCCGGAAGCCAATAAGATTCCCCTCACCGGCTCCGGCAACATCCGTGCCGGTTTCATAGTTGTATCCTCCTTCCTCCCTTATCATACACTCCGCGGGACAACTTATTTCCCGCCTTACCTCAATATATGAGACAGGCTGTAAAATATGACAGCCTGTCTTGCAAACAATTTTTTCCTGTGCTATACTTTGTACCATGATAAAGGAGCTGGATGCTCCTGCAACAAGGGGGATTTTTATGGCAAGTTACGGACTTTTGGGTGAACACTTATCCCACAGCTATTCCAAACAAATACATGAAGCATTGGCAGACTATACCTATGATTTAATCGAACTGACCAAAGAAGGGGTCAAAGAGTTTATGACGGCAAAAGAGTTTTCCGCCGTAAACGTAACGATCCCTTACAAAACCGAGGTTATCCCGTATCTGGATGAACTGGATGAACGGGCAAAAAAAATCGGTGCCGTCAATACCGTGGTCAACAAAAACGGAATGCTGACCGGCTACAACACCGACTATTACGGATTCTTATATACGTTACAGAAAAACAATATCAAAATCACCGGAGAAAAGGTACTGGTGCTTGGGAACGGCGGTGCCGCAAAAGCTGTCCTGGCCGTGCTTTCCGACCTTTCCGCAAAGGAAATCGTTATCGTAAAACGTACCTCCGGAGAAGGCATCTGCTCCTATGAAGAAGCCTATGCCCTACACTCCGATGCCACGGTATTAATTAACACCAGCCCGGTGGGCATGTACCCGCATACAGACGAAACCCCGACCGTTCTTACACCGTTTCCGAATCTGACCGCCGTGGTAGACTTAATCTACAACCCGGAAGTCACGAAACTTTTGGCAGAAGCAAGGAGTCGCGGGCTTATCGCCGTAAACGGTCTGGAAATGCTGGTTTCCCAGGCATTTTATGCGGTACAATATTTTCTGGATACAAAACTGGATGAGGAAAAGATTGAAGCAGTGACAAAGATGATACAGGAGACGCTGTACTAAACAAAAAAGCGACCGTTCTGCATTTCATTTCACAGAACGGTCGCTTTCTTTTTCTCCGATTATTTTATCAACGAAATTTCCAGCTTATCAAGCACCGAAAGCTTTCCGGTTGTCTCATTCAAACTCATGGAAAAATCCTGCAACCCATCCGTTCCATCTTCCCGTTCTAACAGTTCTCCTTCGAACACCCGCTGTCCTTTCTCAAACACAACCAGCCTTACTTTATTAAAATCCATATCGGTATAGCACAAATACATGCGTTCTCCGACGGTTACAAAATCAGCCCTATTGCACATCGCCGCGTTATCTCTCCAGGAAGAAAACTCTTCTCCACTGTTCCAGAGTATTTTTTCCTCTGCCCTGTCCGAGTCCACGTAATACGTATATGCCAGCAGCTTATTTTCCTCGGCTCCGATTACCGTCAACGCATTTTTCTCCTCTTCACCAATCAGCCAAAGAAACGAAAAACCGTCCCCGCGCTCGTTCATCGAAAATACACATTCGGCAAACCCGTTCTCATCAAACCGGTAAATTCCCTGTTTCTCCATCATATGAATCTCCGATATATCAAAGTCGTCCTCCGGCTCTGCCACAGGATATCCGTACAATTTTCCGTCAAGTTCACATAAAAACCGGCCGCTGTAATGACTCACAACATCCCCATACAGAGTATTCCACCCTACCCTGTTTTCGTCGTAATACTCCGGTCCCAAACCTTCATAAGAAAAGGAATCCTCCTCTGCAAAGGTTACATACTCCGGAAACAGATACCGCTCTTCCCCATAATAAGTATACCCGTCCGTCAGATACCACTTCAAATCATAGGAAAACTCTTTTCCGGTCACCCAATGTGTCCCCTCCACTGCCTTTTGCGGAAACTCCGGGGAAAGTCCGCAAAACAGCAACCTGTTTTTCAGTCCGTTCTTCTTGTCTCTTTTATAAGAAAGTCCGGTCTCCACCTGTCCTTTTGTAATCTGTGCTGTTCTTGTCTTATAAAAATAATCTGCATTTTGAACCGCCGTTTCGCGGTCAAAATAATATTCTTCCCTATCCCAGATACGCTGTGCTACCCCAAGACTGATGTTTACACCCTCTACGATATCCGGGTCTCCCGTAAGTACCTTAAGTTCTTCTGTTCCCTTGCTTATTTTTACGGAAATCAACCATCCCACCAGGCAAACAAATGTCAACATCAGAATCAAACCGAACATAACGCCGGCCACCCGAATCCGCTTTTTAAACATTTCCTTCCTCCATTCTCCGGATAAACTCCGCAGCCTTCCCCTCATTATAGTTCAACTTCTTTTTCAGCCATGCAACCACATCCGTATTCTCTTCTTCCATTTCATCCATACTTACATCCGCAATTACATCAAACTGATCCACCAGAAGCACTCTGCCGATGACAGACTCCACTTCCTCCACCAGATGCGTTGCTATAATCAGACATTCCGTCTCTTCCAAAATTCCTAAAAGCAACTTATAAAAATCCTTCCGGTGAAATAAGTCATTATTGGCAAAGGGCTCGTCAAGGAAAATATACTCCGCGCCCTGACACAGGGCAAACACGGTCTCCACCTGATTCTTTTCTCCCACGGAAAGTTCCTTTAACTTCCATTTCATCGGAATTTCAAAATACTCCGTCAAAAGCTTGAACCGGTCCTTGCGAAAGTTCGGGAAATTCATTTCATAAAACTCCTTCTGCTCCTCCACCGTAAACTCGCCGAAAAAGGTATGCTCGCAGCTTCCCAAGGCCAGTCTGTGAAGATTTTTATAGGATACCGGCTTTCCGTCCAGTGTAATCGTATGTAGCGGCCGCTCTTTCATATCCAGAATCTCTTTTATGAGTGTCGTCTTTCCGGAACCGTTTTTCCCCAGAAGTGCCACAATTTCCCCCGGTTGTAACGTTACCCGTTCCAAGAAAGAACCGTTTTGCAACGGGACACTCCTCTCAAAACTTTTAATCTCTAACATTTCATTTCCTCCTTCTTTTCCCTATCTTTACAGCTTTCGGTACACATGTCGTACCAAAAACATCATTTCAATACCAATGGCACCGGACAATGCTACCACTCTTTGCCACAGTTCCGGAAAGTTAATTACGTTTGAACAAAATACCGGCATTCCGATGCCTCCGATGGCTACGATCCCTCCGATGATATCCTTCTTTACGTTTCGCAGTACAAAGTTTAAAAGCAATACCGCTAACGCAAACAAAACAAGATTTACCACCGGCAGCAACACCGCCTCTGCAATCGTAAACGGCCCTACACTTTGGATTCGTAACGCTTCCGGCACACGACTCCGGTACATACTGCGTTGAAAACTCCATTGCAGAATTCCATACACCGCATATATCGCAACCGGGAACAGTACCGCCATGAGCTTTGCCCGTAAATATTTGCCTCGATAGTCCGGAATTCTTCGCAATGTCACATACCAGTTTTCTTTAAAGCTTTCCCGATGTACTGTTGTAATTGCCAGATACAACACCGCAACAACAGCCCAAATCAATCCGAATAAAAAATTACCTCCCGGCACATCAAGATTCACTGTTATCGGAAGCGGCACATCGGCCTTCCTCCATTCCGTCACCCGAAACAGTTCCCACTCCAGTCGGCCCACATAGCGATTCGCATCCATCATCCACGCTATTACGTAAAACACTCCTGCCACCCAAAGAAACCATCTCTTTGTCTTCCTATCACTCCACCCGTTCTCTAACTTCCGCTCCCTCATCCTTTTGCCTCCTTCGATATGCCAAAATAACCTTCCCTATGTAGAACAATCCAAACAGTAGCATTAAAACCAAATCCAGTGCGGGTGTTTTTCTCTCAACAAAGCAGTAGTTGACAAAAGATACAACAATCAAAATCCCCCATACCGCTTTGGTTCTCACAGATTCCTCCGGATTCTCTTTCACTATCGGTGACAGCACCGACACCGCAGCAATGCAGTTCAGCAATACCGGAACTGCCCACCCCGAGGCAATCGGACACACACGATACAGATGCAGAAAATGATAGAATACCGGATACAACTCCGCTCCGCCGTAGGCAGTCTCCGGTGATAAGACATTTTCTGCAAAAAGCAACAGGCACAGTATGAGAAAATATAACAAAAATGCGCTTAACGTTACCGCAAAAGAGTATTCCCAGCAAATCAGCTCTTTTGTTTCCCGGGAAAGCGGCACGTGCCTCATGGCAAGCACATTCTTCTCCTGCCTTGCAAACCCTATAATTAAAATAATCTGCACTCCGATGACCAGTACAAAAAATGCCAGTGCAAGCGGTAATGCATTTAACTGTTCCAAGAAAGTCACTTCATATTCCGCTTTCGCTACTTTGGCAAACCAATTGTACAAAAACAATCCCGTAAGTATTCCGAACACAATCCCATACAGCCACAAAATCGGCGCTAACGTATACTTTAATTGTAGCCCCCAAAAGGCTTTTCGACGATTCTTTTCCAAAACCTTCTCTTGTTCTTTCATAGACCTCTCCATCATCCCTTCTCTCCCTCCTACCAGTTCTCTTTTATCAACACTACGGCTTCTTCTACCGTAAGTCCCATTTTCTTTACTTCCTCGATATACTTCTCCGCTTCCACCGCCAACAGTTCCTTCCGGTACTTATCTACCAGACTTTCATCAAACTGCAACAAACTCTTGGAACCCGCAAAAGAAACCAGTATTCCTTCCTCCTCCATCAGGCGATATGCCTTCTGGATGGTGTTGGGATTTACCTCTAGGATAGCAGACAACACACGCCTGGAAGGCAGTTCGTCTCCGTCCCGCACCTGCCGGTTTACCATTTTGATTTTCACAAACCGGACAATCTGCACATAAATCGGACTATCTTCATTCAGTTTTAACTCCGAAAAATCCACAACCACGGGATTCACCTGCCTTTCCTTGCGTTTTCTTTACACTTCTGCCCTCACTTTTCTCTACTCGTCATTCCAACCGTATCACTCGTGTAATACAGTTTCTAACCGTATTATAGCAGTAATACAGTTTGGTGTCAACAGAAAATAAAAAACTGCCACACCTACGCTTTCCATCGTAACTTTGGCAGTCTCTTTATTCCCTATAAGCATCCAAATAATCGTATTTTACACGCTCAACCTATACTCTTCTAATATTTTATACCAGCATTTACTGTTTCCTCGCCAATCAAACGTCCTTCCGGTTTCAATGTCTATTTCATCATTGATGAAATATTCAGAAATACTAAGCTTAGAAGACACTTTTATTTTGTTTTCCTGAATGCAGTCCGGTTCCATACTTGCAACACTTCTGACATTAACAAGCATAATATGTAAATGCTCATAGCATTCTGAAAACTTATTCAGGAAAGAAACCAATTCTTCCCACTTTTCCTCTCGGTTACATAAAAGACACAATCTACTGCTATTTTCTAATTTTTCATTAATCTTACTTGCCCGTTCTAACATCATCCTTCGAAATTCTATCTGCTCACATTCCAGTGAAAGACATTTCGGGAAATAATGTATCGATCTGATATTATTCTTTCTATCTATTACCACCCTGTTTTCGGCTTGATTATCCTTCTTGCTATTTTCCGTTTCATAAATATCTACAAAATAGTCTTCAAATCCGGTTTGAAATAAATGTAAACAATCCTCCAATGTATACCGGTTCATCCAATCCAACGGGGCACTTAAATAACGTAATTTACATTCTCTTAAATAATATGCAGGTCTACATGCACACCCTATAGATAAAAAAATATCAAATTCACACATTTTACATATCCTCCTCATAGTCATTCCGCCAGCATGCCTCCATTTTGACCAAATGCTCTTCTATAATCTTCATTCACCAAGAAGTCCTTCCGGACTTCTACGGCAAAATATGTCCTGCTGCCAAATACAACCGATACCACTCTTCTCTGGAAAGCTCTATCTTACAAGCATCGATAATTTCCGTGAGACGATCCTCGCTGGCCGTTCCCGTTACCACCTGCATGCCTGCCGGATGACGCAAAATCCATGCTGTTGCTATGGCTGTCTTACTTACATCATACTTCTCTGCCAGCTCCTGAAGTTCTTTGTTAAGTTCAGGATACTTTTCGCTGTCGATAAAGCAGCCCTGCCAGTTCGGCATCTGATATGGTGACCAGGCCTGAATGGTCATATCGTGCAGTCTGGAATAATCCAGTACACTGCCGTCCCGGTCCGGTGCTCCGTCGGAGGTCATATTCACTTCCAGTCCGTTTGCCACCATATTGGACACCGGAATACTGAACTGTAACTGATTGGCAACCAAAGGCTGCTTCACATACCGTTTTAACAGTTCGATCTGCATCGGCTTATGATTGGATACACCGAAATAACGTACCTTCCCCTTGGTAAAAAGCTCTTCAAAGGCTTCCGCAACTTCCTCCGGCTCCACCAGTGCATCCGAACGATGTATTAAAAGCGCATCCAGATAGTCCGTTTGCAGTCTTTTGAGACTTCCGTCTACCGCCTCGATAATATGCTCCTTGGAGGAATCGAAAAAGCCGTTCCGAATGCCGCATTTCGATTGCAAAAACAAATCTTCTCTTTTGATAGAAGCACTGCTTGCCAACGCTTCTCCGAAAATCGCCTCACTCTGTCCTCCGCCATAAATATCCGCATGGTCAAAAAAATACGCCCCCTGCTCTACCGCACTTTGTAAAAAACGTTCCATCTCTTCACGGCTTTTCCCTGCAAGACGCATACACCCTACCACAATGGCCGGCATCTGTTTTCCTGTTGATCCGAATGTAATCTCCTTCATTATCTTCTCCTTTCTTATTCTAATTCTAAGAAAGCTGCCGCAGGAGAGAATCTATATCCTACTCTTGCGACAGCTCTTCATTTCAGCTTATTTTATATTCTACTGTCCCGGTAGTTTAGCCCATCACTGCCACAATGTTATTTACGTCCGCAAGCTTTTCTTCCGGAAGATAATTGCCGGCAAGTTCTTCGCCGTTTACGATAAGCTTCACCACACCGCTCTCCACATGTGCGGAGTTATCGATATTGATGATAAGCTTCTTACCGCGGAAGGTCTTCTCAATCTTAAAGCCATCCCATGCAGACGGAATAGACGGAGCGATTTCAAGACCACCAAGGTCCGGACGCATACCGCAGATACCCTCTACACAACCAACCATAACGGTGGATGCGGTACCGGTCAGCCAGTGTACGTGTGCACGGCCTTCGTACGGAGACAATCTACTCTCAGTGAACTGACTGTGTACATACGGCTCACAAACACGAACCTCTGCCTTGTCGTTCATGGCAATCGGTGCACATTCCATAAAGTACTCGAAAGCACGATTACCGTGACCCAGTAAGGATTCCGCAAGAATCAGCCAACCCTGGGTCTGGGAGAAGATACCACCGTTCTCCTTAACGTCAAGGTTATAAACCTTCATTAACGCATCTTCAAAGTAATGCTTCTTGTACGGCGGATCAAATAACTTTGCACCGTACGGTGTATTCAATAACTCATAAACGCTGTTCATTGCGGTCTCTGCGCGCTCACCCTCCGCAAACTTGGAAATAACACTCCAGCTCTGCGGATTCAGCCACATATTTGCCTCCGGGTCCTTCTTCGCACCAACCACAACGCCGTCTTCACGAATACCGCGGATAAACCGATCCTCATCCCAGCACTTTTCTAAGGAAGCACCAAGCTTTGCCTGTACCTCATCCAGGTAAGCAATATAAGCGGTATCGTTCTTGTACTCTGCCATCTTACGAAGCTCGGACATTGCATAATAGAGCTGGAATGCAACGAAGGTGGACTCGCCCTTTGCACCGAGACGTAAGCAGTCGTTCCAGTCTGCATGCAAGCCTGCCGGCATATCATGGTCACCGAGACGCTCCATGGAGAAGTTGATGGCTCTCTTTAAGTGCTCGTAAACCGTATCCTCGCCGCCGTTTGCATAAACGATAACCTCGTCTAAGAATGCCTTGTTTCCGCTCTCACCGATGTACTTCACAACCGTCGGGAACAACCAGAGGGCATCATCCGCACGATAGGACGGATGACCGGTCTCTCTAACGTATTCCGGATCGTCCGGCGTATTCTCAAAGCCGGCCTTATGGTCAAACTTAACAAGCGGAAGTCCGCCGCCGTTGTCTACCTGTGCGGAAAGCATGAAACGAATCTTATCTCCCGCCATCTCCGGATTCAAATGGGTAATACCCTGAATATCCTGCACGGTATCACGATAGCCGTAACCGTTTCTTAAACCACAGTAAATAAGAGACGCTGCTCTGGACCAGATAAAGGTAATGAAACACTGGTACGCATTCCATACGTTAAGCATATTGTTAAACTCGTCGGACGGAGTCGTTACCTTAAAATTATCCAGCTGACCGTGCCAGAAGTTCTTTAATTCCGCGATTTCCGCATCTACCTTTCCGGCAACCTTGTACTCGTTCAAAATTGCCGTTGCCGCTACATCATCTCTCTGACCGAGGATGTAAATAAGCTCCTTCGTTTCTCCTGCCTTTAATACAAAATCGGACTGCAGGGCACCGCAGGAATTACTACAATAGTTCATTACATTGTCACACTGACCGCGCTCTACCGCAATCGGATTGGAGTAACTTCTGTACGGTCCTACAAAATTGCTAAGGCTTCCGTTGTATGCAGATACCGGAGCTCCTACCATACCGAAGAAACGCTCTCTGTGATTGGAGCCTGTCTCATCTACGCCCAGATGCTCGTTGATGTGCTGTAAAATCTTATTTTCGGAAAAGCTGGTACGGGTAATAAACAGGGTGTACTGTAAATTCACCTGATCCTGCTCATAGTTGTTGTCATTGGTAAACTCAATAAAACCGAAGGTGGAAAGGTTTCTGTCCTTACCGGAATTATTGGTAATCTTCGTACGCCATACCTCGTAGGTCTTACCCTGCGGAACATAGTAAGTGGTCTCGGACTTGATATCTAAGTACTCTGCGGTCATCACCGTATAAGCGGTACCGTGACGGCATTCACTCTTGTAGGTATCAAGCGGCTTTCCTACCGGCTGCCAGGAAGCGGACCAGTAATCCTTCGCATCGTTATCGCGGATATAGATGTATCTTCCCGGAAGGGCCATCTCGGAGTTGAAACGATAACGGGTAATACGTCCGTTTGCACCGGATTTAATAAAGCTGTAACCTGCCGCATTATTGGAAATAATTGCGCCGTACTCCGGGTCTCCCAAATAGTTCGCCCACGGTGC
Organism: Lachnospiraceae bacterium; assembly: GCA_017938405.1. Taxonomy (GTDB): domain Bacteria; phylum Bacillota; class Clostridia; order Lachnospirales; family Lachnospiraceae; genus SIG307. The sequence goes on from JAGBBP010000014.1 coordinate 127,221, forward strand.
CGGGGTATCCGGTCTCGTAATCACGTATTCTTTGTTCTCCAAATCAAAATAACCGTACTTCATGAAAATACTCCTTTCAAAATTGTTACTTTTGTAAACCCTTTAATTTCATTACAAAAACCTACCCTAATTTTACCACAAATTAATACTTTTGTCTAACAATTTTTTTATGATAAACGCAAGAAAAAATTGTACAAACCTATTATCATTCATTGACATTCTATTTCCGCAGTGCTACACTTAGCCTATAATACTTTCTGTATTATCTTAAGGAGGTTTATATCATGCAACTGTACGAATTTTCTGATGTTCTGAATCAACCTTACGAAGTTTATTTATCGGAAGAAAAATCCTTTCCGTTACACTGGCACTATTACAGCGAAATATTGTACATAAAAAAGGGCTCCATCCGAATCACCTGTAACGAACAGGAATATATTCTGCAGGAAGGTGACCTTTGTTATTTCTATCCTCTTCAGCTTCATGAAATAGCCGCAACCGATGAACTTCCGGTGGAATATACCGTGGTGAAGTTTGACTTTCACACCCTGACGCTTCCGCCTGCTCATCAGGCAAAACTATACGACTACTTCATTCATCGTACCCATTCCGATGATTTCTGCATTCTCATCCGTCATGAAGCTTTAAACACGACACCGATGCATACGTATATGGACCATATCTTTTTCACCTATCAAACCAAGGATGAGTTTTTCTCCTTGCAAATGCAGGCAGATATTTACAGTATTCTGATCGAAATCGCAAAAAAATCAAACAAAACAATCGGAACCGTGAACCGGCGCCGTAATGATACCGATTTCACCTTCCATCATATTCTGGAGTACATCGATACCCATTCCGGTGAATCCCTGGAAATTCAGGAACTGGCGGAAATGTGCCATATGAGCTACTCTCACTTTGCAAAACTGTTCCGGGAAAACTACGGCCGTTCCTGCAAGGAATACATTACTTATATCCGGTTGGTAAAAGCCCAGGACTATTTACTGCATACCGATTATGATATCAATTATATTGCCTTGGAAACCGGATTTTTCGATTGTAGTCATTTTATCCGGACCTATAAAAAGTGGAAAGGCATTACGCCAAAGCAGGAACGAATGTACAAGTCTATCTGATCGTAAAAAACAGATAAACCGCCACACCGAGTTCAAGAACCAGAATCAAAGGAACAGTAACATAAAACTTTGGTTTTTTCGTCTTGTGCCGGAAAAAGGACATGCCGGCCAAGGCTCCGAATACACCGCACACTGCCGCACCCAGTAAGGTCGCTTCCGGAATTCTCCACTTTTTATGAACCGCCTTGTACTTATCGATTCCATACAAAGAAAATACGATAAGATTTACCGCCAAATAGCCAAGCAATAACCATTTTCCCATTCCTGCACACCTCCTGTCATCCTCGTCCTTCTATTGCTTTCATTCTACCATAAACCAGTCCGTATAACTATCATCCATTCTTTCTTTTTATCAAAATCTTAGCCTGATTTCCATTGAATTTTCCAAAAAAATATGATAAAATAAAGTTAAGATAAAGAAAGGAGGATTGCCATGTTATCACCTATCGGAAACAGTTACGGCTATTACACATCCAGCCCTTATGCCACCGGTCATACCGCGGCAGCGGCACGTACCGCACTGCTCAACAGTAATCATGACGCCTCCTTGGAAGTTCAGGCTGTCAATGAGGTTCCGGAGGTCTTTTCCAACGAGGAGACCGAGCGGGTGGAACGTACCCCGGAACAGCAATCACAGGATCGTCTGAATGCTTACGAAATGATGAATTCCTTAAACTTTCGGGATGCTGAGCATTTAAATGCCCCCCCGGAGTTCATGACCCAGAAGCCGTTTGATTCATCGGAGCTTTACACCGGCAGACCGAAAAAGTCCATTGATGTTACGGTACAGGATACGGTGGTTGACAATCTGAAACGGCCGAATTTGTTCCACACTTCTTCCCGGCCGAAAAACGGATACGAAGCTCACCTAAACGCTTACAACGCTTATACAAACAATAACAGAGGCTTCTACGCCATGGCGTAAAAGCCTCTTCTCTTTTTAGAATCTAATTATTTCTTTGTGCCGCCAGTACACAATCAATAGCAAGCACCACCGCTAATGCCACGATTTCATCTTCCGGATTTTCGATATCCAGTTCATAACAATCGCCCCAGGTAAACCATTCCTTACTGATACTTACAATGGTACTGCCGTCTTTTGTAATCTCGTAATCATGGTCCCAAAAGTCTCCGTCAATCTCCCATCCTAAACCGTCAATCCGGTACTTCGGCTTAAAAAATGTGAACTCCTTTACGATTTCCGCAATATCCTGCCCCTCAATAGACACGATAAACTTCGGCAAAAGAGTAAATATCTCCTGCCGGATAAAAGCTGCCTCTCTTTGTGCATGGTCATACACATGAAGCTTTTTCCCCCAGGAAAAGAACTCCCCTTCCACATAATAGCGCTCTTCCCCGTTTTCATCGTAAATACTGAACTTATCGTTCCAGGAAAAAATCTTCTGCTTGATGTACAATTTCATTTTACAATCCCCCTAATCTACTTTTTTATCTTATGAGTTTTCTTCCGTAAAAGAACCTCTTAAGCATCCTACTTTCTCTTCCGCGCTTTCCAGTAAGCCTTATCCTCATCACTTACCCGATAGGACTCACACATCTTCTGAATTGCCTTATTATAGGTCCAATCCTGCAACTTGTTCTTTTCCAGATATTTCGCCGTCTCCTTCGGAAACTTTGCATAGGCTGTGGCGACACACCATGCCACACCCATTCTCGTATAATACCCGTCATACTGCAATGTATCCATAACCGCCAAAACCCGGTCAATGTACTCCGGTACAAGAAAATGACTCATCAAAAGTACAGCCACCACCCGTTGCGAAAACTCTTCTTCTTTTTTTGCGTAGCCCATCAGCCAGTTAAACACTCGCTCCGGATACTTTCTTGCAACAGAAAAATTCTGACAGAAACTGTCGTTTACGGACCAGTCTTTGATTGTCGGAACAAACCGGTCCGCATAAGACAGTATGGTCTCGATATCATCCTTTGCATAGCCCAAAACATAGGCTTTCAACGTCTCGTACTCAAAATAATCCTCGGGACACTTCTCCAAAAAATCCTTATAATCCGTCTTCGCAATTTCCTTTGCAAGCTTCCGAAGCTCCGGCAGACGCACCCCTAACATAGGTTTACAGTTCGGATTTAATCCGCTGCTGAAATCCGCCAGTTTCTCATCTGCCAACGCCCGCAGGCGTGGCTCCAGTTCCGTTCTCCAGTCCATTTACTTCCCCCTCTTCATAACAAACTTATTTTATATCCTCTCACAAAATAACCGCTCCCCGCGTTATGACACAATCTTGTTAATCCAAATACCGCTCTTAATCATTATTGCACCGATAATACACTTCCCGATTTCGATAAACTGACAGCAGAAAAACAACGGTACAATCGGAAGCGCTGTGTAACGGCTCAGGCAGTAAGCTAACGGTGCTACCAACAACCAAACATAGCAACTGTCAAACAAAATCGTAATAAAGGTCTTGCCTCCGGAACGCAATGTAAAATAAGCCGCGTTTGCATAGGCACCGATCGGCATACAGCAAGCTGCAATCCGCATAAAACTGCCGGCCATGGCATGGCTGTTTGCACTTACTCCCTTATAAATCAACGGGAATACCGGAGATAGCGCAAACAAAGCAGCTGCAAACAACAGACAGCTTACCACGGAAAACGCAATCAGTTTCCGGTCCGTCTCTACCGCTTCCTCCGTCTTTCCTGCTCCTAACATCTGTCCGATAATAATACCGATGGCACTACCCATGGCAATAAAAGACACATTAAATACATTGGAAATGGTGGAAGAAATATTCACTGCCGGCACCACATCAAAGCCTCGTACGGAATAACACTGATTCAAAAATGCCATACCACCGGCCCATAAAGTTTCATTCAATAACAGCGGAATTCCTTTTTGTAAAATCCCTTTTACAAGATATCCCGGTACCTTAAAGCTCTTATAGGCTCCCACAATAAATGTATACTTTTTCTTCTTCCGGTGTACCGCAATGATTACAATCGCCGCTTCCGCAAAACGGGAAATCACCGTTGCAATTGCAGCCCCTGCGGCGCCTAACGCCGGAAATCCAAGCAAACCGAAAATAAGTACCAGATTAAAGAAGAAATTCACCACCACTGCCACAATACCGGATACCATCGGTAAAATCGTCTCTCCGGTCTCTCGTAAAGTAGACGCATAACATTGGGACACACAAAACGGAATGAAGCCGATTAACATAATCCACAAATATTGTTTCGCATATCCGAAACACGCCTCAATCTGCAACGCATCGCCTTCCCCCTGAAGATACAACCGAATCAAAGTATCTCCAAAGCCCATAAAGATCACCATTCCTGCCAAAGTCAGCAAAAGACAACTGAGCATTTTAAAACGAAAGGTATCCCGAACACCCTTCATGTCACCGCTTCCGTAAAACTGGGCACCGAAAATACCTGCACCGGATACCGCTCCGAAAATCATCAAATTAAAAACAAATATTAACTGGTTTACAATGGAAACACCGCTCATCTGCTCTGCGCTGACATTTCCCACCATAATATTATCTAACATACTGACAAAATTAGAAATACCGTTCTGAATCATAATCGGTACCGCAATTCCCAGAGTCATCCGATAAAAGGCCTTATCGCCCACATACCGTTTCTTTAATTTCTGTAACATTTTCTTACTCCTAACTTCACAACACTGCATTTTCTTCTATGTTCTTTCATGCACTAACGCATCAAACAAGCCCATGTAGCAAAACAGGGCCGTGCACTTTGTGCCACAGCCCCAATTGACTTATTCCATTCCTCTACTCATTCTCTTCCACGGTTGCCGTATTCTTTCTCTTTCGCAACCAGATTCCGAATAAAATCGCACCAAAGGCAACCGCACCCAATACAATAAACTTTAATCCATACTCTACCAATGCACCTAAAAATTCCATACAACCTACCGCCTTTCTGCAATTTCTATGTTATCTGCGATGAGCCAGCTCCGTCATCACATCATCCCAGTTCAAATTACATTCTACCATAAGCACGGACAAATGATACAAAAAGTCTGCAATTTCGTACTTTAATTCCTCCGCTTCCGGATTCTTTGCCGCAATGACAATCTCCGTAGCCTCTTCCCCGCACTTCTTTAAAATCTTATCAATACCCTTCTCAAATAAGTAGTTGGTATAAGAACCTTCCTTCGGATGATTTTTTCTGTCTACAATCGTAGAATATAACTCTTCCAACACTTCCTGCGGAGCCAAAGCTTCCTTCGTTCCTTCTACCAGATCGGTGTAGAAACAACTGGTGTGCCCCGTATGACAAGCCGGTCCGATCGGATATACCTTCGCCAAAATGGTATCCTTGTCGCAGTCAATGGAAAGAGACTTCACGTATTGATAATTACCGGAAGTTTCGCCCTTTAACCAAAGCTCCTGGCGACTGCGGGAATAATAGGTCATACGACCGTCCTCAATGGTCTTATTATAAGACTCCTCGTTCATATACGCAAGCATCAAAACTTCGCTGGTACGGTAATCCTGCACCACCACCGGTACCAGTCCGGCCGCATCCTTCTTAAATTCGGAAAACGGCATGGAGCTCTCCAAATGATACATATCGATACCGCTTACCGTAAGGTTTTCCTTTACTCTGCGAATATCCTTATTTCTGTAATAATTTGTGGCAAGGATGGATACGCCCTCCGTACCTAACATATCTTCTACGGAATTACGAACCAGACTGTCACGAATCATAACCGGAACAGATATCGTCTTAACATATGCAGTCAGACTCGGACCTAAGGTCACATGCTTCAACATTATACCGCCGGCACCAAGCCCGCAGGCCTTTGCCACCTTTGCGGAAAGGGCTGCCACGCCTTCTTCACAATCTGCCTTGGAGGCATTTAATTCCACATAAATCTTTTCACTGCCGAAACGGTCCACAGACTCCTTAATAACGCCCCAATCCTCCAGCCCGTCTGCCGGAATCACAACCGCGGATGCACCGGTATAAAAGGCCTTCTTTACGTCTTCAAACCGGGCCACATGACATCCTACAAAGTAATCCAGTGCCAAATCCTCGGTCACACGTTTTACCATATGGAAAAACTCTTCCTTATAAGTGTCTTCCGCAATATAACTGTAAAGGAACAGACCATCCGCACCGTTTAAGAAATAACGGTTCACGGCTTCTGCCACGTTCTCTTCGAATTCACTCTCCGTATTGATATAAGCAAATAATTTCTTTCGCATGCTTTCTCCTTTCCTTAGCGTTCGAAGCGCTCCACTGCTTCCGCAAGGTTAATTCTCTTTTCGTAAATCGCCTTGCCGATGATAGCCCCGGCACATCCGATTTCATTGAGGCGTACCAAATCCTCCATACAGGACACCCCGCCGGAAGCAATAATCTCCATACCGGTTTCCTTTATCATCTCTTCCGTACGCTCGAAATTCGGTCCCGTAAGCATACCGTCTCTTGCAATATCGGTATAAATCACGGTCGTTGCACCCAGCTTTTTCATCTCTAACGCAAATGCTACCGCAGAACGGTCACTGACCGTTTCCCATCCTTCGATGGCAACCATACCGTCCTTGGCATCGATTCCGATCACCACACGGTCGGCACCGAACTCCTCGATGGCTTCCTTAATAAACTGCGGTTCTTTTACTGCCTTCGTACCTATAATAACACGATTCAGTCCTAAATTCAACTTCGACTTGATATCTTCCATGGTACGAATGCCGCCACCGATTTCCGTGCCGATAGAAACATTCTTTACAATCTCGGAAATCGCCTCTGCATTTGCGGTATGGCCCGCCAAAGCACCGTCTAAGTCCACAATATGAATAAAGGACGCTCCTGCCGCCTCAAACTCCTTTGCCACGGTGTACGGCTTCTCCGCATATACGTTTACGTCGGAAAATACGCCCTGACAAAGACGCACGCACTGTCCGTTCTTAATATCAATTGCCGGATATAATTTCATTCCAATTCTCCTTCTTCATGGCTGCCTGCTATTGCAGACAACCGGTTATTTTTCTCTCAGATTTTACAGCGTCCCCTTGGTAGACAGCGTCCCGGTAAGTCTCGGCTCTGCCATGGTGGCTTCATCCAGTGCCTTTGCAAAGGCCTTGTAGGCTGCCTCAATTAAGTGATGGTTATTGCTGCCGTCCATCTGCTTGATGTGCAGATTCATGCCTGCGGCGTAGGACACCGCATAGAAAAACTCTTTTACCATCTCGGTGTCGTAATAGCCCACACGCTCTGCGGTAAAGGTCATGTCAAAGTTGAGATACGGTCTGCCGGACAAATCAATGGCACAAAGTACCAGCGTCTCATCCATAGGAAGCAGGGAAGAACCGTACCGCTTAATGCCCTCCTTATTGCCTACCGCCTCTTTTATCGCCTGTCCCAGCACAATACCGGTATCCTCGATGGTGTGGTGGCAATCCACATATAAATCACCCTTTACGGACAAGGTTAAATCAAAGAACCCGTGTCTGGCAAAGCTGTTTAACATGTGATCCAGAAACCCGATGCCGGTATCCACCTTTGCAGTACCGGTACCGTCTAAATTCAGTTCGCAGACAATCTGGGTTTCTTTCGTATTTCGTTCAACTTTCGATGTTCTCATAACCTTCTCCTTTCTTACGGTGTACTACTACTTTACTTCCTTCCCGAATCTCACCGCAATGGAATTTGCATGTGCAGTCAGTCCCTCTGCCTTTGCGAAGTCGATAATATCCTCGTGAATCGGCTCTAAGGCTTCTCTGGAGTAGGAAATAATGCTGGACTTCTTGATAAAGTCGTCTACTTCCAGCGGGCTGAAGAACTTTGCGGTTCCGTTGGTCGGAAGCACGTGGTTCGGTCCTGCGAAGTAGTCGCCCAGCGGCTCGCTGGAGTATTCGCCGATAAAGATAGCACCGGCGTTCTTAATCTTCGTCATAACGGTAAAAGCATCCTTGGTTACAAGCTCTAAATGCTCCGAGGCGATTTCGTTTACCGCATCAATGGCATCGTTCATGTTATCGGCAAGTAAAATATAGCCGTAGTTATCCAAAGACTTCTCTAAGATAGCCTTTCTGGAAAGCTGTGCCACAAAACGATCCACCTCAGCGCTTACCTTTTCTGCCACCTCTTCGCTGGTGGTAATCAGGATGGCGGAAGCCAGCTCGTCGTGCTCTGCCTGAGACAGTAAATCCGCAGCCACATAGGTTGGATTTGCGGTCTCATCCGCAAGCACAAGGATTTCACTCGGGCCTGCGATGGAGTCAATACTAACATGTCCGTATACGGACTTCTTTGCAAGGGCAACGTAAATGTTACCCGGTCCTACGATTTTATCTACCTTCGGGATGCTCTCGGTACCGTATGCCAAAGCACCGATTGCCTGGGCACCGCCTACCTTATAAATCTCGGTAACGCCGGCTTCCTTTGCGGCAACTAAAGTTCCCTCGTATACCTTACCGTCTGCGCCCGGCGGAGTTACCATGGCAATACGCTCAACGCCCGCTACCTTTGCCGGAAGTACGTTCATCAGAACGGAGGACGGGTATGCCGCCTTACCTCCCGGTACGTACACACCTACCGAGGCAATCGGGGTAATCTTCTGACCTAAAATGGTACCGTCCGGCTGTGCATCAAACCAGCTGTTTCTTCTCTGCTTCTCGTGATAAGAGCGGATGTTTACAATAGCCTTACGAATGACTTCTACGGTTCTTGCCGGAAGCTTCTCATACGCCTCCGCAATCTCGTCTTCCGTCACACGTACGGTCTCAGAAGTCAAAACTGCCTTATCAAACTTTTCGGTATAACCGAATACAGCCTTATCGCCGTTTTCCTGTACATCCTTTAAAATCGCCTCAACCTTCTCCGTGTACTCCTTGTACTGGTTCGGACTGCGCTTTAACAAATCCTCTAAAATATTCTTCTTGGTTTCTTCCGTCAAACGAACTGTTCTCATGTCAAACCTCTTTCTGCTGCTCTATTGCAGCGCATTCTATGCTTTCATTGTTAAACAATTGCTCTCAACTTCGTAATCAAATCTGTAATCCGCTCCTGCTCCATCTTCATACTGACGCGATTTACCACCACTCTGGCAGATAACGGACATACTTCTTCTAAAACAACCAATCCGTTCTCCTTTAAAGTAGAACCGGTCTCCACAATATCTACAATCACATCGGACAGTCCCACAATCGGAGCTAGTTCGATGGAACCGTTTAATTTAATCAGCTCTACGGTCTGATGCTTCTGTTTTACAAAATAATCCTTGGCGATGTGCGGATACTTGGTGGCTACACGGATGATTTCACCGTTTCCGAGAAGCTCCCTTGCGGACTCCGGACCGGCCACACACATACGGCACTTGCCCATGCCGAGGTCAAGCACCTCGTAAAGCTCTCTGCCTTCCTCTAAAATCGTATCTTTTCCTACCACACCGATATCTGCCGCGCCATACTCTACATAGGTCGGCACATCGTTGGCTTTTGCAAGGAAAAATTTCATTTTCAGTTCTTCATTGGTAAATATCAGCTTTCTGGAATCCTTATCCTTGATTTCCTCACAGGTAACACCAACCTGTTCCAAAAGCTCCAGTGCCTTCTTGGCAAGTCTGCCCTTCGCCAGGGCGATTGTAATATATTCCATAACGATTCTCCAATCTAAACGGCTAGTTCATTGTCTGCACACCGTCTGCGGTTACCTTGTAAACCTGTACGATACCGTTTGTACCGATGCGTTTCACATACTCGGACCAGTCTGCACGCTTTTCTTCCAGAGTAGCGTATACATCCTTTGCCCGAAGGTCGCACACACACTGAATCGCGGCACACTCCGCCGTCTTCTCATACACAACAAGAATACGTTCCTTTTCCTCTGCGGTAATCAGTCCCTGTCGGGAAAGACCAAGAAGCAACGTATCTACATATAACGCAATACCGATGGCCGGTGCATTCTTTCCGAACTGGCCCATCAAATGGTCGTAACGGCCTCCTGCCGCCACGGATTCACCGGTCTTATAGGTAAGGGCCCGGAAATTGATACCGGTATAGTAACCGTACTTACCCAGCATACCTAAATCATAGGAAATATACTCCGCTACACCGTAACTTTCCAAATACTTATGTAAAGTCATCAAATGGTCAATAGCCGCACATGCTTCCGCATTGTCGGTCATGTTGCGGATTGCCGAAAGACGCTCCACACTGCCGAATAACTCCGGAAGCTTGAGAAGCAGTTCCTTAAGTTCCGGTGCAAGCGACTTATCGGAAAGTGCCTGCTCTACGGAAAACAGATTCTTACTCTCAATGAGTTCTCTTACCTCTGCCGCCTCTTCTGCGGAAAATCCGGCTTCCTTTGCAAGGGCGTTAAAAAATCCCACATGTCCGATTTCAATCTGGAACTCCTTAAGACCACTGGCCTTTAGGCTCTCAGCCATCAGGGCAACCATCTCCGCATCCGCCACCACGGAACCGTCATTAATAAGCTCCGCACCGATCTGGGTAGTCTCCTTTAATTTTCCCAAATAACCGCTGTTATCCACAAAAGTATTTCCTCTGTAGGATAAACGAAGCGGATTTACCTCATCCTTATAATATTTTGCCACACACCTTGCAATGGGCGGTGTCATATCCGGACGAAGCACAAGGGTATTACCTTCTCTGTCAATGAACTTATACATATCCTTCGACGGAACGGTTCCCCGCTCCTTTCGGAAAATGTCGAAATACTCGAACGTCGGAGTTACCACATCCCGAAACCCGAACCGGTGCAGGCAATGTCGTAATTTCCCCTCCAATTGCTGTTTTTTCACGCATTCCGCGTCATGCAAATCCCGGACTCCTTCCGGCGTATGTAATAATTTCTCCATACGTCCTCCTTTCTCTTTTATCACTTCTTTCCACATGCCCATGCACTTTCCTGTGGTAAAGTGATAATTCGCTACCAAAATAATGTATACATTGTACGACATTTCTTTCCAATTGTCAATGAAAAATTGAAAAGAAAAGCCGTTGCCTATGACAACGGCTTTCCCATCTTTCTTAACTCTTATTAATCATAATAATCCATCGCATCATCAATGGCGTCTTTCAACGCATCCTCGATGTACTCATCATAATTCTTTTCTTCTTCGACGGAGTAAACTTCCTTCATCTTCTTTCCTTCCATACGGTATACGGTATTCACGTCCTCTTCGGAAACACCTACATAGACAATCCCGTTTTCCTTTGTAAGATACAATTCTCCGTCATCTACTACACGAAGTTCTTTTTCTTTACCGCCGTTTTTGGAATAACAAAGTTCTTCCCCTTCAATAATAAAGTAACAATAAGTTCCGTCAGCAGACATCACTGCGGAAGTCACATCATCCGCAATCTTGGTCCCTTTGCCCTTTTTCTCTACATAATAAAGCTCGGCTTCTGAATTCAAAAGGTATACGTGCTTCAAATCTCCGTCCGCATAAATCTTTTCCGGATATGCATTACTTGCAATAACGCTCTTCTCTCCGCCCTTGGCAAACTTCGTAACCTTCACGATATCGGAACCGTTTCTGTATACCAAAGACTCTCCATCCTCGGCCAGTGCATACTGATAGGCACTGGATGCCAGCTTCTCGGCTTCGAACTTCTTCTTCATATAGTAAATTTCATCCGCATAATAGCAATAAAACAGCTTTTCTTCAAAGGTATCCACACCGGTATATGTAATCTCGATTTCACCGATTTCCGTTTCCAAATCCTGTCCGTCTCTTGCTGCGTTATCCTCTAAAATCACTCTTGTAAATCTTTCCCCCGCAATCTTTTTCTTTTCACCGCCCTTTACGGTAATATATGTCTTTCCATCCATAAAGAACAACATTTCCGAATAATCGGCATTCAGCATAACTTCCACATCGTAAAGGTCGCCGGCAAGCTTCTCGTCTCCCTTTTTGTTCATAACGTAAACACGGTCAACATCGGAATAGTACACATACTTTGCCTTATCCGCAATTGCAAATACACGCTTTTCCTTACCAACTTCTACCGGTTCCTTACCGTTTACGGAATAAAATCCTTTGAAATCATCCGTAGCCTCATACTCCGCTACATAGGCAACCGTTTTTCCGTCCGGAGAAAGCACTGCGCTGTCTACCACAACTTCTTCCGCAATTTCCATACCGGACTTTTTCTTAATATCGTATAAATTCAAAGTACCGACCTTAATGGTATCCTCATAGTCGTACTCCGCAACATAATAAGAAACTCTTTCACAATCGGAAAAATATACCAAAGTATCACCGCTGTTGGAAACCAAAACACCGGTTGCTTCATCAATACCGGTAGCAATTATCTTCCGATCCTTAATAATTACCAGTTCATCTTCTTCATTCCGATAAGCTAACACGGAACCATCCATGCTGTAGGTCTGATAATTTGCTTTATCATCATCCAGCTTCAACTGCTCTCCGTCCGCATAAATCGCATACAAATCGCCATCACGTTCTTCGACGGCAAGGACAGAGTTCTCCGAAACCTTCATATAAGAATCATCCTTGGAACCGAGTGTGGCAATCAAAAAAATGAGAAATAACAAAACAACAACAGCTGCAGCACCCATTGCAATGAACTTCTTCGCCTTCTCGTTCATACCGCCGATCAACTGCTTAAAACTCTTCTTTTCTTTCTTCTCGGAAGCAATCTCATCTGCCTCTGCAACGATTTCTTCCTTCGCAGCAGCAACTTCCTCAACCTCTTCTTTGACCTCTTCCTTGGCCTCTTCCTTGGCCTCGGCTACTTCTTCTACTACTGCTTCTTCCGCAACTTCAACTACTTCTTCCGTCACATTCTCTTCTTGTACTTCTGCTGCCAATTCTACGCCGCAGTTGGTACAAAACTTAATATCATCCGCACATTCATGACCACATTTACTGCAAATCATAGGTTCCTCCTTCTTGTTATCATCACGATAACCATGTATATGTTCTATCTTCCATATAAGCTTACGCCACTACACATTTTACTCTATTTTCCCATCTATGTCAAGAAATTATCACTCTTTTCCTCCTCTTAATCCTCCCTTAAACTCAAGTCCCGTTGCAAAGAATCCAAATAAGGAACCGGCACGTTTTTCCCCCGTGGCAAAAAAAACTCCGACTCCGTTTCTTCCAAACGAAAACTTTTCCTTCCGCCGTTTTTCATCCGCTCATAAAACTCTTTCAACTTCTCAAACCGCAAATAATAGTATAAGTCCTTTGCGGTATAATAAATCAACAGAAAGGCAACCCCTTCCTGACGCTCGAATTCTTCCATGAACGCATACTGATGTTCATGCACATTTTGCAAAGAAAAGGTATCTTCCGCACACTCCTTTGCGTCGAAACAAACCGGAATTCCCTGCACCGCACCGATGTAGTCTACCGTACTTTTCTTCTCAAAATATGCCAATGTAATGTGTCTGGTTTCCTGCTCAATCTGTATCGGAGTAATCGGCGTCGGCACCTTCTGTATCAAAGCAAGTCCCAATTCCCTGTAACGTTCGTTGGTCAGGTTAATCAATTCCTCAAAAGCAGAACCTCTGAGGCCTCTCGAATTCCATTCTCCCATGCCGTCTCCTTTCTGTCCCGTTCTTCCTATGGACTACACATTCCTATCCGCAACACCCTTCCGGAACTCTGTTAACTCCTTACAATAAACACCGAGACCTTTGGCAATCTTCAAAAACTGTTCCGGTACCGGCGCAAAAAACTTTCTTCCTTCCAACTGTCCCAGTTTTTGCATCTTCTCCGGGAATTCGAAATATGCCGCATGTAACAGTTGGTGTTTCAAGCCATACTGCTGTCTCAGCGTCCGGTTTACTTCCGCATTTCCGTACTTCCCGTCTCCCACAAGGGGATGACCGACGGAGGCCAGATGTGCACGAATCTGGTGGGTCTTTCCGGTAATGAGACGAACCCGTAACAACGTATATTGTCCGCTCGACACTACCGGTGCATATTCCGTTTCGATATAAGACACCGCATCGGATTGTTTCGTTTTCTCTACCGTAACCGTATTAGCGGATTCATCCTTTCCCAAATACCCCTTCAGGCTGCATCCTTTTTTTACTTCTCCGCATACGATACAGAAATAGTCCTTATGTACCGTACGTTCCTTCAATAAAGCAGACAAAGTTTGAAGTCCCGGCAAACTTTTCCCGGCCGTAATCAGTCCGCTGGTATTCCGGTCCAGCCGGTTGCATATTCCGGGGCGAAAGGTCTGCATCTCTTCCCTCGTTAATTTCCCCGTTTCCAAAAGATATGAAATCACCCATTCATTTAAGGATACATCATCCTTCTCAGCCTTTTGGGACAAAACGCCCACAGGCTTATTTAACAAAAGCACATCCGCGTCTTCGTAAATAATCTCTACACCGGATATTATCTCCGAAGTCTTTTTCTTTTGTACATTTCCTCCCCTTTCCTGTTCCGCACCCCCACCTGTTTTTTGAGCGTTTTGAAAGGAAACAATGGTATCCTCCGACAGAAAAAGGCAAACCTCATCCGTTTCTTTTAACAACTCTGTCCCGTCTGCTTTTTTGCCGTTTAACGTAATATTTTTCTTCCGTAACATCTTATGTAAAAAACTCTGGGGAGCCGCGTTTAAATACTTTGCAAGAAGCTTTAAAAGCTTCTGTCCGGCTTCGTTTTTCGTCACTACAAGTTTTCTCATTTATGTTGTCCCGCCTTCGTTCTGTCTCCTATACCGCCAAAGAGCGCAAAAATTCCAACAATTCCTTCATTTCTTCTTCCGTCCTGGTCGCCTCAGGAATCCGCTTTAACGCCTCTGTAAAGCGGTTTGCATCCTCATACAACACCACTTTGCCCGGAATCTCTCGCTTTTTCAGTTCACCGGATAAAAACACCGTAATCTTATCCGTTTTTTCCTTATCTCTTTCTACCAAACCGATTAACTCATGTCCGGTTAGAACAAGGAAGGATACTCCCATGGCACGTTCGGAAGATGTGAACAAATAATCCGATAACAGAATGCTGCCCCTCGGAATCACTGTCTTTACCTGCTCGTATAAGGCTCTCTCCGGCGTTTTATGCGGAAGCATAATGAGTAACGTAGCCAAATATCGTGCCATCGGTAGCACAAATAATACTGCCACCACCGTAAAAATGTTTCTCTTTTCAAATTTATTCAAAAACAGTCCTAAGACAAAAATCGCAACTCCGATTGCAATCATGGAAAGAACTCCGATGAAAAGCCTTCGCTTTTCCGAACGGATTCGCCCGTATTCACAACGTTCAATTCGTTTCATAGTCTTCTCCTTACCATTTAATTTCATCATAATGGGTAATGTAATAATCCGCCAACCGCATCTTTTCTTCCCGGTATCCTGCGGAAAAATCATCTTCCACACCGCACACCTTCATACCGGCCGCCTTCCCTGCCAGGATTCCCTCCGAAATATCTTCAAACACAAGACACCGTTCCGGAGAAACCTTCAGATAATCGGCAACCAGCAAATAAATATCCGGGGCCGGCTTTCCTGTTTTCACTTCACAGGACATATGTACTTCATCAAAATAAGGGGATAAACCCAAGGCTTCCAGTACAGCAAAGGCCAGTTCCTTCGAGTTACTGGTGGCAATTCCGGTCTTGATTCCTTTTTCCTTCAGCTTCTTTAAAAAGGCCAGCACTCCCGGTTTTAGCGGTACCTCATTACAATACTTATCCATAGCCATTTCATTCCAGTCCGCTTTTATCTTTTCCAAGCTGTCCAGAATCCGGAACGTTTCTTTAAAATACACCGCAGTTTCGGAAAAACTCATTCCGGAAATTTTCTTCTGTAAATCCGGCGGTAACGGAATCCCGAACCGGTCCAGATATTCGATATCAATGGCTTCCCACATCCACATGGAATCCACCACCGTACCATCTAAATCAAAAATAACCGCATCTATATGTTCTAACACAGCATTCACTCCTACTTTTCGGCTACACTTTCCCGTAACCGCTCAACTTCATCCTCTGACAGCTCCCTGTATTCTCCCGGAAGCAGTGTATCATCTAAGGTTACGCCTCCCATGGCCATCCGTTTTAAGTACAATACTTCGTTTCCGGTTGCGGCAAACATCCGCTTCACCTGATGAAACTTTCCTTCCTGTAACGTCACCGCAGCCGCAAAACCGCCTTCCGGTAAAAATGCCACCGTCTCCTCCTCCGTCAAGGTACGAAGTGTCGCCGGCATTGCCGTCAATTCCTCATCCACCTTCATTCCGGAAGCAAATAAGGTAATGTCTTCCGCTGTAATCTCTCTTATCAGTCTTGCAAAATATAACTTGTCCGCATGTTTTCGCGGAGAAATCAGCTGATGGGAAAGCATTCCGTCATCGGTCAGAAAAAGTAAGCCTTCCGTATCCTTATCCAAACGCCCTACCGGAAACAGATTTCTTCGTTTCCGGTCTTCCGCCGACAATAAACTCAATACGGTTTTCGCTTCCTTATCCTGGGTAGCGGAAACCGTTCCCGCCGGCTTGTTCAGCATGAAATACGCAAATTTCTGAAAGTTCAGTTCTTTCCCGTCTAAGGTAAGTACATCACTTTCTTCCTTTACCTGTTCGGCAATTACTTTTTTTATTTCACCGTTTACACAAACTCTTCCTTTTACAATTACCTCTCTGGCCTGGGACCGGGTCATTCCGGTCAATTCCGCCACAAGTTTATCCAAACGCATCGATTCCTCCTACATCATCCGCCATCCGGCAAGGTATTTGTTTTTGATGACACCCTTTGCGGCCTTTCCCCAACCTAACGGATATCCATCTACACATACCAGAACAAAACCATCCTTTACGGCGGTCTTTGCATCAATGGTTTCGCACTTTAAATAGCGAATCACATCCTCGTCTTCCGACGAAAGATTGTAGCAATTATCGTACTCCTCCGCCGTTAAGGCACAGGCCAGTGCCTGGCTCGGTTCAAACCGGTTCTTTTTCATCTCCCCGAGCAAAAGACCGGAACGTAAAATACGAAGTCCGGAAAGATCCGGTAAATTGTCCGGTAAATAATACAAGCGCTCCTCCCTTGCAATGATTCGCTCCGGTGCAAGTTTTATCTTAATTCTCTGTAAAAAGTTCTGTGCCTCTTCGGACAATTTTGCCGGACGTACACGTTCCGTAGAATACGGTGCACACTCCGCATCCTCAGACTTCCGCAAAAGTGCCACAAAATGTCCTTCTCCCTCCATCCGGTGGGGCCAAATACGAATTGCTTTTCTGATTTCTTCCGGACCGTCTGCCCATTCCGGTCTGCCCGGTGCGAAACCTTCATAAGAAAGGGGCGACTCCGCCATGGAAAGCTCCGGGTATTCCCGTAACAAAAAGGCCAACGTATCTTCGTCTTCTTCCGGCGAGAAGGTGCAGGTAGAATACAACAGCATTCCCCCCGGACGAAGCATCTTTACCGCCGACGGTAAAATCTCCCTTTGTAACTTCTGATAATATTCCACACCGTACTGCTCCCAGTTTTTCATAATTGCCGGACTCTTCCGAAACATTCCTTCTCCGGAACACGGTGCATCCACCAGTATTTTATCAAAATATCCCGCAAACCGCTCCGCAAGCTTTGCCGGCGGTTCGCTGACAATAACCGCATTTTTGGTGCCGAACAGCTCCAGATTCTTTAAAAGTGCTTTTGCTCTGGAATTGCTGATATCGTTGGATACCAACACACCCTCTCCGGAAAGCTTTGCGGCAAGCTCGGTACTCTTTCCTCCCGGTGCCGCACATAAATCCAACACTCGCTCTCCCGGCGTTACCGGAAGCACTGCCGCCGGTGTCATGGCACTGGGTTCCTGTATGTAATACAGCCCCGCAAAATAATACGGATGTTTTGCCGGTTGCGCCACATCCGCATCATAATAAAAACCATTCTCAATCCACGGAATCTCCCGCACCGCTACCGATGCGAGCTTCTTAAATTCTTCCGCAGATACTTTCATTGTATTTACACGCAGACCTGCCGCATGTTCCGTTTCATATCCTTTTGCAAATGCTTCATACTCCGTTCCCAAAAGCTCCCGCATTCGCTTTTCAAACTTTTCCGGTAATTTGATTGCCATACCATCCTCCTGGATTTTTCCGAATGCCTTGTACTGATTATCGCAAACTCTGGGCACGATAACCTTCCGCAATCACATCCAATTCCTTACTGAACCGCTCCAACTGCGCCAAATCCCCTTCCTGATAAACCCGGAAGAATTCATCCTGAATTTTTACAACTTCTTTCTTATTCGCAGTCTTATACAAATTCTGAATATTGGTCAAAATATCCGCTACCAGACTTGCATTGTGATTAAAGGAATTCTGTGCATCCATAATTTCCTCTCGTACCGATGCCATTTCCTCATCCAATACCACAATGGCTTCCGCCGCATTTAACAGGCGGGTTCGTAGATTCTCCGGCATATTTTTCTTATATTTATACTGCAACGAATGCTCAATGGTCGCCCAGAAATTCATCGCAAGGGTACGAATCTGGATTTCCACCCGAAGACGTTTCGGACCTTTCAGGGTCTCCACCGTATACTCCACAATCATATGATAGCTGCGATATCCGCTCTTTTTTGCATTCTCCAGATAATCCTTTTCCTCTTTTACCTGCATATCCGCACGATTCTTTATGATATCCACCACTTTGTAGATATCTTCCGTAAACTGGCAGATAATACGAATTCCCGCAATATCCTCAATATGATTTTCAAACTCCTCAAAAGGAATTCCTTTCTTCTGACACTTTTCCAATATACTGGAAATAGATTTCAGTCTTCCCTTCACTTGTTCAATGGGAGAATAACTTCCGCTTTTCCGATATGCCTCAATCAGGTGTTCAAACTTCACAACAATTTCATCTACCGCCAAGGCATACGGCTCCAGAAGTTCTCTCCAAAGCTGTATCTCCATACCTTACCTCCTCAAAACCCGATTATCTTTTGACGCTTATTCCTCCGGTCCAAAGATTTTATTATGCAGCTGATTAATATTTTTCTGCCAATCCAATACAAGAATCACATAGCTTCCGCCAATTTTCGCTTCATCATCGAAACTACCGGAAACCGGAATCCGGAATGTCTCCATATTTAAAATCTTGTTTTCCACCACAGCTTCCATCAAATCCTGAATGTCCTGTTTTGAAATATTTGTTTCTACCCGCGGAAGACAATCATTAAATATGGAAATCAGCGAAAGTAAACCGGAATTTTTATATTTTTCAAAAATTTTGGTTAACACGATACGCTGACGTTCGGTACGACCGAAATCATTGGCAGTACCGTTTATATTCGGCACATAACGAACACGGCAATAGCCCAGAACCTGATTTCCGTTCATCAACTGAGTTCCGGCTACTACGTTACGATATGCAGGATTACTGATATAATCTTTCTTTCTCAAGTAATCGGCTTCTTGCGCGGTCAGTGTAATCTCCACACCGCCCAGGCGGTCCACAATCCATTCAAAACTATCAAATCCTACCTTTGCATACCCGTCAATCTTTACATGCAAATTCTTCTCAACGGTACTTACCAGTAAATCCGGTCCTCCGTATGCATAAGCCGCATTTAACTTATTATCGCCATATCCCGGAATCTGCACATACAAATCACGCATCAAAGAAGTCATATAAATCTTTTTATCTTTGGAATTGATGGACACTAAAATCATGGAATCGGAACGTCTTCCGCCAAACTGCGGAAGCGCTTCTTCCCCGATTAACAAAACATTGTACACATGCTCTTCCTTGCGTGGTCCGTTCTCCGGTTCCGGTGCCGGTGTCACAATATTCTCACCCGGCTCCACCAACGGTTGCGTCGGCTGCTGCTGATTCGGATTTACCGGTTCTGCCGTCGGTGCCGGTGTCACTTCGTCCGGTCTGGTAAGTCCTTCGTCCAAGTACCCTGCTACCATGCCGTAAATCAACTTTCGTCCCGGTTTCGTTCCGACCAATAACACCAAAACCAGACAAATGGAACATAGTGAAATCATTGTTATTCTGCACCATAACGGAATCCGCTGCCATAAGTTTTTCTTACGCTTGGATTTTTCTTCCTTCAAAGCTTCATCCGGTCCGAGGCTGACTGCCATCTGTGCCGCAAGTGCTTCATCGATATTTTGCAAAATCACATCTTCCTCTGCAGTCTGCTCGGAATTTGCGAACTCCTCTTCTCCGAATTCAAAATCAAACCGAAGCTCCGGAAGTTCTTCTCCATCCAGCTGTACCGGTATGTATGACAATTCGGATGCAGCAGTGCCTTCCGCGTCCGTCTGTACCTGCTCGTCATCGGATACCACTCCTACGGTAGCACGGGGAACAATCACTTCCCCGGTTTCGTCATCAATCGCAAACCCGTCAAATATGGACGCTTTTCCCTCATCTGCCGGCATTTCCTCCGTCTTCGCCGTCTCTTCCACCGCAGACATGTCCTCCCCTGTCGTTTCTTCGACTACAGATACCGCTTCTTCGACTACAGATGTCTCTTCCGCTTCCACTGTTTCTTCGACTACAGTTTCGCTCTCTTCGGTTGTCATTTCATCCGCCACAAAATTTTCTTCTTTGTTCATAGTCCAATCCACCTTTTCCTTTATTCAAATATATTCCAAAAGATTTCTTTATTTCTTTCCCAGTCTGCCTCCAATGCACTGGTAACCGCTCCTTTATCTGCTGACCGGAACGTTCCTTCTGCCGGAAGTTGTCTCTGTTCTAATTTTGTGATCCGTCCTTCATAAGCAGCATAGATCAACTTCTCCATCAAAGCTTCGCCGATGTCTGTCTCTATGTAGCCCAACGCATCTTCCGCAATCTTAATCTTTTTGGTAAATCCGACCGCTTTATATCGCTCAAACAAATTACTTAATACCATACGTTGCCGTTCGGTACGTCCGTAATCGTACTTTGTTCCGTTACAATTCGGCACAAATCTTACACGACAATATCCTAAAGTCTGGTTTCCGTTTAGCACCTGCTCTCCCGCAACCACAGTCCGGTACTCTTCTTTTGAAATGTAGTCATGGGTATTCAAATATTCCGCTTCTTCCCGGGTCAGCATCACTTCCGCACCGCCTAACATATCGATAATTTTTTCAAAATCATCAAACCCGACTTTCATATATCCGTCCGGTAAAATACCGATTTTCTCATATAAAATCTCATACAAACCGTTTACTCCCAACCGGGCATATACCGCATTGATTTTGCACGGATTCATTCCCTCCGGCTCCACATACGTATCCCGGAGTACCGAAGTCAGCACCACTCTTTTCTGCACCGTATCAACGGTAGCAAGTATCATCGTATCCGTTCTTCCCTTTCCCGGCGAGGATTTCAGTGCTTCCTCGCCCAACAATAAAATGTGATAATACTCTTTTTCTTCAAACTCATCCGATTTTGCATTCTTCGGATTTTCACCGGAACTCATCTCTTCCTCTGGCTCGTTTTTGACCTCTTTCCGATTTTCTTTATTCTTCTCTACATAATTCACCCGCTCATGCAAATACCCGGCTACCGCTTTTGACGTAAGTTGCTTCCCTTTTTTTGTACCTGTCATATAACCCACCAAAACCACAAGTGCAAAAACAAGAAACAAACAAACTTTTGTAGCCGTTTTCATTTTACGACGTTTCTCCATACGCACACCCCAAAATCTAAATTATACCGCCGTTTTCCAATATATTCTCCAATAGTTTATACATTCGAATCGCGGATGCAATGTGTAACCGCTCCGCCGGTGTATGAATGTCCTTCATATCCGGACCGATGGATATAATATCCAAATCCGGTATTTTTTCACTTAAAATTCCACATTCCAATCCCGCATGAATAATTGCTGTTTCCGGCAATATTCCAAACATCTCTCGGTATGCTTCCGTATATATCTTCCGTAACCGGGACTCTTCCTTATATTCCCATGCCGGATATTCCCCGGATACGCTATATTCTCCTCCGAGAAACGCAATCAAGTATGTTAATTTCTCTTTTAAAAAGTGCAAATAACTCTTTTTACTGCTACGTAAAGCCCAGTGCAGTTCCATTCCTTCGGAAGTCATCTTACAGATTCCCAAATTCAAAGAACTTTCTACCAACCCCGGTATTTCGGCACTGTTTGCCTGTACGCCGTTTGGTGCCTGAAGCAAAAGAAACAGGAATTTTTCAAAAGAACGGGGATGCATCACCGGAACTTCCGAAACCTCATCTTCCGGTGAAAAACGGATATCCGCTCCCGGCTCCGCCGCAGAAATCTCAGCCGTCATCTCTTTTGCAATCCCTTTCGCTACCTCGGCAGCTTCTGCGGAAATCCCTTCCGGGAACAACAGCATAGCTTCCGCCTCTCTCGGAATGGCATTATCCTTTTGTCCGCCGGAAAAATCCTCCACCAAAAACGGCACTTTTTCCCGTAACAAGTACAAGTATCTTGCCAAAAACAAAACCGCATTGGTCCGGTTCTTATCGATTTCTACACCGGAATGTCCTCCTTGTAACCCGGAAACCGTTACCTTTGCTCTGCTTCCTCCTGCAAGCACCCGTTCCACCGGAAGTTCTCCCGCAACCCGCATACCGCCGGCACAGCCGCAAAGTACCATATTCTCCTCTTCGGAATCAATATTAATCAAATATTTCCCCGAAATCGAAGACGCATCCAGTGCTTTTGCTCCATCCATACCGGTCTCTTCATCCGTAGTAATTATCATTTCCAATGCCGGATGCTTTAAGGTATCGTCCGTAAGGATTGCCATACAATAAGCTACCGCAATTCCGTCATCTCCCCCAAGGGTGGTTTTATCCGCAAACAACCATTCTCCGTCTGTCTTAAGGTTAAGTCCGTCATTGGCAAAATCAATGGTCGCGTCTGCCTCTTTTTCACATACCATGTCCATGTGTCCCTGCAAAATAATCGTAGGAAAATGCTCGTATCCTTCCGTTGCATCTTTATAAAAAATCACATTATCCGCGGTATCCCTTACATAACGAATCCGATTCTCTTTTGCAAATTCTTCCAGATAATCCGCAATACGTCCTACATTTCCGGAACCGTGCGGAATCCCGGAAATCTCCGAAAAATAATATAATATCTTTTTATAATCCAGTACTTCCAATTCCGCTAACATGGGATGCCTCCTTAATTCTTAAAACTGTGAATCGGTGCCGGAATTCTTCCTCCTCGTGCCACAAATGCATCGCAGGAGAAGTTATTTACCGGCATAATCGGCGCATATCCTAAAAGTCCGCCGAACTCTACAATATCACCTACGTCTTTTCCGATGACCGGAATCAGACGTACCGCCGTGGTCTTCGCATTAATCATGCCGATGGCCATTTCATCCGCAATAATACCGGAAATCGTCGTTGCCTTCGTACTACCCGGAATCGCAATCATATCCAGACCTACGGAACATACACAGGTCATTGCCTCCAGCTTTTCTAACGTAAGGGCACCTGCCTGTACCGCATCAATCATGCCCTGGTCCTCACTGACCGGAATAAACGCACCGCTTAAACCACCCACATAAGAAGACGCCATAACGCCGCCCTTCTTTACCTGGTCGTTTAACAGTGCAAGAGCTGCCGTTGTACCCGGTGCGCCTGCATGCTCCAAACCCATTTCCTGAAAAATCTCCGCCACGGAATCGCCCACTGCCGGGGTCGGAGCCAGAGATAAATCCACAATACCGAACGGAATTCCGAGAGCCTTAGAAGCCTCGGTAGCAATCAACTGTCCAACACGGGTGATTTTAAACGCCGTCTTCTTAATGGTCTCGCAAAGAGTACCGAAATCAGCTCCGCGAACAGACTCTAACGCAGTCTTAACTACGCCCGGGCCGCTGACACCTACGTTAATAATGGCATCCGCTTCGGTCACGCCGTGGAAGGCACCTGCCATAAACGGGTTGTCGTCCGGTGCATTACAGAAAATAACAAGCTTCGCACAACCGAGGGAATCCTTCTCCTTGGTTGCTTCTGCGGTCTTCAGTACAATTTCACCCATCAGACGTACCGCATCCATATTGATACCGGTACGAGTGGAGCCTACATTTACGGAAGAACATACCCGCTCCGTCTCTGCCAGTGCCTGCGGAATGGACTCAATCAAAAGACGGTCTGCCGTAGTCATACCCTTACTTACAAGAGCAGAATAACCGCCGATAAAGTTCACACCTACGGTCTTTGCCGCACGGTCCAAAGTTTTTGCGATGGTCACAAAATCCTCCGGTTTTTTACAAGCGGAAGAACCTACCATTGCAATCGGCGTTACGGAAATACGCTTGTTTACAATCGGAATCCCGAATTTCTTACCGAGACGCTCACCGGTCTCTACCAAATCCTTTGCCATGGTAGTTATTTTCTCGTAAACCTTACGATTTAATTCATCCAGATTCGTGTCCGCACAATCCAAAAGGCTGATACCCATGGTAATGGTACGCACGTCCAGATTTTCCTTTTCAATCATCTGGTTTGTCTCTATGACTTCATGAATATTAATCATTTTTTAATCCTCACTCTCATTTTAAATCGATATGTTGCCGTATCCCCTTTGAAACACATTTAGATTCTGTGCATCATATCGAAAATATCTTCGTGCTGTGCCTTAATAATCACGCCGATTTCCTTACCGATGGCATCCAAATCCTCGGCAATCTCGTGATTTTCCTTCGGGGAATTATTGGCATCCACTACCATCATCATGTTGAAGTAGTCCTGTACGATAGTCTGGGAAATGTCCAGAATATTTACTTTGTTCTCCGCAAGATAGGTACATACCTTTGCAATAATACCTACACAGTCCTTACCTACTACCGTAATAATCGTCTTCTTCATCTTCATATCCTCCTGTTGTTTCGCTTATGCGAATAATTCTAATTGTTTTGCTATAACCTCGGTTCCGACCGGCCGGGACGGTACATCCCGCTCCGCCACAAACAAATCCGGCATGGGAAGTCCGCGGCTGTCGGCGGCTGCCTGCAATTCAATCCGGACAGTCTCATAGGCCAGCTCCGGCAAATTGTTTTCCTTACTCAGATGTGCAAGTATAACATGCCGAAGCCCCGGATGCAATACCTCGCACAATAATTTTGCGGCCATATCATTGGATAAATGTCCACGTTCTCCCAAAATACGTTGTTTTAAATAGTAAGGGTACGAACCCACCATTAACATATTTACATCGTGATTGGACTCCAAATACAAAATCTCCGAATCCGCCACAGCTTCCAAAATCGATTGATCGTACCTTCCGAGGTCCGTCACCATGGCTGCCTTTTTCCCTTCCGCCTCAAAGGTGTAACAAACCGGATTGGCCGCATCATGGGAAACGGAATGGGCTTTTGCAACCACCCCGTCAAACCAAAGCGATTCTCCCGGCTTCACTTCGTGAAGCAACTCCTCCGGAATCCGGCCGATGTTCGTTCTACCCTTTAGCATACCGCAAAGAGTCTCTGCCGTACCGTAAAGCGGTATCCCGTACCGTCTGGCCAAAACCCCGATTCCCTGAATATGGTCCGAATGTTCATGGGTAATCAAAATCCCCTTTAACTCCCCTGCCGCAGTACCGATCGACTCTAAGGCCTGCTCGATTCGTTTTCCGCTGATGCCCGCATCCACCAAAAGATGCGTCTGCCCGTGTCCTATATAAACGCAATTTCCGCTGCTCCCGCTGGCAATTGCACATAATCTCACTGAAAAAACCTTCTTTCTTTTCTTTCTCTGTCCGTATTACGACTTCCATCCCAGTTCAATAACATCACTGTCTTTTATAGCCTGCATAAAAGTAGTGGATACTCCGTTTACCTTTACAATCGGCTGACGTCCCTTCGCATCCGCCAGATTAAAGGCCACCACATCCAGTACATCTACCAACAGATAAGAACTTTTTCCTTTTAACACTTTCGCCTGACCGTTGACAATAACTACAATTTCCGATGCTCCCGAACCGGTCATTTTTGCCACGCTTTCCTCCGAACCCGACGATTCGGATGCTGCGGTATTCGGCTTATGTTCCGGTAACACTCCTCCGCCCGTCGAAACAAGGGATACCTCCGAAGCATTTGTAGCTATTGTTTCTTCTGCCGCCTGCCCCGCCTCCGTATTCCGTGGCATAAGTGGCGGTAACGGTGCTCCGGTCCGCATCGGCATCAGCGATTCCGTGGACATACTCTTACCGAACTTTAAAGAAGATTCACTGGCATTTAATGCACTTAAAATCGACATCAGGTGCGATGCCTTTTGCTCCTCCTGTTTCTTCGGCTTCTTGTATTCTACCGGAACTTCCCTGACATAGTCATCGTAAGACATTACGTACTCCTCGTACGCATCTTCCTGCTCCGCCGGGGCTTCTGCCGTTTTCTTCGATGTAGCCGCCGTCAAAGTCTCCGGCTCCTGCTTCTTCACATTCTCTTCTTCCGCAGACGGTTCCGGTGTCGTTTCTTCCGTCTTCGTTGCCGTTTCCGTCTCTAAACGGATAACAGAGCCGTCGTATACCTTTGCGGTCAGCTCCGCCGGAGCACTGTTTACATACACCTTATTCGTCGGAATCATATCCACAAAAGCCAGTACCTGATCCAACGTATAATAATCCAGCGATATAATTACATCGCCTTCCTTAATTTCATAAAGCCCGGAAACATTTTCACCGTTTGCCTGCAACATACGCGGACAAGCGATTTTTGTTCCGTTTACGGTAAAAGATAAGGCCAGCTTTGCTTCCGGAAGCTTACTCACCGTACAGGTTGCATTCGCTCCCTGCGTCCCTTCCGTAATCTTTATCTTATCGTTTTGCCCGATCGGTGCATTCATTCCTACCGGTTGCCCGTTTAACGTAATTTCCGCAGCCTCACCCAGTCTTCCCTTTACGGTACGGGACTCTCCGTTTACGGTAAAGGTCAGTTCCTTTCCTCTGGTCGGGAACAATTTTTCGTTCGGATACCCATACTGCATGGCCGCATCCGCCACCGTAAGGGTACCGTTATCGTAAATCTTGATACGCTCGTCGTTTACCCGCACAAAAATAAAGTTATTTCTCTGCTCATAATAATTGAGGCAAATACCGATCGGCGTTACCAAAAGAGAATCCTTCTTAATCCCATCCTGTAAAAACGTTACAAAGGACAACACTTCTTCTCCTCTTAACGCGACACGTTCCTTCGGTACCTTAAGCTCTTCCGAAAGCTTTTCCACAAAGCCGCCGACTTTACCGCCGCCGCCGACCACAAATACCGCACTGACCGGCTTTCCGCCGTTTAAATCGGTAATCTGTTCTGCAATGGCGCGGGCCATCTCATCCACCGGTTCCTTAATATCGGCTAAAATCTCTTCCCGGCTTGCTTTCTGCTTAATGCCCATAATATCCGTATATGTAATGACTTTTTTCTTTGTGGATGTCTCCAGTTTCATCCGCTCCGCACTATTATAGTCCACCAAACGCTTTTTCGCAATGGTTTCCGTCAGCACATCGCCGGCCATGGGAATCATGCCGTAGCCTACAACGGTACCGTCCTTTGTAATACAAATATCGGAGGTGCCCGCTCCCACATCCACCAATGCTATGTTTAACAATCGGAAATTCTCCGGAATTGCCACCAACATTGCCGCAATCGGCTCCAAGGTCAGATTCTCCACCTGAAGACCCGCTTTTCCTACCGCAGCATACAAGCCGTCGATAACTTCGTCCGGAAGGAAGGTTACCAATACTTCCACACCGATTTTTGAAGCCTTATGCTCCTCCAGATTCGTAATCACAAATCCGTTCAAATAGTAGTGCACTACCGTATATGCCACGCAAATGAAATGATGTCCCGTATCCTTGGTCTCTTCCCTCATTTTCTTGTGCGCTTTTTCCACACCCAGCATTTCCAGTGTATGCACAACTTCCTCATCTACCACAATCTCTTCATCAAATTCCGCTTCCGCAAAAGCACTTGCCGTCTTTAACACACGACCTGCCGCCGCAATACAGACATCCTTTAACTTCCGTCCGGTCTGCTCCTCCAGTTCCTTTGTAATCTCGGAAATGGTATTTGCCACTGCCGCAATATCATGAATCTGACCGTCCATCATAGCTCGGGTGGCGTGGAGCTTCGTACTCTGTGCCACTACCGTAAAAGCACGATCCGCCGTTTTATAACCCACAGTACCTACAATACTTCTTGTACCGATATCCAGTCCATATACCAGCTTTTCCGTTCCGTCCGTCTGACTCATTGTGCCACCTCCTCCCGGTGCTTATCTGAAGTTTCAAAAAAATGTTTTTCTACCTGTTCTATGATATGTTCCTCACAGTCTTCCTGTGGGGAATCGTTATATACTACAAAATCACTTTCGGAAAAGAACAATTCCTCCGATGCCTGCTCCGCCATAATCGAGTCCACCCGCTCATCGGAATAGCCTCTGTTTGCCTTTAACCGGGCTCTTCGCATGCTAACCGGAGCATGCACATACCACAATTCATCGCAAATATCCTGATAGCCCGCTTCGATTAACAGTGCTGCTTCGATTAACACCAGCCCGTCAAAACCCGCAGCTTTCAGGGTTCCGATACGCTCTTCCACGTAAATCCGTACCTTCGGATGTACACAGGCATTTAACTCCTCTACCCGGTCCCCGAGAAAAGCCCGTTCGTACAGCTTACTGCGGTTTAAGGTACCGTCCGCATTCACCAGGTCTTCACCGAACAAAGAAATCAACGCCTCGTGGGCGCTGCCTCCCTGTTCCATCAAATCATGGGCAATAGCATCACAGTGCAAATATTCGGTTGTATAATGCTTTTGTAAGATGCCGACTACCGTTGACTTCCCGGCACCCACACCTCCTGTGATTCCGATCACCTTCATAGTTTTCTCTCCTGATTTTCCAATGTTTTCGGTTAAACGTTCAAACGTTATCGTTTATTTTGTCTCATACCAGTCGCTTCCGGTGCTTACACTGACCTCTAACGGTACAGAAATGTCTGCCGCCGCTTCCATTTCCTCCTGTAATATCTGCTTTACATATTCCACTTCATTTTCCGGTGTCTCGATGAGAAGTTCATCGTGTACCTGAAGTACCATCTTTGCTTTGCTGTTATCCTTCTTTAACCGTGCATCCACGCGAATCATGGCAATCTTCATAATATCCGCCGCCGTTCCCTGTACCGGGGAGTTCATGGCGATACGCTCACCGAAGGAACGCTGCATAAAGTTGGAGGATGTAATCTCCGGCACCGGACGACGTCTGCCGAAGAGAGTCGTCACATAGCCCTTTGTCTTTGCCTCATCCACCAAAGAATCCAGATACTGCTTAATCTTCGGATAGGTCTCAAAGTAACGGTTAATATACTCCTCCGCTTCCTTCCTCGAAATATTTAAATCCTGTCCCAACCCGAAGGAACTAATCCCGTATACGATACCGAAGTTTACCGCCTTGGCGTTACTTCTCTGCTGGGATGTCACCTCATCGTACGGGGTATGGAATACCTGGGAAGCCGTCAGACGATGAATATCCTCCGCCTCCCGGTAAGCTCTGATTAATTGTTTGTCACCGGACAAATGGGCCAGAATACGAAGCTCAATCTGAGAATAGTCCGCATCCACGAAAACGCACCCGTCTGCCGGCACAAAGGCCTTACGAATCTTACGGCCCAACTCCATCCGAACCGGAATGTTCTGGAGATTCGGCTCTGCACTGCTAAGCCGCCCCGTTGCCGTAATCATCTGCTGGAACTTGGAATGAATCCGTCCGTCCGCCCCCACAAACGCCGGTAACCCGTCCGCATAGGTGGACTTAAGTTTTGCCAACTGGCGGTACTCCAATATATTTTCTACAATCGGGTCCTCACTGCGAAGTTTTTCCAAAATATCCGCGGAAGTGGAATACCCGGTCTTTGTCTTTTTGCCTTCCGGCAGCTTAAGCTTCTCAAATAAAATTACACCCAGCTGCTTCGGGGAATTGATGTTAAACTCTTCTCCCGCCAAGCGATAAATTTCTTGTTCTAAGCGGGTAATGCCCTCCGTCAGCTGCTTGGAATATTCGCTGAAAAAGGACCGGTTCACCGCCATGCCCACCTGTTCCATGTCGTACAAGACAGAAACAAGCGGAAGCTCTACGGTACGGTACAATTCCTCCATACCGTTCTTGCGGAGTTCGTCAAGTAATACCGGATACGCCGTTTGAGCTGTCATAGCCTCATAGGCAGCCACCTGTCTGCGGGCTTCCACGGAAGCTCCCGTATCCTCTTCCGGCTCCTCAAAGAGACTCATCTGCTTCGGCTCCTTTGCCGTGAAAAGCGTCTCCGCCGCCGGCAGGGCCAGCTTCAAATAATCTCTGGCAATGTCTTCGTAGGTATAGCTGTTTTTTAACGGATTAAGAAGATATGCACAAAGGGCCGCATCGGCAAAGGAAGATCGATCATCCTTTTCTACCGCGGAAAGGCGTTCCTTTAAATCTATGGCAACAAGCACTGCCTGCCGTTCGCATGCCTTATGAAGCATCCCGGAAACACCGTTTTCCTTCGTTACGGAAGTTGGGAACACGTAGGCTTTTCCCTTTACCGCAAACACAAGCTCCTCCCCGCAAAGAGAGAATCCCACTGCTTCGTCCTTGCCAATTCCCGCAAGCAGCTCCTCCGCTTCTTTCACAGAACCGATCACCTGCGGTTTCTCATCAAAGGACTTATCATCACTGGAAAGTCCCTGCTCCGGTGAAAAATGTCTTGAAAGAAGGGACTTAAATTCCAGTTCCTTGCAAAGCTTATAGGCTTCATCCGTAAAAATATTCCCGAACCGGGCTGCCTCATAGGAAAACTCCGGTTTCCAGTCGGTCTTAATCGTTGCTAACGTCTTACTGAGTCTGGCCAAATCCGCATGCTCGCGTAACGACTCTCTGGCCTTCTTCGGTTCAACCTCGTCCACATGGGCAATGGCTTCCTCCACCGTCGGAAAAGCGGTCAGAATCTTCACCGCCGTCTTCTCCCCGATGCCCGGAACTCCCGGAATGTTATCGGAGGCATCTCCCATCAGACCCTTTAAATCCACAATCTGCGCCGGGGTGACACCGTACTTTTCCACCACCTGTGCCGGGGTATAATCTTCAATCTCCGTACCGGTACGCTTCGTCTTCGGAATCCGCACCAGCACATCATCAGTCGACAACTGTAGTAAGTCTCTGTCGCCGGATACCAGGGACACTTTCTTACCGTCCTTCGCACCCTTTGCGGAAAGGGCTCCCAAAATATCGTCCGCCTCAAAGCCCGGGCACTCAATGGTCAGAACTCCCATAGCAGAAAGCATCGTTTTAAGAAGCGGCATCTGCTCACGCAGTTCCTCCGGCATCCCCTTTCTCGTACCCTTGTACTCCGCATACATCTCATGGCGGAAGGTCGGATGCTTTACATCAAAGGCTACCGCCAGATAATCCGGCTTCTCTTCCTCTGCAATCTTAATTAAAATATTTAAAAAACCAAGTACACCGTTGGTATGTCTGCCATCCGTGGTCGTCAAATCCGGCAGACCGTAAAAGGCACGGTTTACTATGCTGTTTCCGTCAATTACTACAAGCTTCTCTTTCATCGCCTACTCCTTACAATGGTCCCGCTTCTGCCAAGTTGATTATTCTGCATCCGAATTCTGCAGCTCATCCTCTTCCAGTTCCTTTTCGGAATCCTCCGTGACTTCTTCCTCATTCGCAAGGTCACTTTCCTGCCCTGCTTCCTCTATCCCCGCAATTCTGCGAAAAAATCTGCGGTCTTCCTCTTCCCGTCTCTTATCCACGGTTATCCCGTTTAACAGCAGCAACAAAAATACAACCGCACCGAGAACGACTCTCCTACGGGAACAGGCACGTTTTCGTTTTAACTCATCCAAATAACACAGCTCTATTTTTTGATTTAATTCCTCGATATAATTATCCGAAAGATCGGTATTTTCATCCAATTGCTTCATGGCAGTCATCAGGGAATAATTCACTTCCAACTCTTCCCTGCACTCCGGACAACTGTCGATATGATTCAAAAATGCCTCCATCTCCTCCGGATTCAATTGTTCATTGATAAACGGTACGATTAATTCCATAGCCCTTTTACAATCCATAACGACAGCCTCCTTTCCGATGGTTTTACCGTTATTCTGTCTCTTTCTTCTCAGGAACATACGATATCAATTTAGTATACCATTTTTACAAAAAAAAAGCAAGAACTCTTGCCCATAAGAGACAAGAGTTCTGTTCATTTTTTTATTATTTCTCAAAAATATTACATTCCGAATAACAGCCAAATTAATACATACGCCGGAATCACAGCCGCCAGAGTAAACGGAATACCGATTCTAAAGAAATCCTTATTCTTTACTTCATAACCTGCCTTACGTAAGATACCGATACCCGTAATGTTCGCAGAGGCTCCGATCGGAGTCATATTTCCTCCAAGGGTTGCTCCGGATAAAAGACCGAAATACAACGGAGTCGGATCAATCTGCAATGCTGCCGCAATCCCGGCAATGACCGGAATCATGGTAGCTACATACGGGATATTATCGATAAACGCGGAAATCACCACCGAAGCCCATACAATAATCGTATACAACAGGAAAATGTTGTTACCGCCGGCCTTTGCCAAAAGATTCGCCAGTGCATCAATCACACCCATGTGAGAGATACCTCCGATTATTAAGAACAAACCGAGTAACAATCCGATGGTATTAAAATCAATAGCCTTCAGCGGCGGCAATGCAGCCTTAATATCGTCTTTCTTCACGCAGTTTATGATGATACCGATAATCATCAAATCCGTACAAATCAACCCGTTTGTAATATCCGGCTTATTCGGGATAAAGGACGCTCCGATTAAAAGTACAATCGCACCTACCAAAAGTACCGTCGGTACATAATCCGTTACTACGGTTCTTGTTGCTCCGTTTTCCTTCCCGTTTAATTTGAGATGCTTTTCCTTACGGAACAAGACAGCAATAATAATTGCGGACAACACCGCTCCCAGTTCTACAAAGAAAAACATGCACGGCTTTCCGTGATACCAGAAAAAGTCAAGGAAGCTCATATCCAGTGCGGAACCCAGCAAAATAGCCGTAGTATCACCTACCAGCGTCGCCGCACCCTGCAGATTAGAAGCCACCGCAATACTGATAATAAACGGAACCGGATTTATCTTAAGCTTTTTGCAAATCTCCAAAGCAACCGGAGCCACCATAAGCACCGTTGCCACATTATCCACAAAGGCGGAAATAATACCTGCAAATAACGCCAGTGCCACCACTGCAATCTGCACATTCGGCACCTTTTCCATAATGATATCCGCCAAAAGCGCCGGCATCTTGCTCTCGATAAACAGTGCCACCAGTCCCATAGTTCCGGCTATCATCAAGATTACATTAAAGTCCAGAGATGGGATAATTTCCTTTAGCGGAAGCATACCGCTCACAATAAAAATCAGTGCCGAGCCCAGGGCAATGTAGGGGCGGTACTTCGAAAAAATCAACATCAATACATAGGTTAGTGCAAATAACACAATTGCAGGTATCATCGTCTTCTACTCTCCTTTGTCTATTATAGCTGCCATCCCGTTACTGTTTCGTGGCATCCCATTCCGTAGATGCCACTGTACTTCTTGCGCGGTAACGGACCGACATAAATCTATAATACACGAAACCTCCCACTATGACAAGCACCAAATGCCAGAAAATCGCCCATCCCAAAGACAAATTAATTTTACCGAACAAATTCATCGGAACAATAACGCCTTCCACCGTTGTCGCAGTTCCTTCCGTACCGGACGCATAGAGGGGCTTTGCCTTCGAAAACCAAACATGTATCAAAGAATGTAAAAATACAACCAGCCCGGTTAAGAACAAAATATCATCGAAACCGCTGTCCTCCACTGCTCCCGCTGCCACGCATACACCGCGCATTCCAAGCAGTAACAAATGGCCTACCCCCAAATACAGCAACAGATTGGTCAGAAATCCCTTTGTCATAATACACTTCGCCATAGGAAAGCCTCCGAAGCCCCGTCCCACATTTCCGTACCAGCCGTAAACGCTCTGGGTCATCAAAGACTCAATCAGCACAAGTGCTCCAAAGGCTCCCGCCATCTGAAATCTTTCATCAAAAAACTTTAATTCAATTCCGCTTACCATTTCAAACAGCGGAATTGCCGCAAACACAAGTAATGCAAGATAACATCCCCCATGCCCCCGCAATCCGAAATCACAGCCGAAAGCTTTTCTCATTCGTTTATTTGCCCACATAAGCTTCATGGCCCGTTTATAGTCACCGCTCATTGTCCTTCTCCTTATCTCTGTACTGCCTGTAACTCCGGCGAAACGCACACAGTCTTACGCTTTTTGTAGGTATGCTCCAATACTACCAAACCTAACCATGTTCCGCCAACAACCAGTCCTACAAACACAAGCGCTACCAGCCACCACGGCATTACATAGCCAACTACGGCATCTGCCACAAATCCCAGTTTCCCTTCAAATACTTCTCTTGCCACCGCGCATCCGAATGCCATCAATCCGAAGCAAAAGAGAAACAACGCGCTAAACCCGTTATAGCCCGATATTACCATGGACAGCACAAAAGCAACCCCAAAGCTCAGGAACATATCATCTAACATTGACACCTCACATAATTCCAGCGCCACACAAAGAAGCCGCATTCCCACTGCCGGAATCATGCAGATAGCAAGGGACACCAGCCGACTTACCACAAGGCCTTTTGTGAGCACTTGCTTTGCAAGCGGAACGCTTAACAGGCTTTTCCCCAGCATTGCCATGGCATTGCATTGATTTCCGAAATACGCACTGAAAATAAGGAAAAAGACTGCCGGAAAAACCGCAAGGGTAAGATGTTCGCTATTGGTAGATACCTCCCCTAACAATGCATCCACAATATATCCGCCACCCATCAGCATTGCCACCGCAGAACAAAGCAGGATATAAACCGGATGCCAGCCGAAGGTTTTCCGGTATAGCTTCGTTCCTCTCATAAACTTCATTACACTCTTCCATTCACGTTCCATACACACTACCTCTCTTTCACCCAAAGCTTTCCTATATTCTGATAAAACCATACTTCTCCCAGTACAAACACTCCAACAGCCAACAGCATCCATGCCCAATGAACAGAAACCCACGGACGAAATCCCAAAAGGAACATCCCTGATATTATCACACAAAGCAGGATATAAGGATGTCTGTAGAACAGATGCGTACATAACAAATACCCTAAAAACAGCGCATATAGAAAGCCTGCGCTCCCACAATCGTTTACCAACAGACGCAATCCTTCATAAAATAAAAACCAAACAGATGCGGTTGTCACAAGAAACAAATCCGCCACACACCAGCGCCTTTTTTCCTTTTCTGCCGTATGTGGCATACTGCGATAAAACGTATATCCCGGTCCTTTTCCCCGGAGCAACAAAATCCGCTCTTCATATAACATGAGCGCGGTAACCCCCAATGTCAGGAAAATCATGCGACAGATTGCTTCCAATACCGTATCCTCCCCAATCATTGTACAGATTGGAAATAATATCACGGCGAACGTACCGGCCAACAAAAGAATCACCGGCTTTTTCATATTCAATTGCCAAACTAATTCCCTCATCGTTTCTCCTCCTAGGAATTCTGCTGCTCCGCATAACGAAGCAGGAAAATACTGAGCTGCTGCAAATTCGGCGTTTCGACCACCGCTCCCGCTTTTTCCAGCTTCTCCTTTTCCTCTGCCTTTGCAAAGCCGAAGCAGGTACTCATATTCCGATCCTCTACCAGAAGGCTTCTCTGAATTTTATCAAAGGTAGCCCGTTCTCCCGATACCAGAACATAGCGCTCACACAGCTCATTGACAAATCCGGACTCAATCACAGCGCCGTCATACATCAAAATCGCATAGTCCGTCACATTTTCCATATCCGCAATATTGTGGGTGGAGAACAAAATCGTCTTCTCTCCGTCGCCCTCTTCCAGATACTCTCTGAACTGTCCGCAAAGACGGTCACGCATCAGCGGATCAAGATTGGATCCCGGCTCGTCAAGTACCAAAAGCTCCGTATCTCTTGCAAATACTGCCGCCAGACGCAGACGGATACGGTTACCGTCGGACATCTTCATCAGGGTCTGCTTCCGCTCTCCCCGCTCTGCCACACCGTACTTCTTACAAAGCTCCCAATAACGTTCCTCATGAAATCCTTTAAAACCAAGCTGATTTGCCACAGCCACATCATACGGAGTCCAGCTCATCGGATACATTCCCTGTGCTGCCTGATACCCGATACGTTCCTTCGTCTCCCCTTCTTCAATATCCGTAATCTCACCGAAATAGGTCACTTCTCCCTTACTCGGTGCCACAATTCCGCAAATCGTATCTAAAAGTGTGGTCTTACCGGCACCGTTGGCACCGATTAGCGCGGTGGAAAAACCCTTCGGTATTTCAAAATCCACCGGTCCAAGCGTAAACTTCTTATACTTTTTTACCAATCCCTTTGCAACAATTACACTATCCATTTTTCTCTCCTCACTCCGCGTGATCCAACACGGTAATCAAATCTTTTACTTCCTCTACGGTCATTCCGATTGTTTTCGCAGCCTCTAACGCCTCCAACAGGTGATTCTCCACTTCCCGGAGTCTCTGCTCCCGTATCATGGCAGTATCCTGTGGATTTACCACAAAACCTTTGCCCTGTACCGAGGTTACCAGTCCTTCCGCACAAAGCTCTTCGTAAGCCTTCATGGTAGTAATCACACTAATTTTCAAATCCTTCGCCAGTCCTCTGATGCTTGGAAGATACTCTCCCGCGGTAAGCTTCCCGCTTAGAATCTCTTCCTTTAGCTGCATCGCTATCTGTTTATAAATCGGAATTTCTGAGTTTTGCAGAATCTTCATAAGACACCTCCTACCCTCAACTGTTCATATCAGATATGAACAGTATATACTGTTATAAACAGTTTGTCAATCCATTTTATATTTTTTTCTTTTCAAATTTTGCATAACAAAAAAATGTGTCATTTACGACATTTTTCTCGTAAATGACACATCTCTGTATTTGTATTATTCTCCTACCACTCATACGGCGTATTCTGATATACGTAATAATTTAACCAATTACTGTAAAGTGCATTGGCATGAGATCGCCACATAAGAAGCGGCTTCTTCTCCGGGTCGTTTTCCGGATAGTAATTCACCGGAATATCCGGGTTGATGCCTTTTGCCACATCCCGCTTGTACTCCTTATCCAAGGTCAGGCGATCGTACTCCGGATGTCCCAGAACAAAAATATTCTTTCCGCCTTCCGCCAGCAAAATAAAGTAACCGGCTTCGTCACTTTCCGCAAGCACCGTAAACTTACCGCTCTTTTCCACATCCTCCTTTGAAATACCGGTATAACGGGAATGCGGCGCATAAAACTCGTCGTCAAAGCCGCGGACAAGTGGCTCCTTGCGGTTTAACACCCGATGACGATATACACCGGAAAGCTTAGAAGAAAGCATCTCCTTGTGCACCCCGTAATGATGGAACAGCCCGGCCTGGGCACCCCAACAAATATGAAGGGTGGAGGTCACATTGGTCTCGGACCAGTCCATAATCTGCACAAGTTCCTCCCAATACGCCACATCTTCAAACGCCATTTGCTCTACCGGTGCACCGGTGATAATCAGACCGTCAAACTTCTTCTCTTTTACATCATCAAAAGTCATATAAAACTGCTCCAGATGGCTAAGTGGTGTATTGGTTCCCACATAACTTGCCGTTGTCAAAAAGGTTACTTCAATCTGAAGTGGCGTATTGGAAAAACTACGGAGAAGCTGTAACTCCGTATCTTCCTTTAACGGCATCAAATTTAAAATTGCGATACGTAGCGGACGAATATCCTGGGTCATAGCACGACTCTCATCCATAACAAATATGTTCTCCGCTTCCAATATTTTCTTTGCAGGTAAAAAATTACTTACTTTAACAGGCATATTATTCTTCCTTTCCTCCCGCCAACAAAAGGAATTCCTCTTCCGTAATGACAGGTACATTTAATTCTCTTGCTGTTTTATTTTTCGACGACTGGGATGTGGCATCATTGTTAATCAAATAATCGGTCTTTGCGGATACACTGCCGGCCACTTTGCCGCCCCGTTCCTCGATAAACGCTTTCAGTGCGGAACGTCCGTCAAACTGAAAAACCTTTCCGGTAATCACAAAGGTCTTTCCGGCAATTGCAGACTCCAGCGTTGTCGCCGGTCGTTCCAGGGTCACAAGAGAAAGCAATTCCTCCGCTTCTGCCCGGTTCTTCTCCAATGCAAAATACTCCACAAACGCTTCCGCAATCACCTCACCAATGCCTTCTACCGTCACCAGTTCCTCTGCCGTAGCATTCATGACACGTTCAATGTCTTCTTCAAAGGAACGGCAAATCACCTTTGCGGTAGATACGCCGATATTCGGTACGCCCAGAGCGTACAAAAATCTCGCCGGTGTAATGGTTCTTGCCGCCTCCACGGAGGCGATCAGATTTGCATAGGATTTCTCTCCGAATCCCTCCATTGTAGTAATGGTTTCTTTATGGTCAGGGAGCCGGAACAAATCTGCCGCCTTCGTAATAATCTTTTCGTTTAAGAACTTCTCGATGGTTGCTTCCGACAAACCTTCGATATTCATAGCATCTCTGGTTACAAAATGGACAATGGATTTTACCTTCTTCGCCGGACACTCTGCGTTAACACAGTACAGAGATTTAACTTCATTTTCAATCTTAAGGTTTGTCTGTTCCCCGCACACCGGACAACACACCGGAGGCTTTGCGGTACCGCTCTTTGTCAGATTTGCCGCTATCTGCGGGATTATCATATTGGCCTTGTATACCTGTACCGTATCTCCGATACCGAGGGCAAGGCTTTCCATAATGCTTACGTTGTGAATGCTGGCCCGGGATACCGTAGTTCCCTCCAATTCCACCGGAGCAAAAATTGCCACCGGATTGATAAGCCCGGTTCTGGATGCACTCCACTCGATTTCCAGAAGCTCCGTCTCCGCAATCTCATCCGCCCACTTAAATGCAATGGAATCCCGCGGAAACTTTGCGGTTCTGCCGAGACTGTTGGCAAACGCAATATCATCAAAGGTCAGCACCAGACCGTCCGACGGGAAATCGTTTTCCGGAAGCTTCGCTTCCATTTTACCGATTTGTTCTACAACTGTCTCCGGAGTTGCGAGTACATGCTCCACACAGGTAAAGCCCTGTTTTTCCAGAAAGTCCATCTGCTGGCTTCTGGTGGAAAACTGCAAATCATCCTCTGCCGTTACCAGTGTATACGCATAAAACAATACATTTCTTTGGGCCGTAATTTCGTTATTTAACTGACGTACCGTACCGCTGCAAAGATTTCGCGGATTCTTATACTTTGCCTCCGCTTCCGCAATCTCCCCGTTAATCCGCTCAAACTCGGAATAGGTAATAATTGCCTCGCCTCGCACCGTTAATCTTCCCTTATACGGAATCGTAAGCGGTACATTTTTATATACTTTTACGTTATTTGTAATAATTTCTCCGATTTCACCGTTCCCCCGGGTTACGCCCTTGACCAGCTCTCCGTTCTCGTAGGTTAGCACATTAGTAAGACCGTCTAACTTCCAGGACAAAACGCCTGTTCTTCCCTGCAACCAATCCACCAGCGACTCCCGATCCTTTGTCTTATCCAAAGACAGCATCGGGGCGGCGTGGGCCTCCTTCGGCAGCTCACTGACAATTTCATATCCTACCTTTACCGTCGGGCTGTCCGCCAGTACAATGCCGGTTTCTTTCTCCAGTTCCACCAGTTCATCATACAACGCATCATATTCGTAATTACTCATAATTTCGGAACTATCCTGATAATATGCCTTTGACGCCTCTTTTAAGATGCGGTGCAACTCACGCATATGTTCCATCTGTTTTGTTTCTCCCATAATCGACATCCTTCCTTTTCGACCGTCTTACCCTTCCGAAAATCTTTCGAGCAGATACAGCCGACTCAGCAAAACGTTACGCTTTTCTGTAATTATTCACGCCTCTTCTTTCCCCCTCCGGTCTTCTGCTTCCCACTCTTCCGGAGTTCTCTCTGTCCGTACGACCTTCTGTATCGGCCGCTTTCTTTTCTTTCGGAGCGGCATAGGTAACACAGCCTTCGCTTTTCGACGCATCATGCAGCACCGGCGTATTGGAAGACTTCCGAATCAAGCTCTGCAGCTCTGAAAGCTCCTGTGGGGTCAGTTTACGGTAATCTCCGAGCTTCAAATGCCCCAAACGGATATTCATAATTCGTACTCTCTGTAAGTGTACCACGCGATAACCGAAATACTCGCACATACGGCGAATCTGACGATTCAATCCCTGGGTCAGGATTACTTTGAAACGATACTTGTCCAAAGCTTCAATCTTACACGGTCTGGTGACGGTGTCCAGAATCGGCACCCCGCCTGCCATACCCTGCAAAAACTCCTTGGTAATCATTTTATTCACTTTTACGATATATTCCTTCTCGTGATAATTTCCGGCACGAAGAATCTTATTTACGATATCACCGTCATTCGTTAGAAGAAGCAGTCCTTCCGAATCCTTGTCCAGACGACCGATCGGGTAGATACGTTTTCCGTAGTTTACAAAATCCACTACATTATCCGGTTCTCTCTTATCACTGGTGCAAACAATGCCTCTCGGCTTGTTCAGCGCTAAAAGTACCAAGTCCTCTTCTTTTTTCAGCTCTTTACCGTTGAAGATAACGCTCTGGCCCGGAAGCACCCTGCTCCCCATGACCGCACGCTCTCCGTCGATAAATACTTTTCCCTCTTCAATAAAACCGTCCGCAGCTCGTCTCGAACACACACCCGCATCCGCCAGGTACTTATTGATTCTTACACCTTCCGCAACTTCATCCGCTGCAAATTTTTTTGCTTTCATCATCATCCTCCTAAAATAAAGAAAGAGCCCTTCCACGTCTGAGTACGGAAAAGCTCCTGTCGCACTGCCCTCCCGGCAAAACGCAATTCATCTTCTATGAAACAAAGAAAAAATGCATCTGAAGGGACTCGAACCCCCGCTAACATGGTTCCGGAAACCATTGCTCTATCCACTGAGCTACAGATGCAATACTGATATTATATCCAATTAACAGCAATTGGTCAAGTAGAAACAGTTGATTTTCTTCAAAATTTTTGGTATGATAAGTAAGGTGTGTAAAATAATGTAAAGGATGGTATTAAAATGAAATTTAAACGTTATATTATGGCGTTTTGTAGTTCGGCACTTGTTTTCGGATTATCTCTTTTCCTTTCTCCGCATGCCAAACCTACCGTAACAACAGATACCTCTCCTACTGCAACGGCAGCTCCTACCGCCACTCCGGCACCTACCTTTCCGGTAGCAACCAAAGCCCCAACACCTGCCTTGGAAGCTACTCCGAGTCCGGAACCGACTGTTACCGAGCCGCCGGAACAAAAGCTCCCGTACGGTCTTGTGGACGATGAATTGTCCAAACCGGTTACCGGCGTAAGCGAGTTAGTTACCGCATATATCCAAGCTTATTACAGCAATGATACGGATACAATTTCTTCTCTTGTGTCGGATCCGTCTCTCGTAGATACGGCAGCCATAGAAAAAGCTTCCGCCAACATTAAAAATGTAGAAAATATCGAACTGTACAAAAATCCGGGAATTAACGGCACATACAACATTGTATACGCATCCTATTCCCTTTATTACAAGGACCTGCAACTTTACGTCCCGCAGTTTTCCGAATACTATGTCAAACGGCTCCCGGACGGTTCATTCCGAATTCAGAACACACCGTTTTCCGAGAAGACAGAAGCAGCTTTTTTACAAGCACGCAAGACCGAAGTGGTACAAAATCTTGCCATCACTTCTTTGATTCGCCGCTACCATACCGCATGTCTTGTTGTAAGCGAACCGCTTTTGGAACAATGTGTAACGGATGCCGGCTATTTGAATATAACATATTTATCCTCCCGCTATTCCGTTACAGAGAATTTTTCGGATTATAACTTTATCCTGTATCCGGGAATCAACGAATTTGATTATATTGTTTTTGTAACCCACAGCGAGAAAATTGTTTTTTCCGACACCCCTGCTCCGTGTATGGAATATTACTATGTAGATGTAGATGATACCTCCGGTCTTCCGCGTATCTATCTTGGAATTACGTCTTTGGATACGGATGCCTATTGTGCCGCCGTCATCCAAAATGAAGAGATTCAGGAGCTGGCAAAGCAAACCAATAACGATATGTTGGAAGCCCTTCGAACCGATGATGATTTACAGGAATTTTATGAACTTCTTGTTTCCAACGCTTCCGAATAATACATAACCTTAAGAAATTCGTCCCCGGTGACTTCCCACAGGCAGTCACCGGGGATTTTGTTTTATCTGCTCTGCAGTTCCTCCTCCGACACAGAATAATAATACACATGATCGGACAGTCTTTCTTCCGGAGCCACATGGGTTTCGTTTACCGTCCATACCATAGCATTTAATTCCTCTACCCGTTCCTCTCCGGTATCCTTCAATAACAACACCTCGTGAACACTGCTGGGAATCACATAATATCCGCCTCCGTATCGTTCTCCTATCTCCTTTAACAACTCCGGATACAGCAATACTGCCGCTCCGTTAATTTTCCTGTGATTGGTTACTGCATACAACCGTCCGGATTGCAACTCTTCCTCCTGTTCCATCCAGCGAATCGTCACAGCCATTGCTTTTCTCCCCAAAACATTCTCTTCCGATTCTTCTGCGGATATACATGCCATAGTCTCCGGGAACATGCGCCGTGTGTTTTCAACCAACTCCGGAAAATACGCTTCGATTGTTCCCAATTCTAATGTATCCCATATATGCTTCGGTAATTGAAAACTTTTTACTCCATCCTCGGAGCTTTCCGTTAGCACATAGATAACAGCTGCCAGATCCAAACACTTCAAGTAAACCGCATCTTCCAGATTTTCTGCGTTTTTTTCATAATGAATCAAGCGAATAAACAAATGCTCTGTCATCCATTCTTTACTTAAGAACAGATTCACCTTCTCTTTTACGATTTCACACTCTCCCCGTATTACATTTACCATCTGCTCTGCCAATCCGATTTCGTTTTCTCCCATGCAATAGGAACGATACAGTTCCTCCGTATAAAAGCAGGGAATGCAGTCACTTTCTTTTTGCCGCACATATAACACTTCTTTCATAACGCCGTTATTTTTTCTTACCTTTAATACTTCCGTACTGTATGCATCTCCCAGCAATTCCAGCACGTTCTTGCACAATTGTTCCTTAAAAAGTGCAAATTCCAACTTTGCTTCCTTTGTTTGTGTTTGCATATTTTTTCTCCCTTACCAAACTTACGTATCGACTTTCGATAACCATTTACTACTGTAACAACTCATTCCATGGAAACTTCTCTGAAACAGAGATTGAAAAAAGAAATTCGAATTTCTATTTGACACATTTATTGTAACAAACAAATAACCGTAACTCAAGACGGAATATTTCACAAACATTCCCCCTGTTCTTTATGCATATTGCCGATAAAACAACATCAAAAAAAGTGGCGAAAAGCCTTTATTTTCAAAGCTTTACACCACTTTTACCCCTTGTGTACCGTTCTATGCGCGAAGGAATTCTTGTAAGTCGGCTTCTCTTACCGGCTTGCTGTATAAATATCCCTGCGCCTTGTTACAGCTGACCGACTTTAAGAAATCGGCCTGTTCTGCACTTTCCAC
Organism: Lachnospiraceae bacterium; assembly: GCA_017938405.1. Taxonomy (GTDB): domain Bacteria; phylum Bacillota; class Clostridia; order Lachnospirales; family Lachnospiraceae; genus SIG307. The sequence goes on from JAGBBP010000014.1 coordinate 171,076, forward strand.
ACCTTCCGCAATTACAATCAAATCCAAGGCCTGTGCAAGCGCAATAATTGTTTCCACAATCTTCCGGTCGGAATGATCTTCCAACACACGATCCATAAAACTCTTATCAATCTTCAACTGATTTACCGGAAGACGCTTCAAATAACTGAGAGAGGAATATCCGGTTCCGAAATCATCCAGCGCAAAGGTTACTCCCAGTTCCTTTAACTTTCGCAACGTTTTGATTGCATAATCCAAATCATCCAACGCCATGGACTCCGTAATTTCCAGCTCCAACTGTCGCGGATTGATTTCCGTCTCTTTGATAATATTGATCACTTTCTCCATGAAATCACGGTCTTTAAACTGCCTTGCGGAAAGGTTAACCGCCAAAATCTGGCTGACGTAACCTGCGTTCTGCCATTTTTTTAATTTCATACAGGATTCCCGCAGAACAAACTCGCCCAACTGCACAATCAAACCGCTTTCTTCCGCAACCGGAATAAACTCCGACGGTAAAATTACGCCGCGTTCCGGATGATTCCAGCGTACCAGTGCTTCAAATCCGATAATCTCTTCGGATGCCAAATCTATCTGCGGCTGGAAATAAACCTCGAACGCCTTATCATCAATTGCCTTACGAATCTCACTTTGCAATTCCAATTTATCCGAAATGGTCTTACTCAGAGAATCGTTATAGAACATGTACATATCTCTGCCGTTGGTCTTTGCAAAAAACTTCGCAGCATCCATGTTTCTGGTAAGAACCTGACAGTTCAATCCGTCAATCGGAGCCACAACCACGCCGACACTCACGGTCAACAGGAATTCCCTTTCACCGATTCGATACGGTTCTTTGATATAATTGATAATCTGCTGAATCTGCGCTTCCAGTTCTTCTCTGGCCTCAAAATCCTTCAAAACAATCGCAAACTCGTCTCCGCCGATACGTGCCAGATATGCACCGCGTTCCAACACAAGTCTGGTCAGACGTCTGCCTACCTCGCGTAGCGTATCGTCTCCGTAAGAGTGACCGTAGGACTCATTAATCAACTTGAAATTATCGATATCCATATCCAAAATAGCGATGGTCTCACCCTGTTTCATCTCAGCCAGTTCAGCTTCGATAAATTCCGAATAACCGAGACGGTTCGGTAAACAGGTCAGATAGTCGGTATAGGCGGTCTTTTGCATCCGCTCTTTACTTCTGGTCAATTCCTCGCAATGCTCTACCAGCTCGTCCTTTGCCTGAGAAATTTCATCATATGCATTTTTTAAGTTTTGATAATTGTCAAAGAGCTCATTCTCACTCTTATGCATATCACGACGAATTTTCCCGTTCTGCATAAGATTAAAAACAAGTAAACCCGCAATCACTACCAAAACTATTCCAAAACCGATTTGAACGTATAAGTCCATAAAAACTCCTTTTCCTGATCCTTATTTTAATGGGAAAGATATTCGTCGATTCCTTTCGCTGCTGCTTTCCCTGCGCCCATTGCCAGAATTACCGTTGCTGCTCCCGTTACAGCATCTCCGCCTGCAAATACCGCTTTTTTACCGGTGCATCCGTCCTCATCCCTGGCCACGATACACCCTCTCTTATTTGCTTCCAACCCTTCCGTCGTTGAAACAATGAGCGGATTCGGGCTGGTTCCGAGAGACATAATAACCGTATCCAATTCCAGTACAAACTCGGAACCCGGCATTTCTACCGGCTGGCGTCTTCCTGACGCATCCGGCTCTCCCAACTCCATCTTTACGCATCGCATTCCTTTTACCCATCCGTTCTCATCTACCAGGATTTCTTTCGGATTGGTTAAAAGTTTAAACACAACGCCTTCCTCTTTCGCGTGATGTACTTCTTCCACCCGGGCCGGAAGTTCTTCTTCCCCTCTCCGGTAAACAATGTATACTTCCGCACCCAGACGTAACGCCGTCCGTGCCGCATCCATTGCCACGTTTCCTCCGCCTACCACAGCAACCTTCTTTCCTGCCGCGATCGGGGTATCGTACCCTTCTGTAAACGCTTTCATTAGATTGTTCCGTGTCAGATACTCGTTGGCAGAAAAGACTCCGTTGGCATTTTCGCCCGGAATTCCCATAAACTTCGGAAGTCCCGCACCGGAACCGATAAACACTGCCGAAAAACCTTCTTCCGTAAGCAATTCATCGATGGTAACCGACTTTCCTACCACCACGTTGGTCTCTATTGTAACGCCTAATGCCTTTACATTCTCAATTTCACTCTTTACTACGGTCTCCTTCGGCAAACGGAACTCCGGAATACCGTATACCAGCACGCCTCCCGGCTCATGCAACGCCTCGAAAATCGTTACGTCATATCCCATCTTCGCCAAATCACCGGCGCAGGTAAGACCTGCCGGGCCGGAACCGATGACCGCAACTTTTTTATTTTTCTTCTCTGCGGATACCACCGGACGAATTCCCTGTTCTCTTGCATAGTCGGCAACAAACCGTTCCAACTTACCGATGGAAATCGCATCTCCTTTGATTCCCCGAATACATTTTGCTTCACACTGGGACTCCTGCGGGCAAACCCGTCCGCATACCGCCGGAAGTGCGGAATACTCGGAAATCACATGATACGCACCTTCCACATCTCCGTCGCTGATTTTACCGATAAATCGCGGAATATCGATATTTACCGGGCATCCCGTCTGACACTTGGGATTTTTACACTTTAAGCATCGGTCTGCTTCTGCCTTTGCTTCTTCCAGGGAATACCCCAGACACACCTCCGCAAAATTATGTGCACGCTCCGCCGGATCTTGTTCCCGTACCGGAACTCTATTCAAAACATCCATTTTATTCTCTCTCCTACTTACTGTCTCAGGCTAGTCGCAATGACCGCATCCGCCATGATGGGTAGCGCCTTCCTGTTCCTTCAAATACTTACGTCCTTCTTCCGTCTTGTACATCTGCTGACGCTTCATGGCCTGATCAAAATCAACCAAGTGACCATCAAACTCCGGACCGTCTACACAAGCGAATTTCACCTGTCCTCCCACAGACACACGACATGCACCGCACATGCCGGTACCGTCTACCATAATCGGATTCAAACTCACAATGGTCGGAATCTCCAATTCCTTCGTAAGAAGACAAACAAACTTCATCATAATCAAAGGACCGATGGCAACCACCAAATCGTAAGACTTTCCGTCTTCCCGAACCAACTTTTTAATACAATCGTTTACATTTCCCTTCATACCGTAGGAACCGTCATCCGTGGTAATGTAGAGATTGTCCGCTACTTTATGTACTTCTTCTTCCAAAATAACCAGATTTTTGTTTCTCGCGCCGATAATGCAATCCGCCGCAACACCCTGTTCCCACAACCATTTTACCTGCGGATAAACCGGTGCGGTGCCTACACCTCCGGCCACAAACAGAATCTTTTTCTTTTTTAAGTCTTCCACCGGCTCAGAAAGCCACTCGCAACTCTTTCCCAACGGACCCACAAAATCCCGGATGAAATCACCCTTCTTCAGAGCTGCCATCCGTTTCGTAGATGCGCCCACAATTTGGAACACGATGGTTACCGTTGCCCGTTCTCTGGAATAATCACAAATCGTGAGCGGTATCCGCTCTCCTTTTTCATCTATCTTAACAATTACAAACTGCCCCGGCAAACAAGACTTCGCAACACGCTCCGCTTTCACTTCCATCAGAACAATGGCATCGCTTAACTGCCGTTTTTCAATAATTTCGTACATAATCTATCCTGCATTCCTTCCAATTTATCCCAAACAGATTCCCACAAAACCCCATTTCTACACCAGTATACCACATCTCTTTCTAAATTTCTACTGAAAATATAATTTTTTTTACATTTTTTATATATAATTTGATAATATGAGTTTTTTTTCGACAAAAGTAAAAAAAACTCTTTACTTCAATTCTTTGTCGTGTTAAAATATCACTGCAAGAAATGTAACGAACGTTTCAATTTATATAAAGGAGGGACTACCCTATGAGTAAAACAATCCGGACTCCTGCGGTCGACTATTTATTTGATGCGATTCTTTCCTTAAAGGACAGAGAAGAATGCTACACCTTTTTCGAGGATGTTTGTACCATCAACGAATTACTTTCTCTTTCCCAGCGTTTTGAAGTAGCTGCCATGTTGCGTGCTCACAAAACCTATTTGGAAATTGCGGAAAAAACCGGTGCTTCCACCGCAACCATCAGCCGTGTAAATCGTTCTTTAAACTACGGAAACGATGGTTATGACATGGTATTCGAACGAATTCCGAATCTTCCGTTGGACTCCGCATCCGACGATGAGTAATCGTATTTCTTTTTAGCAAACAAAAAGAGTGTCGCATTACAAGATGTTCTTGCAATACGACACTCTTTCTTTTTATTTCTTTTTATCCTCAGCCTTTTTTTCCGCTTTCTTCTCTGCCTTCTTTTCTTCCTTCTTCTTTGCCTTTTCGGACTTTTCCTCTTTTTCGTCCGGTTCTGCCGTAAGCGGTGCAAACTCCTTATCGATAATCTGTTTCTTCATATAAACATCAAAGCTCAACATGCAAATTAATGAAAGCTTCCGTAAAAACTCCTGCTGATCCTTACTCTTGACTTCTCCGTAGGTTCCCTGTACCGCTTTCCATTTTCTCGCCAAATCCTTGGCTACCACATCGGACTGAGCCTTCTGAATCGAAAAAATCTCTTCGTATATTTTTTCGAACGGTACTTCTCCCGCCCCTTCAAAAAACTTCTCGTTCAAAGGCTTTAATATGGATTGGATATCGGTAATGGACAATACACTTTTTAAATAATAAATCAGAATCAAAAGGTACATATGATCCTTGGAATACTTCTTTTTATTCGGTGACGGAAGCAACTCGTTCTTCGTATAATTGTTAATCATGGTTTTGGTCAACAACTTATCCTCTTCGTAACGTTTGGAGGACGCCAGATGCCGGTCCATAAACGTAGTTACCTGGTCCATGTATAAATCAATATTCGGTAATTCATCCGGCTGTACATAAGAAATCTCTTTCAGTCTGTCCAGGAGTTCCCGTAATCCTTCACTGTCTTCCCAAGCCATAGCACATTCCCCTTTCTCTTCTCTCTATTATATAGTATCTAAAACCACGTTGCAAGTACTTTCTTTTTTCTCCATCCTATGTTATACTATTACGCAGATGTTACGTTACATAAATCCAAGAAAAGAGGCAGTTATGAGTATATATGATACCTTAAATCCGATGCAGCGGGAGGCTGTTTTTTTTGACCGCGGCCCTCTCCTTATTTTGGCCGGAGCCGGTTCCGGAAAAACCAGAGTTCTGACCCACCGCATCGCCTATTTAATTGAAGAACAGGGCGTCAGTCCCTTCCAAATCCTTGCTATCACCTTCACCAACAAGGCTGCGAAGGAAATGCGGGAACGTGTGGACAAAATCGTCAGCTACGGTGCGGAAAATATTTGGGTCAGCACCTTCCATTCTACCTGTGTACGAATTTTACGCCGTTTCATCGAATCTTTGGGATACAGCAGAAACTTTACCATTTACGATTCCGATGACCAGAAAACGCTGGTACGGGATATCTGCAAATCCCTAAATATCGATACAAAAAACGTAAAAGAACGTACCTTTTTGTCCGTCATCTCTTCCGCAAAAGACGAGTTGATTTCTCCGGAAGAATATGCCATGCAGGCAAGTATGGACTTTTCCAAAAAGAACTTTTCCAGAGTTTATACCGAGTATCAAAAGCGCTTAAAAGCCAGCAACGCTCTGGACTTTGATGATTTGATTATGAAAACCGTGGAACTGTTCCAGACCAATCCGGAAGTACTTGATTACTACCGTCGTCGCTTCCGTTACATTATGGTGGACGAGTATCAGGATACCAACACGGCACAGTTCCGTCTGATTTCCCTGTTGGCAAATTATACCAATGAAGAAGGAGAACTGGAACAAAATCTATGTGTCGTAGGTGACGACGACCAGTCCATTTACAAATTCCGGGGTGCAAACATCAAAAACATCCTGAATTTTGAAAAGATTTACCCGAATGCCCATGTCATCCGTCTGGAGCAAAACTACCGCTCCACCGGTAACATTTTGTCCGCGGCAAACGAGGTAATTCACCATAATGTAGGCCGGAAGGACAAGTCCCTCTGGACCGAAAATGAAGAAGGTTCTCCGGTGTTTTTCACCCAGTACCCAACGGATTATGCCGAAGCGGAAGGTGTGGCACAGAACATCCGGGAGTACGCCGACGAAAAGGGCGCTGCTTATAAAGACTTTGCAATTTTATACCGCACCAATGCCCAGTCCCGTGTCTTCGAAGAAAAACTGATTGCAAGAAACATTCCGTACCGTGTCATCGGCAGCATCAATTTCTACCAGCGCAAAGAAATCAAGGATTTACTGGCCTATTTAAAAACCATCGATAACGCCCTTGATAATCTGGCGGTAAAACGTATTATTAATGTGCCGAAGCGTGGCATCGGCCTCACTACCGTGGACCGTATCGACGATTATGCGGAACAATACGGTATGACCTTCTATGAAGCATTGCGTCACGCGGAATTTATTCCGTCCGTGACCAGAGCCTGCGGTAAACTGACTTCCTTCGTGGCATTTATCGAAGCCTTGCGCAGCAAACCGATTTCACCTTCCTACTCCATTAAGGATTTGATTGAAGAAATTATGGAAGGTTCCGGCCTTACAGAGGAAATCAAATCTGCCGCAGCTGATGAGGAAGAGGCTGCGGAACGTCTGGCAAACGTAGACGAACTTATAAATAAAGCGGTTCTTTACGAGCAAACCGCAGACGAACCTTCCCTCAGCGGCTTTTTGGAAGAAGTGGCATTGGTTGCGGATATCGATACGCTGGACGAGTCCACGGATGTGGTGGTTCTGATGACACTCCACGCCGCAAAGGGATTGGAATTTCCTTATGTATACTTATGTGGTATGGAAGACGGCCTCTTCCCGAGTTATGTTTCCATCAATGCGGAAAAACCGGAGGAAGAAATTGAAGAAGAACGTCGGCTTTGTTATGTGGGCATCACACGTGCCATGAAGGAACTGCACCTTAGCGCCGCTTCCGCCCGTATGGCAAGAGGCGAGACCCAGTACAACCCCACCTCCCGGTTTATTAAGGAAATTCCGCGATATCTTCTCAAAATGGAGCAATCCGGCACCTCCAACACCTTCCGGAACAGCAATGCCTTCGGGAACAGTCCGATGCGAAGTATCTCCGGCGGAAGCATGCCTCTTCCGAGAAAATCGACCTACAGCAATGCTGCGGGCGGTTTTGACTTTGAAAAACCGAAGATTCACTCCACTGCCGCTCCTTACAGTTCTGCTCCGACCGCCACCGCAAAAAATTTCGGTTCCGGTCCGTCTGCATCCTTAGACTATAAAGTGGGCGATACGGTACGTCATATTAAATTCGGTACCGGAACCGTCACCAATATTGTAAACGGCGGAAGGGATTACGAAGTTACCGTTTCTTTTGAATCTTACGGGGTCAAAAAAATGCTGGCTTCTTTTGCGAACTTAAAAAAGTGCTGATTTTAGAAAATTTTTCTAGTAATTTCTATTTTGCTATGGTATACTCTAATTAATACAGAGGAAACTATACTATAATCGGATACACATCAGAAAGGAAGGACGACCTTATGAATAACACCATGAAAAAATTAGAAGAACTGGTTTCCAGCAATGCAAAACTTGCAGAGCTGCTTCATTTAAAGAAAGAAGAAGAAATTGAAAAGAAGAATACCGCACTTTATGTATTCGCAATCCTCGGTGCAATCGCTGCCATCGCATTGATTGCTTTTGCCGTATACCGTTATCTCAATCCGGTTGTATTGGATGAAGATGAATTCGAAGAGGAATATGAGCTTTTCGAGGATGACTATATTCCGAATCCGGCATCCGAGTCCGATTTCGCGGAATAATCAAAGCTTAACGTGAATCGTCGAAGAAGTTACCTTTCCAAAGGTAACTTCTTCTTTTTAACCATCTATTTTTTTTCGTTCTTCCGATTTATCATCTGCGGTGGCAGATAGGATAACAGCAACTCGTCCAATTTGTCCGGTTCTATCGGTTTTGTAAAGTAATCATTAAACCCATAGTTTAAATACATTTCCCTGCACCCCGATACCGCATTCGCCGTCAAAACAATAATAACCCCGTTCTGATTTACATTATTGCTGTCATCTCTTATCATTTTCAGCGTGGCAACCCCATCCAGCTCCGGCATCATATGATCAAGCAAAATAATATCATATCTGTTCCGTTTTGTCTTTTCTATCCCCTCTCTACCGCTCAAAGCCGTATCTGTCTTCACTAATGATTTTTTTAATAAGTGCCTGATAACAGCCAAATTCATCTCATTATCATCCACGACCAACACAGAAGCATCTTCCGCAGTAAAAACAACCTTATCAACATTCTTTGAAGAAGATTCTTCCGTCTTTCCTATCGGTGTTATGTCTGCCACCTTCTGCTTTACTCTCAAGATAAACTCCGAGCCTTTCCCGTATTCGCTTTCAACCGACAATTCCCCATCCATCAACTCGGCCAACTGCTTTGCGATACTTAACCCCAGTCCGGTACCCTGTATACTTCTGTTCTTTTCGATTTCAAGTCTTTTAAAACTGTCAAACAGTTCAGCCTTATGTTCCGGCTTAATACCGATTCCCGTATCTTTTACCGAGAAATACAACTCCACCGTATTTTCATCAATTGTTTTATGATATACCTTAAAGGAGACACTTCCCTCCATCGTATATTTTACGGCATTTGAAATAAGATTCCCCACCACCTGCTTTATATGTAATTCGTCCCCGTACAGCTTTGACGGAAGGGACCTGTCTATTGCTGTCTCTATGCTGAGTTTTTTCTCCGAAGCCCTCGCATTTAACAGCAATTTTTCATCTTCGATCAACTCCAGCACATCATATTCCTGATTAATAATATCTACATTTCCCGATTCAATCTTTGAAAAATCCAAAATATCATTTACCAGACCTAACAACATGTTACTTGCGCGCTTTACGCCTTCCGCGTATTGCGAAATCCCGGCATCCTTACTCTCGCGCAAAATCATTTCATTCATCCCGATCACTGCATTAATCGGAGTTCTGATTTCATGGGACATACTTGCCAAAAATTTTGACTGTGCATCTCTTGCCAGTATGGCCTCCTGTTTCTTCTTCTCCGTTTCCATTAAATCCTGTCCTGTTTTTACGATTGCCATAGCAAGTAAAAACATAAGTCCGATTACAAGAACAGAACCTATCGATGTAGAGAAACTCATATAATATAAAACAATTTCAATAAAAGTGGAAATCACAAGACCCAAAATTCCGATACCTACATAGGTATACTCTTTGATTTTTTTATTTCTTATATCATTTCCTATTGTTGCAATAATACATACACTGGCAACAATCATCCCCCCATGGAAAAACGGCAACATCTGCGACAAATCCACGACATTTAACACCTGCAACACAATCGACAGTAAAAAAAACACCAGAATATACACCAACGGAACAGAAAACAGTTTCTTGTATCTTTCCTTTTGTATCTCGTTAATATACAGCACAAAGGATACCGGAATTAACATTAAGGAGATATGCGTAAGGTTCGCCACAACTGATATATTATTAAATATGATTTGCCGGAACTCCAACTCCGAAATCATCCATGCAGAACTCAACAGCATGGCCGTTACAAGATAGCTTATGGTCAAATGCTTTTTATACACCACTCTCAAAAAGAGACATACGGTAAGACAGAAAAGACTAAGTATTAACAAAAAGGCTGCCAGAATACCTTTTACACCGGATTCTGCAATCAAATGCATCATAACACCGATTTTATCTCCGGTATAAATCTCCCGAATCGTACCGGAGTATTTTGTTTCCGTCGTCAGACAGTACATTAATTCCCGTCCTGCATCCCCCTCTTCCAGTTCCACAAATACATAGCGAAACGCACTGTTTCTACCGAAGGGTCTGCTTTCCCTTGTTGAGTACTCCACCCTAAGTTCATTTCCCACATATATCCTCGCATCCTGCCATACAGTACGAAACGCCAATACTCTATTTTCGTCAATTTCATCCGGCAAAGTAGTTACAATCCTGACCTCTTCTCCCGCTTCAGCTTCTACTTTCCCCGGAATTTCCACAGAAATCCTTTCACCGGTATCGGATATATATTCCCAGTCCCCCTGAAACTCATCACATTGAAATTTCAATATTTCCTTTTCCTTTGGCAACATCACCTGACCAAAGACAAAAAAAATCATCAATACAACTATCGATACAACAAAAGTGTTTTTTATATATTTTAATATATCCATAATTCAGATCCTCCTCATGCGTATTGACTCGGTCTCACAAAAATTAACCGCCTCTGAAAAATCATTTTCTACCTCTTATTACTGTAATTCTACCACAGTTTCCCCGTCATGTCACTCCTTTATTCGTGCAATTTATCCATTTTACATAAATCTTACCATCAAATAAATTTAATCAATCTTTCCTCTTTTTTCTCTTGCATTTTTTTAAATATCTGCTACAATCAATTTTGTGTGTGCTTCTTATTGCATATATTGTAGGAACTATATATAGAATTTGCAATTATTGTGAGGTATCTTTCCATGAGAACAGTTTCACTGAATACGAGACATACCATCCATAGAAATCATCACTCCCTTTGGGAGCTGTTAAATGAACATCTCTTTGCGCCGGCCACCGTTTTTGTAAAGAAACAGACGGTGCTTTGCATTGCTCTCGTGGCAATGGCTTTTACCTGCGTCCTGGTTCCGCCGGATGCGGCTTACTTCGGCTACTTTGATTTGCGTACCTTAGCCACTCTTTTTTGTACCCTTGCGGTGGTGGCGGCTTTTTCCCATATCCATTTATTTGAAGTCATCAGTAAAACCATTGTCATTAAGCTACATACCTTACGGAATGCCACACTGGGCCTTGTAATGATCACTTTCGTCGGCTCCATGTTGTTGGCAAATGACATGGCACTGCTTACCTTTTTACCGTTAGGTTTTTTCGTACTGAACAGTACCGGTAACAAAAAAGCCATGGCTTTTACCTTTATTATGCAAAACATAGCCGCAAACCTAGGCGGTATGGTTACCCCTTTCGGTAATCCGCAAAATCTTTACCTGTATTCCTACTTCAATATCGGAACCGGTGAATTCGTGCAGATTATGCTGCCGTCCTTTGTGACAGCCACCTTGCTGATTATCGGCATCTGTTTTTTCGTAAAGCCGACACCGCTAACTTTAAAAAACGACGAAGATTATCATCTTCCGGTGGTCAGAACCGTAATTTACTCCGTCCTGTTTGTAGCCAGTATTTTGATTGTATTCCGTGTAATTCCGTACCACTGGGGTACCCTTGCGATTACAGTTTTACTGCTGTTTTTGGACAGAAAATCCATTAAAGAAGTAAACTATCCGCTCCTTGCCACCTTCTGTGCCTTTTTCGTATTCAGCGGAAACCTGGCCCGGATTCCGGCAGTGAGCAACTTCTTTTCCGGACTTTTACCGATGAATACCTTGCTTTTCGGTATCTTATCCTGTCAGTGCATCAGTAACGTGCCCAGTGCCGTGCTTCTGTCCCATTTTACCACGGATTACGCAAGCCTGCTTCCTGCTGTCAACATCGGCGGACTTGGAACCTTGATTGCTTCTTTGGCAAGCCTGATTACCTTCTCTGAGTACAAAAAACATAACCCGGAGCAGACAAAGAAGTATATTATTATGTTCACCGCAATCAACTTCGGCTTTATGGCTGTGCTGTTTTTGGTACAGAGTTTGATTTTAAAGTAAAATCTTTTAGCAAATCATACTACAATTTACTTGTCAACAAAAAAAAGACCGCTACTCATGTAACCAAACAGGTAGCGGTCTTACTTTTTTCTTGCAATTATTCTTCCTTTTTTTCTCTCCCTTTCCTATACATTCTTACTGTTGTGAACGCAAGAACCGGACATGAAACCAATTCCAAAATCCCCAGTATTCGAATGAGTGCATCCGGCACAGAAGCCCCCTTAATATTTGCAATCGTAATCACCAGCGTACACACGGCAATCACCATGAGGCTGATGCTCCATATAAGCAATAGCTTGTTCTTCTTCACCTGTTTTCCTCCTTCTGTTCACTTCTCCCTATTCTGCAATCTCAATATCAATTATTAACTTTCTACATTTTTTACAGTATTCCCCCGGAATCTTAAATGTCCCCCAGGTAGCCTTTGCAACCACTCCTGTTCCTGCCATTTTATCCGAAATCGATAACTTTTTTCCTTCTTCCTGCCAACGGACCTTCTGTCTTCCGTCCCCTTTTAAATAGCCTCGTTTCATTTCCTGCTTACAATATGGGCACTCCATCTTAACTCCTCCTTATATACTCTATAAATTCTGCAAGCTCACTCTCACCGAATACCTTCACACCGTTCTTCCGCAACAGTTCCGCCGTTACACCCTCTCCGGTTACCACCGTTCCGGTAAAACCACCGTCATACACCTCTTTGTTTCCGCAGGACGGGGAACGTTCCTTTAAAATAGCAACCTCGCATCCGTACAATTTCGCTAAACGCAAAACTTCTTCCGCCCCTCGCGTAAATGCCACGGTACGATCTTCTCCTTCCTTGGAAAACACGCCGTCACCCTTCCGCTCTGACGGCGTCCGCGGGGTAGGAAGTCCGCCTAACTGCTCCGGGCATACCGGAATCAAGGTGATATCTTCCCGGTTTAACAGTTCCTTTACCTCTTTTTTTTCCTTCGGAACTCCGTTATAACGGCAATTCACGCCAAGTAAACACGCACTGACCAATACTCGCATCCATTCCACCTCTTTGCTTCCGCTTCTTTCTTACTTCGCTTTGCTTCCCTGCTTTTTTATAAATAATCCGCCCCGTTCTTCCCGAAGAATCAAAATCCACCGGCACACTACCGCCAATGCTCCGATTGCAACACAAACTAACATTTTTACAAAAAAACGATCAACGGCTTCCGCTTTGGTTCCTTCCGAAAACACCCCGAAATAACCTCCCACAAAACCTCCGACCATACCGCTCCAGCCAATTATCGAATATGCATACGCCTGGGACGGCAATAAAAACAAAACCACAAATCCCAAAAACACCACGGCCGTAAAAATGATAACTTCCAAACAAAATCCCCACAGGGAATAGTTATTTCCGGCAATCAGTGTCGCCGGAATTTGCATGATTGCAATCACGCCCAGAATTCCCAAATAAAACACACCACAGGCCATCAGCCGGATTTTAAAGTAGGTCCGCTTACTCTCCCCCAATGTCAGTACCAATTGTTCTGCGGTAATCAGAATTTTCCGCCGGTTCTCCCAGTGAGACGCAGGACTCATAAAAATCGCCACCACAAAAAACAAATACCCAATGCATCCCACTACAGTAATCGCTGCACAATAAAAGGCACCTCCGATGCCGGAGAACAATAATAAAATTGCAAACAGCGCTAACAAACAAGCTCCGCCGATTAAACATCCGAATTGCTTCTTAAAAAGCTCGAACTCCGCTTTTATGTATTGTTTCATTTCTTCTCCCCTTCCCGGCAAAGCTTTACCATCAGTTGCTTTAACGTCAGTCTTTCTCCGTTCTCTCCCGCAAGATGTTCCAAAAGCTCGTCTTTTGTCTCAAAAAATAACAGCCGGCCCTTTTCCATCATAGCCACATAATCCGCCACTTTATCCAAGTCTTCCGTAATATGGGTGGAGAAAATAATACTCATCCGTTCATCCATAAGTTCCGACTGTAACACATACAAAAACTCCCGGCGCACCACCGGATCAAGGCCCCCGGTGGGTTCATCCAAAAGCAACAACTCCGGCTTATGAGCAAGGGCAAAGGCCAGTTGCGCCTTTGTGGTTTCTCCCTTGGATAATTGACCGGCAGGCTTATCTGCCCCCAGTTCGAACCGGGCGAGTAGCTCCAAATACCGTTCCATATCAAACTCCGGATAAAACATTCCGAACACTCTTCCGTTTTCCCGTAAAGTCTCCTTGGACAAAAAATGAAAATCCTCTCCCACATAGCCAACCAGCTTTTTCGCCTCCGTGGCATGGGTCGCCACATCATAGCCACCGATCAGAATGCGTCCCCTTTTACGCGGAATACTTTGCAGTAAAATCCGCAAAAGTGTAGACTTCCCCGCACCGTTTCGTCCGATCAGTCCCAAAATATATCCCCGTTCCAATGTAAAAGAAATATCCTTTAACGCAAAACGGCCTTCTCCCAAATGAAAGAAGTTTTTTTCCACACCCTCCACCTGCAGGGCCGGACGTAAAATCCGTTCCGCTTCTCTGCTTTCTAACGTATTCTGTTCCTCGTTTTGTATCTGCTTCTGCAAAACAAAGTCCTCCTGTCCGTCTTATTCCGAATCCAACAGTACTTCCACCATCTCCATAATATCGTCCCGTTCCATACCGGCTTCTCTGCACTCCTTGATGCAATCCAGCATATGCCGTTCCGCCATGGCGAGCTTTTTCTCCCGGAGCAGGTCCGTATTTTGCTCACACACATAAAAGCCTTTGCCGGATACGGAATAAATCAGCCCTTCCTTTTCCAGTTCCTCATAGGCTCGTTTTGTGGTAATTACACTAATCTGCAAATCCTTCGCCAATGCCCGGATGGACGGCAGCATATCTCCCTGCTTTATCTCTCCGGACACAATGGCGGTTTTTACCTGTCCGATAATCTGCTCATAAATCGGCAGTGTAGATTGTCCCGAAACTACAAACTGCATACGCCCTCCTCCTTTCCGGTGCTACCTGTTTTATTCAACTCCTTTGAAATCCGGTTCCAGTATAAATATAACCCGGCAAACGCACTGACATATGCAAGGCCGGAAACGGAATACAGAAACCACGGCCACCGGCTGCAAAGTCCCATGTACATATAGTTTCCGCAACCGTGGACGACCGGAATAATCATGCAAACCACCACAGCTCCCCAGAAACGGGATTCTTTCTTCTTTTTTGCCCTTTCTTCTTTGGACAACGTAGCTTTCCCGGCCATGGCCGCCCCGCAATCCTCTTTAATACCGGCCACCGTATCCGCCGGTTGATGCCACCACTGTCTTGTACTGAAAAACCATCCGGAATCCGGGTACGACCGTTGTCCCATAGTCGCCATTCCATGTACGGTTACACCGCTATAAAGCAACAAAAAAGGAAATGTGCAAAGCACAAAATGCCGCATCCAAAGAAAGAAGGAATATCCGGAAACCAAACACGCCACAAGCCCCATGACAAAAAATAACATTACATAAAATACATTATAGCTTACGGAATAGGTCCGCAGATACCGCGCCCGCTCCTTTTGGGTAAAAGGCAACAGATACAAAAGCTTTCCCATACGGGGCGGAAAAATAACAACCATCCAAAGCGCCGCCACGCCCTGTGCCATTAAGTTTTCGGTTTCTTTCACCGCGGTAAAGGTATCCATAAGTATATAGGCTGTAATGACCAACAACACCAGACCACGCCATCCGAATAATTCCGTTTTCATCCGGTAAAAGCATTCCCGCAACAAATACAGCACATAGCTTCCGGCAGATTTCCCTTTCTCCATGTTACACCATCCCTTTCTTAACCACACCCTGCTTTACATAATACATCAAATCCTCCATGGTCGGACGCACACACTCCAAACTAAGCCGCACCGGATCTCCGTTATTTAAAATAAGCGCTTCCGCTGTATGTTCGGATAAACGTTCTCCCAGAATCCGGCTCTTCATATACGGAAACAGCTCATATCTGCCCCGCACCAGCAAAAACTTATCCAAAATATTCTCCGTGCTGTCGGAAAACATCTGCTCTCCCTGATGCAACATCACGGTATAGTCCGCCTTTACTTCAAGCTCCGAAACCAATTGGGAAGAAAGTAAAATTCCACAATCTTCCTCCTCTAATATCTCGCTTAATACTTCCATAAACTCCTCACGAAAAACCGGGTCAAGGGAAGCTGCCGGCTCGTCCATAATCAGAAACGTTGCACCGTGGGACAACGCGAAAGCCAACTGAAACTTCATCTTCATACCCTTGGAAAGCTTACGGATTGCCCGCTTTTTCGGAATCTCAAACCGGTCTAAATAAGCAATATACTTCTCCATATCCCAGTTCCGGTAATAAGGGCCGTACATCTGCCCCGTCAAAAGCGGGGACATTCCTTCATCAAAAGGCGAATCGTCAAAAACAAAACCCATGCATTCCTTAGCTTCCTTTTCTTGCTCTCGTAACGAAAAACCGCCGATAAACACATCCGCCCCCTCCGGCAACGGCAACAACCCGGAAATAGCGGAAAGCAATGTAGTTTTGCCTGCACCGTTCACACCCAAAAGTGCCGTAAGAAACCCGGCCTCCATCGAAAAATCAATCCCCTTTAACGCAAACCCGTCTCGTTGCATCCGGGGAATCTTCACATCCAAAACCGTACTCATACCAATCTCCTTCCTCCCACGCAAGCGACTCTTCTGTTTCTCATACACATATACACTCACATCAACTGTATATGTCTATATACACAGTATATACACAGTATAAAAGTTTGTCAAGTAGGTAACGGTACCTTTTTCTGTTTTTTTGCAAAAAGACTGCCCTTTGGAGCAGCCACTTATTTTAGATGAACAGAATTTCAATCGCAGAATCTTTTCACATTCCAGAAACCTTCCCTTTCCAAAGTAGGAACATCTTTTCCGCGTAGGATATTAGACTTTCTTATTGCTTTCTTTGTCAAGCAGCAGCCCTCGGACACGGATGTCCGAGGGAGCGTCTCAATAAGACAGGAGGTCGCATTGAGACCGGTTGCGTACTGATTTTATAAAAACATGAAAGCAATTAGAAAGACTTATATCCGAAGTCCACAGATGCGGATACTTTGGGAAAGAGAAGGTTTCGTAATCTTTGTAGCTGTTCTGCGATTGAAATTCGTCCCATACAAAAAAAGGCTGCCCAAAGGGCAGCCACCACATTCTTATTCATTCTCCGTTGCACCGTTTGCTTTGATCCGGGCAATCTCTTTATCCTTATTCCACAAATAACTGAAATGTACCTCCGTTCCGTTTTTAATACGCTTTAAGTTGTCCATATGCTTAAAAAACATAACCACTGCCGCCACCATAAAGATACATGCAGCCAGTACATCCTGCTTCATCACGCCGTAAATCACCGCATATGCCACAGACGCAGACATCGGAACCACACAAAGGTAATTTACAATTAAAACTACCACAAGCTCAATAGAAAGCATAAGAAGAAACAGTCGTACATCCGTCATTAATATCACACCACCGAGACATGCCAAACCTTTTCCGCCTTTAAACTTCATATAGAACGGAAAGATATGGCCTAAAATGCAAGACGCTCCGGTAACCGGAAATGCATAAGAAAAATTCGGAAACAGCTTTCCGGTGATCCAGATTGCAAGACACGCTTTGGCAATATCAAGGATGGCACAAAATGCCCCTATCTTCTTTCCTTTTAAAATTATAACATTAGATGCTCCGGCATTTCCGGATCCTCGCTTTCGAATATCAAACCCACTCAGCATCCCGATAATATAAGACGGACTAAACGCCCCGATCAAATAGCCGATAAGTAAACAAAATAAAAATTCCACCATATAAAAACCCCCTTGAATCGTATCCTAACATACGACGCAAACTCCTTTGTATTTCATTTCACATTTTCAAGTATTATACTACCACATTTTCCTACATTCTTGCAAGTACCACATTATAACAGTTCCAAAAACTTCTGTAACTCTGCAAATCCCCCTTGCGGGTAACCGGAAATATCCTCTGCGTTTTTATTCAACAGACAGTCCGTCAGCAAAAACACTTTCATTCCGCATTTTGCCGCCACCATATCCTCGGACACATCATTTCCTACCATCAAACACTCTTCCGGTTCTACGCCGAGACGTTTTGCAATCTCCAGATAGTACGCCGGATTCGGCTTGCTGACGCCGATATTCTCATAGGTGGTGCAAAGAGCAAAGTCCTCTCTGTTAAGTCCGGCCCATTCCATTCTCTGTCTGGTGGCAACCATCGGAAAAATCGGGTTCGTAGCAAGGGCTGTCTTCATTCCCAACCTCTTTACCAACTCCACCGTTTCCTTTGCCATCGGATCAAAGCCACAGGTTTGTTTTGCCTTTACAAACTCTTCTCTGTAAAAATCGTCAAACAACACCTTGTCCTGCAATACATCCACACCGTAAATCTCCGCAAACACTTCCCAGAACTTCGTCTCATTCATGACCAATCCGTCGTTCATTACCATCGCCTTGGTGCCGGTCCAAATATTCTTCACCAATTCGTCCGGATTATATCCGTCCTTTGCCAGCCGCTTTGCCAGATTCCCGAAATACATCTGCAAAAAACCGTCATAGTCCATCGGTAGCAACGTGCCGTCAAGGTCAAATAATACTGCTTTGGTACTCATTCTTCCGCCCTCTCATCCTCTATTACTTGTTTTATCTTTCATAGAAACAAAACTTATGTTACACATTATAGCATTCTCAGCCGAATATCGTCAATGCATCATACAGACTATTCTTTCCAATCCTGCATACAAAAAAGGCTGTCGCCTCTGCGACAGCCCCTACTGTTTCTGCTTACAATGTCATATCAAAATGCGGTCTTTCCTGCTTTGCCTCTTCCTTTGCTGCCGCATCATTTTCCTCCCTATTGTCGGTGCGCTGGGCAATCAGTTCCTTAAGCTTTGCGGTCAATTCTTCGATAGTACTTGCAGTCACCTTATTCGGGAATACTACTTTGTCCGCATCCTTCTCGGCACCCGGTATTGCCTCTGACTTATCCGCTTTCTCATCCTTCTTTTTCTCTGCCTTTTCAGCCTTTTCCTTCTTATCGGCACGAATCTCCTTCTGCTGATTTCGAAGATCCTCCTGCATCAGAACGGTCTGTTTGGTCAGCTCCGCAAAGTAAGTCACTACACCGTCCTTATCCACAGTGATACCCATACGCTTAATCTGGTCCGCATCCTCACCCAGTTCTTCCTTTACCTGATCGAACTTTTCATCCGCAGTATCGATAATGCCGACGTACTTTTCCTTTACCTCCTCATCCGCTGCCATCTCCTCCAAAGTCTTCGGGTCAATGACACAGCTGTATTTCTTGGTGGACTGATTGTGATAGTACTGCGCCTCCTCATCGGTAGAAAACTCTGCCACAAAGAAATCGATATCACCGTACTTCTCCTTTAACTCAGCTAAAAGATTCTTCGCCGCTTCGCTAAGCTCCACTTCATCCTCTACCTTTTTCTTCTCTTCCAAATGCAACCCACCGGTATTCTTCTGGTAAGCCTTCAGCTCATCCTTATCCATCTTCTTTGCCTTATCGGACATCTCATACATTGCGGCACTTTCATTGCCCGGACGCTTTGCTTTACCCATAGCACGACGTTCCTCGCGATTGCCACCGTTTAAAATCTCATTGACGTTTTTCGGAAACCCTCCGAATCTGTGAATTCCGTTCATAAAAAGACCTCCTTATCTTCTTAACCAAATCCTTTTGTTTTGTGGTTTGTCATACACTCCGGCACGACATAAGTATCCTTGTTATTTATATCGACACAAAAAGGCGGAACCATTAGAGGCGCCGCCAAATTTTTAGTACATCTTTCCTATTTTACGATTACGTCCGCCACCTTCGCCTTACTTGCCTTTAAATAATCCGCAACGGAAAGCTTTAACTGCAGTCCCGGCTTTCCTCCACTAACATGGAGATGCGGCAGCCCTTCCACTGATGCATCAATGACTGTCGGGAACGCCTTTTTCATGCCGATGGCGGTACAGCCGCCCCGGATATAGCCTGTCACCGGGGTCAGTTCCTTCAGAGGTAACAACTCCAACGCTTTTTCATTCACTGCTCTGGCCGCTGCCTTTAAATCAAGCTCTGCCTCAATGGGAATCACAAACACATAGTAGGCTTTACTCTTTGCCACCGTCACCAGGGTCTTATACACCAGCTTGTGGTCCAGTCCCAGTGTATCCGCCGTGGTCACACCGTCCACAAACTCGTCGCACTCGTAGGACTGCATCTCATAAGAAATCTTAAGCGAATCCAAAATCCGCATTGCATTTGTTTTTACTGTTTTTTCCTTTGCCATAACACGTTACTCTTTCCTTTATTTTAATTATGTATTATTACGCAATCTCATACTCAAACATCTCGTATTTCAGTTTCGTTCCCACATTGATTCCCTCCGGAAGCAACGCACGAGCCACCAGCTTTACATCATCCGTGTCAATATCCGTACGCTTTAAGTTGGCGTAATCGCCGTCAATGCTGTCCACTACATAATAATAAGTTTCCATTGTATTCTAATCTCCCTTTTCACCTTAAACTGCTTGCTTCGTTCTTTAAAATTTATCCAACAGTTCCTTCCGCTTCGTTTCAAACTCCGATGCAGTAATCAATCTCTGCTCATATAAAGAATTCAGCTTCTTTAACTTCACTTCGATATCCTCACCGGACGACTCCGACTTTTGACTGTCTCCTGTCGTCCCCCAATCCCACTCCGCCGTATCCTCCGACTCATCAATAATAATCTCGTGGCTCGTAACCCCTTCCTCGGAAAACCCATTCTTAAAATTTATAACGGTAATCACCACCGCAACTCCGGTCCACAAAATACCGAAAGGTCCTAAAACCGGTATTACTACCACACAACCAATAATACAAAAGATAATTCCTACAATAAATCCGAGCTTTGACTGGGTCTTTCCCGGCTTTACTTTAATTCTTTTCTGTGACATAACTTCTCCTCCCTACTTTTTAAAGGATGCCATCCGCTCCGGAAAGGTCTTTTCCACATAAGCATGCTCTATCGTTCCCACACATTCCGTTCCCTCAAAATCCAACTCAATAATATACGGCATCCAGTCCACAATCCGCAGAAAATCGTCGCAATTAAACTTCGGATTGTAGAAATTTAAAATGGAGCTTAACGCCGTACCATGAGTGCCGATAACAATGTTCCTTCCTTCGTTCGCCGCTAAAATCTCTTTTAAAGTCGCCATATTCCTATCCTGCACCATACCGATGGACTCACCGCCCTCTTCATGGAAGGAAAAATCCGCCCAACGCATTTTCAGAAGATTGTCCGAGGAGTTTCCTTCTTTTCCCTTCTCCCGCTCCCGAAGCCGCTCATCCGTAAGTATTTCCTTCTCAAAAAAGGCCGCTGCCTCTTCAATGGTGGCCATACTTCTGCGATACGGGCTACAATAAATCACGTCGATTTCTTTATCCTTTAATGTATCCAGTACAATCTTTCTATCTGCAAGTCCTTCTGCCGTCAGCGGTCTGGTGCGGTCATCCTCATGGGCATGCACCGGCTCCGCATGGCGGACAAAAAATACTTTGGTCATCTTATTCTCCCCTTCCTTATGGCAGTTTCCTATTCCTACTCTTCCGTCATTCATTCTAGCACTGCACTATTCGAAAGTCAATATTCCGCCTTTTTAAACATAGCAAGAGGGCCCTGACTTACCCCAATAAAAAAAGAGAGCACTATCATGCCCTCTTCTTCCATCCGTCTGATTCTAACAATTTCCCTTTACCCAATCAATCACATACTCCGCCACTTCTTCCACTGCCTTTCCGCTAATGTCAAAGGTTTCAAACACCGTATCTCCGTGCCGGTCATGGGTCTTAAAATACTCGTTATAGTCCACCGAACTCTGAATCCAGTTCTCGTCGTTAATTCCTCTGCCTTCCTTCATGCGCTTTCTGAGAAGCTCCTCCTCACAAGTAAGGGCAAGAACTTTGAGATCCGGGAAGAACCGTCTGCAATACTGATGATGCAGCTTGTCCAAATTTCCCGCCATAGTCCAAAGAACCGGACGACCGCTCTGCATGATATTCATGGAAAGCTGTTCTATTAAATTTAACCGTTTCTCATAATCTTCATTGGTTTCCGACTTCATATAGCCGCAAAAAATATCCGCGTCCAGCACCACAAAATCTACCTTCTTCTGCTGAATCATTTGCGCCGTGGTAGTCTTCCCTACACCACTGCAACCGGTGAGAATAAAAAGCGGCAAGGTCTCCTTATCCCATGTATGTCCGCACTTCGGGCACTTCACCGTAGCTCCGTCAACAATCTTATCCCACTCATGATTTCCGCATTTCATACATATTCCAATCATTTGTTATCCTCCAAAATCTTCTCAACTGTTTTTCTGTTTTCTTCTCCTGTGGTCCACACTGCCGCCCACACCTTGTCTGCGCCAAGTTGACGGTACATCTCCAAACGATGTCTTCCGTCGTCCACCTGAAACTTTCCATACACATATTCCACGATAAGAGGCGGCGCATCCCACCCCTCTGCAAGACCTTCTTTCATACGATCAACTACATGAAAAAAATACTGAATGTCATTTTCCGCATGCAGATACTCCGGTGCTCCGGATTTTACATCCGAGAGAAGCGTAAGCGTTATCTCCCGAAGCCCGAAATAGTGCCGTTCCTCCAGTAAAAGTCCGTCTGCAAGAGCAAGATTCTTTCCGTCTGCCCGCAAAAAATCCTGCATCCACTGATCTATTTTTCCTTCTTGGTCATATTGTTTTGCTATAGATAATGTTCCGTATACCATGGTATCAATTTCTCCTTGTTCGCCTACCCGTTATACCGACGGTTTATCTGCTCTCTCCTTCTCTATTGCACGCTACGTTGCCGTACCACTTCATACATCATAATAGATGCTGCGCAACTCACATTAAAAGACGACGCCGCACTCGTCTCCGCCATGGGTATCGTGCAAAGTTCGTCACACAATTCTTTGTAAGCGTAGCTCAGCCCCTTCGTTTCATTCCCAACAAAAAGCAATAGAGGTGATGTCAATTCCAACTCATAGACTGCTTTCTGCTGATGGGCTGTAGAACCAACCGTAAGAAATGTTCCGTATTCTTTTTTGAACCTTTCCACCATTCCGTACAACGTCTCCTGCTCCGCAATCCGCAGCACCGGCAGCGCGAAGAAAGAGCCCATGGATGCAGCCACCACCTCCGGTTCATACAAATCCACCCCATGCCCGGTAAGAATCAAAGCATCCACATACAGGGCATCACAGGAACGTATCATCGTCCCCAGATTCCCTTTATTGGACGGTCGGTCAAATAACACCAGAAAGGGCTTGCTTGACAGCTTCATCTGTGTGGGCGTAATCTCTTTCATTGCCACAAGCGCCATCAGTTCGGAAGTATCTTCCTTACTGCTGAGTTCCTTCATAAGTTCCTGTGAAAACTGATAGTTCTCTTTCGTCTTTACAGACGTCAGCAACTCCTTGGCCCAATCGGACAGCTTTCCTTCTCCATACAAAAAGGACCTTATCTGCCATCCGTTTTTCACCGCCTCATTTATGTTCCGAACACCTTCCACCACAAACTCTCCGTAGCGATTTCTTTTGGTCCGGTTTGTCTTTAATACCTGAATATGTTGAAATATGTTATTTCTTACTGTAATCCTTGTCATCCTGTGATACCGCCCCTTACTGATTCCTTACGGCATACGCACCTTTTCAAAGCCTTCTCTGCCGTATAAAATATGACACAGAAAGCCTAACCGAACCTTCTGTGTCATACCATTCTATCACACAATGACCTCCCGTTTTATCCCGACTTTACTTTAAAACAAACTCGGTATACGGTGCATACTTCTTTACAAAATCATCGTAATCGCTTTTCTTTGTGGTCCACATAATGACCGGGAAATAGGTAACTCCCTCCCGTACCAATGCCTCAAACAACGGATTATTACAGTTAATCTCAAACACTCCGTCCGCATACCCCACAATCACCGGCGGTAGGATTTGATTTGCCCTAATTTTTTCCCTCCAAGCATTTACCTTGTCTTCAAACACCACCGGATGCACCTGCCACTTGATTCCCTCCTCCGGTCCGCTGCTGCGTACAAACATGTTAAGCGGCATGGCAAGAGGGCCTAAGTAATACCGGTCTTCCAGATACAAACCGTCCGAAAACGCTTTGTTCTTTCGCTCAAATAAAAGATAGGTATGAATCCACTCTTCCAGAAGCCCATTATCGTTATATTCCTTGGCGGATTGTACTCCCGGTGCAAACCGAAGTTCATCCCGACCTTGTTTCTCGTACACAATCTTTTTCACGGTCTCTCTGGAAAGAGCATATTCCTTTGCCAGCTCCTCCACCGACACACCGTACAAATACTTATTCTGTAGCATCCGGTTCCGTTTTCTGTAATACTGCTTCTGTCCGGAGACCTCGCCCCAAGTCTTTTCCTTTTCTTCCGCCAGAGGTACATATAGGAGGTTACCACCGGCATACTTCTGGATTTCTTTAAAAAGCTCCGGTGGAAGGACTTCTTTAGCATTTAAGTAATTCATCTGTTGTATTCACCTCTTTCAGAACAACGCAAGTGCTTCCTCAAAGGAAACACACTCTGCATATCTTCCCATCCACATAAACTCATTGTAATACCGATAGGTCTGCTCCGCCGTCATAAACGCATTGTCAAAGGTACTGTTAGTATGCTCCGGCACAATCATCCGAAACCCGTGTTCAAAGCCACACTTAATTGTAGCATCCATACAATAGTCCGTTTGCAGACCTACTGCTATAATTGTGTCTTCACCTTTGTCTTTCAAATACGCGAGCAATCCCGATTCCCTAAACGGACTGTTTACGAACTTATCAAAAATCCGTTCGCCCTCCTGTGGCGCAAATCCTTCATAAATCTCAAAGCCTTCCGTACCCTTTGTCAGTTCCTCTCCGACTCCATCATCATGACGGATATAAATCACTTCGACACCACATTTTCTGGCTTTGGCAATCAAAGTTTTTATACGACTTTCAAACACTTCAAACTGATATAAGTTTGCCTTTGTAATCAACTTCTGTGTATCTACCACTAAAAGTACCATGTCCTACCTTGTCCCTTCAAAGCTTTCCTTTGCCTTTATCGTTGTCTGTCTTCTCTTTTCCAGAGTTTTCTCGAACACTTCATCCGCAACCTTTGGAAACTGTTCATGAATCACCTTCGTTCCCTCTTCCGTAATGCCGCCCTTGGTAGCCACTCTGGCAATCACATCTTCAAAGGAATATTCCTTCTCGAGCATCAACGTTCCGGTTCCCACCATCGTATGTAATACCATCCGGGCAATTTGACTTTCCGAAAGACTCGTGTGCTTCTTTGCGGACGCACAAAGTTCCTGAAATATGGCAGCTATAAAACCCGGCATACAACTTACCAGTTCGGAGCCCATTCCCATCTCCTGTTCCGGCAGTTCAATTACCGTTCCCATGCAGGAAAGTAACCCGCTCAAACACTCCTTATCCGCCTCTGTCACCCGTTCATTATAACAAACCAGTGTCTGGGACTGATTTACCTCCGCCGTCACGCTGGGTATTGCTTTCGCGATTTTCCCTTTGTAAATCTGCTCTATCTGTTCAAACATAATACTACCGTTTAAAGAAACCAGTAAAGAATCCTCTTTTAAACAATCCTTAATTTCCAACAGAATATCCTTCATATCCCCCGGGCGAACACACAAAAACACAATATTCGCTTCTTTCGCAGGTTCCCGATTACTTTCACACACCGTACACTTGTCCTTCAAATGCACAATCTTTTCTAAAGTACGATTTGCAACCAAAAGATTCTCTGTCGAAACACTTTTACTTTCCAAAAATTTTTCAACCAGCATCCGTCCCATACTACCGTAACCGATAATTCCAATTTTCCTATCCATACTCGCCTTATATCCCCCTACTCTTCATCTCTTTCTCTTACAACATCCGAACCAAAGCTAACACCAACAAATGCACCGGATAAAACCAATAATACACATTCTTTATCACCTTATTATACGGACCCTGCTTTCCACGATACAGCCAAATCGGTAGCAGTGCAAGCAACGCAAATGCCTGCCGCACGATGGTTACCGTATGTCCGAATACATCCACTTCATAGTAAAACCCGCTCAAAATTTCCATATTGATGTAGTACAGGCATACCAACTGTCCCACAAAGTGCCACCATTTACGTCCCCGGAAAAAGTAGAACACAAGCACCGTCAATACACCGGCATAATGATAGTCCACAAAGGTCACCAGCCCCAGCACAAATGCCAGGCATAAGGTACCGATGCCCGTTACAATCAGAAGCCACAGCTTGCCCTTTTTCCGCGCCAGTTCATTGAGCCAAATCAAAAACACCGCAATCAAAAAGGTCCATAACACATTTTGATGCAACGGGTAAAACAAACTACTTCCCATCACCAGATTAAACGGAATCTCGGAAATAATTGCAAACACAAGCAACCGGCCCACATACTTTTTCAGAGACCGGGTATGAAAATACCCTTCTACAATCATAAATGCGAATATCGGGAACGCAATTCGCCCGATGTCGGTTAGCCAATCGTTTCCCGGTATCACCGTTGCCCAAAGATGGTCACACAGCATAAATACCATGGCCAGAATATGTAGTGTCATGGATGAAATCTCTATTTTTTTCTCATACTTCACCTCTTGGTCCCTCCATTTCCTCCATGTCGATATCATACAGTTTCTTCATGATACCAGCCATGTGCCGTAACACATGACTGCTATTCTTCTCCTTATTAGTGGATTAGTTCAACTTAATTTCCAAGCGCCGCCGCTCCGATTTCTACATCAGCCTTGATTTCTTTTGCCCTCTCATGCCACGTTCCGAGATGTCGGCCATCCCAGGACCAATAATTACAATCCACACTGGTACAAACTGCCGCTACTTTCTTATAGATTTCTTCCGGAGTTAAGGAAGTATCCGTTAATGCCTCATCCTTAAGAACATTTCGGATGCGGCACAGAAGAACGACTTCATCTTGCTTCCCTGTCGTGATTTCTTTGTCCGCTTCAAGTTCAAAGGTAAGCGGACTGCTACACAGAACCGGAACCGGAAGTGCCGCACCATCTTCCCACTCTACCGTAACATCCATTTTATCGGCATCCCGCCCGTCTGCCGTTCCGAAATAATCTGCCAAAGGCAAGTTACTCTCAACCACCAAATTTGCGGAAAATACTTTATTCCGACGAATGTTTTCCAAGGTTCTCTTACTTCCGCCAATGGCACAAATCACACCGAGCCGGTCAAACCAACAATAGCTGAACCAGCAAAACAGTCCGAAATCCGGTGTTCCGTCCTCATTTTTCGTGCCGTAAACAAAAAGAGTCTGCGGACAAATATCATTTGTTGCAGGTACTGATACTTTTTTCATTGTGTTAATCCTCCTTTTCAAGATTCGTAAGTACACGTTGCAAATAGGTCTCAAATTGCTTAATTTCCTCTTCGGTAAAACCGGTATAATACCTCTCATTCATACGCTCCGACACCTGTTCATACTCCTGTCGCAGTGCCCTTGCCTTTTCCGTAAGTGCAATCAACCGACTACGACGGTCCGCCGGGTCCGGCTTTCGGATGATTAGCCCCGTACTCTCCATACGGTCAAGCATGGATGTCAGCGTCGTATTTGCAAGACTCGTTTTGGCAGACAAACTACTGATACTGATATCTTCACACTGCCAAAGCACATACAAAATCCGCCCTTGCGCACCGTTAAATGCATCTATCCCTGATGCTGCCAGCATGCGGTCAAAAATCCGGGTTCCCGCCTGTTTGATGCGGGAAATTAAATATCCGCCTTTCGTTTCCACGCGCCCATCTCCTTTCTATATAGAATATTACTATATAGTAATATTCTTGTCAAGTCCTATTTCCTATACTCAACAAGAAAATACACTGTTTATCCTAGCATTCACTAATAAAAAAGCCCCGTCTTCATTCCGAACAAATGAAAACGGGGTCATAAACATTATATTATCTTTTTTAATACCTGATTACATAATAAATCACATACACCCAGTTCAGCAACCCGTGGAAAATCGCCCAGCCGATGGACTGCCACTTCGTATAGGATAATACCACCGCCAATGCTACACCCACTGCCGCACCGATATCGATTCCTTTTTCAGTGGTCTTTTCAATAACAATCTTCGAATCCCTATGCGTATGTGATTCGCTTCCGTAAATCAAGTTCTCCACCGGAACATCAAACACCTCTGCAATCGCAGATAAGGTCTCCACATCCGGCTGGGTCTTCCCCTGCTCCCAGTTGGACACCGCCTGTCTCGTCACATGTAAACTTTCTGCCAACTGCTCCTGGGTCATTCCCTTCTCTGAACGATTCTTTTTAATATTCTTTCCAATCACGCTCATGATCACTCCTCCTCGTTTTGCTTTTTGCAGTTCCTACTATACGCCATCAAGGGCAAATAGTCACGCAACGAATCGTTGCGTTTCGCAACCGCTACGTTCTTTTCGCCTATTTCCTTAGATTTTCAGAAGCTTTTCTATCTGCTGCTCATTCGCGTCAGGTAGCGCTTCTTTTACCCCGTCAATTATCTTCTGCCTCGATACCGCAGGGTCCGTCGAATAGGCCGAAGCAATAAAATCATCCCCAAAGAAATGCTCCGGCGTTGTATACTGCGCAATTCCCCAACCGTAAGGATTCCCCAATTTATCCTTCGCATAAACAAAATCCGCGACACAAACATAGCCTTGCATTTGAAGACGTGTGATAATGGTATCAAAGCCTTTGTTGCCGCCCTTGCAGTAATTACGAATCTTTTTCAGTTCCTTTGACAGAATCACTTCGTGCTCCGCAATCGTGTCGTACAAATCCTTATCCTTATAAAACGCCAGTCCGTCCTCATAGCGTGCATCAAAATCATACCCGTCCCTACGGTAATTCACAAAGTCGGGAATCCATTCTTTGCTGACAAATCCCGCTTTTCCGTTGAAAAACTTCCCGTAAATGCACCTGCCGCTTTTCGCCACCGGCCCTTTCCATTCCCAAGGCCCTTCCTTGTCGGTAAACCAAAGTTCTAGCGGACACATTTCCTCCACGGAATACCCCGGTATTCCGTTCTTAAAAAACGGGAGAAAACCGTATTCCTCTACCTTATTTAACAAATCTTCCGCATTATAAATCATATGTCACACCGCCTTTTCATTCGCATGTCCGTAACAAATCCGTTTCGGCTTGTAACTTAAAATCCGCTCCCAGTCCTTTGCAAGCTTCTCATTCTTCTCATACGCCTCTAAATACTCCATAGGCTCCAAATCCCCCACAATGCATGTTCCGTCATCCAATATCAAAGATACGCTGTCTTCGCTGTGGCTGGGCGTAGAGATAATCTCTCCTTCAATTCCAAGTCTCCTAAGAAACGCCCGGCTTTCCTCACAAGTAATCACCCTCGCATCCTCTGTGTGAATCGACTCAACCTCCGTACGCTTCTCCCTTGCAAATATCTCATCCGAGAACCCCACATACTCCCTCTGCACATCCACCAAAAGAAGCTTCACCCCCTGCTTCATTAACTCACTGACAAGCCCCATATGGTCCGGATGATAGTGGGTGGCCAAAACATAGGTAATGTCCTTCAGGCTGATGTTCTGTCGTTTAATTTCTTTATAAAACATTGGCAACGTCCCGGCATAGTCCGTATCCACAAGAAGATTTCCGACGGTTCCACGAAGGAAAAATGTATTTGTATTACCGTATTTTAATCTAGTCACCATAGATATCACCTCTGCTTCCTCCCGTACATTCTATCACCGTCCCAATCTTCACGTCAAATATTATCTTTGCTTACTTGACTTAAACCACAATCCGTGATATTATAAATTAAGTATTTTAGGAAATGTGAGGTAACAAATGACAAAAATTGTTGGAATAATCTCTCCGACGGTAGAAAGTACTCTTGGTATCACTTGTGCCACTGATAGGAATATTTATTTAGGTGATACCAATATTCAACACATGAAGAACTCTCATCCCGTCGATTACGAAAAGTATAAAGATGAACTTGAAAATATCTTATCTAATCCTGATTACATCGGTCTAAATCCCAATGATGACTCAATCGAATATGTAAAAGAATATATACAGGACAATGAATATGTTAAAGTAGCTGTGCGAGTATCCTCCGGCGACAAATACTTTGCTCGAAGTATGTATGTGTTAAACAATAGGCGCGTTCACAACTTTATTGCAAAAGGAACACTCAAAAAGTCTTGACAACCAAAAATAATCATGTATAATTAAATTGTAAAGTAATAAACTATTATGAATGAAAAGCAGAGGACGGAACGGGCAGCCGTCGCCCCGGTTGGAGATGTGGGAATGTCACCCCACCTATTTTCATTCACGACAGTTCGGCAGGTAACTTCGGTTACCTGCCTTTTTTCTTACAAACAATACAACGAATACGCTCCGTGCTTTGTACTGCCGTTATACTCTTCCTTATGAAGTCCGGTGTCGTTTTTCACCGCACTTTCAATGAGCTTCTTCGTAAGTTCCGGTACATCCTCTCTTGTGAGGGCTTCTTCCACGTCCACCCAAAGTACCTCACTGTTTTCTTCATGGTCGGAGGTTGCCTCCCCGGAAATATATTCCGCGCGGAACGCAATGTACCAATCGTGCATGTTAAAGCGGATTCCGATAATATCCAGCGGCTTTACCGTCACCTTTGTCTCTTCCATATATTCCCGCACCAGTGCGTCTTGCGGCGTTTCGTCCGCATTCACATAGCCACCCGGTACAATGAGAAGGCCCTTTCCGCCGCCGTAGGTATGGCGGGCAAGCAGCACCTTGTTATCCTTAATCACAACTCCCGTTACACTTTGTCCCCAGTTGGTCGTTCCGTTTTCCATCGTAATAATCTCTCCTATTGCATTAACATTCCAATCTTAATTCTTCCATACCGTCTTCTATCAGCCCTGTTTCCACAAACCCCAAGGACTTATAGAGCCTCTTTGCCACTTCGTTTCCTAAAGATACTCCGGTATAAATCTCCTTCGCTCCAAATTGCTCTGTTAAATATGTAATCCCTTGTTTCAAGGCCTCTTTCCCATAACCTTTGCCCTGATGTTCTTTATCTATCAAAAACTTCCATAAAGTATACTGCTTTCTGGACTCATAATATCCCAACATAATAAAGCCTACCGGCTTTTCATCCGCATAAATTGCAAACGGGAATGCCGTATCCCGATACACATAGGCCTGTGCCAGAGAATCGGCAGTGGTAGATACAAATGATTTCTGATGTTTTGCAACACTTAATGCCAATACCTCGTCAAGATTCTCTCTCGTTATTTCTTTCAATACAACCATGCTTTTCCTTCCTTTCCTTAAGAAAAACCGACATCAAATACACCACAAAGCAGCAAAAAAACGGAGAAAGACAATCTGCCACATAGTCCTTCCAAAATCTTGCATTACTCCAACTCGGTGAGGTCATATAAAGGTCTGTTGCCCATAGTGCAAACGCTCCGGTTAACAGAAAAGGAATTGCTTCTACCGCTCTGTGCTTTGCGACTCTGCAAAACAACAGTTGTGCGGAAAGTGACGGAATGATTCTTAGAATCAAAGACATCCCATCTCCCCAAGAAACAAAAGGCCAAAACAACATGACAACAGGCACAATCACACCCAGTACTAACAATGTGTTTACAAACGTCTTCCTCATAAAACGCCCTCCCTTTTTCGTCATCCTTATTATTTCCGGTTCTCCTCGTAACACTTCCAAATTTCAAAGAAGATTTCACTTCTGCTTTCGTACTCCGGATAGAAACCCTTTGTCAACTCATCATAAGCCAATGCTGCGGAATACAACTTATCTGCAATAAGGTCAAATATGTCATTCCCTGATATTATCGGACACTTTCCCTGATATTTCACATAAATCAGTTCCTCTTCGTAACCATAACGGTGATGGTTGGTTCCGTACTTTATATCACGAAGCACCATCTGTTGTACCAATGT
The DNA here is from genome assembly GCA_017938405.1 of Lachnospiraceae bacterium. Taxonomy (GTDB): domain Bacteria; phylum Bacillota; class Clostridia; order Lachnospirales; family Lachnospiraceae; genus SIG307. Next base: position 202,978 of record JAGBBP010000014.1, read on the forward strand.
CTCGTTTAGATTCATATTGGCAAGATGGCTACCAATCAGAAAATCCTTGCGATAAAGCTTGCCCAAAGCCTGAATCTGCGTGAACCAGAACCGGTTTACATTGTCTCTGGACCAATTCGGATTACTGTATTCCTCTTTCCTTCGCTCCAAAGAAAACTTTTCTGCACTCTCGTCATAGTTAAATTCAAAACCAAAATCATACCGCATTCCGTTTTTCATGATAATGCGATACATATTGTTTCCCTCCACAAAACAAAATCCCAGACAATTTTCTTCGCTGATTCCGAATCTGTCAATCCGCTTCATATACTCTGACTCTGTCACGGTATCATTCTCCGAAAGCGTCACTAAAACTGCTAAGTCCACGTCACTGCAACAATCATGATAGCTTTTCTCCATGGCATCCTGCAGTTTTGCGTTTCTGTCTTCCCCTTTTTTCATTAATACATCGCGGACCTTTACTGCGGTTACTTCCGGTAATTGAAAGATTGTATCAATTAGCTTATCTAACTCTATCGTAATGATTTCTTTGTTTATCTGCATGGTAATTCCCCTTTCGTACCTTTTACTCCTTCTGTTCATTCTACCACTGCCCTATTTCAAAGTCAATGTTTGCACGCCCCTCAGTCCCCTATCAAAAAAGCAACCACCTATAATCTCTTATAAGCGGCTGCAACTTTTCTATAATTTTCCTCTACCTTCCCCCAACCTGATACTTCAAATATGCCCGTCTGCCGATAAACACAAACGCCACACTCAATAACACGTACACCATCGGTGCCGCCTGTTGTACGGTCAAAAATCCGCCCGGAACCGGCACCAGACGGTAATCCAGGAATCCCCATATGGCCACTGTGTTGATTGGATTCAAATCAAAGATTTGTCCCAACACCCGGTATTCATACGGAACCATTACCAGCATTGGGAGAAGCACCAATACACCGATGATTGCAACTACCGCCACCGTACTGTTGCGGAACAGCTCCGAACAACAGAGAATAATGGAGGAATACATAAGTGCTGCAAGGATCGTCAACATATAGCAATACCATATCGCCTCACCGAAGGTCATCTGTACCATAACGGACGGCATCCCCAACTGAATCGGCGCATGGAGTCCCTCTGTTCCGAAAATCACAAGTTGCGGAACCGCCGATATCAGTAAAATAAGTCCGGCACTTACCATGGTAAACACCATTCCGGCAGTAAGCTTTGCCCAGTACAGCACCTTTCTTCCGTTGCGGCTGCACAATACCAATTGGTCCGTTTTTTTCTGATGTTCGTCCGCAAACAGATTTGCCAGACAAACCGCCAGCATAACCGCAATCAGTACAATCGCGGTATACGCCAATGTCAACGCAGAATAAGGCCCCACATAATACTCATAGGTCCACGGCACGGTGTCCTCGTTTTCAAGAACTTCCCGCCAATAGTCCTTTTCCTTCTCCGTCAGATATTGTTCTGCCATGGCGGATTCAATTCGTATTTTTCTGGCAGCATAAACCAGGTCCTCATCCTCGGAAATTCCCAATACCTCTTTCATTTTTTCCAAAGTTCCTGCATTCGAGACAGCTGTACCGCATACCTCTCTTACTATAACATTATATACATCCGTGTAAGGCTTAAATGCACTTTCACCTGTTGTCAATGCCGTTAACGCCTCTTCCACCAATGCATCATCTACTACTCTTCCGATAATCGGCTTCTGATTTTCCTTATCCTGCTGCTCCGCCTCGTATTGGGTTGCTTGTACACCTTTTATATTACGCGTTACCGTCACCTCGATAACAGCATATGCCACCATGGTCAGAAATACCAATCCAAACGCAATCCAAGTCATTTTCCTGCTTAGTATTTTCTTTAGTTCAAAACGGACTAAGGTTCGAAAATTTTTCATAGTTACTCCCCTCCCTCTTCAAATTGTGATAAATAAAACTTCTCCAAATCACCGTTACTTTCATCCCATACTCCCTGATAAATCAACTGTCCGTCCTTCATCATAAGCACCTCGTCCGCAATGTGCTCAATATCCGATACGATATGGGTGGACAACAGCACAATACAATCCTTTCCCAGCTCTGCAATCAGGTTGCGGAAACGAACCCGTTCCTTCGGGTCAAGTCCGGCAGTCGGCTCATCCAGTACCAGCACCTCCGGGGCGTTTAACAGTGCCTGGGCAATACCGATGCGTTGTTTCATACCGCCGGAGTACGTTTTAATTTTCTTTTTTGCCACATCTTCCAATGCCACCAGCTTTATCAGTTCCGCCGTTTTCCGCTTTGCCTGCTCCTTGGAAAGTCCCTTTAACGCCGCCATATACATCAGAAAATCAAATCCGCTAAACTCCGGATAATACCCGAAATCCTGGGGCAGATACCCAAGCACTGCCCGGTAGTTTTCCTCGCTTACATCCATGCCGTCTAACGCAACGGTTCCTTCCGTGGGCTTTAAAATCCCGCAAAGCATCCGCATCAGCGTCGTTTTCCCGGCACCGTTGGCTCCCAAAAGGCCGTACACGCCCTTATGAAGTTTCAGGGAAATGCGGTCCACCGCAATCTTATTCTGATATCGTTTCGTTACTCTGTCTATGATTAGTTCCATGTGAATTCCTCCAAATGATTCATTGTCTTTCCGTATTCTTTCATCAGTACTACCGCTAAAAGTACGGTTGCAAGCCCCCACCAAACAAAGCTCTCTGCTCTGTACAGTTTCGGCAAATACAGCCGGGATATCGGACAAAGTGCACACACAAATACACTGATACTGCCGCAAACAAACATGTTCTCTCTTCCCGGTAACCGACGCACTGCCATCAGCCCCAAAACTGCAGTCAAAAGATACGGAACCAGAATATATACACCGCTTTTTAGAAGTTGCATTCCCAATACAATCGCCACCGGAATCAGGCCCAAAAGCTGTGCCACCCCCAGCATACTCATTCTGGCAAGTAAAACCGTACGCAGGGAAAACCGGGAGGTCATTTCCAGTTCCGTCATTCCGTACGCGGTGGATCTGGCAAATTCAAGAATAAGTAACAGTGCCCCAAACGGCATCACTGCCGACAATAGCCAAATACTCTCCAGTTCCGTATATTGTGCAAACCAAACCACGGAACCGAACAACAGAATGGAAGCCGCCCAGACCCACTTCCGGATATAAGCCGCCTGGGACAACACTAAGTTCCAAAGACCCACTTCCTGTCGCGGAAGAGACCGCAAAAAGGCTCTTTTTCTCTCCGGCTCCGGTGCCGCAAACAATTGCTTTAGCATCTCTTTTTCCTGTTTTTTAATACTCATAGGCCCGCTCCTTTCTCCTGCAAAGTTTCTCGTAACTTCTTTAACACCTGCTTTATCTGCCGATTGAGTGCAAACCGGGAACAGCCCCGCAGCTCACAAATCACCTTTACCGGTACTTCATTTACATACCGTAAAAGAACCAGTTCCCGTTCCTCCGTCGTAAGACACTCCATGGCCTGTTTCATGACCACGCTTTCAATTACACGCGCCTCCGGTCCATCCTCCGATACTTCCTCCGGAAGTTCTTCCAAAACCCGCTTACGGGATTCGTCAATACACAGATTCCTTGCAATGGTGTACAGATAGTTCAACTCCTTGCCACGTTCTTTATAGGTACTGCTTTCCAAAAAGCGTAGGAAGGTCTCCTGGGTCACATCCTCCGCTACCGTTTGGTTCTGTAATTTAAAATAGCAATAGCGGTAGATTTTATCGTATTGCGCTTCGTAATCCATGGAGCCCCTCCTTTCTTTTGCAATCGGAAATTCGTCGACGTTTTTCCTTTCATAGGGATTAACGAAAAACTCCCCCGCAATGTGCGGGGGAAAAGAAATTTTTTTATTGTTTACACTTTTATTTCCTACTCTTAACAAGTCCCCATATTCCAACCGCAACCAGAAGGACTCCTATCACACTTTCAATAATCACACCACCGGCTCCGAAAGTTCCCACAACAAAAACCGCAGTCGGCCCGTCCGCACCACCGATAATACCTACGGAACCGGACGCCTGTGAGGTCAATATAGCTCCTATCACCATAGGTGCTATTACACTTAATAAAAACAATCCTCCGGCAACAATGGAAATAATGGATAATACTTTCTTCATTCTATATCCTCCTACAAAATACAAACATTCCTCAATATATAACTACCTCTGTTCCATAATGACTGCTCTGAAATCCACTATCCAGAAATACATTAAAGAATGGTGTCATCTTGTTTTCCAACTCGGTATCCTGCGGTTTCGGCATCGTAATAAGCATATTTGCAAATTCCGGTGTTACCTCTCCGGTGATAATCTTCCCGTAGGTCCAGTCACTTTCCTTTAACGTTCCGTACCGTAATGCCACCGCAATCCATTCGTCCTCTCCATTCCAGCAGTGAATTTCAAAGGTCTTTGCCGTCTTTAAGGCTTCCTTAAGCAACTCCAACCACTTTGAATTATCCGTTTCTGTTCTGTCAAAATAAATCGGGTATACTTCTTTCTCGCAAGCAGGTTCCTCGCTTACCTTCAGTTCACCTAACTGCACGGTTGATAATTGTTCTAATACTTTTTCTGTTACACTCTTTAATGCTTTCTCTAACTCTTTCTCTTCGTCTTTCATAGCTACCTCCGAAAATCGACCTATTGTCTTATCTCATTTCCTTCCGCATCCAAAAAGATATAATCCTGCGGAAGCAACTCATAGTAATAATGGAACGGATACTCTCCTTCCCCGATTTCAACCTCTGTTACCGCACCCAATCCTCCGACATTCCCGGTGATCTGTATCTTCTTGCATTTTGGATTATTTATCAAAAAGGAATAACCGTCTCCCCAATTATAGACAACAATATCCTGTCCTCGCTCTAAAGCATTGTGCCGCCCTTCGAAAACATATTCATCCTCTCCTACAATTTCAAAAACCATAGGAAAATAGCGGTGCATCTGATACTCATTGCCAGTGATAAACCACATCAACGCCCGGTCATCATTTTCCTGCTTTGCCGCAAGTCGGACCTCTATTGTATCTGCTTCGGCCACCGTGATTTCTTCCCTTGCCTTTGCAATTAAATCATCTTCACTTGTAAGCTTCTCACGGCAACCGGCCAAAGAAAAGGCCACAATACAACTTAATATCAAAATTAATAGCTTATTCTTTCTCATTCCGTCTCTCCAACTTAGAAATAATCAAACCGGTACAAATCACTATTTCAAACGCAAGAAAGAATGCTGCACCAACTACAACTGCCCCTTCCTGAGACAATCCGTTAAACACTTCACTGAATAATGCAAGAAAAATCCATTCTACCACTACTACGCACAACCCAGCCAGTACATATTTCCATAAATTCTTCATCTCGCTCCTCCTACAACAGCAATCAGCTATTTTATCTCCTTACCGCAGTGCGGACAATATTTCCCAAAGAGTACTCTCAACTTTCCACAGTGCGGACAACGAGATGTACATCTCACATAAATGAGACAGACAAAGAAAACCGCCAAAGAACCATATGCTATGTATGCTTCCGTCGTATAATTATAATTGTTATCGAGTATCTTCACTCCGACAACGCCCCAAGCAATTACAAAGACAATAATGGATATTACTGCCAACCAAATTGCAATCTTCTTCATCTTCTTCATAGAATCACGCCCCTTTGTCAAATTGGAATTTGGCTTATTTCTTATTTCTCTTCTGAGTCACCTATAAAAGCAAGTGCTACACCGAAGAAACCAACAAAACCACCGATGATTGCCATAATATTTGCAAAGGTGGAAGAAAAGTCTGGTGTCATAGCGATACCAATGACTACAATTAAAACAGCGAAGATAATTAAAGCAATTCCTTTAAGTTGGTTTTTCATACAATCACACTCCTCCGTCAAATTCTTATTTGCGTTCAGTTTACTTCATCATATTTCATCGGCAGACCTTCCTTCGGCTATTACCGAACTCTATTTTCCATCCACTCATCCAATTTACTCTTAATGAACACTCGATTTGCTCCAATCTCTGTAGAAATGTTATCGAGTTCTCCAGTCTTAATAAACGATTCGACAAGGGCAGTCACGTCCTCATCTGTAATTCCCAAGTATGCAGCCACTTCATATCTGGAAAGGTATTCTCCAAACTGTCCGTATGCCGTGTCCGTTGTGGTTACCGCCAGACTTGAAGGAACATGGGTTGCGTCTGGAAGCTCCTTGGAAATAAGCCATCCGGCAGCCATAACACCGATGCTGATTACACAACAACCAAAAAACAAGGATACATCAAAACTCTTTTTCATTACTCAATCCACCTTTCACCTTCAAATATACATCTATACATGCTCCGGCAATAATAGCCCCAAGAAGAACGAACATCCAAATCACATACAAATTATTTGGCAAAGTCCCTATATCAGTCGGCGTGTCACACCATACACCGATTAAATACCCGAGCGGATACCCAATCACAGCAAACCATCCCATAAATTTCATATTAAGGAATGCACAAATGGCAATCGCAATGAGTCCCATTACCGTAAGTGTCCCATCCTTAATAAACAGAAAATGTATCAGAAGATATACCGCAAACATAACAATTGCAGTTATGATTCTTTTCTTTTTCTCCATATTATCTTCTCCCCCTCTTCTCTGCACTTATAATAACACCTATCGTAGAGGCTTTTGATATCAACGACTTAATCTTCAGCTTATAAATCAATGCGGTTACTGCGGCCACAACACTACAAGCGAACGCAGCTCCTAAAATACCAATCGCTACTACATTGGTTAAATCCAAGAAACCGCTGGAACTCCCCGCCACTCCTGCTGCAACCAATATCGCTACCAAGAGAAGAACCGCGGCCAGAACCGCAAATACTCGACTTACTATGTTTAAAGCTTTCATATTATTTAACCTTTCCTAACTCTGACTTTCTGAGTAATCTATCAGAACCTTCTTACAGTTCTCACAGTTGTAAGCATATACTGCCTGATTTTCCAGTTCTGTCCCATTCTCAAGAGATACACTACCTCTCCCTAAAAAAGACAACGCAGACACCAACTGCAATTTCGGAGTCCAACGCACACCATCTCTACATTGAATATACCCCTGTACCATTTCTTTCCCACAATACGGACATTTCATAGATATGCACCTCCTACTTCACTATATCGATCGCTTCTCTATCAATTTTATAAACTCCCTCGTACGGTATCTCCGCATAGGCAATTCCATTTCTCTCATATATCATATATCGGATTACACGTTCCTCTTCACAAAAGAAAATGCTACTGCCCCGAACTCCATCATCTGTGTATCATTCTCTGAACCGTCCGGGCGTTCAAGCCCTAAGGTATCGTAATAGTCATTCGAAAACTTGATTTTGCTATCGTCATGCTGCTCCTGAACCGCCTTTACATACTCATACGGATTTTCCATTGGAGTAAGCTTCAACTCTTTCTGTATTTTATCCAGAACCGTTTTTTGCTCAGGAAATATTGCGTTATCCTCACTATGTAAGAAGTCCTCAAACTGCTCCTTGCTCCATCCGACAATCTGCTCCACCGCTGTTGTACTTCCACATGCCAATATCAAACGCAAAAAGTCCTTGAAATTCATTGCCAGTGGATAGACATACTTGTCAACACATGATTCCGGATTCACCGCAAACACCATATCTCTGTATCCACGGATAAAACAGTAATGTATGCTGTTCTCCCAACCGATGACTGCCGCATCGATCGGAGTACAAAAATAATCTACGCACATATCACTCTTCTCAAGACCTATCCATCTGCCCTCTATATCCAGCTGACAGTACTTCTCATACATCGTCATTGGCTCTCCTCCTCCGTTTCCCTATTGCAAAGCACAAAAAGGCTATTGCCCATAACACAATCGCCTGCACCAACCACATCATTATCATTACACTGAATGGCTCTAATCCTTCGCCAATCGTAATCCATCCTTTTGCCGGATGAGCAAGATACCGATGCTTAGGACTTTCTCCGAAAATACCCGAACAAATATACCATGCCAATAAATATATCGGCAAGTTTACCCATGTATATTTCACTTTGACCTTGCTTGCAAACAAGACAGGCAAACCGAGCAATCCAATCCAGAAAATATATCTACCAGTCGGATCACTGGTGGAAAGGGTGAATTCATGATATCCGTTTCCCAAATCCTTAAAATCCTTTATAGTTCCCGCCACACCAACAAGTCCATCAGCGATTACCAAACAGATAATAGCAGTCAATAATCCCATAATGACAGCATACATATATCCTTGCATCTTTTTGTTTTCCATACTCACCTCTCCTTAGTCCGTAATCGTCAACTCAATGCTCCACTACTTCCTCGATTGTCGTCTGCGTAGAAGTTGATTGCGGCAAATTGGGATATGTCGGCAACTCGTTTACGGAAGCCGGTACTGCCTCATAGCTTTCATTCAACCACCTCCAGTTCCAACCAATATCTGCAGATGTGAAATATCGGAAATTGCCTGTTCCAGAAAACAACTCACCGTTCTTCACTCCATAACCGACATAGATAATCTCATAATTTGTACCATCGGATAAGTTAAATCTAAAGCTGGTAACCGAACTTCCCACAGCTGTTATATTTGGTTCTTTCTTCTGTAACAGTAATTCGCTAAACGTCACATACAGATTTTCTATATCCTTGCTCTCTGTAACAATTTTCTTTTCTGCATTTACAGGTGCACCATCATAATGGAACATTTCTATATTTTCAACTTCCGACAGTTCAAATGGGAAGTCAATAGAGACATACTCCACTGCTACGGTATTATCCGTTATACTGTCAATTATACCGCCGGCAACAATAACCGTCAATGCACCTATCATAATGCCTATTTTAATTTTCATCGCTTTGGAATCTTTAGCTTTCCAAATGATTGCTCCGGCAATCACGCATATTGCCGCAAAGCCACAGCATAACCATCTTGCCAAATTGCTAAAATCCAGCATACTCCCTCCGCTCTCTGCGGTTATTCCGCCCAAGAAAGCAAAGAACGCCAACATATACAAAATACAACTGACATGTTCACGCCATTTACCGTTTTTCATAAGGCAATCCCCCTTTGCTAAAGTTATTCTTCCGGTGTAAAACTTGAATGTGAATACGGCATATCCTCCGGCAATCTCTGCCCTCCAACAAAATGCATGGTTCCCGTCACATTCAAGCTCTCTATCGCGGTATCCTCATAATCGGCATTGCTTTCACTGTTACGTACAAACACTTCATAGGTACCTGCTGGAATACCCGTTATTGTACCTTTCTCGTCTCCACCCGTAATCTCTTTGCTATATTCCGTTCCATCCTTAGCTCGCAAGCCAATCACTATAGTCATGGCTGCTCTCTCGTATGTTACAGAGTAATCAAGCCATGCATCGTCTGTAAAAGCATAATATTCCGTGGCATACTTCTCCTCCTGTCCCGGAGCAAGTTCACTGAAAGCAATACTGTTGCCCTCTATGGTTTTATCATTCTGTTCCATACCAAGAGCATCTGCCACTGACATATCACCGTAAATCAAATTGTTAACTTCCATCTTCTCCCAGAAACCTCTACTTACTTCCTTTCCGAAAATGTACCCTCTATAAGAAGTAACCCCCGGATCTTTTGCTTCCGGCATGAAGTTCCCTTCAATATCAAACGAGTATCCCAACCCTGCATATTTACCGGAACCGCCATCCTGATACAACTCCACTCCAATGCAGAATAAAGGCTTCTTATAATTGTGTACCAATGCAAAATCTGTTATGCCTACACACAGCCATAAAACAACTATCCCAAGTATTGCAATAATTACCTTTGTTACTTTGCTCTTTTTCCAATCAACCGACGCGCCATACTTTCTAAAGCACCACTCGCAAAAGAACCCAACCACGATAAATACCACGTCTACAACTGCCCAAATAACCCACAGATTATTTACACTGACACCATTAGCATCCATTTTGGTCGCTTGGAATATGAATCCGAATACAAATCCTATGATGTATCCCACAGAAATAAAGTATGGAAGAACCTTCTTTGCGGTCAATACAGAAATACCCATTACTACCAGCCCCAAAAACAATAACACTACAGGAAACTCTTTCATGCCATGCACATCAAAGAATACATAGCGACCCAAGATAAATCCGACCAATAGTATTCCTAATGCTATCACGTGATTAAGTAAGCTCTTCTTATTCTTCAACATGTACTCCTTCATACACGTCACCTCCAATCTACTATTTCTTACACCCTCTATACCCGGCAAAAGAAGCTAATGCAAATACCATGGGTATCACTGCATAACCTGCATTTACTTTCCCCTTTGAACCTATCACATAGATAGCTCCCGCAAAGGTAAGTACAACAAATATGATAGATAACACAAGCAAAAGCTTCTTCATCGCATACCTCACTCTTTAAACTTTCTTTCAAAACTTTCCATTCTCTCAATCACAGCACTGTAACCATCTTCGGTTTCCTCCACCAAAAGATAGCAGAAATATACCAGATTCGCCTCTTCGTCCGTATACGGCATCATAAAGCGGTATGGGAATTCCTTGTCCTGTTCCGGGATATAAAACACATAGTTTTTATCCTTACTCATCTTCAGACCGATAATCTCCTCAAGAATGCCTGGGAACTCACCCTCCGTCATAATGGAGGCGGAACTTATATCTCCCGGATTCTTCCGGTTATAAGCAAATACAAAACCCTTCAATCCGTTCGTCGTTTCAAAGAAACTGATCGGCACACTAGCGCCTTCCTGCACTTTATTCTCTACTACCGTACCGTTTTCTGAAGCATAGGCAATCAATGCAAAGCCTGAAGAAATCTCCTTATCTTTATTAAACAACGGAAGCACATCCACTGTCAACACAATCACCGCAACACATGCCACTGCCAGTTTCCATATCTGCTGCGGACGCTTCTTTTTTGCTTTGTAGTCAACCACTTCTTCTACATAACTGACATCAATCTTTCCAAGTGCATTTGAAAACTTTTCCGAATTCATACCAACACCTCCCTTTCCACCAGATACTCCCGCATCTTCTTACGAATACGGGATAACCTTACCGACACGCTCTTTTCGGAAATACCTACTTTTTTTGCAATATCAGAATAGGTATCAGAGAACCAGTACCGCTGCAAAAAAATTACTCGGTTTTCTGATGACAAGGTATCCAGAAAGCCCTCGATAATCCGCGCAAGTTCTCTTGTCTCAACCTCATCTTCTACCGTACTTGCCGATGATAAGCAGGCATCTATTTCTTCCATAGCTACGTCGTAGGTGCTATTTCTCTTAATGGCCTTTTTCATGTAATAACGCTTAACGGAGACATTCCGTACGATCTGACAAACAAATGCCAACAATGAATTCGGTTTCGTTGGCGGAATCGCATTCCATGTACCCAGATAAGCATCATTTACACATTCCGCAGCATCCAGCTCATCTTTCAGGATATTGTAAGAAGTCTTATGAAATACTCTTCCATACTTCGTATCCAATTCGCTGATTGCCTGCTCGGACCTTTCGAAAAACAACTCGATGATTTCTTCATCTACCATAAATAGCACCTTCCTCCTTTCTGCCTTTTATCTATTAAGTACGGTTTTAGAGCGAATCACTAACATGGAAATGGAAAAAATTTATTAATTTCCCGGATTATTTACACTTCCGGCAAATAACGGGATATTTTCATTTGTAATCACGAATAAAAATGGTCTGTCCAATATAAAATCGACAATCTCTTCCGGCGGTTCTGCACTTCCTGCACCCGGTAGCTCGATATATGCAGCCGCTTTTACTCCTTCTTCATCAATCTGAACACGAACAGACTGATTTGCTCCTGTCAAATAAATAGGAGAATCCGAAGTAAGCTTTGTAAATTCAGCAGTTTCCTCAGAAAACACATCCGTGGCTCCCATGTTTTTAAGTCCCTCACTTAAATCCATCGTAGAAGAAACATCAAACTTCGGAACAGACAGATTTACCTTCATATACTTGCTGTCTTCCCATTTGTTGGATAGAATCATCTCCATATAAGCTCCGTCATTTAGTACATCATTTGTTGTCTTCCCCTCATCCGGAAGAACAAACCACATACGACATCCGTTTTTCAGCCCCAGATTCACTGCACTGAAGTTCTCACCCCAATAATAGTTCATCTGCTTCAACTTCTTATTCATGTACACTGCCTGTGTATCTCCATCCTGCATATGGAATACACCTTCTGTATTCTTGCTTTCAGCAAACTCATCCGTCCATTTCGCCTGAAAATATAAGGTGGAATACAATGCCATGATTGTTTCCGGTGATAACTCAATACTCTTCGCACTATCCTCTAAGAACTTTCCGGTATTGTTATTAATCCATGCCACTATATCCTTGTTGGTTTTCTTACTTCCTAATTCTCCCTGATATACCGATGCATAGTAATAATAAGCAAGCGCATCCATCGCCCCCTGGTTATACTGTAATCCCTCTTCTAACCACAGTGAATTTGCAAGTACACATATCTCGTGAGACCTATCCTGATATACGCTTTCCCATACAGCACTCACTTGCTTACGCAGTGCACCCGTATCTTCTACTCCAAGCATATCAAGGACCTGTTGTTTTGTCTCACCTTCTGTTAACTCCGTTGTCATAGCTAAACCGATATAAGCATTTACCGGTGACCATAACTTGTTTTCGTTCTTCTCCGTAGTCAGAAATTGACCGTTTCCTTCTACAAAAAAGGTACTCAGACCCGATCTTGCCTGTATTGCCAATTCCTTTCTTACATCTCTTTCTGCTTCCCAAGTAGCCAAATCGGCCTTCCACTCTTCGCGGTCTTTATAGTCATCTAAATCAGGTCTCTCCATTACTCTCGATTCAGAAGCGACCGCAACAGCATCTGCACTGATTCTCATAGGGCCAAACATTGTGTTGACACCAATTGCAATTATCACTACTGCTGCCACTGCTATCTTCAAAAAGGTTCTCACTTTTTTCTTCGGGGCCTTCTCTGCTTCCTTAATATGCTTATCACTAATCTCCTCTAACGCGGTTAAAATTTCTTCATGCTCCATAATGGTATCCCTCCCTCTCAAGGTACTCCTTCAAACTATTTCTAATTCGGTTCAATCTGACAGAAACAGCATTTTCCTGCATTTTAAGTTCTCTAGCTATTTCACCTATCGAATCACCATACCAGTAACGCCTAATAAAGATATAGCGACTCTCCCTTGATTTTAAATCCAGAAACCTATCGATTGTACGTCCCAACTCCCTCGCATCGATCTCCTGTTCCAAATCTCCACCAGGCAGACAACCATTCAGTTCTTCTAAAGAAATATCATATCGGCTATCTCTTTTCTTCGCAGTATCTCTATGTAGTCTCTTTAGCGCAGTATTTCTCCCGGTACGGTAAACATACGGAGCCAAAGGGTCCGGTGATATAGGCGGAATCGCATTCCAGAGGGCTAAATAAGTATCATTGGTACATTCTTCCGCATCCGATGGATTCCCTAAGATATTATGGGCAATACGGTGCAACTGCTTCCCAAATCTCGCAGCCAATTCACTTATCGCATTCTCTGCCCTAGCAAATAGTAGTTGGATAATTTTCCTATCTTCCATTTTAAGCCTCCTCTCACCTATATTCACCACTTTTATGTATCATATCTTACACGCCTTATTAATTATTTCTATTATATCATGTACCGTAATACATATCATTACATTTTTAACACAAAAAGGAGAAGCCTCCGCAGCCTCTCCTTTCAATAAACCTCTTTTTTCCCATAGAACATACAATCTTCCGACTTATTATCTGACTTTCTCCGCAAAAGTGGTAATCAACTTGTAATAACTCTCTGCTGGTATTTTGACGCACAGATCCCACAATCCCTGGAATCTGACATACCCATTCTCGTGAAGTCTGAGATGTATCTTTGTCCCGTCCTTCATGTTAAAATACAAATGATATATCTCAGAATCTACCATATGCTTCCAATCTTCCTTCGCCTCTATATCCTGACATAAGAGAAACTCTTCCTCATCCAGATTCTCGATAAACTCCTGGATATATGCTTCCTCCTTATCCAGTTCGTACAACTCCTCCTTACTGTAAAACCATGACTCACGACTTTCGTATTGTACGCCGTTAATGTTTCCCGACAAATGTAACCTGTCCTCATACAATTCTTTACCGTATTTCAAGGTAATACCGTTATTACAAATATACATGCTGACAATACCGTTTGCCTCCTTTGTACAAAGCATAAACTCCGGATCATACCCCTTCACGGAATAAAAATCGCCACGGATGCTGCCTGCAAAATCCACATAACCTTCCTCGGGAGTCCACTCATCTATCATCCCGGTTACAGTTCCCAAATACTCTCCTACAACCCCTCCCGCTTCTGAGAAATTCTCATAATACACGTAGCAACGCCCTTCATAAATAAAGAACCCTATCATATCCGACATAGCAGCCGCTTCCTTAGACAGGGACACCTCCAATGCAGGAATCGTAACCCCTTCTTCTGAAATCGTATATCCTGGCGATGGTTCTCCTTTTGTCGGAAGCGTTGTTATTTTCCAAATTGCTCCACCTGCAACCAGACACAGACAAGCGGCTACTGCCCCCCACTTTATCCACTTAAGCCCTACTGTCTTTTTCCTAGCGACAACTTCGCTCCGCTCCAAAACCTCCTCATCCACACCGTTTATACTTTTAAATAAATCTTCTCTATTCACCCAAATATCCCTCCTTAATAAGATGTGCTTTCAGCTTCTTACGGGTTCTGCTCAAACTGACCATTACGTTATTGTCCGTCATGTGATAGCGTTTTGCAATCACCGCTACCGGTTCCGTGAAAAAATACCGGCGCACAAATACATTTCCTTCCCGTTCTGGCAAACCTCGGACAAAGAGCCGGATGCTCTGTTCCAGTTCTTTGGCCATGTATTCGCTTTCCGTATCCGACTCAGTTGCAATACATTCCGCCAGTTCATCCAAAACAAGGTTCAGTTCTCCTCCTCCGCGCTTCTTAGCCTTCCCTGCATGAAAGCGGTTAAAGGAAAGATTCCGGGTGATTTTCGCAAGAAACATACGAAGCACCGTTGGTCGTTGCGGCGGTATTACATTCCATGCAGAAAGCCACGTATCGCTTACGCATTCCTCCGAATCCTCCGTATTATGTAAAATATTCTCCGCTATGGCAAAACAATAGGAACCGTACTTACTGTCGGTTTCTTGAATTGCTTCTTCCTTCCGCTTAAAATAAAGCTCTATAATCTGAGAATCCTCCATGCAATCCCTCCTTTTTCCGTTCGAAAGGTCCCTTCACTCTATAAGACAGGAAATCACAGTGAAACCTTACATGTTTTTATAAAAAGACCGCTTTCCCTTTCAGAAAGCGGCCTTATCAATAGTCCTATTAAATTCCTATTTTTACTTCTCCTGCAACTCCGCCAACTGACTCTCGTGACGAAGGAAGAAGTCAAAACGCGGCGGTAAGAATTTCGTTTCACCGGTCGGATTCGCCAGTACATCCTTCATATCAGCGAATGCATAGTTCCAGTCGTATACCTTTTCGGACAAGCCCACATACTCACGTACCGTCTCACAGCCCGTCGGTGCAATCGGATGAAGGAGTAACAACGCGGTCTTAATACCGTAGAAGCAGTCGGTGAGAAGCTGGTTACGAAGCGCTTCGCCGCCTTCTTCCTCTGCCTTCTTAATGTTGTTTGCATAATGCTTGTTGAGCAAACGGATATAGTCATCCAGCACATAGGTAATGCGGTGGAAATCGTGGTTATACATGTGACGCTCGTACTCAAGGATGGCTTCCTCGGAAGCGGCCTTAATCTTCTCATCCACTACGCCCATCGGAATGACGGAATCGTTGTACTTCTGCACCGTATACAGGCAGGAACGCACGATACGGTTGAAAACATTGGTCAGAAGATTTCCTTCCTTTAATACCGGGTCCACACCTTCTCGCTCATTCTCCGGCAGATAAATCTGCGGCTTGAAGCTGGAGCTCTTGGTGGAAAGACCGAGACTTAAGAAATGCATTCTCAGCTGCTCCGGCGTATAGAACGCCAGCAAATCCTTTGCCATCGGCGGCTTAATTTCGGAGCTGGAGCTTGCCTTCTTTTCCATAAACAGAATATGGCGGTTTGCAATAATCTGCGGAAGCTTCTTATAGTCAATTTTCACCGGCTTGCCTGCCTCTGCGTCTGCTGCCGCAAACATAGCCATTTCGGCAATCCCGTAGAAATAAATATTATCCTCACCGATAAACTGGTACACCTGGGAGTCACCGCCCATCCACCAGTCCTTCCATTCGGACGGGTCCTTACCACGTTCCTCCAGGCATGCCTTTGTAAAGGAAATCGGTGCCCATAAAGACTCCGGCCATACCCAGAAGGTCAAATCCTTGTTGCCTTCACACTCCGGCACCGGCACACCCCATTCGATGTTACCGGACAAACGGAACGGTACTAAGGTCTTACCGGTACGGCAGTTGATATTACGCTCCGCAAGCGCTGCTCTTGCCTTGTCACGTTCGTCCAAGGACGCGAACACAAAGGTTACAGACGGCTTCTTTTCCTCGGCAATAATTTCATGTGCCGGGAACGCCGCAGTCAGTTCTGCAAGGCCTGCTTCGTACGCTGCATCAAAAGCATCCTTATCCAGTGCCCCCTCGCCCGTATAGGTCTTCGGGTTCGTGGCAATCAGCTTCTTCTGCACGTAGATAACCGGCTTCTTTAAGAACTCTTCAATGGTATTTAAAATATACTTACGGGTATTGGTGTTAGCCCGTACCTCGTTGATATATTCCTGCATCTCGTCGGTAAAGTTCTCTAAGGAGAAATACCAGTTCTTTACCTCAATAATCTCCGGGGTCTTACCGGACAGCATACTCTTCGGCTCGATTAACTCCGACGGCATATACTGGTGACCGAGATCACACTCGTCCGCATAGCCCTTTTCGGAGCAGCACCCCTCAATCGGACACTTACCTACCACCTGTCGGCCGTTTAAGAGTACCTTAAACTCCGGGTCGTAGAACTGCGGCGTAGACATCATCTTTAACTGTCCTCTCTCGTACAGAGCCTCAAACAGCTCCTTAGAAGACTCTACATGATGCTCTGCTCCGCGATACAATGCGGAAGCACCGTAATAATCCGGATAAATCTCATACGCATGTAAGGTATCCTTCTGAATCTTGTGATTCTTTTCCACGTAATCATGAATGGTCATGTCTGCCGGAATCGCACCACTCTCCTGCTGCTTACGGAAGCCCTCCAAAATCGGAGAACCGTAGCAATCGGTACCGGATACGAAAATAACGTTTTCTGCGCCGATACGGTCACGCATAAAACGCGCAAAGGTATCTGCGTGTACAAATAAGCCACCCACATGACCGAAATGCAGTTCCTTGTTGCCGTACGGCATACCGGAGGTAATGACTGCTTTTTTCGGAAATACCGGACGTCCTTCCGGCTTTCTGAACTCTTTTCCCATAGTTCCGCCTTTCTTAGTCCCGCACTTCCGTCTTTCGTGTTCTCAACGCGCCATATTGTTTGAAATTTTCTACGGAAACCCGCTCTCGCTCATGCACCGACGTAGCGGTACTAGGCTCGATAATACCTCGCCAAGTGCCGACGTCGGCTTATGGTTTCCTTAAGAAATTTTCAAACAATCCGACGCAGGAAAGATTACAAAACGGAAGTGCTGGGTTAATTCATCTTATCATAATCAACTCTCCGGCAAATATCTGTGAATCAAAGATTTCGGATACGCCGGTTGTTATTTGACGTCTATCATCTATACATAACTTAGATTTACTTTACTACGATGTTATAGAGTCTGCCCTTTACGTAGAGCTCTTTTACGATGTTTTTGCCTTCAAGGAGTGCTGCAATGGTTGCGTCGGCGTGTACCTGTGCCTTTACAGTCGCCTCGTCTGCTTCTGCCGCTACCATGAGCTTTGCTTTTACCTTACCGTTCATCTGTACGGCGATTTCAATTTCGTCTTCCTTGATGGCTGCTTCGTCGTAGGTCGGCCATGCCTCGTAAGCGATGGTGTTGTCGTGACCTAAGATGCTCCAAAGTTCCTCGCCGACATGCGGGCAGATACAGGAGAACATCTTAACGAAGCCCTCTGCGTATTCCTTCGGGCACTTGCCTGCCTTGTATGCTGCATTCATGAAGATCATCATCTGGCTGATGGCGGTGTTAAAGCCCAGTACCTCAAAGTCGGAGGTTACCTTCTTTACGGTCTGGTGATATACCTTGGTTAAGGTGCCGTCGTTATCCTCGGTCAGGTTGTTTGCATCGGTGAAGAAGTTCCATACACGTACGATGAATCTTCTTGCACCCTCAACACCCTGCTGGCTCCACGGCTTGGAAACTTCCAGTGGACCCATGAACATCTCGTACAAACGAAGGGTATCCGCACCGTAATCTCTTACGATATCACTCGGATTTACAACGAATTCCGGGAATCTCTTACCCATCTTAATACCGTTGGAACCTAAAATCATACCCTGGTGAACCAGCTTCTTGAACGGCTCCTTTACCGGGGATAAGCCCTTATCGTACAGGTAACGGTTCCAGATACGGGAGTACATCAAGTGTCCTACCGTATGCTCCGGTCCGCCGATGTATAAGTCAACCGGCATCCAGTGCTTTAATAACTCATAATTTGCAAATTCCTTATCATTATCCGGATCGATATAACGAAGGAAATACCAGCTGGAACCTGCACTACCCGGCATGGTAGAAGTCTCACGGGTACCCTTTACACCGTTTGCATCATACTGCTTCCACTCGGTTGCATTTTCAAGCGGTGCCTTACCGTTCTTTCCCTTGTAATCGGAAAGCTCCGGAAGAATTAACGGAAGCTCTGCATCGTCCAATACGTGGATATTTCCATCTTCCATATATACTACCGGAACCGGCTCGCCCCAGTAACGCTGTCTTGCGAAAATCCACTCACGGAAATGATAATTTACCTTTCTTCTGGCAACACCCATTGCCTCTAACTTCTTCGTAATAGCTTCCTTTGCATCCTCAACCACGTAGCCCGTGAACTCCTCGGAATTCATGAGCTTGCAGCCCTTGCCAAGATAATCATACTTTTCAAACGCCTTCTCGGAAACATCACCGCCGTCGATAACCTGAATCATCGGGATATTGTGAACAATAGCGTACTCGAAGTCACGCTGGTCATGAGACGGAACCGCCATTACCGCACCGGTACCGTAGTTTGCAAGTACAAAGTCACCGATGAAAAGCGGCACTTCCTTGCCGTTTACCGGGTTAATGGCATAAATTCCCTTTAAGCAGCAACCGGACTTAGTCTTATTAAGCTCGGTTCTGTCCATATCATTCTTCTTTAAGGTCTCGGCAATGTACGCCTCTACCTCTTCCTTATTCTCGATACGCGGCATCAAATCCTTTACAATCTGTCCGTCCGGAGCAAGTACCATAAAGGTAATACCGTAAATCGTCTCGATACAGGTGGTGTAAATAGAGAAGCTTCCGCCGCCTACAATCTGGAAATCAACCTCAACGCCCTCGGAACGTCCGATCCAGTGACGCTGCATTTCCTTGGTAGACTCCGGCCAGTCAATCTCATTTAAGCCCTCTAACAGCTTATCCGCAAAAGCAACCTGGTCGATAACCCACTGCTTCATATTCTTACGCACTACCGGATAACCGCCTCGCTCGGACTTACCGTCAATCACCTCATCGTTGGAAAGCACGGTACCAAGCTCCTCACACCAGTTTACCGGCATGTCGATGTACTTTGCGTAACCGTCCAAATATAACTGCTTAAAAATCCACTGGGTCCACTTATAAAACTTCGGATCACTGGTAGCCAGCATCTTGGTCCAGTCATAGTCAAAACCAAGCTCCTTTAACTGCTTGGAAAAAGTCTCGATATTCTGCTCGGTGAATCCGTTCGGATGATTCCCGGTGCTTACCGCATACTGCTCTGCCGGAAGACCGAAGGAATCGTAACCCATCGGATGCAATACATTGTAGCCCTGCATACGCTTCATACGGGACATAATGTCCGTAGCGGTATACCCCTCCGGATGACCTGCATGAAGGCCTACGCCGGACGGATACGGGAACATATCCAAAGCATAATACTTCGGCTTGCTAAAATCCCAAACATCGGTTTTAAAGGTCTGATTTTCTTCCCAGTACGCCTGCCACTTCTTCTCAATGACACTAGGATTGTACGTTTTTTCCATACTAATATTAGCTCCTTTCTCATTTAACGCAGATACTGATAAAGGCTTCCGTCTCTTAAAAAGAGACGAAAGCCTAATCTTCCGCGGTACCACTCTCATTCAGACGTCTGCCATGCAGACTCTGCACTTTCATCCGTTAACGGTGATGAACCGCTGTCCCCTACACAAAACCGCATCCTAATGCGCCCCTTCAGCGACAAAGCTCCAAGGTCTGTTCCATACATCCCGTTACCGCCTCACACCACCCGGCGGCTCTCTGAAAACAAAACTGCATGTACTATTCCTTTTCTTCGCATTTTCATATACATTTTACTATATCAAAAAATTGGAATTTGTCAAGGGTTTGTATGAGAAACTTGCTTACAGTGCATTGTCGATTGTTATTTTATTGAACTCCTCCAACTTTTCCAACACATTCAAATACAAATCCGCATATTCAGTTTTCATATCACCGATTAAACTTGTCAGGGAAACTTTGTGAACCGTTGTCTGTTTATGAACTCTAACATAAGATAATTTGTCAAGATGAAGTAACGGATAGTTTGCCGGATTAATTTCTAAATCATACTCCGCATCCAGATTGGCCTTTTTTGTCACCGTTGATATAGGAAGAACCGTATAATCATTGTTCCTCGGTCCTCCTATAATCAAAACCGGTCTTTTCTTAAAACTATTTTTCTGTGTTTTGCTATCATAATACGGAAATACAGTAGAATAAATCTTTCCGATCATCCCTGCACCTCCGCATCTTCGAATTCGTCATAAAACATATCCCATACATGGTCATACGGACGAACTTTCTTTGCATCCTCGCGGATATCTTCAAGCTTTAACTTCTGATTGCCGTTTTCTCCCTCATTCAGACCGACTCTGGCATTTTTCCAAGATATCTCTTTATGTGATAACTCACTCAACTTCCACGATGCCAATGCTCCATATTCCAAAATGATATTATTGATTACATATTTACACTCATCGGAAATATCACTGTCATAGTCTAAAATGCCATCTCTTGTGATTGAATTACGAATTTCTTTGCAAACCGGTCCGTATTTCCATCCTTCAAACTCACCTTCAAATAATGGTTCATTCGTGATAGCCAAGGACTCTCTTTGTGCAAAATAAAGCAACTTATGCAATTTCATCTCATCAATCACTTCGCCGGTTATTTTTTTATACTCCGAAAAAACGTACTGAGCAACATTAATAATTTTTTCCATCCACTCACTCCCTTTCACGTATAACTCAAACTCGCTATAAATCTTTAACATATAATTATACTACATTTTTTCTTATGCCGCAACTTCTTTTTTGTTTTCTTATCTGTTGCCATATAGGTTCTCCGGATATCTTCCTTCTGCAATAAATCCCCGGATGGACTCCACTACAAACGGCTTATCCTCTTTGTAAGTAACACCTACCCATTTATCCTTTGACTCAAGCACCTTCACCTGTGCATGCTTCTCTTTTACTAACCGGTCTACAATGGAAGGTAACAGATATTCCTTCTTCACATCCTCCGGTTGCAAGGACCGAAGGAACTCCGTAAAACCTTTCTCCAACTCGTCAAAAATTTCCGGCCCAAATCCCCACATATTCATGGAAACCCGACTATCACTATCAATCTCCGTATAACAGCCGTCCTTTTCCACCGCTGCTCCGGTTTCTGTTTTTACAAGTCCCGAAGTCTCATTGACCGCTACCAGATTACCTTCCGCATCGGTTACGCAAATTCCCCTTGTCACTGCTCCGTTGTCACTTAATGTATTTCCAAGCACGAAGCCAACCATGGAAATGTTGTACTTCCCTTCGATTTTTACATCTTGTACAAGATAATCATGCAACGTCTTAAATGAATCCTTACCATAATAATCATCTGCATTAATCACTGCAAATGGCTCTTTTACGACATTTTTACAAGCCAAAATTGCCTGTCCCGTTCCCCATGGCTTTTCGCGATTTTCCGGTAACGTAAAACCTTCCGGCAAATCATCCTTCTCCTGAAAAGCATACTCCACCTGAATTACTTTCTCTATTCTGTTACCGATTACGTCTTTAAAAACAGCCTCAAGGTCTTTTCTTATAACAAAAACCACCTTGTTAAATCCGGCTTCTATAGCATCGAATATAGAATAATCCATAATAATCTCACCGTTTGGACCTACCGGCTCTAACTGTTTAATTCCTCCACCAAAACGACTACCGATTCCCGCCGCCATAATTACAAGTGTCGTATCTTTCATTCGATTCCCCTCCGTACAACCATTTGGATTTCAATAATATCATGTACATTTTATCATACTTAACAGGAAAAAGCTATCCTCTGTAACATTACATTCCGCTTTCGTTTTTCCACTTCTTACAAATCTTACCGATTACTACAATCGCCCCTACAGCCACAGCCGTCAATATACCATACACAAGGACATACGCCGTTTCCTGCGAAATCACATTACCGAGGTACGGGGTTGCCAATCCGTTTATCACCGGAGAAACAAAGTCCACAAAGAAATGTGCCGCAAAAGCAATTCCCACGCCCAAAAGTGCTTTCTTCTTATAGACCATATAGCACACCAGCAAGCTCATAGCAGTATGGAACAACACACAAAGAATCCGCTCATAGCCTGCCAGATAAAATGCATATGTCGGAGTTTCTAACAACGCCGCTTTTATCTGATTCAATTGGTCCACCAATTCCGTCGCATTCGGCACCGGCAACGCTCCGGTCTGCGCTATCGTTGCATCAAAGGCTCCGCTGTTTATCATAGCCGCATACAGAAGATTATTGACATAGGTCATTCCGATTAAAATAATCGCCTCGATTCCACCGTGTCCCAGCCCCGCTGCCACACCCTGCTGATAGTTCATGTTCTTTTGCAGAATCTTCGCTACCGCAAACCGTGCCACCACCTCAAATAGCGCTGCCGTCATGGCCAGAATCAAACAATACACCATGTAATGATTCTCCGCAAAACTTTGGAACCACGAAAAGGTTCCCAGTACATTTAACACCGGCACTCGAATGAGTACCTGAAGCACAAAGAATCCTGCCGCT
The DNA here is from genome assembly GCA_017938405.1 of Lachnospiraceae bacterium. Classification (GTDB taxonomy): domain Bacteria; phylum Bacillota; class Clostridia; order Lachnospirales; family Lachnospiraceae; genus SIG307. The sequence goes on from JAGBBP010000014.1 coordinate 226,316, forward strand.
CCGAGCAACCATGCCGTCCACACGCCCTTGCCCTTATTTTTTACACTATACACAATCGCCGCAACAATCGGCCCCAAAAGTGTAATGATGAGTGTTACAATAATCCCGATAAATGCTCCTGTACTTACCATAGTTATCCTCCTGTCTCTTCCTTTATTTATTTTTCGTCATTTGTTTCTCATTACTTATTGTTCTCTATCGCATGCTCCGCAAGGGTATTGTAGCATGCCAACATCGTATCACTATCCGTCACGGAAAACCCGAACCATTTACCGTTCATCCGTTTCGCCAAAATAAAATACTCCGCATCCCTGTCCATCATAGCCTTCCCGTTTCCGTACCCTTTAAAGTAAAAATCTCCCATGGCAAAACGGTCCGTACCGGTCCCCCACACTCTGGAACTCTCCGGTCGCTCCGGTAACAAATATACCTCCGTCACCTCATCAAAGAAAAGTGTTTCTTTGTAATACAAACATCCCTGCAGTTCCAGACCATCCTTTTCCACCTTCATGGTCATTCTGCCGAAGTCAATGGGAAGCATAGCGATTCCGATCCCGATACACAGAATAAATGTACCGATTAATATCCATTTTGTGGCCGGTCCCCATTTGGTCGCCATATTGGTGGCAATTCCCAAGCTCCGGTTTTCTACAAAGGTGTTCGTATCTCCCGGATTATAATAATATCCGTTTTTCCAGTATACATCCTCATCCTCCGCATAGGAGAAATCGGCAGCTTCCGCAAGTTCTCTCTTTGCCTGCTTTACTTTACCGGCCGCAGCAAAAAAAACAACGAAAACAAGTATAATCGACAATGCGGCACAGGTCACCAATCCTGCAAGAAGACCGTTTAATTCCTCTTTTCCTGCCGCTACCCTCGTCATATAAGAATGTAACAGCACTGTCGTAATAAACTGAAATCCGCAAAGCAATGTGGCATCCCATACCACGCAGCCGGTCCAAGCCCGCTTTGACACGCGGTTTAATGCGTAGTTCAAACCAGAATCTTCACTATATACCTTTAACTTCCCATGGGCCATCCGGTGATGCATGTAACAGAAGAAAATAAAAGCAAGTACATTAAACGCCAAAGAAACCAGCAATACCTTGTACTCCGTTGCAGCGTAGAACCACCAGACAAAGGAGCCGACACAAATCCACGCCGGAACCGCCAGCCAAATTTCAGACACCGGCATGGTCTTTTTCATACGACTGACTACCGTATCCACCTCTGCTACAGACTTCTTTACCGGTGTTTGCCAGCCCTTTTCTATCTTTAAATCATACATACGGTTTGCGTATTTCTTTATTACCTTGTAGTCCCACCAAATAAGTACCGTACACCATAGTGTCATATAAATCATAGATAGAGAAAGCTCTCCTTTTCGAAGAAGCGGCAGCAAAAAGAATACGCCGGTAGCCGCAAACATCCCTGCCATCATAATCCAAACTTCTTTTTTCAACCCTTTTACCACCTGTAATACATCCGCATCTTCCCTCTGCTCTCCCCGGATGGTCATAAAAAGCAAATACTCCGATTTCTTTCTTGTAATAAAATACAAATCAAGCAGCAGACAAAACTGAACAAACCACAGGGTGGACGCATAACTGAATGCAAGAAAAAAATCCATCTCGGTCACCTCCTATCACCGGTTATCCTTACACAAGCTTTGCTTTCGGTGCACACATCCCGGCATACACCTTCTCGCAAAGCTCCATAAACTCACTCTTTTCCAAGCCCCGGACCGTAGCCTCCGCAATCAACAACAGAAGTTCCTCTTCCGCCTTTTCCCGGAACACACCGAATTTATCCTTCTGCGGGTTCACCCTGGCACCGTGTCTGCGGTCAATCTCGATAAAACCCTCGTTCTTTAAGATACCGTAAGCCTTATTCACCGTCATGGTATTGACCCCCAAATCTTCCGCCATCTGACGCACTGTCGGAAGACCTTCTCCCGGTTTAAGTTCACCTTTCCCGATACCGACCACCACCGCATTCCGCAGCTGCACATAAATCGGGACCTCGCTGGTCATATCTAATCTTATTATCATATGCTCTGCCTCCGTTCTTCCTCCACACTACCTCGCAATGTTCATTGAAGTGCTCCAAACACATATTTTCCATGTATTTCTTTCATTTTAAGTATACTTTGTATTACTAATCATAATACAAACAGAGCATAAAGTCAATAGGTAATGATACTACGAAACAAGAATTATCTATAAAAGTCTTTATTCCTACTTCCTGTACCAAAAATCGTTGCAAAATCGGTCATAAAACGATGGTACGCTTACTCCAAACTATCGTTTTATCTATGGAGTCACTCTATTTGACAATTTATACCCACAAAATTGCATTTTCGTATCTACAATACAGACAAAACATCCCCTCTATAGATAATGGCGACCTCATTTGCTTCTTTCCCACGTAATCACGAGAAAAACTCTCATATTTTTGGGTACAACACCATCAATTTCGCTCTTTTATAGAAAAAAGAGATTGTGCGCCTACACGGTCAAGCATGAAAACGCAACAACCTCTTATTTCTCACCAACTTTTACTGAAACAACTTCCTTAAGAACTCATTTGCACTATGTCTCCAGAAGGTCCAGTCATGATATCCGTAGTCGATAAACAACTCAATCGGAACACCGGCATTCGCAATCTGCTCTGCACTCGCTCTTACCGCATCTACCATTCCTTCCTTGGTTCCGCAGGATACAAAAAACAGCTTAAACTGCTTTGCAAACGCTTCCGGATTCAGCAGTATTCCACTGTAATCGTCTTCCTCGTTCCGGATTACCAGACCGCCGGAGAAAATACCTGCCGATGCAAACAAGTCCGGATTCGCAAATACAATCTTCTGGGTCTGCATACCACCCATGGAAAGACCTGCCATTGCTCTGCTTTCTCTGTCTGCGAGGGTACGATAGGTGGCATCGATAAACGGTACCGCATCCTTCGGAAGCTCCGTAAGGAATCCGCTCATGGACGGATGACAATTCATGTCCGCCGGGAAACCGTAGCCCGTATTCATAACGATAATCATTTCCTTCATTTTGCCTGCCGCAATCAGGTTGTCTGCCAGATTTGCGATCTTGCCCTGCCAGATCCAGCCCACCTCGTTCTCTCCGCCACCGTGCTGGAGATAAAGTACCGGATAACGCTTTTCCGGGTTCTGCTCATAGGAAGCCGGAGTATAAACGTAGCAAAGTTTCTTGCGTCCCGTTACGGAAGAATCGAAATAATTCATATGAACGGTTCCGTGCGGCACCTGACGAATACGGTATTCCTCAAAATCCTCCTCCGGCATTTCCAGATAGTTAATGGTACGGAACCCGCCGTAGCCTACCTGAGCATTGGTATCCACTACCTCTGCACCGTTTACAATCAGTCCGTAATAATGAAAGCCCTTTTCGATACCGGATACTTCACAGGTCCACCAGCCTTCCGCATCCAGCTCCATCGGGAACCGTCCCATGCCCCAGATATCTACCACTACGGTCTTTGCTCCGGAGGTACGATACCAGAATCTTGCCGTTCCGGTCTTTGCATCCACAATTTCGTTGCCACTGTGCTCGTCCTTATAGCGGCCTGCCGGTCTTCCCTTTTCATCAAAATCAAAAATCAGTCCCTTATAAATCGGGTCAAACATCAACATATGCTCCGCAAAGGTCTGAGCATCCAGCTGCTCCGCAGAAAGCTTCGTCTCCGTATAGGTGAAGGACTCTTCCTCCTCGGAACCCTCTTCCTTAAAGAGGAACTGTACAAAATCCCGTACACTTTCTCTCCATACATGCCAGTCATGGAATCCCGGATAACAACGCTGTCCACCCTTTGCACCCAGTGCAAGGAACTTGTCGGTATACTCCTTCTGGACCTCATGTAACCGGTCTTCCCCGGTACCTGCAGTCATAAGTACCGTGTCCATCGGATACTTGTCATGAGCCGCAAGAAGTGCATCCGCCTCAATATCACGCATGCCGGAGAACACACCGAGATGCGCAAAAAGCTCCGGGAACCGGGACACAATCTGCAGGGCCTGGGCGGAACCAAGGGAAAGCCCTGCCATAGCACGGTTCTTTCTGCCCTTCTTTACCGCAAACTTGCTTTCCACATACGGAATAACATCCCCCGTCAGCTCACTTCCGAAATCTCCCGGATAAAATACCTCTTCCTTGCCCTTTTGGAAGGCATAGCCGCAGCATACCACAGCAATCATCTCTTCGCACTTGCCTTCCACAATGAGGTTATCTAAAATCAAATTTAATTTTCCGTTCCAAATCCAACCGGTCTCATCCTCACCTACACCGTGCTGAATATACATCACCGGATACTTCTTCCCCGGTACCTTACCGTAGGAAGCCGGTGTGTAAATATAACACTTCTTCATGTGGCCGTTAATATGGGAGGTGTAGCTGTGAATTTGTACATCTCCGTGGGGCACATCCTTTAAAAACCAGAAGTCGTCCTGCTCGTTGGGAATCTCAAAAAAATTCGTCGCTCCGAAGCATCCGTAAGCCAACGGCGCATTTGGATGCACTACCTTTGCCCCGTCCACAAACCACTCGTGGTAATGGAAGCACGGCTCCAGCCCGGACACCGTGGTGGAAAACAATCCCTTCTCATCCTTTGTAAGGGCAATCTTATCCCGACTGAAGCATCCGCCGAAGCCTGCCACCTCTACCGTCTCCGCCTCCGGCGCAAACATCTTAAAGGTAACGTCTCCGTTGTCATGGACCTGTACGCCCCAGTCATCATCCTTGTAGGTCAGCTTCGGCATCCCTTCTGTCTTTTCAAAGTGTACCCTTTTGTAAATCGGATCGAAAAACAACGGGTACATAGTTAAAGCCTGATTCTGATTTGTCTGCATAGTTTTATCCCCCAATCATTCTTAATATAGCCTATCATTCACGAGAGGCTCCGCCTGCGGCGAATCGCTTTATGCGTTCTGTCAAAAAACAACCCGCTGAAAGGCCTTCCCGTTCCTTTCAGCGGGTGCACATACTACCGACCGGACTCCGACCGGTATTTTCATATCACATTTCGCTTACGCCAGTGCCATTAACGCATCCGTCAATGCCTTCAGCTTCGCATTCGCATCCGCATTATCCGTACCCTTTACGCCGATGTAGAACTTAATCTTCGGCTCCGTACCGGACGGACGAACACATACCCATGCATCATCGGTCAAATCGAAGTACAATACGTTGGAATTCGGAAGACCGGTCGGGGTTACCTTGCCGGTAGCCAAATCCAAAATCGTATCCTTCTTGTAGTCACGGAAAGAAACTACATCGTAATCACCCAACTTCTTCGGCGGATTTGCACGGAAACCGTCCATAATCGCCTGAATCTGTGCCACACCGTCGGCGCCCTTTAAGGTCATGGTCTGAATACCTTCCTTAAAGTAACCGTACTTCTTGTAAATGTTCTGCATCTGATCCCAAAGAGTAAGTCCCTTGGTTCTGTAATATGCAGCAGCCTCACAAAGCATCATAACCGCTACGATAGCATCCTTATCTCTTGCGTGGGTACCTACAAGGCATCCGTAACTCTCTTCGAAACCGAATTCGTAATGACCTACACCCTTTTCCTCGAACCACTTAATCTGCTCGCCGATATACTTAAAGCCGGTCAACACTTCGATTAACTTCACGTTGTACTCTTCTGCCACCTTATCCGTCATGTTAGTGGAAACGATGGTCTTAATAATCGCACCGTCCTCATGGATTCTGCCAAGCTCCTTACGCTGGCTCATGAGGTACTCACAAATGAGGAGACCGGACATGTTACCGGTAAAGGACATATACTCACCGGTTACGGAATCCTTTGCATACACACCGAGACGGTCTGCATCCGGGTCCGTTGCCATAATCACATCCGCATCTACTTTCTTTGCCAAAGCAAGTGCTAAGGCAAATGCCTTCTCATCCTCCGGATTCGGATAAGCTACCGTGGAGAAATTGCCGTCCGGCTGCTCCTGCTCCGGAACCACATATACCTTCTCAAAGCCAAGTTCCTTAAGAACGCGCTGTACCGGAAGATTACCGGTGCCGTGAAGCGGCGTATAAACAATCTTAATTTCCTTGCCCTGCTCACGAATCATATCCGGATAAATAATCTGGGTCTTTAATGCTGCAATATACTTATCATCGATATCCTTGCCGATTACCTTAAATAAGCCCTTTGCTTCCGCTTCATTCCGCGGCATGGTCTTTACCGCATGATACCCCGGAACCGCATTTACTTCCGCAATAATCTGTACATCCTTCGGAGCGGTAATCTGTGCACCGTCTTCCCAGTATACCTTATAACCGTTGTACTCTGCCGGGTTATGGCTGGCAGTAATTACGATACCTGCGATACACCCCAGTTCACGTACCGCAAAGGAAAGCTCCGGTGTCGGACGCAAGGAATCAAACAAGTAACTCTTGATGCCGTTTGCACAAAGGCAAAGTGCAGCCGCCTCCGCAAACTCCGGAGACATATTTCTGGAATCGTAAGCAATCGCAACACCCTTTTTCTGACCGCCTTCATCAATAATAAAATTCGCCAAGCCCTGGGTTGCTTTACTTACCGTGTAAAAATTCATACGATTGGTACCTGCTCCGATAACACCGCGAAGACCTGCGGTACCGAACTCAAGCTCACGGTAAAAACGGTCTTTAATCTCTGCTTCATCCCCGGCGATTGCCTTAAGCTCAGCTCTGGTCGCCTCATCAAAATAAGGATTGTTACACCATTCTTCATATACTTTCCTGTAATCCATAGTAAATCCCTCCTCGTATTTTTCGCTGACAAAAAACGTCAGAGTATAGATGTTCTGCCTCTTCTGTTATTATATAACAAAATCGAGATAAAATCAAGGCTGTCGCACCTGCAAAAGCACGACAGCCTCATTCAATTCATCTTATAAGGACTTTAAAATCTCACCCATCATATTCGGGGTAGCACCGATTGCATTGGACTCGTCGGTATCGATGTGCATTGCATCCGCAAAGGTCTCGCTGACACGAACCACTACATCACCGAGCACAGCCTGTCTTCCGTCGGTGTCCATCTTTACCCATACCACATCCTTATTCTTTAACCCAAGCTTCTCAGCAGTCTCCGGAATCATGTGGATGTGACGCTTTGCCACAATAACACCCTCGGAAATCTCAACTTCACCGCACGGTCCCACAATCTTACATCCCGGGGTACCTGCGATATCGCCGCTCTCTCTTACTACAACCGGAACACCGATGGAACGTGCATCCGTTGCGGAAAGCTCTACCTGGGTTGCCGGTCTTTCCGGTCCGAGAATAGAAACATTCGCAAGGGACTTCTTCGGTCCTACAATGGTTACTCTTTCTTCACAAGCATACTGACCCGGCTGGGAAAGATCCTTCTTCTTGGTTAAGGTTGCGCCTGCACCGAACAAAATCTCCAAATGTTCCTTCGTCACATGAATATGACGTGCGGAAGTCTCCACTAAAATCTGAGCCATATTATTATCCTCCGTAATCTAGATATGTATTTGTCCTCATTATACACCCGTCCCCCGAAAAAATCCAGCCCTTTTTCTTCGATTCCGCTTGCGCATTTCTGCGACATGAACGGATACTTTCCGTAAAAACAAAAAAGCCCTTGTAAAAACAAGGGCCCCTATCGTATTACATTTTTTATTTTCCGCGAATAGAAAAGGTAATTTCATATTCCTTCTCTTCGTATTCTCCCTCTACACGTTCCTGTACTGTTACGGTACCTGTGGAACCGCCCCGGATGTGACCTAATACATCCCTTAACTGTTCCATTGTCTTTACTTCCATTCCGTTTACTTCCGTAATCACACTAAACAACGGAATTCCTGCATCACGTGCCGGAGAATCTTCGGAAAACTCCTTAATATACACGCCGATCGGAATATTTAATGCTTCGGACAGATTTTCCGTTACATCCTGCCCCACAATACCGATTACTGCCGAATCCTCATAATCGATTTCTTCTCTGTTTACCAATTGATGAATCAGGGAAATTACATTGGAAATCGGAATTGCATAGCCAACCCCTTCCACCTTGGTGGCAACCAGCTTTGCATTATTAATTCCGATCAATGCACCCGTAGCGTCCAAAAGCGCACCGCCGCTGTTTCCCGGATTGATTGCGGCATCCGTCTGAATCAGTTTCATCGGAACCCCCTGAATCTCCACTTCCCGGTCTACCGCACTGACGTACCCTACCGTAAGAGACTGTCCGCCGCCTGCAGCATTACCGATGGCAATTACCATCTCCCCTCCCGTAAGCAAGTCGGAATCTCCTATGGTAGCAACTTTAATCGCCTGCAATGTTTCCTTCGTCAAATCCGAAAACTGTACACATAAAACCGCAATATCTTCCGTTGCATTGGAACCCTTTATCGTTGCCGGGGCCGTACTGCCGTCCACAAAAGTTACCTGTATTGCCGTTGCTCCGTCAATTACATGATGATTGGTCACAATGAACAGTTCATCCGCCTGGGCAATAATCACACCACTGCCGCTTCCTTCGCTTTCATCCTCATACGTACGGCCGAAAAATTCATAATAGGTCACCCGTCTCGTATCGATTGTCACCATAGACGGAATGGTATTATCCCAAACCACCGACACATCATAGACGGAAGACACCCGGTTATCCCCGGCTTCCTTCTGCTCCCCGGAAACAGCAAGTTCTTCGCCTTCCAAGCGCTTCTCTTCTTCCTGTTTCTTCGCTTCTTCCGCCTTTTTCTCCTTTTGATATCTGATATAAGAATATCCGGTCAGTCCGCCCGCAGTAAGTAAACCGCAGAGCAGACCGCAAACCATGGTAATTACAAACTTTTTTCCGAATCCTTTTTTCTTTTTCTGTTTCATGACAAACCTCCAAACAACATTCCCAACCGACTTTATACATTCATTGTAGCCGTAAAGTTTGTCTAATTTGTGATGAGTCCTTTAAAAAAACGTGTCTTATACAAAAGATTTATAGCAACCCAATACTTTCAAACGGGAAGCTTCTTCTTTAATGCCGGTCAGTGCATTCTGCACCGCCGCATCGGAAAGTCGCCCGTCGAAATCCACGAAAAAGCGGTATTCGAACTGTTTCCCCGGAATCGGCCTGGACTCAATCTTTGTCATATTTAAATTATTATAAATCAAATGACTCAAAATCCGGTACAGGGAACCGGATTCATGAGCGGTTTCGAAGCAAATACTTACCTTATCCGCCTCGGGTGTATACACTCCTTCTTTCGAAAGCACAAGGAAACGGGTGGAATTCACATTTTCATTATTGAGTCCCCGTCTGAGTACCGTTAGTCCGTACCGCTTTGCCGCAATTTCCGAAGCAATGGCTGCTTTTGTTATATCACCGCTTTTTGCCACCTCCATCGCGCAACCGGAAGTGCTGGAACATGCTCTCTGCAATAACTCCGGACGCTTCGCGAAATATCCGCTGCATTGTAACAACGCCTGCGGATGGGAAAATACTTCTTTGATACTGTCCTCCGTCGCCCCCTCCGGTGCCGCCAGTACATGTTCAATCTTGATTACCTGCTCGGCTACCGGATACACCGGATGCTCCGCCATCAAATCATAAAGATCGAAAATATCACCCGTTGTCGTATTCTCAATCGGAACCACACCAAACTTCGCTTTTCCGTTCTCTACCGCTTCCACTACCGCACCGAAGGTAGGGCAGGACATCCGTTCACAGGATTCTCCCAATGCACGCATCAAAGCCTGCTCTGTGTAAGACCCCGGTTCTCCGAAAAAAGCAACCGTATCCGTTTCGTCACAACAAAGAGAGGCAATCTCCGAAAAACCGCTCTGCGTCTTATCCGCCAGCATGGTATACTGATATTTCCGGCTCAGGGACATAATCTGGGAAAACAGCTCCCGCAGCCCTCGTCCGAAATAAGGATTAGATGCCATTTTCTCTATTGTTTCCAGCTTTTCTTCTTCTCTTTGTTTATCAAATACCTTTTTCCCGGAAACTCTTTTATATTCTGCCACTTCCGCCGCAATCCCCATTCTCTTTTCAAACAATTCCGTCATACGGCTGTCGATTTCGTCAATCTCTTTTCTGCACTGCATCAAATCCTTCATATCGTATCTCCTTTGTCCCTCGCATTCCCTCACCCTGATAACAAATTGATTATACTTTGTTGTTTTCAAAAAAGCAACGGATTTCTTGACTTTCTGTCACAGAATGATAAAATATAATTAGATTTATTTGTTATTAATAACTTCTCTACGGAGGTTTTCTTATATGAACGAACGATTAAAAAAATATCTTATCTTCTTTCTGGTGGTTGTGCTCCTTATTACCGCTGTCATTATAGCTAAAATCAATTCCGGACTTCCGGAAAATCCGACAGACTATTCCGGTAATACAGCCGGTAACATCTACAACCGCGGTCTTTTTGCGGAAGATGAAAATTATATCTATTTTGCGAATCTTGCGGATAATTTTCGTTTGTACCGCACTACCCATGCATTGGATGAAGTAACTTGTCTGAACAAAGATTCCGTGGAATATATCAATCCGGATGCTTCTTCCGAGTACATTTACTATTCCCGTATCAATTACCGCAAAAACACTTACGGGAATACCGTTTTCGATATTTTGGATACCGGAATTTACCGCTTCGGCGTGAAAAGCGAACAACTGACCAGACTATATCCGGATGCCTGCGGCATGGTCTTGTTGGGTGGAAATTCCTTGTTCTATCAGGCACACGGAGATGACGGCAACTTTGATTTATGTTCCTTAGCCGTCAACAAAAAGGATGCAAAAAGCAAAACCATCACTACCGAGTATATTCTTCCGGCTAATTACCGGAACGGTCTGCTCTATTATGCCGGTGTCTCATCGGACCGTTCTCTCTATTCCATGTCTCCGGATACCGGCAGCGATACCCGCATGGAAAATTTAGACTGTTTCCAACCGGTTGTTACCGACTCCGGTACCTATTATCTTTCTCTGTTACATAATTACGGCTTATACTTTTTACCGAACAACAGTGATACTCCTACGCTGATTACCGGCAACCGGGTATCCGCTTACAATATTTCAAAAGACGGACGCACCCTGTTTTATCAGGTGGATAACGGAATCAACAACCGCCTTTGCCGTTGCGACGCCTTCAGCAAAAAAGAAGAAGAAATTCTAAGCGGCAATTACAAAAACCTAAACACGGTTTCCCACTACCTGTTCTTTACCGATTTTGAGGAAACCACTTGTTATTGTTACGATATTTCCACCGGTGGATTATACAGCTTCATGCCGTTAGAAGAAGACTGATTTTTCCAAAAGAACAAAGAGACCTCGCAAAACGAGGTCTCTTCTTTATTTTTTCGTATAAATCTGCTTTATTTCCCCTACCAGATACAAGGAACCGATTACCACAATAACCTCATCCTTTGCTTCCTGTTTTGCCAGGGAAAGCGCCTCTTTTGCCTCCTTGCAAATCACTAATTCCGGTTGGATTGTCGCATCACAATTTTTCTCGCATTCCAAGCACAACGCTTCCGCTTTCATCGCCCGTGGCATAGCCGGTGCCGTTACATATATTTTCTTAGCAAGGGACAAAAACATGGGGATCATCACATCCAACTCTTTATCTGCCATTGCGCCGAATATAAACTGCAACTGCCTTCCCGGGAAATATTGTTTTAAGCTTTCCACCGTCGCCTGCATTCCCTGGGGATTATGAGACCCGTCTGCCAGAATGAGCGGTTCGCTTTGCAACACCTCCAAGCGTGCCTGCCAGAAAACCGTCCGCAGCCCTTCTCTTACGGCATCCTCCGGCAAAACAATTCCCAAACTCCGTAACTGTTCTACCGCCTCCAAAACCACCGTTGCGTTCTTTTGCTGATACAGCCCCGGAAGGGACAATTCCACATGCTCCCAATTACAACCCTTGGTATTCTGTTGTTTTGCATCCTCCTTTTCCGGTCTCTGATAGGAAAACCGCTGATTTTGAAACACAGAACCCACATATTCCGATGTTAATCCTTCCGAACACGGAAGAAACAACGGAGCACCCTTTTCTTCGCAACGTCGCCGTATCACCGCCTCGCCCTCAGGATTCTCCCCGTAAAACACCACCGGAACTCCCTGTTTTATTATGCCGGCTTTCGCTTCCGCGATTTCCGTCATAGTTGTTCCCAATTGTGCCGTATGATCAAATCCCAGTGCGGTAATCACGCAAAGGAGCGGTTCCTCGATTACATTGGTGGAATCAAAGGTACCCCCTAACCCGGTCTCCAAAATTACCAAATCACATTGTTGCTCTTTAAAATACAAAAAGGCAAGTACCGTACCGAATTCAAACTCACTGGGCGGTACCTCCATTTGTTCCGTCACACCCGCCAGATATTCCGTCAATTCTGCCAGACGTTCATCCGGAATTTCTTCCCGGTTCACCTGAATTCGCTCATTATAACGGACAATATACGGCGAAGTATACAATCCGATTTTCATCCCTGCACACCGGCAAACGGACTCTAACATTGCCGCAGTACTTCCTTTACCGTTAGTCCCCGCAATATGTATGCAACGAAGCCCCTGCTCCGGATGTCCGCACAGGTCCAATAATTCTTTTGTCTTTTCCAACCCACTCTTTTTTCCCCGCCAGTACAGGCTGTGGATATAATCCAATGCTTCTTTGTAAGTCATACCGCTTGCCTTTCTCATCCGACCTTACATTTCACTGTTTGCTCCGATTTCTACCGCAACATTTTTCTTTTCGGACTTTGCTTTTTTCCAACGAAGCAGTCTCGGACGAAGAATTTTCCCGTCGTTTATCATCGGACGCAGTATCGGAATCTCACGTACCGCCGTCAGGAAGAAATACACACCCAGTACATTAATCGGATACATAATGGCATTCTTCACAAAGCGTCCGCCGAAAATCGCCCCGAACTTCAACCGGAAGCTCTCCCACGCAGCCGCACCGTCACGGAAAAACATTCCGAAATCCTTTACACCGTACTGAATGGAAATCCAACTGGTGGTCATGCAAAGATTCACTACCACCGTTACCGTAGCCAGTGCCGCCATTACTCTCCAAAAAGAAAGTTTTTCTCTGCGGTAAAAGAAACACCCATACAGAAAACCTGCCATCATACTGTCTAAGGTATAGCCCGGAAAGAACGGCCCCGTCGGCTTAATGATAAAACCGATTAAATCCGCCGCACCTCCCATTGCCAGGCCCGGAATCGGTCCGAACATCATACAGGCGATGGTGGTAGGGAAGATGGTAAATCCGATTTTAATGCTCTCCGTAAGCTGGATATTCGTAACATACCCAAGAGCCAGTCTGAGAGCCAGTAACATTGCCATGGCAACCAGTGATTTTGTGTTGCCGAATTCTTTTGCCGATTTTTTAATACGCATAAAAAATCCCCTTTCGTTGTATTTGTCGCAATCACAGAAAAGAACACCGTCTCCGAAAACTAAGGTCCGGTCGTCCTGCAACAGCTACAACAATAGGGGATTCCTATTTGTAGCAGCGGGATGCGGAATCTGCACCGCAAGATTACTCTTTTCGTTCCATCGACAACTCCCCGTCCGACAGACACTTAACGCGCAAATTCCTACTCTGCTTCTCTTTTGATTTTTGACGTACCAATTCTAGCACACCCATCCGGCTTTGTAAAGTGCAATTCTATCTTTTTTGCTACTTATCTCCGGAGAATTTATCTTTTACTACTGAAATTGCCAGTAATCGACGGTATAACCCTCTCCCAGGAATACAAAGAATAAATCATGTACACCCTTTACCTTTTTGTCCAAATAGGTTTTTATTTCCTTATACTCCCCGTCGGTATCCGTTTCAAAGGTCAGGTAACCCACTACTTCACCGTCTACACCGTCGGCTCCGTCCAACCGGATCTGAATTGCTCCGCTTTGACCTTCTTCCGCCTTAATTGCCGCCATAAACGCCATGGTTCCGTTTTCACCGAAGTCCACATCATACAAGGCCAGCCAGTCACCGGACTGAATGTCCGTCAATACCATGTTACCGGAACCGTAAGTTTTACTGATCATGCCTTCCTGTGTGGTGCTTAACCCACCCATGGTTGCCATGGTTTCCGCTTCTACCTTTGCATACGGGTCAAAATATTTCTGCTGTTCCAAAGAGGCGCGGTCAGTCTTTTGTACTGTCTCAAACAGCCCATCCTCATTTAATTCCAGCTTTGTAATATGCGGAGAACGATAGTTTAATCCCGAAACGCCCATTCCTGCCGCAATGACACGGGTATGATAGGTAATGTACCATTCCCCGTTAAACTCGAAAATCGCATGGTGATTGTTGTTATAGTCTCCCGCAAAATAACTGCTCGGATGCTTTAATACAACACCTTCGTATGTATACGGTCCCAACGGGCTATCGGACGTCATATAAGCAATGTTCGCATTGGTAAATCCGTATTTGGTCGCGCCCTCCGCACCTACATTCCAGTTGGTACAATAGGAATATACATACTTATCGCCCACCTTATTTATTCCGGAATCTTCAAACAAATACGGAATATCCATCGGTATCGGGTCGCAGGCAAGGCTGATCATATCATCACCAAGCTTTGCACAACGCCCGGTTCCCGGATTCTCATTGGAAACACCCGGACCACCGCCGAAAAAGATATAGGCACTGCCGTCCTCGTCTACCATAACCGCCGGGTCAAACAACCAGGAAACCGTATTACAGTTCGGTGTTCCCTTACTGATTAACTGCTTTCCGATCGGGTCCTTAAACGGGCCTACCGGGCTGTCTGCGGTAAGTACGCCGATTCCGCTGCCGTTATCCGCAAAGTATAAAAAGAACTTCATCTGTCCGTCAATTTCCTTGCAGGCTGCTGCCGGAGCCCAGGAATTATTACTCCACTTTGCCGCACCGTTGCTTCCTGCCGCGTAAACAGAACCGTGGTCGGTCCAGTTAATCAAATCGTCGGAAGAAATCACATTCAGACTCTTAATCTTGGAATAAGAATTCTCTTTAGCTTTTCCGTAAGACATTTCTATGGTATCTGCGGTCATGTAAATGTAGACTCTGCCGTCATATACCAATGCGCACGGATCTGCACCGAACCGCTGGGTAAAAAGCGGAGCATCGTAACCGATTTGCTTTAACGTGGCCGCAAGGTCCAGTTCCGCAAACTGCTCCTCAATGGTTTTCGGCTTCGGCGTCGGTTCCGGTGTTGCCGTCGGCACAGGAGTCGCTGTCGGCTCCGGCGTTGTTGTCGGAGTAATCTCTTGTGTCGGAATTACGGACACATCTTCCGGTTTCTTCCCGCATGCCGCAAAAAGCATGGTTGTCATTGCTGCCAATACTAAATAAACACCTAATTTTTTCATTACATCCACTTCTCCGTTTTATTTTTTCTTTCTGTTGTCGGGTTTACTGAAACTTCCAATAATCTACGGTATACGCTTCTCCGCAGAATACCAATACCAGGTTATGTACACCGGTTACCTTCGTCAATAACTCTGCAGTGAGTTCTTCATAAGATTCCTTATTCGCATCCTTACCAATTTCCAGATATCCCACAACTTCACCTTCAAGACTATCCAAACGAATCTGAATTGCCCCTTCGGTTTCCTTATCGGATTTTACGGCAGCGGTAAATGACTTTGCACCCTCTGTGCCGAAATCCACACCGTACAGGGCTAACCAGGAACCGTCATGCATATCGCAAAGTGCCATATTACCGGAACCGTACTGTTTACTCACCTCGTCCGCCTGGATAGTGTTAAGGCCACCCATGGTTGCCATGGTCGTCGCATCTACTTTCTCAAACGGATTCAAGTACTTCTGCTGTACCAGAGAATGACGGTCTACACTCGGAATCGTCGGAAGACTTCCGTCCTCTGCCACCGTCACCTTAGAAATTGCGGTACTGCGGTAACCGCCGGAAATGCCCATCATCTTTTCTAAAATCTGGGTATGATAGGCGATATACATCTCACCGTTAAACTCAAACATACAGTGATGATTGTTGCCGTAACATCCGTAATAGGTACCCGGATTCAACAACACCACGCCCTGATATTCGAACGGTCCCAACGGATTCTTGGAAGTCATGTATGCGATATCCGCATTATGGAAGCCGAACTTCTTTGTACCTTCTTCGTCTACATTCCAGTTGGTACAATAGGAATAATAGTAGGTGTCCCCGATTTTATTGATGCCGGAATCCTCGAACAAGTACGGAATATCCATGGTCACTGCTTCGCCTTCGATGCTGATCATATCCGCACCCAGCTTTGCACAGCGACCGGTGCCCGGCTCCGCAAAGGACTTACCCGGACCTCCGCCGAAGTAAATATATCCGCAACCGTCCTCATCCACCAGTACCGCCGGGTCAAAGAGCCAGGATACATTGGCACAATTCGGCGTCTGACGGGAAATTAACGGTGCGCCGAGCGGGTCAACAAACGGTCCTGTCGGACTATCGGAAGTTACCACACCGATGCCGTTTCCGCTGTTTGCGAAATATACGAAAAACTTCATCTTTCCGTCAATTTCCTTGTAAGCCACTGCCGGAGCCCAGGAATTATTGCCCCATTTTGCCGCACCGGTTGCAGATGCTGCAAAAATGGTCCCGTGGTCGGTCCAGTTCACAAGGTCATCGGAAGAAATTACGTTTAACTTATTTATGAGCTGATAACTGTTCGGCTTAAGCGTACCGTTCTCATCATACTCATAAATATCGCCGGTCATATACAAATACACTCTTCCTTCGTATACGATGGCATACGGGTCTGCGCCAAGACGTTGCATCATGACCGGCGTATCCATACCGATTTCCTTTAAGGTATCCGCAAGCTTAAGTCCCGCAAACTTTTCTTCCCATTTTGCTTTCAATTCTAAATTTGTCATTTTCCTATCCTCCGTTTCTTTATTTCTCTTTTATTAATTCCGCTTCTCTCCCGTAGGAATGAAACGGTTCAGTCTTTTATACGGTTGCTTTCGTCACTCCGTAAAATAACGGAACCTTGAAAACTCCGCCACACCACCGGTTTCTTTGGTCGAAAACAAGAACAATCCGAAACGGCAGCCTACAAAGTGATCCAGCTTAAAGTACAGCTTATGTGTCTCTCCCAATTTTTCAAAGCAGGACGGCATTTCCTCTGCTTCCGCCTTGTAAAAAAACTCTGCCGTATCCTTTCCCGGGGTAAAATCGCATTCCGCACGAAGTGTCACCGTTTCGCGTTCTACCGGAAGCTTTGCTATAATCTTAGCGGGCTCTGTATTCACACTTCCCATCCCCGCAAAGCCTGCCGTCGATTCCTTTTCCGCCATCACAAGAAAAGTCTGACCGGCTTCTTTTGTCAATGCAATAAAACCGTAATCTCCCTGTAACGTACAAAGACCGGCAAAATCTCCGTCCTTAAGCCCACTGCCGCAAAGCGTAATCTCCGCACCACACTGCGGCCCGATAGTCCGCTGGGTCAGGGTGTTTACCGCCTGCACAAGGTTTTTACTAAGCTTGCCGGAACGAAGCAGAATCGTTCCCGGCTTTTCCGTCACCGACCATAAGGTATTGTCCGGATTATGATTCCATTGCCATGGCTTCTTTAGCGTAATCTTTCCGTTCTCATCCGGTGTATAATAAAAATCATCGTCACACCACAGAGGTTCATAATCGTACGCTGCTTTGTCCGTATTTACCGTAACTGTCTTTGGCGCAATCCCACCGCCGAACACAGGAAAATCATTTTCCCAAGTCACCGGAACCAGCACCGGAATCCGTCCTACCGCTCCATGATCCTGGAACATAACGGAGTACCAGTCTCCCTCCGGGGTATCTACAATGCCTCCTTGCGCCACACCGCTGCGAATCCCGTCCAAATCATAGGAAAGCACATCGCCTCCCGTAAATTCACCCAACAGCGAATCCGCACAAAAACAGGCTTCCGTACGTAATCCGTTTCTCGGCCAGTGAATGAAAAACAAGTAATACTTTCCGTTTATCTTGTAAAAATGCGTACCTTCATATCCGAGAATCACATCTCCCGTATCCTTTAAGGCCATCCGATGCAAACCGCCTTCCTTCGGTGCGGTCAGTTCTTCATTCAACTCGGTAATATAAATTTCCCGGTTGCCGTAGGCAATATAAACCCGTCCGTCCTCATCAAACAGTAAGGAATTATCATGATAGAAGCCTTCGATGGTACTTTTTTTCCAAGGCCCCTCAATATCCGTAGCTGTGTACAGATATGTCTTTCCCGTATCATTTGCCACAAAGCAGACATAAAAGGTTCCCTTGTGATACCGTATGGACGCCGCCCACATGCCTTTACCGTAAATCCCCTTATCATCCGCCAGACATTGTCCCGGCGTATCATCCAGGGTCTCGTACACATAGGAGGCAATTTCCCAGTGAATCAAATCATAGGAACGCAATATCACGCCACCGGGCATAAAATGCATGGTAGTACTGACCATGTAATAGGTGTCTTCCACACGAATAATATCCGGATCCGGATAATCCGTGTAGAGAATCGGATTGGTTCCCGTAACCTGCCCCATCGCCACACCTTCCTTCCGGTTTATTTTGCGTACCCTATGGGTACTCGTTTGCTTCTATCACAAGTTTAGCATCTTGTCATTTCTATTACAATGGTGTATAATTGCAATGAATTGATTTATAATTTTGTCACGGAGGTAAAGACATGTACATCCATTTCGTCAGCCTGAATTCTTCCCAGGAACCGAACTTTGTGCAGGAGCGCAAGCACGGAATTATCGACTTTCTTTTTTTGCGCTTTCATTCCAAAACAACCTTGATGTTAGGAGACAAAACCTATACCATCACCAAACCGTGCATGTTCTTAATCGATTCCTATACCCCGTACAAATATTTTTCCAACAGTAATCATTATACCGACGATTATTTGCATTTTTCTGCAGAAAACCGGCAGCAATTTTTAAGCGAATTGACTTTTCCTTTGAACACGCCGATATACTATTCAAACGATAGTGCAATTTCCGGCATATTACAGCTGATTCAGACAGAACATGAGGAAAAAAACCGTCTTGCTGCCAAGTCCATCGACCTACTGATTCGATACCTGTTTGTAAAGGTTTCGGAAGTTTGGATGCAAAGTCAGCAAATCAACACCTCCGTACCTCATTATTATGATTTGTTACAGGTGCGGGACGCCATTCTCTCCGCTCCGGAACGCCCTTGGAAGATAGAAGAGCTGGCAGAACTGGCTCATTTATCCCCCTCTTATTTTCAGGTAGTTTACAAAAAAGCCTTCGGTATTACCTGTATGACCGAGGTAATCAATGCAAAACTGGAACAGGCAAAACTGCTTCTTACTTCCACCGAACTCCCGGTCAGTGCTGTCGCTACGGAAGTGGGCTACAACGAAGTGTACCACTTTATAAGACAGTTCAAAAAAAGCACCGGAATGACTCCCGGTGCCTTTCGTAAAAAGGTCGCTCTATAAATACAACCGGGGTCTTCTTTTTATCCTCTTTTCTCGTACTCCGGATAGAGTCTTTCTAATTACTTCAGGAAATGTAAATCAAATCTGACGCAACCGCCCTGATGCGGCATCCATGCCTTATGGCGGGCTCGTCCGGACCTCCTGTCCGGACGTTGCTGACCAACATCGAAGTAATAAGAAAGTCTACTATCCTGCGTAAAGTTCAAAGAGAATAAAAAGAAGCCCCCGGCTGTATTTGCAACAGTGTATTAATCTACCACGCTCTGTACTTTCCGGACAGAGCTAACATTGCAAATAAATATAAACAGTTATCGTAATACCGTCTGTCTCCGGTGCGAAGCGGTGTGTTCCAGAACTTCATGACAAAATCCTTGGCATACGGTCCCTTTGCCGCCAAGGATGCCTGGGCGTTGGTTGCCAAAAGACCTACCGGATGTAAGGCCGGACGGTCAAGTACCGTACCGTCGATTTCGTAAGTCATATCCGGCTGATCCTTCACGGTCTCCGCAAAAAACTTCTGCTGCTTATCCGCTACTGCGCGCAGGTCTTCGTCTGCGCCGTACCACTCGTAATCCAGTGCGATATTGGCAATAGTACGATATGCATCACTGTAAAACCAGTCGTGTCTGTGACCAAAGCGCTTCCACTGCTCCTCGGTCATTCTCTTCGGGGAGCCGTCGAACTCGGCATACTCCGCATTGAGGCCCGTTACCGGATGACACGCCTTCTTTAAGTACTCTCTGGAGGCCTTTGCAGCTTCCTTCCAAAACGTTCTGTCCTCTTCGTTTGCATATTCCGCAAACAATTCATAGAAATGCGGCAAATGATAGGACGGGTCCGAATATCCGCACTTTACCACAAACTGAATCAACTTATTGGAAGGTTCCCACATCGGGCCGCCCTCTTCTCCGTTCTCTCCCTTATGTACGCAGGTGTGAAGAAGTTCTCTTGCTTCCTTGGAATAATTAAAGATGCCCTCTCCGTCGCCCCAACGCTTGGAGGCAAAGAACAATGCCATGGCATAAAATTCCTCCCCGTCCGGCGCCGGACCGTAAGCATTCTTCGTACCGTCCGTCTTACAAGACCATGCAAAATAACCGGAATTCCAGCCCTCATCCATGTACATATAAGTCTTGGACCACTTCCAAAGACGGTCAAACTCCTCTTTCTTATCAAGCTGTACGCACATCATCATACCGTAGGACATACCTTCCGTACGGGCATCGTGGTTGCCCGTATCCTCCATGTAGCCCATGTCGTCGCCTACTTCATGGAAAATACGTTCCTCTTCACTGCCGTGAAACATGGTCTGGAAGGTCTCTTCCACTCTCTTATCAATCTCTTCCTGCGGAATCCCGCACTCCGCAAACACATTGCGGTACTTTCCCGTTGCTACTGCTCCTGCCATAATACACTCCTTCTCAATCTCTGTTCTCATTTGTCAAACCGGAATCGGTATAAACACTCCCGTTTATCCTCCTTCTAACAGCCTTATTTTACCATGATTTTGCTGTTATTTCCAGTAAATTACATATAAAAGTTCTGATTTCCCATACAAATATGAACCCAAACATTCTTCCGACGTTACTCCAGTCTTCGGAATTCCACCCCATCCTCCGTCAAAAGCACATATCCGTGTCCCGTATTTTCCTTCGGAATGGACACGGAACCCGGATTGATGTACCGGTAGGTGTACTCTCCCTTCGGACCTTTTGCCGTACATTGCTCGTCTGCCACCACATGAGTATGACCGTGCAAAAGCACATCCCCCTCCTTTAAACACGGCGGATTGTCCTTATTGAACTTGTGTCCGTGGGTCGCAAAATACATAGTGTCTCCAATGTAAAACACCGCATACTCCGCCATCACCGGGAACTCCAGCACCATCTGATCCACCTCTGCCTCACAGTTGCCCCGTACACACAAGAGCTCATCCGCCACCTCATTTAACATGGCAATGACCTTCTTCGGTGCATACTCCTTCGGCAGGTCGTTTCGCGGACCATGATACAAAATATCGCCTAAAATCACCAACTTCTCCGCCCCCGACTCCCGGTACGCGGCAAGCATCTTCTCACAATAATACGCAGACCCGTGAATGTCCGACGCCACCATCCATTTCATAGTTTATCCTCCTACTTTACAATCGCCTTCTTCACTCTCTGCATCACCGCAAAGAACTCCTTCGGACGTTCCTCCGTCAGCTCATACAGTTCGGATAAAAGCTCCTCGAATACCGCTTCCTTGTCATCCTCTGCCGGCTTGTCCCCGAACACCGCTTCATAAAAACCGAAAATATCACTTTCCGGCATATCGTCGTACACGGTTTCCAGATAGTCCGTTACTACGGTTGGATCCTCCTTCATGTATTCTGTCATTTCTGTCCATTGGTCTTTGGTCATAATAAATCCTCCTGTGTAATATTACTCTATTTTACATTTCAAAAACGTTGTTTTTCCATAAAGACTGAAAGTTTTATGTGTTAGACAAATTGGAAGTTGTCTAACTGTTTTACAAATTATACTAGCAAAGAACAAGTCCACCAAGCATAACAAGACAAGCTACCATACTACAAAACAATGCAACATAAAGCCGAATTGTTTCTGCTCTCTTGTCAAACTTTTCCTGCAATTCAGCCCGTTCTATTGGGTCTGTAGAATGAATTTCTTCATTCAAGCCAGAAGGACAAAAACCAAACAGTGGTATCAACAATATTAAAAGTGCGCCTATCTTCGAGCCATATCTTCCATTCCCTACATGATAAAGAGGATTGTTATTTATTACATCAGGCAAAAATAACCAAATACAGAAACTGATAAGTATTCCAATAACTATTACAAAAATCCGAATGGTTCTTAGTTGCTTTGAGGTGAGTCTTTTCATTTGTATGCTCCTTTCTTATCAATTCGTCAAATTCTTATTTTCCTAACTGTTCGACCTATTGGAATTTGACTAACTCTCCGATTGTTCCTGTAACAATTCAAATTGTTTCGATGTAACAACCCGCTTTAATGCAGTCATTGCTTTATGATACTCATTTTCATAATGTGAGAACGTATCCGTTTTTTGTAGTTTGAATCCAATAGAAAGATATAAGAAAATGGCTTTCCAACTCCATGGCTGTGTATGGATATAAACAGGAAGATTCTTTTGCTCCTTAAAAATATTCATAGTTGCATAACACAAGGCTTTTCCTAACCCCCGCCCATGATATTCTTCATCCACAACCAGCCAGTGCAATGAAGATACGATAGACTCTTTGCGTCTATCTTGCCATGCAATACAAGACCCTACTATAAGGTTATCTTCATTCAGAAGAAAAAGAATATTGTTTAGTAACGAACGATTCTGTAAATATGTTGAAATAAAATAGCTTTCTGCTTCTTCCAAAGACTCAAAGTCTCCAATAGAATACTCTAATTCCGCCCAAGCTTTTTCGTATCCACTTTTATAGGGTACAATGGAGAATCCTTTTGGTAACACAACATCTTTGCATTGATAATTATCACATCTTAAAATTGTATTATAAAAGGGTATTGTTCTATCCAACACTACCATGCCCTCCAAATTCAAATTTATCTAACTGTTCTACAAATTGAGATTTGTTTAACTCACAACTCCTTCTTTACTAAAACATACTCGTGGGTTCGCAGAACTTCCACAAACCCACATTTAAGGAACAGTGCAACAGACGAATTGTCGAGAGCGATATCGTCATAGAGTTCCGTGATACCGTTCTTTTTTGCCGCTTCACACAAAAGCAACAGACCATTACGACCATATCCCTTTCCACGATGCGGAGCATAAATAATCACGTCAGCAATGTATTTCTGTCTTTCTCCGTCAAAGTGATATGCTACCTCGCCAACAAAAGTATCCCTATCCTTGATATATCTGTAAAAGCGCTTGCCATTGTGGTTTGTTATCCATCTGTCATGCCACTCTGCCCAGTATTCTTTGGGAAACGGAATTGTACCTCCGTAGGCATGGTTGTAAGACATGGTTTGCTCATCGCCCATCATTTTTTCCTTAAACCACAAGTCCTCAACCTGAGGTTCATACAATTCAAGCATTTTCTTACCTCGTCAAATTCAAGTTTGCCAAACTGCTCTATAACTCCAACTCCACCTCACTACATCGGCGTTCCCACTTCAATCAGATTACCGTCCAAATCATAAAAACGGACTACCTTTTGCCCCCAGGCATGGGTCATAAGCCGATTCACATATTCAACCGACGGATACAATTTTTCAAGCTTTTCTACAAATCCCTCGATATCCGGTTCCTCAAAATACAACTCACAGGAATTGCTTTTTGAAACAATCTCCTTCCCCAAAAATCCGCTCCAGATTTTTTCATCCTGAAGCACCAGTCCTTCCGTTAAAATCATATTTCCATCATTGTCCAGTATCATATCCATACCGAACAGGTCATGATAAAACTGCTTTGATTTCTCAATATCTTTCACAACAATCAAAACATTTCTTAGCTTCATCGACATTCCCCTTCCGCCTCAAACTCAACTACTATATCGTCCCGCCATCGTCTTCATCACCCAGTCCCCACTCATACATCTCATTAATTGCCGCCTGGGCTTCTTCCGTTTCCTTTTTCCGGATTATCGCATTACGGTCACTTAATATGGCAAGCATCTCATCCACCACTTCTTCCTCCGGAAGGTGGGAATATTGGCATAAATACCCAATCATACGTGCCGCCGTAAAATCCGTATTCAAATTCTTGGTAATCAAATCACACAATTCTTCATGATACCCGCGCTCCACCAGCATATGATAGAGCTGCATACTTAGTTCTGTTCTCGGTTTCATGCAATTCCTCCCCTACTTTAACTCCCCGAAAAAGCATGCATCCCCAAAGGAGAAGAACCTGTACCGCTCCTTCACCGCTTCCTCGTACACTTTCAGTACATTTTCCCTGCCTGCCAGTGCGGACACCAGCATAAGAAGCGTAGACTCCGGCAGGTGGAAATTGGTAATGAGGCAATCCAACATTTTAAACTTGTACCCCGGATAAATAAAGATACTGGTATCGCCGCTGCCCGCCTGCAAAATGCCGTTTTCGTCCGTTGCGGATTCCACGGTACGGCAGCTGGTGGTGCCGACGCAGATGACTCTGCCGCCCTCACGCTTCGTTTTGTTTATCTTTTCAGCCTCTTCCGGTAACACCTGATAGGCCTCCGTGTGCATATGATGTTCCAATATATTTTCTTCCTTTACCGGACGGAAGGTGCCGAGGCCCACGTGCAAGGTCACGTTCGCTATGGTCACTCCCATGGCTTCGATTTCAGAAAGAAGCTCCGGCGTAAAGTGAAGTCCCGCCGTCGGTGCCGCTGCGGAACCGTCGTACTTTGCATACACCGTCTGGTAACGGTTCTTGTCCTGCAGCTTATGGGTAATGTACGGCGGAAGAGGCATCTGTCCCAGAGCATCCAGAATCTCTTCAAAAATGCCCTCATAAGAGAACTGCACCAGCCGATTACCGTCCGGCAACACATCCACCACCGTTCCCACAAGCTTTCCATCTCCAAAGGAAATCTTCGTTCCGGTCTTTGCCTTCTTTCCCGGCTTTACCAGGGTTTCCCACGTATCGTTTTCTTTTCTCTTTAACAAAAGCACTTCAATCTGCGCGCCCTCCGCTCCCGGCGCAAAGCCCGGTTTGATATTGGAATAATCAATAATACGCTCGCCGATTAACCGGGCCGGAATCACTCTCGTGTTATTTAGCACCAAGCAGTCTCCCGGACGCAGATAGTCCTTAATATCCCGGAAAATCCGGTGTTCGAACGCCCCCGTACGCTTGTCCACCGCCAAAAGTCTGGAGGAAGAACGGTCCTCTAAAGGGTCCTGCGCAATCAGCTCCTCCGGCAAATCAAAATAGTAATCACTCTTTAATAATGCTTCCATGTTATATCCTTTCTACCGCACGGAAATTCCGGTAAAATAATGCTCTAATATCTCTTGATACGTAAAACCGCGGTCTGCCATTCCCCTTGCTCCGGACTGGCTCATTCCCACACCGTGGCCGTGTCCCATACCCACAAACAGGAATTCCCCCTCCTTAGGAACAACCGCCGAAAAGCCCGTCAAATTGTCTTCGCTCACCACCACATATTGCTCCGTCAGCCCCTTTGCACTTTGCGCCTCTCCGTCACTGCCTATCACATAGCAATCACTGATCCGGGTCTGCTTTGACTCTTTTTCTCCCTGTACTGTTACGGCATCCGGCGTCGCTCCGGCACTGATCACTTTAAATTTTGTACTCGGAAGGTCCAACACATTCCGTAGTTCATCGGTTGCCAGGGTAACACTTCCTTCGCTACCGATGACCCGTAACCGATACACCCGTCCCGATGCAGTTGCAATTTCCGGCACAACCTTCGTGATTTTCCCAACGCCTCTTCCTTCCGCCTTTAACAAAGCTTCCAGTTTACTTCCGGTTATAGAAACACTCCAAGGTTCTTTGGAGGGATTCTGTTCATAAATGTCCGGTACTCCCTGCAAATACGGTTTTTCGCTTTCCCATACATCTTCCACATCCTCGGTATGGCCTCCGCTGGCAGAAAAGTAATACCCTGCCACGGTACGGTTTTCATAACAAAGAGTTTGTCCCTTAGTAGCGTCCACAGCCGCATTACTTCTTGCATGTTCATGTTCGGTTCCGCCATACACCTGACTTTGTACCGTATCTACCATACGATAACCTCGTTTGATGTCCGTTTCCGCGTGATACCCCGCTTTTAAAAGTGCATAACTTCTGGCGCATACCGCCTGGGCCTTTAGTGCCTCCATAGGCCAGGTTGCCGGCATCTCATAAGGCACAACTCCATACAAATACTCTTCTAACGGCACTACATTTACCGCAGTTACCGAAGTTCTTCCGCCGTAGCGCCCGATTTCCAACCGCCCCCTATAACGATGGCTTCCCAAATCCACCGTATAAAGGGAATCCTCATCCGTTTCCGACGCGGCAAACTGCGGATAGTCCCCGTTCACGCCGTCCGCAAACAATACTCTATCTTCCGCCTGAATACAAATCAAATATACACTGCTTTTTGCCTCGTCCTCAAAAGAAATATCCATGCCTTTTGCGGAAGACATGCACTGCTTTAAAACCTCTTTTTCCTCTCCCCCGTTTTCCTCCACCGGGCAATATACCGTAGCCTGTCCGTAAGACAAAAGTACAGCATAGGCGTTTACTCCTGCCTTCATAAGCTGCATCGCAAGGGACTCTGCTTCCGCCAAAGACATCCTGTCCTCTACGGCAAAAAAAGAACCTTTCTCCGGAGTTACCTGTATCCCGGACCCGGAAGAAAGTACGGTTTCCACACGATACTCTCTTCCGTCACAATAGCCCAGTTCCATTTTTTTATTCCGAATGGTAATACTTTTCTTTCCCGCAAACTTATTTTTTAACCCCACACGGATTTCCTGCGTCGTATCTACTCCTGCCGCCGAAGCTTCCCATACTGCGGTTCCGCAAAGAAAGATAAGCAACGCAAAAAGAAAAAGAATCCGCATTCTTCCTCTCCGGCCTTTTTCTTTCCTTACTTTTTCCGTTCTATGCTTCATCCTGCTCACATCCGTTTACTAAAGGAATCTTCGTCCCTTTCAGTGTACCATATTCCGTCACCGGCTTCAATCCCGCAATTACATTTTCCTGTGGTTTTCTCACGATTTTATGCCGATATCTTACTCGTCCTCTTCCTCTCCGTCCTGCTCTCTCTTCACCGGAATCTGAAGTTTGGAACCTGCCTGCATCAATATTCCGTTTAAATTATTATACTTCAGCAAATCTTCCAGCTCAATCCCAAACCGGTTCAAAATATCTAACAAAGTTTCCTCATCTTTTATGATATAGGACATAAGATAGAATGGATTACAGGTCGGACACTTCGGAATACAGATTTGCTCTCCGATTTGAAGATTATAAATATCAATATACGGATTTGCCCGCAAAATCCGTGCAAGCGGCACCTTAAACCGGCCGCTGATGGAATACAGCGTATCTCCTTTTTTTATCGTATAAATGATTCCGTTGCAAGTATCAAAGGTTGCCATAACGCTCTCCCATATTTCTTTTCACCTACAGATTATGCAAAGTCCATATCGGTTGTTCGGTTTCGTTATGAATTTTTAACACTTTCATTTTACTTTTTTTCTTGCATCATGCCGAAACGTGTCGTATAATAAATAGGTATGTTTATTTCTAAAATGAATTTACACAAGATTGCATCGTCCGCGTACGGACTTACTTTCAACGATATAGGTAACAGAAAGGATTTTTACTATGGCTGAGAAAACGAACTTTTATTCTCTGGGTATCGACATCGGTTCCACAACCGTAAAGATTGCGATTTTAGACCCGTCCGGTCTGGTTGTCTTCTCCGATTACACCAGACACTTTGCGGATATTCAGGGCACCCTTGCGGGACTTTTGGAAAAGGCAAAGGAACAGCTTGGTGAACTGACCCTGCATCCTGTCATTACCGGTTCCGGCGGTCTCACCATCGCAAAACATTTAGACGTTCCGTTTGTACAGGAAGTGGTGGCTGTTGCTACTTCCCTGGGCGACTATGCTCCGCAGACCGACGTTGCCATTGAGCTGGGCGGTGAGGATGCGAAGATTATTTACTTTACCGGCGGCGTAGAACAGCGTATGAACGGTATCTGCGCAGGCGGTACCGGTTCCTTTATCGACCAGATGGCATCTCTTTTAAAAACCGATGCTTCCGGTCTGAACGAGTACGCAAAGGATTACCAGGCCCTTTACCCGATTGCGGCACGTTGTGGCGTGTTTGCAAAGTCCGATATCCAGCCGCTTATCAATGAAGGTGCAACAAAGCAGGATTTGGCAGCTTCTATTTTCCAGGCCGTAGTAAACCAGACCATCAGCGGCCTTGCCTGCGGTAAACCGATTCGCGGTAATGTTGCATTCTTAGGCGGTCCGCTTCACTTCCTTACGGAATTAAAAGCGGCCTTTATCCGTACTTTAAATCTAACTCCGGCACAGGTTATTGCTCCGGAGCATTCCCATCTGTTCGCAGCCATCGGTTCCGCCATGAATGCAAAAGAGGATGCATCCGTTTCTCTTTCCGCCATGACCGACCGGCTTCGTACCGGTATTAAGATGGAGTTTGAGGTTACCCGTATGGAGCCTCTTTTTGACAGCGAAGAAAATTATCAGAAGTTCTTAACCCGCCACGATGCCCACACCGTGAAAAAGGCTGACCTTGCCTCCTACCGCGGAAAGTGTTTCCTCGGTATCGATGCAGGCTCTACCACCACCAAGGCAGCTGTGGTAGGCGAGGACGGAACCTTATTATATTCTTTCTACAGCAACAACAACGGCAGCCCGTTGAAAACCACGATAAAAGCAGTAAAAGAAATCTATTCTCTCCTTCCGGAAGGTGCCGAGATTGTCCGTTCCTGCTCCACCGGTTACGGTGAGGCTTTGATTAAGGCAGCTCTGATGTTGGACGAAGGCGAGGTAGAAACCGTTGCCCACTACCATGCGGCGGCTTTCTTTGCCCCGGATGTGGACTGTATCCTGGACATCGGCGGTCAGGACATGAAGTGCATCAAGATTAAGAACTCTTCCGTAGACAGCGTACAGTTAAACGAAGCCTGTTCCTCCGGTTGCGGTTCCTTTATCGAGACCTTCGCAAAGTCCTTAAACTACGAGGTTGCGGATTTCGCCAAGATTGCTCTCTTTGCGGAAAACCCGATTGATCTCGGTACCCGTTGTACCGTATTTATGAATTCCAAGGTAAAGCAAGCACAAAAGGAAGGTGCTACCGTTGCGGACATTTCCGCCGGACTTGCCTACTCCGTTATTAAGAATGCCCTTTACAAAGTAATCAAGATTTCCGACCCGAAGGACCTTGGTAAAAAGGTCGTGGTACAGGGCGGTACCTTCTACAACAACGCGGTTCTTCGCAGTTTTGAGAAAATCTCCGGCTGTGAGGCAGTTCGCCCGGACATTGCAGGTATTATGGGGGCCTTCGGTGCGGCTCTTTTAGCCCGCGAGCACTATACCGGTCAGGAAACTACGCTCCTTTCTCCGTCGGCTTTAAACGAGCTGAAATTTGAGACCACCATGACCCGTTGTAAGGGCTGTACCAACAGCTGTCTCCTTACCATTAACCGATTCTCCGGCGACCGTCGCTTCATCTCCGGTAACCGTTGCGAAAAGGGCCTGGGCAAGGAAAAGAGCAATGCGGACATCCCGAACTTGTTTGCTTACAAATTAAAGCGTTATTTCGACTACGCCCCGCTGTCCGAGACTCAGGCAAAGCGCGGCACCGTCGGCATTCCGCGCGTATTGAACCTGTACGAGAACTACCCGTTCTGGCACACCTTCTTTACGGAATTGGGCTACCGCGTGGTACTTTCTCCGCTCTCCAGCCGAAAGATTTACGAAATGGGTATCGAGTCCATTCCGAGTGAATCCGAATGTTATCCGGCAAAACTTGCCCACGGCCACATTTCCTGGCTCATTAAGGAAGGCTGTAAGTTTATTTTCTATCCGTGTATTCCGTACGAGCGTAAGGAGTTCCCGGAGGCGGGCAACCACTACAACTGCCCGATTGTCACCTCCTACGGTGAAAATATCAAGAACAACGTGGAAGAACTTCGCAGTGACGATATCGTATTCGCCAATCCATTTCTTTCCCTAGAAACAAAAGAAATTGCGTCAAAGCGTCTGGTACAGATTATGGCAGAGTACGGCATCCCGGCAAACGAAGTTTCCCTTGCTGCAGACAAGGCTTGGGAGGAGCTGTCCGCCGCAAGACGTGACATGCAAAAGGCCGGCGAAGCTGCCCTTGACTATATTAAGAAAAACGGAAAGCTGGGTATTGTACTTGCCGGCAGACCGTATCATATCGACCCGGAGATCAACCACGGTATTCCGGAGCTCATTACCTCCTATGATGTAGCGGTATTAACCGAGGACTCCGTTTCCCACTTAGGCAACGTAGACCGTCCGACCTTAGTGGTAGACCAGTGGATGTACCATTCCAGACTGTATGCAGCGGCATCCTACGTCCGTACCCGTACGGATTTGGAACTGATTCAGTTAAATTCCTTCGGTTGCGGTCTGGACGCTGTAACCACCGACCAGGTCAGCGACATTTTGACTGCTTCCGGTAAAATTTACACCGTCCTTAAAATTGATGAGGTAAACAACTTAGGTGCGGCCCGTATCCGTATCCGTTCCTTACTTTCCGCTGTGGCGGACCGTAAGCGTAAGGGCATTATCCCTCACGAGGCAGATGCAGCGCACCATCGTGTGATTTTCACAGAAAGAATGAAGGAGGAATATACCCTTCTTGCTCCGCAGATGTCTCCGATTCATTTCCGCATGTTGGAACCGGCCCTGCGTGCTCACGGTTACAATGTAGTCGTTCTGGATAATGACGGCAGACAGGCTGTAGACGTAGGCCTCAAATACGTAAATAACGATGCCTGCTACCCGTCCCTCATGGTGGTCGGTCAGATTATGGACGCTTTGCTTTCCGGCAAGTACGATTTAAACAAGGTGGCGGTAATGATTACCCAGACCGGCGGCGGTTGCCGTGCCACCAATTACATCGGCTTTATCCGCCGGGCTCTGCAAAAGGCCGGCATGGGCCATATACCGGTGGTTTCCATCAGCACCTCCGGCATCGAGAAAAACCCGGGCCTGACCTACACTCCGAAGATGTTACTGGGCATTTTACAGTCCGTCATCTACGGCGATGTATTTATGCGTGTGCTGTACCGCATGCGTCCGTACGAGTTGGAAAAAGGTTCTGCAAATGCATTATATGAGAAGTGGAATGCCATTTGTTGCGAAGCGGTGAAGAATCCGAAGATGTCTGAATTTAAGAGAAATATCCGGGGCATTATAAGAGACTTTGATACTCTGCCGATTGACGAGACCTTAAAGAAACCTCGCGTGGGCGTTGTAGGCGAGATTTTGGTTAAATTCCTTCCGGCTGCAAATAATTACTTGGTAGAGCTTTTGGAAGCGGAAGGTGCCGAAGCGGTAGTTCCGGATTTATTAGATTTCCTGCACTATACCATGTATAACGCAAACTTTAAAGCAGATTACCTGGGTAAGTCTAAGAAGAGTAAGAACCTCAATAACTTTATTTACTCCTTCCTGGAGAAATTCCGCGGCACCGCCAGAAAGGAACTGGAGGCCAGTAAGCATTTCGACGCTCCGGCACGTATTGATACACTGGCACGTTATGCAGAAGATATCGTATCCACCGGGAACCAAACCGGTGAGGGTTGGTTCCTTACCGCCGAGATGATTGAACTCATTCACTCCGGTGTCCCGAACATTGTCTGCACCCAGCCGTTTGCCTGCTTGCCAAACCATGTGGTAGGTAAGGGTGTTATTAAAGAACTGCGCCGTCGTCATCCGGAAAGTAACATTGTTGCCGTAGACTACGACCCGGGCGCTTCCGAGGTAAACCAGCTGAACCGTATCAAACTGATGCTGGCTACTGCGGTAAAGCAAATGAAGTAAATACAAGACATAAGAAAAGCTCCTGATTATGCACCGAAACTCCAAAAGAATTTCCCGTACAATATCGGGAGCTTTTTCGTTATACAAAGCATTTATGAATTCTCGATTACTTGTAACAACACAAAATCCACAGTATTTCACACAGGAGGCTGTCTATGCAATACATCATTTCCTTTTTGGAAGGCATTATAACCTTTATCTCCCCCTGTCTTCTGCCTATGATACCGATTTATCTGACCTACTTTGCAGGCAGTGGGGAACGTACCACAAAGAAAACCGTAACCGGTGCCTTGGGCTTTGTCTCCGGCTTCACTCTGGTCTTTATCACCATGGGTGCTCTGGCCGGTAGTATCGGTAGCCTGTTTACGCAACATCAGAACATCGTAAATATCGTTTGCGGACTGATTGTCATTTTCTTCGGTTTGAACTTTATGGGTGTATTTAAAATTAACCTGTTCAAAGGCATAAAGCAGTCTGTCAACACCGATAACATGAATTTCTTTTCTGCGGTGCTGTTCGGCATTGTGTTCTCCCTGGGCTGGACACCGTGCGTAGGCGCATTCTTAGGTTCTGCACTGATGATGGCCTCAAGAGAAGGACAGGCATTACAAGGAATCCTAATGCTACTGTGCTACTCACTGGGTCTCGGCATCCCATTTGTTTTAAGTGCCGTCCTGATTGACAGCTTAAAAGGAGCTTTTTCCTTTATCAAAAAACACTACAACGTTATTAACTTTGTCAGCGGGTGTCTGCTTATCATTGTAGGTATTCTGATGGCAACCGGCCTCTTAGGCCGCATTCTTTTTTAAGGAGGGCCTATGGAAAACAAGAAAACTTTGATTATTGTATCGGTACTGTTGGTTGCTCTCATCGGTGGCGCATCTCTTTTGTACACCAAACTGGGAGCCAAAATGAAACCGGACAATTTATTGATACAGAATAACGGTGGTGTTTCCGGTGACGTCACTCCGGGAGCATCCGCAAATCAAACCGATGACAGTTCCGAAAGACCAACGACCGCTCCGGGGAATTCCTCCGAAACCACCGATTCGTCTTCCGAGGATAACGGCACATCTTCCGAAAACAATACAACCGCCGAAAATGTCCCGTTTCAGGCACCTGACTTTTCGGTTTATGACCGCGAAGGGAACACCGTCCGACTGTCGGATTTTTATGGAAAGCCTGTAGTTTTGAACTTCTGGGCCAGCTGGTGCGGACCGTGCAAAATGGAAATGCCGGACTTTGAAGAAATATATAAAGAATACGGAAACGACATTCACTTTGTTATGGTGAACTTAACCGACGGCGACAGAGAAACTATGGACACCGCCACTGCATTTCTTGACAACAGCGGTTATACGTTTCCTGTATATTATGACAAGGACTACGATGCATCCTACACCTATCAGGTATACGGAATCCCGGTTACCTACTTCATTAACGCCGAAGGACATTTAATTGCCCAGGGCAGCAGTGCACTGGATGCAGAAACCATTAAACGTGGAATTGAAATGATTTTAGAATAGCTCTCACCGTGCCTGCACGAAAAGAGAAGGGATTCGTTAGAACCCCTTCTCTTTCCAGTTATTAGCAATTATATATTAGAATAATGTTAAGAACTACGGGAGCATATCTGCATCGCCGAAAGTAGCTTCCCACTTCGTCTTACGCTCATCCATAATCTTCTGACCGCCTGCCTTTAAGTAGTCGCTCATGTTCTCATCCCAAACCTTATCAAAATCAGCCTTGGAAGCAATTACAGCCTTGTCAAAACCGATATCTCTCTTATCACCGAGAGCGGTTCCCATTCCTTCTTCTGCGGAAATCGCACCAACGTTTACATTCTTAACGGTGATTGCATCGTTAAGAGCAACTTCGATGGAAGTCTGTACATAAGACGGATCAACACCTGCATAGTTATATGCTGCAGACTTTGCAGTATCTTCCGGATTCATCAGGTTCAAACCGTTACAGGTAATGGTAAGGTCGATATTCTGACCGGAGTTCTGAATTGCATTACCGGTAGCCGGAATAATGGAAACACCGCCACCTGCTAACTTCGTATGAGTAACGCCTTCGTCACCGATCTGTAAGTACTGGATATTCTCCGGAGTACTGATCCAATCAAGATATAACAAAGATGCAAGCGGCTCGTCGTTGGTTGCCGGGAAGAAAATCTTACGGTCTCCTGCGGAGCTGTAAGCACGCTTTGCATAGTCACCCTTACTGTTTTCGAAGCAATCGATTGCTACAAATGCAGCGTCTTCGCCAACGATTCTCTTTAAGTTTGCCTGAATGCTGTCTTCACCGTTTCTGAACGGATAATCCCAGTTGTGCATGAATGCACCGACATAACCGGCCTTAATCATATCGTCTTCGGTGCTGTCACCGCTTCCGTATAATGCAAAATCATCCCACATTAAACCATCGTTATACCACTTATTCAAAAGACGGATTGCTTCCTTCGTACCGTTCTGGGTATACATTCTGTCATCGAAACCGTTAATATAGAATTCCTTATCCGTCATTGCAGGATCGATAAAGGATTCAATAATATTTGCTGCTCTCCAGCCCACATCGTAGCTGACAGAGAACGGAATCATCTTGTCTGCATCGTCACCGAGTAATAACTTTGCGTTATCCTTAAATGCAACAAGCATGTTCTCAAACTCGGTCTTCGTAGTCGGAGCCTTCATACCAAGCTTATCCAACCAGTCCTGACGAACAAAGGTATTGATTCTCTTAATATCTGCTCTCTTACCTTCGATTGCCCAAAGCTCTCCGGTGGTCGGGTCCTGATCCCAATAAATGTTGGTATCGCCAAGCCAGTTGTAAAGGTTCGGCAACTTATCCTTGTGCTCTTCTAAGTACTGATTTAACTCAAGAACACCGTCCATACCTGCATAGGTCTGAATGGTCGGGTAATCGTAAGTCAAACAGATATCCGGTGCGGTACCGCCTGCAAGCAGGTTGTTAATCTGCTGAACTTCCTCCCAACGGGATACAGCAACAAATTCAACATCTACGTTGTACTTTTCCTTCATACCCTTCTTGATGAAGTCGGTATACATGTTGTTGGTCGGATCGGAACCGCCATCGTTTCCACGGTCATATACTTCAACGGTAATCTTAACGGTATCTACAAACTTACCGTTCTTGAACTTAGAACCGCTGGAAACTTCCTCGTCTTTCTTACCGCATGCAGCTAAAGAAAAGCACATACAGCAAGCAAGAAGAGCTGCTAAAATTTTCTTTTTCATAACTTTCCTCCGTTATATAGTTTTTATTTGAATGAATGGATTGTCCTGCAGCAACCCAATTATTCCTTTACACCGCCCAAGGTTACACCGTGAATGAAATACTTCTGTAACCAAGGGTAAATACACAAAATCGGAATGGTGGAAAACATTACGATTGCTGCCTTTAAGGACTCTGAAAGTCCCGGAGAAGAAAAGCCCTCCTGTGTCGCAACGTCCACGCTGTTTACGCTGTTTAAAATGTTATATAAGAATAACTGCAGCGGATAAAACTCCTGCTTCTTTATGGAAAGGTACATCAACGCATCGGAATATCCGTTCCAACGTCCTACCGCATAGAATAATGCCAAGGTAGCAAAAACCGGTTTGGACAACGGAATGTAAATCCGGCATAAGATGGAGAAATGACTTGCTCCGTCAATCTGTGCCGCTTCTCTGATACTGTCCGGAATTCCGTAAAAGAAGCTTCTCATAATAATCATGTTGTACACGCTTAAACAACTCGGAATAATCAAAACCAACGGATTATCCAAAAGGTGGAGCTTTTGTAACAACAAGTAATTCGGAATGGCGCCCGCATTGAAAAACATGGTAATGGTAATCAAAACATTAATTACCTTACGTCCTTTCAGGTTTTCAAAAATCAACGGATACGCACATAACGTGGTCATGGCAAGAGAAACGAAAGTACAAACAATCGTCAAAATCGTCGTCCAAACAAAGGACCAAATGTACTTCATATCCGTTAACACCATTTTATAGGAATCCAAATTCCAACCCTTCGGCCACAAATATACTTCTCTCTTAATGAGTGCCTCTGTCGAACTCAAAGAACGTGCCAGAAGATTTAACATAGGCAACAGGCAGATTGCACTGATTAATACACAGACAAACACAAATACCCAATCCGCCAGTTTTAATTTTTTCAATCCACTCTTCATCTTTCTATCCTCCTACACTTACCAAATGCCTCGCTCGCCCATTTTGCGTGAAATCCAGTTTGCAAGCAACAGGAAGAACACACAAACGATGGACTGGAAGAAGCCGATTGCCGTGGTCAGAGAAAACTTAAGACCTAAAATACCGTTTTTGTATACGAAGGTAGATAACACTTCCGCAACATCCATAACCAGGTTGTTCTGTAATGCAAACGGACGGTCAAAACCACTACCGAGAATGTTACCTAAATTCATGATTAACAAAATAACAATGGTGGATTTGATACCCGGCAAGGTGACGTGCCAAATCTTACGCCATCTTCCGGCACCGTCCACTTCCGCAGCTTCGTACAGTTCCGGATTAATACCTGCAATCGCTGCAAGATAAACGATGGAATTCCAACCAAAGCTTTGCCAAATACCTAAAAATATGTACGTAACTACCCAAAGTACCGGATCATCCAAGAAATGGATCGACTCTATGCCCATTTTATTCAAAAACAAGTTTACAAGACCGTTGGTCGGAGCAAACATCTGCAAAGCCAATCCGCAAATAATAACCCAGGAAAGGAAATGCGGCATATATGCGATGGTCTGCACCACACGCTTAAAACGTTTGAATACCAGTTCATTTAAAATCAATGCAAAAATAACCGGGATAGAGAATCCGATCACCAAATCCAAAAGATTCAACAAAATGGTATTACGAAGTGCATCAATAAAATCCGGATTGGAAAACGCATCGATAAAATATTTGAATCCAAAGTTTTCCGCCCATGGCATTTCCCAAATACTTCTGTTGATTTTGTACTTTTTAAACGCAATCTGGATGTATGACATCGGTGCGTATTTAAATATCGCCAAATACAAGAGCGGAAAAAGTAACATGACATAAAGCTGCCAATACTTCTTCATGTATGTCTTGAACCCTATCTTTTTTTGAGGTATAACCGCTGTGCTTTTTTGCTTCTTCATACCTTATACCGTCCTTCCGTTTTCATCTGCTTTATTATATTATGTAAGTGCTTACATTTGCCTGTCGCATATTGCTGAATCACATGTCACATATTGCTGCGAGATAATCTTTCTTGCATAAAAAAGCAATATATGATACAATGTTTTCGTACATTTTGACTAATAAACACCGTTCAAACGGCACAAAAACGCCAAATATGAACAATTCCCGCCACAAGATTCGACAGACGAAAGGAGCTTGACTTTGATGCAGTCGGAAGTCCCGTATTTTACAAAGGAAATTGTTGCGAATTTCCGCACCATGCAAGACAGAGAATATATTAGAAGAACCGTAACCGGCGAGTATGAGCCGGTGAATTTTCCGCCCAACTCCAGCTTTCGCTTTTGGGTAAACAAAGAATTAAAAACTTATGAAAAGCACTGGCATGCTTCTACCGAAATCATTGTTCCCATTGAGAACCGGATGACGGTGCATGTGAAGCAACAGGAGTACATTTTAAATCCGGGAGAAATTTTCGTAATTCCCGACGGAGAACTGCATGACCTGGATTGTACGGAGCCGGGTGTTCGGCTGGTATTTCTGTTTAACTTATCCGTATTACAGCCTATCAACGGTTTTCCTTATCTGAATTCCACCTTCTCCCAACCGGTGTTAATCCGACCGACGGATGCGATTTATGACAAAGAAATGGAACTGCTGTACCGGATGTTTGAGGATTATTACAATCAAAGCAGTCTGCGGGAACTAATGATTTTTTCAAAAATGATTAATTTCCATGTGGAGTATCATGAAAATCATCCTCTTATGAGTTCAAGTGTGCCGAAACAATACGAAAAAAGCGTTATGGATCGTCTGAATATGGTGTTTTTTTATATCAATCAGCACTATACGGAAGATATTCCTCTGGAAAAAGCGGCAGAAATCGCCGGATTTTCCAAGTATCATTTTGCAAGGATTTTTAGGGAGTTTTCGGGACAGACCTTTTTTGATTATTTGTGCCTGCAGAGAATCAAAGCCGCAGAACGACTTTTACAGGTTCCGGATAAAGCAATTACGGACATTGCCTATCAGGCCGGCTTCGGCAGTATCTGTGCCTTCAACCGGGCCTTTAAAAAGAAAAACGGTTGTACCCCGTCGGAATACCGGACAAAATGTACGGAGGAATAAGTATATAACAAAAAAGTGTAGGTCGCGACCACTAAAGGTTGAAGCCTACGCTTTCTTACTTTTTTACGAATTGTTTATCTCTTCGATTCTCTGCAGCGGATAGACACTCTCAAGCGCCATCCTCCACACCGGTGCAAAATAAGTCTGATAAAACACTGCCTCCTCGCAGTCCGGCTGTTTGACGATTCCGTTATGAACCAATTTCTGCGCCATATGCTCATATAAATCCCGAATACGTTCCGGAGCCACCTTTTCATAGGAAATCACTTCAAACTTCCCTTCCCGCTCATACTTCAGCAGTTCTTCGTACACATCCGGAATAAACCGCACCTCCGAAATTTCGGCGTCCTTCGGGCTATACCACATATCCTCCCAGCCTTCCACCCGGGCAAACTCCTCTGTATGCGGAATACAATATAAATAGCCGGAAACTCCCTGATAAAAGGCCTTTAACTGGTCCGGAAACTGTTCTTCATAATATACTTTTCCGTTTTTTATGAAACAGGTCACATACTTTCCGGTTCTCTTATTATGTGCTGCATCCCAAATATAAAAAAGTGCATAGACCGGATTTGCCGTCAAATATACCACCATGGTATCTTCCGTTCCGTGCAGCTTTGATGTTGCATGTAATGTTTCGATTCCCGAGGCATGAGAACCGTGAAATAAGTAATTTTTCATTTTAATCTCCCATATAATTATTTTTTGCTCCCCTTCTTGACATACGTATTATTACGTATTATAATTTAAATATAATACGGAAGGAGAATTATTAATAGTGCCGCTTACACCAAAGAAAATGATTTCTCTCTTGCAGAAAAATCACTTTGTTATCATTAGCCAAAACGGTTCTCATATAAAACTAAACAACCCTGAAACCGGCGTTCAGGTTATTGTTCCCCTCCATTGCAAGGATTTAAAGAAGGGTCTGGAACATGCCATTTTACGCCAAGCCGGATTAAAATAACCTATCACACAAGGAGGTACGCATGAACACTCTCTTTTACTTTGCATTATTTCACACTGCTCCGGAAGGAGGCTTCTGGGTGTCTTTTCCGGATTTTCCGGAATGCTTCACCCAAGGAGAGACCTTAGAGGAAACCTATGCCATGGCAGTAGATGCCTTAGGTCTTTGTGTCTCGGATTACACATCCAACAATTTACCGAAGCCGTCCCTTCCCTCCGATATTACTGTCCCGGAAGATGCCACCCTTGCCCTTGTCTCTCTTGACTTGGCGGATTACCGCCGCAAACACAACACCAAAGCGGTAAAGAAAACGTTAAGCATCCCGGAGTGGTTAAACGAAGAAGCCTTGGCTTTGGGAATCAACTTCTCTCAAGTATTACAAGAGGCATTACTTCAAAAAATCGGGCAGAAATAAGAACATAAATATTCATCCGTACAATTAATTCTTCTCTCCACTTGCCGGTATAGGCGCGGCGGCTCGGGCATGGCGAATTCTTACAAGTGAAGATTTCTTTGCCTTAATCGCACTTGTAAGAATGGGAGCCGCGCTCCTTACACATCCTCAATTTGCCAATCAATCGGCTCCAATCCGTTTTCCTCCAAAAACGCATTTGCCTGAGAAAAATGCTTACACCCGAAGAACCCTCTGTGCGCGGAAAGCGGACTCGGATGAGGTGCGGTAAATACCTTATGCTTCGGGTTATCTAACATACTCATTTTGCTCTGGGCCGGACGTCCCCAAAGCAGGTAGGCAATGGGACGGTCCTCTGCGTTTACAGCTCGTATAATCGCATCCGTAAACTGCTCCCAGCCCTTTCCCTGGTGAGAATTGGCCTGATGGGCACGAACCGTCAGCACCGTATTCAAAAGCAGTACACCCTGCTCTGCCCATTTTACTAAGTAACCGTTGTTGGGAATCTTACAACCCAAGTCACTCTGCAATTCCTTATAGATATTCACCAAAGACGGCGGAATCTCCACCTCCGGACGCACGGAAAAGCAAAGCCCATGAGCCTGTCCCACATTGTGGTACGGGTCCTGCCCGATAATAACTACCTTCACCTTGGATAACGGCGTCAAATGCAACGCCGAAAAAATCTCATCCGCCGGCGGAAACACCGCCACCTTAGAATACTCCTCTTTTACAAACTTATATAACTCCGCATAATACGGCTTCTTAAATTCGGCATTTACTGCCGGTAACCAATCGTTATCAATCGCAGCCATTTTTATCCTCCCGGTATCTTATCCAAACCCATATCCGGTCCATATTTTGTATTACAAGCAAACGCTTACCGATACTTCTTAATCATCTGCACAAATTCCGCATTATTCTTTGTACTCTGGAAGGTACGCATAATGGTTTCAATAGACTCTTCCGCCTTGGCTCCGTTAAACAAACGGCGCATCAGGGTCGTTGCTTCCTGCTCCTCCGGCGTCAAAAGTAAATCGTCCCGTCTGGTACTGGAACGCGGCAAATCAATGGCCGGGAATACTCTACGCTCGGAAAGGTTACGGTCAAGCTGCAACTCCATGTTACCGGTTCCCTTAAATTCCTCAAATACTACATCATCCATACGGCTGCCGGTATCCACCAAAGCCGTAGCAAGAATCGTCAGACTACCGCCCTCTCTCATATTTCGCGCGGCGCCGAAAAACTTCTTCGGCATGTGAAGGGCCGCCGGATCAAGACCGCCGGATAAGGTACGCCCG
The DNA here is from genome assembly GCA_017938405.1 of Lachnospiraceae bacterium. GTDB lineage: Bacteria > Bacillota > Clostridia > Lachnospirales > Lachnospiraceae > SIG307. Next base: position 267,341 of record JAGBBP010000014.1, read on the forward strand.
CTCGGTGCCACCGTGAGGTTATAGGCACGGGCCAGACGGGTAATGCTGTCAAGCAAAATCACCACGTCCTGCTTCTGCTCTACCAAACGCTTTGCACGCTCTAACACCATCTCCGAAACTCTCTTATGATTCTCCGGAAGTTCATCGAAGGTGGAATAGATTACCTCTACCTTATTTCCTTCGATGGACTCCTTAATATCCGTCACTTCCTCCGGACGTTCATCAATGAGTAAAATAATCAGATTCATATCCGGATGATTTTTCGTAATTGCTTTTGCAATCTGCTTTAACAGGGTGGTCTTACCGGTTTTCGGTTGGGAAACAATCATACCGCGCTGTCCCTTACCGATCGGAGAAATCAAATCCACCATACGCATGGAAAGACTGCATCCCGGAGTCTCCAAACGAATCCGCTCATTCGGGAAAATCGGCGTCAAATCCTCGAAACGCTTCCGGCGCATAATGACTTCTAACGGTAAACCGTTTACATTCTTAATATACAACAACGCGGAAAACTTCTCGTTCTGCATCCGGATTTTCGTATTACCGCAAATAATGTCACCGGTCTTAAGACCATACTTCCGAATCTGGGCCGGAGAAACATAGACATCATTCTCTCCCGGCAAATAGTTGTCACAACGAATAAAGCCGAAATTCTCCGACATTACTTCCAGAATACCTACGCGGGTCTCTCCGCTGTCCATACGTTTAATATCCTCAGCCGATGCCTTTTCCGGATCAAACCGCTGTGCGGACTGCTGCATTGTGTTCTCTGCCCCATTACCGCCGGATACCGGCTTCGGATTCTCTGCCGTGCGCTCCTGCATCGTTTGCGGACGGCTCGCCATAGGACGCTCCTGGTTTCCCAACGGACGATTTACTGTCGGACGTTCCTGACTTCCCTGCGGGCGGCTCATTGCCGGACGTGCATTCACCGGGCGGTCTCCCGGATTCTGCGGTCTTGCCATCCCCGGACGCTCTGATTCTACCGGTCTTCTCTCCGGCACCGGTGAATTTGTTCTTACCGCCTTCACGGTTTCTTCTTTCTTTTCCGGCTGTTCCTTTGCCTTGTCTGTCGCACACAACGCATCAATCAGTTCCTGTTTCTTCATTGCAGAAACTCCTTTTAATCCACGATTCTTCGCTTCGTCCTTTAACTGAGTAATTGTCATTTCAAGATATTTTTCCATACATCCTCCTTGTAACATCATAAATATATAGCATTCTGATTTTCATTTGCATTCAACAAATCACTATTCATTTCAATCATAAATGGGAATTTTTACAGAATCGTATCGAAAATAACACACCATAGCGTTTTATTTCTTCTATAGTTTAGCATAATCAAAAACAAAAAGCAAGGAGAACTTCTAATGAAGATTAATACTCCGACAAACAAAAAATCCAAGGGCCTTATCTCTAAAACCCTTGGATTTATGCGCTTTTAAAATATTACTCAGCTGCGATGATTTCCTTCTTGTTGTAAGAACCACAAGCCTTACATACTCTGTGCGGCATCATAAGTGCGCCACACTTGCTGCACTTAACAAGATTCGGAGCAGTCATCTTCCAGTTTGCTCTGCGACTGTCTCTTCTTGCCTTGGAATGCTTATTCTTCGGACAAATTGCTCCCATGATTACACCTCCTTAAAGTTGTTAAAAATATCTCGGATAACAGACATTCTCGGATCCAGTTCCGTGCGGTCACAACCACACTCGCCCTCGTTCAGATTTGCTCCGCAAACCTTGCAGATTCCTTTGCAGTCTTCCTGACACAGAACCTTCATGGGGAACCCAAGCAAGATTTCCTCGCAGACAAATGCGTCCACGTCTAAATCATATCCGTTTATAAAATTAGTTTCGTCCAAATCGGCAGCTCTTTCCTCTTCACTTACGGAAAAGTCAACCTCGCGTTCCGTCTGAAACGGAATACTTACTGCCACCTCCCGCAGGCATCTGTCACACGGCAAGCTTAAAGTCACTTCACCTTCCAGTTCAATCTTTACCTTACGATCACCGAGATTTGTTATTCTAAGCTTTACCGGCTTCTTTTCCGAAAACGGATACATCACTCCGGCATAACAAAACTCCTCCGGTTCGTAGGAAAACTCTTCTTCGAAGACTCCGCCTGCGACCTGCATGGCCTCTGATAAAGATACTGTCATACAAAGCTCCTGTCCTGCCAAACGGCATACCTCGGGTATGGTCCCAAAACTCACACTAGACTATTATAGTATCCGACAAACTATTTGTCAACAGTTTTTTTTATTAAATTAAATCCTTAGTCTCTCTGGCGATTGCAAGCTCCTCGTTAGTCGGGATTGCAAATACCTGTACCTTGGAATCTGCAGCGGAAATCTTTACTTCCTCACCGCGAAGCTTGTTTGCCTCATCATCCACGGTCACACCGAGGTAGCCGAGGTAAGAGCAAATTTCCTTACGGATGGTAGCATCGTTCTCACCCACACCTGCAGTAAATGCGATTGCATCTACACCGTTCATTGCTGCTACGTAGGAACCGATGTACTTTGCCACACGGTATACGAAGGCCTGGATAGCGATGTCCGCTCTCTTGTTGCCTTCCTTCTGTGCCTTCTGTACATCACGGAAGTCGCTGGATACGCCGGAAATACCGAGAACGCCGGACTTCTTATTTAAAATGTCAATTACTTCGTTAACGGTCTTGCCTTCCTTGTTTGCAATGTACTGAACAACAGCCGCATCCAGGTCACCGCTTCTGGTACCCATGATAAGACCCTCAAGCGGAGTAAGACCCATGCTGGTGTCTACACACTTGCCGTTTACCACTGCGGAAATACTGCCGCCGTTACCAAGGTGGCAAACGATTACCTTGGAGTTATTTACGTCAAGGCCTGCAACCTCGATGAGTCTCTTGGATACGAAACGATGGCTGGTGCCGTGGAAACCGTATCTTCTGATGTCATACTTTTCATAGTACTCGTACGGAATTGCGTACATATATGCCTTCTCCGGCATGGTCTGATGGAATGCGGTATCGAATACAGCCACATTCGGGATACCCGGCATAGCAGCCTCACAAGCCTCAATACCGATTAAGTTTGCCGGATTATGTAACGGTCCGAGATCGAAGCAGTCACGTACTACCTTCTTCACGTCCTCATTTACAACGATGGACTCACTGTAGTGCATACCTGCATGAAGCACACGATGACCGATTGCGGAAATCTCGTTTACATCGGAAATTACGCCGTAGGTTGCATCCTGTAATGCATCCAATACAAGCTTAACAGCTACCTGATGATCCGGCATCGGCTCAACCTTTTCCAAAACATCCTTGCCTGCCGGCTTGTGGGTCAACTTAGAACCCTCGATACCGATACGCTCGCAAAGACCCTTTGCCAAAACGTTCTCGTTCTCCATGTCAATCAACTGGTACTTCAAAGAAGAGCTACCGCAGTTAATTACTAAAATCTTCATATCTCTTTCCTCCTGTGAATTTAGCCACATAGACGCAGAAAAGAACCACCATGCATATGCATGGCAGTCCCATCCGTTACTGTCGGCAATCTCCTATATTATAACCCTATTTTCTTAAGGAAACAAGCCCTATTTTTTAATTTTATTGAAATGTTTTCTTACATATCATTTCTTACGATATCTTCCAAGGTCTCTCTCTTTACCGCAACCTTAACCTCACCGTTGCAAATCATAAGCACCGGCGGCTTCGGCACGCGGTTATAATTCGAAGACATGGAATAGTTATATGCTCCGGTCGCAAGCACCGCCAAGGTATCCCCTACCTCGGTGGTCTGTAACTTCACTCCTTCGCCCAAAAGATCTCCGCTTTCGCAGCATCTGCCAGCTACGGTTACCACAGAATCCTTAGCCTTGTCCGCCTTATTTGCCACTACAAAATCGTACTCCGATTTATAAAGAGCATAACGCGGATTGTCTCCCAGTCCTCCGTCTACAGATACATAAGTGCGGATATTCGGAATCTCCTTAATACCGCCCACGGTATACAGCGTGATACCCGCAGGTGCCACAATGGAACGACCCGGCTCAATTAAAATGAACGGCAACTTTAAACCTCGTTCCTTACAAAGTGCCTTTACGGTCTCGGATACCTTGTCCATATAGTCCGCATACGGTACCGGCGTATCGCTTTCCGTATACTTAATGCCGAAGCCTCCGCCGAGGTTTAACTCCGTAATTTCATGACCAAGCTCTACCTTTACCTGTTCAATGAGCCCCATCATCACATTGGCTGCTTCCACAAACGGAGCAATGTCAAAAATCTGGCTGCCGATATGACAATGTACGCCCACAAACTCAATATTCTCTAAGGAAAGTGCCTTTTTGATTGCCTCAAAAGCTTCACCGGTCTCCAATGCAAAACCGAACTTACTGTCAATCTGGCCGGTCTTTACAAAGTCATGGGTATGCGCGTCCACTCCCGGCTTAATGCGGTACATAATCCGGGCCTTTACACCCTCTTCCGCTGCCAGCTTATTCAGGAGCTCCAGCTCATAAATATTATCAACGATAATTCTGCCCACTTTATGCTCAATGGCCATGCGAAGCTCGAACTCCGTCTTATTGTTGCCGTGATAGCATACCTTGTCCATCGGGAAGTCTACGCAAGCCGCGGTGTACAGCTCGCCTGCGGATACCACATCGATACCGATGCCTTCTTCCTTTGCGATACGGTACATTGCTTTACAGCTGAAAGCCTTGCTGGCATAACAAACCAATCCCGCACCGTCATAATACTGCTCCATGGACTGACGGAAGCTTCTGCAATGCTCTCTGATTAAATCTTCGTCCATTACATACAGCGGAGTGCCGTACTCCTTCGCCAGTTCCACTGTATCCAGTCCGGCAATGGTCAAATGGCCTTTTTCGTTTATCGCTAAATTCTTTGATACAAATTCACTCATAGGGTTCTTCCTCTTATTAACCTTATTTTATCTGCATTTCCTGTTACATCTCATAACCGGTTTCTTTTTGTATACCGGTATACATGCGATACAAACTACAGAGTAACATTATTATAGTAAAATGTCAAGATTTCACCTCTATATTTTCCTCTGTTTCCGTATTTTCCCGACAACACACAAAAAGTGCGTCATTTATAAAGAAAACCTCTCCTGTATCATCTTCGCAACCTCTGCCGGTTCCAGATTCGTGTTATCGATTTTTATGTAATTTTCAAACGTGATTTCTCCTTCATAGCTTTCCAGACGATATTTTTCGTCCTGTCTGATAATCCGCTCGCGGGATGTTTCCAAATCCCGTTTTGACGCTTTGTTCTTCAAGCGATTCTCTGTTTCATTCCGCTTTAAACGAACCTCCTGAGGCGCAACTAATTCTACATAGTAGACTTCTGCACCCTGTTCCTTAAAAATATTTGTCACGTGCTCCACGGAATTCCAATCGGACTGCTGGTCAAAAGCCCACATATAAGTAAAAATCATACCGTAATTATCACTTTTCGCAAACTCCTCAAAAATGATCTGCCTCATCTTCGATACCACAGTACCGTTATAATAGCCGAACACCTCAATCACCGGTTCGATGGTCATATGATTGTGAAACAGGCGAAGTCCGGTAAGTTTCATCAGCTCCTGTCCTACGGTCATTTTTCCGACAGCTCCGTTCCCGATTAAAAAGACTAATTTCATAGAAATCCCCTCACTTTCACAACATTACTTTTGTAGTATCACCAGTGATTTTTCTATCTGTTTTATCACACATCTTCGCATTTGTCAATCTTTTTTCTTGCAATTCGATATAGAATCCTTTCTTTCAACGTTTTTCACTGGACAATCCCCTCATTTTATGTTACGATAACGCACAGAAGCGGTTTGAAAGGAGATACCACTATGAAACTTTGGGGCGGTCGTTTTACGAAAGAAACCAATCAGTTAGTACATAATTTTAATGCATCCATCGGTTTTGACCAGAAATTCTATCATCAGGATATCCGCGGCAGCATTGCCCACGTGACCATGTTAGCCAAGCAGGGGATTTTAACCGATGCGGAACGAGACACCATTATTGCCGGTCTGTCCGGTATTGAAAAAGATATTGAAAACGGTACCTTAGTCATCGACGGTACCCAAGAGGACATTCACAGCTTCGTGGAAGCAAACCTCATTGCCCGTGTGGGTGAAGTAGGTAAGAAGCTTCACACCGGCCGCAGCCGTAACGATCAGGTTGCTCTGGATATGAAGCTTTACATCCGAGACGAGATTACCGCAGTGGACGAGCTGTTAGTTTCCTTATTGGAAGAATTACACACCTTAATGAAGAACAATGTCACCACCTATATGCCGGGCTTCACCCATTTGCAGAAAGCACAGCCGGTGACTTTGGCTCATCATATCGGTGCTTACTTTGAAATGTTTAAGCGTGACCGTTCCCGTCTGGCGGATACGAAGGCACGTCTTAACTACTGTCCGTTAGGTGCAGGCGCTTTGGCAGGTACCACCTACCCGTTAGACCGTGAATACACTGCGTCTCTCTTAGGCTTTACCGGTGCCACCTTAAACAGCATGGATTCCGTATCCGATCGTGATTATTTAATTGAGCTTCTTTCTGCATTCTCTACCATTATGATGCACTTAAGCCGGTTCTGTGAAGAAATTATTATCTGGAACTCCAACGAGTACCGCTTCATCACCTTAGATGATGCTTACTCCACCGGCAGCAGCATTATGCCGCAGAAAAAGAACCCGGACATCGCAGAGCTTGTCCGCGGAAAGACCGGCCGTGTGTACGGTGCTCTCGTCTCCATTCTGACCACCATGAAGGCGCTTCCGCTGGCCTACAACAAGGACATGCAGGAAGACAAGGAGCTTACCTTTGACGCCATCGACACCGTAAAGGGGTGTCTTGCATTATTTACCGGTATGATTTCCACCATGACCGTGAACAACGACAACATGGAATCCAGCGCAAAGAACGGCTTCACCAACGCTACCGACGCGGCAGACTACCTTGTCAACCACGGCGTACCGTTCCGTGACGCCCACGGCATCGTAGGCCAGCTGGTACTGTTCTGCGAGCAGAAGGGAATTGCCCTTGACGATATGACCTTAGAAGAATACAAGGCCATCAGCCCGGTCTTCGAGGAAGACATCTTCGAAGCCATCCGCATGGAAACCTGCGTTACCAAGAGAAACACTCTCGGCGCACCGGGCCCGGCTGTGATGGAAGAAGTCATTAAGCGTAATGAAGAATATTTGAAGAACAAATAATTGATTGCCGAATAGAAAAACACCTCCGTGGGATACTATCAAAAAAATTCAACGGAGGTATTTTTATGTTTAAACACGAAAAGCAACTTTTCCACCCGGTAGAAATCGAAAAGCCGAATCCGCAGTACGCCGCTCTATTACAGGAGCAGCTTGGTGGCGGAAACGGCGAATTAAAAGCTGCCATGCAATATATGTCCCAAAGCTTCCGTATCAAAGATAAGGAAATCAAGGATTTGTTTATGGATATCGCTGCAGAGGAACTGAGCCATATGGAAATGGTAGCACAGACCATCAACCTGTTAAACGGTCATGAGCTGGATGCTGCCAGTGTACCGGCAGGAGAAATCCAGACCCATGTACTCCTTGGCTTAAATCCGGGTCTCATTAACGCCTCCGGCTACTCCTGGACCGCCGACTACGTTACCGTAACCGGCGACCTTTGTGCGGATTTATTATCCAACATTGCGTCCGAACAGCGTGCCAAGGTAGTTTACGAATACCTGTACCGCCAGATTCACGATAAAAAGGTGCGGGATACCATCGACTTTTTATTAAACCGTGAAGAAGCCCACAACGCTATGTTCCGTGAAGCTTTCAACAAAGTACAGAACACCGGCTCCAACCGGGACTTCGGCACCACCAAAGCCGCAAAGATGTACTTCAGCATGTCCGAACCGTCCCCGGCAGACAGCCGATTCCCGGAGGCAGAGGTAAGTCCGGTGTCCTTTAATCAAACCAAGTAATTTTATTTGTACAAGTGTGCCCCACAAAGCATCTTTTTGTGATAGGAAATCTCACATTTTCCTATCACATAGAAAAGACAGGCAAATCGCCTGTCCTTTCTTTATCCCCGTATCCTATTCATAATAAAACTCATAATCCGGCAGTGCCTTCCACGCTTCTGTCCCCGTTAATATGTCCTTAATTGCTTGCACCGTAGTCAAAAACTTCTGTCCCTTTTCATTCTCACAACCATAGCCACATGCAATATCTTCAGCGGAAATGGTTTTATTCCCTGTATACGTTCGAACCGTCAAAACAATTGACATGGACGGTTCCGAGTACAAATTCGGATTCGGATTGTAGTTATCCGGATAAGAGGATACATCCAGCTCTCGGATTAAGTCATAAATCGTTTGCTCCTCATCCTTCGACAACAAGTAAGTCGTAATATACTCCTCCGGATTTGTTGCATGGCTGGTCTTTACAAGCTTCCCTTTCTTGCTGTCATAGGAGCTGATACCATTCGTTCCCCAAACCAGAGAAAAAGAATATATCTCCTCTTCCGCAGGCAACGTATCTTTTTTACATCCGGCCAGACAACACAAAAACAATGCACCTAGCAGTATCCCGATTATCCTTTTCTTCATCCGACTCCCCCTTTACTCCTCCACCACCGACTCTATCTTCGCTTCCAAACTCTCATCCACGGTAATCACATAGACGATTCTCCGAAGCGGCTCCTTACTCTCCCACATTCTTGCATACTCAAAGGTTACCTTTGTGGTTCCGATGTCTCTGACTTCAAAAGTATACCTCTGTGTTATCGACGCCCCTGGAAGCTGTCGATCTCCTTCTACCGTAATATCCTCCACACGGGAAAGAGATACTGCGCCCCCTTCCGTCGTAGTCGTCCAGGTATAACCGGTACTCGGGTTTGCTTCCAGTTCAACCACAATCGGGTCCGGATTCTTCTCTTTGATTTGCTCTAACATTGCCTGACGCTCCTCTACTTCCTTTACCATGCCGACTCTGCCGGTCTGCTCCCAAGTCTCCATATCATAAGACTTGATTTCATAGGCCGGATTAATCATATAGAAGGTATCGCCGATATACGCACCGCGGCAATCGCTGCTGAACAACTCATACTTAAACTCGTATAGATCCGCATCATAGCCCATGGCATAGCCTTCGGAAAACTTCGGACAAAATCCGTCCTTTTCGTCATAGCCGTACACCACATACACATTGTATTCCCCGTTATCGGCATAGCCTCTTACCGGGAAGCCGATGATACCCTTCCCTACGTCAATCAGTGCCGCCTTATGGTCGTTCTCCACTCCGGTATAGGAAAAATCTGTTAAACTGTGCTTATGCACTTCCTTTACATCGGCCGGGTCTGACACATCAAACATGGAAAGCTTCACGCATTCCCTCCAGCCGGTAGTCTCGTCCGCATCATACCCGATACCGAGAAGCAATCCCTCTCCATACGGATGAAGATAGGTAGAAAATCCCGGAATCTTTAAGGCACCCAATACCTTCGGGTTGGCCGGGTCGCTTAAATCCACGGAGAACAACGGGTCCGTCTGACGGAAGGTCACAAAGTAGCCTACCGCTCCCATGAATCTTGCGGATTTAATCTGCTCATCCGGTGCCAGATTTTCGATACAACCGGTCAACTGTAAACTATTATCGTAAATATATAAGGAGTTATACCGTTTACTATCCGTAATATATCGATAGGAATACGGCTCTATCATATCCGTTTCATCAATGATGCCGTCCCCGTTTATATCTACCGTTTCCTTCTGAATGGCATTTCTTGTCTCATATACATACTCATTGACCGTAGTTACCACACGCAAATGTCCTTCATACTCATCCATGGAAAACTGGTCATTTAACGTACCCTTTACCGTCATCTGACCTGCCGGGGTAATCGCACCGTCCTTGTACGCGAAACGATACACTTCGGTCCGGTCGTACGGAATCTCACTGTTCTGCCAACGGCTTCCCGCCACATAGATGTAGTTGTTGCTGACATAGCACTCATCTCCGTCCGCCAGTAACGACTTCACATCCACATACTTCTCCGGGTTTTCCGGAGACATGGCCGTTACCACCAAAAACTCTTCCGATACCGGCTCTTCACTGATGTAAATACAATCCGGCGCAATCACCTCTCCCGCTACCGTTGGAATATACGCTGCATACTCTGCCGTTCCGAGGCCGCTGTTCTTTCTGGCCCCGTCCGACGGCTTAAACCATGCATTATAATCCCGATAGGAGGTAATCACGTATACCATACCGTCTACACAACGGGAAGTAATCATACGGCCGTCCTGCTCTAACACAGAAATTAACTTCGGTGCGGATTTATCGGAAATATCATAGGTAAATACCTTCGTTACGGCACACTCCCTGATATACGGAATATAGCCGTCCGCATTTTTTACATACTCCGACTTATCCTCCGTACGGAATCCGCTGACCAAAAGCACCAAACGGTCCTTTAGCAAATACATCTCCCTGCCGGTCTCGTTTCCGTCAAACTCCTCTGACACCGGTACGGTTGCCGTAAGTTTCATCTCGCCACCCTTGGCACTAACAATGTAAATGGCATTCCGGTTCAGGTCAAATACATAAAAGTACTGTCCGTCGGTTTTGATAATATCTGCTTCGTCAATCCCTTCCACCTGCACATTGGTTTCGGAGAAATCAACCCCTCCGGCGGTAATGTCGCCTTTACTTGCTTCATTCGTCCCCACCGAAGGCTCCGTCGGTACCATTACATCCGGCACTGCCATATCCGTCTCTTCTTCTACCCAGAGCATACCGTCCGTATATCCCAGACCTCCCCGATAACTTTCCGATTCCTGTGCCTGCTGTAAGGCCTCATATACCGCCTCGTAAGAGCCCGCCGGTTTCAGAACTGCCGAAGTACCGGCAACCACCTCCGGCAACACATCAGACACTGTAGTCGGCGCCTTTGTCGCCTCCGGAGTTTCTTTATCCTTTTCCGTCCGCGGTGTCGGTGTCGGAAGCAAAACACGGTCACTTCCTCCACTGCAACCTACGAACAAGCCGGTGAACAATGCTGCTGTCACGGCAACCGCAAAGCACCGTCTTATTTTGTTTGATAAAAATCTCATCACAACCGCCCCTTTCTAACTGTTTTTGTAAGACCTTCTGTCTATTAGACGAACCGATTTACCATTCGGTTCCGCATTTTTTATTTTTTTCCATCATATCATATAATAAATATCAAGTAAAGGATATCCCTATGCCTTTTTATCGTTCTTTTCAGGTAAACGAACCGGCAGTCCCGGTGCAAACCACCGTACCGACGGAGCAAGCTACACAGACTCCGGCTTCCGAACCTACTCAGCAACCGCAAACCGGGCAACAGTCATCCCAAGCTCCGGCACAGGAGCTGACTCTTCCGCAGACCCAAGCGCAACCACCGATGCCACAAACGCAAATACCGGCACCGGCTGAGCCGCAAACACCGCCGCAACCGACACCGTCTCAGGCACAGCCGTCCCGCTTCCCTGCGGATATGTCTACTGCCTCCTTCGGAGGACTGCGGGTGTCTGTAGGAAGTATTGCGGATAATTTTCCGATTGAAAACGCTACGGTACAGATTTCCGAAACCGTGGGAAATACCACGACCCTTATTGACGAAATCAGTACCACTGCTGCCGGGCAGACTGCGGTCGTTGAACTTCCGGCTCCGCCTCCGGAGTACAGTCAAGAAGCGGGCAGTCCCAGGCCCTACGCCGAATACAACCTCACCATCCGGGCAGAAGGCTTTGAACCGGTGCAAATCATCGGGACGGAGGTGTTGCCGAATGTGGTTGCGTTGCAACGGGTGCAGATGCTGCCGCAGGTGCCAACGGATGCAAGGAGTGCCGAAACCTTCGTAATTCCGGACCATACCTTATACGGTACCTACCCTCCGAAGATTGCGGAAGAGGAAGTAAAGGAAATCACCGGCAGCGGTGAAATCGTCTTATCCCGGGTAGTCATTCCGGAATTCATTGTGGTGCACAACGGTTCCCCGAACGATGCCTCCGCCCAGAACTACTATGTCCGCTATCGGGATTACATTAAAAATGTAGCCTCCAGTGAAATCTACGCCACCTGGCCGGAGGCAACCATTTATGCCAATATCCTTGCCATCCAATCCTTTACTTTAAACCGAGTATATACGGAATGGTACCGAAACCGGGGCTACAATTTTACCATCACCTCTTCCACCGCCTACGACCACAAGTGGATTCCGGAACGTAATATTTTCGATACCATCAATACAGCCGTGGACAATATTTTTAACAACTTCTTATCCCGTCCGAATGTACGTCAGCCGATTTTAACCCAGTACTGTGACGGCAGACGGGTGACCTGTCCGGGGCTGATGTCCCAGTGGGGAAGCAAATACTTAGGTGACCAGGGGTATGATGCCATTGAAATTTTACGCAACTATTACGGCGATACCATCTATATTAACTCCACCGAAGAAATCTCCGGGGTTCCCAGTTCCTTCCCAGGAGAAATCCTGCAGGAAGGCTCCAGAGGGGAAGCTGTACGTCAGATGCAGGAACAGCTAAATGCCATCGCCGATGTATATTATGTAGTACCGAGCATTGCCGCCGACGGTGTCTACGGTCCGCGTACCGCCGAGGCTGTCCGGGCCTTTCAACAGCAGTTCGACTTAACGCCTAACGGCATTGTGGACTTTACCACTTGGTATAAGATTTCCGAGATTTACGTAGCAGTAACGAGAATTGCGGAATATACAAGATAATACTCCTCACAACAAAAAAGAAAGCAATTGTACCTTATAAGCACAGTTGCTTTCTTTTTGGTATCTCTTGTTTATTGCACCCACCCGATTATTCTCTGCTTAATCTTCCTCATACACATTCCTTATTTCAAACATCTGGTTCACCACCAGCCAGTTCTGCGGGAAATACCGCATGACATTCCAATAACTGATGCCCTGAAGAGGATAGCTTTCGTTTAACAGAAGCTTCGCCCGGATACTCCCTGCATCTTCAAACCACACCACATGCGCCCTGCCGTCTTCCGCCGTATAATAAAAGAACGGTGTCTGTGCCTGCTCGTCAAACTGGATAGTTGCCCGGTACCGCTCCGCAATTTCCACCGCTTCCACATTTCCGATGGACCGTGCCATGGATTCTCCCCGGACATAAGGGAGGGTCCAGTCGTAGCCGTAATTCGGCATACCCTGTAATATCTTCTCCCGCGGAATCACGGATACCCCATAGTCCAATACTTCCTTTACTTTATTTATCGGTGCCACTGCCATAGGCGGTCCATAGGTATAGCCCCATTCGTACGTCATAATCAGTACCGAATCCGCCACCGCTCCGATGGCCGGATAATCGTGAGACTCGTACAAAAGCCCCCGCTGCATCCCGGAGGTCTTCGGTGCCAGAGCAACAATAAGCGGATACCCTTCCGGTTCCAGCCGGGCCTTTAACTCTGTCAAAAATTGTACGTAATTGTCCCGGTCTTCCGGCAAAATAAATTCAAAATCCACATCCAAACCGTAATATCCTTTTGTCCGCAGGTTTTCTAAAACCTGATCAAACAACCGGTTTCGCGCCGCTTCATCAGAGAAAATCCGGCTGGCCAGCTCGTTACTGAAGGTCCCGTCATCGGTAAGCGTTGATAGTAACATAAGCGGCGCCACCTGATATTCTTTTGCGATTTGAATTACTTCTTCATCATCAATTCCGATCAGGTCCCCGTTTTCCGTAAACCCGTAAGTAAACACTGTAAGATAAGTCAGATACGGCAATGTCTTTCGCAAAATCTCCCGGTCAATGTAAGGATAAGCGTATCCGTTTACGGAAAGAGGCCGTCGCTCCATATTGGTGGCATAGTCAATCACAATGGTCTCTCCCGGATATAACACATCCCGCCCGTTTAAGGCCGGGTTATTGGCAAGCAGTTGCTTCGGAGATACCCCGTATTGCGATGCGATTCCCAAAAACGTATCTCCTTCCTGTACCGTATAGGTTACATTAGGCTGTAATACCACAATGGCCTGCCCCGGTACCAGCACACTGTCTGCATTCAGCGCATTATCCCGCAAAATCCGTTCCACGCTGCTTCCCGTGGCAGTCGCAATCCCCTGTATGGTGTCTCCGGGCTTCACCCTGTAAATAATCATAACAACACTTCCCCGAATTCTCTCCCTACAGTTTATGCGGGTTCTCCTGCTTCTGCGCTTCCTCCTTCCCCACTCACACAAAAACAACCGATGCATTTACACTTATGTAAACACATCGGCCTCATTTCTTCTTCCTCTTCTCTTTGTCAACCCTTAGACCATGCACTTCGACTTAACTCCGGTCTTCCTTCCAAATGAGACGCATCATTTAACCGTTCCAGGGAAAAACATCCCGCCTCTTTCGAATACCGAAGCTCCGTTACGGAAGTATGTTCCAAGCTGTCCGCAATCCGCAGCATCTGATCCGCACCAAGCCCCAAAAGCCCTGCCACCAAAGCACGAATCACACCTCCATGGGTCACAAATACCACCGTCTCCTCACCGGATGCTACGGCTTCTTTTACCACTTCCACTGCCCGGTCAAACACCTCCGTCGGACACTCTCCTCCCGGAAGTCGCAGATTCTTTTCTTTTTTTCTCTTTGCGGCAAAGTATTCCGGAAACAACACCGCATTCCGGGAATCCGCTTCTCCGGTCATATCCCCGAAGGAAATCTCGTTTAAGGCTTCCCGCTCCAGAAACACCGCATCCGTACCGAATAAAATCTCCGCCGTCTGCTTCGCCCGTATCAGTCCGCTGGTATAAATCCGGTCCGGCGTGACCTTCTTCAAACGCTCTGCCAGAAGTTCTGCCTGCTGTCTTCCCATTTCCGACAAATCCACATCCACATTGCAAAGCGGGCTGCTTTGTCGTCCGTGACGAATCAAAATTAAACGCATTTTCTTCTCCTTATTCTTCCGTACAAATGTCCGCACCGAATACACGGGTTGCATACTCACCGAAGTTTTTTAACTCTTCCTTTGCAATTGCCCCGATATAATCAATGTCACAAATCAACCTTCGAAACGGAAGCGGAATACGATACTTGTCCCAACGCCAAGGAAGCGTAAGCATTCCCTTCTTACGGAATCGTACATAAACCACCGACTTGTCCGCCTCATGGGCCAGCATAAACAACAAACGCTTCGGTTTCCGATACGGGCCGCTCGGTCCGTCCATGGCTGCCGCTAACGTAAGCCCCGACTGTTTGCTGTCCTCCTTTAAATCTTTTAAAAAGGAACGCATCTTAAGCCCGTCCGGCAACCGCATCGGCTCCCCGCCGTAATGGGAAACCATCTCTGCGATATAATCGCCTCTTCGCTCGGAGGTTACAATTACATGTACCTTTTTATCCAGCTTCTGAAGTTCTCTTAACAAAAGCTGCATACAGTAACTGTCCTCATGCCAGAAGCCCAACATACGGTTTGCATCAATATTCTCAATTCCGGTAAACGTCACCTTAGATGTCCTTGCTACCAAACCTATATAGAAACGCCACAGTGCCACCACAACATGCTGGGTCCCCCGGCGCATCCACATAGGAAAATGTTTTGCGATTCCTTGTAAATGCATATAACTCTCTCTCTTTCGTCAGCCGGCATCGTTTTTCCTACCTACAACCGGCCGCTCCGTTTTTCTTTACGTATTATACAACTTTTTTCACTTTATGTCAAAATAATATACGGACTTCTCAAACACTTTTTTCTGTGCTATAATGCATGTCAAGGAATAGTTTCCTTGTCCCTTTGTATTAGGATATTACGATTTTAGGAAAGGATTTTGAAGATGAGAAAAAAAATAGCTTCCATTCTTATTTTAGCAACTTTACTTGTAACTTCGCTCGGAGCCTGCGGTTCCGACGGTTCTGACGGAACCGTTACGCCGGAACCGACCGCAACCGCTGCACCGACCGCAACTCCGGAGCCGACCGAGCCTCCGACTCCTACCCCGGAACCAACCGCAACTCCGGTTCCGTTCGACAAATCCGTAACTCTTATGAATACATACGGAACCGTTTTTGATTATTCCGGTGTTTGCGTTTCCTCCGCATCCCTCCTGGATAATATCTATACGGTAAAATCAATCAAACAGCACTACAATAGTGTCACCCTGGAAAACGAAATGAAGCCGAGCTACATCTTAGGCAATGCACCGAAATTAGTTACCGTAGACGAGGCAAAGGCACTCGGTTATGTCATTCCGGACAACTACGCCGATACAATGGTTCCGGTTCTGAACTTCGACACCACCGATTTAGCAATGCGGCTTTGCACCGAAAACGGTCTGGGTCTTCGTTTCCATACACTGGTATGGCACAGCCAGTCCCCGAACTGGTTCTTCCGTTCGGACTATTCCTATGACTCGGCCTTTGTTACTCCGGAAGTGATGGACGCCCGTCTGGAGTTTTACATTCGCACTGTAATGAAGCACGTTTATGACAGTGAATACGGTGCCTGTGTGTATGCCTGGGACGTGGTCAACGAATATTTGAATGCGGATGCCTCCAACTGGATTGCGATTTACGGTCAGAAGAATACTTCTCCTGCCTTTGTAAAGCTTGCTTACCAGATTGCGGACGAAGTATTGCGGGATTACGGCATTCGTGAAAACGTTTCCCTGATTTTTAACGATTTTAATACCTACAACAACACCCCGAATCTGATTAAGGTTTTGGATTTCCTGAATGCCGAGCAAAGAATTTGCGACGGAATGGGTATGCAGGCGCATTTAGATACCAACTACCCGGACCCGCTCCGTTTTAAGCAAACCGTAAAGGCCTTTTTGGATGCCGGATACGAAGTTCAGCTTACCGAGTTAGATGTTACCTGTAAAAGAGACAGTGTACAGGCCAACTACTACTATAACCTTATGAAGGGATTATTGGAGCTCAAGAAGGACGGCGGAAATATTACCGGTATTACCTACTGGGGCAGAGGTGACGACCATTCCTGGCGCAGTGACGGAACTCCGCTCCTCTTCTCCATGCCGGGCAAGCCGAAGGAGGCTTACTACAAGGTTTTACAGGCCTATGTAGACAGCGGCTATACCATTCAGGAATAATAGGAGTATATTTATGTCATCCGATAGTTATAAAGTAATTCCGAAAACAACACCTACACCGCTTACCGTTACGGTTCCGGGGTCCAAAAGCATCACCAACCGTGCCCTGCTGTTTGCAGCCCTCTCCGATGGAGAATGCACGTTACGCAACGCGCTGTTTTCTTCCGATTCCAGAGCTTTGGTGGCCGCATTACAGGCCCTTGGGATTTCCTGTGTTGCGGATGAATCCGCAAAAGAAATCAAGGTAAGCGGTTGCGGCGGAGTTATCCCAAGCAAAAATGCCACGGTAAATGCCATGAGTGCAGGTACCGCGGCCCGGTTCCTTACCGCCCTGTTTTCTTTCAGTGACGGGACCTATGTATTGGACGCTTCGGAACAAATGAAAAAAAGACCGATGGCACCGTTAATTACTGCCCTTCGCTCTCTTGGAATTTCCGTCCTCTGTACGGAAAAGGAAGGATATCTTCCGCTTACAATTACCGGTGCCCAAAGCTCCCTTCAAACAGCACCGGAGCTTTCGGTCTCCATCGACCAAAGCAGCCAGTTTTTAAGTGCCTTAATGATGACCGGAGTTCTTTTACCGGACGGTCTTACCGTTACAGCGGTAGGGTCCCGCACCGCCATGTCTTATGTGTATATTACGGAACATATGATGCAGGAGTTCGGTGTTACGCCGGTACGTATTTCAAAAAATAATGCCGGTACCGCTTACCGGATTCCGGGTGGAATCTCTTATCAACACCGGACCTACGATATCGAACCGGATCTTTCCGGTGCCTGCTATTTTTATGCGGCAGCGGTTCTTCTCGGTACTTCCGTTACGGTCACCGGCGTTCACAAAGATTCCATGCAGGGAGATTTGCGTTTTATTCTGGCACTGGAGCAATTGGGTTGTACCGTTACCGATACCCCGGAAGGCATTTGCGTCACCGGCCCGACGGACGGTCATTACCCTGGCCTTTCTATTACCATGAGTGATTTTTCGGACCAGACCATGACTATGGCTGTCCTTGCTTTATTTGCGGATTCACCTACCCACATCCGGGGAGTCGGTCATATCCGCGGACAGGAATGCGACCGTTTTACTGCCATTCTCACGGAAATCAGGCGTCTCGGCGGCGATGCGCGCCCGGATGAGGACGGTACCGGAATTATCATTACACCTACAGCCCTCCATGGTGCCCGCCTTGAGACTTACGACGACCACCGTATGGCTATGGCGTTTGCTTTAACCGGTCTGCGGGTAGACGGTGTGGAAATCGTCAATCCGTCCTGCTGTAAAAAAACCTTTGAAAATTATTTTGAACTGTTTACGGAATGTTTTTGCTAGAATATTGCATTCAAAAAAGGGACTGCGCATTGAAATTGCGACAGCCCCTTCTTTTATTTGATAAATAATTCCACTAAAAACACGGCAATACAGCCTCCCATGGCCACCTTAAAAAGATTCCCGTCAAAATAGGCAATCAATAGCGCCACCGCAAATCCTACCGCTGCGGACACCATACTTGCGGTTGCCGTTAAAATTGCAGGAAACGTCATTACAGCCAGCGTAACATACGGCACATAGTACAAAAAGGAGCGTATGTATTTGTTCTTTATGTTCTTCCGAATCAAGGTCATCGGCAATGCCCGAATGAGATACGTCACACCGGCAGCCACCAATAAGTAAATATAAATATTATCCTTCATTTGTAGTTTCCCCGCTTTCTTCGATTGGGTGCACCACTGCCGCAATTCCGGCAATTACCACCGTCAAAATCAAAATACGCATACCGGCAGACAACGGAATTACATCGGACAACAAAGTAAACACCGTACTTGCCAGCATGGAAACAATTACAATCACCGCGATTACGCGGTTCTTTCTGGCCGGCGGAATAATAATCGCAAGGAACATTCCGTACAATGCCACATTCATGGCACTGGCCACATTGGCCGGAAGAATGTTGCCTACCAACGCACCGAGGAAGGTTCCCAATACCCAACCCGGAGATGCCACACAAGCAGCGCCGTAATTATAAAAGGGATTCAGCTTCCCGTCCACCGTGGAGGAGATTCCGAAAATCTCATCCGTAATATAGTACGATATAAAAAAACGATGCGGGAACCACAACTTTTCCGGCACCTTCTGTGACAAGGCACAGGACATCAGCAAATAGCGCAGATTAATTACCAGCTGGGTAATCGCCATCTCAATATAGCCGGAACCGGCAGCAATTACCGTCATTGCCGCAAATTCACCGGCGGAAGCATGCATGGTAAAGGACATAAATGCCGACTGAAGCGGCGTAAGTCCGATATTCTTCGCGGTAATACCCAAAGTAAACGCCACCGCAAAATAGCCCAACCCGATTGGGACACCGTGCCGCATTCCCTTTAAAAACCACGCTTTATTCTCTTTTCCTTTTCTACTGCTCATATGTATCTTCTACCCTTCTGTTTCTCTTCTCTCATAACGGCCGCTGATTCATCCTGATGTTTCTTCTCTTTACCGTAAAAGCCATGTTGTTGCAAAAGAAACCACAATCTGCAGAATCGCAAACTTAAACACCGTCTGGGTATTGGACCAGCCGAGATTTTTACGTACATGATCGTGAAGCGGTGTTCTTGTATTTTTCAAAATACGGATTTTTAAGAAACGAAGCAGGGACACCTTCACCAGGCCCAATCCTCCGTCTAAAATCAAAACGATGGCAAACGGTATGTATAACAGCACATAGCCGCTCTGTAATGCCGTAACCGCAATAAACAGACCCATGGCACGGGACCCGGCATCTCCCATCATCATCCGGCTCGGCGTTGCATTGTACCAAAGATATCCCAGCAAACATGCCACCATCAAAAGAGACATGTAACGGTAATCTTCCGCAAGTCTTGTAGAAGAAGCCGTAAAATAGAAACTCATTAGGGTCACACTGGCAAGGGTTGCGGACAAGCCGTCCACTCCGTCGGCACAATTTGTCACATTAATGGAAACCCATACAAGCAAAGTTGCCAATACCCCGAATAAAATCTTCGGAAGCACAATCTCCGTATCCAGAAACGCAACAGAAAGCGTGGTTCCCTGAAAGTTCACATAAGTAATCGCAACCATTACGGAAATCACCAAATCCAAAATCCCTTTTTTTAACTCGCCCCACGGTGCCTTGGAACAGTCGTCCAAAAAGCCGGTAAGCATGGCCGCCACTGTCAAAATCACATAAATCGAACGCTCTCTGTCAATCGGCAGGAACACAAATACCGCCACTGCAAAAACTAAAATAAATACAAATCCGGCACCTCTCGGCTTTCCCTGGGAAAGTTTTCCGTCCACCGCATAATCACGTCCGCCGTCCCGCGGCAAAAGATTTCCGCAATAGTGGAGCAAAACACAAGTCAGTGCATATGCCGCCATGATTCCTAAGAAAGCACAAACTCCCTGATTCATTTCATGAAATAACAAATCTAACATTTTTTTCCTTCCTTCCAAAGAAACGTTTCTCTCCCGCGTTCCGTTTGTAGCATTCGAAACTTCCCCGCGTACATTATACTTTTTTTACCAAAAGAAAGCAACCGTTTCTTTTCACAAAGTTTCGGCTGCTTTCCTGATTTCTTTTGGTTATTTGACAAATTGTCCCCTTATTTTACCGGAATGACGAGTACTTTCCCGGTACGAATGATATTTATATTCTGAATGTTGTTCCGTTTTGCAATCGTGTTCACACTGACACCGTACTTTCTTGCAATGGAGGATAACGTATCTCCCTTCTTAATTGTATAATTGATTTCTGTCTGTTCGTAATCCGCCACACTTTCCAAATATTCCTTTGCCGCACCGGCAATGGCATTTGCAAGCTTCTCACGATTGGAAGACTTTAACAGATTCTCATAATCCTGCGGATTGGTTAAAAACGCAGATTCCAGTAACACCGCCGGACATGTTGTCAACCGGGTCAGGGACAGATTTGCTTTCCGAATGCTGCGATCGGTATATCCCATAGCCTCATTCACGGCGGTATTGATGATCCCCGCCGCATCCTGTATCTGATTGTAGGAATAAAAGGTCAGAAACCCTACAGACTTGGAATAATCCGAAGTAATTCCCATGGCGTTTCCGTGAATGGATATGGACAAGTCCGGTTTTAGATTCCGAATGGCTGCCACACGCTCATTTAAAGAATAATACTTATCCTGGCTTCTTGTCAAAACCACTTTTGCTCCCATTTCTTCCAGTGCCTTCTTGGTCCTCAAAGTTAAATCCAGATTTATCTTCTTTTCCGTGGGTCCCAATACTCCTGCCGGGCCGCTTGCCCCGTTATCCGAACCGCCGTGTCCCGCATCCAACAGAATTACTGCCCCTTCCAAAGAACCTTTCTGCTTTAACACCGGCGCATACTTCAATGTAAACGTCATCTTCCCGTTTTTGGTGGTAACATCATAGCCGCACAGTTTATCGCCGTTCTTTAGCTTATATGTATAGATTGCCTTCTTCTCTCCGTCGGTCTTTCTTGTTACCGATTTTACCAAAGGGTTCTCCGGTACCGAAACACTTCCACCGGCGGTGGTATCATATAATATAAACGTTACGGTATCTCCGTTTATCTGTACATCATACAACGCATCCATTTTCATGGAAAATGCGGTTTCTACCGTATGGGTAGTTTGGTTATAGGTTACCTTCGCACTGTTAACCTTATTGGCAGGCATTGCATAGTTATAAACTCTGACCGCGGATTTCGGCACATAGGTTCCGTCCGGCAGTTTATAGTAATTTCCCTGTTCCCCCACAATCCGGAACGTGGTATTTACCGTCAGCGGATGATACTCGATTTCAACCGTTCCCGGTGAGGAATACGGCATCGTATAGGGCAAAACCAATTCTCCTATCTTATTACTTACTGCCTTATACTTTGCGGTACTGCCTCCGCCGGAAGAACCGCTTCCGGAAGATTTTTTCCTGGTTACCGTCAACTGATAGCTGTGTTCTCCGTTTTGAAAGGAAAACACATTTTTCCCTACCGAAAGTGTTACATATACCGTGAAAAAGCCATGTTCCGTGGTTTCTACCGTTTCTCCGTTCATGGTCAGCGGATACCGGTAATCACAGGCTCCCAAAATACTGATTTTCGATGCAGTCGTGGAATAGTTGTTTGTATTGGGCGCTGATATCACAATCTTCTTCGGGTTTTGATACCCTAACATATCCTCCGCCGCATAAACCTGTACCACCTCACCCGGCATCTGCATCCCCAAAAATCCCTCTGCCGGCATTCCGAAGCTCACTGTCGCAATTACCGCAAATACTCCTACCTTTTTCCAGCTCCCCCGCCGGAATCCTTTGTACGTTCTCATTCTCTCATCCTTTCCGTAACCCATTATACATGCTCCAAAATAGCACGATAAAACCTTAACCTAACACAAAAGGAGACAGGAAAACCTGCCTCCTTTTCCCTACATATTCAGTTTAACATACAATGGTATACACTACAAGTAAGAGAATATTTTACCAATTGTCCATAATCCAAATGTTTAATTTAAATTTAATTTCTTTTTCAAAAGGTGGCATATCACAAAATACTCAATTGCACCCAATACCGCCATCCAGCCGATGCTGATTCCGTAGAAGGTTGCCATACCGGAGAAAGAACTCATCTGCTCACTTACTTCAACAAAACCGATTACTCCGCAAACCGCGATAATTACCACCATCATAATCAGTTCAATGCCAAAACTTAATGCACAATACGCAATCACCGACGCCAAAATCTTGTGATTTCCGAACAACTGTCCCACTGCAATGGAAAGGTAATACAACAGCATCTGATACATGAAACTCACAAGCATCATGATTCCAAACACCGGAAGGATAACTCCCATTTCATCTGTAACAAAGGCAACACCCTCGCAGAATACGCTCCATTCAATGTGACCGATTACAAAAACACTCAGCAAAGAAAGTACAACAAGAAGCATCGTTGTAATCTGCCAACAAACAGCCACCAAAAACTTGGAAAATACCAACTGCTCCACCTTAGCCGGCAAAGTAAAGGTGAGATACCCTTCATCGGATACCATATTTTTATAAAAGCGAACCACTGCCATACCGGTACTGCAAAAAAACACACCGCACAACACCAATATGTATAAAACAAGAAACGAAACCTCTCCGATGGTAAACAGAACATGGTCTACCGGAAGGGCATGCACAATGATTGCCAATATCGTAATAATGCCCAGCACCAGATAAAACAAGCCGTATTTTCTGGCCGTTGCATTCCATTCATGCTTTAATAATTTTCCTAACATTTGTATTCCTCCCTAAACAATGCATCCACCGAGCTCTCATATTTCTCACGGATTTCCTCAACCGCCGCATGACGAACCACGGCTCCGTTCCGGATAAACACAACCTCATCCAAGATCCGCTCCACATCCGCAATCAAATGCGTAGAAATCAGAACCGTTGCACCCTCCGCATAGTTTGCAATAATCGTACGTAAGATGTAATCCCGCGCTGCCGGGTCCACTCCCGCAATCGGCTCGTCCAGACAATACAAATCCGCATCCCGGCTCATTACAAGCACAAGCTGCACCTTTTCCTTCATACCCTTTGACATGTTTTTAAACTTCTGCTTCGCATCCAGTCCGAGATTTTCAAGCATCTCGTATGCCTTCTGCTTGTCAAAGTCCTCATAAAAATCCCCGTAATAATCAATCATCTGGGTAACCGTCATCCAGTTACTTAAATAATTGTTATCCGGAAGATAGGACACCCGCGCCTTTGTCTCCGGTCCCGGAGCAATTCCGTTAATCAAAACTTCGCCTTCCGTCGGCACCAAAAGACCGTTAATCAGCTTAATCAGCGTCGTTTTTCCGCTACCGTTCGGCCCCACAAGTCCGATAATCTTTCCACGCTCCAATTGCAAATTCAACTGATTCAATGCCGTAAAATTACTGTACTTCTTTGTAAGTCCGCGGCATTCCAGTACATATCCTTCTTTCATCTTATAACCTCCGCTCCGGTCATCACCGATTCCCTTATTTTCCTTCCGCCTCCGCAATTGCTTTCTCCAACAACCTGCGAATCTCGTCCGCCGAGAGCCCGTTCTGGGTCATCTCCTGGTAAAACTCCTTTGCTTTCTGCTCCATTCCCGTCATACGAATCCCATCAATTAAGGTCACATCCTCCGAAACAAACCGCCCGCTGGTCCGCTGGGTATACAAAAGCCCCTGTCGTTCCAGTTCCGCCAACGCACGCTGCATGGTATTGGGATTTACCGCCGCATCTGCCGCCAGTTCCCGTACGCTTGCCATACGCTGTCCCGGTTTGTACTCTCCGGACATAATCTTCTGCTTGATAATATCGATCAGCTGCAAATAAACACTACGTTCGGATGAAATATCCCATGGCATTCGCTCATCTCCTTTCATTGTATTGTTGTATTAATTACTTAATACAAGTATACATCCGTTTTTTCCGTTTGTCAACCTCTTTTTTATTATTCATGATTGACAACATATACTCGCTTTCGTATAATGTTTTTTGTAAGTATTTTACAAAACAATTGACTTTCACAAAAGAAAGGAGCTTCCTTTTATGAAGAAAAAAATCACATCCGTGATTGCTTTACTTATGACAATTGCTTCCGTTCTTATGGCAATTATCGTAACCGCAACCGGTACAACCACCACAGCCACCTTCTGGTCGCTGGTTCCGCCAATCATTGCAATTGCATTGGCTCTTATTACAAAAGAAGTATACTCTTCTTTATTCTTAGGTATTGTTGTAGGCAGCATCCTTGCCTGTGGCGGCTCTGCCACCACCGCGGTGGACCATGTAGTCAGCGACGGTTTGATTACCGCAATTTCCGATACCGCAGGTATTTTCCTGTTCCTTGTTATTTTAGGTGTGATCGTTGCCCTGGTTAATAAAGCCGGCGGAAGTGCTGCTTTCGGACGTTGGGCCCAGACCCATATCAAGACCCGCATCGGTGCACAGCTTGCCACCTTTGCATTAGGTATTTTCATTTTCATTGATGACTATTTTAACTGCTTAACCGTAGGCTCTGTTATGCTTCCGGTTACCGACAGCCACAAAATATCCCGGGCAAAACTCAGCTATCTTATCGATGCCACCGCGGCACCGATTTGTATGATAGCACCGATCAGTTCCTGGGCTGCAGCCGTTTCGAAATATACCGAAGGAACCGGCTTAAACGGTATCGAATTATTTATTAAAGCCATTCCGTACAACTTCTACTCCCTTTTAACCTTTGTATTTATCATTGTTCTTGTACTCAGCAAAAAGGATTTCGGCCCGATGGCAACGCATGAGAAAAACGCATTGGAAAAGGGCGACTTGTTCTCCACCGAAAAGCGTGTAGACGGACTGGAAATAGAAACCAACCCGAAAAGCAGAGTTCCGGATTTGATATTACCGATTCTTGTATTAATTGCTATTTCCGTATATTCTTTTATATACAATGGCGGCTTTTTCGATTCCTCTTCCGAAAACGCCGGAGACTTTATCCGTGCTTTTTCCGCAACTTCAGTCGGTACCGCACTTCCTTGGGGAGCCATTCTAGCCTTAATTTTGTTGGTTGCTTACTTAATGTTCCGTAAGCTTATCACCTTCAAGGATGCCATGGCTTGTGTTCCGAAGGGCTTCACCGCCATGGTTCCGGCCATTACCATTCTTACCTTTGCAACCGCATTAAAGAATGTGACCTCCACTTTATTGCAGTCCGATGATTTTATCAAAGTGGTGATGGACAGCGGTTTGAAGAATTTCACCAATCTTCTTCCGGCGGTTATTTTCCTTGTTGCTTGCTTGCTGGCATTTGCTACCGGTACCTCCTGGGGCACCTTCGGTATTTTAATTCCGATTGTTTGTAACATGTTTGACCCAAGCGATCCGATTTTCTACATCGGTATGTCCGCTTGTTTGGCCGGTGCGGTTTGCGGTGACCACTGCTCTCCGATCAGCGATACAACCATTATGTCCTCGGCAGGAGCTCAGTGCGTGCATGTAAATCATGTATCCACCCAGCTTCCGTATGCAATTACCGTGGCAGCCGTCAGCTTTGTATGTTTCATCGTTGCAGGCTTTGTAAAAAATGCGGTAGTCTGCCTTGCCTTGGGTGTGCTTCTGATTGTAGGATTCTTTTTCCTCTTACACTTACTTGATAAGTCAAAGAAAAGAGCATAACCGATCAATCCCGTAACAATTTCAAAAGAACTGCGTTCCCGACGGTACGCAGTTCTTTTTTGTCATGATTCGCAAAATCGCTTTGCTAAAATACAACACTTTTCATTTCAGCATTCACATTTCGGGTAGATTGTGGTACACTGTAAAATAGAGAATAAACAGAAAGAAGGACTTACCATGCACACATTTCAACCTTATCCGGCTGATATGCTGGAATTAAATCCGTTTACCAAAATCGGCAAGGAATGGATGTTAATCACCGCCGGTAATAAAGAAAAAGCAAACACCATGACCGCTTCCTGGGGCGGCTTAGGCGTCATATGGGGGAAAAACGTTGCCTATGTTTTCGTTCGCGACAGCCGCTACACCAAAGAGTTTATGGATGCCAACGATACCTTCTCCCTTACTTTTTTTGAAGGACAGCATCCGGCATTGAAATACCTGGGTACCGTATCCGGACGTGACGAGGACAAAATCGCCGGTGCACGTTTCAACGTGAATTACAGTGACAACACGCCGTTTATTGATGAAGGTAATCTGGTTTTCGTTTGTAAGAAGCTCTCCGCCACCCGTATGACCGCAGACCAGTTCATTGACCCGAAACTTGCCGACGCATTCTATAAAGACGGCGACATGCACACCATGTATGTGGGTGAAATCACGCAGATTTTAGCCAGATAATCATTCGACGCTTCGGATGGTAATACATTCACACAGTCCGTCAAACAAACAGGACGTTTCCTGCAATTTTCGTAGGAAACGTCCTTTCATTCTTCTACCCCTCAATACTGGTCCGTTCGGTCATATTATGTACCACTTCCCGAATCAGTAACGGTAAAAACGGTTTTGTTATATAATCATCACATCCCAATGCCGAAAAACCGGAAGACACATCCAATGTCTTGTCTCCCGTCATAAGTACTACCGGCGTCTGATAATGTTCCCGGATACGGCGAAGGGTTTCCAGCCCATCCATCTCCGGCATCATTACATCCAAAAAGATTAAGTCAAACTTTTCTTCTTTCAAACGCTCCAGTGCTTCCGCTCCGCTTCCCGCAGAAACAATTTTATACATCGGTTCGTCCTTCATAATATGTGTAATCAGCTTATTGTTCATCGGTTCATCATCCACCGAAAGAATGGTTCTCTGCATGGAATCCGTTTGTTTCATGGCATATCCGGTATCCTCATCCATAATCTGCAACATAATGTCAGCAATGGCAGGGTCAAACTGGGTTCCTCGCCCCTTCACAATCTCTGCACGAACCACCTCCTGTGGTAATGCGTTACGATAGCTTCGATTACTTGCCATTGCATCATACGCATCCGCAACACCGAGAATCCGGGCAATTTCAGGAATTCTTTCTCCTGACAAACCATTCGGATATCCCTTCCCGTCATAACGCTCATGGTGATATTTTGCGGCAATGGCCAATTGTCCGTCTTGTGCAATTCCCCGCAGAATATGATATCCGGTAACCGAGTGAATCTTAATTGTATTGTATTCCTCCTCCGTTAATTTCCCCGGTTTATTTATAATTTCCGCAGGAATACGAATTTTACCCACATCATGAAGCAATCCCGCACGGTAAATCTCTTCCTGCTCTTCTTTACTTTTTCCCATCCGCCCGGCAATCATTCGTCCGTACTCCGCCACACGCTTGGAATGACCGCTGGTATACCGGTCCTTCGCATCTACCGCATCACTTAATGCCCCAACCGTCTGTATCAACAGTTCCTCATTATAGTGTTTCCGTTCCAGCGTCCGGTCCACAAACTCCAGCAAATATCCGATTTTCTCTTTCCTTCCGTAGGAAAGACCTCGAATTTCTACCTGAAACAATCTTTCATTTACTGCAATGTACTTTTTCTCATCCCTAGACTCGTCCCAATGATACAGATACTCAATTACATTACGATATAACTCGCTATCGGAACAAGGAACTTTTTTGTCAATATACCATTTCTCTATTTCCGGAAATAACTCTCGAACAAACTCATTGGAACTTACATAACAATACTCCGTATCAAAGGCAATATAACCATACTCTTTCATTTTCTCAACAGAGCCGGACACATTAATCGACATATCATACATTTTCACCCGTTCAAAATACCGGTTCATAAAAATGATTCCGATTAAATATCCTACAGAAAGGAAATTCACATCTGTCCGGAATAATCGTTCCATAATGTAAATAAAACAGATGGAGAAACCGATAATACAAATGGTTAATACCACACGAAAAGATATTTTCTCTCTTTTCCTCAGCGCAACCACCATATAAAACAACATAATACCGGCATAAAGAATCATCATTACCGGATATAACGAGTGAAAAGGTCCATATGTCTTTTCCAGATAATTGAACCCGTTTCCGTGACCGAGCGCCACGTGGCTGTAATATAAATCATTCTTCCCGACGGTAAATACAAATCCCATAATTATCGTCGAATACAGCGTCAAAACACCCACCAGCCACCTCGGCATCTTTACGTCACATAAACGAGATAATATCACCACCGTTAATAACGGAGCATAGCAGCCTCCTACATACAAAAAACGGTTCGCCCAAATTGCCATTTCCAACGTTTCCGAAGATGCTTGCATATACCTGCCCAGACAATTTACGGTCACCAAAAGGCAGAACAAAATATAGACGGTATCAACATTTTTGTTTCGTACAAGAAAACTTCCCGTCATAAACAATGCCAATAAAAATACGATAAAATAGAACATGGTTATCATAGACCCGTTTCTCCTTTCGTATCAATCTGCTTTCCACTGCTTCATCCTTTTTCTACATTATGAAAAGTCTCGCAGATACTGTCATATTGTGCAAACAACCGTTCCTGCATCTTAGGAAGCTCCTCCAAAATGCCTTGCTTGGCACTTTTCTCCATCTCATACGCAAGATCCCCAAGTTCCGTGGCCCCAACTGAGTAGGCATTATTTTTAAACCCATGCACCCGAATACAATAATTGTAATAATCCCCCTGTTCCAGGCAACCGGACAATTCTTCCTTTACAGTAAGATTAACAAAACAACGCATCATCTCCAAATAGAACTCTTTATCTCCTGCAGAATAGGTCAGACCCTTTTCAAAATCAATCCCCAATGCCTCCTTTTCCCATGCCGCATATAAATCCATCGGCTTTTTCTCTTCTGTAACCTTTATTTCCTCCGTAGTTGTTTCCTTCTCTTTCACTTGCTTCTCTTCCTTAAGTTCCGATAAAATCAACTGCTCCGGCAAATGATGCAGTAACATCCGATCCAGCTTTTTCGGGATAATCGGTTTGGACAAAAATCCGTCAAATCCTTCTTTCAAGCACATCTCCTTATTTCCTCCGACCACATTTGCAGTCAGCATAATAATCGGAACATCATCACATAAATGCTGTTTTTTGATTTCCCGTAACGTCTCCACACCGTCCATTTCCGGCATCATATGATCCAAAAAGATAATATCTACTTTATGTTCTTTTAAAAATCCCAAACATTCTTTTCCGCTCTCTGCTTCAAATATCTGCATTTTTGTGTGCTTTATCAATTCCCGGAAAACCTTCAAATTCATTTTATAATCATCTACCACCAAAACTTTGGCATCCGGAGCAAAAAAAGATTCCCTGACTTCTTCTTCCTCTGTTGCCTGCAGCAAACGTTTTTTCAAATCACCGATTGGTTCCGCGTCCACAATCTTTTGCGTCAACTCAAAAGAAAAGCAACTTCCTTTTCCATATTCACTTTCGACATGCAATTCACTGTTCAAAAGTTCCAGGCACTGCTTTATAATCTTGATTCCCAGGCCGGTACCTTCCACGTTTTTATTCTTCTCTTCATCCAACCGCTGAAACTCGATTCCCAGCTTTCCCATATCCTCCGGCCGGATTCCCAGACCGGTATCCGCTACCGAAAAGAGCAAGGTTGCGCGGTCATCCTCTGTTTTCAACATCCTTACCTTTAAAGTAACAGACCCCTTACTTGTATACTTTACTGCATTGGTCAGCAAATTCGATACTACATGACGAAGACATTTCTCATCTCCGAAATACTCGCACGGAATTGTCTCTTCAATATCAAAAACCAGCGTTAAAGATTTTTCCTTCGCCCTTATCTTTATCATGTTATACAAATCGTTTAACACGCTTCCGATTTCATAATTCGCTTCCGCCAGTTCCATTTTACCGGACTCGATTTTGGAGGAATCCAAAACCTCATTGATAATATTTAATAACGTTTCCGACGAATCTTTTACATCCCTTGCATACTTCCGAATGACCTTATCCGTACTTTCCCGAAGAATCATCTCGTTCATACCCAGTACCGCATTGACCGGTGTCCGGATTTCGTGAGACATTCTGGCCAGGAACTGGGACTTTGCGCGATTCGCCTGTTCCGCTTCTTCCTTTGCCTTTTCCAATTCTGCGGTTAATTTCGCTTTTTCCAAGCTACCGCTGACGATTTTGTAAATACTGCTACATACTGCCATAAATGCAATATAAGCCAGACATCTCGGAATCACAAAAAACATTAGCAGACTATAGGCCGGATTCTCATTCACCTTTGTTAATATAAAACTACCGTTTACCATATAGCTTTGTAATTTGTCCGTGGTTAAAAGCGCCATATTGGCATCACACAGCCCGTAGTAATACCCTCCGTATACGGTAATCACCGTACTGATTACCGCCATCGCATAAACAGAACGGGTCAAACGCTTGGACGAGTACAACATTGCATAAATCAGCGGAAGTACCGTTGCCAGCATGACATGATATGTAATGTATACGCCCATTACGGTAAGCACGGTAAATACACTGAGCAGGATAAAAAACTTTAACTTCCGGTTTGACAAAGGTACGATTCGCGTCACCAAAAACATAACAAAATAGATAAACACAGAAGGGAAATACGCCTTCATCATTAAACGCTGCGCAATGACAAATATACCGGCAAGATTCAGCACAAATGCCACCGTAAACACCAGCATCATAATAGAAAAGCAACGCATGACGTATTTATTTGCAACATATTCCGTATCTTCGATATACACTGAAATTTCATCCGCGTTTTCTCTGTTCTTTTTCGTTAACAGTTTCATCATATTGTGTATCGTCACCTTCCTATCTTCTCCGGTAAAATTGCATTATTTACAAACTTTTCGGATTAAAAAGCAGGCCGCCCCTATGACGACCTGCTTTATTTCATCACTTTACTTCAATCTTTTCCTTACCACCCATATACGGCTGCAATACCTTCGGAATATTGATGCTGCCGTCTTCGTTTAAATTATTCTCAAGGAATGCAATCAACATGCGAGGCGGAGCTACTACGGTATTATTTAAGGTGTGGGCAAAGTACTTGCCTTCCGCACCGTTGACACGAATCTTTAAGCGGCGTGCCTGTGCATCGCCCAGATTGGAACAGCTACCCACCTCGAAGTACTTCTTCTGGCGCGGAGACCATGCCTCAACGTCAATGGACTTCACCTTCAGGTCCGCCAAGTCACCGGAACAACACTCTAAGGTTCTTACCGGAATATCCATGGAACGGAACAAATCTACGGTGTTCTGCCATAACTTATCAAACCAGAGCGGAGACTCTTCCGGCTTACATACTACAATCATTTCCTGCTTTTCAAACTGATGGATACGGTATACACCACGCTCCTCAATGCCATGGGCACCCTTCTCCTTACGGAAACATGGAGAATAACTGGTCAAAGTATGCGGAAGACTTTCTTCCTGCAAAATCGTATCGATATACTTACCGATCATAGAATGCTCACTGGTACCGATGAGGTACAAATCTTCACCCTCAATCTTATACATCATGGCATCCATCTCTGCAAAGCTCATAACACCGGTCACCACATTGCTGCGAATCATAAACGGCGGAATGCAGTAGGTAAATCCACGATCAATCATGAAATCTCTTGCGTAGGAAATAATCGCGGAATGGAGTCTTGCAATATCGCCCATCAGGTAGTAGAAACCGTTGCCCGCTACCTTTCTTGCCGCATCCAAATCAATACCGTTTAACTTCTCCATAATATCGGTATGGTACGGAATCTCAAACTCCGGCACTACCGGCTCTCCGTAACGCTGTACCTCTACATTCTCACTGTCATCCTTACCGATCGGTACGCTCGGGTCAATGATATTCGGAATGGTCATCATAATCTTTAAAACCTTCTCGGAAAGCTCTGCTTCCTTTGCCTCCAGTTCGGAAAGACGCACCGCAAACTCCTCAACCTGCTTCTTCTTTGCTTCCGCCTCTTCCTTTAAGCCTTTCGCCATCAAACCGCCGATTTCCTTAGAAATACGCTTTCTGTCCGCACGAAGGTTGTCCGCCTCCTGCTGGGTTGCACGAGCTTCCTTATCCAGTGCAATTACCTCATCCACAAGCGGCAGCTTATTATCCTGAAACTTATTACGGATGTTCTGCTTCACAATCTCCGGGTTCTCTCTCACAAACTTTAAATCTAACATAGTATGTCCTCCTAAAAATAATAATCAAAAAGCACGGCTTAATTCTGCTTCTGTGCCGGATATACAAATCTTTCCTTATAAATCTCCGACTCTTTTACCTTTTCCAAAAGCTCTGACGGGAAAAATACCGGTACCGGTCCGAACGGATTCAAAACCATTCCCGCATGTCCCTTTCCTACGTATTCAATCAATTTCGGTAACAGCATAACACCATACCGGCGCGGTTGCCCCTTTTGGAACGCATCCTTCCATGACATTGCCGCAATTTCATCCGTAAATGCCGGAAATACCGTCTGTGATTCATCATCCCACTTTTTCAAAGACCGGAATCCAACCTGCGCTTCCGGACTATATGCAAAGGAACCGTCCTCCTGCGGAATCGGCGGCTGGTCCATATAAAGCGGTAACAAAAATCTCGTACGACAAAGTTCCGCCAACAACTCCTGCATATATATGGAATTGGAATACAGCCGGCTATATTCCATGGTCAAACCGAGAAGTCGAGGATTTATGACAACACGACTGGACAGGCTGGCCCCCAAAGGCTTCCGGTCACTGAGAACCGCAAATCTGGAAACCTCATCCACACGCTCCAAATCCAGACAAAGTCCTACCTGCTGGTTTTTCGCCGAAAATACTTCATCCCGCGGTCCCAATTCAATATTGAGTACATGCACTTCCTTCGCCGGTTTCTCCGGCTGATACAAATACATGGTATCTCCCTGCTTTATCTTGCCGTAAAGATTTCCTACTACCATTACACCTTGTAAACGATTGGTCTCGAATACATCTTCTACCATAAGACTGTAATGACTCTGTTTCTTTTTTTTCTTTGCGGCAGTATTACTTACGTTACTTACACGGCTTTCTTGTACTTCCTCTCCCTTTTTCTTCTTTTTCAAAAAGCCTCTCATTTTAGCCATTTATTTTCTCCTCTCGTAACAAATCTTTGATTACCTCCCCCGCAATCATCAGGCCTGCCACCGGCGGTACAAAAGAAATACTCCCCGGCACCGCAGTTCCTTCCTTCTTTATCGGTTCTTCTTTGGAATATAATACCTTCAGATGAAAAATCCCCCGTTTTTTCAGTTCCCGACGCATAACCTTAGCAAGCGGACATACGGTCGTTTTTGCGATATCCGCAATTTCAAACCGGGACGGATCTAATTTATTTCCCGTTCCCATACAACTGATAATCGGGACTCCCGCTTCGTTTGCACGCTTCACAAGCTCCAATTTTGCAGTTACCGTATCCACGGCATCTACCACATAATCATATCCCGTAAAATCAAAATCATCCGCCGTTTCCGGTAAAAAAAAGCAATCTCTGCATTCTACTCGTATATCCGGATTGATTGAGCGAAGACGGTTTGCCATTACTTCTGTTTTTCTTTGTCCTATGGTCTCATAGGTTGCAATAATTTGACGGTTGATATTACTCTCGCTAACCGTATCCTTATCCACCAGTGTAATACTTCCCACGCCGGCACGTCCCAGCGCTTCTGCCACATAACCGCCGACACCGCCCACTCCAAACAATGCAACATGTTTTCCGGAAAGCAGGTTCACTCCTTCTTCTCCGATTAAATAGGCGGTTCGCTCCATGGATTCTCTCATTCCGCTTCACCTTTTCTACCAAAAAAATGGAGTTGACGCGATTGCGTATCCTGCGCCAACCCCATTTCCTATTTTATCCTGTTTTCGGCTATTTTGCAAGCCTAACCTTCAATATTTCTTAACGTAAACTCTGTACATAGCCCTTAATATCGGATGCATTTACATATTTCTTTACTTCACCGTTATTTACAACCACCAAAGTCGGAGCCTGCATGATACCGTAGGTATCCACCATTGCCAAATCTTCTTCCGCATCTACGGTCTCATAAGCCACATCCTTTAAGAATTCCTTTGCGATTTTACAATTCGGACAGGTCTTCGTGGTAAAGAGATAAATGCCGTCTCCCTTCTTTTCCGGTGCGGAAGCTGCTTCCGCCTGCGCAACCGTCTCACCGTCTAAAGTAATGCGGTTGGTTTCCTTATTTAACGGGTCTGCCATGGTTCTGGACTGGGCCAAATCGTATAACTTACGGTTCTTGTACTCCTGGGTCTTACCTTCGTTCCAGTTCTGTACCGGACGATAGTAACCGGTAATTCTGGAGTAAACTTCTGCCTTTGCACCACAGTGCGGACAATTCCACTGCTCTCCCGCAAGATAACCGTGGGTCTTACAGATAGAGTAAGTAGGAGACAAGGAGTAGTACGGAAGCTTGTAGTTCTTTGCAATGGTACGAACTAACTTTGCCGCAGCCTCCCAATCCGGAAGCTTCTCACCCAAGAATGCATGGAATACGGTACCGGAGGTATATAAGGTCTGTAACTCATCCTGGATATCCAGTGCATCGAATAAGTCTGCGGTATAATCTACCGGCAGGTGGGAACTGTTGGTATAATACGGAGTATCCCCCTCGTGACCTGCGGTAATAATCTCCGGGAATCTCTTCTTATCATGCTTTGCCAAACGATAGCTGGTTGACTCTGCCGGCGTTGCCTCTAAGTTGTACAAATCGCCGTACTCTACCTGATAATCGCTTAAGCGCTCACGCATATGATTGAGTACGCGCTTCGTAAACTCCTGACACTCCTCATGGGTCATATCCTTACCGATCCACTTTGCATTAAGGCCTGCCTCGTTCATACCGAGCAAACCGATGGTGGAGAAATGGTTATCAAAGGTGCCCAAATAACGCTTGGTATACGGATATAAGCCCTCATTCAGAAGCTTGGTGATTACGCTTCTCTTTACCTTTAAGGAACGAGCGGAAATATCCATCATACGGTCAAGGCGGGCATAGAATTCTTCCTCACTGCCCGACATATAAGCAATACGCGGCATGTTAATGGTAACTACGCCGATGGAACCGGTGCTCTCGCCGGAACCGAAGAAACCGCCGGTCTTCTTACGAAGCTCACGAAGGTCAAGACGGAGACGGCAGCACATGGAACGAACATCACTCGGCTCCATATCACTGTTAATATAGTTGGAGAAATACGGCGTACCGTACTTGGACGTCATTTCAAACAGCAAACGGTTATTTTCCGTATCGGACCAGTCGAAATCACTGGTAATGGAATAGGTCGGAATCGGATACTGGAAACCGCGGCCGTTGGCATCGCCTTCTACCATGATTTCAATGAAGGCCTTATTGACCATATCCATTTCCTTCTTACAATCGCCGTAGGTGAAATCCTGCTCCTCACCGCCTACGATACACGGAAGATTTGCAAGGTCTGCCGGAACCGTCCAGTCTAAGGTAATGTTAGAGAACGGAGCCTGGGTACCCCAACGACTCGGTGTATTTACACCATAGATAAAGGAGGAAATACACTGCTTTACCTCTTTATAGGAAAGATTATCAATCTTTACAAACGGAGCAAGATAGGTATCAAAGGAAGAAAATGCCTGTGCACCTGCCCACTCATTCTGCATGATACCGAGGAAGTTTACCATCTGATTACAAAGGGTGGAAAGATGCTTCGCCGGAGAAGAGGTAATCTTACCCGGAATACCACCGAGGCCTTCCTGAATCAACTGCTTTAAGGACCATCCCGCGCAATAACCGGTCAACATGGAAAGGTCATGAATATGAATGTCTGCATTACGATGTGCGTTTGCCACTTCCTCATCGTAAATCTCGGACAACCAGTAGTTTGCGGTAATGGCACCGGAATTGTGAAGAATCAAACCGCCTACGGAATAGGTAACGGTAGAATTCTCCTTTACTCTCCAGTCTTCTTCCTTTACATAGCTGTTTACAATATCCTTATAGTCCAAAATGGTGGACTTCATGTTACGAATCTTCTCACGGTTTTTACGATACAAGATGTAGGCCTTTGCCACGTCCGTATACCCGGTATGCTCCAATACATGCTCAACACTGTCCTGAATATCTTCCACCGTTACCGTATTATCTTTTACCTTCTCCTGGAAACTGGAAGTAACACGCAACGCCAACAAGTTAATAATCTCGTCGGTATAGGACTTGTTGGTTGCATGGAATGCTTTCGTAATTGCATCACTGATTTTGGAGAGATTAAATTCTGCTATCTCACCGTC
This sequence comes from Lachnospiraceae bacterium, assembly GCA_017938405.1. Classification (GTDB taxonomy): domain Bacteria; phylum Bacillota; class Clostridia; order Lachnospirales; family Lachnospiraceae; genus SIG307. The sequence continues at coordinate 304,247 of JAGBBP010000014.1, forward strand.
ACGTTTTACTACATTAATCATACATATATCTCCCTTCGTAACATTATGTTCTCTTTTGTACGCACGAACAAGTATCACCGTACACTCATAATATTACCATTAACTCTTGTGGTAGTCAAGAGAAAAACCACCATATCTTGAAAAAAATTTTATTTTTTCTTCTAGATATAGTGGTTCATTTTCAAAAGATAGTCCAAAAGTCCTATTTAGTTTTTGTTGCAAAATGTCGCCTGTTCTTTGTGATTTGGCAAATATCCGTATTCCGGGTCCTTTACGCTCCGAACAACTGCCCATACAAATCCTTCGGTACATAAGCTTTAATCGCGGTACCTTCCGCTACATATTCTTCGGAAAGAAGCTCTCCGTACTTCCGGATCAAAGCCACCTTATTTCCTTCCGCATAGGAAATCACGCACTCCACATAAACCTTGCTTTCCCGCAAAAGCTCCGAAATTACATTAAGAAGCTCCGGTAACCCTTGCCCGTGTTTTGCGCTGATGCGTACCACCCGGTCAGCTTTTAAATCCTTTACCGACTCTCCGGACGGAACCAAATCCTGCTTATTAAAAGCTGTAATCACCGGCTTGTCTTTTACGCCGAGATTCCGTAAGGTTTCATATACAATGTGCATCTGCCCATCCGCATCCGGATTGGAGGCATCCACAACATGTAGTATCATATCCGCATACTTCGCTTCCTCAAGCGTAGAACGGAAAGCATCAATCAAATGATGCGGAAGCTTTCTTATAAACCCTACCGTATCCGTAAGAAGCACCTGCTCCCCGCTTTCCATTTTCAAAATACGGGTTGTGGTATCCAGCGTTGCAAACAATTTATTTTCTTCCAGTACCCCTGCATCCGTCAACGTATTTAAAAGCGTGGACTTTCCCGCATTGGTATACCCTACAATGGCAAGTACCGGAGTGCGGTTCCGTTCCCGCATGGCACGGGCAACTTCACGGTTTTTCTTCACCTGCTCCAGTTCTCTGTTTAACTGTGCAATCCGGGCCTTAATGAGACGCCGGTCCACTTCCAGCTTTTTCTCACCGGGACCTCTGGTACCGATACCGCCGGAAGCGCCTGCCGCACCGCCACCGATACGGGACATGGCACTGTAACTGCCGATGAGTCTTGTGGCACGGTATTTTAACTGCGCAAGTTCCACCTGAAGTTTACCCTCTCCGGTCCTTGCATGCTGCGCAAAAATATCGAGGATTACCATGGTACGGTCCATGACCTTACACTGCAGGGCATCCTCTAAATTCTTCATCTGTGCCGGAGACAATTCATCATCACATACAATCCCGTCCGCATCATGAAACGCCAGCATAGATGCTATTTCTTCGATTTTACCTTTTCCCACATAGGTTCCCGGATGTACCGCTTCGCGGTTCTGAATCATCACTTCCACCGTCTCCGCACCTGCGGTTTTTACAAGCTCCTCCAGTTCCCGGAGGGAAACCTCCGTATCATCCCCGTCGGATACCCGGACTCCTACCAATATTACCCGTTCTTTTTCTTCTTTATTTTCTATCATATTTACCTCATGCATCTTCCCGTATCCGGCCGGCAAGGAATTCCAGTTCCTTACGAATCCGGCTGTCTTCCGGATAATGATTTCTATAAGTTACTGCAGCTTCATACGCGGCATCAAACTCACCCATTTTCTCATAAACCACTACTTCATTAAATAAAAGCTGTTTTCCGCAAAGCGGATCGGAAAGCTTCTGCCCGGCACGAATCACATCCAAGGCTTCCGCAAAACGTTCCTGCTTCATCAGACAAATTCCCAGCTGATTGTATGCCGCCGCATCCTTTGCTCCGCTTCCGTCGATATACTGCTGATAATGATACCCTGCCTCACCGTAATTGGAACGTTTGTGATAAATCTCACCGATATAATAATAGGCATCGTCATATCCGTTCTCCGCCACCGCAAAAAGGCCGGTAAGCGCCGTATCGTATTCGCCTGAGAAATACTGGGCCTTTGCAATAAAGTACGCATCTTCCGGGGTCGGATTCTCAATGGATGTAATTACCCGGAGAAGTTCCAGCTGTTCCTCTGTCTTTCCCAGCTTATCCAAAACATTATACTTTCCGAAATACAAATCAAAATCCTCCGGAGTAAGAGCAATGGCCGCATCATAGTCCGCAAGACTTTTCTCGTAATCGCCGAGCACGTAACTCATATAAGCTCTGGCACGATAGCCCGCCGCATAATCCTTCTGTTCCGCAAGTAATGTATCATACATTGCGATGGCTGCGGCATACTCCCCTTCACACTCCAATGTATCCGCAAGATACATCCGAATATCCGCATTCAATTCCGGCAATAACTCCTCTTCCAATGCCTTGGAAAAATACTCCTTTGCCTCGGAGTACTTTCCTTCTTCGTAATAAGCGATTCCGATCCCTCGCTCTGCACGCTTATTGTTCTGCCTCGTAAGGGTAAGTTCCTGCTCCACAATCGCTGCCTCAAAGGCCGTTCTTGCTTCTTCCTGCCGTCCCAGTGCCACATAAGTATGCCCCTGTTCGATATAATACTCCGCTTTATTCGGATTCTCGTCCAACGCCTGGGAGAAATATAAAAGCGCAGTTTCATAATCCTCCGCCCGAAAGGACGCAAGACCCTGTTCAAAATGTTCTTCTGCCTTCCCGCAACCGGCCAACAAAAAAATCAAACCGGCTCCGATTACCATTCTCCCGAAACGCATCCGCATACCATGACCTCCTGTTTACGGCCAAACCTCTTTTCTCGGTCTGTTTACCGAAATAATCTTATTTGCCTGCAAATTCGTCGTTAAAACAAACCGCATCTCATCCCGATACTCCGGCTTTGCAAAATAATATGCATAGGTATCGATAAGCAGGAACGTATTTGCCGTTCTGCCCTCCAACTTAAACTGATTGAAGCCCATCGGTACATACTTGTTCCAAATATCATCCGGTGAAATATGGGTCTCGTAATTCTTGAAAATATACAGAGAAGTATTCTCGCCGTACTCACAATACCAGTGCGGAACCGTCTTTTGCTTGTTTGCCGGAAGCTTTTGGTTCTCCAAAGCAATTTGCCCCTGCTTTGCCATAAACTTATAATGTTCTCCTCTGCGCGGACAATTCGGCACACAACAACAGTTTGCCAAAAGCTCACACTTCTCCTTCTTCTTAATTTGCTCCAAAAAATCAAACTTATTATTCAGGTTGTAGTCCAACACTACAATGTTGTAATCCTTATCCAGTTCGGCATTTACCGCATCAATATCCTTTAATTCCTTGCAGGTGGAACTGGTAATCTTGTAATTCGGATACCATTCGCGGATATACTCCTCCAAAATCGGGGAGACCACAATTACTTCGTTAAGTCCGTTATCCGCTTCCCTCAAACAGAAGTTACAGTACGGATCGGCCAAATCCTCTTCCGTAATGGACGGATTGGTATACGTAAAGCGAATCGGGATTCCCTCCGCATTCACCGCTTTAATCACCTGCCGGATATACTCCGCACTACACTGATCTCCGAAATTGTATCTGCCGCCGTTCCACTTAGACGTCGGGAACTCACCAAAGAAAGAAGCAATCTCCAATCCCTCACGGAAATACTCCGGATACGTTTGCATCATCTTAACCAATACCATATTTAACGGAAAATTCTTACGTAATCCCGGCAAATGAAACTTAACACTCATATTCTTATCTCCTTTGTTATCTCTTCTTTTTCTCTTGTCTGCGGAACGTTTGCACAATCCGCCACACTATTTTAATTTTACCATACCCTTATCAAAAGTGCAAGCGATCCTTTAGCGTATCCATTCCGTATCCAACCACTCCACGCGACGCTCGATCCAATCCAAAAGTACCTTTGCAGATGCCGTGGCTGCTTTATTTTTACGATTCAAATCCTCCTTGTACAATTCCAGATTCTGCCGTTCCTCTTCGATGCAGGCATATACCGCTCTGTCTTCCTGCAGTGCGGACCACTTATCCCGCACAATCTCCATAAACCAGTCTTCCTGCGCCAAAAGAATAAACCACGGATTGGAACGGTCCCCGTATTTTTCTACAAAGCCCGGGTCATCAAACCCTGCTGCGTAATACCGGCCGGTTGCATCTCCCTGACAGGTCCAGTCAAAATCCCACGGACAAAGGAACGTAAGCTTCGGATACTTCGCATTTTCCGAAAAATCCACACACATATAAAAGCTTCCTTCTCCGCCGTCTCTGTCCCGCATAATTTCGAACACCAGGTACATTGCGGCTACGGATTCCGTATCCATGACCGCCTCTATGGTATCTTTACAATTATCATAGCTTGCCGGTACAAGATTGTATTCCTCATCAAACATAAGATAATTCTGATTCTCACAAGCTTCGTACACCAACCGGAACATATTTCTTATATATTCGGAAATAAACTCCACTTGCGCGTCGGACGTCACCTCCGACTTTATGGCATAATTGGCATAGGTAATCTGCTGGGTTACTCCGTGCACATCCGTCAGCTTTACCTTCTCGTAATTCATCTTGAAAAACGGATTGTCCTCCTGCTCCGCATAATTGTCAATTTCTAACAAATAGCCCACGTCTGTTCCCGTTTCGCCAGGTTCCGGCTCATTGACCTCAATCCGGCCTTCCTTTACCTGGGACTGCTCACACAGCAAATACACACCCTTGAACTCATCATTCACATAAAGATGCACCCATCTCGCATCGGAACAATAATAGCGCTCTCCTAAAAACAGTCTGCCGAAACGAAAGGCAATATCGTCCCGAATCAGCCCTTTATCCGCCCGGAGAAGCACCCAGCTTTTAAACTTTTCTCCGTTATTAAGTCCCAACAAATTGCACTTCTTTTCAAACTTAATCCGGTACGGCACTTCCTTCGTTAAAACCTTTTCCTCGTCTCCGTAGTAGGCACTGGAATTTCCCCGTACACGGATGCCCGCCTTTACATCCCGCATCTCATATGCGGCCTCCGCATTTCCTACGGTCACTTCACAATTTACATAAACATCTCTGGAAATAATCGGTTGCTCCCCTTCGGTCTTCACACTGATGACCGGAATGATATCCGAAGACGAAAAAAACAAAGGCTCTAACACCGGTGTCGGAAAAGGCGTCGGGGTCGGTTCCGGTGTAGGCGTCGGCTCCGGTGTCCCAGTCGGCTCCGGTGTTGTCATTGGTTCTTGCGTCGGAACAGACTCCGGCGTTGCGGTAGCTCCCGCATCTATGGCCGGTACCTGCGTCACCGTACTTGTTTCCGCCTTTCCCGGAATCTTTGCACTACCGTCGTCCCTTTTTATCATCCCTTTGTTGACTAATAAAAGCAGTAAGACTCCCACAGACACGATCACAAGTGCTGTAAAAATTATCCGCATCAATTCACGTTGTTTCTGTTTCCTTCTTCTTGTTCTTCTCCCTGTCATTGTATCCTCTCCTTTTGGAATACACACTACCCTTACTGTATACACTTCTCCGTTGCTTCGAAGACATCCTTATAACCGCCGTTCGCCAACAACACATCGATTCCGATTGTCTCCGCCGGCTCCGGCACATACGCCGCAAGCGACAACTCATACCATGTCACGCCCAGCCATTGCCCCAATTTATACCCCACATTCCGAAACTCTCCCAGATTTCGAAAGTCCAGAGCTGTATGAAACGCCTCACTTTTCGGATTCGGCGTGGAAACACCCGCATACACGGTAAAATATCCCTGCCTGCGCAAAATCTCAGCCAGCGCCTTATAAAAAGCCGTCGCAATTCCCCTTCGGTGAAACTTTTCGGAAATATAAACCGACAAATCCGCCGACCACCGGTAAGCTGCCCGTTCCCCGTGCTTTGACGCATAAGCATACCCGGCAATCTCTCCGTTAATCTCGCACACCAGCCACGGAAACCGGGCCATAATCCGCTCCATCCGTTCCCGAAACGCATCAACCGTCGGCACTTCTATCTCAAAAGTCACTGTGGTATTCTTTATATACTCTGCATAAATCCCGAGAATCGCTTCCGCATCCTCTAAGGTTGCCATACGAATCAATTTCTCTTCTGCCATCGCACCTACCTCCCTGCGCTTTTTATTATAGTACAAAAAACGACAAAAGAAAAGAAAGAATGCAAGATTATCTATAACCCAATGAAATCAAAGCAATCGTACCCAAACTTTGGTAGATTTCCATGTATTTCCTCTGAAATCCGTCGAAAATCCTCTCATTAACATAGAGAAGCTCGCTCAATTATCTACAATCCCTGTTTTTAAGCCACTTTATAGATAATATATCTCCACATTCTGGGTATAAAATGCTGTTTTGACAATGTTTGTAGATAAAACTAGTATTTTCGGCAGGATTTCATACGAATCTAAAATGATTTCCTTCATATCTTGGGTATAAACAAACCCAAACAAGCACTTTATAGATAATCCGCCAAAATGCAGGCGTTTACGCTCATCCTCTCGACTAGAACAAAACGCAAGACGGGGCGCTGGTCTCCGGTGGAGACCGTTTAGCGCGGACCGAGCCGGCAGGGCCCATGACATCCAGCGGATGTCAGTATTGGGCGGACCGAAGTGAAACGGAGACGACTTCGAACCCTTCGCCCCCGCTTGCGCTCACAAAAAGAAAGACAGTATCAACGATACTGTCTTTCTTTTTATAGAGCGCAAGACGGGATTCGAACCCGCGACCCTCGCCTTGGCAAGGCGATACTCCACCACTGAGCCACTTGCGCGTTTTCTATGAGGTACTTTGCTTTCGCTCGGTACTCTCATACTATACACCCTCCGGGGTGATTTGTCAACAATAATTTAAAAGTTTAAATATTTCGAACAATTCGCGATTTTTCTGTCAACATCAGTGTACCAGATTCCCGATCCATTCGGAAAGCACTATCATAAAAGGAATACAAACAATACTTGCTATAGTAGATACCGTAAATACATTGGACGCTGTTTTCGCATCTCCGCCGAACCGGTTGGCAAACAACATCCCGTTAGCTCCGCTGGGACAAGCGGAAAGAATCAAAATCGTTGTCTTTAATTTCTCATCAAAGGGCAGAAACAACAACACAAAAATCATAAAAAACGGTACCGCCAGGCACTTCATAGCACTGACAATATATACCCTGCCTTTCCGAAGTGCACCGAATAAATCCCCCTGGGCAATGTAAATACCGGATACAATCATGGCAAGCGGTGTATTCATGGAAGAAATATAGCTGACTGCAGACTTTAACTGTTTCGGCATCGGTATCTGTAAAAAGTACACCAAAAGACCGATGACAATACAAAACATGGTAGGTGTCAAAAACGGCTTCAGTTTTTCCTTTAAACTCCGCTTCTCCTTACTTTTCCCGCGCATCAACGCCAGTCCGTAGGTCCACACAAACAAATTGAACATGGTAATATAAGTGGTACAATAAATCACACCCACATCTCCGAACACCGCTTCCGCCAGCGGAATCCCCATAAATCCGCAGTTGGTAAAAATCACTGTAAACCGTTCCGTAGAAAAACTTTCCTTTTTACTGCCCCATTTCAGTGCGTAAGAAATCAGAATTCCGATTACAATACTGATGGCGGACAACAAGAATCCCAAAAACATATTTTTGGTAATTGTTGCATCGTACTCCATACTGTAAGTATCCAGAATCAACAACGGTGCCACCACGTACAACACCACGCCCGCCATTTGCCGGTTTCCTTCATCATTTATCATGCCGATTTTATACAAAATCATTCCGGTGGCCAAGAGTAAAAACATAACAACCACCTGATTGGTAAGAATTCCCGCCAATTCCATGCTATTTCCTTCCCGTAGACTTCGTCTACCTTACCGTTTTTTATTCAGATTTTTCCTGCACTTTACTTTTCCCGCAACCTGTGCTACAATTTAGCCGCATCCCATTCTTCCGGTATCGGTTCTGCCGTTACCGTCTCACGAAAGGAGCTATTATGACATTACCGAAAGACCCGATTATCCTGTTAAGTTATATCAATACCCAGTTACGGGACAACTATGCAAGTCTTGCGGAGTTCTGTTCCGCCAACGACTGTTCCGCGGAAGATATCTGCCGTAATCTGGAAGCAATCGATTACCGTTATGACAAGGATACGAATCAATTTTGTTAATCCTACGCCCATATGCTCAAAAAACACCTGCCCTACGGACAGGCGTTTCTTTTCTATTTACAAACGTACACTGACGTCTCTTCCTCTGAGATACTCTTTCACCTCGTTGATTTCCAATTCCTTATAGTGGAACAGGGATGCCGCCAGTGCCGCATCTGCCTTTCCTTCCGTAAGAGCATCGTAAAAATGTTCCTTCGTTCCCGCACCGCCGGATGCAATCACCGGAACAGATACTACTTCCGCAATCTGTCTGGTGAGTTCCAGATCGTATCCGTCCTTGGTTCCGTCTTTGTCCATACTGGTCACAAGGAATTCTCCCGCACCCAGTTTATGGGCCTGCATCGCCCATTCGATGGCATCAATCCCCATATCCACACGGCCGCCGTTTTTGTAAATATTCCAACCGGAACCGTCTTCTCTGCGCTTTGCATCAATGGCAACCACAACACACTGGCTACCGAACTTATCCGCCGCATCCGCAATGAGACGCGGATTCATAATTGCCGCGGTATTCACTGCAATCTTATCGGCACCTTCTCTTAAAATCTCTTTAAAATCATCCACGGTACGGATACCGCCGCCTACGGTAAACGGAATAAAGACACGTTCCGCCACACGACGTACCATATCAAGCTTGATGGCACGGGCATCGGAAGATGCGGTAATATCCAAAAACACCAGCTCGTCCGCACCGGCCGCATCATAGGCAGCGCCGACCTCTACCGGGTCTCCCGCGTCTCTTAAATTCACAAAATTGATTCCTTTTACCACTCTGCCGTTATGTACATCCAAACAAGGAATAATACGCTTTGTAAACATAAATTTCTCCTTACAGCTCAACAAAATTTTTCAAAATCGCAAGTCCCGTCTCTCCGCTCTTTTCCGGATGGAACTGGCAGGCAAACAAATTATCCTTCTCCACTGACGCATGAATCGTCACCCCATACTCTGTGGAAGCCGCCACAATAGCCGGGTCCTCTGCCTGCAAGTAATAGGAATGGACAAAATACACATACGGGTTCTCCGGAAGATTTCGGAACAACTTTGCGTTTTCCGTTACTTTTAAGGAATTCCAGCCCATATGCGGCACCTTAAGTCCCGGTGCATCCGGAATCCGCTTGATTCCGCCTTTTAGCAAAGAAAGACCTTTACAGCCTTCTTTCTCTTCGCTGTACTCAAACAAAAGCTGCAAGCCAAGGCAAATTCCGAGAAACGGTGTCCCCTGCTCCACTACTTTATAAATCGGGTCAATCAAGTCAAAGCTTTTTAACTTTTCCATTGCCTCACCAAAAGCTCCTACCCCGGGCAAAATCACCTTATCCGCCTGTGTTATCACCTTGGCATCTCTTGTAACCACCGGGTCCGCACCTACGCGAATCAATGCCTTTTCCACACTTTTTAAATTTCCGGCATCATAATCAATAATTGCTATCATAATTCCTCCTAAACCGACACATCCGTTTCTTTCATAAAAAACTACTGTCGGGGACAGAGTCCCCGACAACCGTAAAAATATTACACTTTATTCCATTTTGTCCACAGCATCATACACTTTCTTGCTGTATTCCGCCTGGGAATCGGATTGAATAATCTCCATTGCTTCCTGTTCGGTTAGTGCAAAGGTAGAATTGATTTCCATAAGAATCTTCTTTCGTACCGAATCCAAATCACCGTCTACTTCCAAATCTACCGCAAGTTCAATGTACTTTTCATAACGTTGCAAGCCCTTTAACAAGGAATCCAACGCCTTCGGTTGATCGTTCAAACCATAATAATTGTAGTAAGAATTCAATTGTTTCTGCACATACATCACCGTCATAATCCGGTCGTACAGTACAATGTCTTCCTTCTTAATATCCAAACCGTAAATCTCGTTATACGCCAACGTATATTCATCACGGTTAAACTCGTATTCTGCGTTCCGGATACTGAGGGAGTAGGAAAAAATACTGGTCCCTACTATAATCACAACCGCAATCATTGCAAAGAAAATAAATACGATTGAGGCCCCGGCACGATTAATCCGGGTGGTTTCCATCTCCTCTAACAAAAGCTTTGCTTCTTCCAGCTTTCTGGCTTTCTTCTCCGCCTTTGCTTCTTTCTTTATCCGCTGCTTTTCTAACTTAACCTGACGCTCCTGCTCCTTCTTTTCCGCAAGCAGAGCTTCTTTTTCTTCCTTGTCCTTTTCTTTTGCTTCCTGTTTTGCTTTCTTTTGGGCTTCCAGTTCTTCCTTGGTCGGAGGCTTCTTTATCTTAGACGGGTCTACCTTCACATTGTCAAATAACTTATGATACAATGCGGAAACGCTGCCCTGCTTTTTTTCTTTTTTCTTCTTTTTCTTTGTATTCCCTTTTGCTGAGTCCTCGGCATCCGCAGACACAGCCTTCGGTACCGGCACAGCCTCTTCCGTAGCAGCAGACTCCTCCTCCAGTTCTATCGGCTCTGCTCCGAAGTTAAACATTCCGTCACCTTCGGAACCGAACAAATCAAAGAAATCATTTACCGGCTGTTCCGCCGGCTCTTCCATCGGCTGTGTCTCCGGTGCAACCGAAATTTCCGGTTCTTCCGTACCGCCGAACAAATCCGCAAAATCACCGAAATCCGCCACCGGTTCTTCCTCCGGAACGGCAGATTCATCTGCCATAAACGCAGCTTCCCCTTCACCGAATAAGTCCGCAAAATCTCCGAAGTCCGTCACCGGTTCTTCTTCCGCCTCTACAATTCCGCTGAACATATCTGATGCAGCATCCAAATCCGTTGCCGAAATCACTTCCGGATTCTCATTCACTTCTATTTGCTTCGGAGCATCTGCCCCCCGCTCATCCTCAAGCATTCCGAATAAATCTTCGATATCTCCCACCTCGGACAGCGGCACTTCCTCCTGCGCATCCTCTTGTTCTTCCGGAAACGCTTCAAACGATATTGCTTCCGCATCCGATGTTGCTTCCGAAAAAACGTCATTTACGTCAGTATCCGATGTTTTTTCCAATCGCATCTCCCCGAAATCCTCAGAAAAAGTCTCCCGGGACTCTTCCTCCCAGTCCTTCTCATCCTTCAATTCCTCCGCCAGCATGCGATCTACGGTACTCTCATCCACATCCTCAAAAATACTGTAATTTTTCAAATCCGGTAATTCCGCTTCCCCGTCAAAAAAGGTCCCGAACGCATCGTCAAGCGGTGCTTCCTCTTCTTCCGGAAACAATTCTTCCGGCTCTGACGGTTCTTCCTCCGGCATGCTGAAAAAGTCCTGCATCCAATCGTCCGCAAGAGCCTCCGGTTCCTCCGAAACCTCATCCTCAGACACGGAAACAAGAGAGCTTGCCTCCTTTTTCGGATAAACAACCTCTCTACGCTCCGGCTCTTCTGTCATCATTGCACTCAACAAACTATCCAGATAAGATTCCGAATCTTTCGCAGTATTCAATTTGCTTAAACATTCTTCACAGTATTCCGCACCCTCCGGAATCTCTGCTCCACAATTTTTGCATTTTGCCATATACTGCACCTTTCAGCTAACGTTCTGTTACCAAAACTTTATTGCCATAAAATTTTATCGATTGCCTCAACCAAATAACCGATTTCCGGCTTGGAAAGCTGTGCATCCGCACCTAAAGCCTCGCCCTTTCGTCTCATCTCGTCATTTACCAAAGAGGAGAAAATCACGACCGGAATATGGGAGAACGCCGACGAATCCTTTATTAACTTCGTTAAACGATGACCATCCATCTGCGGCATTTCAATATCCGTAATCACGAGCTTTACTTTCTGTTCCAACGTTCCTTCGGTCTTATATTCATTTAACTTGTCCCAAGCTTCCTGACCGTTGGTGGTCATGGTAATATTGGTATATCCGGCCTTAATCAGGCTTTCGCTGATTAATTTCCCTAACAGCGCCGAATCCTCTGCGATTAAAATCGGAGCCGTATTTCTCTGGCGCGGTCCCAACTGATCGATATCGGAAACCTTAAGCCCGGTCTCCGGACTGATATCGGAAATAATCTTCTCAAAGTCAAGAATTACGATTAACTTACCGGCCAACTTAATAATACCGGTGGCAATTCCGGTTCCGTTTCCGTTTAATGTGGCATCCGGCTTGGAAATCTCTGCCCAGGATACACGGGATATGCCTACTACACTATGTACGTGAAAACCGATATTCAGTTTATTAAAATTCGTAACAATCAACATATCCTTGCCAAGCTGGGTTGCCGGCATATGCAAATGCTTTGCCAAATCAATTACCGTGATAATCTCGTCACGCGGCATGAAAATACCTTCAATGCAAGGATGTGCGTTCGGAATCGGCGTCGGTGCTTTGAAAGGAAGAATCTCACGTACCTTAGCTACATTGATACCGTAAAAATTGTCTCCGACACGAAATTCCAATATTTCCAATTCGTTTGTTCCGCTTTCCAGTAAAATGTTTGTTTCCATATGTGCTACCTCCGTTCCTGGTTGCTACTTTATGTCGAATATTATGTCTATATTATACTTCAAATCCGTACAAAAATCAAACTTTTTCTGAATCTTTTTTAAATTTTCTTGCAGTTATTTCACTTTCAACAATACGGAATCTTCTCTGCCTTCCGTCTCCCTTAAAACCGTCAATGTCATATTACTCAAAGACAATTTTTCATCACATTCGAATACCAGTACACAAGTCTTGGTCTCTCCTGCTTTATAAGTGATGTTGTACGAAGTATACATATCTTCGTTCAAAAGCGTCAAACTCGGGCGAATGGTCTTACCGCCGGTGCGAAGGGTATAAATAAACTCCTTAGAAGCTCCCTTATTTAACGTCAAGGTAGCTCCGCTTCCGGACTGATTGGTTACTTCAAATTCTACCACCACCAGCTTTTTTCCGTCCCCCGCTGCCGCGAACAAATCCCCGCTTCCCTGATAAAGGGCGGTTTCCTTATATCCTTTATAACTGAAATAAAAATCATCTTTTCCGATTAAATCCGTCAAATCCCGCATGGTCAGTTCCGAATTGTCCGGTACAACCGCCTCCGTCGGTCGGCCGGATTCCTGCTTGTCGTCATTTTCTCCGGTCTCCGGAGTCGTCTTATCCTCATCCCTATGAGAAGGCGCAAGGGTCGGTCGCGGGGTCGGCGTAGCCATGGCCGCAAAAGCCTCTTCCTGTTCTTCCCGGTCCAGCAAAACATCCTTTGCCTGGGTCCCGTGCTTTACCAATACCCCGGCAGCATATTCCGCTACCATATCCATTTCGCTTTCCGTAATCTCAAGCGGTTCGTAACAACCGGCAAACATTGCCAGCGTACAAACACTGATAAAAACTCCGATGTACTTTTTTAACTTCATGGCAAACACCATCCTTTCAAAAAGTATCGTACCTAACCCTCAAATCACACTATAGCCGATTATCTGCCCTTTTTTAATACCGGCTCGCAAGTCAAATCCACGCCCAGTTTCTTAAAAATCCCCAAATCCACTTCGGACAACATCACCGAAGTATGCACCTGGCAATTCCGAAGTTCCGGAAGCTTGCTCATGGCAAGACGTGCATTCTCATCATCCACCGCGGAAATCGCAAGCGCAATCAATACTTCATCCGTATGCAGACGCGGATTCTTACTGCCCAGATATCCCACCTTTAAGTCCTGAATCGGTTCAATGGCTCGCGGAGAAATCAAGTGGGTATCATGCTCCACTCCCGCCAGATATTTTAAAGCATTTAACAAAAGTGCCGCAGAAGCCCCGAGAAGCGGTGTCGTCTTGGAGGTAATAATCGTACCGTCGGCAAGCTCGATTGCCGCCGTCGGCACACCGAGAAGTTCCGCACGCTTCTTGGCGGCTACCGTTACCGCACGATCGTCCGTGGTTACTTTGGACTGCTTTAACAACAGCTCGATTTTATATACCTCATTCTCTGTATCGTCACCTTTTGCCAATTTGTTTAGAGCGCGGTAATATCTGCGAATCACTTCCATCCGGGAAGCCTCGCAACAAACTTCGTCGTCAATGATACAATTCCCCGCCATATTTACGCCCATATCCGTCGGAGACTTATACAAACTCTCTCCGTAAATCTCATCAAACAAGGCATTCAGTACCGGAAAAATCTCAATATCACGGTTATAATTGACTGCTGTTACCCCATACGCTTCCAAATGGAACGGGTCAATCATATTCACATCGTTTAAATCCGCCGTAGCAGCCTCGTAAGCAAGATTTACCGGATGTTTTAACGGCAAATTCCAAATCGGGAAGGTTTCAAACTTCGCATAGCCGGCCTTAATTCCCCGCTTATTTTCATGATATAACTGGGAAAGACAAGTGGCCATCTTTCCGCTGCCCGGTCCCGGTGCCGTAATTACCACAAGGGGACGACTTGTCTCGATATAATCGTTCTTTCCGAACCCGTCATCGCTGACAATCCGGGAAACATTGGTCGGATATCCTTCGATTACATAATGACGGTATACCTTAATTCCTTTCTTCTCCAACTTTTCCTTAAAAATATCCGCAGCGGCCTGTCCCGCATATTTGGTCACGACAACACTACCTACATACAATCCGCAATTCCGGTATCCTTCCACAAGACGTACCACATCCTCATCGTAGGTAATTCCCAAATCCTCACGCTTTTTATTCTGTTCAATCGAATCTGCACCGATGACAATTACAACTTCCGCTTTATCCGCAAGCTTTAAAAGCATCTTGAGCTTACTGTCCGGTTCGAAGCCCGGCAATACTCTGGCCGCGTGATAATCGTCCAACAGTTTGCCGCCGAACTCCAAATACAATTTGTCACCGAACTTCTCGATACGCTTCATAATGTACTCAGACTGCATCTTCAAATACTTGTCATTGTCAAATCCGATTTTCATCTTATTTGCCCTCTCTTTTCAAAACTCATTCCGTTTTATAAAATCCCCAAATGTTCCAATAAAATCTTCGTTCCCAGCAAAATCAAAACGATTCCGCCGAACAATTCCGCCTTGGACTTGTACTTTGCACCGAAGTGATTCCCTAACTTTACACCGATGGCGGATAAGGTAAAGGTAATCACACCGATGAACAATACGGCCCAACCGATTTGTACCCGCATAAACGCAAAAGAAATCCCCACTGCCAACGCATCGATACTGGTAGCCACCGCCATAGGAAGCATTGCTTTTAAGCCGAAAGAGGCATTTACCTCTTCTCCCTGTTCCCGTGACTCCCGAATCATATTGATTCCGATAATCCAGAGAAGCACAAACGCCACCCAGTGATCAAAAGCCTCTATGTACTTGGCAAAACTGCTGCCCAACAGGTATCCCAAAAGCGGCATGCCCGCCTGAAAACCACCGAAATACGCCCCCACAATCAACCCGTGCTTTATTGTAACTTTCTTCACGGAAAGTCCTTTGCAAATCGCCACCGCAAAGGCATCCATGGAAAGTCCTACCGCTATCAAAAACAAGTCTGTAAGTCCCATCAAAGTACCTCCATCATATCATATCTAGTCTACACGATTTTTAAAACAGTGTCAATATTTGCTCCCGTTATTTTTCTGTAAAAAAAGCGTGCAATCTCTTCTCTTTTCTGTTATACTCTCCATAAAGAAATTCTATCACATCAGATTGCATTTTACACGGAGGATACTATGAAACCTGTATTCGGTATGGGGCTCCTGCTCGGTGTCGGAATTCCGCTTCTTATCGGGAGTCTCGGTTTAATCGCCCTTGTGGCCACCATCTGGCACTTTTATAAAAAAGCAAAACACACCATGAACGGCTTGTTCGGAACGGACGACCTGGCCCAACTCATCCAATCCAGGGAAGCGGAGGTTGCCAATACCCCGAAATCCGTTTCCGGTATGACTGCTGTATATGCTCCCCTGATCCAGAAAGATTTTCCGGAATTAAACCGTATCGAACTGATGGGAATCGCCGAAGAACATCTGAAGGAGCATTTATCCGCCGAAAAGAAATACGCCGGCATCCGCATTCATAAAACGGAAGTCGTCAACTATATCAAGGAATCCGGCACCTGTGTCATTGTGTTTCAATCCGCCGTCCAGTATCTGACCGGCACCAAAAAGGTACAGGCAAGGTACAATACCCATATGATGTACATCCAGGATGCCAACGAATACGGCTACGCCAAAGGCTACAGTACCACCTGTCCCCACTGCGGCGGTGCCATCACCGATTTAGGCCGTAAGACCTGTGATTACTGCGGTTCCGAGATTATTCCGATTAACATCCATGTCTGGGAATTGCATAAAATCGAAGAAGCATAAGAAAAGGCGGTTGCTATACGGATTTCCGTATAACAATCGCCTCTTTTTGCGGTTACTTCGTATAACCGAAGGCATAAATGGTAAACGTCTTGTCTTCCTGTCCTTCCGCCATACGGATTTCTACCGTATGCTCCGCGGCTTCCTTTTCGTCAATGAGAAGCACCACGTTGGAACTGCCCCAGCCGCCGGCACCGTTTACCGTCATTACTTTCTCACCGTCTACATAAACGTCAGCGCTACCGCATTCATTACCGCCCTGCTTGCAGTTTAACAACAAGTTCTTACAGGTCAGTGTCATTCGAAACGGCTCATTGCCTGCGGAAGCATCATACTTCCAGTTATCCGGAAACGAATGACCACCCTTTACCTGGAATCCCTGTCCGCCTGCATCTACCTGGGTAAAAGCACCGAGTTCAACGGTAACCTCCGTAGACTTGGAAGTAATCATCTTCATACCGGAAAAATCTCTTCCCTTTACGGCAGTTTCCGGAATCGGATTCATCTCTTCCGGTTCTTCCCCGTCAATGGTTGCCAAAAGCTCCATCAGACAATCACTCATAATCTGATGTCCGTAATTGTTCGGATGATAATCATCCGAATAAAACTTGGACTTCGCCATGTACTTTTTATCAAATGCCGGAGAAACGGCACTCTTTACGCTCATTACCGGAATCTCGTAATGATTTGCAATCGGCACATGCTCGTTTTGTACATTCCACATATCTTTTCTTACCGCAAAAATCATAATCACCGCAGCGTCGTTATCCTGGGAAAGCACGTCATACACCATGCTCTCATAACCGCGTCCCTTTGTTACTTCCGCCCAGTCGTTTACCTCGAACTCAATTAAAAACAAATCCGGTTCCGCACCCAGGGCATCCACAACATCTCTCTGGTAACGAATGACGCCCAGAGAAGACGGGGTACCGCTTAATCCTGCGTTTACATAGTTGATATTCTCACCGCCGTTGACACCGTAGGTCTTTCCGAAAGCTTCCGCAAACAAATAGGCATATCCCTTACTCATCGGGCTTGCGTTACCGCCTTCGGTAATGGACCCACCGAGCGTAGCAATATTTACGGTTTCACCGCTTCTGGCCTTCTCCAACACTTTCTTCACTCTTGCATTGTTTCCGGTAGACATTACGGAATTTTCCAGCATTTCCTGATACCAGTCCACATCCGGTGTCGGCGTTGCCGTCGGCTTCGGGGTTGCGGTCGGTTTTGGAGTGGCCGTCGGTTCCGGCGTGGCGGTCGGTTCCGCAGTCGGTGCCACGGTAGCGGTCGGCGTCGTCTCCGGTTCTACGGTTGTTGCTTTGTTACATGCGACAAATGCACACATTGCCACACAAGCTACGATAAATAAAACTTTCTTTTTCATACTAAATCCCTTTCTTATAACCGAAGCCCAAAATCGTAAACTTTTTATCCTTGGTCTCCGGATTCTTACGAATCTCCACCGTATGTACCGTATCTTCTTTTCCGCGGTACGCAATCTGGGCCGTACTGTGGGTCCAACCCACCGCATGCGGGTCTGCCGTCAGCACATATTCACCGTCCACGTAAATATCTGCCTTGCCGAATTCCATGCTGCCGGTATCCTTGGTGATTACAAGCAAATACGGGCTCTTAATCTTGATTACAAACGGCTCGTCTCCCGTCTCTCCCGTAGCGGTCCAGTTGTTCGGGAACATCGGCGTACGGAAATTGTCCAAATTCATCTCCACATAGTGCAAATCCGTATCGGATTCCGTAAAGCATCCGCAGGAAATCTCCGCGCCCTCAAAACCGTCCTTACGGTCAAGGAGACGTACATCCGCAAACTCCGGGTTAAACACGTTCTCCAATGCCGCATAATCCGGTTCCGTGCCTGCCGGGGCCTCATCCGCCTTTGCAAACAAATAATCCAGACCGTCCGCCATAATACGGTGACCGTCACTGGTCGGATGATAAATATCGTAAAAGAAGCGGTTCTTGGAAATAATACGTCCCCCGTCCGCCGGCAGATAGAACTGTTCCACCACGGAATCTCTCGTACTTACCATCGGCAAATCGTAGCGTACCCCCACCGGAGACAACCGCTCCTGCAGGTTCCAGTCGTTTTCGAATACGGAGAAAAGTAAAATTACCGCCGGTGCATTGTCGGAGAACAATATCTTACGAACCAAAGTCTCGTAGCAATCACCCTTCGTCTCATCGCCCTCATCGTTTACAGCAAACTCCACTACCACAATATCCGGCTTATCTCCTCTGCCGAGAATATCTCTTTCATATCGAATCATACCAAGCTCGGAGGATGTACCGCCCACACCGGCCTTAGTGTAATGTATATTGTCGCCCTTGCCGAACCGTGCACAGAACCGGTCGTATGCCACCTTGGAATAGCAGGTTTTCTGACTCGGCGTCGCTCCCGCGCCCTCCGTAATGGAACCGCCGATAAAGGCAATGGTTACATCTTCTCCGGCCTTTGCCTTCTCAATGGCACGCTTTAAGCGGACGTTGTTTCCCAAGGAAACAAAGGACTTTGCAATCATCTCTTTATACGCCGGGCTGTCAAAATCCACCGGTGCGTCCGGAATAAACTCCGGTGCGGTATAGCCGTCGTTTAAATACAAGCGCACGCAAATGGTGGCTACTTCCCAATTGCCCGGAAACTGAAATGCAAACTGTCCCACACAGACATCGTCCCCGGTCCATTCAATCTCCGAAAGGGGAAGCTCCACCTCAGAACCGTTGGTGGTTACCTTTGCCACATATCTTGTCCCACTCTGGTACATATCGGACTTGCCGTACATATGTAATACAAACTCCGCTTCCTGCTCTTTATTTTCGCAGGCAATAGACACTCCCACGGAATGTACCAATTTTCGAAAGCCTTCGGAAGAATTTAACAAAGACAAAATCTCCTCATCTTCCACTCTTCCGATGGTTTTCGCATAATTTGCCAATCTGCCGTTATCCAAAAACAATGGGCTGATACTTCCGCCCTCCGGCTTTGTATAAGCCTCGATGGTCTTATCATACAGCACAAAAATACTCGGACGCTTCTTGGTCGGGTCCTTCGGCGCTTTCGGTCCTCCGTTACTCATCCTGCTTCTCCTTTCCGGATATTCACTTTTTTCTGCCAAATATCCTTCCCGTTTTGTAAACGCTTACATCACTGTTTCATAGCATTTACTATACACGATTTTTACAAAAAATTCAATTCCAAAAGCGCCGATTTTACAAATTAGAGAGCGAACTCAACCCGGAGTTTCTTCTGTCATGCCGACTTCATAACGGAACTGTATTACCGTATCCGCGATTCCGGATTCCCTACAACATTCCCGCACCGCAGAAAACAATCCCATTACATCTTCCGCACCGATTTCTTCGTACAGCACCATACATACCTCTCCCCGCTTTTCTTCCCCATCCATAGAATACAAGCGTAACGCTTCCACTCCTCCGAACTCATTTAAGGCATCCAATTGTTCCCACAACTGCCGGTACTCCGCTTCCGTAAAAGGACAACGTACCGTAATAATATGAAAAATTTTCTTTAAATTTCTTGCCACACCCACGAAAATCACAAACGTCATACCGATGGAAAGGAGAGAATCCAAAACCGGCAAAGGATAAAAACACATGACTGCCCCTACAATTAAGACCGCCACCCAGGTCAATACATCCTCCAACATATGCATGCTGATTGTTTTCTCGTTCACATTTTTCCCTTTTGCGGTAAGAAGCATAGCTGTCCCGTTTAACAAAATCCCGAACACCGCAAACAAAAGCATTCCTCTCCCGTCAATGGCCCGGGGATAAAAGAAACGCTGCAGGGAGGTAACAATTAATACTACACCGCCCATCAACAGAATCAAATTATTTACCAGTCCCGCCACCACGGAAAACCGTCCGTAACCGAAGGTATAACGGGCATTTGCCGGGCGCTTGGAAAGTTTCTCCATCCGCCATGCCATTCCTAAGGCAATACAATCTCCGAAATCATGAATCGCATCGGAAAGAATCGTTACACTTCCCGTAATCATACTCCCCCAAATTTCCACAAACGTAAATATTAAATTTAAAAGGAACGCCAGCATAATCCGGTTCTCGGACTTCCGGAACCGTTGTCCGCCTTCCTGTACCTTCTTCTCCATAAAAAAAGACCGTCCTCCGTTACACTTACAGTACAGTGTATTCCGGTTGACGGTCCTTGTGATTCTTCTGCGAATCCCTTTTCTTTTAGTAAATAAACAACTGGGTAAAGTAGTTTACACCCCGGGCATTCTGCCGGTAGCCGACACCCAGCTCCGTGAACTTAGCATTCAGGATATTTGCCCGGTGTCCGGCAGAATTCATCCATGCGGTTACCACTTCCTCCGGAGACTTCTGTCCCCAGGCGATATTCTCGCCGGAATAACGATACGTAATTCCGTGTTCCGCAAATACGGAGGAAAAATATCTTCCGTCCGGTCTGGTGTGGGAGAAAGATTTCTCAATCTCTACCGCACGCACCTGCGCCGCTTTACTGATTTTTGCGGAATATTTTACCGGCGCAAGTCCCGCTGCCGCACGGTGTTCGTTTACCAATTCCGTAATCCGCATGCCGTATACATAGGCCTGGTCCTGTACTTCCGGGGTCTCCTCAGGTGTTTCTTCCGGTGTTTCCGGTACAACCGGACGATTCGGCACATTCACATCCGGCGTACCCGGCTGTTCCGGCACATTTACATCCGGCACCTCCGGCTGCTCCGGCACTTCAATCTCCGGCAACTGATTGCATCCGAACTTAGAAAACAATTCCCAGATATTCTCGCAGCCCTTTATCTGCTGTAACTTCTCCTTCCATTCTTCTACGGTATTGCAGTTTACATTGTTTCCTTTCACCGGAAGTCCCGCTGCATGCGCTTCCGATGCACCTCCTGTTGCAATTAACAGCGCTGCCGCAATTGCACATACGCCTGCTTTTCTCATAGGTTTCTCCTTTCTATCTCTCCATCCTGTTACACATTTCCCCTATATGGCACGGGTCCCCGCCACACCGATATGCTAACACAATTCCGCGGCAAAAGTACATAGGAGATGTATGGAAAAAGGCGCAGGATTTTCCTACGCCTTATATATCTCTTCCGATTGTCCCGTTGTTTTGTGTACTTCTTCCCCGGTTTCTGCCTATTCTCTCTGCATAAGCTTTGCAAGTAACGCCTGACATCCCTTTAATACATCCCGGTACGTACTTGCAAAATCTCCGGTGTACCACGGGTCCGCCACATCAAAGCTTTCTCCCGCAAAGGTCAAAAGCTTATAAATCTTCCCGTCCGGGTCTCCGTCGGCAATCCGGTTCATATTGCGGATATTGGCCGTATCCATCCCAATCAGATAATCATAATACGCATAATCCGCCTTTGTCATCTGCACCGCCCGGTGCGGCACCACCGGCACACCCCGATACCGGAGTTCATTCACCGTACCGTAGTGCGGAGAATTCCCGATTTCCTCCCGGCTCGTCGCCGCAGAATTAATTTCAAACAAGTGCTCCAAACGAGCCTGTCTTACCAAATGAGTCATGACGCTCTCCGCCATGGTGGAACGGCAGATATTGCCGTGGCAAACGAATAATATTTTGAACATAACTTTGCATATCTCCTTATATCTTGGCAAAACCTTGTATTTTCAAGGGTTTCAAGCCTTTTCTTATGGTCCTTTTTTGAACCCTATCATGGCATATTATAGCATAAGATGGTATAACTTTTCCACCAATTTAGGTAAAAAAAGAGTAAAACCGATATGATTTTACTCTTTCAAAATGCAATTCACTTTTGCACAAAATAAACTTACGATTCTTCCTTATCTTGTAAACTGAGAAATAAACTTCCAAGCATTTTCGTTGGTATGGTGTCTGCACTCGTGCACCTGCTCGCTGATACTTGCAAAAGCGGTACGGCAAACGCCATCCTCACTGTCAAAGTAGTGGATGGTCAGGTCGCTGCCACGGGAATCGTCGTGAACCACTTCAACGCGGTCACCCTCAATACCCCAAATCGGCTGTGCCCAGTTATCCTTGTCTGCGTAAGACAACTTGTCAAACTTCTTCTTTAACTTGTTGGCCTCCGCACAATACTGCACACGCTCAAGGCCGGATTCTGCCTGGAACGCAAGCTCCGGTAAATGAGACTTCTCGCCGCCGGAGTAGAAAATCGGCACCGGAACGTCGGTATTGAATCTGCCGCTGTTGGACTGACCCATCGGATTGTTCTTTACCGGGAACAAGGCACTTGCCGGAGCAAGACCGGCGAAAGCCTCCGGGTACTCCTGGTACATATTCCAGGTCTTACCGCTACCCATGGAGAAGCCGGTTGCGTAAATACGCTTCTCGTCAATGTTGTACTTCTTCTTTAAATCCGCAATCACTTCCATTACCTCGGTAGCGGTTACATTCTGGTGATTCTCCAGGGATACGAACAGGAAACCGTATCTGTGAGCGATTTCATACCAGCCTGCCACAAAGGTTAAGTACATGGAGGTATCTCCGCCGCCGTGGAAGCCCATCATAAGCGGAGCCGGTCCCTTGTCAAACAAATCGTTGTTGTAATATGCAAAGTAACCAACCGTATGCTCGGCGGTATCCTTAAACTGACCCATGTTATCCGGAGAGGTCTTAACCACAACACTGCCGGCCTCCTCGGTCATGTTCATTGCTTCGAAATCCGGCTCGATTTCAATCTTACCGCACCACATCTTAAACTTGCGGACAAAGGCCTTAAAATCTGCCTTATAATCTGCCTCTGCCTTTACGAGCAGGTTCTCACAGCCCTCAAAAGCCGCATTTACTTCGGCCGAGTTGCCTACGCTTAAGATAGCGATATCCTTACGCTCTACATTCGGCACCACGGAAAGACCTTCCATGGAACACATTGCCGGGGTAATCTCCCCCGGTCCCCACAAATATTCACCGTTCACGGTCTTAAGTAAATTCTTTGCCACATAATCCGCAGATGCACCGTAGCTGTAAATATCCGCTCTGAAAATCGCACCGCGGATAAAGAAGCCCTTGAACTCTCTCTTAAAGAAATCATGCTGCTCTACGATACCGTCCTCGTAACGCGGGTCCATCTTTACCTCCGCGATAAGGGAAGCATACAACTCCTCCGTTGCGTTAGCCCAGCCGCCTTCACAGGTCGGATATACAAAAAGCACGCTACTGTCTACTGCAGACGCAATATCGGAAAGACCGCTCTTCTTTGCAAAGGCAATGGCATCTTCCATGCTCTGTCTGTTTTCCTCAAACACCAAAAGAAGCGGTGCGCGGAAGGTGTAGTTATTCACCTGACCATCAATCTCCGTTGCCGGCAAATACGCCTTCAAGTAAAACTTCTCATAGGTGTGCTCCCAATACTTTCCACCGTCGGCCATCTTTGTCACCAATGGACGCTCCATAATACCCATAAAACTTACCTCCTGATCATTCCTTCTTATGATTGGCAAGGTGCGAAAAACCGCACTTGCCTACGAGGGATATTTTACCATAAATTGAGGGTAAATTCAATCACTAATTTGAAGGCTAATTGAAGATTTTTGTGTGATTTTTGCTGTATCAAGCGTTGTTTACTTTTCGCAAAAATATAGTGACAAATTCGTCTTATCTGTGGTAAACTTAAACCAGATAGAACTTGCCACAGAGGAAGACCGCAAATACGGCATCGACCACTGGGCACGACTATTTAAGGCAACAACTTGGGAGGCGATAAAGCAAATGGCACAAGAAAACGAATACATTTCCGATGCTGCAGAAACCCTGCTACATTCCAATCAGGACCTCAAAATCCGTTCCTACTGTGAAGCGGTGGAAGAATCCCGCAGAGTCCGTCGCGGTCTGGAGATGGAACTGTAACAAACACAAAAGGAATTACGTGAAAGTGCGGATACAATCCAGGCGCAAGCCACCGAAATCGCCCGTTTAAGGCACTCTTAGAAAACAAATAAAAAGCGCTTGCCGGTCACTTCAATCGGCAAGCGCTTTCACTTTACTGTTTCTGATCTATTCTTTCTAAAATGGGTGTTGCAATTTTTGCAACACCCAAGAATTTCTTTATCGGGTGGTATTTTCCATTTTGGAAATAGCCACTACTTCTTACTTTTATTACGCAGTTCCTTATATGCCTCCTTTGAGATAGAATCCATCACAATTGTATAAAACGCCTTATCTTCAAGTCTATATTATCACATATAACCTTATTAATACCTAAAATTTTACGTTCAATTGTCAACATAAATAAACCTCCCTGTTCTTATTCTACTGCCGTTTATACCATAAAGCCTTGCCATCATCGGTTTCAACACCATGAAAAGTAAACGCAACTAATCTATCCACTTTATACAACTCCATCAATAAATCTAATACATATTCTTTTTCCATCTCCAATTTTTCTGCTATCTGACCTATCGTTTGATGTGGTTCTATACAAACGTGTTTATATATCTTAAGTTTATTAGCATCATCCACGGTTGCTTTGTGTAATACAATGTTCTGCACTTGTGGTGTTTTTTCCATTTCCTTGATAATCTTTTTATGAAACTTCTCATCATTGTCTCTTATTTTTTTTAAATGCTGAGAAATATCTTCAACTGGAGAATTATAAACAAGCAAAAAACGGTATTGATTTATATCTATCTCTGTATGCTCCTTAAAACTATCATAAGAAATATCTATCTTTGCAACTTCTTTAGCTATATTCGCAAATGCCGGTTGTCCTCCGAGTAATATTGTCATCTTTTGTTTACTTGCTAAATAGAATGATGCATCATTCAGTTCTTCTAATCTCCCTCTATCCCCAGAATCTTGTATATTATCTATAAACGATTGATTAATGTTAATACAAACATCATGCGCAGGCATAGGCCCTTCATTTTCAATAACAAAACATAATAATCCAGATCTGATTATATCAAACCGTATCGTCACAAATGGTCTATTAACTGCCTCGTATTGTTTTATCATTTCTTTGGTCTGTCTTTGGGCAACTTCAGTCTGCTCTTTTGCCGCTTTTGCAGACTTTCCATTATAGATACATATAAATATCGTTGCCACAACATATATTGCTGTAATAATTACCATTAACCAATCTGTAACCATTATTAGATGTCTCCTTTATTCGGTATGTTTTTACTCTTTTCTATTCATCTCAATATTTTCAAACCATTACCTCTCCCACACTTCATACCCCTGCCTCCGTGCCGAATCCCACACAGGCCTCATATTCTTCTCCAATATCCCATAAAACTCCGTCTCCGAATTTCCTCTTCGGTACAGTTCCTGATTCGCCCAAATCGAATGCAGATTGTCCTTATAGCAGGCCTCGTACAGCCGCCGGATTCCTTCCTTTTCGTGTATCATTCCGTACATAAGATACTGATTGACTGCGAACCTTTGGAAGAAGTGATTCCAATCCGGCAGGCGGTTGCTTTTGGAGGAATTCAAAGAGGAGTCCATCGGCATCAGATTCCACAGTTCATCGTTCATGACAAAGGACCACGGAATGAAATGATCCACGTCGTAATTTTGCACATCCACCGGCTTGTCCGTAAACACATCCGTCAGGCTTTGCAGCTCCATGATTCCGTCCCAAAGCTTCCGGACATGGGACAGCTTTCGCATCTTCTCATCAAGAGGTGCCAGCTTATAAATCAGCCCCGGTACTTCCGGATTGTTTGCCTGTAGCCACTTTACTTTTTCACACTGAATCCAGCCCAGGATATTCACTGTATTGTCCTTTATCATCTGTATCCAGTCGCTGTCAAAGGTCAGCGTTCTATGTAGTCCGTTCTCCTCACCAAAGGTATACGGAAGTATCCTTCCCGCAGCACTGAGCGCGTTATAATACGCCATCATTCTGCCTGCGCTACTATCCAGACTGATACTCTCACCACCGCGGTTTGCAAAGCCGGATAACGCCTTTAACGGGACGTTTTTCGTCATCTCCTGCTTCTCTTTGTGCAGTTCCTTCGAAAACCTCCCGATGGCATTCTTTATCTCTATTTTTGATGCATTGGACGGCAATCCGCTCAGCTCCCGCAGCTTCACCACCGCCCGTTCCAGATTATCACGTATCTCTCCGTCGCCCCAAAGCCCGCTCAGATGGATATGGAATTCCACCACGGAATACCAGGCATTTGCAATCATCTCGTCAATAATCTCACTGTAGGTGGCCTCGGTCCGGTTCTCCGAAATCAGTTGCACCAACGCTTCCAGCCAATAAAATTTGTAACAGTAGGACGGGTCCTTCATCATCCGCGAAAATCCCTCAATATCCAACTTGTTGTAGTACTTCACATCAATTGTCAAACTCATGCTTCGTTCCCGCTCCAAAAGATTCTTTCTTCAAATCCGCCGCGCTTCTCACGTTTCGCCGCCCGAACCTCCATCAGTTCTTCCACGGAATGGCCTCTTGCCTCACAAATCGCAAACAGTACCTCCAGTACATCCGCCATTTCCTCAATGGACTTGTCTGCCTGATACTCCGCGATTTCCTCGTTCAGCTTCTTGTCCAGTTCTTCCAAATATTCCTCCGTGTCAAGGATTCTGGTCATCGGTTTCTTCCCGTCCGCAAGGATGATTGCCGGGATTTTGTCTCGTACTAATTTACCGGTCATAGAGGACTCCTTTCCGACTCGTTTTCACTCTATTTTCATTATTCTTTAACGTCTTCCGACTCTATCTACTATTATACGTCTTTTGTTGACAAATAGCAAGTTTAATCTTGTTCCCTTCTTCCCGAAAAGAAAAGAACCAAGACAAGGTGTTATCCTATCTTGGTTCTTAATTTAGCATATATAGAGTACTATAAAACTCTCTTTCATCGCATCAGACCTTCGTTTTTTCAAAACAGACGATACATTCCATCTGTCTCTACAATTCCCGAATCTCCCCCGCCAACCGAAACGGTATAATCTCTCCGTTTTCCGTCTCCTTATAAGCTCTCTCCTCATGCATATATTCCACAATCTCCGATGCCTTGTAATCCTTAAACTTGTCAATCACCGCATCCAGAGCCTCTCTTTCCGTCTTGCTTAAAAGGGAGTAATCCGCCTGTTCGCTGGGATATACATGAAGCATAGAATCATAACTAAAACTCATTTCTTCTTTCACGTTTAAGTTTTCCAAATTCATCAGACTATAATGCCCTACCGGCAAAGCTCCCATTGCCTCGTGACGATACACCAGTCCGGTCATGGCTCTCCCCGTCTGCTTATAATGCAATGCATCCGCATACCATAAGGACTTCATCAGTTTTACTTTGTAAAGGTTAGACATAGCCCTTGCCAGATATGATACCGCCACCTCTATTTTGTCGATATTGAGCGCAGTATACCCGTTTGCGTCCGACGGCTCTTCAAAACCTACGTACTCACCTTCCAATGCCTGTCGTGTAAGAAACTCTTTTCCGTAAGAATCCAGCTTTTCTATCATCTTCTCCCGAATCTCATAACGCTTCCCGGCAGAAAACTTCTCGCTGTTTTTCTTTAAGAACTCCAACGCCTTTAACGGATTATCCTTTATCAGACGGAGCATGGTATCATATGCCTCGTCTTGAATTGCTTTGCTCTCATAGCGCGCAATGGTAGCCTCTCCCCACCCGAGCAGTCTCGACAAATCCACCTGAGACAAGCTGTAACTTTCTCGAATCTCAATAATTTCATCCGATGTCAACAGTCCCATCTTTCTCCGGTATGCATTTCTTGCATTTAAAAGATTCGCATTCGTCATAGCGCCGGATTCAAACTCATTCTCTTCTTCATCCGCATTCCCGCAAAAAAAGAAATGCTCTTCATAATCGACCTCTTCATCCTTAATTACCATAGATGCCGTACGCAGTCTTTCTTCTACCTCATGGACTCTGTCGCATAACGGACAATCCATAAGAACCTTTTTCAACAACACATCTCTCTTCATACTGTTTCCCCCTTTGCATTATGTATACGGAAAGCTCATGACCTGCTCCGCATAATGAAACGATACACATAACACATATTCCGTCGGCTCTGTCTTTAATTTAAGTTTAATATAAACCTGCCGACTGTTAATATCCTTTCCGAACACAAACAACAACGGCGGATTCAAATCATCTTTGTCAACAAGTGTCTCTGAGTATTCCATGGTCGTTAATTCCTTTAGTCGTTCAACCACATCACTTGCGTCATACTCTAAATCCACCAACGTATACGACGTTGAATACTGCTCTTTTCCTTGCTAATTTCACCCTATCTCCCACACCACCGTAACCGTATCCGTCACATCGATATCGTCCGGTTCGATGTCCATTTTGTAACTGTCCATAGCAGCGTTCGGTGCGCTCATCATGCAGCGTTCTACCGGCGCGGAGGCGATTTCCAGCTCGCCCCAGGAGTAGTCGATGTTTACGATGTCGCCCAGGGTGACCCCTGCGGCTTCCGCCAGTACCTTTGCCTTTTCCTTGGAGTCTGCCACCGCCTTTGCTAGGAGCTTGTTTTTGGCTGCTTCGGTATCTTTTATAGTGTAGTTGATACGGAACTCCGGGTGGCATTCCGTCCGGGCCAGTTGATACAGCACACGCCCCAGTCGTTCGTTGTCCGCGTCAAATTCCAACTTCATTCCGTGGGTGAAGCGATAGCCCAGAAAACGATTTTTCCATACGTTGTTTTCGTCGCGGTAGTTCTCGTACTCCGTATCCACCGAAAAGCGCAGTGTCTTTAAGTCCGTGCGGGCAAAGCCCAAACCTTCGAAACAATTCTTTAGCTCCTCTGTCTGTTCTGCGGACTTCGCAAGCGCCTCCTCGTAGGTTTTGCACACCTTCGTTGTGTCCAGTAACAACCGAATCAGGTCCGGCTTCACCGACAATTTACCTTTTCCGGTTACTCGCATTGTTTTTTCCATCTTTAGACCTCCTCCATCTCTTCCACAACTTCCTTTAACTCATTTGCATCGCAGGAGCACACAAATCTCCCGTCCTTATATATCTCATAGTGTCCGTTTACATTGCGTACTTCCATTAGAACCGCTCCTTTCATTTTCTGCCTGTACCGTTTTCCTATCCTACGGTTCTCTCCTATGAAAGGAAAAGAACCAAGTCCGATGTTACTCTTATCTTGGTTCTTAATTTACGCTATATACAGTCCAATAAAACGGACTTTGATTCATTCATCATTCTGTTCTGCTATCGCAACGTCCCGAAGAATACCTGATCAAAGAAATCCTTTGTTACCTCCGGTCCCAATTCTTTCTTAAAGACATCCGTGGAGATACCCCCCTTTTCAATCAGACCGTCGGTATAAGCCAACGTAATGTTCTTTTTCTCGGTTTTCTGCTCATCCGTCAGTTCCGGTAACGCCTTCGCATGATTCAGATACACACGGACGCTTTCTCTGAGCATCTGCTCTACATCCGCATCATTCTTCGGCTTCCCGGCCTTGTAAGCATCCACGGAAAGTAAATGCTCGTACCATGCTTCGGAGGCTTCAAAGTCCTCCAGATGACTGTACTTGTCAATGACGTCGGACAGTTTTGCAATCAACTGCATATATACCGCATCCTTTTCCTGCACCACATCATAAAACTCCAGATAGGACTTCCGGTTGGAAAGAATGTACATGTAGTCCGCCGAAAGTAACGGCATATTTTTCTCCTTCGGGGTAATCACAATGGTTGCCATCTGCATCACGCCCATATTGACACGCATTACGGACAAATTTCCCAGTCCTTCGATGGCATACTGCTCCACCTTAAACTTCATGATACCGTACATTTTCATCTGCTCGTAGTCACCCGGACTGATTTGCGTCACGGTATAGGTCTTGTTCAGTTCCTCCAAAACCGCATCAATACTGCGATTCATTGCTTTTACATTACGCGAAGCATTCACTGCCACAAAAATCACCAACACCAGCAACAACGCACCGATAATCCCCAAAATCACACGTCCCACCTTACCTTTCTTCCTTCTGTGTCTCTTTGCCATAAATGATCCGCCCCTTCTCCTGCTACTTACTTAACTCTGACGTTACTCCAACTTAAACTTATTTACTTCCTGATTGAGATTTAAGGCAATCTCTTTATTTACATTGGCTTCTTCTTCGATTTCACCCACATTCATAGTAAGCTCAACCGAACGCTCCGAAACATCCGCCACGCCGGATGTACACTCCCCTACCGCAGCACGCACCGCTTCTACGGAAGCCACGATACCGTCCATGTTTTCCTTTAAGCGGGCACTTTCCGATGCGAAATTCTGCATCATGCCGTTTAAGCTTCCCACGTCGCCTTGATAACTTTCACTGATGCCCAGCAACCGTTCGTAGCCCTTCATGGCGGTTTCCTCCATAAAGGTAAGCATTTCTTCCGCTTCCTTGGCCAGATCGTTTACTGCCTGGATTACCTCCGCGCTTACCTTCTGAATGGAAGTTGCGGTTTCTGCGGAATCCGTTGCCAGCTTACTGATTTCGTCCGCAACCACCGCAAATCCGCGACCTGCCTCTCCCGCTCTTGCTGCCTCAATACTTGCATTCAGTGCCAGCAAATTGGTCTGCTCGGAAATATTTAAAATGTTAGCGGTCAGTATATTGATTTCTTCTACCGCCTTTGATTTTTCGATTTTATCGTTTACTTCCGTCGCCATGAAATCCGCTTTTTCCTTGGCCTGAGTCCGTTCCTCGGAAGCACTCCGGTAAAGCTCTTCCGCGTTCTTACGAATCAATTCCGAAGAAGCACTTCCCTCGTTCGCCTGTCCCGAAATCGCTTCGATAAACTCATAGGCCTGTCCGATGGCTTCCGTAATCTGATTTAAGGAATGATTGGTCTGTTCCATGGAAGCACTCATCTCTTCCATAAACGCAGACACATCGGTGATACTGATTTCTGCCTGGGAAAGCTTCCGTACAATGGTTCCGGAGGAGCTGTCCAGTTTCATAGAATTATCGGAAATCGTAATCATAATGCCCCGGATATAGGCCAGTAGCTCGTTAATATTTTCCGCAATACTCTGCAACTCATCCTTGCTCTTTATTTCAAGCTTCTTTGTCAAATCGCCTTCGCTGCTTACCAACTCATATACTTTCTCATTTACCTGCTTTAAGCCTCTCAGCATTGCATTGATAACCAAACAAAGCACTACTACACCGATAACCAGTGCCGCTATCGCAATCAAAACAATCTGCTTGGAAGAATCCGCAAGGCGTTCGGAAACATGGTATGCATCATAGTCACAGCCCATGACCGCAATTACTTTACCCGCGCTGTCATAAATCGGCTTGTACACGGAAATCAAATGACCGTCTACGGTCTCATCGATATAATCCTGTACATATTCTTCTCCCGCAAAACAATCCGCCAGTTCTTCATAGGATACTTCAAACTCTTCCCCGTAATCGGCACACTCTTCCGACGCATCGGTATCAATACCGTAAAAAACCGATTCTCCGTCGGTGTGAAGCGTATACAAAAACGCAATTCCGTAGGATTGTTGAATCTCACACAATGCATCCCGCATGGTCTGATACTCCTCACTATCCTCGCAGCCCTCTTCCAGGGTTTTTAATACATCCCCATCAATTGCCGCAACCGCCATCTTGGATACCATTTCGGCCTCTTCCACGCCCATGGCCACCATGCCGTCTTCCATGCGGCGGTAGGAACATACGCCGAGCACAACACACAACACGGTTACCAAAAGAACCACCGGCACGAGAATCTTAATACGAATACTGATTTTTCCTTTGTTTTGTTTCATAACACCCCTCCGTTTTTGTTTTCGTCCGAAAATAACGACGTTCGCTCTTTTATTATAATACTTTTCCCGGGATTTGTACAGTATTTTTTACATAATTTATTCCATTTAAAAAAGCCACTCCGAAAACAGAGTGGCTCTCATCCGATATGCATGGCTATCTATGTGTACTTTCTTTTTCCAGCTTCTTCAATATAAGCACAATCGGAACTATCAATAGTCCGCAAATCAGATTGCTGGTCCCATGTATTACATCAAACGGAAATCCCGCAATGATCCAGGCAATCATTCCTTTAAAACTAAGGCCGAACAGAATGGCCTGGGCCGGTGCGTACAAAATTCCGAACCCGTATCCGTGCAACGCATTCACCAGAGAATATACCACCACCGCCATCGGTTTCGGCATTTTCTTCGGCAAAAGCATGGTGATACCCCACAGCACCGTCCATAAGTACAGATACGGAACCCACCATACATTGAACCCGGCAAACAGTCCGTTTAACAGTACGTAAATGTAAATCGGGTATAAGGCCTTTGCCCGGTACACCACCGTAAAGGCAATGGTAAACACGCCCAATAAATGTATATTCGGCGCCACTTCCATGAGCATTTTCGATGCAAACATCAGCGCTCCCAGCATGGAAAATACAGCCATTTCTCTTACGGTCAGTTTCATTATTTTTCCACCTTAAATGCGTAGGATGCGCCTTCTGTAATCGGCGTTACATCCACACCGGACATGGCATATTCCCCGCCGATATAAAAGGCCCAGTAGGTCTTATCCGTATCATAATCCGCAACAATTCCGTTTACCTTTTTTACATAAAGGCCGTAATCTCCGGCATCTCCGTCAATCAGTCCCAAGTCCAGTAATGCTTCGCCTACGGTTTCTTTGTCCGTATGAATCAGGAAGTTGGTTTCATTTCCGTCCTTGTCTGTCACGGAAAAGTTGAACTTGGTCGTGCCTTCCCCCAGCTCTGTCACACCACTTGCGACATTGCCTGCCTGCTCGGCATCTTCACCGTCTTCTGCCGTGTCTCCGACTACAGCATCCTGATTGTCCTCTGCCGGTGCGGTCACCTTCGTCTCCTGTCCGCTCTGCGGGGTCTCCGGCTCGTCCTTCTTACATCCTACTGTAAACAATGCCATAGCCACAATAAGCATCATACAAAGGATACGCGATAACAACGTGTTTCTTGTTTTTCTTTGCATCTCTTTTCTCCTTTAAATTGTATTTCCCCCTACTTACCGGCACTCGCGGTGTACTGCTTATGGAGGAGCGTTTCTGTCCGGGTATTTCGACTCGGCATTGCTTTTCTCACCTTCTCGGAAATCTCCAATGGCTTGTCCCGGAGGTTGTGGCGTCTCCGGTAGAAAAAAGTATAAAACATGCTTCACGGCGACGGGCTCGTACAGGAGTTTCACCTGTTTCCCCGTAACACAAACACGGTTATTATAGCATAACGCACAAAAAAAGGAAACCCATAATCGGATTTCCTTTCTTATTCCTCTTATCAGTATAATCTTACTCTGCTTCCGTCCACTGCACCTTTTCTTCCGGCAGGTGTTTACCCAACATTGCCTCCAAATCATCGATTACAAGCGGTTTAGACAAGTACCCGTCAAAGCCTTCCTTCTCATACTGTTCCGCCACACCCGCAATGGCATTGGCCGTCAGTACCAGCACCTTTGTGTCACGGTTTAAAGTCTCTTCCTTACGGAGAAGATGCAGGGTCTCTACTCCGTCCAATTCCGGCATCATATGGTCCATTAAAATCAAATCGTACTTCTTCCGGCGGCAGTGCTCCAGACACTCGTTTCCGCTTAAAACCGTTTCCACCTGTATTAGGGTCCTCTTTAGCAACATCTTTACCACCATAAGATTCATCTCATTATCGTCCACCGCCAAAACAAGCGCATCCGGCGCCGCCAGCTGTTTCTTTTTCATACCTTCTGCCGGTCTTTCTTCCCGTTCTTTCTCCGTATTTTCCTGCAGTATCATCTGTTGCGGTATACGCACCGTAAAGCAGGAACCTTTCCCGAATTCACTTTCTACCGTAATACTGCCACCCATCAAATCCAGCAATTGTTTGGTAATTGCCAGACCCAGACCGGTTCCCTCAATATGCCGGTTTTTCTTTTCCTCCAATCGCTGAAAACTGTCAAACAACCGGTTCACATCTTCCTCCCGGATTCCCATACCGGTATCCGCCACGGAAACATGTAACCAAAAAACGTCTTCATTCCGCTCGCCGTCTACGGAAAACGTAACTGTTCCGTTCTTCGTATACTTTACGGCATTGGATAACAGATTCGTTAAAATCTGACGTACACGCAATTCATCTCCCTGAAGCATTGCCGGGAGTTCCGACGAGATTTCG
The DNA here is from genome assembly GCA_017938405.1 of Lachnospiraceae bacterium. GTDB lineage: Bacteria > Bacillota > Clostridia > Lachnospirales > Lachnospiraceae > SIG307. The sequence goes on from JAGBBP010000014.1 coordinate 338,747, forward strand.
GTCTGTAACCGGATATTTTTCCGTTCCGCCCGGACCGATGTTTCCCGTATCAAATCATCCAGCATCTTCTTCGGTGAATATGTTATCTCCGTAATATCAAGTTTCCCGGCTTCGATTTTGGAAAAATCCAATACATCATTAATCAATCCTAAAAGCACATTGCTGGACTTTTTTATATTTTGCGCATACTCGGAAATGGTTTCATCCTCACTTTCCCGCAAAATCATTTCGTTCATCCCCAGAATCGTATTAATCGGGGTACGGATTTCGTGAGACATTTGCGCCAAAAACTGTGTCTTTGCTTCTCCGGCAACAATGGCTCTTTGCCTTTCCTTTTCCAGGGTCTGCATATCCCGTCCTGTTTTTAAAGATGCCATAAATAACAAAAAGCAAAGTGCTCCGCAAAAGGCAAACCCGCCGCCGTTTTCTCCCGGACGGTATACCTGGTAAATCTCCCAAAAGGAAGCGACAATGATTCCTGCCAAGCCTATTGCCACTTCCCGGTACTCATTAATCTTTCGTTGTTTTATATCCACAGCCAAGGTGCCGGCTCCCACAAGCACAGCCAGGACAATCACTCCGTAATCCACAATCATTGAGTCCATAAGATCAACGATTCCGGCTATATGTAGCAGCATGGATCCCAAGGTATTTGCCAATATACATATCAATACCGGCACATAAAACTTCCGATAACGTCCCTTCTGAATCAGATTGGCATACACAATAAAAGGATACGGTCCCAGCATCGTCAATAAAAAGCCTGCTAACGTAGCCACCGTGATGTTAGACAAATAGAACTGACGCATCACCGACTCTACAATCAAGACCAAAGACGTAAGAAGCGTTCCCAGCCCCAAAAAAATAATATCCACTTCTTTTTTATGTACCAGACGCAAGATCAGACTGATTACCACCGTAATCACACTGATAATAACGGTAGTAAACGCCACCACAAGCAACAAACCGCTTTCCGCTACAAAGGATTTTACGATATCATACTTTTCACCGGTAAAAATTTGATTCATACGACCGGAATATACGGAGTCACTTACGGTTTCCACCGTCAGTACCTTTCCTCCGTCTTCTTCATATAGCGGAAAGAAAACATAAACACTGGCACTGGTTTTTCCGAAAGGTCTCGTCGCCTTGGTAGAATATTCCTCCCTTAATTCCCCGTCAATGTAAATCCGGATATCCTGCTGGGATGCGCGAATATAGGCCCACGAATTCTCGATTTTATCCGGTAATACCGCTTCCGCCCGTACCGTTTCCCCTCGTTTTGCCGGAAAGGTACACGGCAGTTCTGCAGATTCTCTTGTTCCGTCCGGAAATACCCGTTCCCACTCCGCCTCTAATACGGCTATCCTTCCGTTTTCGGAAGGAACATCGGAAGGAGCAACCCATTCTCCCACTACCAAAAACACTAATACAATTAATAAAATATACCCCAAACAATATCGCAAAACTTTATCTATACGCCGTTCCTGCATCTTCATCTATCCGTATCCTCCGTTATGGAATGTCACCTCTTTTCATTATAACAAAAATAATATCTCATGGCAAGTAAGCATCATTTTTTTCACATACAATTGTAAGAAATAATCATTTCTTTCCCTTACCTTGTTTTTCCTCCACTAATATGATAAAATGAACTTCGTTCCACATCTAAAAATCAACGTTTTTTCTTATCGAAAGGATATTTTTATGAAAATGTTATGGAAACTGACCAAGGAAGCAGCCCGCTATAAGGTCCTCTATATTTTAGCCATTTTATCTACTTTACTACTGACCGGCGTAAACTTGGCCGCTCCGAAGCTGCTGTCTAAAATGACCGGTATCGTAGGCGAAGGCGTGGACAATGCCGCCTTAAAGCAGATTGTATCTCTTGCTATCGGACTGCTGGTACTCTATTTGCTCCGTATTGTGTTCCGTTTTATGAATAATTATCTGGCCCACAAGGCGGCCTGGTATCTGGTAGGCGATTTGCGCGACCGCCTGTATAAGAAACTACAGAGCCTGGATTTGGGATTTTTCCACGACAAACAAACCGGTGATTTGATGAGCCGCGTGGTCAACGATACGAGAGATTTCGAGCTTTTGTACGCTCACATGATTCCGGATATGATTACAAATCTCGTGACCTTTGGCGGGGTACTGACCATCCTGCTTGTGATTAACTGGAAACTGGCTCTGATTACCTGTTTTCCGATTCCGCTCATTCTGATTTCCGGCGTGATTTTTGCAAAAAAAGTACGCCCGTTTTTTAAGGCGTCCCAGAAAAGTATGGGTGAATTAAATGCAAAGCTTCAGGACAATTTGTCCGGTCTTCACGAAATCCAGTCCTTCGGGCAGGAGGAAGAAGAAGCGGCACTTGTCAGCGAAAGCAATTTCACACAGGTTCGCGCCATGCTCCGGGCGTTACGTGCCAGTGCCATCTTCCACCCGAGCGTGGAGTTCGTTTCCTCCATCGGTACGGTACTTGTGGTGGCTGTGGGCGGTTATTTGGCTTATTTAGGCCAGTTATCCGTAGAAGATATCGTAGCCTTCGTTTTATATTTGGGGCTGTTCTATGCACCGATTTCGAGCCTTGCCAGCTGGCTGGAAAACCTCCAGCAGTCTCTGGCCGGTGCGGAACGTGTGACCTTGATACTGGATACGCCGTCCGCTATTGAAAATAAAGAAAACGCAAAAGACTTAGAAAATGTCTCCGGCGAGATTTCCTTCCGGAATGTTTCCTTCCACTACAGCAACAAGGTACCGGTGTTAAAAGACATCTCCTTTATCTGTAAACCGGGCCAGATGGTAGCCCTCGTAGGTCCGACCGGTGTGGGCAAGACCACCATTACCCAGCTCATCTCCCGCTTCTACGATCCGGTAGAGGGTACGGTGCTGGTAGACGGTCAGGATGTACGGGATGTCACCTTGGAAAGTCTTCGCAAAAACATTTCTCCGGTACTGCAGGATACCTTCCTCTTCCACGGCTCCATTGCCGACAACATCGGCTACGCAAAACCGGATGCCACCCGTGAAGAAATCATTGCTGCCGCCAAGGCAGCCAATATTCATGAAGATATTTTACATATGCCGGACGAATACGAAACCCAGGTAGGAGAACGGGGCCTGCGCCTTTCCGGCGGACAGAAACAGCGTGTTGCCATTGCCCGCGCCATCCTCCGCCAGTCTCCGATTATCATCTTGGACGAAGCCACTGCCTCCGTGGACGTGCAAACCGAGCGCCAGATACAGGCCGCAATTAACAACATGGCCGGCAAGCGCACCATTGTAGCAATTGCCCACCGCCTGTCCACCATAAAAAATGCTGACTTGATTTTGGTCATTCATGAAGGCGAGATTAAAGAACAAGGAAGTCACGAAGAACTGCTGGCGCTGGGCGGAATCTATGCGCAGATGTTAAAGGCACAAGAGTAATCGTCGTTGACGCAGATGTGTCAACACGATATAAAGTAGTTTTTTCTCTGATTACTGAATCAATATCCGATGCTCTTCCGGGAAAACGGTTTGTGTTATCCAAATTGTTTCCTCCGTAAAGTTCTGCCAGCGTTTTGTTGTCAAAAGATTTGTTTCCAATCCGAATACTATTTTTACCGACATGGATTCACCGGTGAGAAGCTTCAGCATACCGGTATTGTATAAGTCGGGTGATGCAGTTGCGGAATTTACAAGAATTGTTTGTCCGTAACTGCAATATGCCCACCAGTCAACGCCCCGCAATATCAACGAGTTTAAATCTACACCATCCGCAGAGGTGCCGTGGTTGGCAAAAACAGCATCTGCAATCAGGTAATAGGGGCGGTTAATTAATCCCATTTGGTTTTCAAACGTTCCGTATCTGTTTGCAAAATCCGCACTTGTGACCAATTCCGAACCGGTAATTCGCAGCGTATAGCCCTCGAGGGTTTGAGCTTCATTTCCGTAATAGGGTATATTTTGCCCATAGGGTGCCTCTTCATTTAATTTGTAATACGTAATCGGATTTTCAGGATATGAAAAAACATGTCCGTGATTCAACGTAAGATATCTCACAGCCCACGCTATAATCAGAACCCCGCAAAAAACACCGGTCACTAATCGCTTCTTCATTCATCTCCCTCCTTCATCCTTCGTTGACGCAATCATGACAGTTCCATGTTCAATGTTGAATATCTCATCGCAAAGGTCTTCCAAAATAGCTCTGTCGTGGCAGGTCATGATAACCAGAGTACCACGATTACGTTCTTCACGAATGATTTCTTTTGTACGCCGTACACCATCTGTGTCAAGTGCATTCGTTGGCTCATCAAGTATTAGTAAATTCGGCTTTTCCATGATTGCGGCTGCAATACCAAGTCTTTGTTTCATACCGAGAGAGTATTTGCGATATTTCTTTTTTGCAGAATCGGAAAGACCTACCCGTTCCAATACATCTTCAATCATATCAGAGTTGATTTTCCCGGAAATGGATGCTAAAAGTCGCAAATTTTCATACCCGGAATAATTTCCTAAAAATGCTGGGTTTTCAATTAAAACACCCATCTTGGGCGGAAAGTCCATATCCTTGCCGAGTTGTTTTCCGTCGATTGTGACAGTGCCCATGGTCGGACGAATCATTCCGGCAATCAAACGCATCAGCATTGTTTTTCCGCAACCGTTATATCCGCAAAGTCCGTAGATTTTTCCTGCGTAAAGCGAGAGGTTCACATTGTTTACTACACGGTTTCCGTTTAGCTCTTTTGTAAGATTTTTCAGTATGATTTCCATTACGGTTCCTCCTCTTTTCCCGGTAGAATATCTTTATAACGAAATACGATTCCGCCACCAATCATACATACGGTAATGAAGCTAATACATAAAATAATACCTTTTTTCAGCGAATAGGCGTCGGAATATAACAAATCATTCTTCATGAGCATTCCAATGCGTGGAAACAACAAGGTCCAGTCAAAGGTAATGCTGAGAGTCAAGATTCCCACACTGATGATAAAAGCAATTGCCGGCCGGACAAACAACGTAAGTGTCATTGTAAGCAACTCCATGGTAAACATAGATAGCAACGGACAGACGAATAGTGTCATTGTAAAAGACGGTGATGGGATAAGTGTATTGGAAACAGGTGTATAGCAAATGCTTTCCGTAGCCATGAATGCAATCGTATTCGGATTTGGTGTAAAGGATACGGGAATGTGATTTATCAGGCAGAAAACCGCCATGGTTATCCACATAAGAAGATATATCCAAAGTGCTGATATAAAGCACCAGATACACTTTTGATACCACCAGCGTTTTCTGTTTCCGATACGAAAGAGCATTTGTGAACCGTAGCCCAACAAATCCTGCTGCATATAGTCAAATGTCATAAAAACAGGACAAATATACATTGCGAGCCATGGATACGGAATAGTCATAGCCTTTGCTTTTATGAGAGGGTCACAGCCGCTAAAGTTAATCCAGAATAACTCAAATAATGAATAGATGCCATATTCCGGCGGAATGTTTTTCCAAATAATATCCAGTTCTATGTGTGTCAGCATGGAATACAGCAGGACAACAGGTACCATAATCCAGATGCGTTTGTTTTTTACTATACCCTCTTTGCAGTCTAACCATAAAATTTTACAATCCCTCATATCGCCAAGCCCTCCATCCATACACGAGTGTGACAATCAGAAATACTACAAGCTGCGTCAGAAGAAGATAATCTGTCGGAGCAACACTTGCGCTTTCCGTCCGAATCAATTCTGTCCATCCCAGTGCAAGGGGATGTGAATTGATTGTAATTCCTGTCCTGTATTGTAAATATGTTGCAGCAATGCTTTGACAAACAAAGAATAAAAACGGAAGAATTACCGAAACAGATGCTTTTTCCGTAAACATACCTATTACCGTGCCAATACAAGACATAATACCGCCCCAGATGAAGGTTACCGTACACCAGAGAACACTCCAGAGGATTGGGGATGTAAAAAACAGCTTTGATGCAAAACGAAAGGGATTCATCATGGTGCTGAGGCTTGCAGGGTCCGGTAAGGTTACTTTCATAAAACAAGACAGTAGCAGAAAATGAAAGATAAGGGCGGCAGAAAAAAGTATGCCGCCACAGAAAAACGAAACGAGATATTTCGCTGCAAAATAGTGCTTTTTGGCAACTCTGGTGCAAATCTGGTACCAGTATCCCGATTTGCAATCAGTACACAGGCTATGAGAAAATCCCAGTGCACAGACTGCCGGAATAATAATATAAAAATAGTTTGCGCCGAAACTGAGAGCCCCGGAAGGAAGCCAGCGATAAAACAAACTGATATGATCTACACCGTCACAATAGATATTAAACTGTTCTTTGGCGGCAATCCCTGCCATTCCGCAGGATATCAGAATGGCAAGCAGAAAACTGCGGCTATGAAGCATTCTCCGCCATTCGAATTTGATAACAGAAAACATGGAAAGGACCTCCTATTGATACAAAGAACCTGCGTCGAGTTCAAGATATACCATGGATGTACGTGTGCTCATACTTGTTGCGAGGTACAATCTTGAAAGTAAATCATCGCCGATTTGTCCGCCGAAATTGCTTTTCGTTGCTTCGTCATAAACAGTTTGCTGTACCATGGTACCGATTTTTATAGTGACGGATTCCCCCTCCGGAATGGTAACGGCATAGGGATGAATTTCAGGATGTGTATTTGCCATGCTGCACCATGTCAAAGGAAAATTGTTTCCGATATTCCCTGGAGACTCTGCATTGGATTCTTTCATCGGAGCAATATTAAGCGTATCAATTCGGAAGGTATCATCCTCATATACTTTCGGTGTACCGGGAACATTAAGCTCTGTGGCACGTGAAACGGCAGAATGGTTTTCTAATGTAAGCTCAACCACAACAAAGGCGGTTTTTCCGAATTCTGCCGATTCAAGGAAGTCTCCGCTTTGACGATCAAAGAAATCAGCCTGCAAAGGGCCTGTGCCGTCTGTTTGTGCGCGAAAATCGTAAAATGTCTCTTCCCATGCCACCCCCGCTTCATAAAGATTGGTATAAATCTGTGCATTATGAACCGTTGCCAGTATGGTGCCGCTTTTCGCAAGGCTTGTAACAGGGAATGTTTCTCCGATTACCGGACGTGCTACCATCGGATAAGTCTGAGATGGTGTATCTGTCAGCGTTCCATCCGTAACAGCGGGCGTTAAGGTTGAGGACTGTATTTCTTGTGCAGGTGTATGCTCTTCCTGCAAATTGCTTTTATTTTCCGGATTTTCAATCGATATCTCCTTTAAACTGCAGGCACTGCCTGTAAGCATAAAAGAGAATACTGCGACGGAAATAATACTTTTTTTGAGCTTTTTTTTCATAACCGGACCTCCTCCACTATTTTTAGGGATGGATAAATCATACAGTAATTGTGCATCCGGCATGTATCCTAATAGCATCAAAAATGCATATTGCCAAATCTAATATCTCCGAAATGTAGTTCATTTTGCTTGTATTCCAGATAAAAGGAATAGGAAGCCCCAGCGGCATCTGTCTTCAGTTCATACAGCGCTGCGCCGGGAATAGAGTCTCCATCCGTTTCAGCGCTGTCTGTACGAATACAGGTCCATTCTCCGCCCAGTTTTTTACGGAATTCATCCATAAGGCAGTTGCCGAAGGAAGAAATTTTTGATGTTACCATATGCATATCCGCGGTATCTGTAATTAACAGTCCGACAGAAAGAACATCAAAGCTCTGGTCATCAACAATTAACTGTAAATAGACAGAATCCTCTACGGTTACCATAACATCCCAAAAAACAGCACTCTTTCCGGAATAGATATTTAAATAAAGATACGGTGTTGCTTTCCTTCCACAGTCACCGAAATCAATTTGCTCCCAACCGATGGCAGTAACAAGTGTATTATAAAACTCCTCTGCTGCCTGATAAACCGAAAATTGTTGTTCCTCATAAGCGATATGCGCAAAAGGTGTACGCTGCGTGGATTGAGGAAACGAGGCCAAACGAGCCTTTTCAAAAAAAGATAAATTCACCGGCAACTCTAATGTAATGGGAGATAGCGTTTGTTGTTCCGCCGTTGTATTTTTTGCATCCGCAAATGACAGGGCAATATTCGGAAGCGCAAACAAACAACCGATAATACTCACAGCCGAAACGCCACAAAGGATTTTTCTTATTAATTTCATACACGATCACCCCGCAATTCTACAATTACTTTTGTTTCCAAGCCCGGTTCGCTTGTAATGAAAAGCGTTCCGTGATGTAACTCAACGATTTCTTTACATATGGATAATCCCAAGCCTGCTCCGCCCTGTTTCCGGGAACGTGATTTGTCCACACGATAAAAGGCTTCCGTGAGTTTCTCCAAATCTTCTTTCGGGATTCCTCTTCCGTTATCAATTACTTCATATCGGCATCCGTCGGTTAACATGGATTGTCTTATTCGAATGGAGCCGTTTGAATCGATGGCCTTTCCGGCATTGTCTAACAGATTTAACAGCAACGATTGCACTAAGTCCGGCGCCAGTAAACAGCATCCATCCTCCGTCTCTACATCAATGAGAATGTTTTGCGCAACAAAGGTTCTTCGAAAAACGGAAAGAGCCCTTTGCAAAATATCTGCAGGAGCGGAAGAAACCATAGGAAAGTCTTTTTTTCTTACTACAAGCAGGTCCAGCAATTGAAAGGATAGTTGTTCCAGACGTTTTCCCTCTTTGAAAATATAATTGGCACATTCTGCCTGCTCCTCTTTGGAAAGGGTACAACTTCGAAGTAAATCGGCATACCCGATCAAGGAAGTCATGGGGGTTTTTATTTCGTGGGTGAAGCTGCCGATAAATCGTTCCTGTTGTTCGATCGTTTCTTGTTGTTCCCTGATTTTTGTGGTTAATATTTCTGCCATATGGTTGAAATCAGATGCTAAGGATGCTGTTTCGTCATTTCCCTGCACCTCTGCACGCTTTTCCAGTGCACCGGCTGCAATCTCTCCGGAGACAATGGAGAGTCTGTGTAACGGTTTTGTCAGGAAGTGTGCAATCAAAAAGGAAAGGATGCCGCTAAGAACAATAAGTATCAGAAATAAACTCCGATAAATTTGCAGTTGCGCTTCCCGGAGTTCATAAATTTCGGATATGTTTTGCACTGCATCCAGATAAAAGACCGTATGATTCACGGAGAAAGTACCTGTAATCTGCAAGAAGTGTCCCATGGAATTATGATATGTTTTGAGGGCGCACGCAGTATCGGTGCATAACTCTTTTAAGGAATCATCATAGGAGAAATTGCCTTTTGTCTGATAAACGGTTGTATCGGTATAAAATCGGAGAGCTTCCCAATCGGAATCTGAAGAGTTAAGCTCCTGAATCAGCAGATTTCCTATTTCATTGGAATAATACTGTTCACTGATTGAATTTATCAGAGTAAGCGTGGATTGTAAAAAACGGTATGACTGTATGGCCTGTTCTTTTTCGCGTTCCATGGAGCGCTGAAAGGAAAACAGAATAAGAAGCGTTCCGCCAATCCCGTATAAAAGACAGGTAAGAAGTGTTATGAAAACAGCCAGTTTTGTGCGAAGCCTCATTCTGTCACCTCCAGACGATAGCCGACTTTAGATATCGCGCGAAGCGATTGTTCCAGACCAAGCTTCTTTCTGAGACGTTGTACATGCAAATCAACGGTTCGACTTATGCCGTCAAATTCTCCGCCCCAGACCCGTTCATAAATGGTTTCACGATAAAGAGCAATGTTAGGATTTCTTACAAAAAGAAGCAATAATTCATATTCCTTATTTGTAAGAGGAATTTCGGTATTGTTTTTGGTGACGGTCATGGAGTCGCAATGAATGGTAATGTCGGAAAGACAAATCGTCTTATCTAATTTATGAAATCTCCGTAAAACGACTTCGACTCTTGCTACTAATTCTGCAACTTCAAAAGGTTTAGATATATAATCCTCCGCTCCCATTCGAAGCCCCTTTACCCGGTCGTTTACACCGGTCTTTGCTGTGAGAAAAATAGTGGGAATATTTAATGCTTTACTATATTCTAAAAGAGCATAGCCGTCCGCACCGGGTAACATGATATCCAGTAAAAGCAGGTCAAAGTATTCTCGTTCTAAAAGATCCGCCGCTTCCAAGCCGTCGTAGATACAAGTACAGGAATACCCATATTGGGACAGACTCATACGAATCAGGTTTGCAATGGATTCTTCGTCCTCAACAATACAAATCTTAATCATGGTAATATCCTCCTTGTATATTAGTCACACTCGATTTTACATCATTATTGTATCTTTTTTGCATCAGGACTGTCAATGCGGAGTCAAGTTCTACGAGGAGATAGGAAGGAACGGAAACTGATATAAGTTGTGCAAAGGATGCAATAGGGATATATAACTTTCAGTTTTGCGAATCTTTCCAATGTAAGTAACAGGTGTCCCTGTACAGAACCCAAAGCTCGTTTTACGGTTATTTATACACAGCAAAAGACACGAGCCCCATAGACATTGATTTTTTGCTTTCCCGAAGGGTCGCGTACTTAGCGCAGTCGAAATCGCCTTCTAGAGCGGCTTAGGCTTGAGGACGCTCCCAAAAGTCTTAGCCGCTCTTGAAGGAAGTTTGACGAAGCGTTGCGATTCGCAAATAAATCAATTTCTATGGGGCTCGTGTCGATTTGTATAAAACACAACCGTAAAACGAGCTAAGTTATTTTACAGCAGGGACACCGTGACTTAGTTAAATATGGTTCGCCACCTCAAAGGCATCCCAGATTGCATACATAATATTAGCTACCTTCTTGGCATCACCGAGAAGATAAATCTCCGGTACATCAAACTCTACCTCATGGTATAAGGAATTCTCCTCGTTATAGCCCACAGAAAGAATGACGCTGTCGCAAGCCAGTTCCTTTGCTCCCTCCGGGGTCTCTACAGAAAGTTTGCCGCCTGCATAGCCGGTTACCTTTGCGCTTGTGAGAATCTCTACGCCATTGAAAGGAAGCAATGCCGCCAGCATGTCGGAATTGGAGTGACAAAGCGGGCCGTTGACCTTCATAATCTTGTCCTGTGCCTCTACAATGGTCACCTTCTTACCGGCCTGCGCCAGCCACAGTGCAGTCTCACAGCCAACAAGGCCGCCGCCTACCACAACCGTGGTGTCGCCGCAATCCTTTTCCTTTAACAGTACCTGAGACGCGGTATATACCTTTTCATCGTCACCTAAGGAGAATACCTTCGGCGTGGAACCGGTAGCCATGATAACGGTATCGTAATCACCTTCTAAAATATCCTTCTTGGTAATCTCGGTGTTTAAATGCACCTCAACCTTTAAGCGGTCCATTTCCTGTGCATACCAGTTGGCCAGTGCAATATCGTCTTCCTTGAACTTCGGTGCACCGCCCGGTAATAAGTTACCGCCTAGGCGTCCGCTCTTTTCAAACAATACCGGCTGATGTCCGCGGATAGCAAGCACTCTTGCCGCCTCACATCCGGCCACACCGCCGCCGACCACAAGTACCTTTTTCTTCTGTAAAATCGGTTCATAGGCCATTGCACGCTCTCTTGCCGCCTGCGGATTTACCGCACAGTTGATAAGAGAATAGGTCGCAATACGTCCCATACAACCCTCGTGACAGGAAATACACGGACGAATCTGACAGGTTCTACCGGAACGAAGCTTATTACAGTAATCCGGGTCCGCAAGAAGCGGTCTTCCCAGGGAAATCATATCGCATTCACCGTTCTGAAGGGCCTCCAGCGCCGTGTCCGGATCATCCATACGTCCCGCACAAATGACCGGAATATCCACCACTTCCTTTACAATCTTACAGAACGGACGGAACAGCCCCTTCTCCTGATACATCGGCGGATGACTCCACCACCAGGAATCGTAGGAACCGGCATCCACATCTAACGCATCGTAGCCGTACTGTGCCAGAAGCTTTGCAGCCTCGATACCTTCCTCGATATCTCTGCCCTTTTCTTCGAACTCTTCTCCCGGAAGCGCACCCTTTCTCCAGTCCTTAATCATACTCTTTACGCTGTAACGAAGGGTAACCGGGAAGTCCTTACCGCAGCGGGACTTAATCTCTTCCACGATTTCCTTTGCAAAACGAAGCCGGTTCTCTAAGGAGCCGCCGTACTCATCGGTTCTTAAGTTAAACATGGAAATCGCAAACTGGTCTAATAAATAGCCCTCATGCACCGCATGAATCTGAATGCCGTCAAAACCGCCGCGCATGGCATTGTATGCACCGTCACCGAAGGACTTTACGATACTGCGAATTTCTTCCTTCGTAATGGAACGGCACATCTTATCCAGCCAACGATGCGGAATCTCAGACGGCGCAACCGGCGGGAATTCGCCTAAGTTGGTCGGAATGGTCACTCGACCGAATCCGCCGGACATCTGCAAGAAAATCTTGCTGCCGTAAGCGTGAACACGCTCGGTCATCTCCTTACTGGTTCTCGTAAAGTGAACCGCATTGTGGGTGGACACCGGAATAATGGATTGATTCTGCGGCTCTACCTGCTGGTCACAGAAGGTAACACCGGTAATAATGAGGCCGGTACCGCCCTTTGCACGCTCTACATAATAATCAATACCGCGCTGGTTCCAGCCTCCCTCGGCATCGGAAAGGCCTAACGGTCCCATCGGTGCCATGGCAAAACGGTTCTTGATCTCCACACTACCGATTTTCACCGGGGTAAACAGTTCTTTGTACTTCATAGCATGACTCTCCTTTGTGATATGATACACCCTATGTATTCGACTTCTAATTGATTAGAATTATTATACCTCAAACCTCATAAAAAACCAAGTCCCCAAAATAAGAGCTCGTTCATCTCATTACTTTCTCCGACACACCAAAAGCGGCTGCGCAAATCCTATCGCACAGCCGCTCTCCAACTCATTTTACGCCACTTTCTTTCTCTTTACCACCACTAAGAATACGAAGAACACCGCTACCGCAAATGCCGTCACCACTCCGCAATTCGTAAGAAATTCCGTAAAATGTGCCGTGGCCGCATTCTCCTCATTTAACAAAATCACATTTTTCATATACCAGCCTGCCGGCAAAAATTCACCGATTTTATTTACATAATCCGGCAACAGATAAGCCGGTACAAACACACCGCACAAGAAGGACATTCCCAACCCCAATACATTGCTGGCACCGTTTAATGCTTCAGTACTCGGCAACAAGACACCCAACAACACCGAGATTGTCACAGAAAACAGAAGAAATGCAAAACTGTTCAGAGTTCCCAACAAATACTCCGCCGGAGTAAAATCTCTGTGGTAAATAATAGCTCCCAGCCCCATAAACAAAGCCCAAAACACTACAGCAACCAAGACAATCCCTTTTACCACTTCCGTATTTTGTTTTCGTACACTTACCATACCGCAATCGGTACGCATCTTAATATCTTTTCTGTAAAAGGAATACATCACCGGTCCCAATACCATAATTAAAATGCACGGCAAAATATAAGCAAGAAACGTAAAGAAAAAATATCCCGGCCGTGTGCTCATGGACTGTCTTCCTGACAACACCTCGGTTTCCGCATGATTCTCCGTATTCTTCAATACCGAAGCACAAGCATCTTCCAAGGACTTTCCCATAGCAAGTTCCCCGCGCACATATTGAAAAAACAACTCAATTTTCTGATCCACAAAGGCCATATTCGGCTTCGTACTCTGACGCTCGATTCCACCCTTTTTGCCTGCAAGAAAGTTTTCCTCAAATCCTTCCTCAAAATAAACCACATAATCTACCAAGCCGCTAAACAATAAATCCGACAACAATTCTTTATCGTACTCCGTCTCTACTTCGTTTTCCTGCGCCAGATATTCTGTCAACGTCTTAGACAACACCGACGCTTCCTTATCTTCCACATAAATGGTAAGTTCCGTAGCCTGATACATTTTTTCCTGGTCTTTTCCCGTCAAAAAGGACATCGCGATGGTCATACCGAAGAAAATGACAAAGTACATGCTTACAGAAGGCAATGCCTTTTTTACAATCTTTAATACGACTCTCATGCCAGCTTCACACTCCTTCCGGTTCTTCTCTGTCGCATCATAAGCACAAGTATACTTCCTACCACAAGACAAACGCACCAAATCAGAATACCGAGTAAGCATCTTGCATACTTTTCCATATCTCCCATAATGCAAAGAGCCTGCATGGAATCGGCAATCAGTGTTGCCTGATTTACCCGGTTTACAATCGGTGCCGTCAGCTCAAGGGAAATACGAATATTTCCTACCATAAGCCCCGCAAGAAAACAACTGAACATGGTACATCCCATCATAATAGCGTTTTGCAAACCATCACTTTTTTGTACCACGGTTCCGATAAAGTAACCGTTTAAAACACCCAGTAAGCTATAAAATACCCCGCCCAGGAACAGCCAGCCGTTTATACTTCCAAAGTCCACTTTCAGTATCAAGATAAAATACGCAATATTAATCAAAAACTGGATGTACTGAATCGTAAATGCCGCTGCCACATCGCAAAGAACCGTCGGAATCGCCCGCATCGGTGCCGCCAGACGTCTTGCGGATACATTCGCAAACTTTATATCTAATTCATTGGTATTCATAAGACCGTACATTGCACCGTACAAACTTGCCATAGCAATCAGCGCTTGGAAATACTGTACAAACGGGTCTTTACTGGTACCCTCAAACTCCTTTACTCCCAATGTTTCGATTTCTTTAGAGAAAGCCCCGATCACCTCTGTAAGCTTTCCGTTCATGGCCGCTTCCACAAACATATCTTTACTCTGTAAATATCCGTCCACCACCGTTTTTACAACTGTGGAATTCAGTCCGTTTTCACGAAGGATTACTTTGGTTTCTTCTCCGGTTACGATAACCGCACTCACGTCCCCGCCGGATAACATTGCCTCCGCTGTTTCACGGTCACATTCCTCCACCGCAAAAAACGCTACATCCCCATTCTTCATCTCTTTTAAAAACGAAACAAATGCCTCATCCCGTATCCCGCCTTCTTCTGTTGTCACAGCCACCGGAATTGTAGCAAATCCCCAATCCTTATTCGTTGCATCCGAAAATGCCACCTTAAATACGGTGCCCAGTAACAACGGAAAAATAATAGACCAGAAAAACAACTGTTTCATCCGCAACAACCGCTTTAAACGATAAAAATAATGTATCATACTCATCCCCCTTACTGTACTTCGTCCCGGAGTTCTTTTCCTGTGATTTCAAGGAACACATCGTTTAAGGTCGGTTGCTCCGCAAACACTCTGCCGAAGGATGTCCCGGTGTTGTTTAAGTATTCCAGCACATGTAACACGTTATGTCTGCCGCCGCTACACTTAATGGTAACCAATCCGTCGTTATACTCCACGGAAATGATGTGAGAAAGCTTCTCCAGACCGAACAAAACTTCACTTGTCATCTCCGGCACTTCCACACGAATGGTCTCCCCGGTCTGAATCATACTCTTTAATTCGTCCTTCGTACCGGTTGCCACCAGCTGTCCCTTGTCGATGATGGCGATTCTGGAACAAATCTGCTCTACCTCTTCCATATAGTGGGAGGTGTAAATCACCGTTGCTCCCTGACGATTTAATTCCTGAATGCCCTCTAAGATTTTATTCCGGCTCTGAGGGTCCACCGCCACCGTCGGCTCATCGAAAATAATCAGTTCCGGCTTATGGGCGATACCGCAGGCAATGTTTAATCGGCGAAGTAAACCGCCGGAGAGCTTCTTCGGATAAAACTTTACAAATTCCTCAAGGCCTACAAAGGCAATTGCTTCCTGCACCAGTGCCTTTCTCTTTTCCTTATCGCTCACATACAAACTACAGAAATAATCGATATTCTCATACACCGTCAGTTCATCAAACACCGCCACATTCTGAAGCACCACACCGATACGGCCCTTTACGGAATAATTATCCGCCCGCATTTTCTCTCCGAACACGGTAATCTCACCCTTGTCATAATTCGTTAAAGAAAGCAGGCAGTTAATAATGGTGGACTTACCGCTGCCGTTCGGTCCCAAAAGTCCGAAAATCTCCCCTTTCTCAATGGACAAATTCATATGGTCCACTGCCACCAATTCCTTATACCGCTTTACCAGATTCTCAATCTTAACTACTGTATTCATAGTGTCTCCTTTCGTTTTCCCACGATTTCGCATCTTATGCCCCTATCATACCAAAGACAACTCTCACATTCCAGTGTCGTTTGTCAGAAAGAGAAAGTGACAAATGTCATCTGTTTTTGGCTTTTCTTTCTACGGGATATGTGATAAACTGAATGTTAGAATTCGTAAGAAGGGCACCGCGCCCATAAAAGGAAAGGAGGAACGCCCATGCGGGGAATCGTCGACAAACTGATACTGTTGTTTTTCGGCTTGGTACTTTTATTAACCACAAAGCCGGCCATCACACCGATTATTCTTTTCCTCTGCGTATTCATTGCTCTTACGTTAGAGGAGCTGTTTTCCTCTCTTCCTTTTTCCTATGGTTTGTTCGGTTTCGGCGTACTGCTTAGTCTCCTCTTTCCGGATATTCTGTTTTTCCTTCCGGTGCTTTGTTATCCGTTATGTGTGAAGCGTCCAACCCCGATATTGCTTGCTTCCGTGTTGCCGGTCATTCGAGCTTTCTTTGTTTTTGATAATCCTGCCACTTGCTTTCTTGTTTTGTTTTTACTCAGTGTGGCACTGCTTCTCTCCTACAGGGAACGACAGCTTAACAAAGCTTCTTCTGACTTAATAAAACTGCGGGATTCCGATACGGAAGAGAAGCTTTCCCTACAGGAAAAAGCCCAGACCCTGATGGAGAATCAGGACGCCGGTATTAAGATCGCCACCCTGCAGGAGCGTACCCGCATTGCCAGAGAGATTCACGATAACGTAGGACATCTTTTGTCCCGCTCCATCTTACAGGTAGGCGCCATGCTGACCGTAAAAAAGGACGACGAGTCTCTGCTTCTCCTGAAGGAAAGTCTGGATGCCGCCATGCAGGGAATCCGCAGCAGCGTTCACGACTTGCGGGACGATGCTCTGGATTTGGAAACATCTGCCCGGCAGATTCTAGCGGATTATACGTCCTACCGGACGTATTTCGAATATGACATTGCTCCGGAGCTTCCTGTTGCCATAACCTATTGTTTTCTCACCATTACAAAGGAAGCATTGGCCAATATTACCAAGCACAGCAATGCAGACACCATCCGCATCAGTATGAAGGAATATACGTCCCTCTACCAACTCTCCATCGGAGATAACGGTACCGACGTCCGGATTCCGGAAAGCAATACCGGCATGGGCCTTGAGAATATGCAGGCAAGAGTCGCATCCCTAAAGGGTACCATCCGTTTCTCTACCCAAAACGGATTCCATATTTTCGTGTCCATTCCAAAGGACCATAACTAGGAGGATTCTATGAAAGTATTAGTTGTAGACGACGACCGTGTCGTCGGTATTTCTTTAAAAACCATATTGGAGGCAGAACCGGATATTACCGTTCCCGCCCTGGGACGGGACGGAGCAGAAGCCATTGCACTATACAAAGAGCATCAGCCGGACATCCTTCTTATGGACATCCGTATGGAGGGAATGAACGGTCTGGACGCCGCCGCTACGATTCTGGCTACCGATTCGTCCGCAAAGATTTTATTTCTCACCACCTTTTCCGATGACGAGTACATCGTCCGTGCCCTGCGTCTGGGTGCCAAAGGGTATTTACTGAAGCAGGACTTTGAAAGCATTGTCCCTGCGCTCCATGCCGTATACGGCGGACAAAATGTATTCGGAAGCGAGGTTGTGAAAAAGATTCCGGACATTCTTTCCACACCGAAGGAGCCGGATGTTTCCGAACTTCCGTTAAACGAAAAAGAAATTGAGATTATGAAACTGGTGGCAGAGGGGTTAAACAACAAAGAAATTGCACAGACTCTCTTTTTATCCGAAGGAACCGTACGCAATTACTTGAGCAGTACTTTGGAAAAATTGGAGCTTCGCGACCGTACCCAACTGGCGATTTATTATTATAAACATCTCCAACCGTAGTATTTTCGCTTATATAAATTTCCTTGTCGTGTAAGCAGCCACAGTCACCTTGAAAGGAGCCTCTGTTCGTATGAAAGTTGCCGGAATTATCGTAGAATACAATCCCTTCCACAAGGGACATGAATATCACATTGCAGAAACACGCCGCGTTACCGGGGCGGATTTTGTGGTGGCGGTAATGAGCGGAAACTTTACCCAACGGGGGATTCCGGCTTGTATCGATAAGTTTACACGTACGGAATGTGCTCTTGCCTGCGAGGCGGATGTGGTGTTGGAGCTTCCGTTCTGCTATGCTACCGGCAGTGCCGAATACTTTGCGGAAGGTGCCGTAACGATTCTGGACAAGTTAGGCTGCGTGGACAGTCTTTGTTTCGGTACCGAGGCAGAGGTCCCGATTTCTCTTTATATGGAAACCGCTGCTTTTCTTTGTGACGAACCGGCTGACTACAAAAAATCATTACAGGACGGCCTTCGTTCCGGTCTTACCTTTCCGCAGGCTCGTGTTGCAGCCGCCGGTCCTCACTTATCCCCGGAAGCACTTGCTTTGTTAGAGTCTCCGAATGCCCTTCTGGGTCTGGAGTACTGTAAAGCACTATACCGCAGAAATAGTAAAATCACTCCGCATGCCATCACCCGGGTAGGTGCCGGTTATCACGAGGAATCCGTTGCTTCCGAAGGCTTTTCTTCCGCCACTGCCCTGCGTACCCTTCTGACGCCGGGAAACGCTTTTCCGGAGGCTTTCCTTTCGGAACTGCCGGAGGTTGCCGGAAAAGTTCTTCTGAAAAAACCGTATACACCGGTCTTCGGGTCCGATTTTCTTTCGCTCCATCGGTATGCCGTAGCCCAAAAAGCGGATTCACTTTCTGAGTTTGCAGATGTATCTGCGGAACTCGCAGGACGCCTCAAAAAGCGTTTTCCTGCTTGTGACTATGAAACGTTCCTTGATCATATCAAAACAAAGCAGTACACCCGTACCCGGATTGAACGATGCTTGTTGCACATTTTACTTGGTGTAACAAAGGAAGACATAACTGCTTTTCGTACAAACGAGGTCTGTTATGCCCGGATTCTCGGTTTTAAAGAGACCGCTACCCCTCTTTTAAAAGTGTGGAAAAAGACCGCTTCCCTTCCGGTTCTTACAAAACTTGCCCAAAAAAGACAACGTTGTAATGATTTAGAGCAGAAACTGCTTTCCTACGATATTGCGGCCACCGACCTCTACAATCATGTCGTCCATCAAAAATATCATGTTCTTTTACCGGAAGATTTTTCATATAGTATCACAAATGCCAAGTTCTAGGTGAAACTCTTTATGGCGGTATCCGAAAAATTACGCACCTGCCTCCTAAAGGGCAGTATGCTTTTGTTCTTATGTTGTCTTTTACTCTTTCCGGGTCCGGCTCTTACCGGCGCAAAAAACGGGCTTTTGCTTTGGTTTAATCAGGTATTGCCAAGCCTTCTGCCTTTTCTGATTTTATCCACCTTACTTTTATCCACAGGCGTTTCCGACAGTCTTGCCACAGGACTTGCTCCTGTCCTTTCTCCCATCTTCCGCTGTTCACCTTCGGGATGCTATGCCATTGTCATCGGCTTTCTTGCCGGACTCCCGATAGGTGCCAAAACCATTGCTTCTCTTACCGCGGACGGCCGAATCACAAAAAAAGAAGGGCAATATCTCCTTCCTCTCTGTAATAATCCCAGTCCTTTGTTTCTTCTGGGCTTTATTTCCGTTTCGGTGTTAAACCGGCCGGACTTGCGTTATCCGCTTTTTCTCATTGTAACCGTATCTTCCGTACTGGCTGCCGTATTACTGCGTCCCCGGAAACATCTGACACCTAAAAAAGCTTCGGAGCATTCTCTGTCGACGGCTTTAAAGAAATCTTCTGCCTTTCCCTCTTCCGGAAAAGGCGAAAATCACTCCAAAACTTTTACTTTCTCCTTTCTTATGCTGGATTCTGCCATTGAACAAGCCTTTGCGGTACTGACCAGAGTGGGTGGGTACCTTATCCTTTTCTCCGTTTTGGCAAGTCTTTTGGCAAACCTTCCTTTACCGGCGGTTATCCTTGCCTGTGTCGGTTCTGTCCTTGAAATTACTACGGGTACTTCTGCTCTCAGTACCCTTTCTCTTCCGAACCACCTTCTGATTT
The DNA here is from genome assembly GCA_017938405.1 of Lachnospiraceae bacterium. Lineage (GTDB taxonomy): Bacteria > Bacillota > Clostridia > Lachnospirales > Lachnospiraceae > SIG307. Next base: position 358,929 of record JAGBBP010000014.1, read on the forward strand.
CACTTGTTACAGGGTTTGTCACTTTCGGAGGACTCTCTGCTGCCGCACAAACAAAAAGTGTGCTGGCGGGAACCAAGTTCCCGTTCGCACACTATCTTCTCACAAAAGTTGTTGCAGGACTCATTGCCTTCGGACTTATGACACTATTTTTAGCCGTTACCTCCTAGCAAGGCAAGCCCGGCACACACTTTACTCTTCGTCGGTATTGATGTTATCCAAAAAAGTATTCTCGTCAAAGTCAAAATCTCCGCCCTGAACACCCGGACGCTCCGGTTCCGTCTCCTCCGGTTCGGCTTCGCCGTTCAGTTCTCTACGGTTTGCTGCAATAATCTCAAGATTCTGCTGCATGGACTCCAGCATAGCATCGGAACGATTCTTGGTAACTTCAAAAACAGAGCCTAATAACCGCTCTACCTGCCCTAACATCTCATTGGTATATCCTAACGCCCCCTGACGAATCTGCATCGCTTCTTCCTGCGCCTGTGCTACCAAACCTTCCGCATGCTCCGTTGCCTGACGTACCATTTCGTTTGCCTGATAATACGCCTGCTGGGTAATTTCGTTTTCATTTACCAACATCTGTGCCTGTGCTCTGGCAGCCTGCTCAATTGCCGCAGCCTTATCCTCTGCATCCGCAATAATCGCATCGCGATTCGCAATCATCTTCTGACAACGCTTAATCTCTTCCGGTACCTTTAACCGTAACTCATCCAGTAAATCGTATAACTCTTCCTTCGGTACGATTACTTTCGAGCTGGAAAACGTAGAAGACTTACAGCTTTCTACAAATTCAAAGATTTCCTCGATTAACTGTTCAATTCTCTTCGTACTCATACTGTCTCTCCTCGCTTTGCTTTTTTATACACATCTTCCATAATACACTGCGGAACAAAGTGACTGATATCCCCGCCGTATCCTGCAATCTCCCGCACAATACTGGAGCTGAGATATGCATATTCCACATTGGTGGTTAAAAATACCGTATCAATATCCGGACGTAACCGCTTATTGGTCTGTGCCAGCTGTAACTCGTATTCAAAGTCCGTAACCGCCCGTAACCCTCGAATAATGGTATGAGTTCCGTACTCTACGGCGCAATCCACAAGTAATCCGTCAAAGGAAATAATCCGCACGTTCGGAAGCCCTTCCGTTACCCGCTTTAATAAATCGATGCGCTCCTCCGTAGAAAACATATTCTTTTTCGAACTGTTTTTCAATACCCCGATAATCAACTCATCGACAAGTTCCGATGCTCTCTGAATAATATCCAAATGTCCCAATGTCACCGGATCAAAACTTCCCGGATAAAGTCCTCTTCTCATAACTGCCTCTTTTCCAAAAATATATGCTTATTGGAACCATAGCTCTTTTCCCGGTAAACAGAAAAACCCAAAGCTTCTGCATAAGAAAAATCCGTACCTGCCGAAGCTTCTACGATAATCTTCGTATACTCATCCACGTAAGATGCGGTACTTAATATCTGCAATACCTTCTCTTCCAGGAAAAGATCATAAGGTGGATCCATAAAAATCAAATCAAAGGGTGCATGCTGTAATGTACGAAGTACGGAAAGCACATCGCCGGCTTTCACCTGGGCCTCTGTTTCAAACTTAGTTGCTTTTAAATTGGTGCGGATGCAAGCAAGGGCATCTCTGTCCTGCTCCACAAGTACCGCTTCCTTGGCTCCGCGACTTAAAGCTTCAATCCCGATGGCTCCGCTTCCGGAAAACAAATCCAAAAAAGCAGCTCCCGGAATATCCGGCTGCAGTATGTTAAATAACGTCTCTTTGATACGATCCGTTGTCGGACGAACCTTGTCTCCTTTTACGGTGGTCAGCCGTATACTACGTCTGGAACCCGCAATCACTCTCATTGTTCATCCTCCAAACATGCACACTGATATAAGTTTAGTGTATCGCATCTTCCCTTGAATTGCAACCTTTATTTCACAATTAGGACAAAAAAACTAGAGCCGCCATGTAAACATGACGACTCTAATTTTATACGCTTCGGCAAATCTGCCATCCGACGTTTTGAATCAAACGGATTCTTACTTACCGGACATAGATTCTTCCTGACGCTTAATCATCTGACGAACCATCTCGCCACCTACAGAACCGTTCTGAGCGCTGGTTAAATCACCGTTATAACCCTGCTTTAACGGAACACCGATTTCAGATGCAACTTCCATCTTGAAACGATCCATAGCCTCTCTAGCTTCCGGAACTTCTACACGATTTCTACCTCTGGACATACTTTACACTCCTTCCTGATTCCCGCGTTGCGGGCTGTTTCAAACGTTTTATAATCTTTGATACCCGCACCGCTTTCGCTGTGGTGTATCTCTTGATTACGGTGATATTATATGTCCTTTTCCCGATTATAAACTGGAAGATTAAACCGTTCTTTCCTTATCCTTCAAACTGATTTCCTCTTCTTTTTCTTTGCGTGCCGCATCAAAAATCAAAGCAATTAATCCGAGAATACAAATTGCTGCAAAAAAAGCAAGAACACCGTCCTGAAATGCGAGCCAGAAAATAAGGCCGATTATTAAAATTGAAAAAATGGTTGCTGTCATAGTTTTTCCCTCCGTAAAAAAATAGAACCGTAATAAGTTTTCCTTATTACAGTTCTATTTATAACCGTTTTCATGTCCAATAAAACGGACTTATTTAATTTTTACAATAAAAGTCTGCACAAATTCCGAGTCACTTTCGTCCTCATATACCACTTCGCCCAAGGAGCGCAAATAGTCATAATCTAAAACTCCGTCCTTACACTTATCCTTATACTTAATCTGCTCTGCTTCACCTACATACAAATAGTCCACATCATATTCTTTCAAAAGACTGAGGGCCATTTCCCTGCCGATATATGCACTGCTGTCTACACCGATTTTTTTAAAGAGAATCGCAGCGACTTCCTTTGTAACACTGCTGTCTGCACTCATTCCGTACTCTGTCAGGATATCTACCGTTTCATCTGTCAAAACCCCGGTATAGATCGCTTCTACAATCTCACCTCTGGCATTCACCGCATTCACATCTCCCTTCCACAGCCATTCATGGGTATGCCATCCGATGATGGTCGGGCAGCCGGTCAGGGCAGAAATACGGTTATATACCGTATAATCCGGAGCCGGAGACCGGTAGCTGGTACCATGAGCCTCCAAAATGGTCGGACGTCCCTCCAAGTTTTCCTTTATCCACTCTACCGCAGCCATATCCTCTTCCGGAATATCCGAATTATTGTCCATAATGCTCAAAGAAACATAACGGGTGTGATCTTTATAGTCTCCCATCCAGGACTCACATGCATACGGAAAATATTCCAAATTGCGGGTAAGAAGGAAGAACATCAGAGCTCCACCCACAAACTGTTTTCCGCTCTTCGGAAGGAATAAAAAGCGCACAATGATGCATCCCGAAACCAGACCAAACAAAATAAACGCCTGATATGCAAACTTAAACATGGTATTGGTACGCTGATTCACTTCACCGTAGATATCTTTCACATAGATTAACTCCGGAACCAGCACCAAACCGATTGCACATAAACCCAATACAAGCAAAAACAAGTCCGAACTTTTTAAATTCTGTAGCCATGCAAAGAACACATTTTTATGCTCTGTTGCCGAAACACCTTCTGCTCTGCGCTTCTGCTCTTCCTTTATGGAAGTAACAAGATATGCAATCACCGCCACAATCGGAAGTCCCCATACCACAATCATCTGATACGGTTCCGTATGTCTGTTACAGATGCCGATTCCCTGTGCCATACTGTCAAAATGCACCGTAAACATAAGCGCAGTTACAAAAGCTATAACAATAAACTCCGCCGCATGTACTGCCGTAAGCAGCAAAGACTTCTTTGTAAAACCGTAAACCACCGCATTGGATACCAATATAACGGCACCGCAGACCACATAGTAAATCGGGAAATCCCAGTAGTTGGTCATTTGGAAAATACCGATAAAAAAGCTGAGGGCAATAATTTGCGGATGCAGTATTTCCCGTAAATAACTACGATTCTCAATTTCGCCTGCCACTGCTCTTTTCATGCGATTTCTGCGTTCCAGTAAAAAAGCAAACAAAAGCGCAAGCAATGTAATCACAAACACGATATTGGTTACATGGGCATGCACGTCACCCAACACCAGCGAATAGGACGGAAATTCATGAATGGTCTGGTCCAGAGCTTCTCCCTGCCAACCGATATATCGGGTCGGATCGGAAATCCAATAGGAATGATCCCCATCAATACCTAAAATATCACAGATTGCCGGTGCCAGTTTCTGATACAACCAATAATGATTGCTACAAGCAAAGGTAACACCGAACCCGGCCAAAAATCCTGCAAATCGCGGCAATATTTGCCGTAATACCGGAACAGAAGCGACTGTCTTTTTTCCAAGCATACCATACTCATCCGTACGTTCAATCATATACTGTTCCAAAATCCGGGCTGCCAAAGAATAGCACAGCACAACGCAGAATGCTCCAATTGTCATTAATGCAAGATTGTACGCCACCTCCACCGTAACACCGGACACCTTTGTCACATAAGTGTAGAAATACTGCCCCAAATAGTAATAATTCAAATCCGTACCGGCATACCAGAAATCCTCCGGAGGCATATAATCAGACTTTAACATACTGATCATAAAACCGTAATCCATGGCTCCTTCCGTCTGCCAGGAAAAATCCGGGCGGAAACATTTTACATATAATAAGCCGATAAATACAATGAAAAACAATACTTCATACCAAATTGCCTTGGTAATCACCGCAGAGCCGTCGGTAATGCCGAAAAATTCTCCGAGTTTTATTTTCTTCTTTCTGCAGAAAAAAATGGCCAAACCATAATTTGCCACAATGCAAAGTCCCAGAATCACCCAGCTTCCCACAACGGAAAACTTCACAATATGCAGGCAGGACAGCACCCATACCAGCCATCCGCTGACTACCAATCCCAATACCTTGCCGAAAATATATCCCTTATCGGAAAATTTGCGGAACAGGAAAGCGGATAACGGGAAGAAACCGACACTGAATACAAGCAAGGTTCCGAACCAGCGTTTTATCTGCCACAAATCTTCTGCTTCGAAAGCCCCCCAGTAAAACTTCCATTCATGCTTTTCCCTGAATGCTTCAATAAAGTCATTCCATTGGCGCCATTTTACTGCGTCTCCTTCATAGGAAACCGCTTTCCGTTCTACCCATGCATTAAAGCGTTCCACAAACTCCAGTCGCTGTGTCATGTCTATGGCATCCCATAACCATAAAAATACGAGAATCCCGAGAAAGCCTAATCCGATTTCCCAATACAATTTCTTTCTGTCTTTCATAGTCATATCACACTTTCTTTATTTCTTCTCTTCCTTACAAGCCTGATTCACCATCTTGTTAATCTTGATAAAGTCGCCCACGGCTTTCTTACCGATTTTAAAGATACGCTTCATGTTGATGGAATTGACTCCACCCTGACGCGGACGAAAGGTAATCGGAATATACTTCACCGGAAGCTTCTTCTTTGCAAAAATTACGGAAATTACCACGTTGGATAAATTGTAATCCTTCGGAATCAGCGGAAGCACTTTTTTAAGCTCACCGGACTGCATCAAACGGAACGGCGTGTTTGCATCCGTTAACTTTACGTGGAACAACAAGAAGCATACCAGCTTTAAGGTCTTGGTTACGAATACTCTGGAGGCACCGTCTTCTCTCTTGTTACGGTGACCGATAACCATGGCATACTCGTTACGAAGCTCCCAAAACTGAGCAAACTCCTCTGCTTTGGTCTGTCCGTCGGAGTCGGTCTGGAATACAAAATCCGCTCCCTGTTCCAGCGCATAGTTATATCCGTACAAAAGCGTTGCACCGTGACCACCGTTCGGTTTCGTCAGTGCAATTAACTGTGGATACTTTGCTTCCGCTTCTTTCAACATTGCATAAGTATTATCCTTACTTCCGTCGTCGATAATCACAAGGCGGCTGTCCGCACCGGCCTCTACCGCCACCGGATGCCAGTCTTCAATTACGCTCTGAATCGTCTCCTGCTCGTTATACGCCGGAATAACAATATACAACTTGTCCATATCCTTTTCTCCTTCTCTCTATCCATACTATTTTGCAAGCTTTTCTTCAAACAAATTCAGTGCACTGCGTACCACCGCATCCATGTTATAGTAGCGGTACTCCGCCAGACGTCCGATAAAAAATACATTAGTTTCCTTATCCATTTCCGCACGATACTTTGCAAACTGCTCTTTGTATTCCGCTGTCGGGAACGGATAATACGGCTCTCCGTCGGAGTTCGGAAACTCCTTCAAAATCGTGGTCTTATCATGCTTCTGCCAGGTCATCTTCTTAAACTCGGTGATTCTGGTGAAATCGTAATCGTTCGGATAATTCACTACCGGAGCCTCCTGATAGGACTCGCAATCCAGGGTTTCAAACTCAAAGCGAATGCTTCTGTAAGCCATTTTACCGTACTTGTAGTCGTAGAAATAATCCGTAGGACCGGTGTAAATCAATGCATCATATTCCAAATCATCGATGATTTCCTTATAGTCCGTATTTAACAGAATCTTGATGTTCGGGTTCTTCACCATATTCTCGCACATCTTGGTGTAACCGTGCCGCGGCATGCCCTGATACTTATCCGCAAAATACCGGGTATCCCGGTTGGTACGTACCGGGATTCTGGAAATAATGGACGTATCGATTTCCGCCGGGTCCAATCCCCACTGCTTCTTTGTATAGTTTTCAAAAAACTTTTGGTAAATCTCCTCGCCAACCTTACTCAGCGCCACATCACGGCTGGTCTTAATCTCCGGAATATCCACTGCTTGCTTTTTGAAAAATTCCTCTACTTCAAAAGTACTTAAATTCAGATTGTACAGCTTGTTTACCGTTTCCACCGTAATCGGCATCGGAATCAGATTGCCGTCCACATAGGAAAGCACTCTATGCCAGAAATCGTTCCACTTGGTAAACTGACTCAGATACTCGTAAACACCCTTATCATTGGTGTGGAAAATATGAGGACCGTAATTGTGAATCAGCACTCCGTCCTCATTATAAGAGTCATAGACGTTACCGCCGATATGGCCTCTCTTCTCGATAATGAGTACCTTCTTGTTCAATACATTGGCAATTCGCTCTGCCACCGTCAGGCCCGCAAGACCTGCACCTACCACAACATAATCAAACTTCATTCCCATTCTCCTTCCGTTCTCTTTTTCTTATTCCGGTATCACAATCGGTTTCCGGGTATCATATACGGTGAATTTCCATTCATCTTCACCCTGGGTATAAACTGCTTCATAGGTTGCCGCAATGATATACTCCCGCACCGTGTATTCCTCTCTTGCCTCAATGTCTACAATAATATAGTCGATTCCGTGTTCCTTTACCAAAGCATCCAGTTGTTCCGGACTTCTGGCAGCATACATCTCGCGCACGGCCCGTTCTCTCGTCTCCGTATCATAGCCTGCCGATGCCGCATAATAGCCGTGACCGTAATACAACATACCTCCGCCTAACACCACCGGGTTCAAATCATAGCTTCCGGATAAAATCAAATCCTCCGCATCGGTATTTTCTTTGATCCAGGCCATCACCGGATCCTGCAAATCATATTTATAGGCCCCTTTATCCTGATTTCTCACTACGTGATATTCAAATACGCCCGTTGCGGTTAAAAGAACCACAAGAAATACCGCCACGATACGCCTTAACACCACGCCCTGCTCAAACCACATAGCACGCTTCTCGCACAATCCCGCAATCATAATGGCAGGGAATACGGAAAGTAACATTTCCGACAGCATTACAAACTTATGATTCACCGATACATAATACTTTACCAGATAATGAGTTTCCGGCGTTACTTCGATTCCGGAAATTAAAAACACGGTAAAGGCAATCACAAGCGGCACGGAAAATACCAATACCAAATAACGCTTCACGCCTTTGCCGAACAGCAAATATGCGCCGATAAACAGCAACAATACGCCCCAAAGCTTCCACATATAATCAAGGGCACCAAGCAATGTCTCGTTTTCCGCAAGGAATCCGAAGAAGTACTGGGCCGATACCGCAGATCCCTTAATGAACAATTTGGACTCCAATACGGATAAAATCAATGCGGTCAAAGCTGTAATCAGATAATCCAAACGATGGTCGGATACTGCCGCCATAAAGAACAGCATGGCACAGCAGGCAATGACCACCGAACCGTTAAAGAAGGACAATGCTCCCAGTAAAATACCGAGAACCAAAGCCTGTAACGGATGTTTGAATCCAAAGGCCGTCTTTGTAAAGAAAAACGTTTTACAATACCCGGCAAACCGTTTCCAGACATCCTTTGCCCAATCCGAAAAGTTCTTCTTCTCTTCTTTCCCGTTCTTCACAAAATCATTTTTCTTCTCCTGCAACTTCCCGGCCATTTCGTATACATACGGCATGAAAAAATGCAGAGCCAGAAGCATCATGGCAATGGCAAAGGCCAAATGCCTCTGATTACAATAAACCTTAATATTCCAAAGGCCCCAATTTTCTTTGTCCGTGTATTCAAAGAAAGAATTGTACTCCCATAAATACTTTAATGTCAGTTCTTCCTTCGGAAGCTCTGCCAGAAAGCGGAACAAACTCGGCGAACTGCGGAATACGAAAAACAATACCGTAAGACCGCCCACCGGACGCTTTCCGGTTAACTTCACAGCCAAGGCATACAGTAAAGTACAAGTAGCCATCAAACCGAAGATACTTAAAAGGTTAAATGCAAAATCAATCCGCATTCCCAAAAATTCCAGATTTCCGGTTAAAAACTGGAACATAAAATGATACTTAACATCTTCTCCCGCAAAATGCGCATACTGGGTCGGGAAATTATTGCTGTAGGAAAAGGAACGAATCATTCCCATATGAGGTGCGAAATCACTATGCACCGTATATCCCACCAGCAATTGACCATCCTTCACACTGAAGGTATTAAACATCAACTCCGTAAACAACACCAATAATACGCCAAAGAAAATAAGTTCCCCAAGAAGTGCTTTTTTGTCATAGGCTTCCTTTTCTCCGGCACTCGGGCACTTTTTATAACGTATCCACAACAAAACTGCCGCACCGCAAGCAAACAACGCCAAGGAAACCGCATTGGCACCGGCAAGGGGATATTCCACTCCGCCGAAAACCTTTAAAACATAGGCAGAAAGATAAGTCACCCACGTAAGCGGAAGTACACCCGTAAACACCCAAGCCGGTACCCGGATATAGTAGGAACAAAGGGAAAGCGGCTTCCCGCTAAAGGTCTTTTCTCCGATTTTATCGAAATTCGGGAATATGGTCTCACAAACCGCATAACCGAACAACACGCCTACAAGCAAAAATAAAATACCAATCATCTTACTTTTCTTCCTCCTTCTGACGAATCACCCTTGAAGTCAGGTAACGAGGCCTTCCCTTAATCTCATGATACATCTTCATCAAATACAGCCCGATAATACCGAGACTGATCATAATCATACTTCCGATTAAAAGCAGTAATAAAATTACCGTAGTAAAACCGTCCTGTGCATACCCCGCCAGTTTCATATACAACGTCTGGATTCCCAGAATAATCGCACCCAGGAACATAATAATACCCAGCACCGTAATACAGTGTAACGGAGCAGACGTATAAGAAGTAACCGCTGTCACCGCCAAAGTAATCAATCGTTTTAAGGACCACTTGGACGCACCGTTTACCCGTTCCGCCACTTCAAACTCAAAGGTCTTCCGTTCAAATCCGACCCAGGCAGACATTCCTCTGAAAAAGGTCATACGCTCCGGCATCTGCTTCATGGCCTCCACAACTTTCCGGTCCAGTAATTTAAAATCCGATGCATTGTCAAAGTCAATGCCCGTCGCTTTATTAATCATGCCGTAAAATACCTTCGCACAGAACCGGTAAGTACGCTTCTCCTTGCCGCGGGATGACTTCACACCCTCCACAACTTCGGCTCCTTCTTTCCAAAGACGTACCATCTCCGGAATAAATTCCGGCGGATGCTGTAAATCCGCATCCATCACAATGACTGCATCTCCCGAAGCCGCATCCAGTCCCGCACAAAGGGCCGGTTCTTTTCCGAAATTCCGGGAAAGACGTACCGCAGTGATACGCTCATCTTCCTTTGCCATGCTGCTGATTTCTTTCCACGACTCATCCTTGGAGCCGTCATCCACCAGCACCAGTTCGTAAGGAATCGCTGCTTTGTCACATATATCTCCTACATAAGCCATTGAGGTGCGAATATGGGCCGCTTCGTTATACACCGGCACCACAATCGAAACCCGCTTTTGCAACTCACCTTCCATAAATCCTCCTCTACACCGTCACATCCTCTTCCGTAATCACGGTAATATCCTTAATGGACTGTGCATTGTACGCAATAATACGATTCGCCTGATTACTTACCAGACGTTCAAATAAATTCCGGATACCTCTTGCATTTCCGAATTCCTTCGCCGCCGTCTCATCCATCCGGGCAAGCATCTGTTCTACCTTTGCCCGTGCGCCTTCCGTGAGACAGAATCCTGCGTCCTCTGCCATGGAATCCAGAATCTGCAGCAGTTCCTCCTTAGTATAATCCGCAAAGGAGATAAATTTGTTAAATCTGGAATACAATCCGGTATTTGCCTTCAAAAACCGCTGCATCTCATCGGTATAACCGGCAACAATAATTACCAAGTCGTCTCTGTGGTCTTCCATCAGCTTAACCAGCGTGTCAATGGCTTCTCCCCCGAAATCGTTCGCCGCATGCTCCGGTGCCAGTGCATAAGTCTCATCAATAAACAATACACCGCCCAATGCCCGCTCTACGGTTTCCTTTACCTTTAGGGCCGTCTGTCCCACATAACCGGCCACCAAACCGGAGCGGTCCGTCTCCGTCAGAGTTCCCTTGCTTAAAATACCCAGTTCTTTGTAAATCTGTGCCACCAACCGGGCCACTGTCGTCTTACCGGTACCTGGGCTTCCGGTAAACACCATATGATAGGACATATTCATTTGGGGAAGCTTGTACTTTTCCCGTAACTTCTTTACCTTAATCAAATTAATCAAAGAACGAATCTCTTCCTTCACGGCAGCCAGTCCCACCATACAGTTTAACTGCTCCGTCAAACGGTCGATTTCCGCCTCTGCCTTTTTCTCTTTCATACTCTCTACCGTTTCTTCCGCCGCATCCGCCAACGCCTCCGGAAGATAGCACGGTGCCTCTTCTCCCCGGTCTCTACGCTCTGTCAGGCGTTCCGTTGCCACTGCGGAACTTACGCTTTGCCGGTAATAGAAATACTTACTCTTATACGCAGCAAAATCCTCTCCCGCTTCCCGCAAAAGTGCACATCCCCCGGAAAGCGACCCGGAACACAGCTTTTTGAATATGTATTTCCCGTCCACTGTGCGCGCATCATTTGTACGATTTTCCAAAAATACAGCCACTTTATCAAAATACAGACCGATAAATTTTGAAACACCGGTATCTCTAATCTGATTCAAATAAGAAAGGCAAATCATTACATTTAGCAGAGAGTCAAAAAACAACCCGGTTACTCCGATATTCTTTTCCTGATCCCGCAGACAGAAAAGCTGCAACAAAATCGGCGGTGCCTCCAAAAACTTTGCGGAACGACTGACCGCACCGCTTAAATCTCCGGCACTCCAGGCTTCCTTAAGCCCTAAGATATCCTGTCCGGTAAGTCCTGCCGCAAACAAAACTTCCGTTTCGTTTAACCGCTTTCCGAACACCAAAAACTGTACCATCAAAGACTGTACATACAAATCCAGTACCTCTTCCATGGACAGGTGTAAAATCTCCTCCACTTTGGAAAAATACCCTTCTTCTTCCAAGACTTGACAATACTCCGAAAGAAGGCGATAGTTTTCTCCCGCAATCTGATGCAATTGCTCATTGGAATACTGTTTTTGCACGATATCGCTCTCCTTTCCGGCTTTAATTTATGTGGGCAGAAACCCACATAATAAGTATACCACATTTTTCAAAAAAGAAAAGGAAAATATTATAAAACAAGCAATCTCTCTTATAGCGATTTTAGCAAAAAAAACATGGCATAATGCCATGTTTTTAAATCGATTCCGCCATATCGCGTATCTTTCCCGAAACCTCTTCCGAAAACCACATACGATACAACTCATCCGCTTCTTTTTTACTGAGATTATTTACCGTATCGCTGACCTCTTTTAACAAGGCAGCATCGGTATAAATGTCTCCGATGGCAAACTCCAGCTCACCGCTCTGTCTTATTCCGAATAAATCACCCGGCCCCCTGAGACGCAAATCCTCTCCCGCAATAAAGAAGCCGTCGTTGGATTGATTCAAAATCTCCAAGCGCTCCATAGTCTCCGGTGCGTCAGACGAACTGATCATTATACAATAGGACTCCGCATCGCCGCGGCCTACCCGGCCTCTGAGCTGATGTAACTGCGCCAGTCCGAAGCGTTCCGCATTTTCAATCATCATTACCGTAGCATTCGGTACGTTGACACCCACCTCCACTACCGTGGTGGATACCAATACCTGAATTTCACCTTCCGCAAACCGGTTCATACGGGTGGTCTTTTCCCTTGCCGGCATCTTCCCGTGAAGATATTCCACACAAATATCCGCTCCCAAGGCTTCCCGCAGGGTCGCCGTATAATCCAGTACGTTTTCCGCTTCCGTGGTCTCGGAATCCTCTACCATGGCACAAATTACATAGGCCTGTCGTCCCGCATCAATCTGCTTTCGAATAAACCGATGGGCAGTGTCCCGATAGCTTGTACCTACCACACAATTTTTAATCGGTTTTCTGCCCTTCGGTAACTCATCCACAATCGAGATATCCAAATCCCCGTATAAAATAATTGCCAAAGTTCGCGGAATCGGGGTTGCACTCATAACCAAAATATGCGGATGTACTCCCTTTTCGGAAAACATTTCCCGCTGTCTTACCCCGAACCGGTGCTGTTCGTCGGTAATTACAAGCCCGAGATTCTGATACTCTACCTTTTCTTGAAATAAGGCCTGGGTACCGATAATAATCTGTACTTTTCCTGTCGCAATTTCCTGCCTTGCCTTCTTTTTCTGAGATTCCGTCATGGAACCGGTCAGTAAAGCACAGTTCACCCCGAAGGGTGCAAACAACGCCACCGCATCCGCCATATGTTGTCTTGCAAGAACTTCCGTCGGCGCCATCATAGCCGCCTGATAACCGGAGTTCACCGCAGCCAACATGGCAAGCATGGCAAGTATGGTTTTACCGGAACCTACATCTCCCTGTACCAGACGGGCCATGGTTCCGCCTCCCGCCAAGTCCTTCTTAATCTCTTCCCAGACCTTTTTCTGGGCACCGGTTAATGCGTAAGGGAGGGACGCTATCAGTTGCTCGCAAGTGGCTGTCTCCCGTATCGGGCAATGGTTGATTTCCTGTCCCTTCTGCTCCTTATGATGGGTTAGCAACAACATAAACCGGAAAAATTCCTCAAAAACCAACCGGCGTCTTGCTTCTGTTAACGTCTCCATACTTTTCGGAAAATGAATCTCTTCTACCGCTGCCCGATGGGGAATAAGGTCATGGGCTTTTGCAATTTTTGCAGGCAATCGCTCCGGCTGCTTCTCGCATTCTGCCAAAGCTGCCGTTACCGCCTTGGAAATGGTACTGTTATGCAAGCCTTCCGTCAATCCGTATACCGGTTGCAATACCTTTAACAGTCTTCCGTACTCTTCTCTTGTATACTTTTTCGGCTGCTCCAAAGTAAGCGCACCTTTTTTTCGTACCACCTTACCACGGAATAAATGGCGGGTTCCCATCGTTAACTGATTTTTTATGTAAGGCTGGTTATACCAAGTCAATTTAATGGTACCGGAAGGGTCCCTTACCACACAGGTCAAAACCTGTAAATTCCGGTATCTGGTGACATCTGCACTTTTCATCACCGATGCCTCAATGGTGGCGATTCTTCCTTCTTTTAACTCTCCGATAGGGGTCGGAAGTTCATAGGTATCATAAGTACGCGGATAATACGCAAGTAAATTGCCCACAGTAACCACATCCAGCTTCTGCAATAGTTTTGCGGTCTTCTCGCCGATTCCTTTGATACACGTTATCTTATCCGATGGTTGCATAACCTTCCCCCTTTGCCTAAAAATATGCCTTTATTCATGTAGACATCGCGCTTCGCGCTCACTTTGCCTACACGCAAGAGGGGCTCCCGCACTGTGTGCGACAGCCCCTCGCTATTTCCCGTATGTCTTAGAAATGCTTCTCTAAAAACTTATCAATTACCGGAATTTTTACTTCCTTACCAAGAAGTGCAAACAATGCCAGTAAACCGAATACAATCTTCTCTGCGATACCAACAAGCGTATTCAGAGAAGAGAAAAAGCTATTCGTAACCTTGTACGCACTGTATACATATTCATACATCCAATTACCAAAGTTAAAGAAGCTGAACACATTGCTCAAAAGACCGATGCAAAGGGAAAGAGCCGCAAATGCAAGATAAAGTACAATCGTGCCCACTGCAGTCTTCTTTAAATACGCATTCTCTTCACGAAGCAGAATATAACCTGCCACCAATACCATTACTATAACATTCAAATGACCTGTCAAAAACATAAGTGCTGCAAATAACGCGATTGAAATACCTAACTTTGATTTCTCCATTATCCTATCCTCCTAATTTTATCTATGACAAACACCGTTGGTGCATTGTCCGTATTATTCTACCGAAAGTACGTAATAGTAAATCGGCTGTCCGCCCGGATGTACTTCAACATCCACATCCGGATACGCTTCCATGAGCTTATCCGCCAACACATTGGCATCCTCTTCGGAAACCTCCTCGCCATAGTAAAGGCTCACAAGCTCGGAATCCTCATCCATCAAGGCTTCCATCAGTCCGAAGGTTACCTCGGAAATATCGATACCTACAGAAAGAATGGTCTTATCGCCGATACCCATAATATCACCGGCTTTAATCTCCTTGCCGTCCATGGAAGTATCGCGAACCGCATACGTTACCTGACCGGTCTTTACATTCTGCATTTCCTCGGTCATGCGCTTGGTATTGTCTTCCACCGACTTATCCGGCATATAGTTAATCAACGCCGTAATACCCTGCGGAACCGATTTGGACGGAATTACCACAATCTGCTTATCCTTGGTCAAATTCATTGCCTGCTCCGCTGCAAGAATGATATTGGAGTTATTCGGCAGAATGAAAATCGTATCCGCATTCACATTTGCAATAGCCGTTAACATATCCTCGGTAGACGGGTTCATGGTCTGTCCGCCTTCGATGATATAATCCGCACCGATTCCATTAAAAATCTCATTTAAGCCCGCACCGATGGATACCGTTACAAAGCCCACCGGCTTTCTCGGAGCTTCTTCTGCCGGCTTTGCTTCCGCTGCCTGGTTTGCACCCTGAATCACACGCTCATTGTGCTCTTCCCGCATATTATCAATCTTCATCTTGGTAAGAGAACCGTAGGTAAGCGCCTTCTGAATCGCAAGTCCCGGATCATTGGTATGCACATGTACTTTTACAATATCTTCATCGGAAACCACTACAATAGAGTCACCGATAGATTCCAAATACGCCTTGAACTTCAACTCTTCGTCCATATCATAGTGCTTCTCCACCATAATAATGAACTCGGTACAATATCCGAACTTAATATCCGCCGTGGAAATGTTGTCGTTTGCGGCACCGGTAGCAGCCTTTGTGCTCGGTGCAGACACAGTAAGGGTAAAGTCTGTTTCCTTGCCGTTTAATGCATCCAGAACACCCTTCATAATCGTCAGAAGACCTTCTCCGCCGGAGTCAACCACACCGGCTTCCTTTAACACCGGCAAAAGTTCCGGTGTAATATCCAGTACTTCCTTCATGTGAGCAACCACTTCTTCTGCGAATACAAGAACATCCTCTTCGCCCTCATCCGCAATCTGTCTTGCACGTTCCGCACCACCGCGGGCAACCGTGAGAATCGTACCTTCCTTCGGCTTCATAACCGCCTTATACGCAGTTTCTACCGCACGTTCGAACGCAGAAGCAAGTACCGATACGGTAATCTCTGTCTGTTCACGTAATTCCTTTGTAAAGCCACGGAATAACTGAGATAAAATAACACCGGAATTACCTCTTGCACCACGCAAAGAACCTCCGGAAATCGCCTTACAAACCTGTTCCATGGACGGATTCTCTAATGCAGCAACATCCTTTGCCGCCGACATAATCGTCAGCGTCATATTCGTACCCGTATCACCGTCCGGTACCGGAAAAACATTTAATTCATTGATATACTCTTTATTAGCCTCGATGCGCTTTGCTCCGGAAAGAAAACACTTTTGAACCATACCCGCATCAATCGTTTTCATACTCACCGTTTATCCTCCTTAATGCATTAGATGCACGTTTTTCTAATCAATGACTCTGACACCCTCTACATAAATATTGATTTTTTCTACCGGAAGACCGGAGAACTCCTCAATCTTATACCGAACATTACTTACCAGATTATCCGCCACCGCAGAAATGCTGACGCCGTAAGATACGATGATATGAAAATCTACCGTAATCTTATTCTCTTCTACCGTAACAGTTACGCCGCGGTTTAAACTTTCCTTGCGCAATAACTTTGCAAGACCGTCTTTTACATTCACCGCCGCCATACCGACAACACCGAAACACTCTACCGCAGCAGAGCCGGCATACTTCGCAATCACATCGTTCTCAATCACAACATTACCAAGATTCGTATTCATCGTTGCGTTCATTATAACCCCTCCTTCTATCCGTTTCTAATTTTAAGGATTATGTATCTATTTTAGTATACCTCATTTTCACCAAAAAGTGAACCTATTTTTTAAAAAAAACAAGAACTCATACAAAAATCCCGCATATCCTATAATAATTCAGGTGTCTTTGAGGGATTTCCATGAGAAAAGTGCTGGGTTTTATTCTGTTTTGGATTGCCGTGGGCATGTTACTGACTTTCTTTATTCGCAGCACTCTTTTTACTGTCCTGCTCATCATCCTTTTTCTTGTCATCGGATATCACCTGTTTTGCAGATAACTTCCTACATACGCGAAAAGGGATTTTGCAAAACACTTCGCCCTGCAAAACCCCCGATATTCATCCCGCTATGTGAGCATCAATTAAGCGCGCTCAACCTTGCCGGCTCTTAAGCAAGCTGCACATACGTACATCTTCTTTGCGCCGCCGTTAACCTTAACCTTAACGGACTTAATGTTAGACTTCCACATTTTATGAGCTCTTCCGGAAACCTGGCTTCTGGAATGACTAATCTGCATACCAAATAAAGCTCCCTTGTCGCAAACCGCACATCTAGCCATGTCAATTGCACCTCCTTAATAGAAATTTAAGGCTATGGCCTACAAACAAATCTATTCTAGCAGAAGATACGTAAGAATGCAAGAAAAATTTTTATTTTTTTATTTTTCTTCAAAAATCGCGATAAATCCGCTATTCCATACCCTCTACCACTTCATTCACTTTCTCGTTCAAATCCTCTTTTTCCTTTTTACTCTTGGTAAAACGATCCAGCACATCCGGCACCATGTCAATGACCTTGGTTACCACATCCTGGTTCTTAACATTTACAAGCTTTGCGTGACCGTCCTTGATTACAAGCACGCAACTCGGAGAAATCTTTCCTCCCATACCGCCGCCGGCGTTGTTCTTTGCACTTCCGGTAAATGCGCCGGCACCTACACCGAAGCTTACATCCACCAAAGGCAAAATAATCGTACCGTCATCAAATTTCACCGCATCTCCCACTACCGTCTTCGTAGTAAGAAACCCGTCCATTCCTTTAAATAACGCTTCTACCGTTGCATTAAAATTGTTCTCTGCCATCGTTTTGTCCTTTCCGCGTATTTACGCCATCCTTATTCTACCTTTTGTTTTAACACCTTAAAAAGCTTTTTCCAGTTCTTCCGGAACCGTTTCACCTGTTTGTCCCGCATCAGGGAAAGCAACATCCTAAGCAATGTCCCGAACCGGATTCTTCCCTTAAATGTCAAGTCCGCCACCACGCGTTTCTCATAAAAATCCGGCACGACCGTAATTCCTTTTCCGTACCACGCATACATAATACCGAGTATCCCCAGTGCCTTTCCCGTGGATTCCGGATCTCCGGTACCGAATTCCAAGTGTCCCTTCACCTTTCCCGGAAGAATATGGCGAAATGCTTTTTTTACCGTACTCCAGGCAGTTCCCAGCGCTTGTTTGTGGAACTCGTCCTGTAAAAACTGTATTACCTTTTCTTTTTTATGCCATAAAAGCTTTACATTCTTAACCAAACGGATTGCTTTCTCTTTTAGCTTTCCCGGGAATGCTTTTACTTTTTCAAAAAATTTCTTTATTTTTACAAAGAAGGATTCTTTTTGGGTGTCTTCTTTTTGAGAATTCCCGATTTCCTCCAGCGTTGTTTCCTCCGCAGAAACAATTTCTGACTCTTCCGGAAGGCTGCCTCCCATCTGCATTCCTTCCGTAAGTTCTTTTTCCGAACCCTTTTCCGGTGATTCCTTCTTCGGCTTCTCGCTGTTAAGCACGCTGATTCCAAGCAACCGGACCGCATAAGAAAGTTTTTTCTCTGTATACCGAATACGTACCCGCACAAGGGGATTCAACCAGGAAACCAAACCATCGGCAAACAGTACCTCCTCCGGTGCTTCTCTTTTCCTAAGTTTTCCCCGGTAACGTACCGGCACCAGCAATCCCAGCAATGTTACCAGTAAAATCAAACCAAGCAACCCCAGTAACAGAAAGCCGATGCATTTAAGCAGGACGACAATCACATTCAGTACCACCGTCATACAACCTCACCTGCCTTACCGCGATTCCGCTTCTCCAGATACGGAATTACCCGGAAATCTCCGGTGGCGGCATAGGTGCCGCAAAGCATGGAAGCCACCAGTTCCTGTGCCGCTTCCTCACTTCCCGCCAGACCGTATACCACAATCTCCTTTTCCCGGAAATAGGGTTGCAAAATCTGATTGGCATTCACATATTCCAAACAATTTTCTTCATTGGAAGGAGCGGTCACAAGATAAACACCCTTCACCGGATGTTTTTTCTCTATGGCCTTCATAATGCGTTTTTGCTTTTTTTGCGGGATTCCCGCCACATATAATGCTTCCTTCCAGACTACCATCCGTTACATCCCTTCCGCCAACTCACGAATCGCTCTCATTGCTGCTGTTTTCTCCGACATGTCATGACAATTTTCAAACGATGCCAGAATATATTTTTGAATATCGGACTTTTTCGTAAACGGAAGCGGCAGGTTCTGTATTACCCGTGCCATCCTTCCGCGATTCAGCGCTCTCTGACCGGACTCCAGAGCCTCCGTTATCGCCACGCAAAAGGCGTCCAGCGCCGCCTCAAAAGACTCCGACTGTACCTCTTTCTGTTCCAATTCCACAAAAATACTGGTGGTATGTAACCTTCTGGCAAGCTGCACCCGGTGATACAACACCTTCTGCATCATCGCATCCAGTAACTTCTCATCCACAGGAAGCTCGTCAAAATAGCCTTCTTCCTTAAACAGAAACTCTTCGATTTCCTCCGGAAGTCCCTCGAAGGTCCCAAAGGCCTCCACCAATGCCGCATCGTTAAAATCCACTGCATCCCGCAGGATACGGTAAATCTCCCGACAACCTTTCGTTGCCGCCAAATCCTCCGGCATCACATAATTTCCGGTTAACAATACCGTCATCAGACTGTTGGCAATCTCGGTCAGACTAAAGTATGCTTCGCTGACGGAACCGATAAACTCCGTCACCTGATCCAATACTTCTTTTGCCTTCCGATAACCGTCTTCTGTCATATTACGATAATCCACGGCATTTAACGCAGACAAAGCTTCTTTGCACTCTGGGAACAATTCCATACCCTCCGGCTCATACAAACCGGAAGCGGAATATAACATATAAAATACGCGGTCCAAAGTTTCTCCGTCCGCATCCGCATATACCGAAGCCGTACTTCTCACCCACTCCATGAACTTTGCTTTCGTCATACGCACCGGAAGCTCCGAAACCACCGCAGAAACCCGGGCCAAAAGCCCTTCCTGCTCCTCATCAAAAAACAGAAACGAACTGATTTCTTCCAATGCGGCATTACCGTCAATCTCCTCTACCGTGCCTTCCATCTCCGGTGTCAGACGCGCCAACACATATTCATGTAAATACAACCGGTCGGTATAGGCCGTTAACGCCTGCATCGCCGTCGTAAGCTCCTTCCGCAGGGAAATCACCGTCTGCAGTCCGTCTTCTGCATCTGCAAAACCATCTGTTGCCAAGCAGTCGATTTGTTCCTTTAAGGTATCCGCATAAGCCTTTGCCTGCGGGGAAAGAACCAAATCGCCCTCCGCAACCGCTTCCGCAAAGGAGGTATACTGCATGGCAAGATTATAATTCGCCATACGATAATAAACACCTGCAAGTCCGCTTAAATAGCACGGTAAATTGCGTTCCGTTTCTCTTTTGGCATATAATTCCTTCCGTGCTTTTACTACTTCCTGATTCATACAAAACCTTCCTATTCTTCCGTATTTGGCGTTACCCGTTTCACATGAGTATGGGTATATAAATGTTCCGAGCAATACTCGTAATTTCCTTCACATTTGGAGCAAAAACGAAACTCCAACGAATCGTCATCCAACTCCGTCCGTCCGCAAATCGCGCACTTATGCCGCGTAATCACATTACGCCCGCGAAATTCCACCACATTTCCCGACTCCCACTTTGCGTCACTCATTTTTCTCCGAAACTCCGCTTTTCTCTTAAACTCTGACGGCGAGATTCGTTGATAATTTCTCGTCATCAGGAAGAAAATAAGGAAGTTCAACACCGAAACCACAATAGCAAGGGCATACGGTCCGCCCACACGAAGTCCGTAATGGGCCACATAGGAAACCGCCTCGTATGCCATCAATACTCCGTATATAATCCCCAGCCACTTTGCCTTCACCGGGAACAAGAAGCTTACATAGAAGGTGGCATTCGGCACCATAACGATATAGGCCAAAAACATGGAACGATTTACATAATACATGCTGCCGATGCCCACGGTATTGATATACACCATTCCTTCTCCCACCAGCAAACAACCGATTCCGTAAAACAAAAAGGCCGCAATAATCTGGAATAACAATCCGGAAAAATAATACACGTTAAACCGGAACGGTCCCCACATCGCTTCCAGGGAACGCCCGATGGCATAATACATATAAAGTTCAATTAATACAAAAAGAATGCTGCTGCTTGGGGGCTGTAACACAAAAGTAAACAAACGCCACACTTCCCCATGCAATATCCGGTACACATCCAAAGACAACCAACGGACATAAAACGTCGGTGCAAACATATTCAGTAAAAAACCCGCCGCATACAACACAACCATGTAAGTCATTAAATTCGGGATGGCATAACGCCCTACTTTTCGTTCCAACCGATTCAAAAACTTCATTAAAACAAATCCTTCTTTCTAAAAATAATCGCTACAATAGAGGCAATCAGTAATGCTCCGCCTAATACAAACAAGAATCCATATGGTTGATTCTGCCCCGGAAGCGGCACATTCATACCGTAAAAGCTGGCAATCATGGTAGGAATCGACATAACAATCGTCACCGTGGCAAGTGCCTTCATCACTCCGTTTAAGTTATTGGAAATGATGGAAGAAAACGTATCCATGGTACTGTTTAAAATACCGCTGTAAATATTGGCCATCTCAAGTGCCTGACGGTTCTCGATAATAACATCCTCAAGTAAATCCTCATCTTCCGGATACCGCTTTACTTTCTCCGTGCGAAGCAATTTCTCAAACACCGTCTCATTGGAGCGGATTGCGGTGGTAAAATACACAAGCGCCTTTTCAAGCTCATGCATTTCCATGATTTCCAGATTACGCTGGGACTCCTTTAACTTATCTTCCAAGCGGTCGCTTTCCCTGTTAATCACACGAAGATACTGCAGGAACACCGTTGCCACCTTATAAAATACCTGCATGATAAATCGCGTCTTTTTGTAAGTAAAAAAGTCCTTAATCTTACCGGTCTTAAAATACTGCAAAATCGGTGTTTCCCGTAACGTTACCGTAATCACGATATCCTTTGCCGTAATAATCGCAAGCGGCATGGTGGTATAACGTTTCCGTTCCACCTCATCCACCAGCTCCGTCTCAATTTCCGGAGAGTCAACCAAAATCAAATGGTAAGTATCCTCCAACTCGATACGTGCCTTCTCTTCTTCATCGAGAGCGGCCCGCAAAGCATCCAACTCCACTCCGGTCATCCCCGCCACTTCTTCCAATTCCTTGGGACTGGGTGCGGTCAAAGATACCCAACAGTCTTTTTCAATATTCTCCAGACGAGTGAAATCGCCGTTCTCTGCTGTCTTAAAAATCTCCAACATCGCACATTCCCCCTAAACCGAAAAGTGTGGGGCAAACTGCCCCACACTCATTATACTTTTCCTACTCCCTTTCGTCAAGTCAAGCCTTATGAAAAAAACACTTCGATTTCTAAAATTTCCCACCGGATTCTAAAAATCCTCTAAATTTCGATTCCTTATACACTGACCTTCTTCTCCAGCAACAACGCCGTACCCACATAACTCAGTACCAATGCTGCCGCATATACGCCGATAAACGCCCACGCTTCCGTATTCACCACCAAATACTCACCTTCCAGGAAACCGGTCGGGGTCACCAGGGTTGCCACCTTTGATACACACCAATCCAGTGCGAAATAAATACCGACACTCAGCACGCCCTTAAATTTCCAGGTAGAAAGCAACGTGGTGGAAAGGGTAATGGCAAACATTGCCAGAGCAATAAATACCAGCCATGCTACCAACAGCATTATAACCACATAAATCACTTCAATTAAACGAATCTCTACACCGGTAAGCATTTTGAAAAATTCTTTTGCAACTTCTATAAGATCCTTTATATCTCCCTTTATTACACAAAGAAGGAACACATCTCCGATAATAATCGCCACAAATGCACATCCGCATACGAAAATCTGAAGAATTGTAGTAATCAGCTTTGCTCCCACAACCTGAAACATGTTGCGCGGTGTCAGAAACAGCATATAGCTTTGCTTCGTCCGCAAGTCATTGGAATACGTCACGATGCTTTCAAAGCTGAAATAAAGTAACGAAATCATGGCTACAATCATGGTAATTGCCAAGCCCATACCGGCCCAGTTTTCTTTATCAAAAATCACTCCGGCAAAATACAAAATCTGCAACGCTATCACTACAAATCCCACCACCAGCTTTGACAACAACTGCTTTCTGAACTCATACTTAATTAACTTACCCATATTACTTTATCTCCTCTCCTGATTATGCGTACACTTCTTTGTACAAATCTACAATGGATTTGCCGCGTTCGCTTCGAATCTCTTCCGCATCTCCGGCCAGAACCACACTGCCCTGCTTCATAAATACCACACTATCTACAATCGGTTCCAATTCATCCACCAGATGGCTGGAAATCACAATGGTCTTGCCTTCACCGGCAGCTTCCACAATGGTCTGAATCACGCTTTCTCTTGCAATAATATCAATACCGTTTAACGGTTCATCCAACATATAAAGCTGTGCATCTCTTGCCAGTGTAGCCGCAATCTTTAACTTTGCCGCAAGCCCTGAGGAAAGCTCCTTTGCCTTATCGGTCATCTTAAGGTCCATACGACCGATCAGTTCCTCGTAACGCTCCATGGAGAAATCCTCAAAAAAATCAGCATAGTACTTTCCCACATGCTTTACACTCATGTACGAATAAAAGAACGGTTCCGTGGACATATACGCCACTTTTTTCTTGGATGCCACACCAATCTTCTCCTTGTTGTAAAACAAGGTTCCCGAGGTCGGCTTTACCAGACCTGCCACCATTTTCATAAAGGTCGTTTTTCCGCTGCCGTTAGGACCGAGTAATGCATAAATTTTCCCATCCTCCCATACCATATCCACGTCCTTTACTGCCTGTTTCCCTAAATAACGCTTTCCCACCATCTTTGCTTCTACCATAATGTCCTCCTTATAATCCTATTGATACTTTATCGTATCACCCTATTGTTACAACTTTGAAATCGCCTGTCGGAATAACGCCTCCAGTTCTTCCCTTGTGTATCCCATCCCTAAAAACGTTGCAATCGTATCTGCCAGAAGCTGTTCGGCTTTTTCCTTTTTCAGCCGGTTTGCAATCCCCTCTTCTTCGGTCAGATACGTCCCCAGACCGCGCTTTGTATAACAGAGGTTTTGCATTTCCAGTTCCTTATAAACCCGGGCTGCTGTATTCGGATTAATCTGATACAGCACCGCCATATCCCTTGCGGACCAAAGCTTATCTCCCGGTTGTAACTCCCCGCTTATCAGCATTCGTTT
The DNA here is from genome assembly GCA_017938405.1 of Lachnospiraceae bacterium. Taxonomy (GTDB): domain Bacteria; phylum Bacillota; class Clostridia; order Lachnospirales; family Lachnospiraceae; genus SIG307. Next base: position 383,406 of record JAGBBP010000014.1, read on the forward strand.
AATTTCCTCTACGACCTGCAAATAAATCGGTGTGCTCGCGGTAAACTCCATTTTCTGCCTCCTTTTCCTATCACTTCCTTAGTGCACTAGGTATATAGTACACTAGTTTTTTAGAATTGTCAATCCCTTTTTTTGAAAAAATTTGGTTGTTTACTTTTTCTTTAAAAAAACCAAACTAGAACCGTAAAGTAATTTCACTTTGCAAAGAGCCGGAATCGTCCGGAGTTCACTGTAACCAGCCGCTTTACGGCAGAACGGAGGCAACCATGAGAAACAGATTATTGGATGCAACAGCCCTTACCATCGCTATTATCGGTGCTGTAAACTGGGGCTTAATCGGCTTCTTCGATTTCGATTTAGTTGCATTTTTGTTCGGTTCCATGTCCTGGATTTCCCGTATCGTTTACGCCCTGGTCGGCTTAAGCGGTCTTTATCTGCTCACTTTCTATTTGTATCTGAGCGATAGTCCGATCACAGAACGGAACTAATCCCCTCAGAGGAATTCTGTATTCCTCCTGCGTGTAGGTGCGCATTTTTCGCCTCCCACGCCCCTCGCGACCATGTCGCTCGATCGTGGGTGCGTTCGCATAATTTGTGATTTTCGGAAGCAAGCTTCCGAAATCACTTCTATGCTCACTTTGCCTACACGCAAAACGGGCAACAAGATGTGACTTCTTGTTGCCCGGATACATATTTCATTCTTCTTTTTTATTCCAATCTTTTACAGCTTACGCAATAATCTCTTCGCCGCACAAGATGCCTTATTTAAGAAACGCACATCCTGACCGAAGCTGATTTCGATTACCTTTACATCGCTGTTATCCCGAACGATTCCCTTTCCGAAATACTCATGATACACCATGTCTCCGATGTGAAGGCGGTCAATTTCTTCCTTTAACACTTCCTTTTCCTTTAAGTTTGCGGCAATTTCACGCAAACGCTCTTCCTCTTCCTCATTTCCGCCGTTACGGCTCTGACGAATCATCTCTTCGTTCATCAAACGGGCGCGTTCCTTATCCGCAAGAAGGCTGGCTTCATCCTGACGTTCCTTCGGATAACGTCTTGCTGCTTCCTCCGGATCCTGCACCACCGGCTCTCTTCTCTTCATTACCGCTATCGGTGTACCGTCTGCGGACAGCGGAGCGTTCGGTAACGTTATATTTTTCAAATTATCCAGCTTTTCGCTGGTTTCATTTCCTTTTACATCATCATTCCGTTTCTTTAAATACCAAAGAGCAACCAAAGCACCTGCCGCAATGGCTACCACTACCAAAACTGCGATAATCCCGCCACCGCCATCCGGATCATTCTGTTCCTGCGGAGTCTGGGTCGGCGTCGGGGTTGCCGGAACCGGGGTCGGCGTTGCCGGAGCAGCCGTCGGGGTCGGCGTCGGAACCGGAGTCGGGGTCGCAATCGGAGGAACCACATCTGTCGTAAGGTCCACATAACTGCTGTGAACATACCCCACGATTATCACTTCGTCCCTCATAAACGAAACCTTATACCATACCTGCCCGTCACTCACTGCCTGGTCAAGAATCGCCACTTCATCCTTTTTATCTAACGTAACTCTTTTATCTTCTACTTCCACCACCGGATTATCTTTTCCGGCTGCGCTGCGCACATTCAAATCATCCGTGGTAATCACACCGCGATATACATTACTCTCTCCCCGTTCTACGTCATATTCATAAGTCGCCTGGGTTGCTGCTTCCGCACTTGTCCCCTTTGCAAGCAAAAGACTGCCACACAACACCACGTACAAAACCTTTTTCATCTGCTTTCCTACTGTTTCTCTCATACCCATTCTCCTTTCAAAGTAATTTACCGAACCCCTTAGTTGCCTATACTTCTTTTCCCAAAATGTAATGAATAAACTGCTGTGCGCTTCTTCCGGAAAGGCCTCCGCCCCGAAGCTCCCATATATTGGCCTGTGCAAGCAGCATCTCTTCTTTTCCGTCAAGTTCCGGATACTTTGCCGCAATTCCCTTTACAATCCGTTCGAATTCCCGTTTATCCGGTGCGGAATAATTGATGGTAATACCAAACCGTGCCACCAGAGAAAGTTTCTCCTGCATGGTATCGGAACGATGCAGCTCATCCTTCGACATATCCGAACGATCCGACCATGTCTCCCGGATTAAATGTCTCCGATTGGAGGTGGCATATATCAAAATATTCTCCGGCCGGATTTCCAGACCGCCTTCGATGACTGCCTTTAAATACTTATACTCAATCTCAAATTCTTCAAACGACAAGTCATCCATATAAATCACAAACCGGTAATTCCGGTTCTTTATTTTCGATATCAAAGCCGACAGCTGGTGAAACTGATGCTTATAAATCTCGATCATTCGCAAACCATCGTCATAAAATTCATTCAATATTGCCTTAATACTGGTGGATTTTCCGGTTCCGCTGTCCCCGTACAGCAACACGTTATTCGCCTTCCGGCCCTCCACAAAAGCTTTTGTATTTTCCACCAATGTTTTTTTCTGCAAATCGTAACCGATAATATCGGAAAGACGTACAATCTCGGTATTGGTAATGGGCTGAAGTGAAAAGTCCTCCCCTTCCCCTACCAATCGAAAAGCCTTATTTAAGCCGAACTGCCCTACGCCGTATTTTTTATAAAACCCTGTCACAGCATCAAACACATCATCCGCATCCCCGGACGCCGCCAAGGCGTGCTGCAATTCCTTTACCTTATCTCCCACACTCTTGTTGAAATGCTGTACCTTTTTCGGGATGGAACGGTACGCCGTCAATACCGAAAAACAGGTGATATCCAGTTTCTTTTCCAGTTCCGTAAAATCATAAAAGAATAAGTCTCTGATAATCGCAAAATCATTTTTTACCAATGTATTTACCGAGCCATCCGCAGCACCGTTTTTTTCGCATAATAACGAAAACGGTGTTTCCGTCATTGCCAACAGATAGGCCAAATAGGCCTGCCACAGGTTTTCATCGAATCCGTAGGCGGTTGCCAAATCCAACAACTTATGTACCTGCCGATACAGCCATTCCACCGCCTGGGTATTGTCGATTTCGCCCCTCTCATATACATAAATACACTCCGCGATTCCGTTTAATATATCGGCATCCGCAATTTCTTTATACACAATTAATCTCGCGATTTTACTATACATGTTTGCCTCCGACGCCCTTATGCGTTACATATCTTTTGCCGCAACCAGCCGGATTCCGGCCGTTTTTGCCGCTTCGTTACACTCTTCCGTAAAACCTTCCATGGAAAAACAATACCATTCCCCCGGTTTTATCCCCGCACTGTCCAAAATCGACTGATACTGTTCCAAAACAGAAAGTTCCGTCTTTTCTTTGCCACAATCGCAAAAGCCCACCAAATAGGTTCCGTCTTCTGTTTTCGCAACCACATCGATTTTGCCGGCCTTGCCGTACCATCCTCCGAAAGAACCGTAACGGCCCTCCAATTGATTATACCGGTTCATTACCTGCAAATACTCCCCGCATACATCACAAAAGGTCTCCCTCACATATGCGGCCAAATACGGAGCAATCGCCGTATCATATACCTGTTCGGCGTTTCCGAGGGCAATCTCCGACATATTCGGATAAATAAACCGGTACCAAAACCTTAGAAACGGTTCCCGGATCCGATACAAACCCTTTTGCACACTCCGCGGATCCTCGGTATCAAAGGAAAAAATCTTCTCCGTACAATCCAGTTCCGTAAGATTTTTCAGATACACACTGATTTTTGCTCTGGAAAACCCGGTATGCGCGTAAATATCGTTTAGCTTATACTTTCCTTCCGCCAATGCGGCAAGAATGGTATTATACGCGGACAGCTCCCGCAACTCTTTTTTTAAATACAGCTCTGCTTCTCCGTAAAACGGTGCATCCTCCGAAAGGAACAAACGCATCACATTTTCTTTAAAACCATCCTTCTCGCGCCACAGGCGAAGATATCCCGGCACGCCCCCCATCACTGCCCGGGTATAAATATTATCCCGCACCGAACTGTCTTTATGGTATCCTGCCAGTTCCATAAAAGATAATTCTTTTAATTTAATAAAACCGTTTAACAGCCGGGTTGCATTCCCTAACACTGCAGTCATTTCATTCTCCACCCAGCTGATACTGGAAGAGAGAAATACGACCAAAAGAGAACCGTCTCCGTGATGTTCCGCATAAAAACGCAAAAACGCCGATAAAAACTCCTGGGAATCTTCCACCAGATTTCGAAACTCGTCAAATACCAGAACCAGCTTCCCTCCGTCATACTTTGCATCATAGAAGGAAGTAAGCGCCTCGTAAAAATCCGTAGCCTCCTCTGTTTTCCATTCCCGTTTCATACAGAGAAGCTGTTCTTCAGTTGTCACCCGTCGCGCCGCATAATATGCTGCCGTTTTCCCTTGCATAAAGCGACGCACCAAAGCTGTTTTTCCGATTCCGCTTCTTCCGTAGAGTACCATAATTCCGCTACGTTCCGAAGCGTACAAACCGTTCAGCCGTTCCAGTTCCTGTGTACGTCCAATAAACATAATCCTTCTCCGTGTGTTGTCTTACATTCTGTCCGGTGCCGAAAAACCAAGTAAATCGATGCATACTTCCAATAAATGAAGTACCAGGGTAATCAGGGAAATCCACTCTCCCTGCTTCACCGCATCGGTTTCCGCAATAATTTTGTTGTTGTGATAAAAACTGTTAAAAGCATCCGCCAGTTCATAAATATACTGACAAAGCTTGTGCGGCGCCGTTTCCTCGTATACATGTTCCAATACATCGTTAAATCGTGCCGTAAGAAGCATTAACGCCAGTTCGTCCGCTCCATACTCACGTACACTTGCATTGATTGCTACCGGCTTCTTTTCCGCGCCGTTTGCGGAATACTTTGCAAGAATCGACTTGATACGAACCATGGTATACAAAATGTACGGACCGGTATTTCCCTCAAAGGAAGTAAAGCGCTCCAGGTCAAAGATATAATCCTTGGTTGCCTGATTGGACAAATCGCCGTACTTGATTGCCGCAAGACCTACGATTTTTGCAATCTCCTTTGCTTCTTCTTCGCTCATATCACGGTTTTCCGTCATCTTCTTTAATACTTCTTCGTTGGTATCCGCAATGAGCTGTTCCAGACGCATTACACCGCCGTCCCTGGTCTTAAACGGCTTTCCGTCCTTGCCGTTCATGGTACCGAAACCAAGGAACATAATGTCCTTCTCCGGCTCCACGATTCCGGCCTTCTTCGCGGTACGGAATACCTGGGTAAAGTGCATTTCCTGACGCTTATCCGCAAGGTAAATATAGCGGTTCGGCTCGTAAAGCTTCTCACGCTCCACAATAGTCGCCAAATCGGAGGTGGCGTAAAGTGCCGCACCGTCGGACTTTCTTACGATACACGGCGGAATTTCCTTCGTATCGCTTTCTTCCTGTACATCTACTACCATGGCCCCCTGACTTTCGTAAGCCAGCCCCTTATCAATCAAATCCTGTACCATATCCGGAATATACGGCTGTACATCGCTTTCACCCTTCCAGATATCAAAGGAAATATTTAAATCTTCGTAATTACGCTTTAAATCCGGCACGGACACATTCATAATATGCTTCCATAAAGCCACATAACCCCGATCACCCAACTGGAACTCCAGCGTCGTACGATGGGCACGCTCCTTAAACTCCTCGTCCACCTTGGAACGGGCGGAAGCCGCCGGATAAATCTGCTCCAGCTCCGAAAGGGTAAACGGAGGCTCCGTCGGATACTCTCCGGAAAAATTCTTATCAAAATACGGCAAAGACACATCCTTTTCACGAACACCTTCGATTACAAGACCCATCTGAAGGCCCAAATCACCCAAATGCACATCACCGATAACGTTATGACCCGCATAACGGCAAATACGCTTAATACTTTCACCGATAACCGCGGAACGCAAATGACCGATATGAAGCGGCTTTGCCACGTTCGGTCCGCCGTAATCCACAATAATGGTAAGCGGATTCTTTGCCTTCTCGTAGCCGTAGCTGTCCTGCTCCGTCATTTCCTGCAAATAGGCGGCAAGAAACTCATTATCCACCTTAATATTGATAAAGCCCGGCATAACCGCGGAAACTTCCGCAATCGTATCGCTGTCAGAAAGCTGCTCCGCTACCGCCTTAGCGATTTCAATCGGAGCCACCTTATACTGCTTCGCTGCCGCCATGGCACCGTTACACTGGTACTGGCACAAATCCGGACGATTGGACAAAGACACCACGCCGAACTTTTCCTCATATCCGCAAGCAGAAAACGCTTCCTTTACGTCCTCTGCAATCATATCCATTAACTTCTTCATAACAATCCCTTTCTGCCACTTGCAAAAATTAATTTTAAGTTTAACCCAATATTAGCATATCACACCTCAGAAAAAAGTACAAGGGTTTACAAAAAATGTTTCGAGAATCTACAAGTTTTATATTATAGTAATCCTTTTCCCGCTAACATCTCCTCCAGAGTTTCCGTGGCACTTTGTACCATTTTCGGGCACATACTTTGAAACAGCCCCAACTCTCTTATTTTTTCCTTGTCCTCCGGTTTGGTCAAATCATAACCAAGCAGTTCTCTGCATACCACCGTTCCGTTTTTTTCAATAAATCGGTTCATAAATTCTTCCCCTATACCGTATGCTTCTGCTTTTTCTTCCGGCGCATTCCGATGGCAATGTCCACATAATAATCCCAACACCATCAACGCACCCGAGACCGCACCGCATACCTCTCCTTTTCTGCATCCGCCACCGAATTGTGTTCCAATCTTAAGTGCCAGTTCCTCTGGTATCCCTTTCTCCGTTGCAAAAGTAGTAAATACCGCCTGGGCACAATTAAAATTGCTTTCATAATACTCTGTCGCAATTTCTTTCTTGCTCTTTCCCTGCTTTTCTTTCATCCTATTTCCCCTCCTCTACAGCAAAACATGCCTCATTATACAGTTTCAAGGCTTCCAGCACCTGTTCCTGTTTTTCTACAGGAATCCGGTCCCACACTTCCTTAAACTTGATGTACATATCATGCTCTATCTTCTCAAACCGCTCCTGCCCTTTTTGCAACAAACGCAATTCCACATACCTCCTATCTTCTTTCGAAGGAGTACGCTCTACAAAGCCTTTTTGCACCAGCTCCTCTACCGAACGGCTGATACTGCTCTTATCCGTACGCAGTATCTCAGCAAGCTCTTTGACGGAAATCCCCGGCTTTCTTCCGATTTCAACAATCAAAAAGCACTGCGTCTGACTCACACCGCAACAACAGCAATCCGCCTGATTCATATTCCCCAGATGACATTCCAACTGCCTTGTATACTCACGAAACCTTTGAATCGAATCCATTCCTCTTTCTCCTATCTTTCCTGTATTTCTTACATTCTAAACCATATAGTTGTATTTGTCAACTATGTATATCAGCAACTATTTATGTAATAAAAAAGCACTGTCTCAAACGTTATGAGACAGTGCGACTTTCCTTCCTTTCACCATTTACTAAACACATCTTATTCTTCGTGACCCCCAAAAAGGGAACCGCCGTCCACTTTTCGCCCCGGAAGCACCCTATACTATATGTTTTCTTTGAATATCGTGGAGGATATTAGATTTTCTTATTGTCCCGTCTGCCATCAGCAACGTTCAGACAAGGATGTCTGAACGAAGTCGCCACGTAACAAGGAGGTTGCGTCAGACCGGTTGCGTTCCTTTTATTAACCCATTCCGGGACAATTAGAAAAACTTATATCCGTAACCCATGAAAAGAAAGCATATAGTATAGGGTGGTTCCGATTCAACAAAAGTACCTCGGCGGTTCCCTGTTTCACTTCGCAAGTTACGCTTCCGGCATAATGAGCGCCGCAATTAAGTAGGCAAGGATACCGGTTCCCGCTGCCAGTACAAGCAACACCCAAATCAGACGGATAATGGTCGGGTCAAGGTTAAGATACTCAGCCAATCCTCCGCAAACACCGCAAAGCTTTCTGTCATTTCTCGATTTTGTTAACTTCTTATTCTGCATATCCATACTCGTTTCCTCTCTTTCTTCTTTTAATCTTCAAAGCGAACATCCACTTCACCGATTCCGCATTTTATATCCATCCGGCTTGTTGCCGAAGATGTTCCGTAACTTTTACTTCCACTGCCTTCAATGCTGATATCCCCGAAATCAATTTCTCCCAAACCGCAATTCAAATCTCCGCGGTACTCCTCCTGTTCCCCTTCTACCTCAAGCTCCATGGAGCCGACACCGCAATCTACTGTGGTATCTCCGGTAAAGATTCCGGATAAATTCATCTGTCCCACACCACACATCAACTCCGCATTGGTAAGTACCACCTCATCGGCATAAAATGCTCCGGCACCCGCATTAAACTTTGCCATCTCCGTCGCAGTCAGATTGTAAGCATTCAACTGTCCTGCTCCTACCGTAACATACAGTTCTTTTGCCGTAATCCCTTCCATCCCGATTTCCGCCGCACCGAATTCAAACACCGCGCTGTCCAAAACCGCATTCTTCGGAACGGTAAGGGTAATCTTCTGTTTGTCAATATCATTGTCATACATTAACTTTGACGGCCAGTTATCCTTCTGCCGGTAGGTAATCCGTAAAACACCGTCTTCATACCGGTCGGAAATGGTTCCGTACTTCAATCCTTCATAGCTGAGAATGTATTCCTCCGTATCTCCTATCATTACATCAATCGTACTTGCCCCCACTTCAAAGACAAGGTCCTTTACCGTTCCCGGGAAAGTTCTGGTTCCGCTTTCTCCGCCTATGGTTCCGCCGTCACTGTCCCGGCCTTTTTTCATAGCAATCAGACCTACAGCGAGTAAAATCATTGCAACTCCGATTGCAATAAAAACGATTTGCTTTGCACTCTTCATATACTCCTGCCTCCTATGTTGTATTGTTTCTTCTTTGAACTGTCCCTATTGTATGCTACTTTTTCTCCGAATGCAATAGGGTTAACCGTATTCTAATGGAATTCTAATTTTCCGGGAAACACCATAAAAATCTTCAGAAATTGCGCAATTTCCTATAAAGCAAAAAACGGTTGCGCACTTACACGCAACCGTCCTTTATTAGATATTCTCTTGTTTTACTGTTCAAACAGCAAGTCACCGTAACTCGGCACCGGCCAGTCTTTCTTCGCCACCAGCATCTCCAGCTTATCAATCGGTGCGCGAAGGGCTTCCATTGCCGGAACCACAGACCTGCGGAAGTATAATCCCTGTTCCTTGCCCGGCGTCTTCTCGGCTGCTTCCTCGATGCGAGCCTCAAGGGTCTTCTGTGCGGCTCTTGCCGTAACCAAAAGCTCGGAAATCTCGGACAGCATGGAAGTCTGTACGGTCACATCCGCCCCCGGAACAGCCTGACGAATGGTATTGATGGAGTTAGCCAACTCCGTGGTATACTGGATTACCGCCGGAATGTACTGCTTTGCGGACATATCCACCATGGTTCTGGCCTCAATGTTAATGGCCTTGGAATAAATCTCGTAGCTTACCTCCGCACGGGAATGTAACTCTGCCTCGGAAAGTACGTGATGCTTTTCAAAAATACGAACGGTATTTTCACTGAGTAATGCCGGAATAGACTCCACCATAGACGCAATGTTCGGAAGACCTCTCCGCTCTGCCTCCTTTACCCATTCCTCGGAATAGCCGTTGCCGCTGAACACGATACGCTCGTGCTTTCTGACGGTCTTTGCAATGAGTTCCTTCACTGCAGATTCAAAATCCGTTGCCTGCTCCAACTCATCCGCAAACTCACAAAGAGCTTCTGCTACGATGGTATTCAATACGGAGTTTACGTCTGCAATGGACATGGAAGAACCCACGGTACGGAATTCGAATTTATTTCCGGTAAATGCAAACGGGGACGTACGATTACGATCCATTGCATCCTTCTTTAAGGCCGGAAGGGTATGTACACCGGTATTAAGCTTGCCGCCCTTTTTGGACTCGGTAGCTTCACCGTTTTCTTTAATCTGTGCCAAAATATCCTCAAGCTGCTCCCCGAGAAAAATAGAAATAATCGCCGGCGGAGCCTCGTGACCGCCCAGTCTGTGATCATTGCCCGGACAGGATGCGGAATAACGAAGAAGCTCTGCGTTCTCGTCTACCGCCTTTAAAATAGCGGAAAGGAACAACAGGAAGCGGATATTCTCATGAGGTTTCTTGGTCGGCTTAAACAAATTCTCGCCGGTATCCGTCACCATGGACCAGTTATTGTGCTTGCCGGAACCGTTCACTCCCGCAAACGGCTTCTCATGAAGCAGACACTCCATTCCGTGACGGTTTGCCACCTTCTTCATAACCTCCATAATGAGCTGGTTGTGGTCCGTGGCAATATTTGCAATATCGTAAATCGGAGCCAGCTCGTGCTGTGCCGGAGCCGCCTCATTGTGCTGGGTCTTGGCGGTAATACCGAGTTTCCACAGCTCAACGTTTAATTCCTTCATGAAGGAAGCAACCTTCTCCTTTAACGTACCGAAGTAGTGGTCGTCCATTTCCTGACCCTTCGGCGGCATGGCACCGAACAAGGTACGTCCTGTAAAGATCAGGTCCTTTCTCTTTAAAAACTTCGCACGGTCCACAAGGAAGTACTCCTGCTCCGGACCTACGGAACAGGAAATGCTCTTCACATCGTCGTTGCCGAACAATTTCAAAATACGAAGTACCTGGGTATTTAATGCTTCCATAGAACGAAGAAGCGGCGTCTTTTTATCCAGAGCCTCACCCGTATAGGAACAAAAGGCCGTCGGAATGCAAAGGGTAACGCCTGCCGCATCCTCACGGACAAAAGCCGGAGAAGTACAGTCCCATGCGGTATAGCCTCGTGCCTCAAAGGTGGCACGAAGTCCGCCGTTCGGGAAACTGGAAGCATCGGATTCGCCCTTAATCAGCTCTTTTCCGGAAAACTCCATCATGACCTTACCACCCGGAGCCGGTGCAATAAATGCATCGTGCTTTTCCGCAGTAATACCGGTCATCGGCTGGAACCAATGAGAATAATGGGTTGCCCCCTTCTCGATTGCCCAGTCCTTCATGGCATTGGCTACCACTTCCGCCACCTGGGCATCCAATTCTTCTCCGTTTTCAATTGTCTTCTTTAATGCTGCATATGTTTCTTCCGGAAGGCGCTCCGCCATAACTGTGTCGTTAAACACGTCAATTCCGAAAATATCCGTTACCATTTCTGACATACCGGTAATCTCCCTCATCGTTTCAACTTATTTATTTTTAATCATAACATCCAACTGATTGAACGGAATGCTGATGCCTGCCGCATCGAACTTCTCCTTAATCTGCTCGGTAGCTTCCCACTTTGCGGTCCAGTAATCCTCTGCCTTTACCCAAAAACGAAGTCCTAAGTTAATGGCACTGTCCCCGTAGGTATCTACATATACCTGTACCGGATGTGTTTCATCTTCAAAAGAATACTCCAAATTGGAGCCGATGTCAAATAAAATCGCTTTGACATTTTTAATATCGCTGCCGTAGTCCACGGAAGCAACCAAATCCACACGGCGGGTCGGCTCATGGCTGACATTCACCAAATCGCTGTTGGAAAGGGAACCGTTCGGCAATACGACAGACGATTATCTGTGGTAAGGAGCTTCGTATAGAAAATATCAATACCGGTAACCGTACCTTCCAGGCCCTTTGCCACAATGTAATCCCCGATTTTAAACGGCTTCAGAATCAAAATCAACACACCGCCTGCGAAATTAGATAAACTGCCCTGCAATGCCAGACCGATTGCCACACCTGCGGAACCGAGAAGCGTAATAATGGAAGTGGTGTTTATCCCTACCGTACTGACCAAAACAACCAGCAGTACGCCGTACAGTAAAATACGAAGCAGGGACATAAGGAAACTTTGTACACCGTCATCTACCTTCCCTTTCTCCAACGCATGCTTTGTAATCTTTAGTGCAAGTCCGATTAACTTCTTACCCACAAACCAAATCAGCAGAATTACCACAATCGTTTTAACAATCGCAAATACTGTCGGCCATGCCGCTTCCCAAAATGAAATCAATACAGATGTATCCATCTTTTGTACCTCCTAATTTCTTTTGTTTCAATATAGTAATTTCCCTAAACGGTTCCGAACCCTTTATTAATAAGCTTTCCTTTTGTTACTTGGAAGACTTCTTTGTTGCGGCTTTTGTTTCCTTTTTTGCCGGAGTCTTCTTTTCTGCAGTCTTTTTAGCCTTTTTCTCCGCAGCCTTCTTCGGAGCCTCCTCCTCACAGGAGAATACCATCATGGAAAGTCCCGGAATCGTAAGCTCAATAGAATTGTCACGATTGTTCCAATTTACCGGCTTGGACCGCTTCACACGCGGATTTCCTTCACCGGAGCCGCCGAACTCCACCTTACTGCTGTTGAAAATCTCCTTAAACTTACCGGCAAACGGAACCCCGACACGATACTCCGTATGGGTCACCGGAGTAAAGTTACATACTACCAAAAGCTGTTCCTTACTCTCCTTCGAACGGCGCAGGAACGTAATAATACTGCGTTCCGCATCCATGCAGTCAATCCACTCGAAGCCTTCCTGCAAATAATCGCCTTCATACATAGCCGGATGAGACGTGTACAGCTGATTTAAAGCCTTATAATACGCTTGCATCTGACGATGAGAGTCATACTGCTCGGTCAACTCCCATTCCAGACTCTTTGCTTCGTTCCACTCCGCAAACTGGGCAAAATCCTGCCCCATAAATAACAATTTCTTACCCGGATGAGTCATCATATAACCATAAGCCGCCCGCAGGTTATCAAACTTCTGCTCGTAAGTACCCGGCATTTTATTTACCATGGAGCCCTTTCCGTGCACCACCTCATCATGAGAAAGCACCAACACAAAATTCTCACTGTGGGCATACATAATACTGAAGGTAAGTGCTCCCTGATTTCCCTTCCGGTATACCGGGTCCGCCTTCATGTAGTTGGTAAAATCATTCATCCAACCCATGTTCCACTTATAATCAAAGCCGAGACCACCGTCTTCTACCGCATGCGTCACCAGCGGCCATGCCGTAGATTCTTCCGCAATCATCACCACGCCCGGATTCCGTTTATGCATCATGGAATTTAAGTGTTTGAACAGCTCAATTGCCTCCAGATTCTCATTGCCGCCGTACTTATTGGCAACCCAGCCGCCGTCTTCTTTTCCGTAATCCAGATAAAGCATGGAAGCCACCGCATCGATACGGATACCGTCCGCATGGAACTCCTCAGCCCAATACATGGCATTGGCAATTAAGAAATTGGACACCTGCGGTCTTCCGTAATTAAAAATCAACGTGCCCCAGTGCGGGTGACTGCCCTGACGCGGATCCTTATGCTCGTACAGGCAGGTACCGTCAAAATCGGAAAGCCCGAAAGTATCCCGCGGGAAATGAGCCGGTACCCAGTCCAAAATCACGCCGATTCCCTTCTCGTGCATATAGTTCATAAAGAACTTAAAATCCTCCGGGGTTCCGTAACGGGCCGTCGGTGCATAATAACCGGTTACCTGATATCCCCAGGAGCCGTCAAACGGGTGCTCCATGACCGGTAGCAATTCAATATGGGTATATCCCATCTTCTTCACATAATCCGCCACCATTACCGCCAGTTCGCGATAATTGTAAAAACTGCCGTCTTCCTCTTCCGGCTTTTTGAAAGAACCGAGATGAAGTTCGTAAATCGACATCGGCTTTTCTTTCGAAAGTCCCTTGGCCTTTTCCGTCTGCCAGGCCTCATCCGTCCATGCAAAGGCAGAGGAATCAAATACAACCGAAGCCGTATCCGGACGCTTCTGCGCCGCAAAGGCATACGGGTCAGCCTTTAGTACCGCCAGGTCACCCTTTACCTTTATCTCATACTTATAAATATCACCCTGTTTGATTCCCGGTACAAACAACTCGAAAATCCCGTATTTCTCATGGCGATGCATCGGAAGCCGTCTGCCGTCCCAGAAATTGAAATCCCCTACCACGCTGACACGAACCGCGTTCGGCGCCCATACGGCAAACCGGACACCTTCCACACCGTCTACGGTCATCGGGTGCGCACCTAACATCTTGTACGCATTATAATGGATTCCTTCGGAGAAGGACTGCATTTCCGCTTCGGAAAGCGTCGGTGCGAAACGATATACATCCTCCGCTTCCGTTTCTCCCGATTCATATTCCACATGATAACGGTAGGTCTTTACATTTTTCTGTTCCAATAAAACAGCAAAAAAACCGTTCTCATCTACGCACTCCATCGGGTACTCTTTTGTCTTATACCGTACGCTCACTTTACAAGCCTCCGGAAAATAAGCCTGAATCAATGTACCTTCTTCTGTCTGTCGTGCACCTAAAAAGTCATAAGGCTTGTCCTCTTCCCCGTACACAACCGCTTCGATTCTTCCCCAATGCATCAAGTCATACAATTTTTTCTCCATAGAACCCTCCTAATCCGAAAGCCGTAGGTTTCCTTTATTCATTGTACCAGCGATCAATCCCCGATTCCTCATCCGATTCTTCCTCTTGCGGCATATAGCGCTTAAAAATATGCTCCATCGGGAAAGAAGCAAGCAGAGTATAAACGCCCGGTAATACCACCATAAGCGGCGGCATATAAAAGAACGAAAAATACATCAAAACACCGCAACCGAGGAACATGACCGCAAGAAGTAACGTCCAACCGATATGGCGAATCGACATAAAAAACGCCCATTTAATCAAATTCTTTATGGTTACCGTAAAACGGGATAATACCGGAAAAACATAAACAATCGAAAATACGGTAAAAATAACAAGCACAAAAAACGCTCCCAGCATAATACCGCTCATCTTGGAGCCTTCTCCCGAGGACTCCAGCAAAAACATCATATCCACTGCCGCAACAAACGCAATAATCACATATATAAGCGCAATCAGCATGCCCTGTTTGAAATTCAACTTAAAGGAACGGAAAAACTCTTTAAACAAATAACTGCGCTCCCTGCGGATTACCTTTACCACCGTATAGTAAAACGCAGTACTTGCCGGTCCCATGAGACACGTAAGAAAAACAGACACAAGCAAAAGTACAAAGAACAACCCGCTTCCCACTTCCACTATTCCGGTACCGATAAAGTATCCGGCAAGCATCAAACCGCTGATACTTAAAAGCAACCACACAATACTGAGCACAAGCATATCAAAAATCTTGCTCATTAAAATAAAAAATTTGTTGTCGGAACTAAAAAAACCACTCATAAAAAACTATCCTTCCTTTTGTATTTCCACAGCTGACGCGTTCCCCTAATCACACTTTTTTCTGTGCAATATTATTTTCATCTATTTTACCACATTTTAATGAAACTGTGAAGCATAAAGTTTATAATAAAACCCTTGTTTTTTCATTAATTCGGCATGAGTTCCGCTTTCCTCTATATTTCCGTTATTTACCACAATAATTTTGTCCGCATTTTGTATGGTGGAAAGTCGGTGTGCGATGACAAAGCAGGTTTTTCCTTCCATCAGTTTTAACATGGCATTCCGGATGCGAAGCTCCGTCCGGGTATCTACATTGGAGGTCGCCTCATCCAAAATCAGCATCTTTGCCTCGGAAAGCATGGCTCTGGCAATGGTCAACAACTGTTTCTGCCCCTTGGACAGATTCACACCATCCTCGGTAATTACCGTATCATACCCTTCCGGGAGACGCTTTACAAATTCATGCACTCCAGCCGCCTTTGCTGCGGCAATCACTTCTTCCCTGGTGGCACCTTCTTTTCCGTAAGCAATGTTTTCATGCACCGTTCCTTCAAACACCCAGGTATCCTGCAACACCATGGCGTAGGAGGACCGCAGACTCTTCATGGTCACCTCACGATTTTCGTGTCCGTCTATGCGGATTTCGCCGCTTTGCGGGTCATAGAAACGCATGAGAAGATTGATAATCGTAGTCTTTCCCGCTCCGGTGGGTCCCACAATCGCTACTAAGGTTCCGGCCTTTGCTTCCATGGACCAGTTTTTAATAATCGGCTTTTCCGGCACATAGGAAAAATCCACGTCTTTCATGGTAACATCGCCCTTCACCTGCGACAATTCCAATGCACCGTATATGTCCTCCGCCTCCGTCGGCTCTTCAATGACACGGAACACACGCTCCGCGGCGGAAAGGGCGGACTGAATCTCACTGACTACGTTTGCCAGCTCGTTAATCGGACCGGAAAACTTACGGGAATACAACACAAAGGAGGAAATATCCCCGAGAGACAAATACTTCAGCAAATATAATACGGAGCCTGCCACCGTTACCGCCGTCAGGGAACAGTTATTGATAAAGTTCACCGTCGGCCCGATCATACTGCCGTAATACTCTGCATTGTAATAGGCGGTCACCGCTTCTTCGTTTTTTACGTCAAACCGGTCTGTCATGACCTGTTCCTTTGCATAGGCCTGAATGGTTTTCTGTCCGGTAATCAATTCCTCCACCATACCGTTTAACTCACCGGCTTTCGCGGAACGCTTCCGGAACATGGGCCGGGTCTTTTTCGCCATATATCTGGTGTAGTATATGGAAAGCGGTATCATCAAAAACATAACAAGTACCAACTGCGGAGAAATTACAACCATCATCACCAAGGAGCCGATGACCGTAACCAGTCCCGCCACCACCTGCACAAAATCATTCGACACAGAGGTAGAAATTACATCAATATCATAAGACACCCTGCTGATAATGTCTCCCGCCTGATTCCGGTCAAAATAGCTTACCGGTAAGGACAATAACCGGTCAAACACCTGCTGTCGCATCCGTGCCGCCATTTTCTGTGCGATATGCAGCATCAAAATGGACAATGCATAAGAAAGCAATGCCGAAGCCACGTAAAACAAAATCATCCAGCCGGCATAATACCATACCGTATCAAAATCCACTTTTCCCTTTCCCAAGGCAATGGCATCCACTGCCTTTCCGGATAGGGACGGCCCCACCAGGGCCAAAAGGTTACTGGATATGGCAAGTACCAGGGCCAGCAGAAGATGAAATTTAAAATTCGCCATATAACGTAACAATCGTTTCATCCTTCCACCCCCTATTCCACATCGCCCATTTGCTGGGTTGCGATTTCATGATATACTTCACAATGTTCCATCAGTTCTCCGTGGGTACCGTAACCGATGCATTCGCCCTCTTCCAGCACCAGAATGTTGGTCATCTGCATCACGGAAGACGCTCTCTGCGCCACCAGAATCGTTGTGGTATCTCCGTAATTTTCCCGGATATTCTTTCGAATCTCCGCATCCGTCCGGTAATCCAGCGCGGAAGACGCATCGTCTAAAAGTAACATCTCCGGTGTTCCGGCCAGAGCTCTTGCCACCAAAAGACGCTGCCGTTGTCCGCCGGACAAGTCCGCACCTTTAATGGCCGCTTTATGAAGATATCCCTCTTCCTTGCCGCCGATAAAGCCTGCCGCCAGGGCATGCTCCGCCGCCAGAGAAACCTCTGTATCCTCCATACTTCTTCCGAATGCAATATTTTCCCGTAAGGTATCCGCAAATACCACATCGTTTTGGAATACCACACCGAACCGGTCCCGCAACTTTGTCAGCGGAATTTCCCGGATGTCTTTTCCGTCAATCAAAATCTGTCCTTCCGTCACATCATAAAAGCGCATCAAAAGGTTCAACAATGTTGTCTTTCCGCTGCCGGT
Organism: Lachnospiraceae bacterium; assembly: GCA_017938405.1. GTDB lineage: Bacteria > Bacillota > Clostridia > Lachnospirales > Lachnospiraceae > SIG307. The sequence goes on from JAGBBP010000014.1 coordinate 401,104, forward strand.
AGCCCCGATAATACCAAGGCTCTCTCCATGGTATACCCGGAAAGAAATATCCCGGACGCAATACTTTTCCGTTTCTCCCGGTGCCGCATGATAACCGAAAGAAACATTCTTAAACTCAATGTGAGGAACACCCTTTTTCGGAGCGGTGGCAAAACCGTCTGCCTCTTTTAACAGTAACTCCTTCGGAGCCGCCAGTACTTCCTCGATACGTCCCGCAGAAGCGGTTGCTTTGGAAGACACCATAAAAATACGGTTAATCATAATCACCGCATTTAAAATCATGGTAAAGTAAGAAAGAAAGGCTACAATCTTTCCCGGTTCGCTGGCTCCGGCATTTACCCGGTACGCTCCCACGATAACAACCAAAGTTAAACCTATATTTAACAAAAGTCCCATCAGTGGTCCGGACAAGGCCATCACACTCCCGGCATGCAACTCTCTCTGCAGCATCCCGTCATTGGCATCCTTGAACCGGTTCTTCTCGTATTCGGTTTTGGAAAGTGCTTTAATGACCCGGATACCGGAAATATTTTCCCGCATAATCCGCACCATGGAGTCCATGGAAGACTGCACCTTTTTATAAAGCGGAATACCTTTTCTTGAAATATAGAAAATAAGTCCGCCGAGAATCGGCAAAAGAATGACCAAAACAAGGGTCAACACCGGCTCCATGGTCAGGGTAATAATAATACCGCCCACCAAAATCATCGGCGCACGTACCCCCAGACGCTGCATCATTCCCACCATGTGGTGAATATTGTAGGTATCGGAGGTCATACGGGATACTAAAGAAGGGATATGGAGCGTATCCGTCTGACTTCCGGACAAGTCCATGGTCTTGACAAACAAATCGTGGCGAACCGCCCGGGTCACATCCCGTGCTACCAAAGAAGCCTTCCGGTTTGCCCAGATATTACAATACCGGGCCGCCACAGCCAGAAACAACATAAAGGCACCCCAATAAAGCACCGGACGGATTTCTCCAAGCGGCACCACATTGTCCAATATGTAGGAAAGCACCCAGGGAAGTCCCAGGTCCGCAAACGTACCTAAAATCTTAATCAGAAAGCCGTACAGCATACGAAATGCATACGGCTTACAATATCTGACAATCAGTTTCATTTTACTTCTCCTTTGATACACCGATCCGGTTACCCCATAAATACAGCAACCAATACACAATTCTTACAACAAAATGAATCATCGGCAAAATACCATACCGGTATCCGTCCGTTTGGGACAGGAATAATACCGTATAATTCTCCACCACCGTCACTCTGCGTAAAAACATATCAATTGCAGACACGCCTTCCGCCACCGGCAAATTAAACACTACATACACTTCCAGCAACAAATACCACAAAGCTAAAAGCACGCCGGAAAACAATGCTGCAAACAGCCATACCTTATAACTCTTAAATCTATCAAATCCACACTTTACGGTTCCCAGATATCCCGCAAGTACAAACAATACCGGCACAAGCAAAAGTTCAACCACCATCCAGAAGGTAACCCCGTTTGCTCCCCCCTGTACTGCCCCGCGAATCACCGAACAGACTCCCGCAATCACGGAAATCACCACATAACTCAGTATCGTCCAAAGCACACACTTTCCAAACTTACCCGTCTTCTCCATCTCCAGCCTCCATGGTTATTATTACGAATAGAGTTCCGCTCGCGGAACTCTCGCGCCGAGCGCGGTCGCTTGCGACATCTTCCAATCGCGCGAGTGTGCATCCGGCGGAGCATTTCTTACGACATGGGAAAGTTTTCTTTCCCATGTCGTAAGAAAGGGATATCGAAAGTCGATATCCCCTTACTTCAATTCGTTCTTACAATATAACTAATTCCGTATAAAAATCTAAAACAATTTATATATGAGAAAAAGGTACACGTAAAACTTTCTTGAATTATAACTTGGTTACGTTCGTAGCCTGCGGTCCCTTAGCACCCTCAACGATTTCGAACTCAACAGCCTGGCCCTCTTCTAAGGACTTGAAGCCTTCCATGTTTAAGCCGGTGTAGTGTACGAATACATCGTTACCCTGCTCATCGCTGATGAAACCGAAACCCTTCTGGTTGTTGAACCACTTAACAGTACCTTTGTTCATAGATGTTCCCTCCAAAAAAATAATAGCGGTATACTTGATACCGCTATATATTATACGCTTCTTTTCAGAATGTGTCAATTAATTTTTGCTTAGGTAAGCAACAATTTTGCTTACGGAAGTACAAACTCTACGAGATTTTCCCGGTCCTCTTCGGAACCGGTTACGAGGCGGTAGGTTCCTGCCGGTAAACTGCCATAAATATCCAAAGAATAAGTAAGTGTTGATTTCACACCCGAATCAAACCACGGCACTTCTCCCCTTGAATACCGTCCCCATACGGCAAACGGCAAATCATACCACACCTCATCCAGACAAACCTCTAACACATAGTCATACTTGTCTCCCATGTATGCAGTTTCTCCCTGATTGTCGACACTGACCGTAAGGGTGTCTCCCTCTTTTGTTGCCGACGTCACCAGCCCCGGAATCGTCGCCGCAGGCTGCGCCTCTGTCAAAAGCTCCTTCTTCCAGCCCTGCTCATCCACCACCAACGGCTTCACCGCTGCAAGTGTTCTAATGGTGAAAAAAGGCTTCTCCTCCCACTCATAATCCTCCTTTAACGCCTCTGTAGGTAACTTCATTTTGTACGCCTGTCCGTCAGCTGTAACCCAGTAGCCATTACTCCAATACCCGTATGTAATGTGCGCTCCCAGGGCATCCCCCTCCGGCTTCTGTAACACCGCAATACCATAAATCGGCAAAGTAACCAGCTCGTTTGTCCACTCCTCCGCCGGTTCGGCAGACAGATGGTCTATCTGCTCCAAAAATTCATCAACCGCCTCGGAATCCGACATCGTATAGCTTACGGAAGCTTCCTTTTGGTATTCTACAAAAGCAACTGTCTTGTCCTTTTCCGGAGTCACATCCGCCAAAAGTCCGTTGGATTTTCCGCAAGCAGCAAACCAAGTCAATATTCCCGCACAAAAACAGCACAATAACAGTATTTTCTTACCCATAGCAACACTCCTTTCCTACTTCATAATTCGAGTATAGCATTGTAAAGAATTTACTGTCAATACATTCCTTGTCGGCAATTTAGGAAGAAAGAGATGCTTATTCTTCTCCATACAAACAAACGCCCCTCAAACCTCAGCTTTCAACACTGACATTTGAGGGGCGCACACATTCTTTTACACCTTCAACCCTTTTCGTAATTCATTATGAAACAACAAATACCACAACAACACCGGCACCATAAACAACACCGCCGCCGGTAACAGTACCTCTGCCTCGTACCGGTCCGCTTCGCTAAACAGCAGGGAAAGATTTTTCCATTTGTCGTCCTCCAGATATAACAGCGGTTGTTCCACCAGATTCCAGGTCTCCGCAAAAATCAAAAGTCCCACCGCGAACACACAAACCTTAATCTGGGGCACAATACAGTTCCACAAAATCCGCAGTGCAGAATTGGTTTCCAACCGCGCTGCCTCCACCACCTGCACATCACATTCCTTCAAGTACTGGTGCAGTACCACCACCGCAAGGGGTGAGAAACACAGCGGCAGTAAAATGGCAAAGGGCGTATTGAGAAGCTTCATATCCCGGAGGCCGATGTAGTTCGGTAAGATCATAACCTGCAAAGGCATCATCATCAAAACAATGTATAAGACATACAATGCTTTTTTCCCCGGAAACCTTGCAAACTTAAAGGCAAATGCCGCCGGTATCGCGATTACTACCGCGCCTGTCGTAATTCCCACCGCGTACAGTACCGAATTCCAAAACATCCGGTAAAAGGGAAAGCAGTTAAAAAACAACTCCCGGTAGCCGACTACAGATCCTCTCCCGTCAATCAGAAAGGAGCCGATGACCGTCAGTACCACCGGCACTAAAAATATAATCCCGGCCAGAAAAAGCATTCCGAACAACAGCCCGGCAAACAACTTCTTTTTCGTCATGACTGTACCCTCCTTTGCAGGGAAAGTCCCGCGAACACAATCACCAGAACAAGCACAGAGGTCAGTACCGATGCCGATGCCAACGCCTGATAATCAAATTTCAAAAAGTTATTATTCATGTAATACTGCAACGTATAGCTATGGTCCGGCGGATACTTCCCGCCGTAAAACAAAAAGCTCTCCTTAAAGATTTTAAAGGTATTCATAATCGCCAACAGTAAGGTAAAAAACAAGGTCGGTGTAATAAGCGGCACACTGATTTGCAGGTGCAGGCGCAACGCTCCCGCTCCGTCTAACCTTGCCGACTCGTAAATCTCTTTTTCAACGGTAGTCAGTGCCGCCGTCAGAAGAATGATGCAAAGTCCCAGATTCTTCCACACAAACAGCACATAAATCGGAAGTGCGGTTTCGGACGCCGCAAAAAACTCCCTCCATACCAGCACAATTGCCGCGGTGGGCACCACCATCGGAAAAATAAACAAATCCCGTAAGAAGGCAAACTTCCGCATGGAAAAGGAGAGCAAAAAGGACAACAAAAGAGAAAGCAACAAAAGCACCGGCACCCCGATTGCAATTAGCAGCAGGCTGTTTTTCATGGCAAGCCGGAAATACTCGTTACTCAGTACCTCTATGTAATTGTCAAACCACACAAACTTCTTCTGGAACTGGTTGTTAATGACCGAATAATACAACACCCGGATATAAGGTAGCAGAAAAAACACCGCAATTCCCAGAAAGCTTGGTACCAGGCAGCAGATACAACGCAAATTCCATTTAGTACCATGACTTAAGGTCTTCTTCATTTTCCACAAACACCTCCTGTCCCTCGGTCAGCTCCTCCGCCCCCTCCGTAATCAACGGCCAAAGGGACGACATTCCTTTTATTACCGGGCAATATCCTTCCTCTTCTTCCCCAAGGACTACTTCATCCAACGCCCGGGCAATGTAACGAATCTCTCCATTCTTTTCCTCCTCCGACAGATAATACAGCTCCGTTTCGCAAAGCTCCCGGGGCAGTGCCGAAAAAAACGATTGGCTTTCTCCCACCGTGAATACCCTCTGCTCCAAATAGCCGATACGCACCCGCGGCAGGGATGCCGTATGAATCTTTTCCGCAAACAACGCCAGGAGGGCCATCCCGAAATAAAATACAATGCTGATTGCAAGAAGCCATTTTTTCTTTCCCATACCGCACCCCTTTCTTCGTTTTTCCATATCTATCTGCTTACTCCCTTAAATACACCTTTAACTTCCGATCGGTCTCCGTAATATACGCATCTAACTTTGTAACATCCGCAAGCACATCCTCATAACCGTCCGTAATTTCTTCCTCTATGGCAAAGGAAATCTCACCGTTTTGGTATAACGCATACAAGGATTGTTCATAGGTATCCTCACCCACCGGCCGGTCCGCGAAAAACAGCGGTTGCTCCGATTGCTTCCCGGTATAGGCAATCAAATCCCCCAGATACTGCAGGGTCTCCTCCAACCGGTCGGACTCCGGATTCACCGCCAGAAACAGGCAAGTTCCCGAGTTCTTTTCTTCTCCGGTCACTTTCGGCCAGGAGTATACTACCTTATTTTTGGCAAACTCCGTAATATAATAAGCTCCGTAGCTATCCGCCCGTGTCGCACAATGGTAAATTGCCGGACTTCCGTCGCCTCTTGCGCTATAGCCGCTGATACAATCCATGTACTCCGAAAACAGCTTTACGGTATCCCGGAACACCACGGTATCCACCGTATCGTTTTTCCCGAAATACTGATAAAAGAAATGATTCAAAAACGCCACCCACGGGGTATCCGTCTGATTCCGTTCCTCTTCCGGCAATGCCGCCTGCGCCCGGAAATACGCTTCAAAGGTCATTTGGTCGGTAAAACCGAATTTTGACACTTGGTCCGCATCCATAACAAAGCCCGGAATATTCACCTCTATCGGCAACATCCAAATCAGACCGTCCTCATCCGTTGCCGCCTCCCGCACATAGGGAAAACAGGCATCCAGATATGCTTCGATTCCCGGCACATCATTTAACGGGTAAAACACGCCGTTTTCCTTCAGGTTATAGCTGATGGAATCGGAGGTATCCACCATACACAAATCATAATCCGAATCCTGAGCCAGTATCTTTAAGGCAAACTTGTCCATCTCCGTTTCCGAAAAATCCCTCCGGTCAATCCGATAGCCGCAACCGTACGGAGTCTGGGTTTCAAACCCTACGGAAAGGTAACGGATGGTCTCTGTCTCTTTCTTCACCTGCTCCAACGGAAACTGCACCAGCTCGTGATTCCACCCCCGGCATGCCACGCTTCCGTTTACATAACATAACCCCTTGTCCCAAAAGTTGGTATCCGGATATAGTTCACTTTCCACTCCAAGCTCCGAAAGCTTCGACAGTACCAACCCCCGCTCGGTGTGATACAGGATGCTCTCTTCGTCCTCACAAAGGGTAAAACAATTCATCTTATATTCCGGGGTCTTTGCCAGGGTCTCTACCGTATCTGATTTCTCATTGTAGCTTACGAAAGAAAAACCGTCCTCCTCGTGAATATAAAACACCGGTGTCCCGTCCTCTCTCATTGCCATATCAATGGGCTCCCCAAAGCCCAGTTCAAACACGTCCTTTGTATCCAGAGAACACCACAACACCCGTTCTCCGTTATAAGAATAACTGTCGGAAGTACCTCCCGCCGAAGTAACCCGGTTCCGTCCCAAAAGATACACCCGGTTCTTATTCACAAAAATCCGGTCCACCCGTTTCAAATACCGGAAGGACTGTAAAAAGGTAATCTCCGAACTGTCCAAATCATAAGTATACAAAAAGCTGCATACATCCTTCCCGTCAAACCCGTCTGCCACAAAATACAGCAGGTTGTCCTGTATTGTCATTGCGGAAAGGCCGCTGCTCTTTTCCGAATCAAAGGGCCGGGAAAAGACCGAATTTCCCTTCTTGTCCCACTTGGTTAACCGTGCCTCCGAGGTTCCGTTTTCCATATCAAATTCCACCTGAAAGCAATACAGATTTCCATCCCCATCTATGGTATAGGACTGCACATCCTTCAAATCATAGACCGTACTGACCTCCTGCACCGGTACACCTACATAAGCCTCTTCCTTTTTACACGCAACACCGATAAGACTCAAAACCACCGCTCCCGCGAGCACCCATTTCATACTCTTCTTCATTCTGTCTCCTCCATAGAACTCATTCTCCTAAGGGATGCAATACCGCCTCATAACAACCGACTGTAAAAGACCGTCCCGGAAGCTCTGACGTTGTATAACCGGTTTCCATCACCTTTTCCTCTTCATACAACCACAGCATACCATCCGCCAGAACAAAAAGCGACTCTCCGTCTGTATAAAAATTAGCAATATGTGCAGATTCCTTTTCCCGGATTTTTACCAGATGCTGTTTATCCTCGGCAAAGGAATAACGGAGTCCGTTCGAAAAATAGACAGCATCCTCCGTATGAAGAAACCCACTCGGAAAAGTCGACGAAAATGCAAGCTCTGTCACCGTTTCCGTCGTATCCGTTTCCACATCATAATGCATTAGAATATCCTTCTTTGTGTCATAATAATAAATCCCGTCCTCCATAGTACAAAACAATGCCGGAAGCTTCGTCCACCCCACCGAACGTCCGTCAGACTCTCCCTGCGGCGTTTCCAGACGATATCCCACTACGCCCCTGTTCTCGTCTTCCGAGATTTCCGCCACCAACTGATACTCCTTCCAACGGGATATTGTACGCATCGGCGGCGGTAATTCCTTACTTTCTTTGGTTTCAAAGGAGTAAAAGAATTGATGCCTTGTTACTATACGGGTGCTGCCTTCGTTACTATGCTCCTCATCCACCTCATAAAGCATCCCGTCCGGATATACCACCATCTGAAAGGTCGGCTCATTCATCACTACCTCCACACTCCCCTTGGTCGGGTCATAGGCCAGAATAGCGCCGTCCGCAAAGGAATCAAACGTATACATATCAAATTCATCGGTCCGGAAATACAGGACTCCTTCCCTACAGTACAAATCCCTTGCCGGAATTTCTACCGCACATTCCGATTCTTCTCCTCGCTTGGCATAGATATAATAGTCCCGCCCGTAATTCACATAATAGGTAATATTATACACTGGATCCTTACATACAAGGACCGGATGATCCTCCGGCATATAGCTATAGGTTCCGATCATATTTTCCGTCAGATTGCAGTAATACGGGCCGTCTTCTCCCACCACCGTAAGATTCTTTAACACAGCACCCTGCAGCCTACTCACCGCATCCTCTCCTACCGGCTTACTGAGACCGCCTTTATTTCCCTCTGTACCCGGTTTCGAGACCTCAATATCTTCTCCCGGCTTCTTACATGCTCCCGAAGCAAACACCAATACGCAGATAAGTAAACATAACACTCCCTTTTTCATTCCGTCCTCTCCTTTCAAAAAGCACTTTTAAAATTCTACACATGGTAGAATTATCTATATTCTACCATGTGTAGAACGGAGTGTCAAGGTAAAATTATGAATTTACTCTCCTAAGGGATGTAACTCTGCCTCATAGCAACCGATTGTAAACGTACGTCCCGGAATCTGTGATGTAACATACCCTGTTTCCTCCACCCTTTTTTCTTCATACAACCATAGCATCCCGTCCGCCAGAACATACAACTCCTCTCCGTCTGTGTAATAGCCCTGTATCCATGCACTTCCCTTTTCCTTTATTTCCACTTTATACTGCTTGTTTTCCGAAAAAGAATAACGAATTCCGTTGCTCAAATAAACTACATCTTCCTGCACAAAAAACACAGTCGGAAACGTTGACGGAAGTGCCGCTTCTACCAACGTTTCATATTCTCCCGTTTGTATATCGTAATGTATCAAAGCATTCTCTTTCACATCCAAATAGAATATTCCGTCCTCCCGGACGCGATAAACTGCCGGAAGTTCTGACCAGTTCGGTAACATGCCTCCAGATTCTCCATCCGGTGTTTCTAAACGATATCCTACCTTTTTAGCCCCTTCCTCACCCACAGAAGTCTCCGCTACCAACTGATACTCCTTCCAGCAAGACACGGTACGCAACGGTGGCGGTAATTCCTTACTTTCCTTGCTTTCAAAGGAATAGAAGAACTGATGTCTCGTTCCGCTACGGGTTCCGTCATCGTTGATACGTTCCTCATTCACCGTATAAAGAATCCCATCCGGATATACCGCAATCTCATAAGTCGGCTCGTTGATCACAACCTCAACGCTCCCATCAGTCGGGTCATAAGCCAATATTGCTCCGTCTACAAAAGAATCAAACTCATATAAGTCGTGACCATCTGTCCTAAAATACAAAATACCCTCGCTACAGTACAAATTCCGCGCCGGAATCTCCACCACACATTCCGATGTATCCCCACGCTTGGCATAAATATAATAGTCCCGCCCGTAATTCACATAATAAGTAATATCATACACCGGGTCCTTACAAACCGGCACCGGATAATCCTCCGGCATATAGGAAAAGGTCCCGATTAAATTTTCCTCCAGATTACAGTAGTACGGACCGTCTTCTCCCACCACCGTAAGTTTCTCCGTTTTCTCCCCTTGTTGCAACGAAATCACATTATCGGCTACTGACTTACTGAGGCCACCCTGTGTAGATTTGCATGCCGCAATCCCAAACAAAAAAGTGCATATAAACAAATAAAATATCCTTTTTTTCATTGAAATCCCTCCAAAAATATCTGCGCTATTTTTGTGTCAATATTCTTATGTAAAAATGCTCAAATATTATCCAATTCCTTTTGTCTTGTGTCCTTGTATTAGACATTCACTATTCATTTTACCTAATAAATGTATTTTTCATTTATTCCATAAAGATCGCAATTTACATTTTTATGATTCGTCACTTGCTTCCAATATGTACCCACTTCAATAAAGCACTTCGTACATATTGATGCCAACTTAAAATTCTGCACTGTATAGTAACAGGTTTCTGTGTGATACTGTAGCGTATCATGATCCATTACTTCAATCGCATGCGAAGTATTTGACGGAGCCTCTGCATACGCATATCTATCCACACAATTATGTGGCGGACATGTTGCAGCCTCTGCAACAGCACCTTCAAACGTTCCGACTACTACCATCATAGCTAACACTACAACCGCTGTCAACTTTTTTGCTATTTTCTTCATTAGAATTCCTCCTCTTTGTGGTATGAATAGTGAATGTCCTTTATAACATAGATAAGACGATATATACATTCAACATATCCTGCATCCATCCCGTCTACGCTTTTTAGATTATATCACTTATTATTATTTTTGTCAACAATATTATTCCGTGCATACTATTGACACCGGCATATTTTGTGTTATACTTTAAACAAGTTAACTTAGTCGGCTATTTTTAATGAATTCATTTATCTCGAGGTAAAACATGGCAGTTTCAGACAACGTCAAACGCGGAACCATTGAGCTTTTAATTCTTACGCTGTTGGATTCCGCAGATATGTACGGCTATGAACTGGTTCAGGAAATCAAGAACCGCAGTAATGGCCTTTATACCATGCAGGAAAGTTCTCTCTACCCTTCCCTTTATCGACTTTTGGATAAAGGCTTTATTTCTGACCGTCAGGAAAAGGTAGGCAAACGACGCATGCGTGTCTATTATCACATTGAAGATGTGGGAAAAGCGTATTTAGCGGAGATTCGCAAAGAATATCTTTCTCTGTCAAGAGGAGTTCTTTCGATTTTGAATATCAATTCTCTGGAGGAAATGGTGGATGAAGAACACGAATGATTCAGTAATCAAGAAATATGTCAAGGAAGTACTACAGCTTACTCCCGGTACATATCGCTTCCGTTTAAAAAAAGAGTTAACAAGCAGTATCTGCGAACATTTCCATGACATGCCGGAAGTCACACAATCCATGCTTCACGAGTGCTTCGGCACACCTCAAATCTTTGCCGCAAATTACCTATCCTCAATGGATCCCGATGAGCTTCAGGCCCACTTGGCACGTACCAACAAACAAAAGAAACACTTGTTGGTTGCTCTTATCTGCTTGTTGCTTCTGCTGATTCCGATTGGTATTTGGATATTCAGCGAAGAAGAACGACATAAAGGAAATATTTATGCCGTAGAACTCTTTGATTTCAGCACACAACAACAATTTAATCATTAAATTCCAAGGAGACCTTATGAAAAAAAATTATTATAACCACAGCATGTATCCTTATTTCCCTACTAACCTTTGCATTCGCCCCTGCAACACCTGTTAATGCATCATTAACGCGTGAAGAAACTCAAATAGTTTCCGACTACATTGACATCTTAGAAGATGGCTCCTGTTTCCACATTACCATAACAGAAACTTTACCGGAACCGACCACTCCGCTATCAAGGACTACATGGTCTGCCCGTTCCACACAAACAAAATCCGGTGCTAAAAGAGTAACCTACTATAATTCAGATGGAGAATTAGCATGGGAGTTCACCTTATACGGTACCTTCCAATACATTCCAGGCTCCAGTGCTGCTTGTACATCCAGTTCCTACTCATTCAACATCTACGATAGCAATTGGGAAAACACCTATGCATCTGCTTCTAAAAGAGGAAATCAAGCCATCGGTAATGCCACCTTTAAGGAAAGAGTACTCTTCATTACAACCACCACTGAGAATGTATATGCGACCTTATCCTGCAGTGCTTACGGTACCCTTTCTTAAGACTTTAATTATCTCTACATAACTATATTAAAACGCCCCACATTCACCGATCTTTTGCACCGATAACTGTGGGGCTTCCTTTATGAATTATTCTATTTCCTTCGATAGCCGACATCTAAGGAATACACCTTGGCTAACTTTACGCCCCTACCGTCTCCTTCTTCGCCTGCATCTCAAGCTGGGCGGTTACAAGGCCGTAGTAAATACCCTTTCTTTCCATCAGCTCGTCGTGACTACCCATTTCCGCAATGCGGTGTTTATCGATCACTACAAGGCGGTCTGCGTTTTTCAGGGTAGACAAACGATGTGCGATGGCAAAGGTAGTCTTACCGGAGGTAAGACGCTCTAACGCCGTCTGAATCAGGTATTCGCTCTCGGTATCGAGACTTGCCGTTGCCTCATCCAGAATCAAAATCTTCGGGTTATTTAAAATCGCTCTCGCAATAGCAATACGCTGACGTTCTCCGCCGGAGAGACGGCTTCCTTTTTCGCCGACATAAGTGTTGTAGCCGTCCGGCATGCGGGTGATAAAGTCGTGGGCATTTGCCATTTTCGCAGCCATAATGACTTCCTCTTCCGTGGCATCCGGCTTTGCGTAGCGGATATTGTTAAAAATCGTACCGGAGAACAGGAAGGTCTCCTGCAATACCACACCGATTTTGGAGTGGTAATAGTCGATATCGATGTCCTTAATATTCTCTCCGTCTACCATAAGCTCACCGTCGTCCACATCATACAAATGCATGATGAGATTGATGAGGGTGGACTTCCCGGCACCGGAGGCACCTACAAGACCGATCATTTCTCCCGGCTTTACCGTAAGGTTAATCCCCTCCACCACCGGCTCGTAAGAATGATAACCGAAGGTGGCATTCTTAAACTCAATGGCGCCGGTAATTTCCGGCTTACATGCCTTCTCGGTATTCTTAATCTTCGGCTCCTGGGTCATAATATCGTTGATACGCTCCATACTGGTTACCAGGTCCATGAGCTGACGCGGCAGGTTGTTAATCCATCCCAGGTACATATAAAGCATGGAAGTATAGCTGACAAACTGCATTACTTCACCGGCGGTCATGGTCTCTCCCAGTACGCTTCTTCCGCCGTAAAAAATAACCAGATAGACACCGGCACCCATAAGGAAGTTAAGAAGCGGGAAGAACATGGCCCAGAACACTTCGTTCCGCTTCTGCACATTGGCAAACACATCGGAAAACATATTAAACTTTTCGGACTCATCCTTTTCCTTACCGTAGCCCTTTACTACGTTCATACCGGAAATCACGTCCTGCAATGCACTATGTACGTCGTCGGATTTTTTACCCTGTAAACGGAACCGGCGATGAATGTTCTTTCTCCACAGCATGGAAACCACGGCCGCAATCGGTACAAAAATGAAAGAAATCAGCGCCAGCTTCCAGTTCAACACCAACATGTAAATCACAACCGCTATAAACATAATAACAACCGTAAACATGTTACAGAATACATGCTCCACGAACATACGAATTCTGCCCGTATCATGCATAATACGGTTCATCAAAGCACCCGGACGCTTCTCATGAATGTACGACAGGGAAAGCATCTGAATCTTATTGTATAACTTGGATCGCAAATCCTTACCGATGGTGGAACCGAGTCTTGCACAACCGTAGCTCTTTCCGATATCCACCACCGCAATACCGATACCCACAAAGAACATGACAATAAGTACCAGCACAGCCATAGAATACTTCTTTTCTCCGCTGTACAATATCTCATCCACCAGATACTTCTGCAGTTCCGGGCTGAACAAGCCGATAATTGCACGGGTTACCATCAAAGCGATAATCGGAATCAACTGCTTTTTGTAAGAACCGAGGAGCTGTACTATCTGGAAAAAGACGCCTCTGCCTTTCTTGTTACAATACGGACACTCTTTGGTTCCCGGCAACGCTCTGCCGCAGACAAAACAAGTCTTTTCGTTTTCTTCGCTCTCCGCACGTTCATTGCTTCCGCTTTTAAGCAGAGCCACACCTCTTGCCACATAAGCATACCGCGCCAGGTGCTTTGCGGAATATCGTACAATGAGATAATCCTGTCCGTCCTTTACCGCATACAACACACCGCAGTTAATCCGCGGTTCTGCCTTTACCGCATCGTACTCGGACAAATCATATTCTTTTTCCTTTACGGCATTCTGTAGTAATACCAGGCGCTTGTTCGTCACTACCGTAAACCCGTTTTTTACATACTTGCCGGAAAGGTCACAATCGTAAGGAACCGCATACAGCACCTCTTCGCCCGCTGAAAGGGCCAGAGCCGCCAGCTCCTTTTGATTTAACTCAAATTTTAATATCATATGGATTTCCTCTCTTGCTGTTATGTAAGACATCTTTTATGCCTTGCATAAAAACCACAACCCTACAGGAACAGATCTAACTTCTTCTGCTCCTTTACGGTAAGCTTCGATACATCCGGAATTTCAAACCGGTTCTCATCAATATCCGAAATAATAATTCTCGTATCGGAAAGATGCACCACCGCATTACCGCCCATACGAATCACAAAACGGCAATGTCCCCTGTCGGTATCCACGTCAAAATACGCAAATCCGTACTGGTCCTTAATCTGATAAATCTTTGTGATAATCGGGGTAAAGTAGCGTAATGCCAGCTGCTCCAATAACATCTCCTGTACCTCTTTCGGAAACACTTCCATCTTCTCTATCACGCCGATTTCTTTGGAGGTTTCCTCCGCGGTACGGATGGAAATGTACTTGCCCGGCTCGGAAAACGGGAACATCCGCACCACCTGTACACGGGCATACTCCTCTCCCTCTACCTTAAGGCTCACAAAACCGCCTTCGGTACGGGCAAAGGTTGCCGTTTCCGGAGAAAGATAACGGAGGCGGAGCATCGCTTCCGTTTCCTGCTCCATCTGCTCTAAACTAAATTCTTCTTCAAAATGCTCTCTCACAATAGCCTCCTATTCCAGTCCCTTTAAAGCCAGTGCCTTCGTCTGCAATTCCATCAATTTGTAATAAGTACCCCGAAGTTCGGTAAGCTCCTCCTGGGTTCCTTCCTCCGTAATCTTTCCGTGATCCAGTACAATCAAACGGTCCGCATCACGCAGGGTAGACAAACGATGGGCAATGGACAACGTGGTACGGTTTTTTACCAGATACTGCATGGACGTCTGAATCGCCTTCTCCGTCTCCGTATCCACGGAAGCCGTCGCTTCGTCCAAAATCAAAATCTTCGGATTTGCAAGAATCGCACGGGCAATGGAAATACGCTGTCTCTCACCGCCGGAAAGCTGGCGTCCCGAGGAACCGATGACCGTATCGTAACCGTCCGGCATGCGAAGGATAAATTCATGGGCACTTGCCAGTACCGCTGCCTGAATAATCTCTTCCTTGGTTGCCGTAGGATTTGCATAGGCAATATTTTGCTCTACCGTTCCCATGAAAATATAGGTCTCCTGGGATACCATGGCTACATTACGACGTAAATCGTAAAATGCCATATCCCGCACATTGACACCGTCAATTAAAATCTGACCTTCCTGCGGGTCATACATACGGGAAATCAGGTTTACGAGGGTCGTCTTTCCCGCACCGGAACGACCTACAATACCAAGCATTTCGCCCGGCTTAATATGTAAGGTAATATCCTTTAAAATCGGCTTACTGAGTTCATAACCAAAGGTCACGTGATCCAATACAATCTCGCCATCCGGCTCTGTCAGGCGCACCGCCTGTTCTTTTTCCGTCACTTCCGGAATGGAGTCTAAGATTTCAAACATACGCTGTGCACTGTTCATACTGTCGGACCAGTTATTAAAGAAGCGGGAAAAGAAGTCCATCGGACCGGAAAGCTGACCTACATATCCGGTAAAGGTCAGTAACATACCAACTTCAAAATAATCCGTAGCCATTACAAACCAGACACCCAGTGCCCAGACAATCAGGTTTATGAGTTCTCTCACACCGGAGAAAATAATCGTAAACTTATTGTTATAACGGACGATATCCACCTCTGCCTCGGAAAGCTTTTTGTTTCCCTTCTCAAAACGGGAAATCTCATTTGCCTGCTGACCGAAGGCCTTTACCACACGGGCACCGGTCAGGTTATCGTTTACATTACTGTTTACGGTACGCTCTTTTCTGTGACGTCGTCCGTACAATCCCCAAAGCTTCGGACGGAGCTTCATACTGATCAAAACCGTAACCGGCATCAAAACAACTGCCACGATGGCCAACTGCCAGCGCATGGAAAACATAACCGCCAAAGTCGCAATAATGGTAAATCCGTGTACAAATGCATACGGCAATACGTCTACGAAAAAGCCGGTGACACGGTCCGCGTCACTTAACACACGGGTCATCAAACTACCGGTCTGTCTGCTCTTAAAGAACTGAATGGACAATTTCCCCATCTGATGGAAAACATCCTTTTTCATGTCTCTTACAACGCTTACCACAACTTTTGCGGTAATTACGCCGTGGATAATCTGGAAAATCTGCAGTACCAGTCTCGTTAAAAACATTACCACTACAAGAAGTGTAAGTGCCGTAAATATCTCAATCTTCTCCAGACCGAACGGTTCCAAGAACGTAAGATTCTTCCGTAACACATAGTCATACAGCACCGTACCGCTCAAATACGGCCAAATCAAATTTAAAAGTGCCGTAATCACAATACTGAGAAACAGCAGGATAACCGCACCGGTATACGGCCTAAAATAAGAGAACGTACGAACAAAAACGGACTTACGGTCCATACATTTCGGACAAATCTTCCGGTTCATATCCGGGTACATGGTACCGCACTTCGGACAGTACTCCTCTTCCTCCGGTTTTTCCTGCTTTTCTCCATCCTCCTCTTTGTCAAGGTGTTCCAAGCGACGAACCAACTCATATGCATGTTTGATACATAAATTTGAAAATGCGGCAAGAATACGATCCGTTCCGGCTACCTTCGCGGTAAAAACGGCGCATGCCACCTGACGTTCAATCCTGGTCTCGGAAAGCTCTTCCACGGAATACACCGTAAGATACCATTCCCGTAATTCCTTCGGCTCATCCGACACCGGATATCCCTTAAAGATATGCACTTCCGACGGCACCGCCGGAGAAGAGGCTACCGCCAGCTTCTCCTTTGTCAGTACCAAATATCCGTCCGCATACTCACAGGCGGTATTCATATCGGTGCGTGCACCTAATAAAATCTGATTTTTTTCGATTCCCTGTTGCTTTAACAGGTCCCATACCTTATCCGGCATGTTTGGTATACGCATAATAGTCTCCCTTTTACTCTTCCGACTGAGCGGTAATGGCAAGCGCCAGCTCGGTAAGCTGCTTGTCATCTACCACGTTCGGAGCATCCGTCATCAGACAAGAAGCATCCTTTACCTTCGGAAATGCGATGACATCACGGATGGAGTCTTCTCCGGCCATAAGCATCACAAGACGGTCCAGACCGTAAGCAAGGCCCGCATGCGGCGGAACCCCGTACTTAAACGCATTCAGTAAGAAACCGAATCTTTCGTAAGCTGCTTCTTTCGTAAATCCTAACTTTTCAAACATCTTTTCCTGTACGTCATTCTGGAAAATACGTACGGAACCGCCACCGATTTCGGTGCCGTTTAATACAATATCATACGCCTTTGCACGTACCTTGCCCGGATCGGTATCAAGGAGTGCCAAATCTTCATCCATCGGCATGGTAAACGGATGGTGCATTGCCACATAACGCTTCTCTTCCTCATCGTACTCCAGAAGTGGGAACTCCGTTACCCACAGGAAGTTAAACTGCTTTTTATCCAATAACTCCAACTGCTTTGCAAGTTCCAAACGAAGTGCACCCAGCACATCGTAAACCACCTTGTTCTTGTCGGCCGCAAACAAAAGTAAATCCCCCGGCTCGCCGCCCATAGCGGCAACCAGAGCCTTAAGCTCCTCTTCGGTCATAAACTTTGCGAAGGAAGACTTTAAGTTGCCGTCTTCTTCCACCGCAAGGTAAGCAAGACCCTTTGCGCCGTAGCCCTTTGCAAACTCAACCAGTGCGTCAATCTTCTTACGCGGCATAGTAGCCTGACCCTTGGCGTTAATACCACGAACGGAACCGCCATTCTCAAGTGCGCCGGTAAATACACCGAAACCGCAACCCTTAACCACATCGGAAACATCGGTAAGTTCCATGCCGAAACGGGTATCCGGCTTATCGGAACCGAAACGGTCCATGGCCTCCTGCCAGGTCATTCTCTGAATCGGAAGCGGTACCTCAACATCCAAAACTTCCTTAAAAAGCTTGTGAAGCAAACGCTCGTTAACATCGATGACATCGTCGATATCCACAAAGGAAAGCTCCATATCAATCTGAGTGAACTCCGGCTGACGGTCCGCACGTAAGTCTTCATCACGGAAGCACTTTACAATCTGGAAATAACGGTCATAACCGGAACACATTAAAAGCTGCTTAAAAATCTGCGGAGACTGCGGCAACGCATAGAAATTGCCCGGATGCACACGGCTCGGTACCAGATAGTCTCTTGCTCCCTCCGGCGTACTCTTGGTAAGCATCGGCGTCTCGATTTCAAGAAAACCTTCGTCGGAAAGGAATTGTCTGGTCAGAGTTGCCACCTTACTTCTCATCATAAGATTTCTCTGTAAATCCGGACGACGTAAATCAATATAACGATACTTCAAACGAAGCTCTTCCTTTGTCTTGGAATCTTCCTCTACCGGGAACGGCGGAACCTCTGCCTCGGAAAGCACACGAAGTTCCTTTGCACGGACTTCGATATCACCGGTTGCCAAATTCTCGTTCACCGCGCCGGAACGCTTTACCACTTCACCCACAACCGCAATTACAAACTCACTGCGAAGCTTCTCTGCTTTTGCAAAATTTTCACATCCGCAGGTGTCTTCCTCGAAAATAATCTGAAGCAAGCCGGAACGGTCACGTAAGTCTAAGAAAATAATACCGCCCTTATTACGGCTCTTCTGTACCCAGCCCATAACCGTTACGGTTTCGCCGATATTTGCGTTGCTTACCTCGGTACATCTGTGGCTTCTCTTTAAGCCCATCATTGATTCTGCCATTTGTTTCTCCTCCTTCGTTTCTTTTTCATTATAAGAAAATTATCAAAAAGAAACTTCACTCATTTTTATATAGTACACCATTTTAAGCTCCGTGTAAATAGTGTTTTTTCTGATTTGCAAAAGTTGCATACTCTTTTATTTCATCAAATTCTTCGGAATGATATAATTTTAAAAATTCTAAGAATATTCCCATATCCAGGTCCTTGGAATCCTCAATCATCATCTCTAACGCCGTGTCAAATTCAAAGGCCTTCCGGTACGGGCGAACCGACACAAGAGCACAGAAAGTATCACAAACCTTTAGCATACGTGCGGAAAACGGAATCTTGCTTCCTGCCAGATTATCCGGATATCCGGAACCGTCAAAATTCTCATGGTGATGATACACCGCCTGAATAATGGCCTCGGGATAACCGCACTCCTCCAACATCTTCTTTGCATTTTCCGCGTGCATTCGCATGTAACGCATTTCTTCGATTTTCATGGCACTTTTATCACGTCCGTAAAGAACCCGGCCCAGCTGCAGCTTTCCGATATCATGTACCCCCGCTGCCGTTAAAAGCATTTCCTTAAATTCCTCGGATATACCGGAAGCATCGCAAAGTAGGCGCACGGTTTTCGTCACCAGCACCCCGTGGTCGATGGCATCCGCCATATCTTCCTGTAAAATCACACCATTTCCGGTCCGTTCCACAATCTCTCTGATATTGTAATATGTCCGTTCGAAATCATCCGTCCCCTGGTACATTGTCATCCTCGCTTTCCCTTTCCTCGCTCCCCGTTAATACAGGCCTTTGTATTGTTCAAAAAATGCCTGTTTTCGCGCTATCATTTCATCGGTACGCTCCAGATAGTCCTTTAAGCTCTTTACATTCTCGGAACGTTCAATCCGCTCGCCTCCGGAAAGCACCAGCTTTGTTGCGCCTCCGGCTCCCAGCGCTAATATGGAATGCTTCTCTTCCATAATCAGGATATTGTAAAGCCCCTCTTTTCCCGGTCTTGCGTACCCCACATTTTCCAGATTCTCTTCCATATTTTTCTGGCGATATAAATAATACGGCAAGTAACCGTTTTCCTTTGCAAACTTCACCGATGCCGCCAGCATATCACTCACCTGTACCGCACCCTTGTCCTCGTACTGTGCTTTCTCGATATTCAGGCGAGCCGCACGTTTTAATGCCAACGTATGTACCGTTACACTGTCCGGGGACAATTCTCCGATTTTACGAAGAGTAACTTCCACATCTTCCGCATTTTCCCCGGTAAGACCGATAATCAAATCCATATTGATATTGTCAAAGCCGATGCGTCTCGCTTCCGCATAAGCCCTGCAAATATCCTCTGTGGTATGCATTCTTCCGATGACATCCAGTGTCTTTTGATTCATGGTTTGCGGGTTAATGGAAATCCGGCTGATTCCTTCCTCGTAAAGCATCAAAAGCTTCTCCGTGGTAATGGTATCCGGACGACCGGCCTCCACCGTCCACTCCGCAATTTCTTCCGTCGGAAAGTACTGTTTTACGGTACGAATCACATCCCGCAACTCCTCTGCCGAGAGAGCCGTCGGCGTTCCGCCACCGAAATAAACCGTTGCCAGTCGTTTTTCTGCCAACAGTTTCGCGCTTGCTTCTATCTCTTTTTTTAATGCTTCCACATAAGCACCGGTCTGATGCCCGAACCGGGATAACGGATAGGACGTAAAGGAACAATACAGACAGGTGGTCGGGCAAAACGGAATCCCCACATACAGGCTGTAGCTGTTTTTATAGTCAATCTTTGTAAGAAGCTCCTTTTCCTTCGCCGCCACGGAAAGACTTAACTTTCTCTTTTCTTCCGAACAATAATATTCTTCCTTCAAAAAAGCATCAATGGAATCCTTACTTTCTCCCGCTTCCAGACGTTCCAACACCTGCTTTACCGGACGTACGCCGGTTAACGTCCCCCAGGGAAGGGCTTTCCCCGTTTCCGCGGACAACATCCGGTATACGGCGCGTTTCACTTCATCCCGGAACTTCTTCCGTTCTGCCAATGCTACCGTTTTTTCCTCCCGCTGCACCGCCACGGAAAGGTCCCCATCCCGGAAAAGGGAAAGAACAAATCCGTCTTCCTTCCATTCCCCCACAAGCAAATATCGTCCCCAATCCGCAGGCTCATAAGGCAAATTCACCGGCTTCCCTCCTCCGTAGGAAAACACATACTCTTCCTTCGGAAAAAAAGACAGATACAGAGGCCGGATATCCTGTTCAAAGGCCTCACTTGTCAAATCTAATCGAATCATAACATTATCCTTCTTTGTTCACTTTCTACAGGGCCGGTACAAAGGGATTCTCTCTCTTCTCCGTCCCGATATCCGTTTCTTCCCCGTGTCCGGCATATACAACCGTCTCCTCCGGAAGGGTATAAAGCTTCTCTCTGATGGAACGGGCAAGCATTCCCATACTGCCCCCCGGAAACTCCGTATTGCCGATACTATGGTAAAACAGCGTGTCTCCGGAAAACAAAATCCCGTTGTCCGGCAAGTAATAACAACATCCGCCCGGCGTATGTCCCGGGGTATGAAGTAATTTTACCGGAACGCCTGCCACAGTAAACTCTGCACCATCCTTTAACCCGATGACGTCTTCCAGCACACAGCCGTGTCGCATAAACCGGCTCGTCAAATTCTGTACCGGGTCGGCAAGCACGGAAAGCTCCGCTTCCTGGCAATACACCGGCACCTTATATTCCTCCCGAATCCGCTCTGTGGCCATAAAATGGTCCAGATGTCCGTGAGTCAGATAAATTGCGGAAAGCTTTACTTCCTCTTTCCGCAAAACCTCTAACAGCTTCTCTTCATAATCACCCGGATCGATTAAGAACCCTTCCTTGGTCTCTGTGTTCTGCACCAGATAACAATTGGTGGAAAACACACTCACCCGGATACTTGATACCTTTATCATAGCAAATCCTTCCTTAGCCGGTGGTACGGGTCACATCCAGAATACTCTCCACCGCACTGAGTTTTGTAATCAAATACTGCAACTGGTCTTTTCCCTTTACCTGGAAGCCCACGCTGATGGTGGCAGTTCCCTGCTTACTGGTACGGGAATTCAACGACAAAATGTCAATCTTGTTTTCCGAGAAAATCTTGGAAATATCCAAAATCACACCGCTGCGGTTATTGGCGTACATTACCAGCTCCGCATAATAGCTTTCGGAAGCCTTTTCTCCCTCCGGCATACTCCATTCCGCCGTAATCATACGATGCCGGTCTTCTTCCGACGCATTGACGATATTGATACAATCCGTACGATGTACGGACACACCCCGGCCTCTCGTAACAAAACCGATAATTTCATCTCCCGGCACCGGCGAACAGCATTTGGACAAATGAACCGCCACATCATCCAGACCCTGTACGATAATACCGGCCTTGGCCTTATGGGTAACCGGCTTTGCATCTTTACCGCTGCCGATGCTCTCCAGTAACTTTTCGTCGGTAATTTCCTTCTTTGCCTTTTTATTGTATTCTTCCTGTAAGCGGTTTACAATCTGGCCTTCTTTTAATGCCCCGTGACCGATGGCTGCAAGTACCGAATCCCAATCCCGGAAACCGTATTTCCGCATACACACATCCATGAACTCCGGTTTGGATAAATCGGAAAACTGGATGCCCTTTGCCTTACAATAGGCCAAAAGCATTTCCTTTCCTCTGGCAATATTGTCTTCCTTTAATTCGGTCTTAAACCACTGATTAATCTTATTCTTTGCCTGGGTACTCTTTACAATAGCAAGCCAGTCACGGCTCGGTCCCTTGGTATTCTGGGAGGTAATAATCTCTACCCGGTCACCGTTTTGCAGCTGATGGTTAATCGGCACCAGTTCTCCGTTTACCCGGGCGCCTAACATCTTATTTCCTACCGCACTGTGGATCGCATACGCGAAGTCTACCGGACAGGAACCTGCCGGAAGATTCTTTACGTCTCCCGTCGGGGTAAAGCAGTAAATACGATCGGAGAACAAATCAAGGTCGTCCTTAATAGAACTTAAAAACTCCTTACTGTCCGACATATCCTGCTGCCATTCCAGAATCTGACGCAGCCAAGCAAGCTTCTCCTCTTCCGTATCGGAACTCTTTGCGCCGCCCTGCACTTCTTTATACTTCCAATGGGCTGCGATACCGTATTCCGCCGTACGGTGCATGTCAAAGGTACGAATCTGAATTTCAAACGGTGTACCGTTATGTCCGATTAAGGTCGTATGCAGGGACTGATACATGTTGGCCTTCGGCATGGCGATATAATCCTTAAAACGTCCCGGAATCGGTTTGTACATCTCATGAATTACACCCAGTGCCGCATAACAATCCTGCACGGAATTCACAATAATACGCACCGCAAACAAATCGTAAATCTGGTCCAGGGTCTTATTCTGGTTTACCATTTTTTTATAAATACTGAAAAAGTGCTTTACACGACCGGTAATCTCTGCCTGAATCCCCGCCTTGCTGATTTGCTCTCCCACTTCTTCGATAATTCCGTTTATAAACTTGGTCCGCTCATCCTTGCGAAGCTCAATCTTTTCTTCCAGCTCCTTACACACATCCGGTTCCAAATAACGGAGGGACAAATCGTCTAACTCTACCTTTATTTTGGAAATACCGAGACGGGACGCCAAAGGAGCGTAAATATCCATGGTTTCTCTTGCTTTTTCAATCTGCTTTTCCGGCTTCTGATACTGCAAAGTACGCAAATTGTGAAGACGGTCCGCCAGCTTAATCAAAATTACCCGGATATCCTTTGCCATGGCAAGGAACATCTTACGCAGGTTCTCCGCCTGTAACTCCACCTTATCCATAGAATAATTAAGCTGTGTCAGCTTCGTCACACCGTCAACAAGCAGTGCCACTTCACTGCCGAACATCTCGGTCAGTTCCTCCAAGGTACATGCGGTATCCTCCACCACATCATGCAAAATACCCGCAATGATGGTCTCCTTATCCAACTCCAATTCAGCCAAAATGATGGCAACACAAATCGGATGAATGATATAAGGCTCTCCCGACTTACGAAGCTGTCCTTTATGGGCCTCGTCTGCCAGGCGGTATGCCTTCTCAATCATCGTCAAATCCGCGGAAGGATGGTACGCTTTTACCGTCTCAATCAGTTTCTGATACAGCACCTCCGGATCGGTAAAATCCGCCGGTGTACTCAGTTCCTTTTCATCCGCACGCTTAATTTGTGTATTTCCCGGTTTATCTGCTAATTTTGTATCCATGTTGCCCCCTACTCCGGCAAACTGCCTTTTGTACAAAACCCACCATGAAACTTACATACGTCTTTTTACTTGCCCGGATATGTTACTACAGTCTCCACATCATATTTCGCAAGCTTCTTTCTGCCCTCTAAGCCGGCAAGCTCTAATAAGAACACAATCTTTACAACTTCACCGCCCAGTGCTTCGATTAACTTTGCGGAAGCCTCGATGGTACCGCCGGTTGCAATCAAATCATCCACAATAACCACCTTCTGGCCCGGTTTGATGGAATCCTTATGCATCTCGATGGTTGCCGTGCCGTACTCCAAATCATAGGTAGCCTCAATGGTCTCGCACGGAAGCTTTCCCTTCTTACGCACCGGTACAAATGCCTTATGCATACTGTACGCCAAAGGAGCACCAAAAATGAATCCTCTGGATTCCGCACCTACAATCACATCAAACTCCACGCCCGCAAGCTTCTTCTGCATTTCCTCAATGGCAAGCGCAAAGCCCTCCGCATCCTGTAACACGGTGGTTACATCACGGAACATAATGCCTTCTTCCGGAAAATCCGGTATGGTTCTGATATAATCTTCTACCTTCTTCATAAGTGTCTCCTTTCAAGGTCGCCTTCCGTCAGGCAAATTCCCGGCTTTGGGCACACTTTCTCATTTTCGAATATATAGAATATAGTATAGCACTTTTTGTTTGGAAAGAAAAGGGGGTAATGTGCAAAAAATACCGCTACAGATTTCTCCATAGCGGTATAAGTAACTGTTCAATATCAATCCTTCAAACATCCGATTGGTACGACATATACTCCATCCTGACGACGATATGCATAATCGCCTGTTCCGGTCAACACCATGAGAAAGGCCGGTGCATTCATCTTGTCCGTATCAATTTTAGCTTCCATCGCTTTCAAACTGTTTGCACCTTCCTCAACAAGCCTGTCTCCCCCCAGCTTAATTTCAATCAGACCGTATTTCCCGTTTCTCAAATGAATCACAGCATCACACTCCTGCCCATCTTTGTCCCGGTAATGATAAACGGTTCCGTTCAGCACATCTGCAAAAACGCGCAAATCCCGGATACACAACGTTTCAAAAAGGAAACCAAAGGTTTTCAAATCACTCATCAGGTCATTCGGACCGATTCCCAACGCTGCCGTCGCAATCGACGGGTCGATATAATATCTTGTATCCGATGAACGAATCGCTGTTTTTGACCGAAGATTCGGATTCCATGCAGGCATATCTTCCACCACAAAAATCTTCCGAAGTGCATTGACATAGGATGCCACTGTCTCTTCACTGATTGGTGTCTCGTCATTTGCTGCTATATCCTGTGCAAGTACCGTATTCGGAACCTGCCCTCCCTGATTCCTTGCATAAGAACGCATGAGTCTGCGCACTCTTTCCGGATTCTTTTGTACATTATCGGCGCGGTTAATATCCGAGTGAACAACCGCATCGTAATAATCAAACGCTTGATCCAACGCAATCTCCTCACGCATATCTACTGCTTGCGGCCAACCGCCGCGACATATCAGAAAAGCAAGGCGTTCTATGCTTAACCCGGAAGCACCGTCAACCTCTTTCCCACCGTCAAATAACTCTTTTAAACTCACCTCTCCGGTAGAATCTCCCGACTCATATAAACTCATCGGGCGCATCGTAAACCACGTAAAACGCCCCGTACCGGAATGTGTAATCTCCTTCGTATCCGCAGGTACCGCAGAACCCGTAAGAACAAATTGACCTAGTTCGCCGCGATGGTCCACCTCAAAGCGAATCGCATCCCAAAGCTTAGGTGCAAGCTGCCATTCATCAATCAGCCTCGGCGTTTCTCCCATTAACAATCTCTTGGAATTCAATTCCGACATGGTAATATTCTGTTCTTTCTTCTCAGGGTCGTCCATATACAAAATACTGGCCGCCAACTGTTCCGCTGTTGTGGTTTTGCCGCACCACTTCGGTCCCTCAATCAACACGGCCCCTTTTCCTTCCAGCTTACGCTTCAGGATATCATCGGCAATTCTTTTTCTGTATTTCTTCACTTGGAACACCTCTTTTCCGTTTATCCTATCTATATTATACACCATGTTTTTTCTTTTTACAAACATTTTCCTACGATTGGCGAAATATTTTTCCGATGATTGGCGAATTATTTCCCAGGTAGTTGTCGGTTTTTTATTCCGATACTTGTCAAAAAGCCGAAGCATCGCTTCGGCTTTTTCAATCATATTCCGTTACACAGACTTACTGCAACAACTCGTTTACCTTATCCTGTACTTCTCTGTAATTATATCCGGCCTTAGTCAAACGGTCCTTACGTTCCTTGCCGTTGCCCCACTTACCGTCGATGACTTCTTTTGCTAAGGCTTCGATGGACTTCGTCTCCGGCTCCACCGGTAAAACAGGGTCCTCCGGTTTTACCGGCTCCTTCGGAACCTCCGGCGTCTCTTCTCCTTCCGGAACCACCCATCGCTGGGCCTTAAGAATAAAGTTATCCATGCCTGCGGCAGTCAGTTTCTTTGAAACCTCCACCGCTTCCGCTTTGGTTTCAAACACATCGGTTTGTACCTTAAAGAAATCGCCGTCTTCGATGATAAACATCGGAATACCGGTTGTTTCCCCCTTCTGCCCCTTCTTCTTTGCATTGGCTTCCTTTGCGTATCCACCGATTTGTACCGTATAGCCCTTCTTTAATACAGGCTCCTTCACTTCCGGTTCCGGCTCCATGGAAGTTTCACTCAGCACAATCAGGTAATCGGATGCATGGGTAAATGTAAGGTCTGCCGTGCCGTCCTTTGCGATTACATCCGCACATATAAACTCTAATTCTTCCGTATCCTCATTGTAGAAGAACAGGTTTGCATACAAACCGGCATTCTTCTCTTCCAAATCCACGGTAAGAACCGCCTCGAAATCAAATTCTCCGGAATAAGCAAGTTGCATTTCCACGCCGGTACGGTCTCCCGTAACCGTGTTGATTACTTCGGCCGGGATACTCTCGATCGGCTTCTCCTTAGAACCTACGGTAACTGCAAAATCAATCTCTTTCATCTTGTCTGCTTTCACCGTTGTACCGTTCACGGTCCACATCAAACCGTTGTCGAGCACAAATTCTACAGAAACATCTTTACCCGCAATCTGTTCGAAAATATCCTTCGGAACCTTGGTTGCACCATTCATATCTATCGCAACAACCACATTTTTCTCAGCATCCTCAGCATCCGCTATCGTTTTTTCAATCTCGTCGCCAATCACATCCCAGCCGGATTTTCCATCCTCGTCCTGAATCTGCGGAAGTTTTTCCGGCTCCTGAGTCGGAGCAGGCGTCGGGGTTGCCGTCGGACTCGGCACCGGGGTCGGCGTACTCGTCGGTGCTACCGTCGGTGTCGGTTCCGGGGTCGGCGTCGGACTCGGCACCGGGCTCGGCGTACTTGTCGGTGCCGGCAGCTTCGGTATGCTCTCCGTATAACTGTCCCCACAATTCTCACAGGTATAGGTTCTTACGCCCTCGCTTGACGTAGTAGGTCCTGTAGTGACCTGAGAATTGTAATCATGGCCCATTGCAGAGATTCCCTGTCCTACAGAAATACGTGCTCCACACCCCTTACAATAGGTATCTCCGGTATATCCTGCCGTAGTACAAGTAGCTGCACTTGCATTCCTAATCTCCGTATCACTATGACTGCATGTGCTTCTTGTAATGGCTACCTCTACGGTCTCCGTTTCATAATTACCCGCATCCGTTCCCTTATACAATGCAATTGCCGTTACTGCTTCACCTATGGTCAGAGTCTTAGTAACATCCTCTGTTTTCCATTCCCATCCTGTCGGCAGCGTTACCGTCCCAACGGTTTCCGTATCGTAGGAAACATTCATGGTTGCAGACGGCTGATTCGGAGCAACAGCCGCTTTGTTTACGGTTACTGCGATTTTTCTTTCCACCCTGTGCGCTCCGGAGTTATAACCTTCAACACCGGTGAAATCATAGTTGCGGTCGTCAACTCCAATATATGCCATATACATGTCACCCGGAACAACAGGAGCTATCGTTTCATCCTCCCATACCCATGCACTGTCGCTTAATACCGCGTCAGCAAGCGTCTCGCCGTAGGTAATTGCTGTCGCAGTCGGAATCGTAATTGCGGCAGGAATCGCCTTCTGAATCTCAAACGTAAGAACTCTCTCGTCGGTATAATTACCTATCCCCGTTACCGTAACCGTGGCAATACCTACGTTGATATGGTCTTCATAAGCAAGGGTAAAATCCTCACCCTCAACCATATCTTTCATCGAGGTATAAACGGAAACATTACCGCTAACCGGAGACCCGGTATAAACACAATCTTCTGCACGAATGGTTACATTCGCCCCGGAAATCTGCATAGGATTTATCGTAAACTCTGTGCTTGCCACATATTTTGTCCCCTCGGCATCGGTGTAGGTAATGCTTGCAATGTAGGTTCCTGCGTTTACAGGTACCGCATCAAGAGCCGCACCGTCACTCCTTGCATAGGAAACCGTGAAATTTTCCTCCTCGAAAACACCGGTTGTTTCTACGGTTACCACCGCCTCTGCTCCGTCATAGGTCTTGCCCTCTGCACTGATGGTTGCTGTACCTGCGGTGTAGCCGCAGCCATTGCCACAGGAAAGGGTAATGGTGTTGCCGTTTACAAAACAGGACAAGCTATGGTTGTTCTCGTCAACCTCGCCGTAACTTGCACCGCAGAGGTCACAAACTGCCTTGCTGTTGCAGGTAGCCTTGTTTTCCATCTCCTCACTGATGTGCGGACGCCCTACATAATTACCAAGTCCCTCGCCGCAGACTGCACATTTTCCGTCGTGAGTCTCTCCGTCGCCGTTATCAACAAATTCCACGTCATCACTGTGGTCCGGTTTCGTCTCACTTGCAGAAGACACATTGCTGTAAACCGCCTGTGCATCCTCGGCGCAGGAAATATAGCCGTAGTACACCGCTTCGCCACTGAAATTAGGGGAAGCATCGGTGCCGATGGTCTGTTTCCAGATGCCTTCGGTCCCTGAACCGTTCAGCAGATATGCCACTTTACCGGAGGTAAAAGCTTCCTCCGTCATAAATTCAGTACCGGTAAAGTTGTCCGTTTCAGAGTCCGCCAGGTAATAGCAACCGGTTATAGGATAATCCGAATTCCGAAAACCTGCGATACCTCCCACATCTCCATTTCCACTAACAGAACCATAAAAGTAGCAATTACGAATGCTGCCATAATTCCTACCTGCCACACCGCCAATAGCACCGTATCCGCTGACAAAGCCGTTAGAATAGCAGTTTTCAATAATACCGCTGATGCCGTTAAAGCCTGCCACACCTCCGACCATGTTTCCTCCGTTCAAATAGGAATTGACTACTCCTACATTCTTCACTGTTCCACCCAGAACATAGCCAAACAGACCTATTACATCTCTAGAACCGGTATAATACAAGCCGGAAACCGTTTTATAGTTACCGTCAAAGGTACCTCCATAACCATTTGGTACGCCACCGATAGGTGTCCATGTCCGGATACTCTCGCCATTTACAGGAGTATAGCTTCCGTCTGCGGCAAAGGTGCCTGGGTTGACGATAATATCCGCCATCAGCTTACCATGAATGCTTCTGTTACCGTTATTCACCTGCTCCGCAAACCAATAAAGCTGACCGGCGTTAGAAATTTCATAAACAGCTTCGTTATTTCGTACGGCCTCCTGCTTTAAATCACATACTTTACAGAAGCCGTTGGAGCCCTCACCGTAATCATGAGCAGGGCGTTCATTTGCCTCACCGGAGTTATTGGAATAAGTAGCAGCTCCGCAGGTTGACCACTTTGCATAAACAGAATCTCCGGTAAATCCCGGTAAATTATCAACATCAATGGTCTGCTTCCATACACCGTCGAAGTTCAGATAACTCAACAGATATGCCACCTCACCGGAAGCAAACTGCTGCGCCGTCTTTGCCTCGGCAACTCCCGGCTTGTCCGTTCCTTGGATACCACCGGAGGCAGAGCCTGCCAAATAATAGCAGTTTATGATAGCTCCATTATTACAACCTGCTATACCACCGCTATAGCCTCCGTCAACACTACCGGCGCTGTAGCAATCAGTAACACTGCCGGACATGTTATCGCCGACAATACCGCCGATATCACTATCACCGAAGATGAACGCTGTGCTATAGCAGTTCCCAATAGAAGCATCAACGGCACTTCCCGCAATGCCACCAACACACCCTGCTCCCTTTAGATAAGAATTCAGGACACCCACATTGCATACTGTTCCACCGGAAACACGACCAAACAAGCCTATATAGTCGGTGTCCGCATTGTTAAAATACAGACCGGATACGGTTTTGTAGTTACCGTCAAAGATACCTGAATAAATAACGTCCTCATTACCGATTGGTGTCCATGCACGGACTGCCTCACCATTTACAGGCGTATAGCTTCCGTCTGCAGCAAAACTACCGGGATTCACAACAATATCCGCCATCAGCTTACCGTCGAGATCATCGGTACCGCTGTTCACCTGCTCTGCAAACCAGTAGAGCTGACCGGCGTTAGAGATTTCGTAGTAGCCTTCGTTGTTGAGCTGTGCAGGCTCGTAGCAGCCTGCGCAACCGTTCCGACAGAAGCCGTTGACAAAATCTTCGTGGGTACATTCATCGCCGCATTCGTCGCACACGCCATCGGTGTAGCTGTCATGTGGACACTCATACCCACACGTCGCATCATGCACATGGTTACATACAGTCAATGCACTTCCGGTGACCGCCTGCATTCCTCCGCAGTTCTCATTGTGCACATGGTTACAGGTCGTCTTTATTCCTTCCTCTGTCGCCGCCACGGTTGCCAGAGCAGAAACATTTACCGCGGTTCCGATCATCAGCACGGCAAGCACTGTCGCAGTGATTCTCTTTATTCTCCTCATCCGTTTTTTCATACTACTTTTCCTCCTCTTCCAACTTCTTCCGGTTTTTCTCTTCTACATAGTTACAAAACTCTTCAAACACATAACGTGCCTTATTTCGGTAGTCCTCCGCCATTACGTCGGCAATGATTTGTTCCCTGATTTCTGCCGGTACCTCATAGAGCTTCATAATCGCATCCAGACTGCTTGTCACCCTCTGTTCGAAAGAAAGCTTCTCCGTATTCTCCGTCATAAGCATGGCATACTCGATCCCGGATGCCACATTCTCTGCCTGAATAAATTGCGTTTCTGTCCACTCCGGGCAAAATTCACTAAAAGCTTTCTTTACCCTTTCGGTATCATTGGCACGAATAATCTCCAATGCCATCGGTCGTGTATAGGCGGATATCATAAAATCCTTTACATTCGGGCTTTCCGCACAGTTGGAAGCATGCATGACCAATTCAAACAGATAGGCACGAATGGAGGCATACTCGCCCTCCGCTTTCTGCTCCTCCGTCTGCGCCTGAAACGCGCACAGTTCCTTAATCAGCTCCGCAAGAATATGCTCCTTGGTAGGGAACCAGAAGGTAAGGTTTCCGGTACTGATATGTAGCATTTTTGCTATAACCGAAACATAGGTATCGGTATATCCCTTCTCTAAAAAAAGTTTGGTTGCACACTGTAATATTTCATACTTAGTACGTTGCATCTTTGGTCTAGCCATTTCTGCACCTCCACGGTTTTTAGCAACAGTCCTATTATAATCTTTTTCTCCCAAATCCGTCAATAGGAATGTTGCGATTAATTGCAATTTCCAATAAAAATACCGCCTATCTCCAAGATAAGCGGTACTCAAAACATCTTCATTTCTTATCGATCATACAATCTCTGTCTGCGTTTTTCTACTTCCCCGTCGTACTTCCAAACCCACCGTTCCTCTTCCCTTCCGCCGCATCATCCACGGTAATGCCGTACGGCAAAAAGATTCCCTGGGCAAAACCGGTGCCTTCCATAAGCTCCACCGTCTTTCCTTCGTTGGAATCGTTGGTAAGCTTTACGAAAATATGCCCCTCGTTATCGGAGTAGGCGTAATCGCTATCGATGACTCCCACAGTATTATTTAACTGCAGGCGGTACTTAAAGCCCAGGCCGCTTCTCGGAAACAGCATGAGAACAAAGCTCTCCGCCATCTCTGCCCGGATACCGGTGGGTATTTTCACCGTCTCACCCGGCGCTAATGTCACCGTTACCGGCATAAAGAAGTCATATCCGGCAGAGCCTGTGGTGGCTCTCACCGGAAGCTTTAAACTCTCATAAATCCCGCCCGCACGTCCCGCTTCCTTCGGAAACGCATCGGAGAAATCTGCTACAAACCGCTCCTTACTGACCTTAGAAAAGGCCGCAATCCGCGGTGCACCCGGATAATCAAACGTCATTGTTTACATCTCCTTTAAGAATGCAACATAACCGCAATATGCTTCGTATAAATCGGACTTACTGATAATCTCCCACGGTGCGTGCATGTTAAGCACTGCAACACCGCTGTCGATGACCTCCATGCCGTAGTTTGCCATAATATAAGCGATGGTTCCGCCGCCGCCCTCATCCACACGACCAAGCTCTGAGGTCTGGAAGGTTACCTTGTGGGTATCCAAAGCAGCACGAAGTCTTGCCATGTACTCTGCGTTGGCATCGTTGGAGCCGGACTTACCGCGGGAACCGGTATACTTGTTAAATACAAGGCCCTTACCGAAGTATGCGGTATTCTTCTTTTCGCTCACCGACGGATAGTTCGGGTCGAACGCCGCACTTACGTCGGAAGAAAGCATCTGAGAATTGGACAGTGCACGACGTACCTTAAGTTCGGAATAATCGCCACACAGATTCATGACCTCAGCCACCGCATTTTCAAAGAAACGGGAATGCATACCGGTAGCGCCTACGCTGCCGATTTCTTCCTTGTCTACCAAAATGCAAACCGCCGTACGGTCCACCTTCTTTAATGCAAACAATGCTTTTGCGGACGGATATGCACACACACGGTCATCATGGCCGTAGCCCATAATCATGCTGCGGTCGATGCCGAACTCTCTTGCCGCACCGGCCGGAACCGCTTCGATTTCCGCAGATACAAAATCGTCCTCTTCGATATCATACTGTTCTTTTAACATGGCAAGGATATTGCTCTTTACCGCTTCCTTTTCCTCGCCCTCAAGCGGGATGCTTCCCACTAAAATATTTAAGTCTTCGCCTTCTACTACCTTTGCGGCGTTCTTTTCCATCTGCTTTGCGGACAGGTGAATGAGAAGATCCGTAATACCAACCACCGGGTCCGTGTCCTTCTCACCGATGACTACGTTAACTACCGTACCGTCCTTCTTTACCACAACACCGTGAAGAGCAAGCGGCAGGGTTACCCACTGGTACTTCTTGATACCGCCGTAGTAATGGGTATCTAACATCGCCATCTCCGTATCCTCGTAGAACGGAACCTGCTTTAAATCAAGACGCGGGGAATCGATGTGAGCGCCCAAAATCTTCATACCGTTCTCTAACGACTGCTCGCCGATTAAGAACAATGCCACAGCCTTTCCCATGTGATTCACATAGACCTTATCGCCCGCCTTAAGCTTTGTATTCTTTGCAATGGCATCCTTTAAATCCACATATCCTTCTGCCTTTGCCTGGCGAAGCACCTCATCCACGCACTCACGCTCGGTCTTACAATCGGAAATAAACTTGCGATATCCTTCCGCAAAGTCAAATACTGCCTTTTTGTCCTTTGCAGTATACTTTAACCAAGCGTTCTTGCTCGGTTTCGTACCCTTCTTGTCCTTTGTCGGTTCTGCCTTTTTCGTTGCCATATTATTTACCTTCCTTTCGGATTTATTGTTTCACTCTTTCCTATCGTACATTCGCACAATTCACCGAATTGTTTCAAAGGAGTGCCAAATCAATCAGCACTCCTTTAGTATAGCCTATTTGGCGTTTTCAATCAAGTAGAAGTTTCGCTTCCGCATGTAGTAATACGCAATTCCCAGTGGTACCGCCGCCGAAATCCAGGCAAGCGGTCCTGCCAGACAAATCCCCCGGAAACCGATAAGGCCCGGCAAGATGTAGGATACCAGCACGCGGGTAATGAGTTCAAACACTCCACCCATGAGTGGCATAAAGCTTCGTCCGATACCCTGCAATACATTCCGGTATACAAATATCATGTTCAAAAACGGGAAAAATATCGCCGCCTGACGTAAATACAACTGCGCCGAAGCCAAAATTTCCTCGATAACGGAGGCCTCTACATCTTCCGTCGTCATAAACAGCTTTGTAATCGGTTCTCCCAATATAAACAAAATCACCATGGAAATCACCGCACAAATCAACGTCAGCATGGTACACTTTGCCACACCTTCTTTGATACGATCGGTACGTCCCGCGCCCATGTTCTGTCCGGAGTAATTGGCCATGGCCACACCGAAGGTCAGAGCCGGCTGAGTCACCAGCTGTTCTGCTTTACAAGCCGCCGTAAATGCCGCAATTTTTGCGGTTCCGAACAAATTCAGTGCCCCCTGCACCACTACGGTACCGATGGCGGTAATACAAAACTGAAAGGCCATGGGAAGACCGATATTTAAATGTCTCCGGTACATGGCCACAGGAGCCTTAAAGTGACCTTTTTTCAAGTGTAAAATCGGATACTTTTTCCAAATATAAAACAAACAGCACACGCCGGATACCAGCTGGGACACTACCGTCGCCAATGCTGCTCCCGCCACACCCATGTGAGCGTAACGTATCAAAACAATATCCAACACAATATTAAGCAAAGAAGAAATAATCAAAAAGTACAACGGACTCTTACTGTCGCCTACCGCACGCAGAAAACAAGCCAACAAGTTGTACATCATGGTTGCCGCAATGCCGGCGTAAATGATGCTGATGTAGGTCGTCGCATCTCCGATAATATCCTCCGGCGTATGAATCAGTTCCAACAACGGTCTTGCCGTAAGTAAAGCAAGAAGAGTAATCAATATCGTAAATCCGACACTTAAGGCCACCGCACTTCCTTCCGCTTTCTTAAGCCCCTCCTCATCCTTCGCTCCGAACCGTTGCGCCACCAATACCGCAAAACCGCTGGTCAGGCCGTTGGCAAAACCAAGCACCAAAAAATTTAACGAACCGGTGGTTCCCACCGCCGCAAGTGCCTGATATCCCAGATATCTTCCTACAATAATCGTATCCACCATATTGTACAGCTGCTGAAACACATTTCCCAAAAGAACCGGCAGGGCAAACAGAATAAGCAGCTTTAACGGACTGCCTTTCGTCATATCTTTGACTTTCGTATTACTCATAGGTCACCTCATCTATTTTCAAAATATGAATACTACACGCATATATTCCGAAAGTCATTCTAATTTGTTTTTCTTATGCTGTCAACAAAGTCTTGTTATAGAATTTCCGACATTTTATAAATATTTAAGCATCCGCATTAGGTCATTTTACTTTTTCATCCGCAAGAAACTATTTTCCATCCCGCTCCCTTGGGAGAGATTATCTACAAAACCATGAAAACCGAACTGTTATACCCAAACTTTGAATGATTCCTTATGAAAAAAAGGAAAACAGAAAGCCAAATGAGCCTTATTATCACCGCATTATCTATAATACATAATTTTCCGATGAATTATAGATAAAAAGCCGCCATACATTGGGTATAAAATACTTGAAAAGCTGAGGTTATAGATAAAACATGCATTTATCCTGCATATAGACGCCATTTTCGCCTCAGCCTACTGAATTTTTGGGCACAAACAAGGCCAAACACCACTTTTATAGATAATTGAAAACATTCGCACCAAATTCTTCTATCTGCGCAAGAAAATGTCATAGTTTCTATCAAAAAAACTGCCATACCTGCAGATTCAATCCTGCAAATATGACAGCCTTTTGCTCCAACAAACTCTTTTTCTATATTACGTTTTCTCTTCTACGAATACTTCCTTGCCAAATCGTTTAACTCCTCCAGAAGCTTCTGATTGTTCACCTTTCGTGCCAGCGGCAGATAGAACTCGATGGTTTCCTTTGCTTTTACGGCACGCTTTTCTTCCGCCAGATACTCGATGGTACGCATATTGTGCAGACGTTCTGCCAGCTTAATGAGGACCACTTCCTCCGGACAGTTCTCTCGGTCCGTATGCCACAGACCGATCTTCTCCACAATATCCAATACATCCTTCGGCAACTCAGCAGACAAATCCACCGTCTCTGTGCGCTCCGATATATCCGAAAACAATCCCGCCAGTACCGTGTCCGCATCTGCTCCCATATCCGCCAGTAACATCGCTACGTTCAGGGTATGGGTTACAAACTCGTCTCCGGAATACCGGTACTTTCCTTCGTATACCTTACAAGCCGTGTCGTACACCTTAGTAAGCACCGCTTCTTCCACCGCAACATTGTTTTTCTTAAGTAACTCTTTTAATCCTGCAAGTAACTCCTCCTTCGGGGTTCCAAGCTTCGTACTGTTTAAAAAAATCTGTTCCATACAATTCCCTCCTATGCAATCAAGCTCCAATCTCAAGGTTCTGAGTAAGGACGGAGAAAAACCGAATTCCCGTTTAAACGCTCTGGAAAAAGCACTGTGGGATTCAAAGCCGTACCGGAATGCCGCATCAATGATTCTGCCTCCCGCAACAATCTCATCCATAGCACGGAACAACCGTCTTCTGCAGATATACTCCATGACCGTTTCTCCGGTGTGCCCCTTAAACAACTGCAGAAAATGATACTCCGAATACCCGGCAATATCCGCCAGCTGCCCGTTTGTTATTTTTTCTTCCAGATGTTTTTCGATATAATCTAAAACTCGGTTCATTTCCATCAACTTCCCTTCCACGTGGTAGCTTAAGCATAGCATAGTAAAAAAAGGAATGCTGTACCGAAAACGGGATGTTACTGTTCCCCATTACTTCTGTCAATCAATTCCTGCCAGGAATCCCAGACCTCTTCTACACACCCCTCCGGCGTTTTATCCGCAAACGGATAATGTTTTGTCAAATCGCGAATATCCAGTCCGTCCACCAGATAACGGGTTAAGAAATTTACAGTCCCTTTACTCCTCTCGCTATAATAGGAAAGGGTTTCAATGATTGCCCGTTCATCATATTCCCCGTTTCTGTAAAAATCGTTTTCATAGAGCTCACCGTAGAAGATTGGATCATTATATCCCGGTGTCTCATTCGTATAAAGGTTATAGGCAAACGCAATATCCGCTGCCGTTTCCGCATCATAACAGGACGGAATTACCCATACATTTCCGTACACATAGGTGTAATACTCTTCCTGCCCGTCCGGCTTCGGTGGCACCACAAAACCAATCTCATCGGTCATACCATTCACTCCGTAAGGTGCATCCGGCTTACAAAGAGCTTCCTCCCCGAACTGCATAGCAGCCTTTCCTTCCTGAAATGCTGTAATATGCCGGTCCGCA
Source organism: Lachnospiraceae bacterium (assembly GCA_017938405.1). GTDB lineage: Bacteria > Bacillota > Clostridia > Lachnospirales > Lachnospiraceae > SIG307. The sequence continues at coordinate 438,599 of JAGBBP010000014.1, forward strand.
TCCGCCTGTACCGGCATTTCATATCCCTTTTCATAAAGCTTCGCCGCAAACTCCATGGCGCCCAACACATCTTCATCCAGACAATTATTATAGATTATTCCGTCTTCCGCCACTGCCACAAAATCTTTTCCGGTGGAAGACACCAAACACTGCAGGGTATCCGTCCCATCCGAACAGGTAGCATACACATCCGTCTGCCCGTCGCCGTCCGTATCACGGGTTAATCTTTCGCAAATCTCCTCAAACTTCGACCAGGTCCATTCTCCGGTAGCCTGTAAATCATAAGGAAGATTCGGGTCAATCCCCGCTTCCGCAAGCAATCGCTTATTAAAAAGGATTCCTCCTCCCGGCTCCATCGGTTCCGTCACTACCGAACGCATGCCGTATACGCTTTTTCCTTTGGTCATAACTTTTTTTACCGCACTGTTCCATTTCCTCTCCCGTTCCCGGTCCGTAATCCCTAACTCATCAAGGGAAGCAAGATCATAGAACAGTCCCATAGACAGCGGTTTTGCAAAATCTCTGTAGTCCAGTTCAAACACCTGTGCAACCGGCTCACCTTCCGTCACCGACTTTATGTAAGTCTCCTTCATCTCTTCCGGTTCGGCTACCTTCTTTGCCAAAATCGTATAGTTATATTTTCCCATCATTGCCTCACGATATTTCCCGGTGGCCTCCTCCTGTGCATTGGTGGGTTCCGGCGTAACCTCCGGAGAATAGGTATCTCCCACAATAATCTCCAAGCCCTTTAGGTCTCTTACCTCCTCCGGTTCCGCTGTTACCCCTGGTGTCACAGCACTTTCCGGTGTAGCACTCGAAAGTATCCCGGAAATCCAATCCACAATCTCGGTTGCCCGCGCATCATTGGCATTATGCTGTCCATGGGCATCGTACGCATACAGCTCTACCCCTTGAAGATTTCCGTCCTTATCATAATAGCCTCCCCACCATCCGCCTTTCGCTGACTCAACCGCCGGTCCAAAGTCCGGTCGTTTTACTTCATAATCTTTATTCTTACTGATTTCACATAGTTTTTTGTAGTTCTCAAACAACTCCTCCACTTCACAAGTGGCATATAACTTCATTTTTTTCGACAATTCTCCCGATGCAAACTGCTCTTCAATATCCCAAATTGCCCAGGACTCTTCGCCCCATTCCTCCAGCTTGTAAAAGTTTCCGTTTCTGTCACAAAAGGTCCAGACTCCCTGCAGTTCATATTTATCTGCCACATCCGTGAAATCAGTTGATGACCAGAACACAATCTCCGGCATCTGTTCCGGCTTTCTAAGCTTTTTCGCCACCGTACGGTCACCGCCGCAACCGCATAGCATGGTTGCAAACAACGTAACAATACAAAGTAGTTTCTTACTCTTTCTCTTTCGCATTTTTCTCCCCCTCTTCCACTCATATTGTATCATAATGGATTCCCATGCCTAATTCCTTCATTTCACCTACTTTCATTTTACTCCCGTACCTGTTTTACTGTCAATCGCAAAACAAAGGCAAAGAAATTCTCAAAGAACTCCTTTGCCTTTCTATCCTTTTTCCTTCCTCAAATCGGAAACCTTTCCATATTCACTTTCCACCCGTTCCAGTCAATGAGCTTTCCCGGAATCCACTCCCCCGGAAGCAGAACGGTTGCCCGCAAGAACAGGCACACCAGTATGCACCATAAAATCAGCACCGGCACCTTTGCAAAGCGCCATCGTCCCTTACAAAAACGATTGCACAGCACCACTACGCCCACCGTTGTAAGTGCCGCCCCGACGACACAAAGGATGTCGATTTTCAGGCGGTTTCCCATGACAGCGGCATGACTTGTAATATCTTCTCCCCGCTCCCTTGCGGTATGCAGGGCCACTGATTCATTCATTTCCGTCAGCAGTACCCGCTGTCCGCCGTATATGTCCCGGTCACTGCCTACCACCACCTTTGTCTTTGTAAATATTCCGCTCTTTACTTCCACATACCCCTCCGCTTCTTCCCCGGTTACAATATAATATTCCACCAAAAACGTACCATCCTCAGTCTCGTTTACAGCATATACCATATCCCCGAAATCTCCCCGTAATGCCGCTTTCGGAACAGCAGGCACAGTCCGCCATTTGTCGTAAACCACACCGTCTGTTTCGATGGTTCCGTCCGGAAATCCCCTACGTTCCACCGCTTCCACCGCCACCTTCGGCAGGGTCAGACAGTACAAGTCCTCCGCAAACAGGGTAAGTAACAGCATAATGGTAAAGAACACCGCAAAAATAATATCCGCCGCTTTTTTCGTTTTCATAGCTTCATACTCTCCAATCCGACCTCCAGACTGTCATGGAAGTACAAATACAAAATGACAATGGGAATCATAAAAATCACCGAGCCCGCCAGCACCTCCGAGGTGGTCAGGCCCTCCCCGATGGCAAGGAGCCCGGAAAGCGGTTTTAGAGTTTCCCGTTTCAAATAGATATCCGCCTGCTCCACCATATTCCAGTATTCCGCAAAGACAAATACGAACACTGCCAGAATACAGGTCCGAAGCTGGGGCACAATCATCTGCAACATAATCCGGAACACCGACTTGGTTTCCAAAAGTGCCGCTTCCACATAGGACTGCTCCAGCCCCTTCATATACTGGGTCAAAAGGAACACACTGAAAGGCGCAAATATGGACGGCAATACAATGGCAAAGGGCGTATCCAGAAGCTTCATATCCCGCAGCCCGATGTAGTTCGGAAGCAGTGTCACCTGTAAAGGCATCATCATGAGCATGATGTAGAAAAAGAACAACAACTCCTTTCCCTTAAACTTCGCCTGGGAAAAGGCGTAAGCCGCCGGCACCGACACCGCGATATTGAGACACGTAATACTGCCCGCATAAAACACCGAATTCCAAAAGTTCCGCAACACATAAAAATGCTCGATAAGCAAATCATAATATCCCACCAAAGAAAATCCGGAAGGCATCAGACTTGTAAGCCGGAAATTCCCTTCATCCACAGACTGGGTTCCGAAGGAATGCACTACCGTTAACAGAATCGGAAGCAGAAACAACAGGGCGCACAGAACCAGAACACTTTTCACCAAAAACTTTTTCATCCATCGCCCTCCCTATACGGTAAATTTCTTTTGCAGTCTGACACCTACCACTACGATGACCGCCACAATAAGGGAGGTCATCACCGCGGCAGAGGCCAGATTCTGGTAATTTAACTTATAGAAATGATTGTTCATGTAATACTGCAAGGTATAGCTGTGGTCCGGCGGATAGCTGGTCCCGAAATACAAATAGCTTTCCCGGAACACCTTAAAGCTGTATACCACGCCGATTAACACCGTAAACAACAGGGTCGGCGAAATAAGAGGCAATGTAATTTTTCGATGTAATACAAATCCGCAGGCTCCGTCCAGCCGTGCCGCCTCGTAGATGTCTCCCTCTAACGTGGAAAAGGCCGCACTGAGCAATATAATGAGAAGTCCGATATTTTTGTAGATAAACAACAAATACACCGGCCAGACCGACTCACTCCCGTCAAACAAGGTCCGCCATACCACCACCACACTGGCGGTGGGTACCAGCATTGGGAAAATAAACGCAATCCGCAACAGCTTCCAGTACCCCTTCATTTTCAGGAGCAATAACGACAGTAAAAACGCCGCCACCACCAGCACCGGTACCGCAATGACTATGAGCAGCAGGGAGTTTTTCAGTGCCAGTCGGAAATACTCGTTTTGGAATACCTTTTCATAGTTTTGTACCCCCACAAACTTCCGGCTGAACTGATTTTCAATGAGCGAATAATAAATGACACGCACATAGGGCAGCACATAAAACAGTGCTACCCCAAATAAGCTTGGAATCAACAACAACCGACACTTCAGTAAATACTTCTTCACCCTTTTCAAAACCTCCTCTGCTTCAGATAACAGATACTACGGTCTGCCCCCTTACCCCGTTTATTCTTCCTTGTACATCTTTATATTTCTCTGAATCTCCGTTATCATCGTATCGAAGTCCTGCTTACCTTCCCGGTAAGCCATAAGCTCCGCCCCTACCACATCATAGGGATATGTAGCGTACACCTCTGCCTCCGAAATCAGACGGTAAATATCCTGCCGTAACGCATTGTCGGAAAAATCCTCTCCTCGAGACATCCACCGGAACGGAAGGGAAGTGTCCTTTTGTAACTTCTCACATAGCTGGGATACATATTCTATGGTTTGTTCCAGCTTTGCGGACTTGGGATTGATTACAATAAAATACACCGTTGCCCCGCTCGGACAATCCACTCCCTCCTCCAAATCCGGTAGCTCTATCGCCCGGAATCCGTCAATACGGAAAAAGTCCAAACTGATAGAAAGTGTCATATTATCGCTGCGTTCCAGCTCAAATATCATTTTCTTCATGGATTCCTCCGACAGGTGACTCACCGTTTTCTCACTGCTGAGAAACCACCATTTTCCCTCGTTAAAAGGCACATCATAGACACGCATCTTCTCCATATAGTTCCGGAGCAACGACTTCTCCGATTCGCTCATATTTTCATACCCGTAAACCTGTTCAAATTTACTCGTAATATCTCCGGTCATTAAGCCATAAGGAGTGAAAAATGTATGCTCTCCGTTTTTCGGAAGGGCCTCTACCTGTTCCAAAAACTCCGTATACGTCATGTTGTCAAAATCCAGACCAAACTCCTCACATACGTCCTCCCTGTAAAGAACAAAGGGAACATTCACCCCGCAGGGAATCATCCAGATATCTCCGTTTTCTGCCGTTGCCGCCTCCTTGATGTAGTCGTGATACCGGTCAAGAAGTCCGGCCACCTCCGGAATCTCATTTAAGGCATAGTACGCGCCGGTCCGCAAAATATCTGTTGCCAGGGAACTATCCGTAGACAGCATCATAAAGTCATAATCCGAATCCCCTGCCAGAAGCTTTGTCACCATAAGCTCACTATCCTCCGGCTCAACAAGCTCTGCTTTCACATCACAAGTACCAAGCTGGTAAGGCGCATAAATTTTGGAATAGGTATACCCCAAAAGGGTATCCTCCGGCACACCGGTCACTTCCCCCGGGTTCTGCGTCTCCGGCGGAGTCTGCGTCTTCCCGCATCCTGCAAACAGCAAACCTATCACTCCCCATACCGCCAACCACTTTTTCTTCGTTTTCTTCGTTTTCTTTCCCTTCATCTCTTTCTCCCTTCAAAAACATAGCGTTTTGCTTGCGAAACTCTCGCGCCGCTTATGCTTATACAAAGAGCATAGCAGAAAAAGATAAAGATTTTCGGCAGAAAAAACGAAAGAAAAAGGAAAGAATTTATTCCTTCAGATACAGATTCAGTTTTCTCTCCAATTCCGGAATCACCTCGTCCAAGGACTTCTTCCCGTTTATGTATTTCAGGTACTCTTCCTCAAACACATCGTCCGGATATGCAAAAACAATTCTTGCCTCCGCATAAATGTCATGCACCTTACGTTCCAGTGCATTATATTCCCTTTGTAATTCCTTTGTACGGTATATACTCTCCTCTGCATTCAGTCGCTCCGTCAACACAGTCAAGAACTCTTTTGCCTCTGCCAAGTGAGTCGAATTCGGATTTAACACCAAAATATATGCAGAGGCAAGCTGACTTCCGAACTCGCCCCCCTCCAGGGCCGGCATAGGCTTTACCGAGAAAAAATCATAATCCAAAAATCCGTAAGAGCCTCCGTCAATATTTACACTATACTCCTGCGATAAGGTATGCTTATCCGTCGCCACAAAAGCAACCTGGGAAAAATAATCTTCAAAATATACCGCCACTTCTTCCTCGGTACTATTATAAGATGGCGCTTCCGCTCCCGGATTTAACCGTGCATAGCGATACACTCCATCCTTTTCCCGAAAATTTTCTTCTTTGTACCATTGGGAATACTTTCGGAACAACGGGGTATCAAAGTTTGCCTTTCCGTTTACCACCGCATAATCTGCCAAATAACGCCCCGTGACACGAAACCTGTCCCGCAAAAAACTATAACTATAGTAGGACGGCTCCCCGGATTCTTCCGCTTTCTCCAATGTCTGTTGCAATTTCCACAAAGCTTCATTGGAATATTCCGTTTCCAAATCCGCCCCGTACGCCTTACAAAGCTCCGGGTTATATACCAACACATCGCAACTGATATCACAGGGAAGCATCCATATCGCTCCGTTCTCATCCGTTGCAGCCGCCTCCATAAAGGCAAAGCTTTCCTGCAGATATTCTCCCACTCCATCCACACGATTCAAAGGTTCGTATGCACCTACTCTTCGAATCTGCTCCGCCACCGGTGAATCGGTGGAAAGCAGCAGAAAATCATAGTCACCGTCCCCTGCCATCATGGACATTGCCATGGTTTCCTCATCAACCTCCACCATGTTGATTTCAAAACCGGTTCCCTCCGGCATCGTAAACACATGCGTATTATAATAAATTCGTAACGGCTCATAATCTTTTATATAATTACTGTTCTTAATTCTGTGAAGCTGTCCGTTTAAAAGGTAATAGCTTCGTCCGTCCTGACACCAAAGACCGGTTCCGCTAAGGAATCCGTCCACCGTATAAAAACTGGACTGATTATTAATCTCTGCCGGGTCCATGGCAATCAGCACCGACTTAAAAACATCCCCCGTTAAAAGCTTGTCACATTCTGCATCATAGGCAAAGCACTCTAAAAACACATTAAAATAATCACCTACATGGCTTTTTTCTCCCAGCACCCCTTTTTCTGTATCATAGGGTGCAAAATAATATTTTCCGTATTCAAAATCATAGCCATAAACAAAAAGTGTCCGGTCATCCTTCTTTGCAACGGCACGAATCCGTTCCACCGGGACCTCCTCTGCACTTCCTGTATCCAACGAGTAACACAGGAACCGTTCTCCGTAATAATAATACTCCCCCGCCGGATCACTTAACAAATCCGTCTCCACCGGTTCTTTCTCAACAAAGAACAATCTTCCGTTCCCGTAAGACAAATCTTGTGCTGTCCAAGCTTTCGGATTCTCATAAAGCGTCTTCCGGCTTCCGTCCTCCAAGGATATCTCTACCAGACAAATTCCGCACGAATACAGGTCTTCCCCTTCTCCCGAGACAATGGCATACAAGGTATCTTCTCCATAGCAAAGGGTAAAAAACTCTTTTTCGTCTGCCGGGATATTCTTTGTCTGCGCTCCGCTAGAATCAAATACACTGATACAGCCGTCCTCTTTTCGATAGGCATACAGATTCCCTGCCTTATCCACACAAAACTGCGAAACGCCGTTTACCGGATAAACGAAATCCGCTTCCTTTACTTCCGCATTGTTTTCTTTGTTCTTCCTGCAACCGCAGATTCCCCAAACACAAAACAATAACACAAAAAAAAGTATTCCACGCTTCATACAATATCTCCCTATAAATAATACTTTTCGCAATTTTATAACTAACGTGATATCATCTTACAAAACCAAGCCAATTTCCCCTGTCTCTAAATCATAGAACCGAAACACCGGGAGGTCCACATCCGTAGTTTTTTCAGTGAAATACAGACGATTATTCGCAACACCGTATAACTCCACTTGGGTATCTATTTTATCTGAATTCTCCGAATAGATAACTTCTACCACATCCGTACTTGTGGTAATTGCACTTATCTGTCTCATATTTGTATAATATAGTTTTCCGTTAAAGAAAACACTCCGTAGCCCATAGGTTCCCTTCCACTCCTTCTCTTCTCCTGTTGCCAGAGAAACTGCACTCATATTCCCTGTCCCTTTCAAAAAGAAAAGCGTCTCTCCGGAAATCTGCGGATACATTGCTCCGTTATACAACGTTACTGCTTCGCTTCCATCCAGCTTTACCGCCTCAATTTTTGCCCCGCCCGAAACACCTCCGGTAATTATCGAATCTCCGTAAATACAAAACCAACCGAAATCGCCTCCATCCTCCCTCTTAAATACTATGTCAGTTCCGCTTCCGTCCAATTCCATTCTCCCAATATAATCTACTTCGTTAAAAAAAATCCCTTTTTCTGTCACAAGAATACTTCCTGCTCGTTCTTCTCCGAGAACTTCCGCTTCTATACCATCCTTATGTACCCTTTTAATTCGATTGTAGGTGTTACTTTGTATTCCGTCGTCAATGTAATATATGTAGTCACCTACCACCTGAATTGCCCGCGGACTATCTTTAGACAACACCCTCTTATCTGTTCCGTCCGGCTTGCTGACACACAAATACCCCTCATGATTTAAATCTTTGTAGTAAAGCATTCCTTCATTCTCACAAATATATCCCAATGCCAAAAGATTCGCTTGCGAGTTTCCTAGCTCCCATACTTCTCCTTTTATAATCTCATTTATTTTTCGTTCCGGTACTTTCGTCAACTTTGGCGTAGTAGTTACCTTTTGTTTACTTACACCTTCTGTTATCTTTATATCTGCGGTTATCTTTGAGACTTCCGTTACCGGCGGTGATACCTTCCCCCCCTCTTGTTTTTCTTCGCATGCCGTCATGCAAAAAATAAAAAGAGTTAATAATGAACAGATTTTTAACCTTCTCATATTTCTTTCTCCTTTACAAATTCATCTTCACCTTCATAAACAAGAGAGACATCTAAGGACATCTCTCTTGCTTATCCATTTCAATAACACTATTCTATCTGACAAAGCCCTGTTTCTGACGGACAATATTCATGATCCATTTCATGTAAACGAGGCCCCATGCTCAAATGAATCTGACATGCCGAATTAGCACAATACAAATCATGACGGCCTGCCCCTGCAGTTTTCCAGCACCGAGCTTCTCCATTTGGCGTAACATACAGCACATGGTACCCTGCTGATGTATAATAAAACGGTCCCGTGCATCTTATCTCTATCGCGTTAGCACTACATCCCGTTTTATGCTCCGCCGCATAGACACTAATACCTCCTGTTGCTAACACTGTTGCAGCAATTAATGCTCCTGCAATTACTTTCTTCGCTCTCTTCATATCATTTTCCTCCTGTCAAACAAAACTTTTTTATCAACTGTTTCTTCAACTTTTTTACACATTCTCTTTCTCAAATACACATTCTTCCACTTTCCTAACAGTAACATCAGTGCCAGAACGCACAAAACCAAAGTCATGCACATTCCCAGGCGCTCCCAACTAAAAAACATAGTCAAAAGTGAAATTATACTCTCCGTCAGAACGATTCCTCTTGCCCGTTTCCTATAAACCACCTTCTCCACATCATCCAATGGTTTGTTTCTGTCTTCCACAGGCACAAGGAACCAAATCATACTGCCGGAAACTGCTGTCAGACAAACGCAAACAAGACTGGAACACATCACATATCTCATTACCCAAAGCACTGCGCTTATCATCACAATTGAGAAAAAGTAACAGCGAACCGCTGTCTTGGCATGGTATCCTCCGGCAAAACTTCGAAGCGGTATATATGCCGCCATAAACAAAAGACTCTCTAAAAGCTTTCCGAATACCATACCGATAACCATTGTTGTCCCAAGATTTAACAAAGCAATCATACCCTGTTGAATTCCGTACCGGTAGATTTCTTTGTCTTCCCTTGAAATTGCTTCATTTGTGAGTAACCATCCGGTTATTCGCTCTGATAAAACCTCAAACATTAAAACTTTCGAAGTCTCTTAGCAGTCTCCGGTAACGGCTCTTGGTATATAACAAAATGACATGTCGAATTCGAAACCAATGTCGTCACTACCAATGCAAATGTCGCCAATACATGTGCATATTTCCCGCAAAACCTCTTCATGCTACAGTCCCCTCCTTTCCACAAATCTTTTGGGCAACTGTAGTTTAACATAAAACGACACATTGTGCGGGAAGTTGCAGTAAAATGCCTACTTTTTGCAGTCAACGGTCAAATACAACAAAGCATCTACAGTAAACACTCCGTTATTATGATTCACATTCATGCATCCGTTGTATTTTTTCGCTACCGCTTCTATATTTTTCAAACCGAACCCATGCTCTTTTCGGTTCGTTTTCGTACTTACAATTTTACCATTCTCATATTGCACCTCCGTCGCATACGGATTTGCACAATGAATCATCAAACGTTCTTTATCAAACACTACCTTCAGCTTCAAATACCGCTCGGACTCTTCTACCTGTCGCACGGCATGTAGGGCATTATCCAAAAGATTTCCCAACACAGTAATACTGTCCGAAACATTCATCCCAAAGTCTTCCGGAACCGCAACCTCTGCCTCCACTCGTATCTGTTCATTTCCGACACTTTGCAACTTGTAATTAATGATACTGTCTATCGGTATGTTTCCTGTTGCACTGAATAAAATCTTCGTGTTCAATTTTCCTGACAATCCACCTACCAATTCTTTCGCTTCCTCATACTTTCCCACACCCATAAGCTCAGACACCCCAATCAACTGATTCTTTAAGTCATGACGAAACGCCCGTAGTTCATTCGTAGAGTTCTGCATCATAGTACACTGATTGTAGTAAAGTTCCCGTTCTTTTTCTAATACCGCTGCCTCCGAAAGTTTTATATAATTTGCAGTTAGAGAATCATATAAATAAAAAGTAGTGACATTCACCAATAAAATCAATATCGTTGCTACAATCACCTCTGTTTGTGTAACATCCTCAGAGTGTACAATCAACACATTCAATATAAATGTAACTACCGGCATCAGCACAGACGCTAACCAAGTAGACAATTTTACATTATGATATCGACGAACCGACTTAAAATTGTAAAGAAGCAATGCCGCCACATAAGTAATCAACGGCACAGCTATTACACCTAAAACGTTATTATATCCACCTTCACTAAAAATTGAAAATTGAAAATATCCCGTACATGCTACAATAATAGTTTCCGTGATAACACAAAAAATAAGTATGTACAGAGCACTTAATACACGTTTTAACATCCCTGCTTTATAATTAAGTGAAATAAAAAAAAGAAGAGCATAATTCGCAAGTAACGTCAATATCGGAATATCCACATACAAATACAAAAGACTTGTCCCCACAAAATAAGAAAAATAGGACAGTCCACAAATCCACACTTTAGAACGCCTTTGCTCAAAAAATGCCATCATAAATCTATGGTTCACCGCTATACTAAACAAATTCGTTATCAAATACACAATCGTATAAGTATCAAACTTCACCTTACACACCCCCGTTTTCCATTTTCATTTGTAGCATTGCGACATCCTTTCGCTTTCCCTTTGCAACCGGTATTCTTTCGTCGTTTACCAGATACATACAATCCGGGTGAAAGGATTTCACAAATCGATAGTTCACAATATAAGATTTGTGCGGTATAAAAAAGGATTTGTTTTTTACCCGCTCCCACACATTCTGAATCGCTCCGTAAAATATTTCCTCTCCGGTCAGCATCTTTATTTTCACCTTCCGGTCAACACTTTCAAAATACAAAACATCACCCAGCTTTACAAAATATGTACTGTGACCGGACTTGTATTCAAACCGCTCCTGTGTTTCACCATAGATACGCACATACTTAGAAAGCATCTCCCTTATTTTTTCCTGCGATGCCGGCTTCTCTATAAATCCAAAAGGGCGGAACTCAAACAACTGTCTGTCATATCCGTTCTTTCCTGTCAAATAAACAATCTGGGTCAGTTCATCCTGTAATGTCTCCCGGATAAAGCGGCTCACATCGATTCCGCTATAGTCCCCCATCTCAATATCCAGGAAAATCAAGTGATACATACACTCATGCTTCAGAGAACCGACTGCCTCTTCTCCCGAGCCCAACACATCGATTTCCGCCTCTAACCGTAATTCCTTACGCACCTCTGTCAGTAGGCATTCCGTCTGCGCCGCTACTGATTTTTCATCGTCTACCACAGCTATTTTTAACATAAGCATTCTCCTTGGTTGTAATACCTTCATTTTATCATGAAATCGAAGGTTTTTCAACAAAAAAACAGCCCCTCTCCGATACCTCGGAAAGGGGGTTGTACACTTTAGATGGGGGTAAATAAAAAATAGAATAGGCATAGGACTTCAATTCCTGTATAATTAAGTCACCACAACAAAACACACAGAAAGGATTGAAGCCTATGCCTATATATGATTTTATAACAGAACTCCT
>JAGBBP010000015.1 GCA_017938405.1 Lachnospiraceae bacterium
ACCTTACCACCCCGTCCTTCATCTTCCGGCCGCATGACATAGGAAATCCCGGTACCGGCATGGGTCCCGATATAATATCCTGTAAGCTCCTCTTCAGGAATATTCTCTACGTCCATTGCCTCCGCCAGTCCCCGTTCCAGTTCATCCGTTACCGGAATCGCATCATACCAAGCCCCGCCTACAATCTCACTAATCATCACCCGAGTACCGGTCTTTTCATCTACCCTGATTTTCAAATCGTCCACAGAAAACACGCCCGCACTTTTCCCGTTAATTAAAATCCGAAGACCGCCCTTCCCGATTTCCGGTTCCGGAACAAAGGAATAATGTTCTGTAGAAACTTCTCGAAACTTCGAAATATGTATCGAATGCTTCACCGTCTCCACGGGATCTTCCGAAAGTACCTTAGGCTTGCCCTCATCCGTAAACTGTTGCCAAATCTCCAAAATCTTCTTATGTCCAACCATTGTCCTCTGGTTATATCCGTTCATAACCTCTGTTTCATCGACTTGAAGCTCATCGTTACAGAACTTGATAAATTCCTCGTCTGTAACGTTCTTTGTAGACAGTATTCCTATCTTTGTGCTGTAATTATAATTACCGATGGTTCCAACTCCGCTTAACATCATACTCTACCGCCTTTCCGTAATGTAATAATTATAGAAATAAAGCGCCTGTTCTCAATCCTTCCATTGAAAACAGACGCTCTCCGTAGCTCATATACCATATTATGCTACATTTTCTTAATTGCAGAACCTAGGCAAGGCCTTAAAATCTTATCCTTTAAAATCAATGATTGTTCCCAGTCCCTTTTCTGCCTCCGTCATCGTGGTATCCGATACAAACAAATAATTGAAATCCTCCGCCATTTTTACTAATTCCTCCATGGAATCCGCCGAAAGCACTTCTTCCGCTTCCTGGGCCTCAAACCGGTGTTCTTCCCGTTTTTCTTCCAGGTGCTCTTGTCGTTCTTTCTTTTCGGCTTTCTTCTCGGCTTCCTTCTTCTCCGCCTTTTTCTCGACTCTCCGCTTCTCCAAGCGAGCCGCCTGGTCGTTAAAAGACTTACTCATGACCGCAAAGAAGGAGGTTACACCGTTATCCTTTACCTGAACACCGAAGCCCTTCACATTGGAGAAACGCCCAAGTGCCTGCTGCAACTGCGGCAGCTGCTTCTGTGCGGATGCAATCACTCCCTCGTACTGCTTGCGGAACTTTTCATCCTCCGCCATCCGCTCTACCTTCTCCTCATCAATCAAAACCACCATTTTCTGAGGATTCGCAAAGCTTCCCGCATTGGCCTTCGCCATTTCCTTCATATCCTTACTAACCAGGATAAAATCCATGTTTTTGTACTTAGATTTCAGCTCCTCGTAGTACTTCGCTGCCTTTTCGCTGAGCTTCGGCTGACCGATGGTCTTGCCCTTGACATCAACCATTTTCCCGGCTGTAGTCTGTTTTGCAGCACTTGTCTCTTTTGACTCTTTCGTTTCTTTGCTTTCCTTTGTATCCTTCGTGCCATACGTATTGTTCGCAATATGCATGTTACTGATGATTGATTCAATTCCCATACCACTACCTCCTTGTAGTCTGTGCCGTAACTCCGTTTACGTACATCTCTATTATATTATATCGACAAAAGCTTACAAAATCTTAATGTTACCTCACTCTTAAACAATCCCGCCGCTTTTTAACTGTTTCTCCCGAAGTCGAGCCAAAGAACCGGCTCCGTCCGTACGATATAACTCTAAGAATTCCAGAAAATTCCCGGTATCCTTGCATTTATTAAGCAAAGAACGCATCTCCTCCGCATCTTTTCCGAATAACAAACCGAGCAAGCCTAAATCATAAGTATTTTGCATCTCACTCAG
>JAGBBP010000002.1 GCA_017938405.1 Lachnospiraceae bacterium
GAGTTCTGTTATAAAATCATATATAGGCATAGGCTTCAATCCTTTCTGTGTGTTTTGTTGTGGTGACTTAATTATACAGGAATTGAAGTCCTATGCCTATTCTATTTTTTATTTACCCCCATCTAAAGTGTACAACCAAAACAAAAATTATTTAGATAGCTGCCTTTTGTTACAATTCTAATCGGCAAGAACTTGTTTTTAAAAGGAGAGAAAAAGACTTCTTGAACGGAATAAGGGAGTGTGCGAATTGGCACACTCCCTATTTTTATGAATATAAAATTTTTACGCGTTTGGCGTTATGTTCACCTTCAGCAATATCTGCTTATCATTAAATACCGGCTGGTCGGAGCCGACACCGATAAAGTCTTTTCCGAACATGTCAAACAGGTTGGAAGTAAGGGTAAAAGGTGGAAGGGAGCCGAGGAATTTTTCGCCGTCGCAAAGGAAGGCGTGGAATACCGGAAGAACGTAATCTCCGGCTTCGTTAAATCCGCCGCCGCCGAAATGGTCTATCACAATGGAATGTTTGCCGGCAAGTAATTCCTTTACGGTTTTATCGCTGCGTTTGATTATCATATTGGTTCGGCCGTTTCCCGGAATGTCCTCATAATTTCGAAAGGCATTCCCGGTATGAGGCACGTTATACTTTTCAGCCACGCGTTTGTCGGAATAGCCGAAAAGCGGCACGCCGTTTTCCACAAAGACACGCTTGTCGTTTTCCTTCACACAGCCTTCACCGTCCCAGAACGGGGCATGCCAACACGTTTCATCGGAATCGTCATCAATGAGAGTGAAATTCTCCGAAAATACCTTTTCACCCAACTTTCCGGATAAAAGGGATGCACCGAGAGCAAGGCGCTCTGCATCCAGTTGACCGGTAAGATTGCCCACAAAGTTGTAGTACTGGGATTGTAAAATGACCTCCTCCGGAAACTCTGCCTGTTTCTCAAAATTACCTAAGTAGTTATCTGCCATCTCGTAAAGCTTTTCAAAGGAAAAGTCCCGCTGGCCGATGGTAAAGAAACCGTTCTGGAGGTCTTTACTGTCCCTATGTTTATAGTTTACGGAAACCTGGATGTGACTGTCCTTGTTTTCGTAATCCAATCCTTTGCTGTTGGTTTGCCCGACGTATTCGGTTTGTAGGGAGAAGGAACCGTTCAGGGTAAATTGCGGATACTTTTCCGTAATATGAGCCAAAGCCTTGTCTGCAATGGAGAAAAGCTCTTTGTCGGAATAGGTGCGCTCGGTTTTGTCACGCTTGCGGCAGCCGGTTTCCAAGTCGTAGGGATACGGGCGGTTTCGGACGAGATTTTCTTCTGCAAGAGCATAGCCGGTAGTATCGTCCATTTCGCCTACCTGAAAATGAATTCCGATTTTTCCGTCCTTTAATACCCGGAAAGAGTATTCGGCCACGTCGTTTTTTTGAAAGGAAACGATTTTATTTTCTTCAAAATATACGGTAGAACAGCATTCGGTGTAGGTATACTTTTCTTTCATGATATCCCTCCTTAATTTACGTTTAATGACTTTATGCGAATGGTCGGACCACCCGCGGAAACCCAGGCGGATTGTTCGTTCTTTCCGCAATCCAGACAGTCGTTCACGGTAAAATCATTGCCTACGGCATCAATGTCGAATAAAGTGCGGAAGACATTGCCTGTGATGACGCTGACACGAAGGGGTTCGCAAATCTTACCGTCCCGGATGCGATAGCAAAGATCCGGATTCAGTGTAAAGGTGGACATGCCGCTGCCGCTTTCGGCCCGGGCAACGTAAATGCCGTCCTTTACTCCTTTGATAATCTCCTCCGGGTCATCCGGACCGCCCAGCATATAGGTGTTGGTCATTCGGACAATCGGTGTCCGGAAATAGTTTTGTGCCCGGAAATTGCCGGTAGGAGCTTCCTGCAGGGTAACAGCTGATTTTGCATCATGCAGTCTGCCGGTGAGAATACCGTCCTTAATCAGGAAGGTTTCCGTTGCTTTGGTGCCTTCGTCATCATACGGAACATAACCATGCCCGACAATGTTTCCCGCATCTGAGATGGTAACCTTTTCATTCCCGACCTTTTTGCCTAATACCCATTCTTCCTGTAAAGTCTTATCATTTAACATATAATCGGCTTCGCTTTTGTGACCGAAGCTTTCATGGGTAAAGAATGAAGTGACATTCGGAGAAAGAACGCAGGTGTAATTCCCCGGTGCTACCGGAACCGCATGGCGGGCATAGTCAAGGTCCTTATCACGGGCGGTGAGAATCGTTTCTTCCAACCCGTATAAATCTTGGAAATTGTTTTTGGTAAAAGCAGAGTAGCCGTAATTTGGGATGCCGTCTACCGTAAAAAGGAAAAACATACTGAAAGTGACAAACTGCTGGTCATGGGAAAGTGCGGCACCCTTACTGGAATAGAACTGTTTGGCACGATGCGTAATGACAAGATTGGTGCCGTAGGCAGTTTGCTCCGGGATGGACTTGTCCACACAGGAGGAGATATAGTGATTTACAAGTGCGATACGCTCTTCGCGGGAAACCTTTCGGATATCGTTATCTTCGCTGTATTGTAACACGGTATCTGTATTGGTCTCGTATGCGGCTACCACCGGATGCTTTAAGATATCCGGATTCGGTGTGGCAAGCATCGCTAAATTGTTGATTTCTGCTTGAATTCCGTCGATGTTATTGGTGCTGGCCGTATACCACATGGTACCGTCGAAAACACGGATCATTGCGCCGGTGACGGTGGATGCGGAATCGGAAAGCACATCATCGTTTTGCACGGAGTAGCGGGAAGCATAGTTTTCTTCGATTCGTACGTCACAATACAAATCCTTCGGAAACTGATACATGGTGAAAACCCTCCTTATACATTTTTCATAAAACAAGGATAGCATAACAATGTTACGCTGTCAAGAGGGGAAAAGAAGTAGGAAAGAAGAAGGAAAGTAGATAAAATCAACCGATGTTTGTGAAAAAAGTAACCCTGTTTTTTCTTGACTTCCCGCGTTACCTATGATAAGATAACACTAATCAGAGAAAAGCAGTGAAGGAAAAGAGTAGGTATCCGAAACGGTACAGAGAGAAGACGGTGGTGCAAGTCTTTGCGGGAAGGATAGTGAAGCAGTTCCGGAGCTTTGAACCCAACGGCGTAGCTTAGTAGGCTTCAACGGATTTCCCACGTTACAGGGAAGCGGTATTTGCGTCAGGCTTGTATCGGCAGAGTGCAGGGGTTTCCCTGAAGTTAGGTGGTAACACGGACAGATTGTTCGCCCTAACTCGATAGACAATATCTATCGAGTTAGGGCTTTTTTTATGAAAAACCATGTTTTTCATTAGAAAGAAATTAGATGCGCAGCTCGCGGAGAGGCAGATGTTCCTTCGGAACCCGCTCGCGCGCACAAACATCGCAAGCGATGTTTGATTTTAAGGAGGTTTCACATCACATGAAAAGCGGAAAGGTTTCGGATACCGCACTGCGGCGGTCCATTCTAAAAGAAGTACAAAAAGTGAATCAGGGAACCCTTTCGCCGACGGTTGGCAGCGGTGCAGGCGTAGTGACCAACTGCTGTGTGTCCGGCGGGCTGGCGCGAGCCGGTGAAGTGGCCGGAGATGAAATGCAACCGGCGGTATTCGGTGCCATGCAGACCGTATCGGGAGAAGGACTTCTCACAGCCTATCTGGCAGCGGTACGTGCGGCAAACAGTCTGGCGGCCAAGGGGGCGACTCCACAGTCGGCGTCCATTGCCATCACAGTGCCGGAGTCCATGGACGAACGGGATTTGCGAAAGATGCATGAACGCTACTGCGACTATTTGCAGAAGCATAATATAAAGGTAGTGGGCGGTCATACGGCAGTAAGTGCAGTGGTGACGGAGCCGGTGGTTTCGGTGCAAATGACCGGAGTGCGAGTAGCAGAGAGCGGAAGCCGAAAAGCCGATGGAGTAATTGAGAAAATGGCGGCAGAGAAAGTGACAGCCATAGATGCACAGGATAGTCGATGCGAAAGAGAATTGACTCCGGATGCGTATCTCGGTCTTGACATCGTCATGACGAAAACCTGCGGTCTCGGTGGTACGGCACTTCTCGCGGGACATTTTACCGACGAACTGGCAACAAGGTATCCGCGACGTTTCATTGAACGGGCGGCAGAGTTTCTTTCTGAAACGGAAGAAAACGCGGAAGGTTACCTTGCGGTGGCGGACGGCGTGGCCTATGTCCACGCAGCGGCGGAGGGCGGCGTATTCGGAGCCCTTTGGGAGCTGGCAGAGTTTGCCGAATGTGGATTGGAAATTGACCTACCGGCCATTCCGATTTTGCAGGAAACCGTGGAGATTTGCGAATACTTTGATGTGAATCCGTACCAGCTTCGGACGGAAGGAGTGTTTTTGATTCTGACGGAGCACGGCGGACGACTTTGCGAAGCTTTTGAGGAAAAAGGAATTCCGGCGGCAGTCATTGGAAAGACGATACCGGGGCTTGACCGGGCGGTACGAAACGGGGAGGAAGTAAGATATTTGGAGCCGAACCGTGTGGAAGAGTATGAGAGAGTGATGGCGGCGAAACGAGCCGGAAAATAGAGAATAAAAAGGAGGACGCTACCATGCGTGAAGAGATTTTAAAGACATTGGATAAAAACAGTAAGATCGCGGAAAGCGATTTGGCGAAGATGTTAGGCATGACCGAAGAAGAGGTTCATGCGGAGATTAAGAAGTTAGAGGCGGAGCACGTAATTTGCGGTTATCCGACCCTCATTAACTGGGATGCTACCACCGAGGAGCGCGTCACGGCGTTAATCGAGGTAAAGGTTACCCCACAGCGGGGCCAGGGCTTTGACAAGATTGCGGAGCGTATTTACCGTTACGATGAGGTAGAATCCGTATATTTGATGTCCGGTGGTTTTGATTTGACCGTAATTATCGAGGGCAAGAGCATGCGTGAGGTAGCAAGCTTTGTTTCCCAGAAGCTGGCGCCGATGGAAGCGGTGCTTTCCACCGGAACCCATTTTGTTTTGAAAAAATATAAAGAGCACGGCCTTCCGCTGGTATCCGAAGGCGACGGTGATGAAAGGATGTTGGTGACCCCATGAGAAACCCGTTAAATAATAAAGTACAGGTAATGAAGCCTTCGGGCATTCGTAAGTTTTTTGATATTGTAAGCGAGATGAAGGATGCCATTTCCCTCGGTGTGGGCGAGCCGGACTTCGAAACGCCGTGGCACATCAGAGAAGAGGCAATTTACTCCTTAGAGAAGGGCAGAACCGTATATACCTCCAATGCAGGCTTAAAGGAGCTCAAAGTAGAGGTTTGTAACTATTTGAAGCGTCGTTACGGATTGGAATATCCGGATAAGAACGTGCTGGTAACCATCGGCGGCAGTGAGGCAATTGATGCGGCTCTCCGCGCCATGATAGATCCGGGGGATGAGGTACTGATTCCGGAGCCGTGCTACGTTTCCTACGTGCCGTGCGTGGCACTGGCAGACGGCGTGCCGGTAACCATTGAATTAAAGGCTGAGAATGAGTTCCGTTTGACCAAGCAGGAGCTTTTGGATGCCATTACCGATAAGACGAAGATTCTCATTATGCCGTTCCCGAACAATCCGACGGGTGCCATTATGGAGGAGAAGGATTTGCGGGAAATCGCAGAGGTTGTGGTGGAAAAGGACTTATTTGTCATTTCCGACGAGATTTATTCTGAGTTAACCTACGGAAGAAACCATGTATCCATTGCTTCCATGCCGGGCATGAAGGAGCGTACCATTGTGATTAACGGTTTCTCCAAGTCTTATGCAATGACCGGATGGCGTCTGGGCTATGCGGTGGGACCGGAAGAAATCATTACCCAGATGATTAAAATTCATCAGTTTGCCATCATGTGTGCACCGACCACCAGCCAGTATGCGGCAGTAGAAGCATTGAAGAACGGTGATCCGGATGTGGAACTGATGCGGGATGCATACGACAAGCGTAGAAAGTTCCTGGTGGCAAGACTTCGTGAAATCGGTTTGGATTGCTTTGAGCCCTACGGTGCTTTCTATGTATTCCCGTGCATCAAAGGCTTCGGCATGACCTCTGAGGAGTTTGCTACAAAGTTACTTGAGGAAGAAAAACTGGCAATCGTACCGGGTACCGCCTTCGGTGACTGCGGCGAGGGATTTTTGCGTATTTCCTACGCATATTCCATCGAGCAGTTGAAGGAAGCACTGGACCGTATGGAGAATTTTATAAAGAGACATAGGAAGTAGTGAAAAGGAAGGCTTTCTCTGAAAAAGGGAAGGCCTTTGACTTTGCCGGAGAGGAGAATTGCCATGGTTGTTAATTTTGAGTTTCTTGGAATGGAATCGGTGGAAAACGTCATTACCTGTATGCACTATAAGGTGGATAAGGTAGTGTATTTCGGTTATCCGGAAATGGTGAATGCAAAGAAGGCAAGAACCGAGAAGTTTTTGCGGAAACGCTGTCGGGTCAAGGAAGTGGTATTTCATTCCTTGCCGCGAGGCGGTTTACAGGAAATGCTGGGGATTATGCGACAGGCTATCGAGACGGAGAAAAGCCGCGAAAGCGAGATGTTTTTTGATATTACGGGTGGTGAAAACCTGATTTTAGTGGCGTTCGGAATGCTTGCGGGAGAATACGATACGCCGATGCATCAGTTTAACGTCAGAGAAGACAGATTAATTGAACTGGATGAAGGATCTAAGCGGCGAATCAGCCGGGATGTGCCGGAGCAGAAGGTAGTGTTTACTTTGGACAGCTTCATCGAGTTAAAGGGTGGTGTGGTAAATTACTCTTTGCATAAGGATGTAAAGGCAATTAAAAATAAAGATTTTTCTGTGGATGTGGATAAAATCTGGCAGGTGGCAAAGCGTCACTGGGACAACTGGAACCAGTTTTCAAATTTCCTTGGAAAGAATATGGTACAGGATTACAGTCTGCAGGTGGATATGCCGATAAGCGAGGTACATAAGGCGTTGAATGCGCCGTATTCCGGACGTCGGAAGATGTCGGAGTTAAACCGTATCGTAGATGATTTTAAGCAAGTAGGCATTTTGAAAAACGTAGATCATAGCGGAGACCGGTATCGTTTTACTTTTAAAAACGAGACGGTAAAGAGTTGCCTGATGGACGGCGGCAGTATTTTGGAATTGTATACCTACAAAAAAGAGAAGGAACGTAGTACCGATTGTCGCGTGGGCGTACATCTGGACTGGGACGGTGTGGTACAGTCCAAAGGCATGGACGTACTGAACGAAATCGATGTACTGACCATTTCCGGCAATGTGCCGACCTTTATTTCCTGTAAAGGCGGAAAGATGGGGTCTCATCAGACGCTGCATGCTTTGTATGAGCTTTTCACCGTGACCAGACGTTTCGGCGGAAAGTACGCAAAGAAGGTGCTGGTTACCGCAAGACCCATCGGCCGGACCTATATGGAGCGGGCGGAAGAGCTTGGAATTGAAGTGCGGTGCGAGGTGAACTTGAAAAAGTAGACATCATAAGGAGCTCTCATATGAGGGCTCCTTATGGAAACGTTTTATTGAAAAAAGAGGAGCAGAATAACGGCGAAAAAATTAAAAAATATATTAAAAACACAAAAAAACAGGTAAAGATTGATAAAAAATAGGAAAAAAAGACTAAAAAGGTATTGATTTTTTACAGGTGCCGTGGTATTATAATGACAAGCAACGAAATTTTTTTGGTGTTGCGTGTAAACGTTTCCAAATACGGAAGCAAAATTTATAGGAGGTACGAGATATGAAAAAGAGATTATGGGCACTTATGTTAGTGTGCGTACTTGTGGTTGCATCCTTCGCAGGATGTGGCGCAAAGAAGGACGGTTCTGTTTATTATCTTAACTTTAAGCCGGAGCAGGATGCTCAGTGGCAGGCTTTGGCAAAGGCTTATACGGAACAGACCGGCGTGGAAGTGTTAGTTGTAACAGCAGCTTCCGGTGAATATGAAACCACATTGCAGGCTGAAATTGAAAAGGAAGATGCTCCGACCTTATTCCAGGTAAACGGTCCGGTAGGTCTCGGAAACTGGAAGGATTATTGCTATGATTTATCCGGTTCTGCTCTTTACAATGAGCTTACCAGCGATTCCTTTGCATTAAAGGAAGGCAATGAAGTTCTCGGTGTTGCATATGTTATCGAGTCTTACGGTATCATTACCAACAAGACCTTACTTAAGAAGGCTGGTTATACCATCGATGATATCAAGTCCTTTGCAGATTTAAAGAAGGTTGCGGAAGACATTACCGCACGTTCCGCTGAGCTTGGTTTCTCCGCATTCAGTTCTGCAGGTATGGATGGTTCCTCTGACTGGAGATTTAAGACACATCTTGCAAATCTTCCGATTTACTTCGAGTATCAGGCAGACGGTATCGGAACCACTACTGCAATTAAGGGTACTTATCTTGACAACTATCGTGCAATCTTTGATTTGTACATCAACAACAGCACCTGTTCTCCGGCAGAGTTATCCGCAAAGACCGGTGACGACTCCAGAAATGAGTTCCTTCAGGGCAAGGCTGTATTCTTCCAGAATGGTTCCTGGGAGTACGGCAGCTTGACGGCAGAGGGTGCTTATACCGATGATGACCTTGCAATGATTCCGATTTACACCGGCGCAGGTGATGAGGCTACGCAGGGACTTTGTACCGGTACCGAGAATTACTGGTGTGTAAACAAGGATGCATCCGAGGCAGACATTCAGGCTACCTTAGACTTCCTTGAGTGGGTTGTAACCTCTGAAGAGGGTACCAAGTCCATGGCAAATGACATGGGATTCGTTATTCCGTTTAAGAAGGCCGTTGAGTCTCCGAACTTGTTTGTAAAGCAGGATAATGCTTACACTGCAGCAGGTAAGATTCCGGTATCCTGGAACTTCCCGACCATGCCGTCCGAGACTTGGAAGAACGGTGTAGGTTCTGCACTTACCGCATATGCGGCTGAACAGACGGATGCAAACTGGGATGCGGTTGAAAAGGCATTCGTAGACGGTTGGAAGAGTGAGTACGAGTTATTAAAGTAATACAAATGATAAAATGGGATTGAGTTAGGTAGTGAAACCGGCCGGGCAGGAGTCTTGCCTGGCCGGTTTTTAGTTGGAAACGGAGGGTAAACATGGAAAAGGTTTTGAAAAAATATTGGCCGCTTTTTGTTGTCCCTACAATGGCGGCGTTTACAATCGGATTTATTGTTCCGTTTTTACAGGGGCTGTATCTTTCTTTTTGTCAGTTCACAACAATTAAAAAAGCAAAATGGGTGGGATTTGACAATTATATCAGAGTATTTACGGATGATCCGGAACCGCTCACGGATTCGTTATGGTTTACCGTGGCATTTGCGGCGGTTTCTATTGTTTTAATTAATTTGATCGGTTTTTTGTTTGCTCTGGTGTTGACCAGAGGGTTAAAGGGAACGAATCTGTTCCGTACGGTTTTCTTTATGCCGAATTTAATCGGAGGCGTGGTGCTCGGATATATATGGCAGATTTTGATTAACGGTTTGCTCTCTGTAGTGGGAGAACCGCTTCTTGCATTGAATACAACTGCCGGTTACTGGGGCCTGATTATTTTGATGTGCTGGCAGCAGGTCGGATATATGATGATTATTTATATTGCGGGATTGCAGTCGGTACCGGAGTCTTTGATTGAAGCTGCCAAAATCGACGGCGCAACTTCCTTACAGACGTTGCTTAAGATTAAGATTCCGATGATTATGCAGTCGGTGACGATTTGTGTGTTCCTGACATTGACGAATTCATTTAAGCTGTTTGACCAGAATATGGCGTTGACCAACGGTGAACCGATGAACACCACCACGATGCTTGCGTTAAATATTTACAAGACCTTCTATAACCGTACCGGTGCTCAGTGGAAGGGCTTGGGACAGGCAAAGGCAGTTATTTTCTGCATTCTGGTTGTATTGATTTCCTTCGGACAGCTTAGGGCAACAAGAGGTAAGGAGGTGCAGCAGTAATGAAGAAAAAAGTGACGGATGCGTTGTTGATTGTTCTTATGCTTATACTTGCGGTATCGTTTTTGTACCCGGTATTTTTGATCTTATTTAATTCACTGAAAGAAGAAACGTCCATTTCGACGAACACGGTGTTTACCTTACCGACGGCGGAAACGTTTGCCGGTTTGAAGAACTATTGGGATGCAGTCACATCGAAGGGATTTTTTGTCAGCTTCGGTTACAGTCTGGTAATTACCGTTACTTCGGTTGCTGCGATTTGTTTGTTTTGCGCTATGTGTGCGTGGTTCATTACCAGAGTACAGAATAAATGGACCAGCATGATTTACTATTTATGTGTGTTCTCTATGGTAGTACCGTTCCAGATGGTAATGTATACCCTTTCTAAGACGGCAGATACACTGAAGTTAAATACACCGTGGAATATCTGGGTGATTTATCTCGGATTCGGTGCGGGCCTTGCGGTATTTATGTTTACCGGGTTTATGAAGTCCATTCCGTTAGAGGTAGAGGAGGCGGCCATGATTGACGGTTGCAATCCGATACAGACCTTTTTCCGGATTGTATTCCCAATGCTGCGTCCGACTATGGTGTCTGTAGGCATTTTGGAGGCAATGTGGGTATGGAACGACTATTTGCTTCCGACGTTGGTACTGGATATTAAGAAATACAGAACCATACCGATGTTAATCCAGTATTTTAAGGGAAGCTACGGAAAGGTAGAGATGGGACCGATGATGGCTTCCATTATGCTTACCATTATTCCTATTGTAATTGTTTATCTTGCCGGCCAGAAGCATATCATTAAGGGTGTGGCAGCCGGTGCGGTAAAAGGTTAACTGATAACAAAGGATAAGGTGAAAAGATGACAATTAAGGATATTGCCAAAGAAGCGGGATATTCGGTCGGAACGGTTTCCAGAGTGTTAAACGGTTCCGAAAACGTCTCCGAGGAGGCGAAAAAAGCAGTTATGGAAGTGGTTGAAAAATATCAGTTCCAGCTGAACAGTAATGCAAAAATGCTGAAACAGCAGAGTAATCAGGGCATTGCCATTATTATAAAGGGTGCGCAAAATATGTTGTTTGCCGCGTTGCTTGAACCGATACAGGCATTGATCGAGAAACACGGCTATGCCAGCATGATGTTTTATATCGGTGAAGAGGATAATGAGGTTCGCGTGGCGCAACAGGTGTGCAGAGAACGGAGACCGTTGGGAATTTTGTTTCTTGGTACGAATCGTGAATTTTTCCGGGAGGATTTCCATCGGATTACGGTACCTTGTGTGATGGTAACAAACTCGGCGGACGGTCTGGAAATGCAGAACTTGTCCTGCGTCACCACGGATGATAAAGCGGCGGCGAAAATGGCGGTGGATCATTTGTTTTCGCTGGGGCATAAAAATGTCGGAGTATTGGGTGGCAGGATGGATATATCGTATACTGCGTACAATCGTTATATGGGCATGAAGGAATCCTTTGCGGAACATGGAATCGATTTTAACGAGGAGCGGCAGTTTGTATCTGCGTTTTTCTCGATTTCGGCAGGGTATTACGCAATGGAGAAGCTGTTAGACAAAATGCCGGAAGTGACGGCGGTGTTTGCCATGGCGGACGTGATGGCAATCGGAGCAATTCGGGCCATTCATGACAGAGGTTTGCGTGTGCCGGAGGACATTTCGGTAATCGGATTTGACGGTATTGATGTCGGACGCTATATGTTGCCGCGATTGACAACGGTACGCCAGCATCGTGAGGTAATTGCCGACAGAAGTGTAGAAGTATTGATTGGCAATATTGAAGGCACGATGAAATGCGTACGCGAGGTGGAGGCATTCCATCTCGTCCCGGGGGAAAGTGTTCGCCCGAAATAGACAGGAGGTGAGTCTTATCAGAGCAAGCGGAGTCTTATTGCATTTGTCTTCCGTTCCGTCTCCGTACGGAATCGGAACCATGGGACAAAGTGCGAGAGAATTTATAGATTTTTTGAAGGATGCGGGACAGAAATACTGGCAGATTCTGCCGGTAGGGCAGACCAGTTACGGAGACTCTCCGTACCAGTCTTTTTCGTCCTTTGCGGGGAATCCCTATTTTATCGATTTGGATATGCTGGCAGAGGAAGGTTTGCTGGAATCCGGAGAGTATGAAACGATTGCGTGGGGGGATAAACCGGACAAGGTGGATTTCGGAGTGCTGTATGAACAGCGCTATCCGTTACTGAGATTGGCAGTGAAACGCTTTTGCTTAAAAGAGCAGAGCGGTTTTGCGGAGTTTTGCAGAGAACAAAACCGGTGGTTGGAAGACTATGCGTTGTTTATGACAATCAAAGGCTTGAATCACGGCGCCTCCTGGTTGGAATGGAAAGAGGAGGAACGGAAGCGTTTTCCGGAGACCATAGAGAAGATTCGCAATACAAATCAGGAAGAAATTCTGTTTTGGAAGGTGATACAATTTTTCTTCTATGAGCAGTGGAAAGCGTTGCGTACCTATGCAAACGATAACGGGATTTCCATTATCGGGGATTTGCCGATTTACGTGGCACTTGACAGTGCTGATATTTGGGCGAATCCGCAGTATTTTCAATTGGATGAGGCATTAATGCCGATACAGGTGGCGGGATGTCCTCCGGATGGTTTTGCGGAAGGCGGACAGCTTTGGGGGAATCCGTTGTTTGACTGGGAAGCTTTGGAGCGGGACGGTTTTTCCTGGTGCATCAAGAGAATCGGTCATTCCTGCCAAATCTATAATGTGTTACGTTTGGATCATTTTAGAGGCTTTGAATCCTACTATGCGATTCCCTACGGCGATAAGGATGCGCGCGGGGGACACTGGGAGACAGGACCGGGAGAAAAATTGTTCCGGGCAATGGAAAAACAAATCGGAAAGCAAAACATGATAGCGGAAGATCTCGGATTTTTAACCGAGTCTGTCCGGGAACTACTGAAAAACAGCGGTTTTCCGGGAATGAAGGTGTTTGAGCTCGGTTTTGACAGCAGAGACGGAAACGGTTCGGAGTATTTGCCGCACAATTTAATACCTAATTGTGTGGCGTACGCAGGAACGCATGATAATGATACGATTCAGGGATGGTTCTCCACCGCACCGGCGGAGGACGTAGAGTATGCCTGTGCATATTTTGGGATTGAGGACAAGTCCCGGGGACATTGGAAGGTGATGAAAGCACTTTGGTCTACTGTGGCGGATTTGACCATTGTCCAAGCACAGGATTTGCTTGGGCTAAGCAGTGAGAGCCGCATGAATCAGCCGTCTACGTTTGGGGAAAACTGGCGTTGGAGAGCGTTGCCGGGAGTGTTTACGGCGGAATTGGCAGAGAAACTTCGTGAAAACATGAAATTATATGCGCGTTAATACGGAAGAATTGCCCTTCTTGAAGAGGCGGGAAATCGTAATGATACGGTTTCCTGCCTTTTGTTGTAGGAAAGGTTGTGCAAAGTGGAGGGATGCCGCTTTAAATTCCTTTAAGTGTTTTGTAGACAATGGCGGAAAGTATCTGTGGCGTAAACGCCTACATCGGACATGGCTCTCAAAGTATCCGGAAAAAAGAAGATTATACTTCTACAACTAAAATCAAACCAGTAACAAAAACTACAGGGAGCTCTTAACGGGGTTCCTTTTCTTATGTAAAAGTCACGTCTCCTCTCTTTTTGCATACCTTACCTTTAGAGCTACATATGCGAGGTGTTCCATGGCGGTTTGCAAAGAGGCGGTAATCTCCAATGACTATAAAGGATTCGGGGTAACGAATCGGGGAAGAGAAGAAGAAGTCGGGAATCTTTTGCAGGCGGATTGCGTCAGACGAGTATCGGACAATCTGGCCTTTGCGTATTTTTACGACCCGGAACCGGAGGATGAGGGACGGGGGTATCCCTTTGGAATTATGCAAAAGTGCTACGGGCTCTTGTCGGAGGAGGAACTGGCGGCGTCGGGAGTGTTACAGCTGCGGGAGGGACCTTTTACCAATTTGCGGGGAAGCGGTGTGCTGCTGGGTTTTGTGGATACGGGGATTGATTTTGCTGACACGGCTTTTCGGAATACGGACGGCAGTACAAGGATTTTGGGGTTGTGGGACCAGACGATGGAGGGGGAAACCACTGCCGATTTCGCCTTCTACGGCAGAGCGTTTTCCGAAGAGGAAATCAACCTGGCCCTGCAAACAGAGAATCCTTACGCGGTGATTCCCTCCCGGGACGAAAACGGTCACGGAAGCGCCCTGGTGCGGGCGGCAGCGGGGAGCGAAGAACGTGTCGGAGAGAATAACGACAACCCTTACGGCGGTGTTGCACCCCTTGCCTCCGTTGCCGTAGTAAAACTAAAACAGGCAAAACCTTACCTGCGGGACTTCTGGCAAATTCCCGACAATGTCTTTTGCGCGGCGGAGGAAGACATCATTTACGGCATCGAGTGGCTGCTTTCGGTGGCGGAACGGGAAAATATGCCGCTGGTGCTTTGCATTGCTTTGGGGAGCAATCAGGGAAACCATACGGGGCAGACGGTGCTTTCCCGGTATTTGGATGATGTGGCACGCTTTCCCGGTGTTTGTGTCTGCGGGGCGGCAGGGAACGAAGGTGGCAGCGGTCATCACTTTTTTGGACGGGTGCAGGGAGAAGGTTATGAAGAAGTGGAAATCAATGTAGCAGAAGGAGAGCCGGGATTTAGTACGGAATTGTGGGCAGTAGACCCGGATTTGTTTACGGTAGAAATTATTTCTCCGGCAGGAGAAGTGATTCCACGGATTCAGGGACGGGCGGCCTTTAACCGGCAGTACCGCCTGTATTTTGAAGGGGGAACGGTTTGGATTCAGTCGAATTTGTACGATCAGTCGGTGGGGACGCAGGGGATTTGGATACGGTTTGCCGACCCGGCAGCGGGTGTGTGGAGAATCCGCGTGTACGCGGAAGGTGAATTTTCGAAGAGTTTTCATATGTGGCTTCCGGTAAGTCCCTTTTTGAGGGAGGAGACCGCCTTTTTGCGCCCGGACCCTTATGTGCAGATTTGTGACCCGGGGGCGGCAAGAGAGGTGCTGACCTTTACGGCCTATGACGTAGTAAGCGGAAGCCTGTATACGGAGGCCTCTTACGGCTATACGGCGGACAATAGAATAAAGCCGGACCTGGCGGCACCCAAAGGAGAAGTCCTTTTTGCGGGCACCGGTATGGCTACGGCTTTTGGGGCCGGATGTTCCGCTCTTGTATTTGAGGAGGCCATCCGGGAGGAGGCATATGTAATTTTAGATACCCTTGTCCTGAAACGATTGTTTACCGCATCCGCACGTCGGGACGGAAGAGATTACCCGAACCGGGAATGGGGGTATGGTAAACTGGACGTGTACGGGGTGTTTGTCCGCACGCCGGGAAGGGTCTTGACGTAAGGAAGCTGCATGCAGCCTCCTTCGTACAAACCCATGAGGGGAAATATGATTATGAGAGAAAATCCTCTACTACATCACGAAAATGGCAAGGGGATACCTGGGCACGATTCAAAAGATCTAATAAACGATTCATTTTTTCCGCTTTGGTGGTAATGCCGCGAAGGGAATCTACCTTCTCGTACCCGGCATAATCATGACGATACACCTCAACACCGTAAGCGAGATAAGAAATATTATCCTCGGTGTTTAAGATGTGGGTAAAAGAACGATATTCATAGGTTGCGGCTTCTAACTTATATGCTAAAGACATGGTAGCATCCTCCTTGGTCAGGTTTATGCTACCATTATATGACAGTGTTCTAACAATTATTGGACAAATTTATTTTTTTTATGCATTAAATTCGCAACGGTAGGTTCTGCCCAACTGTAATCCACCATATACTCATCGTTAAACTCCTGTATGGCGGATACATCGCCCTCCAGGAAACGATAATAATCGCAGTCAAGCATGGCCGGATTGATGGCATTTTGATTGCGGTTACATACCAGCAAAGATTCGATGCCGGCCTGCTTTAAGGCTTTCTTTAAATCCCGCAGCACCACGTGAAAATAGGCCTTTACGGATTCATCGTACCGCTCCTCCCAAAGAGAGTCGATGATTTGCTCCGCCGTGACGGCACCACCTCTCCGATCTACAAAAAAGGCAAGTAATTCCTTGCATTTTTGTCGCGGGAACTTTAACAACGTATCATTAACAAAAATATCGAAATGGCCGAAGGTACGTACCTTAATATGTATCTTTTTCTCGGAGCAAAGAAGCTTTGCCCGTTCCACCGCTTCGTAAATGTCGGAGAAGCTGTAAGGCTTTGTAATATAGGAAACCGCCCGTCTGCGGAAGGCGGACAGAGCAAATTGTTCGCTGGCGGTGGCAAAGAAAATCAGCATGTCCGGATTGGTTTCGTACAAGCGGTCCGCTAAGGTAATGCCGTCCTGCACCGGCATAATAATATCTAAGATGGCAGCATCCACCGGATGTTCCTTTGCAAAAAGAAAGGCTTCTTCAGCGTCAGAAAAGCTCCCGGCCACCGTAATGTCCGGAATCATGGTGCAAAATTTGGTAATCAGCCGCAAAGAAGCGAAATCGTCGTCAACTAAAATGATGTTCATGAATTCTCCGTATCTAAGTCTTATCTCTATAAAGCGTCACAGTACTAGAATAAAGAAAAAGAATGGAAATGTCAATACGTTATTGTGTTAAATTTTTGTTTATTAGCAGAGTAACGCGCTGTTTCCGCGAATTCCTACTTGCTTTTTAGGAAAAAGGGGTCTACAATAGAATCAATCTTTATAAAGGAGGGTGCCTATGTCGTTTCGCAAAGTCTTTTTAAAACTTTTGCCGAAAAAGCACATTCAGATCGGTAAAACAAGCGAAGAACTGGAAGGAATTCCGGCGGAATATTTTGAGGCAAAGGACCATGTGTATATGGTGGCGAAGCAGACGGCGGATTGTGAACACCCGGTATTCGTGCGGGAAATTCCTCCTACCAGAATGCAGTGTCCCACCTGTCACGAGACGACACTGGAGGGATTGTCCTACTGCGATAAATGCGGCGGGGCATTGATAAAGAACGAATAAACAGAAATGAGGATAGAGTTATGAAAAAATGGGAAGAGAAATTAAGACAGATTACGCCGTATGTACCGGGGGAACAGCCGGATTTTCCGGATATGATTAAGATAAATACCAATGAAAATCCGTATCCGCCGGCACCGGGTGTGGAAAAGCTGTTAAAGGAAATGGATACAAAGAAGCTCACCCTGTATCCGAATCCAGGCGCGAAGCTTTTGGTGGATGAGTTGTCCAAACAGTACAACATTGCACCGGAGCGTATTTTTGTGGGTGTCGGTTCCGACGATGTTTTGGGCATGATTTTCATGACCTGCTTTTCTTCGGATAAGCCGATTTTGTTCCCGGATATTACCTATTCTTTCTATGATGTATGGGCGGATTTGTTCCGCGTGCCGTATAAGCGGATGCCGTTAGATGAAAACTTCTGCATAAAGAAGGAAGATTATTTGGGTGAGAACGGCGGTATCGTGCTGGCAAACCCGAATGCACCGACCTCCATTGCGGTAGGTTTGGATTTTATTGAGGATATTGTGAAAAATAATCAGGATTCCATCGTAGTGGTGGATGAGGCTTATATCGATTTCGGCGGAGAGTCTGCGTTTCCGCTCCTTGAGAAGTACGAGAATCTTTTGGTGGTGCAGACCTTTTCCAAGTCCCGTTCCATGGCAGGTATGCGTATCGGCTATGCCTTCGGCAGTGAGCGTGTGATTTCCGCCATTTATGCGGTACGCAATTCCTATAACTCCTATACCATGAACTATCCGTCCATTGTGTGCGGTGCGGAAGCTTTAAAGGATGTGGCATATTTTAAGGAATGTACGGCAAAGGTAATCGCAACGAGAGAGCGGATGAAGAAGGAACTGGCGGAGCTTGGATTTTCCTTCCCGGATTCCAAGACAAACTTCTTATTTGCCACCCACGAGAGTGTGCCGGCAGTGGAATTATTTGAGATGTTGCGGGAGAAGCGTATTTTTGTGCGTTACTTTAAGACACCGCGCATTGATAACTATTTGAGAATTACCATCGGTACGGATGCCCAGATGGACCGTGTGGTAGAGGTGTTAAAGGAGTATTTGGAAAAGCGATAAGTCGAAGGACGGTCCGTCGCGGATACAAGCGGTGAGAGACCGGGAATACCCGGAGAATGGTGGATTTCATGCAGGAACAGAAGGTTAATTATCAAAAAAAGCTGGAAGAGACGATTACAAAGGAGCAAAAGGAAGGGCGTGTGCCGACCCTTCTGCTTCACAGTTGTTGCGCACCTTGCAGCAGTTATGTTTTGGAATATCTTTCGAATTTTTTTCGGATTACGGTGTTATACTATAATCCGAATATTTCTCCTGCAAAGGAATATGAAGCCCGCGTAGCGGAGCAGGAGCGATTGATTGCAGAGCTTCCGGTGAAGTATCCGGTGTCTTTTTTGGCAGGCGACTATCACCCGGAGGAGTTTTACGCCGCGGTAAAGGGTCTGGAAGATTGCCCGGAAGGAGGGGACCGTTGTACCGTGTGTTATGAGATGCGTCTTCGGGAGGCTGCGGAGGCGGCAAAGTCCGATGGGTTTGATTATTTTACCACTACCCTTTCCATCAGCCCCTTAAAGGATGCGAAACGTTTAAATTCCATCGGAGAGGTGCTGGCTGCGGAGTACGGAGTTTCCTATTTATATTCCGATTTTAAAAAGAAAAACGGCTATAAGCGTTCCACGGAATTGTCCGCACAGTACGGACTTTACCGGCAGGATTATTGCGGTTGCGTTTTCTCGAAAGAGGAGCAGGCAAAGCGGCGGGCAGCACAGGCAGAAAGTAATTTTGCCGGATAAAATAATGAATAAGTACAGGAAAGCGATAAGCGGTTCGAAACGGACTGTTTATCGCTTTTTTTGTCACCGTGTATATTTCCGACAAATCAGGTGAAACTATACTTGCGAAGAAAGAAATGTGCGGGGCGGCGAAGGCTTCCTTGCTGAGACTTTACAAAGAAAGGCGTGGAAGATTATGAAAAAAACGGAAGGTCAGACAAAAAAGAAAGGCATGTATCTGGTTGCCACCTTCGGGACGGTAACCTTGGTTGCATTGGGTGCATTGGCAGTAGGCATGGCGAATCCGAAGGACGGGAAAAAACCTCCCATTGACTTAAATGCGACTCCGACGCCGGGGACACAGAGCGGACCGGGACAGGATATGGCAAAGGTGGTAACTCCGGTTCCGACCGCAGCACCGATAACCCGGGTGCCGGAAGAGGTGTCCTCTGGAGATGATGTGAAGCATACCGCAGAGATAACGGATGCGCCGGTGCAGACTGCGGAAGTAACAGAGCCGGAGGATGCGGCGGTAATGAATCCGGACGGTGTGATAAAGGGATTGAATTTCTCCATGGAGACCGGAATGCTTTGGCCGGTGGCGGGAGAAGCATTGATTCCTTTCAGTCCGGACCATGCGATTTACCATAAGACCCTGGATTCTTACCGTACCAGCAATTATGTGTATCTTGCGGCAGAAGTAGGCGGACTGGTAACCATGGCGGCAGACGGCATTGTGTCCTCGGTAAAAGAGGATTTAAAAACCGGAACCACGGTAACCGTGCGGGTATCGGAAGACCATGAAATCGTATACGGAATGCTTTCCAATGTGGTGGTAAAGGAAGGAGATTTCGTTGATGCGGGCACCGTATTTGCAAAGGTGGCGGAACCGTCCCGTTATTTTGCGGAGGACGGTTGCGGCGTGTATGTACAGGTACGGGAGCAGGGCGAACCGGTGAATCCGATGTTATTTTTGCAGTAGAAAGAACACAGACAAGAGCAGTCGCATAAATTAGGAATGTGGGAACGGCAATGGGGCCGTTCCTTCCCGGCAGCGATACATATTTCATTGTAAAAATATGCAGTCGGTATGTTTTACTGGGAATATGTTGCGCGAGCATGGTAAAGTACAAGGTTTGCCGACTGCTTGAGCATAGATGGAGCCCTATACCGGACGACCGGTATGGGGTTTCTTTTTTTAGAAAAAGGTTAACAAATGCGCTTTTCGGGTCGATATAACTTATGGGGAAGTTTGCCCGATTGGAGGTGCGATATGCAGAATCTGAGAAAAAGCGGTAAAATAGGCATTTGGATACTTTTATGCATAGCGGCAGTTGTTATGCTGGTTCCGGCGAAAAAGGCGGAAGCAGAGGACCGCCGGCTGACGTTTATTACGGCGTACTATTCCGGTGATGCGGTTTATGTGGGAGATTTTATTGACTTGGAAAAGCTGACCGTAAAAGGATATTATTCCGACGGAAAGTACGAGGATATTAAGGATTATATCTTATCCGGGTATGTGGTGGAAAAAGAGGGAAGCAATAAGTTTACCGTATACAGCGGAGAAAAGGAAGCGACGTTTTTTGTAAACGGACGGACGGTAAAACGTATCAGTGCGTACTATACGGAGGGAAGCGTTACCATCGGGGAATCCTTGGATCCGGATAAGTTAGTGGTCTATGCTACCTTTAGTGACGGTAAGACGGAAAAAGTGACGGATTTTGATTTGCCGGATATGGTGGTGTATACCATCGGACGAAATGAATTTACCGTGATTTATAAAGATAAGGATGCTACGTTTACCGTGACGGGTAAGGAAGTGCGACAGGTACGTTCCATTTACGCCAACTACTCCGGTCCTGCGGTAATCGTAGGAAACGAACCGGCCCGGGATAATTTTTATGTAACGGCGATTTACAATGACGGTACGGTGGAAAGAGTAACGGAGTTTACGGTGATGCCTTCCGTGGTGGAAGATGAGGGCAGTAATATTATGGTGGTTTCTTATGCGGGATTTTCTGCGGAAGTCCGTGTACAGGGCCGGGCGAAACGGGTAATCAGTCTGAAGGCGGAATACACGGGACTGCCGGTGGTGGTAGGAAAGGCAGTTGCACCGGAGGATATTACGGTTATCGCAACTTTTAATGATGATAGCACCGGAGAAGTAACTAATTTTACCTTGTCCAGCTCCATTATCGAAAAAGTAGGCGATAATATGCTTACCGTATTTTGTGACGGGAAATATACCCGCATGCTGGTACGGGGAGTAGAGAACGAAGAGATTGATTACAGCCACGGCTTGTGGAAAACCATACGGGAAAACGGAATCATTTCAAGAGTCAGTATTGCGGTAGGACAGAAAGCGGACCCGGATCAGGTTGAGATTAATCTGGCGGACCGGGAATCCGTAAAAAAAGCGGTGCATCGTTTGGTGAAAACGGATAAATATGTTGCTTATGAAGTGGTTTTCAACGATCCGGAGCAGGCGTCCTTTTTGCCGATGACCATGAAAGTTACCGTGCCATCAAAGTTTGACAAAGACAATTTTGCCGTGTATTATACGCCGAATAAAAAGACCATTATGGCGCAGATGAACGGAGAATTTTTAAACAGCACTACTTACGAATTTAAGATGTTCCAGCCGGGAACCTATATTATTGCGGATTGCACCCCGCTTCTTTATGTGGAATCCTTGTATCTGGAGGAAGGAGACGAGCTTTCCATGCGTCTGGGACGCAGTTACTCCTTAGATCCGGTGATTTTGCCGCATACAGCGACGAATAAGGAAGTGGAGTATACGTCTTCCCGTCCGTCTGTTGTGTCGGTGGATAAGTACGGAACCTTAACGGCAGAGAAGACAGGAACCGCGGTGATTACCATAGCTGCGAAAGACGGAAGCGGAAAGAAGTGTAAACTCCGGGTAACCGTGACGGAAAAATAAAGCTGAAATAAGAGAACGAAAAAGGGCTGTTAGCAACAGCCCTTTTCTAATATTCGGTTTATAAATTCTTTACGAAGTTGTAAATGCAATCTACCGCATGGTCGATGCCACACAGGCTGCTGTCGATGGAAAGGTGGTAGTTGGAAGCGATGCCCCATTTTTCACCGGAGTGGTAGTTGTAATAATTGGAACGGCGCTTATCGTTCTTTAATACCGTATCTTCTGCCACTGCCGGGTCCACTCCTTCTACGCGGATGGCGCGTTCGATACGGAACGGCATGTCGGCATGGATAAATAAGTGAACCGCATTCGGTAACTCTTTTAATACATAATGGGAACAGCGGCCGATAATGACACACGGTCCTTCCTCAGCTACTTTACGGATTACATTGGACTGGGCCAGATAAATCCGGTCATCCAGGGAAAGATTGGAAAAGCCCAAATCCTGGCTGCCGTAGGAACTCATGCCCATGGCGATGGAGTATAATAAGCTGTTGGTGGCTTTCTTTTCGGCATTGGCAAACACTGCTTCCGAAAAACCGCTTTCCTGTGCGGCACGGGTAATCAGTTCGTTGTCGTAAAACGGAATTCCCAACTTTTCCGCAAGCTTGGCGCCGATTTCTCTTCCGCCGCTGCCGTACTGTCTGCTGATGGTAATTACTTTATTCATAAAAACCCCTCCTCTCAAATGCAAGGTAACAGAAAAAACGAAGTTTTCTTCTACTCTAATTATACCTAATTTTCCCGTGAAAATCAAGTAAAGGACAAAAAGTAAAAAACGTAAGAAATTTTTAAGAATTTTAGGGGTGAAATGTTTAGAAAAACGTGTTAGAATGGTAGTGTAAATATCTGGTATAGGATAGGGCAGGGTAGAGTATTTACATAATAGGAGGCGTAAAAGGAGGACCTGCGGAGTTCATGGATAAGGAACCGGAAAAGATAATTGAACTGGTGAATGTGAAAAAGATTTACCGTATGGGCAATGAGAAGATTTACGCGGTGGATGATGTCAGCTTCGATATTAAAAAAGGTGAGTTTTGCTGTTTGCTGGGAACCTCCGGCTCCGGTAAATCTACTTTGTTAAATCTGATGGCAGGGATTGAAAAGGTAACATCCGGTACGATTTTAATCAAAGGGAAACAGATTCCGAAGATGAGCGAGAACAGTCTGGCACGGTTCCGGCAACGCTATTTGGGATTTGTCTTTCAATCCTATAATTTGCTGAATTCCATGACGGCGTTGGAGAATGTGGAATTTCCGCTGGTATTTAAGCGGGTTCCGTTAAAGAAAAGAAAACGATTGGCGAAAGAAATGCTGGTAAAAGTCGGCTTGGGAAGAAGATTGCATCATAAGCCGAAGGAAATGAGCGGTGGTCAGCAGCAACGTGTGGGAATTGCCAGAGCTTTTGTGGCAAAACCGGAGATTGTATTCGCGGACGAGCCGACGGGTAACTTGGATTCCAAGACTACGATTGAAGTAATGGAATTAATCCGGCAGATGGCACGGGACAATAACCAGACCATCGTTATGGTGACCCATGACCGGAGTCTGGCTACCTATGCGGATAAGGTAATACATATTTTAGACGGTAAGATACAGAGTATAGAAGAGCCTGCGGCAGAGAATTTGCCGGAGGAGACGAAGGCGGTCGAGTGTGCTACAGAGGAAATTATGGGAGAAGAAGCAACACAAACAACAGAAGAAGTAAAGAAAGAAGTTACGGAAAAATTTGTGAAGGAAATGAAATGTCCGGAACCGGTGCAAACGTTTCCGGAAAAAGGAAAGGTTGCGGTCCGGGTGGTAAAAAAGACAAAACAGTTTCATGTTCCTGTACAGAGAAACGGAAAGGGTAAGCAATGAAGAAGAGAATTGTAGTGTTTATAACGGCGATAATAATTGTGCTCGGATTGTGCGCAGGTGCACAGAGTCCGATGCCGGTTTATGCGGAAAAAGAGAATAATCTTGAAATCGGAAAAGGCGGAACGAGTGAATTTGTATTTGTTCCGGGTGAGGTAACGGAAGTAAATGTTCCGGTGCGTGCCATAAGTCAGATTGTCTGGGAGGCGGAGTTTAAACCGGTGTTGCCGGAGGATTCTCCGTTTGAGATTCTTGATATTACGGTATATCACAATAACGGTGTTTACCGGTCCGAAGATAAACATATCAGTACAATGGACGGAGCGTATGTTTCCTTTTTCGTTTATACGAAAGAGACTGCAAAAATCGGGAAATATTCGTTTGCCTTGGAATGTAAAGATGTGAAACGCATCGGTATGTCTATGCCGGAGGGGGAGTACGATCATATTCTTTCCTTTACCGGTATCATAAAGGAAGAATGTTTGCCGGCGGAGCTGGTGATTGATAAATTAAAAGTGTCCGGGGAAATGGCGCCGGGCGGAGAGGCTACCGTATCCTTTGAGGTGAAGAATACCGGTGAGATAAAGGCAACGGGAATCCGTTTGTCCGGGGATTACGGTTCCGGCTATCTGGTTCCGAACTACACCGATTATACGAAAAAGCTGGGGGATTTAAAGCAGGGAGAATCCGCAAAGGTTTCTTTGAAGGTAAAGGTAATGGAGCATGTGTCCCAGAGCATCGTTTTATTACCGTTGCGGATTCAGTATAAGGATATCGACGGTGTGGAGTATGAGGCGGACAACAATAATATCCTGTATCTGGATGTAGATGTGCCGGATCCGGAGGAAGAGAAAATTGATTTAGGCACGTTGCTGATTCGTGATGTGAAGCAGAGTCCGGAAAAGCCGAAGGCAGGAGAGAAAGTTTCGCTTACTTTTACAATGGAAAATACCGGTAAAAGAGCATATGTCGATACGAAGTTGTATCTGAAATACAATGCAGGTACCGGATTCGAACCGGTATCCGCAGAGGCATATCAGTCGGTGGGAATTATTAAGGCCGGTGAGAAAAAGTCGGTTACCGTACAGGTGGTTGCGGGAAAAGACATGACCGGCGGTATGAACGCTTTGGATATGAGTTATACCTATAAAAATTTTTACAAGGAAGAACTGTCGGGTAATACCACTTTTTATGTGTTGAATGTACAGGAAAAGCCGGCACCGACGCCGACGCCGACCCCGGAGGTGAAAATCGAGCACGGTACCATGTTGATTCACAGTGTGAAGCAGAGTCCGGCAAAGCCGAAGGCGGGAGAGAAGGTTACGCTTACCTTTTACATGGAGAATACCGGTGAAGGCAATTACACGGAAACGAAGCTGTATATGGACTATGTTCCGGGCACGGGATTCGAACCGGTAAAGGCAGAACCGTACCAGTATGTGGGAACCATCAATGCCGGACAGAAAAAGTCGGTTACGGTACAGGTAATTGCAGGAAAGGATATGGAAGCGGGTATGAATCCGCTGGGTGTAAGCTATACCTACAAGAATGCGGATAAGGAAGATGTTTCGGGAAGTATGTCTCTTTATGTATTGAATGTGCAAAAGAGCGAGGAATCGAAGGAATCCGAAGGCGTCAGCCGGCCGAAATTAATGGTGACGCAGTTTTCCGCTAGCAGTGAAGAAGTCAAATCCGGAGAGGAGTTTGATTTTACCTTTGATGTATTTAATACCCACAGCGAGACGGCTGCGAAAAATATTAAAGTTACGGTTACCAGTGAAATGTTTTCTGTGACCAGAGGAAGTAACAGCTTCTTTATTCAGCGGATTGCACCGGAAGAAGGAGAACAGATTACCATTAATCTGAAGGCAAGTGCGGCGGCCATGACGGGCAGTTATCCGATTAATATTCAAATGGAATATGAATATGACGGTATGCCGGCAGCGGAGGCCAATGCCGGAGGCGTGGAGGTTACGGAAACAAAGATGCTCCTGATTAAGGAGAATTTGCGGGTTTCCGTGGAAAATGTGATGGTTGGCGGCTGGAATACTCCGTATGTGAACCAAACGACCCAGTTGTCGTTCTCCATTTACAATATGGGGAAATCGGCATTAAATAATGTTTATTTTACCGTGGAAGGAGATTTTACGGTAGCTAACGGCAGCTCTTATTATTACGGAACGTTACAGTCCGGATATCCGGATTATGTGGAAATGGATATCATGCCTTTGGTGGCGGGAGATGCTACGGGTACACTGACCATCCATATGGAAGACAGTAATGCGGATGAAGTGACCTATACAACGGATATCAGCGGCTATATTATGGAAATGGGTGGTGATATCGGATTCGAGGATCCTGGTTTTGTGGATCCGGGATTTGATATTCCGACGGATGTTCCGCCGATGGAAAAAGAGGTAAAACCGATTGTTTCCCTGCCGATTTTTATCGGAATTTTGGTAATCGTGTTCCTGGCAGCACTCTTTACGACAAGAGGAATTCGTATTGCCTGCTATAAGAAGAAACTGCGGAAAGAGGAAGAGTAGCGGATAGCGCGAAGCGCGGGAAGGGCGAAGATATGGAAATGATTATGGTAGACGACGTTATGGTAGGAGATATGAGTATGATGGGGGACATGGGTGAATGGAATGGAACAATGACCGGAACGGAGCAGGTATCGAAGGTTGATGAACTTATGAGTTCCTGGGTATTTGTAGGCGGTGTGACGGCGGGAGTTCTTGCAATCGGTATTTTACTGGGACTTCTTTCGGCGAAGCGTAAGATAAAAAAAGGAATTGATTTGTATGAAGATTAGCGATTTGCTTAAACTGGCATTTCGGAATCTGATGCGACGAAAGGCCAGAACGGCACTTACGATTATCGGTGTGGTAATCGGTACGATTTCCATTGTGGTTATGGTATCCATCGGTATAGGTGTGAACCGCAGCTTTGACGAGATGATTATGCAAAGCGGAAGTATGACCATAATCCGGGTGCAGAAGTACGGCGCGATTTACGACGAGGACGGAAATTATGTGGATTCCAAGGAACAGGTGTTGGACGATTCCGTGGTGGAACTGATCAAAGGAGTGGAACATGTAAAGGCAGTATCTCCGGTTGTGAATAAGTATGTACGTTTGACCAGCGGGAAATATGAGAGCGGCGTGACATTGTACGCGATGGACTGCGATGTATTCGAAGCGTTTGAGTTTCCGCCACTGCAGTACGGTACCTACCCGACGAAGGAGAACCCTTCTACTATTGTGCTGAGCCCGGAAAGTATGGAATATTTTTATTGCTTCAGTGGGAACAACTATCAGGAGAAGAGCATTGACCCGTTGACAGAGAAGGTCACAATGCAGTTTCAGGAGTACCAGACACATCCGAGAAAAAAGGAGTTTAAACTGGATTTTGAAAATGTAGCCATGATGGAACAGACGGATAACTGGGAGTACAGTTACAATATTTACATGGACCTTAATTATTTCCGGGAGATTTGGAAGAAGTACGCCAATTCGTTGACCTTGGAGGATCGTAAGAGAGCCCTTTCTTCTACGGAAAGCTATGAAGAAATTAAAATCAATGTAGATAATATCAATAACGTGGCAGAAGTGCAGGATGCAATTGAAGCGTTGGGATATGCAACGTACAGTGAAATGCAGTATCTGGAACCGTTAAAGGAAACTTCGAACATGTTGCAGATGGTATTGGGTGCCATCGGAAGTATTGCTATGATCGTATCGGCGATTAACATTGCCAATACCATGGTAATGTCCATCTATGAACGTACGAAGGAAATCGGAGTCATGAAGGTGCTCGGTTGTCTGGTACGGGATATTAAACGCCAGTTTTTGCTGGAAGCCGGCTTAATCGGTTTGTTGGGCGGAGTGGTAGGAATTCTGATTAGTTACGTGCTTTCCTATCTGATTAATAAATACGGTGCGGGGATTATGGGGTCTCTTGTGGGAACGGGAACCTCGGGAGATCTTTCGGTAATACCGTTGTGGTTACCGTTTGCGGCAGCGGCCTTTGGTATGCTGGTGGGTGTGTTGTCCGGGTATTTCCCGGCCAGAAGAGCAACGAAAATCCGGGCAATCGAAGCAATGCGCACGGAAGGATAGCTAGTATGCGTGGGAGCAGAAAGTTTACCGCCCGGATGGCGGTATAGAAAGAAAAACGGGATAATTGGAGAGGATGATAGAAAGTATCGTAAAAAGGAAGCGGAAGCTTCCTTTTTTGTGCGAAAATTTAGGGGAAAGTTTGCCAAAATTCTTGCTTGTTTGCGGAAAATATGGTATATTTTTATAAAGCACAGAAAGGAGGAGAATCATGCGACTTGTATCGATTGATATGTTGAAGCCGGATATGAAAATCGCCAGAGCGGTGTACAACCAGGGAGCATTGGTTCTTCCGGCCGGGCGCACAGATGTGGCACGGTATATTTCCAATCTGCGCAATATGGGAATCGAATATGTTTATGTAGAAGATAATAAAAGTGAAGGAATTGAGATTCCGGACGCCATTGCCGAGAAGACGAGAACGAGCTGTAAACAGATTTTACAGAATACCATTGAGCAGTTTTCCATTTCGGACAAGTTGGAAACAAAGGCCTTAGAGGATTGTGTGACATCGGTTATTACGGAAATTTTGAATACGCCGGATATCCAGGTGAGTTTAAACGATATTGCATCCGCAGATGAGTATACGTATACCCATTCTGTAAGTACCATGGTATATGCATTGATGATAGCCAGAAAGTTAAATTACAGTGAACCGAAATTAGCGGTGTTGGGCATGGGAACTTTACTGCATGATATCGGGAAGATGTTAATTGACCGGGAAGTTATGTTCAAAGAAGGAGAGCTGACCCAGAAAGAGTACGAGTATGTAAAAATGCATTCGCTGTACGGATATCAGACGCTGCGAAGGATTGCATCTCTTCCGGAGCAGGTGCGGTTGATTGCGTATATGCATCATGAGCGGATTGACGGAAGCGGGTATCCG
Source organism: Lachnospiraceae bacterium (assembly GCA_017938405.1). Lineage (GTDB taxonomy): Bacteria > Bacillota > Clostridia > Lachnospirales > Lachnospiraceae > SIG307. The sequence continues at coordinate 28,591 of JAGBBP010000002.1, forward strand.
CAGGGACTTTCCGGGGATGAGCTGAATCAGCTAATTCGTATTGTTTCCATTGCGGATGTCTATGATGCCTTGACCACGGACCGCTGTTACCGTAAGAAATGGCCGGCCAATAAGGCGATGGATTTTCTGGTGGAGCGTAGCGGAAAGGAGTTTGACCCGGTTTTGGTGGGATTGTTTACCCAGCAATTGGCGGTTTATCCGAACGGTTCTCTGGTACGGCTTTCCAATCAGTATATGGGCATTGTTTCAAAGCAGAATAAAAGTATGCCGCTTCGTCCGTTTGTCCGGGTAATACAGGATGCAAAAGGAAATGATATTGTACCGTATGAGATTGACCTGATGAAAGAGCTTTGTGTTACGATTACGGAGTCTGAGTTGGAAATCAGTCGGAACAAACCGGCAATTTCCCCGGATGAATTATAAGAGCAATAAAAGAATCAGAACAATAAAAATGCTGTCGCGTTTACAAAAGTAGATGCGGCAGCATTTCGTTTTCAGGGTCTTTAATGTGTATGGTACAGGATTTGGAAAGTCCGCTTGCGGTAGTTACTGTCACGGTAGCCGTGCCAGAGGAAAGGGCAGTTAAGGTCCCGTCGGGAGCTACGTAAAGCAATGTTTCGTCACTGACGGAATAGGACACGTAATCGGTGGTGTGAAACGGTAGTACCAAAGGAACAAGACGGAAGGTCTCATTTACATGAATCGTCCGTTCCGCGGTATTTAGGAAAAGTTTTTCGGCCGGAATGCGTTTGACCTCAAACACCGAGGTTGTTTTATTGCCGCGATAATCGGAGGCCTGTATGGTGAAAAGTGCACCTCCCGTAACGGTAAACGAATTGTTTTCCGTCGGTATAAGATCCTGTGCCATTAAGTGGAAGAAACGTTCGGTCTGGTCTCCTTCCAAATAGCGGAGATATTTTATGCCGCTGGCATCGTCTTTCGCCGAAACGGTTACGGTAAAGGAACCGTCCGGATTCTCATGACTGGAAAAGGACAGCGTCGGTGGAAGCACATCGTCTTGTACCGAATGAACCAGAACGTTTTCGTTTCCGGCATAATCACTGATATAAAAAGTGTAGGTACCGGACTTGCCGAGAAAAAGGACCGGTTCGGTCATGGATTGCCCTAAGGTACCGTTGCGGAAATACGAAGCATTATGAATGCCTGCGGCGTATCGTAGAGTACGGATGCCGCTGCCGCCCAGGTCTTCTGTTTTCAGGTGTATTGCAAGAGCGGTATCCTGATACTCCGTCTTTGCCGAAAGGGTAGGAGTAATCCGGTCGGAGGAAAGCAGGTCGGCAGAAGATAATGCCGCTGCTGCGTCCACAATTCCCGGATACCGGATATAACCGATTAAGGAATCCAGGGGTTTTAAGGTCTGGAGTATAATCTCTTTCACGTTTTGCGGATATAAGGAATCGTTGTAGGCATAGAGCAGGGCGGAAACTCCGGAAACAAGGGGAGCCGCCATGGAACTGCCGGACAGGTAGTGGTATTCGCCGCCTACCGTGGTACTGAAGATACCTTCGCCCGGAGCGGCAATATCTACAGTGGATAAGCCGTAGTTAGAATCCTCTGCCAATTCTCCGAACTGGGTTACATAAGCCACGGAAATCATATTATCCAGTGAATAGGAAGCAGGATAAAGGGGCGTGGAGTTGTTATTTCCGCCGGAATTACCTGCCGCGACTATGAATAACATATCGGATTCCCGCATGACGGTTTCCAGAGCTTCGCTGTAAACTGTGGTGCCCCAGCTCATATTACAAATGTCCGCACCGGCAGCCTGGGCGTATTTTACCGCTTTGATGGCGTCGGCAACCGAACCGGAGTTTTTCTCCCCACCGTGAATTTTTAGCGGGAGAATACGAACGTCGATTCCTGCCGCAACACCGAGTACACCTTCGGAAGAAGCGATAATACCGGCACAATGGGTTCCGTGATTATCGTTGTCAGTGGAACTGGCAATGCGTTCACCGGATAAGGTGGTATCGTAATGGCAAACCGTGTTATCGTTGTTGTAAAAGTCCCATCCGTAGCAATCGTCGATGTAACCGTTCCCGTCGTCATCTTTTCCGTTGTTCGGAATTTCGTTTTCGTTTATCCAAATATTTTGAGCAAGTGCAGGGTGGTAAATATCCACACCGGTGTCGATAACCGCAACCGTAACGGTACGGGAAAAGGAGTCCGGATGCAGCAATTCGTAGGCTTCCGGAAGATTGATATCGATGTCCGAAACAGAGGAACGGTGAATCGGAAGGTCTTTGATGTAATATGTATAAGCGCCGGTATTGTGGAGGGCCCACTGGGTATCTCCGTATTGCATCTCGTTTAAGGAGGCACAGAGAGCGGTGCTGTGATTCGGCTCCGCAACGGAAACGGAGGGTTCGTTGTTCAGACGTTTTAACAGGGATTCGGAAGATTCCCCGGAGAAGTTCCGGAAGATACTCAGGTTATCCGCGTGTTCCGTCAGGGAAAAATCCGGACACAAGGCGGATAAACGAAGCATTGCTTCTTCGGAAGAAAGGGACTCTTCCCACAAAACGATATATTCGGAAGCAACCGAAAAAGCACTGTCCTTCGGTGCCTCGCCGGAAAGAAACGGAAAGGACAACAAAAGTAACAGTGCCGGTATCAGTCTATGTAGAGATTTCATGAATACTTTACGCATAACCAGTCACTTCCCTATAACCTATTCCATGCTAACAGACTAACCCCAGAACGTGGCAGTTATGTGGCAAAAAGGTTACGGTTTACTTAACAAGGCTAGCAATAATTGTTAAAAAGCATTCCGGTATAAATGGAAGTGGTATACGGGCTGGTGCGTTCGCTTAACGGAGCGCTCGGGTCCGGATAAGCCACCAGTTTTTTATCTACAAACCGCATCGGGTTTAAGATAATGGACTCCAGGCGGGAATCCAGTGCCTTTAAGAAGGAGGAGTCGGAGCGGAGTACGAATTCCGCGTCGCCGGAAATCGTTGCCTGTCCTACTTTCTCCGGGTCTAAGGTAAGGTATCCCTCTTCATCGGCGGTAATGCCGACGGAACTTAAGGAAGAATAATGGGAGGCTACCAAATGGGAAAGTCCCCGTAAAAGGAAAGCGGAGCCTTTATTTTCTTCCAAAGTAGTTTTCCCTGCCTGTACCAGACGATTGTAATTTACCGTGAATTCTTCCAAAGCATCGTAAACTCCCGAATGGTCCGGAATCGGACGCACGGAAACCGGTGTATCGGTAACGGAACGGAGGGAAAGCAGTAAGGTATCCTGATAGGAAACCGTGTTTTCCGGAGATTCAAAGGAAACACCATTTACGGAATATTTTGCGTTTTGGGCAGGAGAAGACTCCTGATCCAGGCCGAAGACTTCTACCAGCCCCGCTTCGGCATTTTCCGGTTTTTCGGTATCTTTTATGAAAAAGGAACTTTTACCGTAGATACCGGTTTGTGTTGCGGAAAGCTCCAGACGACTGATTCCCAGTTCCTTGTGGAAGGCAACCTGGGCATCCAGTCCGATGCCGGTTTTCTTGATAAAGTCCGCCAGCTTGCTTTGTAAATCAAAGGCAGAAGAGTCCGGGGCCACATTAAAACGGAAGGAATATTGTTCCTGTTCAAAACCGATGAGGAAACTGTAACTGCCTTCCGGTAGCGGTGCCTTTTCGGAAGGGAGAAGGTAACCGATATTTCTCTGGCCGGAGGCCAAAGCGGAAACTTCGATATCGTATTGTGCATTTTCCGGAAAATCCGACAAGTCCATGCGGTGAAGCAGGGAGGCGTGAACGGATTCCGGGGATGACGAAACGACTCCGGCGGAATTTAACATCGGGGTATCCTGTAATTTATGACTGACATCCTTTAAAGAAAGGGCACTCTCCTTAATAGAAAGGGCACAGGCCTGCTTTTTTTCGGATAAGTCTATTTTGTAAAGGGGTTCGGAGGCCGACATTTTCACGATATTTTTGTAGATATCGCGGAGCTCACGCCTCTTGTGGGTAGAATAACGGGGACTACGGGAAACGTAATCCTGCATATAATAATTATACACATTCAACATAAGCAAGCCTCCTTTCTTACTTAGTTTCTGTCAGAACAAAGAATAGATTAACAAACACACCGGCATCCTGCCATCGGTGGGAGACGGTACTTTTTTACAAAAAAAGACAATTCTCCATATATAGTATACACCCGTCACTTCTTATTTGTAAAGTATTTTGTGGGATTTTTTGGCTAAGTATTGAAAAAAACGGGAAGAATTGCTATGATGTAATACAGAGTGAGCAAAGGGAGGGCAGCACAATGTGTGGAATTGCCGGATATGTTGATTATAAAAGAGCAGAGGCACATAGAGAAGAATTACGGAAGATGACGGAGGTGATTATTCACCGCGGTCCGGATTCCGTGGGTTATTACGAGGATGAAGCGGTAGGATTGGGCTTTCGTCGCCTCAGTATTATCGGTATCGAGAACGGACAGCAGCCGATTTTAAATGAAGACGACAGTATGGTTCTGACCTTTAACGGTGAGATTTATAATTATGCGGGGATTCGGGAGGAATTGAAGGAAAAAGGGCATGTATTTACTACGGACAGTGATTCCGAGGTTATTTTGCACGGCTTTGAGGAGTACGGGCAGGACATACTTAAGAAACTTCGCGGAATGTATTGCTTTGTGGTTTGGGATATTAAGAAAAAATGTATGTTTGCGGCAAGAGACGGGTTTGGAATCAAGCCGTTCTATTATACGGAGCCCAACGGGGACGAGCTGGTATTCGGTTCGGAAATTAAGTCGATTTTACAGCATTCTTCCGTAAAGAAGGAATTGAACGAAGAGGCGATTTACAGCTATTTGTCTTTCCAGTTTTCCGCAAGAAGCGAGAGCTTTTTTAAGGGGATTTTTGAGCTTCCGCCGGGACACTTTCTTACCTACTCCAAGGAAGAGGGGCTTTGTGTAAAGGAATATTGGGACCCGAAGTTCGATACGGACGAGAGCCTTACTTTGGAAGAAGCGGTAAAGAAGATTGAAGACGTGTTTGATGATTCCGTGAAGGTGCATTTGACGGCGGATACGGAGGTGGGCAGCTTCCTTTCCGGCGGTATCGATTCCAGTTACGTAGTAAGTACCGCAAAGTGTCCGAAGACCTTTACCGTGGGATTTTCCGACGGTGGCTACAGCGAGATTGCTTACGCAAAGGAATTGGCGGAGATTCTCGGCGTGGAAAATCACAGCAAGGTGATTACGCCGGAGGAATACTGGGATGCCATTCCGAAGGTACAGTATCATATGGATGAGCCGGTGGCAGACCCGTCGGCGGTGGCATTGTTTTTTGTGAGCCAGCTGGCAAGTAAGTATGTGAAGGTAGTATGTTCCGGTGAAGGTGCGGACGAGCTGTTCGGCGGCTATAATGTGTATCAGACCGTTATCGCAAACCGTGCCATGGACTGGATGCCGCGGCCGCTTCGCGGGGCTTTGGCAAAGGTAATGAAGTGTATTCCGTTCCGGTTTAAGGGGAAGGAATATTTGATTCGTACCGGTACGCCACTAGCGGAGCGTTATATCGGAAATGCTTATATTTTCAGAGAAAAAGAGATTGACCGTTTGCTGGTAAAGCCGACGGGAAAGATAAAGACCGGTGAACTGACGGCACCGTATTACGAGCGCGCCAAGGATTTGGACGATGTGCAGAAGATGCAGTATATCGATATGAAGTTCTGGCTCAGAGGAGATATTTTGCGCAAGGCAGACCGTATGAGTATGGCCCATTCCCTGGAACTTCGTGTACCGTTCCTTGACTATGAAGTAATGAAGGTGGCGGGTAGCCTTCCGCTGTCCTTAAAGGTAGATAAGAATACCACGAAGAAGGCGCTTCGTCTGGCGGCTCTTAAGAATACGCCAAAGGCGTCTACCGAGCGTAAGAAGCTTGGTTTCCCGGTGCCGATTCGTGTATGGCTTCGCGAGGAGCAGTATTACAACCGTGTGAAGGAAGTGCTGTTACGTCCTTATATGACAAAACTTTTCAAAGAAGAAGAGATGTTAGCACTTCTGAATACCCATTATGCCGGCAAGAAGGATAATTCCAGAAAGATTTGGTGTCTGTACTGCTTTGCACTGTGGTATGAGGAATATTTTGAGAAGTAAAAAACGGTGGTTAATGCCGGTGGATAACAGGGACCTTTCATGAATCTATTATTGTATCCTTGGTTTCGGATGACAAAAATAGTAGTTTCGTGAGAGGTCCCTTTGATTTTTCACAAGTATCTATAAAATACTCTTTTTAGACGATCTGTACCCAAAATTCCGGTATGAAAGACGGGTTGATGGCACGCTTGATGCGAGGAACCAGCCACATTTTCTATAAAGGATGTCAAACTCAAGTTTTATACCCAGAAAAGTCCAGTATTTTATCTACAGTATGGGGAAAAAGAGCGCTTTATAGATAATCGAGTTGATATCTGCATGTTCCGGATTGAATTCCAAGAAAAAGCGCATGCTTTTTGGGTACAATTCTCTTAAAAAGTCCCTTTTATAGATACTCCAAAAAAATGAGACAAGCAGAGACGTGCTTTTCTTGGAAACCAGACATAGAAGGGGAAGCCTACTACATAAAATAGAAGAAAAAAGGGAGCGATGTCAATTCCGACAGATTGTGTACGGAAACGGTATCGTTTGTGTGTATGGGAATGCAATACGGAATTGCGATACGGAATGTTTGTGTAAGGACAGAACCAACGATGGAACCGCTTAGAAAGCGCGAGGGAGATGTTTGGGACCGGAGGCAGGAGAGCAGAATTAATATCGGAGAGCCGGTACAGGTAAAACGACTGGACCGGGGATGGATGTATGTGAGTACGGAGGCCACGGAAGGCTATGCAAAGGAGGAGGGAATCTTTGTCTGCAGACGTAATCATTACGAGCGGTATTGTAAGTTACTTCGGAAGGCGTTTCAGGTGGTGCTAAAGCCGGGACGGTACAAGGACGGGCAATATTTCCGGGTGGGTACGGTGCTGCCGGTGTTTGAAGGTGTGGAGAACGTAGAGAATGTTGGGATGCTTGGGACGATAAAATCGGACGCGGAACGGATGCCGGCAGAGGGACCGGTGTTGATCCGGCAGTTTCTTCCCTTCACGGAACGGCAGTTACACTTACAGATGGAACGGATGTTAGATATTCCGTACAGCTGGGGGGATGAGAGGGTGGACGGAATGGACTGCTCGTCTACGGTACGGGGTTTTTATGCCTGTTTCGGACTGGCCTTACCACGGAATTCCGAGAGCCAGCGAAGTTTCGGAGAGACCTTATGCACTATGGGGCAGGGGCAGTATGTAGATTTGGCGGCATTGCCGACAGATAAAAAGGCGGAGTGTATTGCAAAGATGGGAATCGGTACGGTATTACATATGCAGGGCCATGTGATGATTTACGCGGGAGAAGAAAAGGGAGAACCCCGGATTTTCCACAATTGCGATACGTATAGGTCAAACGGGGAAGAGCATATTGTGCGAAAAACGGTAATCAGTCCCTTCTTTCCGAAGGGGGAAGGGACGTATCTGGATTATGTGACAGCGGGGTGGAGGCCGTTTTTATAAAAAAGTACTTGCATTTGTAGGAAATATATGTTAGAATGAATAGCTGTGATATGCAAAACACAATATAATTCCTTGCTCTTTCGTGACGGGAAGGGCCGGAGAGACCAGAAGGAGGTGCACGCAACTATGAATCAGTACGAATTAGCCTTAGTTGTAAATGCAAAAGTCGAGGATGACGTAAAGAATGCTGTAGTAGAAGCAGCAAAGGAGCTCATCACCAGATTCGGCGGTAACATTACCAATGTTGAAGATGCCGGTAAGAAGAGACTCGCATACGAAATCCAGAAGATGAAGGAAGGTTTTTATTTCTTCATTCAGTTCGATGCTGACGCAACTGTTCCGGCGGAGATCGAATCCAGACTTCGTATTATGGACAATGTGCTCAGATTCTTATGCATTAGACGGGACGAGGAGTAAAGGAGGAATTCCTTAATGAACAAAGTCATTTTAATCGGTAGATTAACCAGAGACCCGGAAATCAGATATTCCCAGGGAGCAAATTCTTCTGCAATCGGTACGTTCAGTATTGCGGTTGACAGACGTTTTAAGCGTGAAGGGGAACCGGATGCAGACTTCTTTAACTGCACTGCTTTCGGAAAGCAGGCAGAGTTTGTGGAGCGTTACTTAAAGAAAGGAACGAAGATGGTTGTGGTAGGCCGTGTGCAGAACGATAACTACACAAACAAGGAAGGCCAGAAGGTTTACAGTACACGTATTATGGTAGATGAGTTAGAGTTCGCCGAGAGCAAGAATGCGGCAGGTGAGAGTTCGGAGTATCGTCCGAGCGCAAGACCGGAGCCGTCTGCAGCAGGTGACGGATTCATGAATATCCCTGACGGTATCGACGAAGAGCTTCCGTTTAACTAGGAAGCAAACTATAAGAAGCGGCAAAGCCGCACGATTTGAATAAGGAGGTAGAACCATGGAAAGACCGGATAAGGCAGATCTTGGTGCTAAGAGACGCGTAGTTCGCAGAAGAAAGAAGGTTTGTGCTTTCTGTGCAGACAAGACGAACGCAGGCATCGATTATAAGGATGTAAATAAGTTAAAGAGATACGTTTCCGAGAGAGGTAAGATTCTTCCGAGAAGAATTACCGGAAACTGTGCAAAGCATCAGAGAGCATTGACCGTAGCTGTTAAGAGAGCTCGTCACGTTGCACTCATGCCGTATGTACTTGAGTAAGATTTAACTGAATTACAAGGCTATGACCCCGTAACCGAAAGGTTGCGGGGTTTTTGTATTTCGTAGATAGCGGTTCTAAAATCACGAGTAAATGAATATGTATAAAATGGCTTGCTTTTTTTAGGAGAAGTGGTATAATAAAGAAAAGGAGATTACTTCGTGAATTACGAACAAATAAACAGGCACAAAGGAGAAAACGCCATGATAATAATGGATATAAAAATTGACAATTTGTATGCTTTTAAAAACTTTCATATGAACATGTCCTATCCGAAGAAGATTGTAAAGTCTACAGTGCAGGGAGAATTTTTAGAGGAACGAAGAAATTTTCGCTATAAGAAAGTAAATATTATTATGGGAGGAAATGCGACCGGCAAGACCTCGTTAGGCAAGCTGATTATGCTGTTTGCAAATTATTTCAAGGACGGTGGTTACGACAGATTTACGGAAAGAATCGGGAATACTAGAAAAAGAGCCACGTTGGTTGTTGACTTTGTGACGGATAAAAATATTTTGTATCGTTTCGAAATGTTAATCAAACCGAAATTAGACGGGGTATATCAGGAGGAAGATGTTGATATCCATATTTACGAAACGCCGATCGGGGTGAAGGATAATTACGAAACCTGTGCGGAACGGTTAGATAAGAATGAAGGGGAGGAAGTGCCGTACGATACTGTAAATACGCGAGGATGGCACTTTTCTTATCCGCAGGATGCACGAAAGAATAAGACATACGGTTCCATTGAAAAAGATAAAAAATATGTGTACATTTTAGAAAAAATATTAAAAACGCTGGATCCATCCATAGAAAAGGTAATAAAGTTAAAGGAAATAAAAAATACATATGCAATTATCATGGAGAATTGTTCTGTAATTATCAAAGACGGTCTTATCGAAAACGGAGATGCACTTTCAAGCGGAACAAAGGCAGGTTTGGATATTTCTTATATCATTGCTTCGTTGATGTGTGATATGCATGACTTGTATTATTGTGATGAGTTGTTTTCTTACATAAATAGCGATGTGGAAAAAGCATGCTTATCGATAATTATTGATAAGCTTACTGAAAGGAAGCAGTTGTTTTTTACAACGCATAATACGGATGTATTGGACATGCAATTGCCGAAACACTCTTTTACTTTTTTAAAGAAAGATATGAAAGATGTTGACATGCCGATAAAATGTGTTTATGCGGCACAGTATTTAAAGAGAGATACGGATTCGCTAAAACATGCGGTAGAAAACGATTTGTTTTGTACCGCACCTGAGGTGCAGAAGCTGTTTGAGATTACGGAGCTATAGGGGGGAAGGGTGTACATATGAGGAAAAAGCAAGTATTGCATTACTATGTGGAGGGCGAAGACGAAAAGAGTCTACTGGAGGCATTGAAGCGGGATTTGGGCTGTATTGAAACAGGAAAGGTTGATATAATGAATGTGATACAGACAAGGTTCACTGTAGCCAGAATTCGTCCGTTAAAACCGGGTACAATAGTGGTGCTGGTATACGATACGGATGTCGAGACAAACATGGAAATTTTGCAATTTAATATTGAGTTTCTAAAAAAGCAAACGGGAATAAAGGAGGTCATATGCATTCCACAGGTTCGGAACTTAGAAGATGAATTGCGGAACGCATGTGACATAAAAGCAGTCAGAGAATTGACCAAAAGTAAAACAAAAACAGATTACAAAAGAGATATTATTCGTTGTTCGAATTTGGGAGAACGGTTAAGGACGTGCGGATTTGATATTATGCAGTTTTGGAGTCGCCTCCCCGAAAATGCGTTTAGGCAATTTGGAAATGATGCACATAAGATAAAAAAAGATGCATAGAAGGTAAAAATGAGAAGGTATTTGAAAATTAATTTGATTTATCGTGGCGGATGATGTCAGACACGTCGCAGTCGAGGATAAAGCATAACGAATCAAGGGTTTCCGTGGTAATCGGACACCCTTTTTTTATTCTATGAATGGTATTAGCAGATAGACCTTGTTTAAAGATTAGGTTATATTCTGTTATGCCTTTTTCTTTTAAAGTCTTGTAAAAAGGTTCATAAGAAATCATTTTCATCACCATTAAAAGAGTATCATAACTTTTTGAGTTTATATACTCAATACAATGACTATGCAAGACGAAAAACTTGCATATAAGGGAGAGATGAAATAGAATAGAAGTAATAGTTTGAAGCTACTTATGTTTGGAGGAGAAGAAGGTATGGCAGAGAAGAAGGGCGGCCGGAATATTTTAGATATAACAAATGGATTTCATGTTATGGTGAATTTCTATATCATGCGCTATATGTATTCTCATATGGATGATAAGGCAGACGGATTCTGCATGGAGGACGGTTTGAGATGACAGCAGAATATGTGGACTTGCTGGTGTTACGTTTTGGTTTAGAGAGGGCTTACTTTGATAGAATCGGCAGGAGTGACGGAGCATCCGGAAAATCTACAGGCAGCAGCGGAACGAGTGAGATTGGGACTGGAGAAATTAATGCAAGCCGGTACAATTGAAAATGAATATGCGAAGTCATCTGCGGTATACAGAGTTTATTACTTTTATAAGTACGGGGAACCGTATCAGGAGGAAACAGCACTGATAAAATTCAGGAAAGCAATAAACGCATTGAAACTATCGGATTGGGAAGAAATTGAGGACAAGCCGGAGGAAATGGATGAATATAAACGGGTACTGGAGATGCATCTGAATTACTTGCGAATTGTAAGTGCATATCGGAGGATAAAGGAAGAGACAAAAAAAGAATGAATTAGAAGAAAATGAGCTTACGTTAAGGCGTGAGCTCTTTTTTTGTTAAAAAGAGAAGGAACTGTAACGCTGTGTGAAGAGAAGTAGGACGTTTTATACGAAAAAGTAGGACCTATAGATGCGATAAATATGACTTAATCGAGAAAGAAAAGGTAATAAGACATAAAAAAGAAGTGCGTTCTGTGTCTATTTAAAAGATAAAAAAGTGGTTGTATAATGGAAACGATAACAAAAACTGTGATAAAAGTGCAGAGAAGGAGTGATAAAGTGGACGACAAAGAAACAGATGATATCCTTTTACAGGTAATACTGCGACTGGAGGATTTGAAAAATATCACATCGGCAATCGGCAAAGGAGTGGATTATGAAATTGGGTTGGAGAAGGAAGAGTTACAAAGTGCATTGCGCGTTGTCAGGAAAATGGTGGAGGAGATACTTTGTCAAATAAAGAGATATACTTAAAATGTTGACTATAGTCAATAAGAAGAGTATAATGTTCATGAAATGTGAAAGAATCATGAATGAAAAGAATGAATGGAGGTACTTATGAAAAAGACGTTTTTGGCAGTATTCGCAGTAATTACAGTGCTTGGATTTGCCGGTTGTCAACGAAATACAGACGTGGATCTGCCCGTTGTGACAAAAGAACCGGCAGCAACGGCAACGGTAGCACCGACAAAGGAACCGGAAGAAACGGCAACCCCAAAGCCTACGACGATACCGGAATCGACAGCGACGCCGGAGCCAACGGCAACCCCTATTCCGACGGTAACATCGGAACCGACCGCAACGCCTGTTCCAACAGTAACGCCGGAGCCAACGGTAGTCCCAAAGCCGACTGCGACGCCAAAGCCTACGGCAACGCCGAAACCGACGGCAACCCCGGAACCAACCACAACGCCGAAGTCTACGGCAACGCCAAAGCCGACTGCGACGCCAAAACCGACAGCGACGCCGAAACAGACAGCGGAAACTCCTGCCAGTGCATTTAAGTATGAGCAGAAGGACGATGGAACGATTCGGATTACCGGATTAAAGGATAAAACGTTGACTGCAGTTTTAATTCCAAAGGAAATATTTGGAATTGCAGTGACAGAAATAGGGGAATTCTATACAAGTACGGGAGCGTTTGAGGACTGCAATCAATTGGTAAGACTTGTGATATCGGAAGGTGTAAAAGCAATCAATATTTCTTGCGACAGCTTAACAAGCATTGAGATTCCGGATGGAGTTGAGGAAATAAAACTTAGTGAATGCAGTGAGTTAAAGAACTTGAGCATGGGAATCGGAGCGAAGAATGTAGAACTAGGTGGATGTGATAACTTGGTGGGTTTGGATATACCTGATGGCGTCGAGATGTTGAATCTGAGTGGGTGCGGAAGTTTGGCGGAAATTGATGTGCCATCGGGAATCGGATATTTGTACCTTCGAGATTGTAATAGCCTGACAGAATTAAATGTTCCTTCCGGGAGTTCAAGGTTATATCTTGAATGTTGTGAAAACTTAAAAAGTTTGGATATAGCATCCGGAGTTACAGAGGTAACCATTTGCGATTGCGAAAAACTGAGCAGTGTACAGATTCCGGACGGCGTTACAGAGATGAAAATTTCCGTTTGTCCGAATTTGACTGATGTGATTGTGCCGAATAGTGTTACGATTTTGCATCTCAACAGTTGTAGTGGCTTGAAGAATGTAAGGATACCATCCGGGGTGACTACGCTTCTTTTAAACGGATGTAGTAGTTTGACTGATGTGGATATTCCAAATGGTGTTGCATGGTTGGAACTGGGGAACTGCAGTAGCTTGACAAGTGTAAAAGTACCGTCGAGTGTGAAACAGTATTATTTTAGAAACTGTAGCAGCCTTAAAAGTATAGAACTGCCGGATGATTGGAGTAATCTTGGAGGCTTGGCAGGTTGTACAAGTCTGGAAAGTATCAAATTACCGTCCAATTTAAAAAGAATAGCGGCAAGAGCATTTGAAGATTGCAGTAATTTGAAATATATTGAGATACCGTCCGGTTTGGAAGAAATAGGGGAGAATGCATTTGAAGGCTGTACAAGTCTGAAAAGTATCACTTTACCATCCAATGTGAAGGAGATAGGTGAATATGCATTTTACAAATGCGAGAGTTTGGAAAGCGTAACGCTGTCTTCTGAGTTGGGTATAATTAGTCATAGTATGTTTGCGTACTGTACGAGTCTTAAAAATATAGAACTACCATCCGGGATTTATAAAATAGAAACCGGCGCATTCCGAAATTGTAGTAGCCTTGAAAGTGTCAGGTTATCAGCGAGAATCGAAAGAAGATATATTGGAGACGGTATATTTAATGATTGCCCGCGGTTAGAAGTGATTTTTGCTCCTAAGGGCTCCGTTGCTGCATCATGGGCAGAAGAACAAGGTTACAATGTATTATATTAATATAGTAATGGAGGTATTTATGAAAAAAAGAATTTTAACAGTAGTAGCAGTAATTACTTTACTTGGACTGGCGGGCTGTCAGAAGGGTACCGATGTGGATGCACCGGTAGCAACTAATACCCCGGAAGCAACAGCAACCGTAGCCCCAACCGCAACCCCGGCCCCGACTGCGACGCCGGAGCCGACCGCTACCCCTGTTCCAACCGCAACGCCGGAACCAACCGCTACTCCGGCCCCGACTGCGACGCCTGTTCCAACCGCAACGCCTGTTCCGACGGCAACGCCGGAACCGACGCCGACCCCTGTTCCGACTGCAACGCCGGAACCGACACCGACGCCAAAGCCGACGGCAACGCCTGTTCCGACGGAAGCTCCGAAGAAGGAAGTTACCATTGATGATATCAAGGCAAGTATCCTCAAGTACTTAAGTATTCCGAGAAACGGACTGGACAGTGTGGATTATGCGTGGATTGATGCAACATTTACCGCTGACTATGCAGAGGAAATGAGGTGGTCAATCGAGAATTTTCCGAGTAACTACAAAGAAACCGAATACTACCGTATGTACTATGCGAACGGATATGAAAAGGGTGGATTCTACATGTTCAGTGAAGTAGACGTTACGGAAGATGGGGCAAAGGTTTATGAGTGGTATGCTTACGATTCTTTGTCCACTGCAGAGGAAAGCGGATTTGTAGCGGTTTATCCGGACGGCAAGGTGGATATGCGTGATGTTCTCGGCTATGGTTATGGCAATGGTATATTTACGAAACAGTCTGTTGCGGACCTTATGGATCTGTTTGCAAATGAGTAAACGGAGCATGGATGAAAGATTTTTTTAGCGAAACTTTACAAATCCATAGACTTTTTTTACAAGATGCGGTATAATGATTACGTTGTATCAACTACATATTGTAAAGGAGGATTTGAAAAATGGAAAAGTTTTTCAAACTGAAGGAAAACAATACCACGGTACGTACCGAACTTATGGCAGGTCTTACTACATTCTTTGCCATGGCGTACATCGTATTTGTTAACCCGAATCAGGTGGCGGCAGAGGGTGCGAACGGCTGGCTTGCAGCGCTGGGAGCAGACGGTTCTAAGCTCGGCCAGATTTGGAATGCGGTTTATATTGCATCCATTCTCGGTGCGATTGTAGGAACCTTGCTTATGGGCCTTTATGCGAAGTTGCCGTTTGCATTGGCATGTGGTATGGGACTCAACGCGTTCTTCTGTACCTGTTTCGTATCCGGTGCATTCTTTGCGGGTGAAGATGTGCTGACGGGTTACCATTCCGGTCTCGTTGTTATCTTCTTGTCCGGTATTGTGTTCCTTATTTTGAGTATTACGGGGTTGAGAGAGTATATTGCTAAGGCGATGCCGGATTGCTTAAAGAAGGCAATTCCTGCCGGTATCGGCTTGTTTATCGCTTTCCTTGGTATGCAGAATGCGGGCCTGATTCAGGCAAATCAGTATACCTTGGTACAGTTTGTAAATATTAAGGATGGTGACTGGGCTACCCAGGTTGCTCCGGCATTGGTTGCATTTATCGGTTTCATTATTATTGCTATTCTTAATAAGTTAAAGGTGAAGGGTAACATTATCATCGGTATTGTGATTTCCACCGTGCTTTACTATGTATTTACCTTACAGACTCCGAGCTTTGATATTTCCGGTGTAGGACAGGCCTTCAAGGATTTCGGTGCGGTAGGTATAACCGGTTTACTTGACGGTGAGGCTTGGGCTTTGGCGTTTACCGGTAAGCATATCGGCAGTATCTTCAATGCAGTAATGTTGATTATCACCTTCTGTCTCGTAGATATGTTTGATACGGTAGGTACTCTGTATGGTGCAAGTGCACAGGCAGGTATGCTTGACGAGAACGGTGACCCGATTAACGTAGACAAGGCAATGACCGCTGACTCCGTAGGTACGGTGGCAGGTTCCATTTTCGGTACCAGTACCGTTACCACCTTCGTTGAGTCTGCTTCCGGTGTAGCGGAAGGCGGTAGAACCGGTCTTACCAGCGTGGTTGTATCCATTTGCTTCGCACTTTGCTTATTCCTTAGCCCGGTGGCAAGTATCGTTCCGGGTTGCGCAACTGCTCCGGCATTAATCTTTGTAGGTGTTCTTATGCTTAAGAACTTTGCAAAGGTTGATATGGAGGATATGTTATCTGCGGTTCCGGCATTCCTTACCTTGGTTATGATGCCGCTGACTTATTCCATCTCCAACGGTATCGGTATCGGTGCAATCTCTTATGTACTCATTGCTCTGTTCACCGGTAA
This sequence comes from Lachnospiraceae bacterium, assembly GCA_017938405.1. Classification (GTDB taxonomy): domain Bacteria; phylum Bacillota; class Clostridia; order Lachnospirales; family Lachnospiraceae; genus SIG307. Next base: position 44,840 of record JAGBBP010000002.1, read on the forward strand.
GTATAAGAAGAAGGATATCGTGGTTACCATTATTGCACTTCTGTTTGCATTGAAGTTTGCATTTGTATACATGTAATCGAAACGTAGCAGAACAGTAGAATATTTATAAAGACGTGAACACTGTCGTGTGAAGGGATAGTTCCTTGCACGACAGTGTTTTTTTTCTTGACGTATTTTATCGAAAGTGCTATGCTAAAATTAGAGTTTTTATGTATATTTATGAGCTTGAAATAACATTGAAAGTAAGGGGGACACAAAAGATGAAAAAGTGGTTTGAAAAGTTAAGTAAAACCGCAAAAATCGGTATGATTACGGGCGCAGTTGCCATTGTGGCAGTTGTGGCTGTGGTACTTATTTTGGTGCTTGGCAACAAAGAAGAAGCCTACCGTAATATCCGTGTCAATGAAGTGACAGGAGAGGTTTATGTGAACCGGGACGGGCTTGACGGGCTGAAAGTATCGGCCAATATGAATTTGCAGTCCGGCGATGAGATTATAACGGAAAAAGGGGCCCGTTTAACCCTTCGTCTGGACGATGACAAGTACATCATTATGGACGAGGCTTCCAAGATGAAGCTACATGCCACCGGAACCGCAGAGGATAGTAAAACCCGGTTGGAATTGGAATACGGAGCGGTATTCTCCGATATTAAGAATAAGCTTTCCGCCCAGTCCAGCTATAACGTGGTGACGCCAACCTCCACCATGTCTGTTCGCGGTACACAGCTGGAGGTTGTATATCGTATGGTATACGATGAAGCCGGTGAAGTACAGGGTGCGGAAATCAAGACCGTTACCTACGAAGGTGTGGTATTGGTAGAAGTAGAAGGTATGGAAGAAACACAGACCCTGGAAGTTGGTGACGTTGTAGAGATAAAAGAAGAAAAAGCAGCAGAAGGTGAAAAACCGAAGGTTGTAGTAGAGACCAGAAAAATCGAGGCGAAAGACTTAAATGAGTACGCGGTAGAGTACTTAAAGGAAAGCCTTTCCGACAGTGCAAACGAAGGACAGTTAACGGAAACACAGAAGGCAGTACAGCAAGAATTACTGCAAATGGTAGAAGAATATATTGCAGAGAATAAATCAGAGCCGACGCCGGAGCCGACCGCAACGCCGGAGCCGACCGCGACGCCTGCTCCGACTGCAAC
>JAGBBP010000016.1 GCA_017938405.1 Lachnospiraceae bacterium
GCCTTTCCGCACATCAAACGCCAGTTGGGACAGTTCTTCCGTAATCAGATTATATGCATAGACTCCTCCGTTTACCATGAAGTAAAACACATCATATTCATTGAAATAAGCAAACTCTCCCAGTTCTTCCTTTAAAATCTGGTAAGTAGTATTCACCGGAACATAAATCAATTCTTCCAGACGCTTTTCATCCTCATAATACCGATATACAAACAGGCCCACTCTTCCTTCATACACACCGCGATTCATATAACCGCTCACAAGGAACGTGATATTTCCGTTGTTTTCCATCTTTAACACACGGATATCATATTGTTCTTTCAAGCTGCATAACCGCTCTGTCGAACCGTGTCCCGAGGAAAATACCGTAGCCAATGTATTTTCCGCCAGACTGTAACAATACAACGCACCGTTTCGTACAAACGCCACTACACTGTGATCCGAATTCGGATACAACTGCGTCTCCTCGGCCTTCGTAACACCGATTTTTAAATCACTTTGGGATAAGCTGGCATTGTTCAAATCAAACAACGACTCCATATGCCGCTCGTAGTTGAGCAAATGTACCACATCTCCCAAATAACGAATACGGAAACATTCTTCCACATAATACTGTTCCGCTCCGTATCCCGCATCAAGCGCTACCCCGTAACGCACAACCGCAGTCATAATATCCTCGTAAAACTCTGTCACGGAAATCACAGGGTCCGTAATCAGCTCCGGCACCAAATCCCCCCAGGATACCGTTTTGTAACTGTCATGAATATCCACATAGTGAAAACTGTTTGCCGTACTTCCCGGTCTTGTCTCCAAATAGGGAATTATCGCTTCATTCACAACCGGGTCCGCGCTTCTCGTGTTTTCACCGAAAGTCCGGATAAATGCCAATTTTTCGGACAGTTTCGGAGACGGATACTGCTTGATTCTGAAATAGTAATACATACGCTTTCCGGTATTCCCGATTAAGGTTGCCTTTACCGCGTACTCCGTTCCTTCCTTTAAATCTGCTTTTAACTTGATTCGTACAATCTTATATCCATCTTGTTTTTCGAAGGCGTTAATCGTTCCCGAATCCACTTCCGCCTCACTGGAAACATCTAACACCTCGTACTTTAACCGCCGGATATCCGTTTCGTATTCTTTTATTTTCAATTCGAATATGCCGTCCGCACCGATCGGAATCATATCCTCCCGGTTCAGAATCGTACTCAGATTAGAACTGTATCCGTACAAGCAATTGATTTCTTCTCCGCAAGTCAATACCGATACGGTAGGGAAAGCCGAATTGCTTGCCGGTACCGTCTCTGTATCTCCTTCAAATATGGTTTCTCCGACGCGACTTCCGAAAAACAGTACCGCCGCGCAGAAAACCACCACTAAAAATAATATCTGATAAACTCTTTTCATCCTATTCTTTCTCCGTCAACAGTCGGTAAAGCGTCGGTTCGACATTGCAATAGGAAAGAATCTCCTTCATGCCGCACGCCACCCGGTCTCCCAACTCCTCTTGTCCTATCCTTTCTTTTTTTACCGCACGTAATAAAATATTCTTCGGCGTATGTTCCATATCGATAAATTCCAACAATTGCGTTTTATAGCCACAGGCTTCCATCACATTTGCCCGGAACGCATCCGTCATCAAGGCAGACATACGCTCCTTTACGATACCGTATTTTAAAAACGGCTGCAACGGTTCACACTCC
>JAGBBP010000017.1 GCA_017938405.1 Lachnospiraceae bacterium
GCTTTTGTACATAATCTTTTTGCAGGAAGAATGGTTCTGCGCGAGGAGTTGTCCAGATGGACACCGTATCACTTTGCGCACGACACCGCGGTTGCCGGTTACAACAATTTTACAGGAGGCGACGACCGCTATGTGAATAATCTGTTCCTGTTTGACGGGGATGAAGACCTAACGGTTAAGCCGATGACATTCTTTGAGCATCTGCCGTTGCCTCCTCGTAAGGCGAATAAAGAGAAGGGTCAGATTATGGACGGTGTGCCGGATGATTCCGTATGCTATTTGTATCCTTCAGGACTTTCCGCTTACGATAAGTATCCAATCGGCAATGAAAAGATGCCGTGGGAGTTTACAGAGGAAGAACGTAAGGAACGTGAGGAAAAATACGGAAGTCTTTATCCGCTCGGACGTTGGGCGATTCCTGTACAGATAAAAGGAAATGCGTATTTTGGCGGCGCGGTAGGAAGTGCGCATGAGCCGGACGCAAAGGTTTGCAAACAGGCAGGAATTACAATAGACTATTCCGAAAAGATGGACAAAGTATTTGTATGTATCAAGGACGCAGAATTACTTGGCGGCGCAGGCTCAGAACTTTTATCTGCGGATGCATTGGGTGAGACTTATCATGCGGAAATGGCGTATGAAAATCCTGACGGAACCAACATCGTGTTTGATACGGACTTCTTTGGAAAGAAACGTCCGGCAGGCAATGTAACCCCCGGACCATTTGAAGTGATGGGTGCGGAAGATTTGGAAATTGAATTATAGATTGTAGAGGAAAATAAAATGATACTTTGCATTGCAACAGCTCCATGCAGAGTCTGAGGAGACTGCATGGAGGAACAGCACGAGGCTGATATCCTCAGACTTTGCTTCAGATTTATGAAATAACGGACAAAAAAAGGAGCAAAGAAATGAAAGAAATAAAGAGAAATGAATTATACCAATTGAAAGATTTTTTACTGCTGTGGAGCACGCAGAGTATATCCCAACTTGGCAGCAGTATTACGGCGTTTGCACTTACGTTGTGGTTGTATGAGCAGACGGGTTCTGCGTTAAGTACAGCGGCACTTACGATATGTTCATACGCACCCTATGTATTGATGAGCATATTTGCAGGCGCATTAACGGACCGGTTTGATAAAAAGAGGACCATGCTTGTCTGTGATGTGTTTGCGGTTATTTGTACCTTAGTAATATTCGGATTGTTTAATACGGGCAATCTGATGGTATGGCATTTGTATGCGTTAAATGCGGTATCCGGGCTGATGAATACGGTACAACAACCGGCATCGGAAGTTGCCATGACGCTTATCATTCCGGAAAAGGATTACCAGAAGACAAGCGGACTCCGTTCCCTGTCAAGGTCACTGATATCCATATTAAATCCTTTGATAGCGACGGCATTGTACGCATTTATCGGACTTAACGGTGTGATAGCAGTTGATATTGGGAGTTTTGCCGTTGCATTTGTAGCATTACTGTTCTTTATTACCATTCCGGAAAGCAAAAGCGAAAGAAAAGAAAGTGTACTTGTTCTTGCGAAAGAAGGAATCGGATTTTTGAAAAACAATCCGATGATTTTGACGCTGATATTGTTTATGTCGGGTGTTAATCTCGTGGCGTCCGCTTTTGACGCGACCTTACCGGGCTATGTGCTTCCGAATCCGAAAGGCGGTCAGGCAATTCTTGGGATTGTTACTTCCTGTTCCGGGGTGGCTATGGTTTTCGGAAGTCTGATTGTTTCGGTTTTACCAAAGCCAAAGGACAGGGTTAAAGTCGTTTATCTGACAATGCTGTTTTCACTTGGTACGGAAAACTTCTTAATGGCATTTGCCAGAGAACCGTTTGTTTGGTGTATCGGACAGATTATCGGATGGATTCTGGTACCTGTTATGAGTGCAAATTTAGATGTAATTCTTCGAACCTCCATTCCTGTGGAATTACAGGGGCGTGTGTACGCATGCCGTAATACACTTCAGTTTTTTACGATACCGATTGGGTTATTCGTGGGCGGTTTTATGGTAGATAATGTCTGCGAGCCGTTTATGGCCGCATATAGTGATGTGTCCGTTTTGACAACACTCTTTGGCATGGGAAAAGGCTCCGGTGCCGCACTTATGATGTTCATATTGGGAGTCGGCGGAAGCATGCTTTGCTTGTTTACCGGAAGAAAATTGAAGAAATATCATTATAACGAATCGTAACAGCAATAATGGCAGGTCAGTGGTAAGCCTTCGGGAGACCGACCTGCCATTTTATCGCAAACAGGGAAATGTAACCAAATATTTACCCCTCTATAATGGGCATCAGCAGGAGGATGAAAGTATGGAGTGGATAGCAACAATGCACCGGGCAATTGCCTATATGGAAGAGCATCTTTTGGAGGAAATCAACTATGAGGACGTGGCGAGGCATGTGCACACCTCAAGCTATGAGTTTCATAGGGCGTTTAGTTTTCTTTCGGGGATGACAGCCAATACCTATATCCGCAACCGCAGATTGTCTTTGGCAGGCAGGGAGATTGTGGAGAGTGATGCCAGAATTACGGATATTGCGCTGAAATACGGGTATGATACACCGGAAAGTTTTACTAAGGCGTTTACAAGATTCCACGGCGTTGCGCCCAAGTTTGCAAGGGAAGAGTCTGCAAAACTCGTGCTTTTCAATCCGCTTGTTATTAAACTGACAGTGGAAGGTGGTAAAAGTATGGATTACAGAATTACACAGACAAAGGAACAAAA
>JAGBBP010000018.1 GCA_017938405.1 Lachnospiraceae bacterium
ATGCTCACCTTCACGGCAGCCTTTTCCAAATCCGCTTCCTCATTTACTACGCCGGCGCCATCCAGTACCTCTACCTGCATCTTGCCATACGCAAAATCTGTGTAAGAAAGTCCGTGACCAAATGCGAACGCAGGCTTGATGCCCTCGCGCTCATAGTAACGATAACCGTAGAAGATACCCTCCACATAGGTTACCTTGTCTTCCTTACGGAACTCGCCATTTTTGAAGGTTACGGTATCCTCGTACTTCTCGGGGAAGGATTCCGGCAGCTTACCGGAAGGATTTACTTTGCCAAACAAAGCCTCTGCCACTGCATAACCGGTCTCCATACCTGCATAATAGCACCAAAGAATAGCCTTCGCCTTATCTTTCCAAGGCATTTCTACTGGTGAACCGGCTACCATTACCACAATAGTATTCGGATTTACTTCCAGCAATGCTTCTATTAATTCATCCTGCGCATAAGGAAGCTTCATATTTTCGCGGTCCCAGCCTTCCACATCATAAAAATGATTCAAGCCTCCCACAAAGATGACTTCGTCCGCTGTCTTTGCCAGTGCAATTGCTTCATCAAACAGCTTTTTGCGGGCTTCCATAACAGATGCCTGCTTCTGCATTTCCTCTTCCGAATCGGTTTTAGTTAATTTAATCTCTAAGCTGCTTCCCTGCCAGTTCTCTTCGTATTTGTCAGCGTTATTGTCCGGCACGTGGTATCCCGCAGCATATACCACATCCGCATTACCGCCAAAGTATGTCTTAATACCCATTAACGGTGAAATCTCGTACAACGCCTTGATTTCCGCACTTCCGCCACCGTTTGCATGGAGGTATTCTGCATTACGTCCAATGACAGCGATGCGCTTCTTTTTCGGAGCTAATTTGCCCGGTGTCATAGCAGTTCTGTCTTCGGTAATCGGCAATAAATTCTCTTCATTCTTTAAAAGTATCAGAGACTCTCTTGCAGTTTCCAAAATAGCGGTCTGATGTTCCTTGGTATTGTAAGCACCCGCCTTACGGGTTGCACTTTCCGGCCCCATCATCTTGAGGCGGTACATCATACGCAACATGTTGCGTACCTTGGCATCTACCAGTTCCTCAGCCACTTCTCCGCTTTCCACTGCTTTTACCAAAGGTTTTGCAAAGAAATACTCATCGAAATTCTTGGTAATGCTCATCTCCAAATCCATGGCGCCTTCCGCAGTTTCCTTGGTACTGTGCACGGAACCCCAGTCACTGATAATCGCACCGTCATAGCCCCACTCGTCGCGCAAAATATCGTTCAGCAAACGCTTATTGGCACTGCAATGTACCCCTTCGAACATATTATAAGCGTTCATCAAAGAATAACTTCCTGCCTTCTGAACTGCTGCCTTAAAGCCCGGCAGATAGATTTCGCGCAGGGTTCTTTCGTCTACTACGGTATCCACCCACAAACGGTTGGTTTCCTGGTTATTTACCGCAAAATGCTTTACACAGGCAGCCACATCGGACTCCTGAATACCCTGAATCATGGGTACGGTAATCTCCTCTACTAAATACGGGTCCTCACTCATATATTCAAAATTACGTCCGCACAACGGGTCACGCTTAATATTGATACCCGGTGCCAAAATCACGTCCTTACCACGACCTCTGGCTTCTTCGCCAAGCACCTGACCTCCCTTGTAGGCACATGCCGTATTCCAGGTAGCTGCCGTAGCACTATTACTGGGAGAGTAGGACACAAAATCATCGGACACATTAATGGGTGTCCATTCGTCATCAAAAAACTGGTTACGTACGCCCATAGGACCATCGGAAGTGACCAATTCGGGAATTCCCTTTTCCTCTACACCGTCCACGCGGAAAAATCCTGCACCATGGAGCAGAGTAACCTTCTCCTCCAACGTTAAGTTACTTAAAATCTGTTCAATTTCTGCTTCGTAAGTTTTTGCTGCGCTCATATTCTTCTCCTTCTTAGCCCTCTGCCTGCTAAATCTTCCCCGCAGTCAGACTGTTTCCCTTCTTTATACCTACTTCTCCTCCACCACTTGGAAGATATAAAACTTCAAATAATATGACTGGTCCGCTGCCCACAAAATCGGATGGTCACAGGTTTGGGTTCTGAATTCCACCTGACGAAGTCTCTTGTGTGCACCGTTTGCTGCCTCGCGAATAGTCTTGGCAAATAAATCCGGATCCATAAAGTGTGAACAGGAACAGGTCACCAAAAAGCCTCCGTCACGCACCAATTTCAGTCCACGCACATTGATTTCGCGGTAACCCTTCACTGCATTCTTTATAGAGTTGCGGGACTTGGTAAAGGCCGGCGGGTCCAAAATTACCACATCAAACTTCTCGCCCTTTGCCTCCAGCTCCGGCAACAGCTCAAACACATCTGCACACTGAAAACGCACCGTATCCTGTAAATTGTTCAAGGCTGCATTTTCCGTGGCCTGGTCTACTGCCAGCTGGGACGCATCCACGCCCAACACCTCTTTTGCTCCGGCGATACCTGCATTCAGTGCAAAGGAACCGGTATGGGTAAAGCAGTCCAACACCTTCTTGCCCTTACAGAACCGGTGAATGGCGGCACGATTGTTCTTCTGGTCTAAGAAAAAGCCTGTCTTCTGACCATCCTCCACATCCACCATATAGCGGACACCGTTTTCCACAATTTCCACCTTCGTATCAAAAGACTCACCGATAAAGCCCTTGTAACGCTCCATGCCTTCCTGCAAACGCACCTTAGCATCGCTTCGCTCATACACGCCGCGGATGGCGATACCGTCTTCCGCCAGCACCTTTTTCAATGCGTCCACAATCACAAGCTTCCATTTATCGATACCAAGCGCCAGTGACTCCACCACCAGCACATCTGAAAACTTATCAATGACCAGCCCCGGCAGGAAATCCGCCTCCCCGAAAATCACACGACAGCTGGAGGTATCCACGGTTTCCTTACGATAATTCCATGCCGCTCGCACCCGCGCCTCCATGAATGCTTCATCGATTACGGCATCCTTTTTGCGAGACAGTAGTCGTATAAATATTTTGGAATGACGATTGGCAAAACCGTACCCCATGAAATATCCGTCAAAATCGTGTACCGTTACAATATCTCCGTCTTCAAAGTTACCCACAATTGTGGCTACTTCATTGTCATATATCCACATACCACCGGCTTTGATG
>JAGBBP010000003.1 GCA_017938405.1 Lachnospiraceae bacterium
CGGTGTCGCAGTCGGTTCCGGCGTTGCGGTCGGTGCAGGCGTTGCCGTCGGTTCCGGTGTCGCCGTCGGTTCCGAAGCCTTGGTTGGAGTATTCTCTTCCACATTCTCCGGTGCCTCCGTCGCAACCGCATCCGTTACCTTTCCCGGTTCGTTACCGTTCTCTGCCGCCGCATTTACCTTTCCGCAGCATACCGTTACAAAAACAAGTGTCAACACTCCTACCATTGCCCATACTTTTCTCTTTTGTCTCACAATATCCCCTCCGTTTATCATAAACTTTTTGAAGATTTCTTCGTCACAAATTATAGCACCTTTTTCCGCATTTTTCTTATGCTTCCGGCATATTTTCATTTTGCAGATACATTAAAATATCAACAATAAAGTTATACATATATCTGCTGTAATTTTCCTCTACCGCATCCTCTCCGCAAAACAGTATGACATTCGAATCATCTTCCATCGTTATAATAACCGAATCCCCCTGATAGCCTACGGCCCCGATCTGCTCATAAGGGACCTCTGCCACAAATTGCTCATCTTCCAGCCAGTGATAGATTCCCTTTTCCGTAAACACAATTCCGGCTTCTCCCTCCGCGTCTTCATCCAATACGCTCATCACAACGATATCGTCACGATTGAAGCGTCTTCTGCAAATCGCGGTGGCCGTCACCGCCAAGTCATCCGATATTTGGGAAAAGGTCAATATACAACTTCCGAGACCGTTTTTTGCACTCTCAACCAGAAGTCTTCTCAATCCGCTTGTTCCCGTCAAATCCATTTTCGTCAGCACATTTTTTGCCAATCGGTCCATCATCGTATCCATACTCATGTTTCTACCTCCGTTTTTATGTCTGTTGTTTTCTTGTTACACCCTTATATTAGCACAGTACTACGACAGATATTGTCTTAGTAAAAAGAATTTTACTATTTTATAAAAAGATGATATAATAACAAAAAGACGATGTGACTTCTCACAAGATAGGATTCAATTATACTATAAAAAGGAGTGATTCCATGAGCACCGAATTAAAAACCGACCGGGTATTGGATTTATTTTTCCGGGCATTAAAAGGAGAATATTTGTCCGCCAAAGAACTGGCGGAGCAGTACCGGGTTTCTCCCCGGAGTATTTCAAGAGATATTACCGCCCTCAAAGTGTTTCTTGCCGAACACCGGGACTCCTTCGGGCATGCGGAACTGGTTTACAGCTCAAGCAATCATTGTTACCATTTGGAAACCGAGCACTTCCTCAGCAATAAGGAACTGCTTGCCATCACAAAAATCCTCATCGGCTGTCGTCCTTTCAGTAACACAGAACTTTTGGAACTCATCCGCAAGCTGAAACTGCACACCTCGCCGAAGGACAAAGCAACCCTGGAGACCCTGATTCGCAACGAAATGTATCACTATACTTCCGTTCACTTTGATTGTCCGAGCGTAATCGACAACCTTTGGATATTGACGGAACACATTACATCCAGGCGTCAGATTACCGTTTCCTATATCAAAATGGACCGCACCGCCGTAAAACACACGTTAAAGCCGGTGTCCGTTGTATTCAGCGAATATTATTTTTATTTAATTGCCTATGACACAGCCTACGATGATGTTTCGTATCCCCGCTATTACCGCATCGACCGCATCACGGACATTGTGGCTCACCGTGAACATTTTAAACTGAAAAAGGAACAAGAAATCGACGAAGGATTATTGCGAAACCAAAGTCAGTTCATGTGGCCGGGAAAATTACGGCGAATCCGTTTTGCCTTTTCCGGGCCCTCCGTACAGGCGATTCTGGACCGGCTTCCCTCCTCCCGTATCGTAGAAATTACCGAGAATGCCTCCATCATCGAGGCGGAAGTCTACGGCGACGGAATCAAACTGTTTTTACTCAGTCAGGGTGCCTGGGTGAAAGTCCTGGCTCCGCAGGAGCTGGTAGAAGAAATGGCGGAAGTGACAAAACAAATGTGCCGACTCTATTCGTAACTTACATCTTCATCCGTTCTCCCCATCAGACAGATATTCCCAACAAAAAATCAGCCCCAACAAGGGCTGATTTTCTTATATCCTATCTATTGTGTCAACGTTTCTTCTCCCGCCTGGTATAACAGCGCATTACATTCATCCACCGTCATCTTTTGTTGCAGGCAATACATGCAAATGGTATCCCGCTTGCATCTGACATACAAATCGCTGACGCCGGCGGCCCGGAACATCCGGTTGGCTTCCTCCACCGTAAGCGGAAAACCGAAGGCCAGCTGCAAAAGCTTATCCCGTCTCGGTTTTTTCCTGCCGTCAAAAATCTGATATCCGTAGGTAGTATCCATCCCGGCATCCCGGATGACTTCCTTTTTCTGTTTTTGATATTTTGTTAAAAATTGCTCCAGCAACTCCGTCAAAGAAATCGATTCCATCTCTTCTTCGTTTTCCTTCGTAAACGCAAATACATCCTCCGCCTTCTGCAACTCATTTAATAACTCTTCTGTACTCTTCTCCACGTTATCCGACACCTCATGATAATTTTGATTCATGTACGTCATCTTTTCATGACCTCTCTTTCATTTTAAATGATTTCTTTCTCAAAAGTCTCATGCTGGCAGCATAATACGTGGATTTTCTGTCTACGGGAGTTCCGGAAGCACTTTTATCGTTACCCATTCTTTTGTCCCGTCTGATAAAACAACCAATGTCCGTAACTCACCGTTTTCCAAAAAGTTTTCCAATAAATTCTCCGTAAATTCCACCGCTCTTCCGTCATACAAAATCTTGTACAAGGAAGTATCCATTGCTTCTCCCCACTCCCACTGTACTTCCACGATTCGCTCGGAACGATCGTTTTGCACAATGCTGTGCAACTTAACGCCCTTTTCTCCCCGGTATTCCAGGAAATTATTCTCTATGCAGGTATCGAAGCCTCGAAATTCGTCACTCTCCGCCACATAAACATAGACGGAATGTTCCCGGATTCCCTCGTCTCCCTCGAATCTCATTTGTATCACAAGCTGATAGAATCCATCCGCCAAACCGTCCATAAACTGTCCGTCGATATGACAAATTCCATCCTGTTCCCTTGCCTCCGTATCACTTAACCGCATCCATTCACTGGTCTGGTAGGAATACATAACTACGCCGATAAAGGACTCTCTCTCATCATCCAGCACGGAAGAGCTGGTCAATAAGTCCGCTTTCTGCATACGGTCTTTAAAATAGTACTGTACATAGGCACTGCTATTGGCAATCTGCTTTTTCAAAACAGAAATCCGAAGCGGTTCCCCCTCTTCTTCCCTGCACTCCGGAAAATCTGCGGTTTTAACCGGCCCACCGTAATCCGCATAAGTTCTCCGCACCACCGTCACTCCCAAATCCACCGGCAACAGACCCGGTGTCGCTTCCGAAGACTCCTCCGGCTCCGGTGTGGCTGTAGTAACCGGTGTAGGTGCTACGGTAGGTGTCGGCTTAGATGTCGGTGTTGCCTTAGGTGTGGGCGTCGGCTTTGGCGTCGGTGTCAGGGTCGGCGCTACCGTAGGCGTCGGGGCCGTGGTAGACGTAGGCACCGGCGTAGAGGTCAGATTTGCGTTTACTTCCTTCTCTTTTCTCCCATTGCATGCTTTTATGACTATCCCGCCGATACAAAGCACCAACAGCACACCTAATACAATACCTATTTTCTTCCAAAGGTTTCCTTCGGCGCGCTCAATATTTTTTAATTCCTTCTGGACTTCTTCCACCGTCTGATATCTGCTTTCCGGTGCAAACAAAGTACAGGTTTCCACAATCTTTTTCCACCGTCGATTCCTTTCCGCAGAACGAAACTTCGGAAACATCCCCAGCACCACTCCCAGGGAATAAATATCGCTTCTGCGGTCCGTCTGGGAAAAACCGTACTGCTCCGGAGCCGCATACTTTTCGGTCCCCAACAGTCTGGTATCACTATCCGATTCCTCCTTGTACACTCTGGAGGAATCAAAATCAATTAGTTTTACCCGTCCCTGGGAATTGATGATTACATTGGAAGGTTTCACATCCCTGTGAATCACCGGCGGAACGTGATTGTGTAACACTTTCAATGCCTCACAAAGCTGTTGCGCCACCGATACATATTCAAACTCCGTAAGAGCCCGGTTCTGCAGATATTCGGACAATAATTCGCCTTCGATGTACTCCTCCGCAACAACCAAACCCTCGTCCGTCTCTTCCACTTCATAAATCTGCGGGATATAAGCACAGGGCATGGTTTGTAATGTCTCAAACACACTTTTATTTCCGTGTTTTAACTTCTTTACAATGACCGGGAACTCATACCCCGCCACCTTGGCAAGATACACGTTTCCCTTATTCGATTGTTTGATTACCGAAATAATCTCGAATTGTATCTTCGCCATAAAATTTATCTCCTGTTTATGATACAGTTCTCTGTAATATTGCTCGGACAAACAAAACCTCAGCGGACCTGTTTCATTCCGCTGAGGTTTATTATAACACTGTTTTATGAAATAATCTATAGAAAATATCTGTCTTTCCCTGCGCAAAACTCCTATTTTCTACGCAAAAAGCTTATACAACCGCAGATTCTCTTCGTTATTTCCGCCGAATAAAACAGAGTAGTCAATCCGGGATTCCTTTTCCGCGCTAATATACTGTCCGTACATTCCCACACTGCAGAAGGAGACGGTATGCTCTGCGGAAACCGCAATGCCGTATCCTTTTTGGGAAAGCAGCAACGGCATCCGCTTTTTCTTTCCGCCGATGGAGATATAACGTGCTTTTCCGTTGACCGGCTCCAAATCCCTGTCCAGAATTCCTTTTGCAACGATTCGTTCATTCTTGGCCCATTCAAAATAAGTCCATGTTTTTAAAAGATCCGGCTCTATCTGACGAGGCTCTTTTCCGGATTCTTTGAAAAGAAGCGTTCCTTTCGTATCATAAAATGCAACCGCACCGCTCTTTTTCTCTACCCGGACCACCAGCTTTTTCGTAGCAATCTCGTATACGGTTGCGTTTTCTTTCGTGACAAACGAAACCTTCTTCTCGCCCGTATACTTTATACTTCCGTCCCCAAAAGAATCCACCTGTCCTCTGACAAACTGTACCCGTACAATTTCTTCCGCAAGCGGCGTTACCCGGAGGATTCCGTAACTGCTCACAAAATCCACAAACTGTTTTCCCTTCTTTACCCAGCGCACGCCGCAATCAATCCGACCGTGTCCTTTCGGTGTCAGCTTCTCCTTTTCCACCACCGTATTGAACAGGTACGGAGATGTATTCATTTCCGGATTGTTTTCCGGGGCCTCTGTTCCTTTTTCCTTTGGATTATGTACCGTTTTCCCGACTGCCTGTTCTTGTGTCGGTTTTCCTGCCGCTTCCTCCGTCTTTTTCTCCTGATTCAGCCCGTACCGTTTTGTCGTCCGTTCCAATATCCGGGCCAGCTCGTCCTGCTTTTTTTCTTCTGTAATCTTCGGAACCACACGGGCCGTAGCTACCCGTAAGGTGTCTTGCTGTTTTTCTAAAGAGTGCAGTCTTTTTTCTTCCGACACAGGGGTTGCAATCAGTTCCGTCAAATCATTTTGATGCACCACCGCCAGTTCATGCAAGGCTCTGGTGGCCGCCACATACAACAGCTTTACATACTGATCCTCCGCCGGATAATTCGCCTTGGATGGGTGATACAATAATACCGCATCAAATTCCAATCCCTTCGTATATTCCACCGGAAGAACCATGACTCCCTCGTCAAACACGGCAGTCTCCGGATTATTATCCGCAAGAGGCATCACTTTTCCTAGCATCCCGGTCACTTCCGCCGCTTCTTTTTCGTCGGCACAGATGACCGCAATGGTTCCGTGGCCTTCCTTCTTCCATCCTTCAATGATATCTACCGTCGCCCGGTTCATTTCCTCTTCCGTATCATAGGCGGACAAACTCACCGGATTGCCATGACGCAAAATCGGCTCTGCCGGATAAATGGAAAAACTGCCGTGACGCAGAATCTCCGTGGCAAATTCCGAGATTTCCACCGTATTACGGTAACTCTTTTTCAAAATCCCGAAATTATCATAATCTCCGGTGAGAATGAGCTTACGAAGTTCCTCCCAATCGTTTAACCCGTAACCGTAATGGATATTCTGGGAAACGTCTCCCATAATCGTATAGGTACAACCTCTGAGACAATAGGCAAGGGACGCATATGCCATCATACCGAAATCCTGGGCCTCATCAATAATCACATGGGACGCTTCCCGAATCGGGTCGATTTCCTTCACCCTCTTGTACAAATAAGCCAGTGCCGCCAGGTCATACACATCGTATTTTCCCGGCTCCACGAAAATATGACTGCCGGCTTTTCTCTGCTCTTTCAAAAACTTTTCGTACAAGTCGAACAAAGAACCCTTCCATTCATCCCTGCCGAAATGTACTTTACAGTTTCTTTTCAGCTCTTTTTTCTCCTCCGGCGTATAAGAAACCGACTTTCCGGTGAGTTCGTTTTCCAGTTTCCCCAACAACCATTCGTTCAGCGCATTAATTTTTGCCTGCACGGACATCTGCGGATTACTCTTTCTGTAATTTTCGATGGACTTCTGCTCCAAAAGAACCGTTCCGTTTTTCTCAATCACCACCGATTCCGTGGGTATTATGTTTGTTTCGTACTCTTCACAAAAGGCTTCCAGCTTATGAAACCACGCATACTCGCCTTTCCGATGTGCCTCTTTGTCATTGGGATTCGTCGCCACGATTTTGTACTTTTTATCGTCCCACTCCTCATAAAGCAAGCGGGTAAACAACTGCTCCATGGTCATCTGGGAAACCCCGTATACATCCAATTCCGGCAGAACGCCGGTAATATAATTCAATAAAATCCGGTTACTTCCCACGATATAAAAATCCACCGGACGGAACTGCTCATAATTGTACAAAATATAAGAAATCCGGTGCATTGCCACGGTGGTTTTACCGGAGCCCGCCACACCCTGCACAATCAGATTCGTCTTCGGAGACATACGGATTATGGCATTTTGTTCTTTCTGTATGGTACCGATAATTTCTCCCAAGACAGCCTTTTTACTCTTTGCCAGATACTTTGTAAGAAGATCGTCGTTTGCCACAATATCCGAATCAAAGAAATCAATCAGTTTGTCCTCTTCTATCTCGTAAGTACGCTTCCGAAACAAATCAATCTCATGAATTCGTGTCTCATCTTCTGTAGTATCTTTCACCTCGTACGTACAAGTACCCAGAGAATTTTCATAGTACACCGATGCAATGGGCGCTCTCCAGTCAATGACTAACGGTTCCACTCCGTCCTCCGAGATACCGACACGGCCCACGTAATAGGATTCCGGTTCCGCAAACTCCGCCGTCTTGAAATCGATTCTGCCGAAATACGGCTTCTTCCGGGCTTTCATCCCCCGAACCAATTCCCGGTTACTTTCCTGATATAAAGCCTCCGTATTGTTCCATAATGCCTGTGCTTCTTTGTCTCTGGAGTCAAAGTTTTCCAACATTTCCTTCAGTTGCTCCGATAACCCCTCCTGCCGTTTCTCCGTCCGTTCCAGATTGTTCTGTGCAACTTTCAGGATTCTACTAAGCTGCTTCTCTTCTTCTTTCCTACCGGTTCCGAGTACTTTCATTTGACTGTTCTCCTTCTCTTTCCGACATTTTGCACATCCCGTCACGAACATTAATTTCCCGTCGCACAATCATTCTAGCATTTTTTTGAAAAAAGGTATAGACTTGTAATAAAATTTGTTGTATAATACACAATGAGGTGTGCGTAAAAATACGTACACCTCATTTTTTTACTTATGATACGGTTCGCCGTAACAGTTTTTCGGAGCAGTAAAACCTCAGTGGAGTATATACACTGAGGTTGCATGAACACATCCGCTCATTCTTTTATCGAATATTTGTTCTGTTTATCATATTTTACCTTGAACTTTTGTTCTGTTTGTGCTATAATATTCTTAAGCAACCGTGTACAAGGTGTTAGCCTCCCGTACTAGAGATAGAAGGGAGGTGGTGCCAATGATGACTGCATACGAAACGCTTTCTCTAATGATTGCATTCGCCATGATGCTCATTGCACTGCTTGCCTACATAGATAGGAACAACAAGCAAAAATAAATAACCTCACCTATGTACTTAGCCCGTCGTAGGTGAGGTTATCATTAACCAAACATTCGAGAGGTTAACCACCTTGTGTGGCGGTTGCTCTCTTTATATTTTGATTATAACACATGTTTTAGCTTTTTTCAATGACTTTTTCTATAACGATACAATTCACTCCACAACTAAGCATTACATTTCCTATGTTGCTAAAACCATATTTTGATACATTGTTTCATGAGATTCCGTATGGGTAGTAATTGTTTTTGTTACCATAACCTTGTATAATATAGACAAATCAGCAGGTAGTGAGGTGTCTTAATTTGAAGATAGATTTTTATGATGATTATTTTTCTATTGAGCCTTTTTCAAAAAATAACGATGGAAATCAATTTAAAGACAATTATATCCGTTCCAAAATGAAATACGGAAAAATATATAAATTTGTAGCCTTCACTGAAAACGAAAATTTAAATTCCAGAAAACTTGATATGCTTATTAAAAATCAATTTTGGGCAAGTTGCTATGATTATTTTAATGATGATAGGGAAGTTTTACGCCCTTACAACCAATTCGTAGTATGCAGAAAAACAAAAAAGACAAAACAAGACTTAAATATTTTCTTTTCTACAGTCAATGAAATGAATGATATTTCCTGCTTTACCTATGAACCATCTGATTTTATGTGGCAAGAATATGCAAACAATGGAAATGGATTTTGTATGGAATTTGAACTATTTGACAGCGATAAGTTTTTCCCAATTGTTTACTTGGATAAGGACAAATTAGATTATACCGATGATATAATTAAACTATTTACTTCTCCCAAAACAGACTTTAAAACATTAAGCAAATTGACCATTTTACCATGGGTGACAAAAGACCCTATATATCAGACAGAAAACGAATTGAGATTCTTATGTGGTGATGTTTACGACAATGAAGATGACCCAATGGGAGGTAGAATTGCTCCTGGTAAGAAAAAAATATTAAACTATAAAGGATTTGAGTATTCTTTTGAATATGCAGGGATTATTCTCAAAAAAGTATATATAGGTTCAAACTGCACAAAAGACAAAGAACTACAAAGCATTTGCAGCAATATGAATATTACAGCAGAAAGAGTCCGATAGATTATTTCGCCCCAGTAGACTATCGACTTGCCAAGTGACTTATAAATATTAAAAGGATGGCACAATTACCATCCTTTCAATACCTATCTTAACTTCTGTTTTACCCTATCCCCTATTTGTGATACGGTTCACCGCTGATAATCCGGTACGCCCGGTATAACTGTTCCAGGAGTACCACCCGCATCAGCTGGTGCGGAAAGGTCATCTTGGAAAAGCTGAGCAAGTAATCTGCCCGGGCAAGTACTTCTTTGGAAAGTCCCAGGGAGCCGCCGATAATTAGCACAATATGACTGGTGCCGCCTACCCCCAGCCGGTCCACAAAGGACGCCAGTTCCTCACTGGAAAGCTGCTTTCCTTCAATGGCAAGAGCCACCACATAGGCGCCTTCCGGGATTGCCTTTAAAATCCGCTCGCCTTCCTTTTTCTTAATTTGTTCTTCCAACGCCTCCGACGCTCCGTCCGGGGTCTTCTCATCCGACAGCTCCGTCATGGACAGCTTACAATAGCGGCTCAGACGCTTCTCGTATTCTTTGATAGCATCCGTGAAAAACTTCTCCTTTATCTTTCCGACGCAAATGACCGTAACTCTCATCCGTATTTTCCTACCTTTCCGGCGTTTTTATTGCACGGCGTTCTCTTTCGTAGAACAGTCCTTTTCTTTCTTCTTCATCTTCTCAAAAAATGCCGGACGCATTCCTACGTACTGATACAAAAATCCGTTTTTCACCCGGCGCAATTTTGTGCCGTGAAATCCCAGACGAAACAGCTCCAGACAAATATTAAACATCATGAAGCCGTGACAAACAATCAATATATTTTCCTGGGACCAGTCGATGGACCGCAAAAAAGCACGAATCCGCTTTCTGGTACCGATAATGCTTTCCGGCTGGCTTTTGGACTTAAAATACCAGGCAAGTCGTCCGCAAATATGCCACACTTCAAAAGGCAGACGCAAACGCTCCGTATGAATAAACGGTGCATTGTCCACCTCACGAAGCAGCTTGTCCACGCGGATATTTCCGCTGTATACTTCCTTGGCGGTAGCCACTGCCCGGGGAATATCGCTGGAATAGCAAATATCCCATTGAATTCCGTACATTTCCACATGCTTTTTTATAATACCGGAATGCTCGTACTTCTCCGACCATTCCCGGAATTCTTTCGAAGTCATCATTTTCTTGTGAGGACAATCCACTTTAAAATGACGCAATAATCCAATCCGCATACTGCCTCCTAATGCTTCTTCCGATACAAGATTCGAAAAAACGAATCTACTACAAAAATGCCCAGTGCTATCATCCCTGCCACCTGTAGGGTGTAGGACAAATAATAGGACGTTTGTGCCGTATCATTTTGCAACAAATAATATACCGTCCGGTACATGCCCACACCGGGTACCAACGGCAAAATACCGGTTACCAGATAAATAGTCACCGGAGCTTTGGAAATCCGGGCAAAAATCTGGGACATAATCGCCACCGCAAAGGCCGCCAAGAAAGAAGCAAAGACCGCATTTCCACTCACTTTCATCCCAATCAGATACACCGTCCAGCCTCCCGCTCCCGTAAGCCCGGTTAAAACAAGACGGTTTTTCGGCACCTGAAATACGATAGCCACCGCAAGAACGCCAACGAAGGCACTGATTACCTGTACCACTGCTTCCCACAAACTCATAGCACACCTCCCGTCACCAGACTGCCGAAATACAACCCGATTGCAATCCCCACCGCACAGGAGATGGCACGCACAAAAGCTTCCATTACACGGGCCGCACCGGAAATGTAATCTCCGTATAACGTATCCCGGATGGCATTGGTAATTGCTACGCCCGGAAGGGACGGCATGGCCGTACCGGCCACAATAAGTTCCAGATTGCATCCCGCATGGAAGGTGGTCTGAAGCACCGTCGCGGCAAAGGTAGCAAAGGCAAGGGCAATCATATGATACATAAACCGGTTCAATCTGCTTTTTGAAAAAAACATCTGACAAAGCACCAAAACAAGACCGGAACCGCAGGAAATCAGTGCATCCCAACCGTCACCGCCCAAAAGCAGGGTAAACATCACCACAGTAAGAAACGTCCCCAAATATAAAAGCCCCGCCGGATACCGCGGAGTCTCCCGAAGCACCTTTAACTCTGCATACAACTCCTCTAACGTCAATGCTCCCGAACAATATTGTCTGGACAAACTGTTTACGGTATAAAGATTACCGAGATTGGTCTCCCGGGTGGTAATCCGCTGCATCTTTGTAATCGCAGAAAACCCCGGATCGTCCAACGTTAACATAAGCGCCGTAGAAAGCACCAAAACCTCCGTAGTCTCCGCACCCGACGTATCCAAAATCCGTTGCATGGTATCCTCTACGCGGTATGTCTCCGCACCGGCCTGCAACATAATTGTCCCTGCCAACATGGCAGCATCTGCCAATTGCCTGTAATCCATAACTGCCCTTTCCGTAATCCAAATGTATTACATCCAAACAGATTCTTCTTTGCCTATCTCTCTTATCATTATCTTAACATTCCATCTATTTTATTATACTTTTTTCCCGACCTGATTGCAAGAACAAGAAGGAAATATTCCGTTTTTTCCTCGTTCATAATTTGTTTACAATTTATACATTTTTTATTCACAACAGCATGTTATATTAATTCTCGGATAGTGATAAAACACTTTCTACTCCCACCCTATTATACGTTGAGTGATATGTTCCTCATAGCATATCATTCGGAAAAAGAGGCTGTTCCCCAGCCTCTTTTTCTTTTGTAATTTTCATATTTTCCTTGCTTGATGTACCACTTTACCACGTTAACAGTTTGTTAATAAATTCCATTTGTTACATACCCTTTTTCTGATAAATCTCCCGGATAAATCACCGCCACTTCACCGCCCTGTATCTCGTAGCGGTTTCCCTGATTATCATAACGATACTCTTCTATTGCTTCTTTTTTCCAAATATTATTTACAATTCCCTCCGGAAGCATCCCGTAATATAAAATCTCACCTTGGGTGTTCCGAATGGTTAAAGCAAAACGTAACATCCAAATGGCATCTTTCCTCCAAAAAGACTCCGAAAAGTTCAACCCATACTGCTTATGATAATCGATTACATCGGTTCCGGTCTCTGCGATATAAAGATTATCCGGCAAAGAGAAACTTCCCTGCCATTCCCTTACAGCATATTCTGTTGTCGATGCAAGTTCAAGCCTACAACTCTGCTCATCCGGAATCCAGCGCCGCAGAGTTCGTCCCTGACCGGATTCTTCCTGGTAATATACATCCGCCTCCTCATATCCGGCTTCCGTCACCACAGTCAGATGCGGAACAAGTTTACACATCGCTCCCTCCCCAAACAGGCTGCCGATACTTTTTACACGAAAATCGATATATCCGCCCATGGCAAGACCGCCCACATTGCGATACTTCGGATGCACTCCGGTACGAAGCGGTAACATTTCCCATTCCGATCCGTTCTCCTCTCTTTTTCCTACCGTAAAAAACAATTCTTCCTCCACCTCATCCCATGGAAGCGAACCGCCTACTTCTACCACTGCAAAATCATACAACCGCCCAGTGATATGTACTTTCTTTGTTCCGGTGGCCACATAATTTTCTGTCCGGGAATTCCTCGTTTTCTCCGTCTTATCCTCCGCTCCGACTCCGTTTATCGCAACAGACCGAAACCTTATCTCATGAATTCCTTCCCTGGTATCCACCGGCAGATAAAATCGTTGCGCTTCCGTTCCCAACCGATACCATTCTCCCGAATCAATTATCACATCATTGGACTTTTCCTTGTCATTCCCCAAATCCAGCCATATCGCAAAAGGAAAACAAACTTCATTCCGTACTTTTCCCTCTTCCTTCGCCAGATATTCTGCATAATCCCGTTCCCCGTATCCTTTCTTCTCACTGTGGTATCCGGAATTCATAACCTGAAGCACAAAATCCGAATGTATCCCTTCTTCATCCAGTACCAGCACCGTACAATCTTCCGCTATTGTTTCACACTGATACATATTCCCATGGGAGGACGTAATATTTGGAATACACACCACCGGCGTATGCACGTTAATCTCGTTTGCCTTGCCTGCCGGTATCTGTATCTCTGTTACCGGTCCTACATTCGCCTCGGAAGCTTTGTAGGTTATGGTTGTTGCAGTTTCATAACGTCCGTTTGCCGTGGTAGTAAGGAGCGGTATTCCGCTCATATATGTTTGCGTATACACGGTTTCCTCAATCTTACTTCTTAATTGCGCGATTGCGGAAAGACTCGGCACATGACCTTCGCCCGTTGCGTTCGGTGCATCGGATAGCACTGTTACGCCGGCTACGGTTACACGGTCACTCTTTACCGAAAACTTGGAACCGTCCGCCCATGCCGCGTTATGACATACATTGGTTAAGTGTTCTGTCACATCCGGAGCTACGCCCGGTATGTCGGAAATGATATACTCCTCATTCGTCAGTGTAATGGTAAGACTTGGGGTACCGTCCGGGTCATAGGTCGGCCATACGAGATGTTCTTTCGCATCCCCGTATGCCGTCAACTGATACGTCGGCTTTGTTGCGGCATCCGGACCGCTCCAGTCAACCGGAAGGGTTACCGTTCCCGCAGACATGGCAGCATTTTCAACTGTTACCTTTGTCGGGAAGTAAATACCACCCTCATCCAAGGTCCAGTAAGCCCATGCCTTCGGTACCATGAAATCATAAGTCCTTGTCTGTCTGCCACTGATATTTAAGGTTTCATCATCCGGATTCTCGTACTGTGTCCGGTACGGTACCGTCACATGCATCCGTACATACTCCTGTCCGCTGATCCGTTTCAAATTACCGGAGAACATCCATGCACCCATCTTGGCCCGGATAGCCACGGATTCCGTGGACGGGATAGCTCCTTCTGCCTCCGGTTCTCCATCGATTATGATATCCGATACCTGGTACGGTTGTTTATCCGTCAATGCTCCCGTGGAAGCATTATGATCGTCCGCATAGATATGCACCACGGAGGTATCCAGTGCCACCTCAACAGGAAGATTATCTTCCGGCAATACATTCGGAAGATTTTCATCGTCCGCTCCCGGAACATATACTTCATCCTGGGTCCAGTAGGTATACAGTACGTCCGTATGGGTTTCCGTCCACACGGCTGTCGCGGTTCCGTCCGCATCATAATACTGCTTTCCGCTTCCTCTTGTTCCCGTATAGTACCCATGGAAGGTATATCCGGTCTTTTTCGGGGGGATGATGTTTGCTCCTTTTTGGTCAAATACAACCATGGTAGCTGTCTGTTCCTGTTCCGTAGCGCCTCTTCCGTCTAACGTAAGCACATACGCCTTTGCCTGATAATACGCATACAGCGTTTCGCTCTTCTTCGGCTGATACTGCATGCCGCTACCGTTAGGCGCCATTATCAGAACACCTTTCTCAATGGCTTCGTATAACGCATCCTCCGTATCAAAATAATCCGGCGGGTAAGCCCGTCCCGTGGTAAAGCCCATCAGGTCGTAACCGGTACAGGTTGCTTCCGGAAGGGTGATGTAGGATGCGGTACCGCCCCAATACGGGAACAGCACAAGCGTCGCTTCGTCTGTGGCAGTAAGGTTCACTGTTACATCTCCCGGCACATACGGGTCCAGATACTTGAAACTACCATCCGGAAGTTCCTCGTACAGTCTCCAACCACAAAAAGCAAGGGATGCTGAATCACTTGTCTTTGATAAGGAAACCGTGTTTGCTGTACTCATTACCGGATTTGCATTCTTATCAAAAGTAACAGTATATGCCTTGTCTGCCAAGGCTGCCGGAATGGTATAGTTTTGATTATACTTGAGCGTCTCCGTAGCAGAAAAGCTGGCCGGAACACGGATATCGTCTTTTGCCACTTTTACCGTATAAGAAATCGGGGTCCATTGTGCATACAGAACCGTTTCACCTAATATTCCGTCAAAGGATGCACAATTTCCGTAAGCGGTACCGCTTCCGTCCGCCTTTGTATTCCATCCGGCAAACTTGTACCCCGTTCTCGTAAAAACATTGCCCTTTAACGTAACAGGGAGCTGAGACGGCCTGTATATGCTCGGTTCCATAAGACCGATTCCACCGTTTCCTTCGTAGTAGATGAAATTATCACCTTCTTCCCAACGGGCATATACCTTCAGGTTTCCCGGATACTTCCAAGAACCGCCTTCCCAGTAGGTTCCGGTTATCCATCTTCCGGTCTCATCATACACCTGTTCTCCGCCTGCCTTTGCTGTCCAGAGTCCACGGTAAACATAACCGGTACGTGTAACCTGCAAATCGACAACGTTATTGTACTTTTCCCCATACATTACATCAATGTATTCTATCTCACAGGTACCACCATTAGCATCCAAGGTAATTCTGTACGTATTCGCTATCCATTCCGCAACAAGGGTATGGTTTTTCCATGCATCCACAACGGTTGTCTCCGTAACCCTTTGGTCACCGTACCACCATCCGTCGAAGGTATAACCGGTACGGGTCGGTGTCGGCAACGTGCCGTAGGCTTTCCCGAATGTAACCGTTTTCGATGTCGGGGATACCGTACCACCGTTTGCATCAAAGGTAACGGTCTGTGTAATCGGGGTCCATGCCGCGGTTAACGTGTGACTCGTGGCTGTGGCCACTATACTGTCCTCCAGAATATGGGCGCCGTCATAGGTCCATCCATAGAATGCATAATCTTCTCTTGTCGGTGTCGGCAAAGTTCCGTAGGTCTTTCCGTATGTAACCGTTTTCGATGTCGGGGATACCGTACCGCCGTTTGCATCAAAACTAACGGTAATATCTCCCGCAATATACACTTCCATCGTGGTGGTGGTTGCCTTTTTGTTCTTTGCGGAATTCGCATAGGTACCGTAAGACAGGGTCACGGTCTGCCATTTGTTGTAAAGGGATGCGTCAAATCCGGTTATGCTGCATGTTACGGTTTTGACCGGATAATCCTTATGGTTTCCTGTAGACGACATGAAAGTAGCATACGCTGACACATTCGGAGATTTCCCCATCTGAAGCGTCTGCTTCGGATACAACGGGGTCAGGTCTGTGACTATCTGGTCGCAGATTGGGTCACACTGAGTTCCGTTGTAATAATAATAACCACTCGATTTGCCACATGACTTATAGTAGTGCTCAATGTAAGAAGTTGTTTTACCACATACTAAAAATTCACCATATTGAGGCACTTTTCCATAACCCTCACATGTGGAACATGTTATATAACCATGATTATCTTTATCCGGCCATCCACCAAGCCATTTTTCGTCACAGTGGGCACAGTGAACAACATTCATGGCTATGCTTGTTGCACCGCATTTTGTACATTCCATCAGTAGCTTTTTTCCTGTTGTTGTTTTGCCTGCATGCGTTGTGCATTCGAAATCAATTATCTCCAAGACAGAGCTGTAATAAGTTCTCCCTGATACTGGACACGGAAAATATCCGTTACCACCACACGAACCGCATGTTACCTCATCCACAATGGAAGTTTGATAACAACTACTTGTATGCGAATGGTAGGATATTGTATAACATGTACTCTCGCTACACGTATGCAAAGTTCCGGTATGACAGACATCTTCATGAATACCGTCCGTATGCCCTATCTTAGGTGTAGGAACCGGAGCTGCCGGCGGAACATAAATCGGCCCGGAAATCTTAAACGGCCTTGGTATTGGCGTTGGTTTCGGTCTTGGCGGAATCGTCGGCAACGGGATTCTGTTTACCTTCGGTGTCGGCGTCGGCGTCGGTGTTGGGGTCGGTGTCGGCCCCGGGGTCGAACCCACTTCCGGTGTTGGTGTTGGGGTCGGTGTCGGTGTCGGCGTTGGCGTTGGCGTCGGCGTGGCAATCGACGTAAAGTTTGCCGTAAGAACAACATCGCTTTCCTTCATTTTAAACGTGGTGTTACTGCCTTTTTCGGTGCCCTTCACATCTGCAATAGTGACTCCGCCACTGTTTACAGTCCAACCGTCAAAGGTATAATCCTTCGCCGGGATGGCGTGAATTCCCACCTCATTTCCGCGAAAGGCCTTTGTCATATCAGCGCTGACATTTCCACCTTCCGGCGGGTTCGCCTGCACTGTGACATCGTACGTTGCAGGGTTAAGAGAGATTTTAATGTCGTATCCGGCACGGATATCTTTTTTTACATTAACACCCCAGTTCCACTTCTCACACCATGGCAACATTTCCTCATAAGAAGCGGCTCGTCCTACAATACTCCATTCATCGCTTCCTTTTGCACGCTGTCTCAGTGCATATCCGGAACCGATATAAACGGTCTTTGCGCCCGTTGTTAGGGCATTGACTCCATACAGCTTTATGAGCATGGATTCCAAGAAACTTCGTGGAATCCGAAAGGTATCAATAGATAAATTATCATCGTACGATACGTCATGATGATACACGTAATAGCTATCGTAATTTTTTGTTTTAGGTGCAGTGGTGGATTCCGCTGTAAAATACCACCACTCCGTCCAGTAGCTTTTTAAAATCACTCCGGTTGAAGTATAACTTCTTGTTTCTACAACAAGGTCTCCGCTATCGGGGTTCAGAAACATGTTCGTTGCTCCGTCGCTCCAAAGTATCTCCACGTATCCGTATCCATCCATGTATTGCGTTCCAAGGGATGTATCATCTGCTGCGCTTGCTTCCTCCGGTACAACGTTCGCCACCGGAAACAGTGTCACAAACATGGCAATCAACACAAGAATTGCCAGTTTTCTTTTTCCTTTCATAGGTCTTTTCTCCTTTCCTTCGTATTTGTGTTATCTATGGTTAAGGGAAATGTTTCTCTAAAAAATAATTTCCCAACCATGCATACTTGATTTATATATAAACTTAGATAATTTTCTGTTTAATATTTTGTGTAAAAAAACTCCACTACCCGACCGGATAGTGGAATCTTTTCACGTTACATATTCTGTTTACTGTACTTTTTCTACTTCTGCGCCTTCAAGGTCAATCCACATGCAGGTACGAACACCAAGAGCCTTATCCATGCCGTATTTGTCATCATCAATCGTTCCATACTCACAAATTACTAGGGTACATGTGTCCCAAACTCCGTTCGTTCGCAAAGAATAAGGCTTCTTTGTTTCTGTCCACACATCGTATGGATTATACCCCTTACTCATATTGTACTTTTGCCAAAGAAATTCTGTCGGAATGCCGAGTTGTATAGTCTGGTCGGGGCATATGTTTGTATCGAAGAGTGTGGACCACAAATCTGAGTCTAAATCGCAATATTGCTCTCCAAAATACTTTAATGCCTCTTTTTCACTTAACAGGTAAAGCTTGTCCTGCGTATCCGGTCCGGAAGACGTATTGTTAAATGAATACGGCTCGTTTTTTACCTCGGACAAAAGGATACTTTTCTGCTCTTCTTCTGTGAATACGGCATTCATAAATTCTCCGTTCAGCCAGGGCCGAATTGTGCTGTCTGCCCAACATCCGTCAAAGACAAATGGCCTGCCCGCATGGATTGCGTCAGATTCGTCTTTAAAATTATAACGACTGTCATAGCACTGCATCTCTAATAAGTATTTACTTAACACAAAGGCTTTACCATCCTTTATCTCCAAGACTAACCATTCGACAGGCTCCGGAGTGAAATAGCCAAGGGCTTCCTCTTTGTAATAATCCTCATATACCTGATAGTACTCTTTTCCGTCAATCGTTGCCTTTAGAAGCTGAAGATGCCATCCGGTTTCTTCCACATATTCATATTCCGCATTCTTTATCTCATCCGTAAGTTCGTTTTCTGTAAGCAAATTCTGCGGGTAATTACCGAAAAGGATGTAATCTCCTGCCTTAATGCCGTTCACTTCCGGTACCGGCGTAGGAGTCGGTATAGGTGTCGGCGTTGCGGTCGGCTTCGGAGTAGCTGTAGGCTTAGGAGTTGCCGTAGGAAGCGGGGGCGGTGTTGCCGTAGGCAACGGAGTCGGTGTCACCGTAGGTGCCGGACTCGGTGTCGGTGTACTCGTCGGAACCGGAGTAGGCGTACTCGTCGGAGCAACCGTAGGTGTCGGCTCCTCGGTAGGTACAACCGCTTCGGTCGGTACCGGAGTACCCGTCGCTGTTACCTCCCCGGTCGGTTCCTCGGTCGGAATCGGCTCTGCGGTAGGTTCAGCAACCGGAGCTTCCGTAATCTCAGGTGTATCCGTAATCATCGGTGTCTCCGTCGGTGTCGCAACAGGCTCTACAGTAGGAGCAATCGTCGGCTCAACCTTTTCTGTAGGCGTAGGCGTTACTTCCTTTGTAGGTACTGCATCCTGCGTCGGTACCGCAGTTGCTGTTGGGGCTAAGGTAATCCCCGGTACGTCTACGGATACGTTACATCCCGCACAACCGGCACAGCCTCCAAGATTCGTCAGTAACAATGCCAGCATTGCTGCAAAAAGCAGCGGTTTCTTGATTTTTTTGTTCATGTACTTAGTTTTCCTTTGTCAAAATATTTACGCATTTATTTCTAAATCTTCTGTCGCTATTTTCAAAGACTGCATTCTTGCCCGCAGTACCCTTTCCTGATAAGCAATCTCAGCATCTCTGTCCGCTGCAGATTTCAATCTTTGCAAATTAACAAATTCCTTTATGATCTGATCTTTTAATACGCTTTCATTCATTTCGTCCTCCATTCTATCACTCCTTTCATATTAATCTTTACTCCCTATATTATAAACAGGTAAGACTAATATGTAAAGCATAAATCTGATATAAATAGACCCTTTCTGTGCATTTTCAATTTTCAAGGTACATCTTCTATTTCATACAAATCGCACACGGCATTGCCCCGTCTTCCGCACTCTCTTTTTGCGTGGCATACCATGCCACCACGTTTCCGGTTTTACACTTCTCGCAATAGGGCACATGACAATAATTGTCCTCCGTAACCAGATATGATGTCGCTGTTTGTCCGGATGCCGCATACAAAAATCTGCCGTCTGCTTCCGCCCTGTATAGATTCTCCTGTGCATATACCGCAAACACGCAGGGCGGTGTCAGACTTTGTTCCCACACACCTTTCCCTGCCGATTCCATGCGATAGTTCCCGACAATTTTACTGTTTTCGCTGTGATACCGCTTTAGTAATTTCTCCGTTTCAGAAAAAAACACTTCCGGAATCTGCCCGTCCTCATAAGGGTAGAGTTCAGACCAGCCGTACCCTCTTTCCGGTGTCCTGCAATAGAGATAATAACCCCTCTCCTCAAACACGGCCAGACAGGGAACTTGTGCTCTTTTGGCTTCCCACGCACCTCTGTCTGTGGCACCTTCCTGCAATACCGCCATAGTTTGGAAAAACACTTTCTCTCCATAGGAAAGGCGTTCTTCGGTTACCATATTTTCCCCTCCGGCAAACACTGCATCCACTGTTGCATCCACCGCTGCCACCAGCGTGTCATACTCCGTTTTTTCCCGTTCTACATAACTTTGTTTTTCCACATATCGAACCTGCATTGTCACAAAAAATCCCATTGCAATCACTGCAAAAATCAAACCGAAATGATATAACTTCATCCACCGGCCGCCCCCGTTCGTACACTTTCGTAATACACCGTCGGCATACTGCCTCTATACAAAACCAATCGCATCCGGTCATCCTTTTGTAACAAGCATCTCCCTTGTTCTGCCAGGCACATCTCTATCTCTTCCTTCGTCATACAATACATCCGCTCCCATACCGTTCCGTTCTCTGCCGGTTCATACAACTTTCGTTCCCGTTCCAACACAATTTCCGTACAACCGTAATGCTTCAATTCCCGCTCCAACTCGTTCCACACCGGAACTGTAATTTCTCCTGCGGTGCTGATTCGTTTCAGAAAGCTTTTCCCAATCTGACCTGCCATTACCGTCTCGGCCACCTGATTTCTGCTTCCGTAATACAAAATCGGCAGCAAAAACATCAGAATTGTAACCGTTATAACATCTACAATTTTCTCCAAAGCATTCACTCTATACGTCCTCCTGCATATACCGTACAGCCGGCTCCGCGGAAGAATGCCGACACTTTCGTTTTTGTCTCTTCCGTTACCGTAAGTCTTACATAGCTTCCCCGCAACAGCTGTACATCCTCCCTGATTTCCCTTTTCACCGTAAACAAAAACGCATCCTCTGATTCTCCTTTATAACTTCTTTGTTCGTAAACAGTCAATTCTGCCCGATAGTCCCCGATTCTGCTTAGTTGTTCTTGAAATAAGGTCCATTCTTTTTGCGACATCTCTTTTTCCGCCAATATCTCCCGGACATATGCATGACTTAAACTGCGTACGGTCTCATTTTTTTGCACCGTAATCGGTGTTACCTTATAAAAAACCGCAAAGAATACAAGTCCGATCAGACTTAACAGTATCGAAAACCCGCGTCCCAGTGCATCCATACTTACACCCTATCCTGTTCCAATAAAATCAAACGCTCCGGTTCTTTTCCGAATACCTGCAATTGTCCGTCCGCTGCCCTATGGAACCATAGCAACAACAAAAGCGCCGTCCCGAACAGAATTCCTCCGACAATATGCTCAAATGCCTGCTCCATTCCGTCTGTCATGGACTTCCGCTCCTCTCTTTCTATTGTTGTTCAAACTCAATCTGTACAATAATCCCGTTTTCGTCCTTTAGGATTTTTCCTAAAAACACAGCCCGGGAATTAATATAACCATCGCTTCCTTTGTCATCAGAGGGCAGTTCCTTGCTTTCTTTTCCCAGCTTCATTGTTTCCGCATCAATATTTTCATACACATAGCCCCGCTCCGTTCCGTCACCGGTTTTTACTTTTATCTGCACGTATTCTTTTGACGCAATACAATTTTCGATTAGCCTGCGCACTTCCGCTCCCGATACTAACAGCCCATCATACATGGATTTCCCTAAGTCCTGATACTCACTCATAGTCGTATTAAACTGTGCGAACGCACTGCTTGCCTGTGCCTTTCCTTCTCTTGTATTCTGAAACGCCAGCCCTGCCACAATACAGGTAATAATAATCCCTGCCGCAATTAATAGTGCCTTTAATCCGTTATTCATATCTGTTCATCCTCCCGGTCTTTCTTCTTAAAAATCACTTGTACAATTACTCCGTTTTCATTTCTTTTTACTTCTCCCACAAACTCCGCTGCCGGTATAATATATTGCTCCCTGTCCGGTTCTTGTGCTTTCCTGATATCTTCCCGTACCTCATAGAAATAACTTATTTTTCCGTCAGATACAACAACCGAAAATCCGTTTTCCGTATCCGTAAGCTCCTGTTTCATCAGATTCACTACATCCGTTCCGTAAACCGTTGCACCGTCATACTTCATCAGATCCTGTTCTTCGATTGCCGTCCGGTACCGGTACATATCCTCTATCACATAATTTCCCAGCCGCTTTGCCTCTTCCGCCATTTGAAATCCCAGCCCCACAACAATACAAGTAATAATGGTAGAGGCCGCCAGCAAAAGTGCCTTTAATCCATGATTCATTTTTTCACCCTTTCATAGCCACCGTCCTTAAAAATACCGAATCTGTTCCATCTCATAAAAGATATCCCGCATTTCCATGAAACTCACCCATAAAAACGGTACAATCAAATAGGCAAACAACAGAAACAGCATCGGCAAAAGCGTAATAATCTGTGCATTGGCCACTTTTTTCTTTCGTTCCTGCTCCATATCCAACTGCATTTGTTCCCTAAAAAAATGCCGGTCGGAAGCGATTTCGGAAAATGCTGCCCGAAGCCCGATTCGTTCACTTGCCAAAAGCCGGTCTGCCAGTTGTGAAAATGCCGGAAAAGACGTTTCCGCGCTCATTCGTTCCAATGCTGCCACATCCTCGGATGCATATACATTTGCGCATTGGAGTAACGGTTTTTGAAACAATTCCGCACAATCACCCAAAACATCCAGAAGCTTCGTAAGCGTAATATTGGGAACTTCTATCAGTAATAAAATCACTGCCTGGAGATTTAGTACCTCACTGCCCATTCCGAGCTTCCGTAAATATTCTACGTAGCGTTTACACCCCATCGCCAAAACAGTTCCCATAACAACACCACATCCCACCACTGCTATCATTTGCGGAATTGTTCCGCCCCGTATCATATACCGTGCAATACCTCCTCCCAACAATCCCATAACGATGCAAAATGCCCGATAATTTTCTCTCGTAATCTCCTTTTTCGTTTTCCATACCCTCCGGTCCGTTTGCCGGGCCATGTAAAAAAGAAAATAGCATCCGGCCGTAAGCATTCCGAAAAGACCTTCCACCAGTTTCCCGGCATATCCGTCGTAAAATGATCTCAATTCTTCCATCATCGTGTTTCCGAACTGCCGGACAAGAGGCAAAAACAAAATCGGCAACACCGCCACAATTCCCATTCCCGCAAATCCGTGCATGGACTGGGCTCTCTGATAACATTCATTTTGAACATCTCTGCGAAGCTCTGTCATATTTTTGATAAATACCGATTCTGTGCCGGTTTCTCCGCTTCCGTACTGTATCGCACTACGACATTGTATATAAAACAGTCGCAGGTACTTCAGATGCCCCGGAAACTCCTCCGCCAAAAAATCCCCGCTTGCATCCTCTTCCAACCGGAAACATATTCCCTCCAACCTTTTCCTCAGATTACCGGGTACCCCTTCGGCTGCCCGGTAAATAGACTCTGTAATACTTTTACAGAAAAAGAAATGATTCTTTAGATTTGACAAAAACTCCGCAAAGTGTTCCAACTCCCGATATTCTTTCGCTCTGTTGCGAAAGCCCCTATACTCTATTACTAATACTGCAACCATGCACAGCATCGGTATCACATATCTGTTGATTTCTCACACCCCCGCAAAACTATCCGTAACTATCGCTTCTTTTTCCCGTGCGCTCCGCAAGTTTATCCGCCAACAATTTCGTCGGTTTATTTTTCCTTTCATATCGTCCGTCTGTGTAACGGTACAACACATGCATCCCGCCTCCGGAAATAATTTCCGTGATTTCTTTTATGTATCGCTTTCCTTTCAAATCCCTTTCGCATAAAACATGAATATCCAAGGCTTCTGCCACCTGATTCTGCGCCATACGTTCATCGGAATAGGTCCCCGTACGAAGTAATGCATTCCGGAAATATCCTAACAGTTTTTCCGTAGACATGGCGTGATGGGTAAATAATTGCTGTTCCGATACCTGACTCAGCTCAATCATTAACGCTGCCGCCTGAATATTCCCTACTTCTCCCATCATAAGACAGTTTCCGTCGGTCTTTCGAAACGCATCCAGTCCTTCTGTGGAATTCACACTTTCCGTCTCCCGAAAGGTTAAAATATTTCTGTACGGAAATTCCTTCCGCATCCAAAGTTCAAACACCGACTCTTCGATTCGCAAATTATATTTGGGATTGATATAACGTACCAGAGCCTTTAAAAGTGTAGTCTTCCCACTCCCCTGGGAACCGGTAATCGCAACATGCAATCCTCCTCCTACAAATACTTTCAGGGCTTCGATTATTTCTTCCGCACCTTCCCCTACAATCAAATCCTCCGGCCTTTTCTCTTCGATTGAGTCAAACTTTCGTATGAAAAACGCCCAGGATTCCGAAAACGGGGGCCGACAGGCAAACACCCTGCTTCCGTCTTTCATATCATTAACCATGTAAGGATTGTAATAGGACAATTCCCCCAACGCCTCATACCGTAACAAAGACTTGGTTACCCTGCGCAATTCTTCTTCACATGCAAAGCTTAAAAAGGACAACCGTACCGTATTTCCGCGAAACATGACAAAGATGCTGTCATATGCATGATTTCCTGCAAACGTTTCATAAAGCTCGTCTTCGTATCGAAAAAATTGTTCCGGCATTCCGGAAACCCCACCGGAAATCCCCTCCAATCTGCAATCCCGTAACCGGTCAATCACTCCGTGACCGAAACCCTCATAGACTTCATCGCATATCAGTTCCATCACTTCTCTGTCTGTCAGCACCGGTGCTTCTCCCTCATACATCCGGTGCACGTCCTCTGCGGTTATCTCAAAATAGGTACCGTCGGAACGCTCCACCTGTCCCGGTAGATTCCAAACGGTGCACAAACGCAAAAACCCTTCTGTTCCGTAGCGTTTCATGTAGAAATACAGCAGGATATCAAACTTTTGCTTCGGCGTAAGACGCTCTGTGGCATTTATGGGCAACAGCCGTTCCCTTTCCGCCAAAGTCAGGCCAAGCGCTATCAGTTCCCGCATAATAAAATATTTTACATAGGCTTTTTCTCCTCCTTCTCCGTAAACACACGCCCGTAACGCCTGCCTTAACTTCTGCACCTGCACCGCATACTTTTTCTTTTGCCTCTGAGGTAGTCCAAAAGGAATTTCACCTTCGGAATATTTTCTTATGACCGATTTCATGTATTCCCGCAACTGTTCCATCGTTTCAACTTCCGGTCGCTTTTCCTTTCTCCCTGCCTTCCAAATCATCTGTGTTTTCTCCCTCTTTCCGTTTTTCGTCCCGCTCCGGCATTTCACAAAACAACGCAGGAAGCCTCATTTCCTTTTCCGTCTCCCGCAATAAAAACGCTTCGGCTTCCCCTGCACAACAGGCTGCCGCCAATGCGGAACGATACGGAATCATACCGCATTTCCCCCGCAAAAAAGGGTATAGCAATTGCAAATTATGTAATGTATAAATATTCCGCTGTTCATATGCACCAATCATATAAAACACATTCTTACATCCGAATCCCGGGTCCAGCTTTGCAATTTCACTGGGGCTTTGCGCAAAATTCACAATCATGCAATCCACTTCGGAACCGATTTTCTCTACCAGACCGCTCCTCCCTGCCGGCAGTTCAATCCATACATTTTGAAACAGCTTGTCCGCCCAGCGGAGCACGCCACACAGTTCCTTTGCGGCACTCTCGCTGTCTTCATAAAATGCTTTGTGTCCGGCCGGCAAAACATGCAATCGTTCTTCCGCAAAAGAGTATGAAGTATTTACTATCATTTCCCTTGTAACCCGTTCACAACGCATCAACTTACACAAAAGCTCTACCCCGAATTCCTTCTTTTTCATCATGCGGGTTCTATGCCCTCCCGAGAGCAAGAAATGCTCCGGTCCGCTTCCGAACGGGTCTGCGTGCAAAATCAACTGCTCTCTTCCTTCCTCTTTCAACGCCTGTACGGCAAGAAAAAGCAGATTTACCGTTTTCCTCCCCGCAAAAGGCGTGGGACTCCATACCGCAATTTTCATCGATACTTCCTCCTTTCCCTGTTTCGGATCATTTGTCTGATTTCTTTTTCCTCATATCCCGGACAAAGCATTGCCGCCACCTGTAGAATTGCTTCCTGTAACTCCGAAGAAGCACGTTTCATGCTATATTCATTCATCGTCTCACAAACATAGCGATTTTTCATATCCTTAAAATCCGGCGGTAAAAAGAATTCTTTCCGGTTCGGAAACGCCTTTAAAAAATCACCTACCGCCTTCTCTCTTTTCCCCGGGGATTCCATTGTATCCCGGATAATGCATGCCCGGACACGTTCTCCCGGTATCTCCGTTTTTATCAACGTATGAATATGATGCAACAACATATCCGTTACCACAATCAACTCCGTACACCCCATTGCGTTTTCCTTCTTAAACTCCATCCCAAAATCAATGATTTCCACATCGTACAACGCTCTTTCTTCCATCGTACTTTCCGTTTCACCGTAAAATATCCCATCATATTCGACTTTAACTTTTTCCGCATCAATCCCTTCCGGTACCGGAACAGAGGCCCGCAAGGTATGCCGTTTGCTTTTGTCTACCAACAACACCTTTTTCCCCACGCAACTCAGTACCTTCGCCAACAGTAAAATCACATCATGACTGTAACAACCTACAAACCCGACTCTTCGTTCCACACCCATCCTCCTTACAGTAAACCGCTTTTTTTCTTTTTGATATACTCCGCCAACCGTTCCTCCAATGCCACACGTTGCTCCCTCATTTGCTCCAAGGATTTATCGTACGCCTCATCCCGATTCCTCAACTGCATCAATATTTGCGCCGGAGGAAGATATTCGTTGCATGCCTCCGATTGAATTCGCGCCTCTCTGAACCCAACTATATACAACTCCGTCCCATCGTAAGCCTGCACATCATACTGCGCCGCACTAAGTAACAATTGCTCCTCCTCCGTAAGATAAAAGCAACAACTCTCACTTTCCTCTTCCTTTTTTCCTATCCGCTCTTTCTTTAAAACACAATAATTTTCTCCGTTCTCATACCGGATACGCAACTCCACAATCGCACCGTCAGTAAAGTATTCCGTATTCCGGATATTCCGTAACACACATTCCCTCTCCGTCGCATGCACCTCTTGTGCACAGCAAAGGGCCTTCGTCACAATACTTCCTTCCGGTAAATCCGCACAGGCAACCTTTCCTATCACCTCTGTTTCCAGCCCTTCCGGATTTTGTTCCGAAAGCAGCGTTTTTCGTTCCGTATTCTCCTCCGTAAACCGTTCCCCGGCCTTCACACAGGTGCGGGTAAGAAAAACCGTTCTTTCTGCCTGCTTCATAACCGCATTCTTCTCTTCCAACAATGCGGTATACTTCCGAACCGTTGCATACCGTATCGTCCCATATTCCAAAAATAGTACGCCGCATTGCACGAGACAAAACACAATCCCAATCATCCATCTGCGTTTGATACTTTTCCGCATTCTCCACATTGTACATCCCTCCTATAAATTACATACTTTCTGAGGTTCTTTACCGTTTCCTTCGCGCACTGAAAAAACCAATACTCTTTACTCCGCCTGGAACAACGCATATTCTGCGCAATATAAGCAATGGTACTGCCATCCTGCATTGCCTGTTCAAAGCCGAAATTGTACGGGATTACCCCAATACGTTCCAACGGAACATGGTACCGCTTACTTAAATATACCGGCCGGCAGGACACTTCCGAACGATAATTTCCCACAATAAAAAAGTAGTCCTCCCACGACGCTGTATCAGACTGAAAGAATGCATCAATAGAATCCCGGTCCGGCGGAAACAGGATTACCTTAATCTCCGCATCTTCCACTATCTTTTGTGAACACAAGGTATAACCGCAAGCCGTATCTATCAACCGAATTTCCTGCTCTTCCACACACTTTCTTTCGTCCTGTAGTCCCACCGGAGCAAAAAGTTTCCCGGCTTCTCCTTCCATAGGGATATACCGTAAGTTTTCATTTAACCAAACGGTCTTTTTCATATTTCCGCTGTATAACATACGAAAATACTCCGGTTCTCCGAGCATATAATGATATGCCTTTTTGGCAATTTTTTCTTCATATTCACAACCGCCGCACAGGCGCTTTACCAATCCTTTGGTACAGATATGATTGGAAGTCACCGTGATTTCTTCTACAAAAAGTTCAGTCCATAATACACTCATCAAAGCCACACAGGACGTAACACCGCTTTGATGTCTGACATTGCTCCAAAATGCAATATTCATACGTCTCCTTCTCTTATGTTTGTAAGCGGAATTTTTTGGGATACCCAACTGAAAACAGATTCTTTTCTCAGATAAGAAAATCATACTATGATTTTTAGACTTTGTAAATATCGGGAATTTTCACAGATTTTCTCTCGTTTTTTGTATATGTTTCACAATAAATTTCCCCTTTAAAAACCGCCTCAAACCCTTATAAACAAAGGCTTTGTCATACTTTTCCCCCTTGTGACATATACTTTTTTGATTTTACTTTTAGGAGTCCTTTATGAAGCTTCACACTCTTTCTGTCACAGAGGCTCTGCGTGCGTTACAGAGTAAAGAAGACGGGCTGTCGGAGAAGGAAGCCGGACAACGGATTTTGCGTTACGGTTACAACGAGTTGTCCGCAAAAAAACCCCGCAGTCTCCTTTCCCGTTTCGTAGAGCAGTTTCAGGACTTTATGATTC
Organism: Lachnospiraceae bacterium; assembly: GCA_017938405.1. Classification (GTDB taxonomy): domain Bacteria; phylum Bacillota; class Clostridia; order Lachnospirales; family Lachnospiraceae; genus SIG307. The sequence continues at coordinate 29,152 of JAGBBP010000003.1, forward strand.
TGATTCTTTTAGGCGCCGCCCTGGTTTCCTTTCTGTCTTCCGTCTTGGAGGGAAAGCCGGATTTTGTGGAACCTGCCATTATCCTAATCATTGTAGTGGTCAATGCCATCTTAGGCGTGGTACAGGAGGCAAAGGCGGAGCATTCCCTTGCCATGTTGAAGAAGCTCACCACGCCGGAGGCCCAGGTATTGCGGGACGGTTGCCGCAGACCGGTTCCTACAAGGGAGCTGGTACCGGGAGATATTATCTTTTTATCTGCCGGGTCCATGGTGCCGGCGGATGCCAGACTTCTACATACCGACGGCCTTACGGTGGACGAATCCTCCCTTACGGGAGAGTCGGAGCCGGTAAAAAAGAACGCGGATTGTAAGCTTAAGGAAGACACCGCCATCGGAGACCTTATCAACATGGTATGCTCCGGGTCCGTGGTACTTTCCGGTCATGCCACTGCTATGGTGACCCATACCGGTATGGAGACCCGTGTAGGGAAAATCGCCGATTTGATTCAACAGGATACCGCCCCGGATACCCCTCTAAAAAAACAGCTTGCTCATACAGGAAAGGTACTGGGCATAACGGTTTTGGCCATTTGTTTCCTTGTATTTTTACTGGGAGCCATGCAGGGCCGTCCTCTCTTTACCATGTTTATGACTGCCGTCAGCTTAGGCGTTGCCGCCATTCCGGAGGGGTTGCCTGCCATCGTAACCATCGTGCTTTCCCTCGGCGTACAGCGGATGGCAAAGAAGAAAGCCATTATAAGACATCTGCCTGCGGTGGAGACCTTGGGCAGTGCCACTTTTATCTGTTCCGATAAGACCGGTACCCTGACCCAAAACCGCATGACGGTAACGGAGATTTCCGACGGCAGAACCTCCCTGTCCCCGGACGCACCTTCTGCCAAATCCGTTCTTCTTTGCGCTGCCCTTTGTAACAACGCTTTTTTCGAAGAAAACGGAGCCGGCAACGGCGAACCGACGGAGCTGGCACTTTTGCAGGCCGCAAAGGACGTTTCCCTTTGTTCCCCTATGCCGGATACCCGGTATAAACGTCTGGCGGAGTACCCTTTTGATTCCGCAAAAAAACGGATGTCTACCATTCATTTACTGGAGGGAGCCGCAATTGCTCCCCTCCCTTCCATGCCGGCGGACACCTTTGGATTTCTTGTATGCAAAGGAGCTCCGGAGGTGGTATTATCCCGCTGTACCGCCTTGTATGACGGCGGAAAGCTGACGGCCTTAACCACGCCTCTGCGCCGTTCCATTACCGAGTATTGCAACCGGTGTGCCGAAGGTGCCCTCCGGGTACTGGCAGTAGCCTATCGTCCTCTTACGGACCCGCTGTACCGCATGATAAAAGGGGCCGACGACCCGCAGGCCGAAGGGGAAAAGGACTTGATTCTCCTCGGTTTTCTGGGGCTGATGGACCCGCCGCGGCCGGAAGTCCGAGAATGTGTACAGCTTTGTAAACGGGCCGGGATTACACCGGTGATGATTACCGGCGACCATGCCCTGACCGCCCGTGCCATTGCAGCAGATTTAGGGATTTGTTCCAAAAAAGACCGGGTGGTTACCGGCCCGGAACTTTCTGCTATGTCGGAAGCGGAACTGACGGAATGTGTGGGCACCTGCCGGGTATTTGCCCGGGTTGCACCGGAACATAAGGTTGCCATTGTCCGGGCCCTGCAGGCCAGAGGCGAAGTAGTTGCCATGACCGGTGACGGAATTAACGATGCTCCTGCCTTAAAGGCGGCGGATATCGGCTGTGCCATGGGAAAAAGCGGTACGGATGTGGCAAAGGAAGCCTCCGATATGATACTGATGGATGATAATTTTTCCACCATTGTGGCCGCCGTAAAAGAAGGCCGCGGCATCTACGCCAATATCAGACGTTGTGTTCACTTCCTGTTGTCCTGTAACATCGGAGAAATTATCACGATTCTGTTTGCCCTGCTCTTCGGCCTTCCGTCCCCGCTTTTGGCGGTACAGCTTCTGTGGGTAAACTTAATCACCGACTCCCTGCCTGCCGCTGCCCTTGGGGTAGAACCGGCGGAAAAGGATGTGATGGATCGACCTCCGGTGAAGCCGGGAAAGAGTTTGTTTGCGGACGGTCTGGGCTTTAAAATTGCTTTCGAGGGTGCCATGATCGGCGGAATTGCCCTTTTGGCCTATGTCATCGGAAACCGCTACTTTAGCGCCGGTTCCACCATGACCTTTGCGGTACTGAGCCTGTCCCAGCTGGTGCATTCCTTCCATATGCGCAGTGACCATCCGCTAGCGGACATCGGCTTTTTTACCAATCCGAAACTGCTTTTCTCCTTCGTTATTTGCGCCTTTTTGCAGATTAGCGTAATTACGATTCCCTTTGCCGCAAAGATATTTTCCGTCACCCCGCTTTCCGTAGGAGCATGGTGCGTGGTTGCCATTCTCTCCCTTATGCCGTTACCGGTTGTGGAGTTGCAAAAGCGAATCCGGAAAGCATAATTTCCTTGCGTTCTCATGCTTTCCGTGCTATACTTAAAAAAGAAGGAGGTAGCGGATTATGAGCGAAAAATCATATACCCCTCTGTTGCCCTTTGACGGCACAGTGGCAGAGAATTTTGTGATATACTATCCGACCCCGTATGTGCGGGATATTAATTTAATCCCTCCGGAGAAGATCGCCATGGAGAGTGGAAACGTAGTAAAGTATTACTCGTATCAGTTGGCTGAGCCGACTCCCATCGGTGGCAAATAAACACGTATAAACAAAGCCTCCCGAAGACGGACCTTTTGTCCAACCTCCGGGAGGTTCGTTTTTTTATTACTTCATTCCCCGCAACTCCGCCTCGATTTGTAACAGACGATTATATTTTGCGGTCCGCTCCCCGCGGCACGGTGCACCGGTCTTAATAAATCCGGTATTGAGTCCTACCGCCAAATCCGCAATGGTGGTATCCTCCGTTTCTCCGCTCCGGTGGGACATAATGGCGCGATAGCCGTTTTCCTTTGCAATGCGGATTGCTTCCATGGTTTCCGACAAAGAACCGATCTGATTCGGCTTAATGAGGATGGCATTGGCCGCCTCGTTCTTGATTCCATACTGCAGACGCTTCGGATTGGTCACAAACAAGTCGTCTCCCACTAACATCACACGATTTCCGATTCTCCGGGTCAACTCTCTCCAACCGTCCCAATCCTCTTCGTCAAGCGGGTCTTCCAAAGAATAAATCGGATACTTCTTTGTCAGGGTATCCCAATGCTCCATCAGACCTTCTGAGGTAAATACCTCATTCTTTTTCGGCAAACGATAGGAAAACTGTCCGCCGCTTTTCTTTTCTTCCTTCCACTCCGAAGCCGCCACATCTAAGGAAATCATAAAATCCTTTCCTGCACCGGCCTTATACCCCGCACGTTCGATTGCCTGCAAAATCAGTTCGATTGCTTCTTCCTCACTGTTTAAATCCGGTGCAAAGCCGCCCTCATCCCCGATTCCGCAGGACAGTCCCTTTTCCTTTAAAATGCTTTCCAATGCATGATATACCTCACAGCACTGACGAAGCCCCACGCAGAAGCGTTCCGCTCCCACCGGGAGAATCATAAACTCCTGCACGTCCAGATTGTTGCCGGCATGGCGTCCGCCGTTTAAAATATTCATCATCGGAAGCGGAAGCACACTTCCGTTGATTCCTCCGATGTAACGGTACAACGGAAGTCCCATGCCGTCGGCTTCTGCCTTTGCCAAAGCTAAGGATACCGCCAGAATGGCATTGGCTCCCAATCTGCTTTTGTTCTCCGTACCGTCTAAAACCAGCATGGCCTCATCCCACTGATTCTGATAACAGCCGTCTTTTCCTACCAGCAATTTCGCAATATCCTCATTTATATGAGACACTGCGGTTCTTACGCCTTTTCCGCCGTAACGTTCCTTATCGTCATCCCTGAGTTCTACCGCCTCAAAGGCACCGGTAGATGCACCGGAGGGTACCGCTGCCGTTCCACATCCGCCGTTTTCCTGCACAACCGTTGCTTCTACCGTCGGATTTGCCCGGGAATCCAAAATTTCTCTTCCGGTAATTCGCATAATCTTACTCATGATTTCTTCCTCCTTGTCATTTCCATTGTTCCCCAGTGCCGCATAATCTATTCCTTTTTGCGGCATACTGAAACTTCGGAAGAATCATTTTATTTTTCCCGATTTTATTGTCATAACGGGTAAAAGGTGATATAATGTCCGCAAGTCCTAAAATTTTGTCTTTCTTTATTTTACGTGGCGGACAACGAATCACCCCACAGAAAGGACGTTTATGAATCAGTACTATGAACAATTGCTTCCTTACTTGGAACGCAACCATGCTTATCAGGCTGCTTTGGCACTGTTTTCCTGGGATTCGGAGACGTTGGCTCCCCTTTCCGCCGCCGAGCAGACCGCAACCTATGTAGGTATTCTTTCCGAAGAAGCCTACCATGTATTAACCTGTGACGAAATACAGCACTTACTGAAAAAACTCTCTTCTCCGAAGGAGCAGGATTCCCTTACCGTTTCCGAAAAAGCGGTGGTACGTCTCCTTGTTAAGGAATACGAAAAGCTTTCCTGCATTCCGGCGAAAGAATACCGGGAGTTTTCCGAACTTTGTGCCGCTGCCCATCCGATTTATTGTCGGGCAAAGCAGTGCGGGACCTTTGAAGATTTTGCCCCGACCTTAGAGAAGTTAATTGATTATACCCGCCGTTTTGCTTCCTATCGTGCAAAGAAAGGCGAAGATTTATATAACATTTTATTAAATGATTACGAAGAAGGGTTTACCACCGACGTTTTGGACGATTTCTTCACCAAAGTCCGGGATGCTCTGGTTCCTCTGATTAAAAAGGTTACCGCAAAAAACGATACCATTAACAAAGACTATAACACCGGTTATTATCCGCCGGAGATTCAAAGCGGTTTTTGCCGTTTTCTTGCCGGCTATCTGGGATTTGATTTTAACAAGGGCGTGATTGCAGAAAGCGAGCATCCGTTTACGACTTCTTTGCACAATCACGATGTCCGCATTACCAATCACTTTTACGACGACAATCTGGAAAGCGCCATGTTTTCTTTGATTCACGAAACCGGACACGCCCTTTATGAAATGGGTGTAGAGGACGCGATATCCGGCACTCCGGCCGGTAGCAGTATGTCCATGGGCATGCATGAATCCCAATCCAGATTTTACGAAAACATGATCGGACGTAGCAAAGAGTTTTGGGAACCGCTGTTTCCGAAGTTAAAAGATACCTATCCGGACGAACTGGCACATGTTTCTCTGGACGACTTTATTGCCGGGATTAACAAGGCGGAACCGGGACCGATTCGTACGGAAGCCGACGAGCTTACCTATCCGCTTCACATCTTAATTCGCTACGAACTGGAAAAAGAAATTTTTGCCGGGAACTGCAAAGTTTCGGATTTGCCGGATCTTTGGGCAAAGAAGTATGAAGAGTATTTAGGAATTACTCCGAAGGATGCTTCCGAAGGCGTCTTGCAGGACATTCACTGGGCAATGGGAAACTTCGGTTATTTCCCTTCCTACGCCATCGGTTCCGCAATTGCTGCCCAGCTTTACGATTACCTTACGGGACGTATGCCACTGTCCGACTATTTGAAGGAAGGAAATCTGGTTCCGATTCGGGAGTATTTAAGAGATCATATTCACAAATACGGTGCGGTATATCCGACCAACGAATTGTTAAAGCAGGTCACCGGAGAAGATTTTAATCCGGACTACTATATCCGCTATTTAACGGACAAATATACCAAATTATACCATCTATAGAAAGGCTGTTACCAATGAATCACAAAATACTTGTACTGGATATTGACGGTACTTTAACCAACTCCAAAAAAGAAATTACCGCCTCTACCAAAACCGCGCTTCATGCCATGCAGGCAGCGGGCTATACGTTAGCAATTGCTACCGGCAGACCGACCGCCGGTACCGAGCCCCTTGCAAAGGAGTGTAAACTGGATGTATACGGCGGATATGTAATCTCCTATAACGGTGCACGCATCGTTCGTTTCTCCACCGGAGAAATCTTGTACAACAATACTCTGCCGCAACGCTTTATTCCGCAGATTTATGAAATTGCAAAAGAACGAGGCGTGGGTATGGTTACCTATGATCCGGATGATAACCTGATTACCGGTACCCCTACGGATCAGTATATGGAGTTGGAAGCACGTATTAACCGTCGTGTCATTCATCAGGTAGACGACTTTATAGGCGCCATTCAGTTTCCGGTAAACAAATGCTTAATCAGCGGTGAACCGGAAGTCCTTGCTCCGCTTACGGAAGAATTGCAAAAGCGTTATTACGGTGTATTAAATATCTACCGTTCCGAACCGTTTTTCCTTGAAATCATGCCTCCCTTGGTGGATAAGGCACATGCACTGGAACGTCTGTTACCGTCCCTCGGTATCAGCAGAGAGGAATGCATCTGTTGCGGTGACGGGTACAACGATATTACCATGTTGCAGTACGCGGGTCTCGGCGTGGCGATGGCAAATGCACAGACCGAGGTAAAAGAAGCCGCTGATATCATCACGCTTTCCAACGATGACGACGGTCTGGTTCCTGTTATTTGCACTTACTTTTTGGATAAGGAATAGTTTTCAATAGATTTCAAGCATATTTTTAGGGCATCTCCCGTATGGAAGATGCCCTTTTTACGCCTTATAACGGCTTCTTATTTATTTCTCTATTCTTACCGGTCCCACTTATCGCACAGCATGTTAATCTGATCCGCAAACTTTGCCAAATCCTTATTGGCTCCGCCTTCGTTTCTCTTAATCACACTAAGCAACCGCTGCCCTGCCGCAAGAAGACGTTCGAATACTTCCACCTTGCGCTTCTTTGCCTTTTCCTTCTTCTTGGCAAATACCGGCTCCGTCTGTTCTACCCAGCATCCGTTTAACAAGTCGAAGCAGTACCCGGAAAACGGTGCTTCCGCATCCAGACCGTATTCGTTTCTCAAGCAAGCGGCAAAGGCATCGCACACCGTATCTTCACCGTGTACCACAAATACCTTTTGCGGGTCCTCAATCTGCGTTACCCAGTTAATTAAGCCTTCCTTATCCGCATGTCCGCTGATACCGTCTAACTTACAAATCTCCGCCTGTACTTCCACCGGCTCTCCGAACAATTTCACATCCGTCGCACCGTCAAGCAACGTTCTTCCAAGGGTTCCTACCGCCTGATATCCCACAAATACAACCGTACTTTGCGGGCGCCACAAATTGTGCTTCAAATGGTGACGGATACGTCCCGCCTCACACATACCGGAAGCAGAAATGATTACCTTCGGGTCGGTGTTAAAATTAATCATTTTGGATTCCTCACTGGTAATGGCGGTCTTAAGACCCGGAAATGCAATGGGATTCACACCCTGACGAACCAGTTCCATTGCTTCCTCGTCAAAGTACCCGTATACGTTTTTATGAAAAATCGTGGTTGCTTCGATTGCAAGAGGACTATCGATATACACCGGAAAACCGTCATGTCCCGTTACCAATCCATCCTTCTTAATTTTACGGATAAAATATAACAATTCCTGGGTTCTTCCCACCGCAAAGGACGGTATTACCACATTTCCTCCACGGTCCAGGGTCCGCTGGATAATTGCCGCCAAATCTCCAACATAATCCACCTTCTCCATTCCGTGGGAACGATCACCGTAGGTAGACTCCATAATCACATAATCCGCCCGGTCCGTAGCAATCGGGTCTCTTAAAATCGGCTGATGCTTATTTCCGATATCACCGGAAAATACCAGTTTTACCTGCTTTCCTTCCTCCTCGGCCCAAACCTCGATACTGGAAGAGCCCAGCAAATGTCCCACATCGGTAAAACGAATCTGAATGCCATCATCTACCGGGATTTTCTCTCCGTATTCGCAGGGAACAAACAGCTTCATGACTCCATATGCATCTTCCATGGTATAGAGCGGTTCCACCGCAGGCAGGCCGGAACGTTTTGCCTTCCGGTTTTTCCACTCCGCTTCAAACATCTGAATATGGGCGGAATCCCGAAGCATAATATCACAAAGTTCCTTTGTGGCACCAGTGGAATAAATCCGTCCCCGGAATCCTCTCGCATACATTAACGGAACCAGTCCCGTATGGTCAATGTGTGCGTGGGTAATGAAAATATAATCCACCTCTCCCGGATTCACCGGAAGTTCCTGATTCTCGTACACATCCATTCCCTGCTCCATACCGCAGTCCACTAAAATACGCTTTCCCGCAATCTGAAGAAAATGACAACTTCCCGTCACCTCATGTGCGGCACCGATAAACTCCAAAAACATACTGAACACCCCTTCCCGTTTTTACACAAATTGTGCGTTTTCTTAAGGATATTATACTCTTTTTTTTGAAAATAAGCAACTCCATTTCGATTCACATCTCTTTTATTATATCCATTCTGTCCCATCCTAACAATTCTTCTTCCTCTGTCCCTTGTTTTTCTTTTTTTCCTATAGTATAATTTCTTTATGATTAGGAGGATATTACTATGTTACTTGCCTGTAATAACATCACGAAAAGCTTCGGTGATGTGACGATTTTAAATCAGGTTTCTTTTCATATTAACGAGCGGGAAAAAATGGCCATTGTGGGTATTAACGGTGCCGGAAAATCCACTCTTTTAAAGGTAATTATGCAGGAGTTGTCCGCAGATTCCGGTGAAGTCATTACCGCCAAAGGAGCCACCGTCGGCTATCTTTCCCAGCACCAGGACCTGGCCTCGGACCGTACGGTTTATGAAGAAATGCTTTCCGTAAAAGCGGACTTATTATGGACCGAATCCCGCATCCGGGAAGTGGAGCTTCTCATGAAAGGACAGGAAGGCGATGCTCTGGATGCTTTACTCAAAGAGTACACTTCTCTTACCCACTCCTTCGAAGCCCAAAACGGTTATGCTTATAAGAGCGAGGTTGTGGGCGTATTAAAGGGGCTCGGTTTCTCTGAGGAAGATTTTAATAAGCAGATACAAACCCTTTCCGGCGGTCAAAAGACCCGTATTGCTTTGGGTCGTTTGCTCCTTACCAATCCGGATTTAATTATGCTTGACGAGCCCACCAACCACCTGGACATGGCTTCAATTGCCTGGTTGGAAACTTATTTAATCAACTATCCGGGAGCGGTACTTATCGTTGCCCACGACCGGTATTTTTTGGACCGTGTAGTTACAAAGGTGGTGGAGCTGGACGCCGGAAAGGCCCAAACCTTTACCGGAAACTATTCGGACTACGCCGTAAAAAAGGAACAGCAACGCGAGATTTTAATCCAGCACTACCTGAATCAGCAAAAGGAAATCAAGCATCAGGAAGAAGTCATTGCAAAGCTTCGCTCCTTTAACCGTGAAAAATCCATTAAGCGTGCGGAAAGCCGTGAAAAAATGCTGGATAAAATCGAACGCATCGAGAAGCCGACGGAAGTTCGCAGCAAAATGAAGATTCGCCTCACGCCCCACATTATGAGCGGAAACGATGTCCTGACCGTTACCGGGCTTTCCAAGTCCTTCGGAAACCAAAAGCTGTTTTCGGATTTAAACTTCGAGATTAAGCGGGGAGAAAAAGTGGCCATCATCGGAAAGAACGGTACCGGAAAGACCACGATTTTAAAGATTATTAACGATTTGCTTCCGGCGGATGCCGGTGAAATAAGGCCGGGTGCCAAGGTACAGATTGCTTACTACGATCAGGAACATCAGGTACTTCATCCGGAAAAGACCTTGTTTGATGAATTGCAGGACACTTATCCATATATGGATAACACCGAAGTTCGTAACGTTTTGGCAGCGTTTTTGTTTACCGGAGATGACGTATTTAAGCGTATCAGTGAAATCAGCGGTGGCGAACGGGGCCGCGTTTCTCTGGCTAAGCTGATGCTGTCCGATGCAAACCTGCTCATCCTCGACGAGCCGACGAACCACTTAGATATTGTTTCCAAGGAAATCTTAGAGGATGCCATTAACGCTTACGAGGGAACGGTACTGTACGTGTCCCACGACCGTTACTTTATCAACAAAACCGCCACACGTATCCTTAATTTAACGGAGCAGACACTTCTCAACTATCCGGGAAATTATGACTATTATCTGGAGAAAAAGGAAGCCACCGAACGGCTGTATTTGGAGGGTGTCGGGTACGGTATGGAAGGGAAAACAGCTTCCGCATCTTCTACTCCTGCTCCATCCGGCACAGCTGCGGCAGATACCAAGCTGGACTGGCAACAACAAAAAGAAGAACAGGCCCGCCAGAGAAAACGCCAGAACGACCTTAAGAAAACCGAGGAAGAAATCGAGCGTGTGGAAACCCGCATAGCAGAACTTGACACTGCCCTTGCCGATCCGGCGATTGCTTCCGACCATACGAAGCTTACCGAACTGAGTATGGAACGGGAAGCGCTGGAAGGAAAGCTGGAAACGCTTATGGAACAGTGGGAAGAGTTAGCGGAGTAAACCGCACATTGCGAAAATTTGAAAAATTTATACCAGATTAACTTACAAATATACCCCTGAAAAACCTCAATTTTTCAGGGGTATGTCTTTACACACTATCCATGTACAATGCATCTTTGCATAAATCAATCCTATTGTTCCAATGCACAGAACTATCTACTGCATCATCAATATCCCATGCAACATTTCCAAACTCATCTACGAAAACCTTTTGAAACTTTTCCTGATTCTGAAGAATGGAAAACACTCCTTGCAACTTGTCCGACATACTGTAACACTTGATTTCTCCATTATCAAATGTCAGTCGTAGCCTATAGTTTTCCAAAGGCTCTACTGCAACAATTTTTCTTGGATTACTAAAATATTCTTTCACTCTCGGTTCAAGCATATGACTCACCTACCTTAAAGGATCACAGCATTCATACTCACCATAGTATGCATGGAAGTGTGGCGGCATGTGATCATTGTAATTGATTGTAATTTTTATACCACGAAACATACAAATAATCGGCATTGTCATTTCCCTCCTTATTATACCTTTTCTTAACTATAGTATATCAGCCCAAATGTCTTTTTGGCAATATGTTTATACAATTTTTCTTTCAAACTAATATAATGTTCCATTTTTCCTTGACAATTCGATAGCATGAATCATTTCAAACTACTCCGAATCTTGCTACGCTGTTAAAGTTGTTCCGGGTATTGGGATTGAAAATCTCTGTTACGAAATAAAGAAGGACAGGATAAAACCTGCCCTTCTTGCTATCGTATCTTATACACTATTGACACTTACACTTCCTCACAAAACTCCAAAGGATCTAAATCCAGCTTCTTACAAATCTTTACAACCACATCAAACGAAGCTCCACCTATATCCCTTGATAACAACGTCATAAGCGTACTATAGGGAATATCCGCCTCCAACGCAAACTGTCTGAGGCTTTTATAACGATCTAATATCAAATTGCGAAGTCTTTGCTCTCTCGTCATTTTACTTCCTCGACTACTGTAACCGTAACGCCCTTTTCTTCCAAGGCTGCAACCTGCTCTTCCACACACTCCCAATCGGTTACAGCTTCATCAAATACTTCCGCATCACATACCTTTACAAAAGAATCCACGCCGATTTTTGCCCCCGGAAGCAAAAGATAACGCCTACGGCTATTCTTAATCACTGTACGTTGAAAGGTTGCCGTCTCATCCGTACCGTTCGACAATCCGAATTCCGCTGTCAATCCGCCTCCTGTGATAAAACAAACATCAAAATGCAAACGACTGACAAAATCATTGGCAAAACTGTCCACAACCGACCCACTCTGTCGCATCTTTCCTCCTACGATGTACACATCAATGTTTTCAAATGCACGAAGTTCCTTCGCAATATCCACCGAGTTCACCACCACCGTATAACGGATGTCCTTCGGCAAAAAGGAAACCATAATATATCCAAAAGAACCACCGGTCAAATAGACAATATCATTTTCTTTCACCTTCGTAACCGCCCGTCGTGCAATCTCCCGGTAATTGGCAAACACCGGCATCTTTTCAAAATCCCGGTTTACCGGCGGTCTGACACTTACCTGCGAAAGTAAAATTGCCCCACCGTGGGTTCTCTTGCAAAGTCCTTTCTGTTCCAACAGACGCAAATCTCTTCTGGCCGACTCGTCCGATATGCCATATTTTTCCGTAATTTCCGCCGTAGTAATTTTACCGTTTGTTTGGATTATTTCTGCTATCTCCTGCTGTCGTTCTTCCATAAACATAATAACACCTCCGATTAGATTAGATTTGTTCGTTCTATCGAATTCGATATTGTTATTATACATCACATTCGGTATCAAATCAACATTTTCGGTAATCGGATTTGCGTATATTTACAAACTCCCCTGCCTTGCGCACCGACACGCAAGAACAGGGGAGTCTTACATTACTTATTCACTTACTCTATCTATCTTTTCCCAGATCTTACTTAAAGTACTTCACACCGGAAGCGAAGATTCTCTGATCCTGGTCACCGTAGATGTTCACTGCTACGGAGTTACCGCGACGCTCGGAATGAGCCATCTTACCGAGAACACGACCGTCCGGGCTGGTGATACCTTCGATTGCGAAGTAGGAGCCGTTCGGGTTGAAGTCTTCGTCCATGGTCGGGTTGCCGTTCAGGTCAACGTACTGGGTTGCAATCTGTCCGTTTGCCGCAAGCTTTTCGATCCATTCCTTGCTTGCTACGAAACGTCCTTCACCGTGGGAAGCCGGGATTGCGTAAACGCCGCCAAGCTCTGCCTCCATGAGCCACGGGGACTTGTTGGTTACAACCTTGGTGTATACGGACTTGGAAATATGACGTCCGATGCTGTTCATGGTAAGGGTCGGGCTATCCTCCTTCTGCGGAGTAACTTCACCGTACGGTACAAGGCCAAGCTTGATAATTGCCTGGAAACCGTTACAAATACCGAGAACCAAACCGTCGCGCTGCTTTAACATATCATTTACCGCATCGGTAATCTTTGCGTTACGGAATGCGGTTGCGATGAACTTACCGGAACCGTCCGGCTCATCACCTGCGGAGAATCCGCCCGGGAACATGAGAATCTGTGCATTACGGATTTCTTTCTCGAATGCGTCTACGGACTCTCTGATGTCCTGCTCGTTGCGGTTACGGAATACCACGGTGCTTACCTCTGCGCCCGCATCACGGAAGGAACGCATGGTATCGTACTCACAGTTGGTACCCGGGAATACCGGAATAAATACACGCGGCTTTGCCACCTTATTCTTTGCTACATATACGGTCTTTGCATCAAATAACGGATGCTCAATCTTCTCTTCCTTTACACCGGATCTGGTCGGGAATACCTTCTCTAAGGTATTGGTCCAGGCATCCAGTGCCTCTTCGATGGTTACAGTCTCGTTGCCGTATACGAACATCGGAGCTTCGGTTACGGTACCTACAGTCTTGTATTCTAAGCCGCTCTCGTTTAATGCATCCAGACAATCCTTGGAAATTTCCGCAAGGATATCACCGTATGCCGGAGCAAACAATTCCTGAGCACTTACTGCGTCGGAGATAACCGCACCGAGACGGTTACCGAATGCCATCTTGGAAACCGCTTCTGCGATACCCTTTGCACCAAGAGCGTACATGGAAGCAATCTTGCCATTCTGCGCCAGCTTTGTAATCTTGCTCATCTGCTCGGCAAATGCTGCGTAATCCGGAAGCTCGTAGGAATCCTTCTTCATTTCGAACTTCACTAATACGTTACCGGACTTCTTGAATTCACCGGTTACTACATCGGAGGTCTTTGCCATATCTACAGCAAAGGATACCAGTGTCGGCGGAACATCAATATCCTGGAAGGAGCCGGACATACTGTCCTTACCGCCGATGGACGGAAGACCGAGCTGTACCTGAGCCTCGAATGCACCGAGAAGTGCAGCTAACGGCTCACCCCAACGCTTCGGATCGGTTCCTAAGCGACGGAAGAATTCCTGGAAGGTAAAACGAATCTTTGTATGGTCACCGCCTGCTGCCACAATCTTTGCAACAGAGGAAATTACTGCATAAACCGCACCATGGTACGGGCTCCAGGAAGAAAGATACGGGTCGAAACCGTAACTCATCATGGAAACCGCCTCACTGTCACCGTCAAGTACCGGAACCTTTGCAATCATGGTCTGTACCGGAGTCATCTGGTACTTACCGCCGTACGGCATGGTTACGGTATTGGCACCGATGGAGCTGTCGAACATCTCCACTAAGCCCTTCTTGGAACAGGTATTTAAATCCGCAAGCATGGAAAGCCACTGACCCTTAAGTCCGGTCTTACCGGAAAGTACGGTCTCTCCCTTTGCGGTTTTTCTCGTAATACGGGATGCGGTGTAGGAAGCACCCTTCTTAAAGTAGCTGTCTTCCTTCTTCGGCATGGTAACCTCAGCGGTTGCTTCCTGATGCGCACCGTTGGTATCAAGGAAGGAACGCTTAAGATTTACGATTTCCTTGCCTCTCCATACAAGTACAAGACGCGGGTCCTCGGTAACTACAGCTACCGGAACAGCCTCTAAGTTCTCTTCTGCCGCGAAAGCAAGCATCTTGTCTACGTCCTTGGCATCAACAACAATTGCCATACGCTCCTGGGACTCGGAGATTGCAAGCTCGGTACCGTCAAGGCCCGCATACTTCTTCGGAACCTTGTCAAGCTCTACACGAAGACCGTCTGCAAGCTCACCGATTGCTACGGATACACCGCCTGCACCGAAGTCGTTACACTTCTTAATGATGCTTGCCACTTCTTCTCTACGGAACAATCTCTGAAGCTTACGCTCGGTCGGAGCATTACCCTTCTGCACCTCTGCACCGCAGGTATGGATGGACTCGGTGGTATGTGCCTTGGAAGAACCGGTTGCACCGCCGCAACCGTCACGTCCGGTTCTGCCACCCATAAGGATGATGATATCGCCCGGATCGGAATTTTCACGGATAACATTCTTTCTCGGAGCAGCGCCCATAACCGCACCGATTTCAAGACGCTTTGCTACATAATTCGGATGATAAATTTCATCTACCAAACCGGTTGCAAGACCGATCTGGTTACCGTAGGAACTGTAACCGGAAGCTGCACCGGTTACAATCTTACGCTGTGCCAGCTTACCCTCTAAGGTTTCCGCAATCGGAAGGGTCGGGTCAGCCGCACCGGTTACACGCATTGCATGATATACATAGCCACGACCGGACAACGGGTCACGGATTGCACCGCCGAGACAGGTTGCCGCACCACCGAACGGCTCGATTTCCGTCGGGTGGTTGTGGGTCTCATTCTTAAAGAAAATGAGCCATTCTTCGGTTTCCTTCTTACCGTCCGGTCTGGTAATCTCAATCGGAACGATAATGGAGCAGGCATTGATTTCATCGGATACTTCCATATCTTCCAGCTTACCGTCGGCACGAAGCTTCTTCATACCAACCAAAGCAAGGTCCATGAGGGAGATGAACTTATCGTCTCTGCCCTTATATAAAATCTCACGCTCAGCTACATACTTGTCGTAGGAAGCACGAATCGGAGCAGTGTAGTCGCCCTCTTCGAACTTAACATCCGTAAGCTCGGTAAGGAAGGTGGTGTGACGGCAGTGGTCGGACCAGTAGGTATCCAACACGCGGATTTCGGTCATGGACGGGTCACGCTTCTCATCGTCACGGAAGTAGTTCTGAATGTGCAAAAAGTCACGGAAGGTCATAGCAAGATTTAAGGAGGAATAAAGCTCCTTTAACTGTGCCTCCGGCATATCCTTGAAGCCATCGAAGATAATAACATCTGCCGGATCTTCAAATACTGCCTCTAAGGTCTCCGGCTTCTCCTCTGCTGCTTCTCTGGAATCTACCGGGTTAATGCAATATGCCTTGATTGCTTCCACTTCCTGCGGCTCTAAAATACCGGAAAGAACATAGGTGGTAGCGGAACGAATCACCGGCTCTTCGGTCTCATTTAAGAGCTTCACACACTGCTCAGCGGAGTCTGCTCTCTGGTCAAACTGACCCGGCAAATACTCAACGGAGAAAACGGTATCTTCCGGACAAATCGGGAAGGTTTCCTCATATACAAAGTCTACCGGCGGCTCGGAAAATACGGTACCGAGTGCACGGGAGAGGTTCTCGTCACTTACATTTTCAACATCATAACGGATTAAAACACGTACTGCGGTTACATGCTGAATGTTCAAATACTCTTTGATTTCATTCATCAGCTCGCCGGCCTTAACTGCATATTCCGGCTTCTTTTCGGAATAAATTCTTCTAACTTTACTCATCTTATCCATCCTTTCCGATGTCCGTGGAACATCCACTGCCTCATTGTTGCTTTCAGTATACCATTTTTCTGTTTATAAATAAAATTAATATATATTAAATGTTTTATTAGAATTCCTTATGAAATAAGTTGCGTTCCGAAACTTCTTCTGCTATACTGAATTTATCGATTATCTACTGTTTGATCCACCGTAATGTTTCGGTACAAATTCCGGCAACATACGGTTTTCAGGTGTTACCTGCCGGAAAGGAGTTTCCATGGACGTTAATTACGAATTATACAAGGTATTTTACTATGTAGCCAAGACCCTCAGTTTTTCCGAAGCTGCCTCCGCATTGTTTATTTCCCAATCTGCGGTCAGTCAGTCCGTCAAAGTACTGGAGCGGCGTCTCGGTCAAATTTTGTTTACCAGAAGTACAAAACGAGTTACCTTAACCAAAGAAGGCGAAATGCTGTTTAAACACATCGAGCCTGCCATCAATCTGATTACTAAGGGGGAAAACCAGCTGGTGAATTCCAAAAATTCCGGCGGAATGCAGCTTCGTATCGCAGCCAGCGACACCATCTGCCGTTATTATCTGGTGCCGTACTTAAATCAGTTTCACCAGACGTTCCCTGAGGTACATCTGCGGGTAATGAACGCCACTTCCTTACAGTGTGCGGAGCTGTTAGCCGAAAACGCTGTGGATTTTATTGTAGCAAATTCCCCGAATCCGGTCTTAAACAACTCCATGCAAATCGAAACCCTCAGAGAGTTTTCCGATGTATTTATCGCCAACAAATCCTCTTACGATTACTCCGACAGGGCGCTCTCCTTTGCGGAACTTTCCACACTGCCGATTCTAATGCTGTCCAAGCGTTCCACCACCAGCGAATTTTTGCACGAACAGTTTTTATCCCATTCCGTGGAACTGGCTCCGGCCATTGAAATCAGCAGTAATGATTTGTTAATCGACCTTGCCAAAATCGGTCTCGGCATTGCCTTTGTGCCGGACTTCTGCGTGGAAGGAAAAACCGACGACGAATTATACATTATAAAAACAAAAGACAAGCTGCCGAAGCGTAAGCTTGTCCTTGCCTATGATAATGCGTTGCCGGTTTCGGAACCGACGAAGTATTTTATGCAGTTGCTGAAAGGTATCGTCGAATAACCTCCTCTTACAGCCCTTTCTGTTACAGAAACATTCACAAAATGCGCCGGACTACGCCGACGCATTTTCTGTTTATTATTCCAAAATACTTACGGTCGCACCGAGCAAAATCTCACCCCATGCTTCTTCATTTATCTTCACTTCATACTTTTCTCTTAACACTTCATAAGCTGCCTGGAAAGCCTCGCTGCATTTTAACTCATACTCCGCTTCCACCGTTGCCTCATAGGTCTTGGTGCATGCATCATCTATCATCCGAATCAGATACACCCCGTATTCTGTTTGCACCGGCCCACACACTTCGCCTTCCGCAAGCTTCATAGCCGCTTCCATATACTCCGGCTCCGCCTGCTCACTGCCGACCAAAAAGGTTCTTCTGTTATGCACCAGAGAGTCATCCACAGCCGCTAACTTTTCAAACAAAACGCCGTCTTCTACCTGCTCGAAATATTCCAGCATACTCGCTTTCTTTTCTTTTTTTACCTCATCGCTTTCCTGGCAAACGTTATATTCTTCGTCATAATAAGTGGTAGAAAGATAAAGATATTCCGTATCATACTCTTTATAGTCTTCCTTGTTTATGGTCTCCCGTACGCTCTCCTTTGTAATCCCCAAATTATCCGTCATCTGCTTATAATATTTCTCCGCCAACATCATCCACGCACTGGTTTCCCGCAGATTCTCCGTTGTAAAGCCGCCTCGTTCCGCTTCTTCTGCCGTAAGCAGCTTTTTCATTTTCTCCACCAACGCATTATTTTCCTGATGCTCCGCCTCGGTCAAACCCATTCCGCTCTCAAGCGCACAGGCATTTAAAATCGCATATTGAATGATGGTTTCCATGGTATCTTCTTTAAACACCTCTCTGACTGTACGACCTTCTTCATCATACACCATTTCCCAATAATCCGTTCCGTATTGAGATTCGTAATAATCCGCATAGCTATTGCCCTGTACCTCCATGGTATAAATCAAAAGCATTGCTTTTTCCATGGAAATCTCCATATCGCCTACAGTTACCGCTACGGTTTCTCTATTCTTTTTTGCCTGTGCTGCTACCAGTTCCGGATTAGCATCCGCAAATCCGTTTGCCGTCACCTGCTTCGTCGGACTTCCCGTGGCTTTTCCTTCTCCTTCCGACGTTTTCTTTTTACATGCCGCAAGAGAAACCAACATACAACAAAGCAACAGAAACGCAACTGCTTTTCTCTGTTTCACTCTCAGTTCAACCTTCTTCTTTTCTGTATTTCCCATATCCGGACTCCCTCCTATCCTTCTGTCTCTCCGGTTCTTTCAAAATTCATACACCGGTAAAACTGTTCTTCAAATTCCGGCTCTTCTGCCAGATTAAATAGTTCTGTCTCCCAGTATACCATAGATTCCCCTTTTTTCAAATAACGTAATTGTCCTCCCAGACAACTGTTTCCCACCACTTCTGTTTTTCCGTAAAACGCCCGGGGTAAAAGCTCCGCATCAAACAAGTCTTCCGTGTTACAATACCGGCCCAATCCGCCTGCCACATACACCTGCTCTACCTCGGAAGGAGAAATACCGCTCCGCCTGCACAAAAGGTCAATTCCCGCACGCAATGCTCCCTTTGCCAACTGAAACTCTCTTATTTCCTCCTGATACAGTCCGTGAAATCCTTCCGTAAAATACGGCTCCGCTAAAAGACCGGTTTCATCCAGCACTCCCTGTTTTCTAGCCTCTGCCACCAAACGAAACAAATCTGAAGCATAGGCAAATGCTCCTCCTTCAAAAGCGCTTCCCATGGCCGCTGCCGTTCCGTACAATTTTCCCTTTACAGAAAGAAGCAACTCTCCGTTGGTTCCCAAATCCAGCAAAAGGGCACAATTCTGCTTTTTTTCTCCTACCTTCTCCGTTTGCCCGAACAACGCGTACGCACCTGCCACCGCATCCCCGCCCACAAAAGCCGATAAGCACGGAAATATCGTAACCGCTCCCTCTTTTAACAAATCCGGAAGTTCATCATACCCGGTGCAGCCCGAAAAAAGCGTTGAAAAAGGCAGCTTCACAAGTTCAGTAGCGTAAGGCGTAAACGGCGCCTTTGCCAGTCCCTTCACCGGATACCCCAACAGTAAATGTTCCATGACCGTATTCCCGGCCACGGACATTCCCACAGTCAACTTATCCGGATATATCCCTTTCCGTTCTATTTCATCGATTCCCTTTTTTAACACAAAAAGGAAGCCCTTTACCAAGGCTTCCTTTATTTCGTTTGTTAATCTGTCGTATTGTCCGCGAAGGGCCGCATCAACTCTTCCGATGACATCGGCCGCCACGTTTCGTTGCGGATTTTCCGTTCCGTAGGAAGCAAGTACCTCCCCCGTCTCATCTCCGCAAACAAATGCCAGCGTGGTGGTCCCCAAATCCGCCGCAAGAAAAAGTTCCTTCGCTATACCGTATTGCCGTTCCTTCTCTGCTCCTTCACAAAAAACAGACATTTCCTGTACGTTTTCCTTCGCAAAAAACTCGGTATATCCGGTATATTCTACCGCATTTACAGTCTTCTTACAATCCCCGCAACCGCGTTCTCCCGCACAGGCCCCGCAATACGTTCTCATTTTTATCTCCTCCAAGGATTAGTGACAACATCCGCCGCATCCACCGGTGCTGCAATCGCAGTCTCCCGACTCATGGGAGTGACAATTTGCTTCGGTACTGGTTCCCAGTACACCATCCAAATATCCTGCCACTGCCACTTCAATATCACCGGTCAGTCCCGGTACTACTAAAATATCTGCCTGCATCAACGCCTGCATTGCGCCCATACCGATGCCTCCGCAAAGAAGTACCTTTACGCCGCGTTCCGCAAGAACACCTGCCATTGCCTCATGGCCGTTTCCGTCTGTCTCAAGCACGGTCTTAGCCATCAAAATACCGTCACTGAAGGTGTATAAAGTAAACTTCTCGCAATGACCGAAATGCTGGAATACATTATTATTCTCATCGGTGGTCACCGCCAGGGTATAATTGCCCTGCTCTGCCGCAGTCTTTGCCGCCGGGAGAAATTCCTTTAATACCAGCGTAACGTCCTCCAGCCAGTCTCCCTGTAAGCTCTCAATATCACCGGCATCCACTGCCTTTGCAATATTCGGGTTCAGCGGAAGTCTGCCAAGCACCGGAAGGTTAAACTTCCGTGCGGTATCCTCGATATGGCTCTCGCCGAATACATACATCTTCTCACCGCAGCATCCGCATTCTACGTAGCTGTAGTTCTCTACCAAACCAAATACCGGAATATCCATCTCTCTTGCCATATTCACAGCCTTTGCCACCACCATGGATACCAAATCCTGCGGGCTGGTAACAATTACAATACCGTCTACCGGAAGAGACTGGAACACCGTAAGCGGAACATCACCGGTTCCCGGAGGCATATCCACAAACATGTAATCTACATCGCCCCAAACAACCTGGGACCAGAACTGCTTCACCGTTCCTGCGATAACCGGACCTCTCCAAACTACCGGAACTTCCTCGTTCTCTAACAAAAGGTTCACGGACATAATTGCCGTACCGTTCTTTGTATACTCCGGTAAAATACCCAGTTCATTGCCCTGTGCCTTCTTGTGTACACCGAACGCCATCGGGATAGACGGACCGGTTACATCCGCATCCAAAACCGCGGTCTTATAGCCCATACGCTGCATCAATACCGCAAGATAAGAAGTCACAAAAGACTTACCTACACCGCCCTTACCGCTGACAACGCCGATTACCTTCTTTACATTGCTGTACTGGTTCATCGGCTCCGCAAACTGGGACTTGTCCGGCTTTCTGGAACTGCAGTTAGAAGAACAACTGCTGCAATCATGGGAACAATTTAATTCCTGCTCGTAAATTTCTTCACTCATCACTCAAACCTCTTTCTCATTACTATCTTGTTAAAAATCTAACGCTACTCTCCATTATACCCCTTAGAATTTTTTTGTCAAGCGATCCTGCGTTCTCCCCGCAATCCCCTTACACCTCATAATCCATACAAAGCCGCACTTCCGTAAACGGTCTCACATACGTATTTGCTACCGCCACATGATCCGGATGGGACTGATAGCCCTTCAAAGCATCTTCACTTTCTAATGTACTGTCCAACATCACATCCGCATTGGAAGATGCTAACGGCTTTGTTACAATCGAAAGATTTAACAGTCCCGGCACCTTTTCCACCAAAGCTTCTAAATTTTCCTTCATTTCACGCAACACCTTTTCCTTTGCCTCTCCGGTTACGTCCTCTTTTAATTTCCACAAAATTACATGCTTAACCATTGATTTCCTCCTGAAATTGATAAAATACTGCTTCCACTTTATCCCTTAACTGCAAAAAAACGTTTGCAATTAACGGGTCAAACTGCGTCCCGGCTCCCTGCTCGATAATAGCAAAGGATTCATCTAAAGACATGGCATCCCGGTAGCACCGGTCCTGGGATACGGCATCAAACACATCCGCCACCGCTACCACTCTGGCACACAACGGAATCTCTTCTCCCCGTAAACCGTCGGGATAGCCGGAACCATCCCAGCGTTCATGGTGATGCCTTGCCACCTGCCAGGCAATGGTAATATAACCCGGTTCCTCCAAGGACGCAAGGCTGGCCTTTATCATATCCGCACCTCTTACGGTATGCGTTTTCATTACTTCATATTCATCCGAGGTCAAACGTCCCGGCTTTTGCAATACCGTATCCGTCACCGCAATTTTACCGAAATCATGCATCGGCGCCGCCCGCATTAAAAAGTCAAGATATTCATTATCCAAACGATCCGCATAGATGCCGTTTTCTCTTAATGCATCTACAATTAACTCAACGTACGCCACCGTACGCTTTACATGTTCTCCCGTACTGCCGTCACGACCTTCGATCACATCCGCAAAGGCATAAATCACTTCTTCATGATACTGTATCAGTTCACTGGAAGCCGCATTTTCCATGGCACAATATGCCACCAGAATAATAGCGGTAATTGCCAGGGAAGTAATGAGAGCATCCGGTACAAACAGCTGAATCAAAATGGAGCCCATAAAAACCGGCACACAAATCAAAAAATTTACGCGGGAACGTTTCGGCAAATTATCCCTGTATTTTTTCCAGGCATACCAAGCCATCCCCAGATAATACAGCACCAATACATAACAAACAGTTACCGAGATTCCCATAGAATAATTGGAAATCTCCCCTTCTACGTACCGTATCCACGGAATACCCAAAAGCATAATCAGACTTCCGATGTAATGCGGAAGAAACACAACCCGCTTCCACCGTTTTTCCGTAATCGGAACCTCCAGCATGGTAGCCACATACAAAAATACATCCAACAAACAACGGTCAATCACCCACAAATACAGCAGATGCAAAATATTATTCACAAGCACCGGCACCGTATCCAAATGGTTGACCGTGTACACCGTTACCATGTCCATAACAAAGTAAAGCAACGAAAAGAGAAGCAAACGTTCAAAACACATCATACGCTTTACATTCTTCTGCTCGTGACGTTCTCTGAAATACAACACAAGAACAAGCAACACAATCACCATACAACCGAGTTGTAATTTATAGTGAAGCATACGATCTCACCTCCTATAGTTACATTCTACCACTTTTTTCAACATTTTTCTATAACCATATTACCGATTCTCCATCGCTTTCCCAATCTCGTCCGACACTCTCCGCAGCTAAAATATCATTTGTACCAATACCATATAACATACCGTCCCGCCTGCAATGGAAAGTAACATGTTCCGTTTCCATAGATGTAACAACACTACCAATGCAATCGCAATCAGTTCCGGCAGTCCGTGACTTCCTGTAAATACATTTACATTCTTCAAACAATACACCACCAGCATCCCGAAAATTGCTGCCGGAAGCGCCTTTCCTAAATATAATATATACTTTGGTGTCGGTTTATCGGCCCGGAATACAAAGAAGGGAAAAAAGCGGGTGGCCATGGTCGCCAGTGCACAAAGAGCAACGGTGATTATCTCCTGTAGTAACGTCATGATAATCCACCTGCCTTCTCAATCGGTTTCCGAAACACCGTCAGGAAACACAAAATACAAACCATGGTCGGAATCAAAAAAGAATCTGCTCCGAACACAAGAAGACACACCGCAGATGCAAGCACTCCGATTAATGCGGTATAGTGTTTTTTCTCCTTCAGCCACTGCTCCAAGAAAATCACCACAAACATAGCGGTCATAACAAAATCCAGACCTTCCGTATCGAATTTAATAAAAGACCCCAAAACGCCACCGGCAGTTGCCCCCAGTACCCAATAGGACTGATTTAAAATCGTCACAAAAAAATAAAACCAGCCTTTATCCACACCTTCCGGCACTTCTGTGGAACAGTTTATGGAAAAGCTTTCGTCACACAGCCCGAAAATCAAGTAAGCTTTCTTCCACCCGGTTCCCTTATACTTTTCCAAAAGTGCAATTCCGTAAAATAAGTGTCTTGCCTGTATCATAAGCGCCATCAAAAAGGTCTGTAGCGGTGCAAAGCTTCCAAGAAGCATGGTTACCGCCACAAATTCCAAGGACCCTCCGAAAATCACGATACTCATACAAAGGGGGTACAAAAAAGAAAAACCAGAAACCTTCATATAAATCCCGTAGGACATCCCTAAAAACAAAAATCCCATCATAATCGGAATGGTTTTCGGAAATGCACACAAAAAAGCTTGTCTGATTTTCCCCTGTCTTTTCTCTCCCGTTTCCTTTCCCGACATACTGCTTCCTCCAAAAATGCCACTGTACTCCCGCGGAATACAGTGGCAGAATTTATTTTTGTTACTTCCGGAGCTTTGCTTTTGCTTCTTCCTGTACTTCGATTACCTTATCGCACCATGCATCGAATTCCGGGTCTTCTGTCTGCAGTTCCGGATGTGCCAACACATGCTCGATTACCTTACGTACACCTTCCTCGAAACGTACCGTCGGCACAAAATCCGGCACCGCACGTTTCACCTTGGTATTATCAAATACAACGGAACATGCCTTATCTCCCAACAGACTTCCCGTAAAATCGTACGGTCCGGCCTCTGCCAAAAACGCAGAAGACACATAATACGGTTTTAAGGTCACTCCCAACACATCCGCAATGGTCTGATAAATCTGATTCCAGGTCAGGGTCTCATCAGACGTAATCTGGAACACTTCGCCGATGGCATGGGGATTTCCCATTAAGCCGATAAACGCTTTCGCAAAGTCACTGTTGTGGGTCATGGTCCAAAGGGAGGTTCCGTCTCCGTGAATAATGACCGGTTTCCCGGCAAGCATACGCTTTACCACCTGCCAACTGCCCTTATCTCCGTGTACACCTAACGGAATGGAACGTTCGTCATAGGTATGACTCGGTCTTATAATCGTAACCGGGAACCCGTTTTCCCGATACATCTGCAACAGATACTCTTCACATACAATCTTATTTCTGGAATACTCCCAGTACGGATTCGCCAAAGACGTACCTTCCGTAATGATGTAAGACTTGCACGGTTTGTGATAAGCGGATGCCGAGCTGATATACATATACTGCTTTGTCTTTCCGGCAAACAGGCGGTAATCCCGCTCTACCTGACCCTTTCCGAAACCGATAAAATCACAAACCACATCAAAGGTGTAATCCTTTAATAACTCCGCTGCTTCTGCCTCATTATTAATATCCCCTTTTATAATGTGAATATTTTCAGGTAATGCTTCATTTCTCGAACCGCGGTTAAATAAATACAACTCACAATCCGTTTCCGCCAGTTTCTTCGTAATCGCCATGCTGATTGTGCCTGTTCCGCCGATAAAAAGAACTTTCATAAATAACGCCTCCTCTGTTGTTTCTGTAAAAAATGAAAAGCTGTTCATGTTCATATTACAATGATACTCTATTTTCACCCGCTTGTCGATACTTATTTGCAATTCTTTACGGTTTTTCCTTCGTATACTTCACCACCGATTACCACTTGTTCCATAATGGTTGTTTTCGGTTTTTCGATTAAATCAATCAGTTTTTTCGCTGCTTCCTTTCCGATTGCTTCCGTATTTTGCCAAAGAGTGGTAAGCTTCGGTTCGATATGTCTTCCGATTCGAAGGCCGTCGTAACCAGCAACGGAAATATCCTCCGGAATCCGCAATCCCTTTTCCCTGATCACATTCATCCCGCCGAAACAGGAAAAATCATCCGGATATAAAATGCAGGTAGGCGGATTTTGTAATTCCAGTAATTCCTTTGTAGCTTCTCCCGCTGCCCTTGTACTGCGGTACGCCGCTTCTTTTATATATTCGTCCGGTATGGTAAGCCCCAACTCTTCTGCCGTCTTATAAAAAGAAGACACCCTGCTTTTGGTAACCGCCGAATCCGCTCCGTGAATATAAGCAACCTTTTTGTGGCCCTGCTTTACGACATAGGTTAAAAGTTCCCGCATTCCGGTTACATTATCGGAAATCACCGCTGCACGGCCGTAAAAACTATGGTCAATGGTAACTAAGGGGATATCGCTCTTTACCAGTTCCTCCACTTCCGGATTATCAAAATCCACACAGGCGATAACCACACCGTCAAACCCCCGGTAGCGGCATCGTTCCAAATAGGTCATACGGTTTTCTCCGTCACTTCCCGCACTGATGAAAGTAATATCATATCCTTTTTCTTCCGCCACCTGCTTAAAACTATTCAACACATGAGCAAAGTAGTCATGGGTCAAACCGCTCTGTGCCTCATCCACAAATAACACACCAAGATTATAGGTACGCTTCGTCTTTAAGGCTCTGGCAGAAGAATTCGGAAAATATCCCAGTTCTTTTGCCGCCTGTCTTACACGGGTTTTGGTTTCTTCTCCGATGTCGCTTTGGTCATTTAAGGCTTTACTTACCGTCGCAATGCTGACGCCGCATCGTGCAGAAATATCTTTCATGGATGCCATTTCGGTCGCTCCTCTCTTACTTAAACGTTTTCGTAACCATATCTTACCCTATTTCCCCTGAATTTGCAAGACCATTTCCGTCTCTTTTCACAATTTTCTTGCCAAACATATCATATTTTTGTCGCTATATTTTATTGGCGGTTGCTTTTTTGCATCGGATTGTGTATAATGCAGATAACGGCACGAGAGAATTTTGTGTTTTTGCTAGCTTAAACGTTTAACTAAGCACCTCTCGCAAGTCAAAAAAAGATAAAGGAGAGACTTACTATGAAATTCGGTTTTTTTGATGACGCAAACAAAGAGTATGTAATCACTACTCCGAAAACTCCGCTTCCGTGGATTAACTACTTAGGCTGCAATGATTTCTTCAGCCTGATTTCCAACACCTGCGGCGGATATACTTTCTATAAGGATGCAAAGCTCCTTCGTCTGACCAGATATCGTTACAACGACATTCCGGCAGATACCAACGGAAAATATCTCTACATAAAGGACGGCGACACCGTTTGGAATCCGGGTTGGCAGCCGACCAAGACCGAGCTTGACGCTTACGAGTGCAGACACGGTATCGGCTACAGCCGCTTTACCGGTAAGAAAAACGACGTAGAAGCTTCCGTTCTTACTTTCGTTCCGATGAACGATACCTGTGAAGTAAGTCAGCTTACCCTTACCAATACTTCCGCAGCAAAAAAGGACTTACAGCTCTTCTCTTATGTTGAGTGGTGTCTTTGGAATGCGGATGACGATATGAAGAATTTCCAGAGAAACTTAAGCACCGGTGAGGTTGAAGTAGTTGGTTCTACCATTTTCCACAAGACCGAGTACAGAGAGCGTCGTAACCACTATGCCGTTTACTCCGTAAATACCGCTGTGGATGCTTTCGATACCAGCCGTGATGCTTTCCTCGGTGCCTATCGTTCCGCAGCTAATCCGGAAGCCATCGAAAACGGTGCCTGCACCAATTCCATGGCCAGCGGTTGGTCTCCGATTGCTTCCCACCAGATTAATGTTTCCTTAAATCCGGGTGAGACCAAAACCTTCATCTTCGTACTGGGTTACATTGAGAATCCGCAGGATGAAAAGTGGGAGTCCCACAACATCATCAACAAGAAGCCGGCAAACGCTATGCTTGCCCGCTATCAGACCGATGCGGATGTTGAAAAGGCATTTGCAGAGCTTAAGGCATACTGGGAGAAGCTTCTTTCCAAGTATACCGTTTCTTCCGACAACGACAAAGTAAACCGTATGGTAAATATCTGGAACCAGTATCAGTGTATGGTTACCTTTAATATGTCCCGTTCCGCTTCTTATTACGAATCCGGTATCGGCCGTGGTATGGGCTTCCGTGACTCCTGTCAGGACCTCCTCGGTTTCGTACACTTGATTCCGGACCGTGCAAGAGAGCGTATCATCGATATCGCTTCCACCCAGTTCCAGGACGGTAGTGCATATCATCAGTATCAGCCGCTGACCAAGAAGGGTAACGCGGACATCGGCAGCGGTTTCAACGATGACCCGTTATGGCTCATTGCAGGTACCTCCGCTTATGTCAGAGAGACCGGCGATATCTCCATCTTAAATGAGACCGTACCGTACGACAACGACATGTCCGTAGCAACGTCCTTAATGGAACACTTAAAGCGTTCCTTAGACTATATTATCAATCATAAGGGTCCGCACAACTTACCGTTAATCGGTCGCGCGGACTGGAACGACTGTCTTAACTTAAACTGCTTCTCCGAGCATCCGGGTGAGTCCTTCCAGACCTTCGGTCCGAGTGAAGGCCCGGTAGCAGAGTCCGTATTTATTGCAGGTATGTTTGTAAAGTACGGCGAAGAATATGCACAGCTGGCTGAGCTCTTAGGTGATACCGCGGAAGCAGAGCGTGCACGCAAAGAAGTTGCAGTAATGTATGACGCCATCTTAAAGGACGGCTGGGACGGCGAATGGTTCGTACGTGCTTACGACGCTTACAGCAACAAGGTTGGTTCCAAGGAATGTGAAGAAGGCCAGATTTTCATTGAGCCGCAGGGCTTCTGTGTACTTGCAGGCGTCGGTGTAGAAGAAGGGCTTGCAAAGAAAGCTTTGGATTCCGTAAAGGAGCGCCTCGATACCAAGTACGGCGTTATGATTTTACAGCCGGCTTACACCAAGTATCACTTAGAGCTTGGTGAAATCACCTCCTATCCGCCGGGATACAAGGAAAACGCAGGTATTTTCTGCCACAACAATCCGTGGGTATCCATCGCGGAAACCGTTATCGGCAGAGGTGATCGTGCTTTCGAGATTTACCAGAAGACTTGTCCGGCTTATGTGGAAGAAATCAGTGAGATTCATCGTACCGAGCCGTATGTATATTCCCAGATGGTAGCGGGCCGCGACGCAAAGTTCCACGGCGAGGCAAAGAACAGCTGGCTCACCGGTACCGCAGCATGGACCTTCGTAAACATCTCCCAGTACATTTTAGGTGTTTACCCGACCCACAACGGACTTTCCATCAATCCGTGTGTACCGAAGGGCTTCGGCGATTTCACTTTAACCAGAGCATTCCGCGAGGGTGTTTACAACATTACCGTAAAGAATCCGCAGAATGTAGAAAAGGGTGTTGTTTCCCTTGAAGTAGACGGTGCAAAGGTAGACGGTTGCGTCATCCCGTATGTAAAAGGAAAGACCGAATACAACGTTACCGTAACCATGGGCTAATCCCCATTTTGAATGACGTAACTTCCAATTTATTTGTATAATCATTCCTTTCTTTCTCAAAAGGGCCTCCGGAACTTCCGGAGGCCCTTTTACTCCTATTCTCCGCTCTTGCGATTCAAGGCCCCCTAAAAAATAGCAAAGAGAATATGATTTGTTTTTTTCAAAGCGCAACGCTTCGTCAAACTTCCTCTAACCGGTTCTACACGTCTCTCGGGAGCGACCTCGAGACTTAGAACCGGTAAGAGGCGATTTCGACTCAGCTAAAAACGCGGTCCTTCGGACAAATTCAAAAAACTAAATCATATTCTCTTCGCTATTTTATTCTACTGTACCACTTACATCGCAAGAGCTCTCCACACCCAAAGCCTCTGAATGTACTTTCTCAGAGCAATCCATACACGCTTTAATTTAACACACAGCCTTTTTGCAAAATCACGTTCGCGTACTGGCTTGTCTCAGAGGTTGCAATGACCGCGTAAGCCTTCTTTGCTTCCTCGTAGAACGCAAAGCGTTCCAACTTCTGAATCACTTCCGTGCCCCGTTCTTCTGCCTTGGAAACCATTGCCTCGTAGGTCTTCCAAATAGATACGTCTGCGTTATCACCAGGCACACGCTCCATTAAACTTACCGGTTTTTCCACATACTGATCCAGTGGGAATACCTGTAGAATCGCTTCTAATATCTCCGGCACACCGTGTCCGTCCATCCGGATGACAATGCCGTTCTTTCCCATGGTTTCTGCCGGAAAGTTTCCGTCGGCAATCACAATCGTATCACTGTGCCCCATCTCACAAAGTACCTTTAATAACAGCGGGGACAACAGCGGGGATATTCCTTTTAACATACACATTTCTCCTTTTCTATAACTTCTCTCTTACGTTTTTTACATCTACGCGCCATACGGCGACACGGATTTCTACAGCATGTTTGGGATTTCACACATCACCGGAAGCTTTTCAAATCCGTAAAACCTTACTGCATTTTCACCCAAAAAAGCTCTCTTCTCTTCTTCGGAAAACTTCTCTGACTCTGCGATAAACCGCACCGCCATGGTGTAGGTGATATCCGTCATGGTGCGCGGATAATCACTTCCCCACATGAGTTTCTCCATACCGCAGATATCTCTTGCTTCTAAAATCGCATCGATTGCCGACGGATACGGGTAAAACTCCTTATGAAACAGCCAGGTCAGACCGCCGCTCTCGATATACACATTTTTGTGCTTTGCCAGCGCAATCTGCTTCTGCCAGCCTTCCGTCGTTACCATACCGAAATGACCGATGGCAATTTTAAGCTCCGGGCACTGTGCAATCAGATATTCCATATCTTCTACCTGGGCATCTCCGTCCACCAAATCAATGGAAATAAACTTTCCGGCACGTTCTACTTTCTGAAATACCGGGAGAAGCTTCTTCAAATCCGGGTCTGCCAAACGTCCGGCACAGATTTTCACACCATCCACGCCATCCAGCAAAAAATCATCGTTTTCTTCATAAAGAGAACAAATCTTTATCCGGTCCGGATACTTTTTCTTTGCCGACAGCAGATAGGCATCCTGATTTCCGTCGATATACTCCTGGGTTACCACACAGCCCGCCACACAGGCATAATCCATGTTTGCAATCAGGCGTTCTACCGTATTTTTATCGTCTTCCATGTAAGGTGGCATCATCTGACGCACTTCTCCGCCGAAATCACTCTTACCGTTTCCCACACCGATCACAGGCCTGCCGTTTACCCGGCCGTTTTGTTTTTCCCAAAGATGCAAATGGGCATCCACCACCGTATACTTACTCATAGGGTCACACCGTCCTTAAAAATCGCAATTTCACGATAACCGTTTCGTTCGTTACAAGTTTCTTCTCCGTTTGCCACCCGGATAATATACTGCATAAACTCCTCTGCCAGATCCTTCCCCGCAAGCATCGGCCCTGCGTTAAAATCAATCCAGTTTCCCTTCTTCTCAGCCAGCATATCATTGGTCGCAATCTTAACCGTAGGAACCGGGCCACCCAGCGGCGTTCCCCTTCCTGTGGAAAACAGCACCATATGGCAGCCTGCCGCCACCAGATTGGTTACCGCCACCATATCATTTCCCGGGCCGGTAAGTAAATTAAGACCGTTCTTAGTCACACGATCACCGTAAGTCAGCACATCCACCACCGGTGCCCTGCCGCCCTTTTGGGTACAACCGAGAGACTTTTCTTCAAGAGTCGTAATGCCTCCCGCTTTATTTCCCGGAGAAGGATTTTCATAAATCTCCTGGCCATGGCGGATATAATAATCCTTAAAATCATTGACGAGACAAACCGTCTTTTCAAACACCGCTTCATCCACACAACGATCCATTAAAATCGTTTCCGCTCCGAACATTTCCGGCACCTCCGTCAGCACCGTACTGCCTCCCGCAGCAATCAGCATATCCGAAAACTGTCCGATTAACGGATTGGCCGTAATGCCGGAAAATCCGTCGGAACCTCCGCATTTTAAGCCCGCCTTTAACTTGGAAACAGGCACCGGCTGACGGGTAAAAGAAACCGCATAAGCCTTCAACTCTTCGATAAGCCGTACACCTTCCCCGATTTCATCCTCGAAATCCTGGGCATTCAAAAACTTCACACGACGCTCGTCCACTTCGCCCAAAACTTCTTTGAAAGACGCAATATTGTTATTCTCACAGCCCAGACCGAGGACCAGCACACCGCCCGCATTGGGATGCTGTACCAGCCCCTTTAAAATTTTCTGCGTTACCCCGTGGTCGTCTCCCAACTGGGAACAGCCGTAAGGATGAGGGAATGACAACGCTCCCGTAAGAGCACTTAGCTTCTCCCCAATCTTATTGACACAGCCTACCGTATTCACAATCCAGATATCGTTTCGTATACCGATTTCACCGTTATTCCGCACGTAAGCATTGATGGTATACTCTGGCACATCCGGCAGTTCGAAGATTCTCGGGTGATAGATATAGGTCAGCTTATCCTTTAAATTGGTCTTAAGGTTGTCCGTATGTACCCGTTCTCCTTCTCCGATATCCTTTGTAGCATGCCCGATAGGAAAACCATACTTAATTACATTCTCTCCTGTCTTAATGTCGCAAAGAGCTACCTTGTGACCGTTGGCAACCTCCACCGCCACATTGTCGGAAGGATGTATTCTCAGCTGCTTCATGCAAGCACCTCCGCATATGCCTGTTCCATTCCCTGTGTGGTCATAATCTCGTAATAATGCGTAACTTCCGTAAGCATAAAGGACAAATCTCTGCCCCAATACTGCTCCTTCTTTAAAATATCCGCTACAGAAGCCATCTTCATAAACTCCATAATCTCTTCACCGTCATTGGCCTCGTCGGTACGATAAAAAGCAATCAATGCCGCCAGAGAGAAGGTCATACACTTCGGCAATACGCCCCGTTCTTCATAATACTCCAACAGCGTCGGAAGCACTCTTGCTTTAAACTTGCTGACGGAATTCAGGGCAATGCTTAAAAGCTGATGCTTTACAAAGGGGTTCGCAAAGCGGTCTAACACTGCCTTCCCGAAGGTAATATCCTCCCCGGTACTTCCGAGGGTCGGAATGATTTCTTCCGATAACGTCTTATTCAAGAATGCACGCACCGTGGTATTATCCAAGCATTCCTTTACCGTAGAAAGTCCGTATAAACGCGCTGCCAGCACCATAGAGGTATGGGCTCCGTTTAAAATACGCACCTTTCTCTTTTTATACGGCTTCACATCCGGCGTCCAGATAACATTCACGCCCGCTGCCTTAAGAGGAAACTCCTTTTCAAAGTCTCCTTCGATGACCCACAAATGGAAAATCTCCGCAGTGTTCATAAGCTTATCTTCTTCTCCGAGAAACGCCGTCAACTCCTCCGCTTCGTCCTTCGGATAGCCGGTGCAAATCCGGTCTACCAGCGTGTTGCAGAAATGATTCTCCGTCTGTACCCACTGTACAAACGTTTCCGGCAACTTCCAAAGCTTCGCATACTTTAACACACAATCCAGAAGCTCTTTTCCGTTATTATCAATTAATTCACAGGACAGAATAATAAAACCCGGCAGTCCCGCATCAAAACGTTCGTATAACAGCCTTGTGAGCTTCGCAGGGAAGGACTTCGGCGGTGCATCGGTAAAATGTTCCGTACCGAGATACTCAATCCCCGCCTCCGTGGTATTGGAAATAATCACCCGCATATCCGGATTGTGGGCCAGCTTCAAATATTCCCAGAAGTCTGTATAAGGGTCCACCCCTCTCGATATGGAGGTTACCTTGATACACTCGTTTACCACTTCTCCGTTTTCAATTCCCCGTAAAAACTGATGATACACGCCCTTCTGTTCGTTGATTACTGTAATCAAGCCCTTTGCAATGGGCTGTACCACAACCACCTTACCATCATACAACCCCTGCTCGTTCATTTTATGTACAAACACATCGGCAAAGCTTCTTAAAAAGCCCCCTTCGCCGAACTGAATTATGGTTTCCTTCATAGCGTCCTCCTTTTCGTCAGAACTACATCTCAATCAATACCTTAGACAAGCTGCCGTCATTTTCCGCCAATGCCTTAAATGCCTCGTCCGCACGCCCCATCGGATATACGGCACTGACCATATCCAGAACATTTACCTCTCCGCTTGCAATCAGGTCAATCACCGCCTTAAAATCGCTTGCATAGGAGTTTCTGCTACCGAACACATTCAGCTCCTTTTTAAGCAAAATGGAGTGTAAGAAGGTCGTCTCCTTCTTGCCGTTTCCGATTAGAATGATGTTTGCCGCAAAAGCCGCACACTCGATACAGGAAAGGAAGGTCACGGAAAGACCGCAAGCCTCCACGCATACATCGAAGCCATTGCCGTTTGTAATCTTCATGGCCTCTTCCTTAATGTCGCTTGTACCGGAATTGATCACGCCGGTTGCACCGAAGTGCATTGCCTTTTCTAATCTGCCTTCCAATACATCTGCCACATACACCTCAGCCCCTTGTGCCTTTGCCGCAATGAGGGCAAACAAACCGATGGGGCCGGCACCTACCACCAATACCTTATCTCCCGGCTTTACCGGTGCTCTGTGGAGTGCATGATAGCTGATGGTAAACGGCTCCACCAGTGCCAGTTCCTTTGCGGACAAGCCCTTGCCGTCATAAATACGCTCCACCGGCATTACGATATACTCCCGGAAGCTGCCGTCTCTCTGCACTCCCATAGTCTGATTATCGGTACAGCAGTTTACAAATCCACGCTGACAGGAATAGCAGGTACCGCAGTTAAAGTACGGATTGGCGGTCACAATATCCCCCGGCTTTAAGCCTCTGTCGTTTTCCGGTACGGACACGATTTCCGCACTGAACTCATGTCCCGGAATACGCGGATAGGTCGTAAACGGCTGATTACCCGTATAGCTTGCCACATCCGCACCGCACACACCGCAATACAACACCTTTAACAGTGCTTCTCCCTCCTTCGGTACCGGCATCTCTGTGTCGGTTACCGCAATTTCAAACGGCTTTTCTATTAATACTGTCTTCATAGTGTTTATCTCCTTTTCTTATTCTGCTTCCACGTAGTTTTTATTCCAAATCACCGCCGTCTTCATCGGTGCATTCTTACTGTAAATCTTATCCTTATATGCTCCCATCGGGTCCTTTGTAAACTCCTCCCGGTCAATCAGCTCCACAATTTCGTCATAACGGCTCTTCGCAAGAAGCTCGATTGCCTGCTCCATGTGATCCTGACGGAAGTTAATGGAACCGAAAATCAAATGATTCTCAAAGCCGAACGGCATGGTATCGAAGGTCACCTTCGGTCCCAAGGAAAAGCTGTTGTAAATACCATTACAACCAAGCACCTTATGTTCAAAAGCTACCCTGTGCTCCACGTTGCTTCCGCTGACGCCGATAAAAGTTGTCGCACGGCCTCCGAGCTTCTCTATTATCGCCTTTGCAAGCGCCTCCTCACTGTCATAGGTATTTCGCAAGTACTCCGCATTTGCCTGCTCCAGTGCAAACTTTACCTTCGGAGAATCCTCAGAGCTTCTGCCTACAAACAGCACCTTTGCATCCGGATGATTTTTCTTAATCAAATCTCCGATAAACATACCGGTAGTTCCCAAGCCGAAAATCACGGTACGGTCAAATATCTCTTCCTTCGCAATCTTACGCGCC
The DNA here is from genome assembly GCA_017938405.1 of Lachnospiraceae bacterium. Lineage (GTDB taxonomy): Bacteria > Bacillota > Clostridia > Lachnospirales > Lachnospiraceae > SIG307. Next base: position 64,378 of record JAGBBP010000003.1, read on the forward strand.
TCTTCCTCTCCACACTTATACTTCTTCATGGCTACACGGAAGTTGTGGGCACTGCCCAAATCCTCCATACGCTCCAACTGGAACAGCATACAGGCAAAGGGGTCCGGAAATACCATTTTCTTAGCAAAGGACAGCTTTAATTTCCCGTTTTCCACATAACCCTCCGGAATCGGCAGAAGCATATCCGGGTGAAAATACTGCTTATCACAGAACAAACCGTCCGCCTGATCGCAACCGTACTCAAAATAGGTCTCTTCCTCCGTGTAACGGGTCGGGTCATAGCTGTTTCCGCCGCGAATCAAAACAATGGCAAAACGGTTCTGGGACGGTACCCAGACAATGCCCTCATGTCCGTTAATCAGGCGGTTCGTTCCTGCCGGAAACTTCGGTGTAAGGCGTCCTTCACTTCCCATATGCATCAGCTCATTGTCCGTTCCGCAAAAGCCCACCATCACCGGCTCGCAAAGTATCGCTTCCTTTTCTTCTTCCCCCCGCAGTCGTCTGCGCTTTGTATTAAAAATTTCCACATCACCGTACACCAACGGCTTTTCTGCATCATTCTGAAAATACGTACCTTTTACAATCATACATTACTCCTCCTGTCGGATTTTCCTATACAGCGTTTTGTAACTACGATGTACTAACTTCATTATACAAAAAACCCCCGGGATTTTCAGTCATATATCCGACTTAATCCCGGGGGTAATGGCACATTTTCGAAGATTATATCTATTCTTCTATGACATGCGTATTTTTTATTGTAACCGTCCGTAAATCTTATGAGCCTCTAACTCAATTCCGTTTTGCTTCGCCAGCTCCGATACCGTCACAAAGCGATAGCCCTTTTCGATTAAGGTCGGAAGCAGATACTCCACTGCTGCTGCCGTCGTAGCATACTGCTCATGCATCAATACTACCGCATTTTCCAGTTCCCCGGCTGCGTCCGCATCCATAATCCGTTTGATAATCTCCTCCGTGGTTACGCCGGCCCAGTCTTTGCTGTCCACGCTGCAATTAATCATCGGATACTCCACCGTAGCGGTCACAGTCTCATTTGCCGCCAAATACGGAAGGCGCATCAGCTTCGGTGCCACACCCAGCACCTTTTCCTCTGCTTCTGCCGTCTTCCCGAGTTCTTCCTTTATCTCCTCCACCGTCTTCTCCGTCAAAAAACAATGGGTAAAGGTATGATTCCCTGCCTCGCAACCGATGCTTTGTGCAAACTTCATCTCCGGTGCACTTTCCTCATTAATCTTCTGTCCCACATAAAAGAAGGTGGCCGTCTGCCCGTACTTCTCATAGGTCTTTAAAATCCGCATTGCGGTGCTGTCCTCGGCGTAAGCCACCGGGCCGTCATCAAAGGTAAATGCTACTAACTTTGTCTTTTCCATTGTACGCTTCCTCCAAACTTATCTTATCTTTTAATTTATAAACTTCTTTATCCTTTTACGATTCTTCATCAAGTCCAAAACGGTTTCTGGTCTTTATGGGTGTACCCCTTCAATTCCTCCCGATATTTCGCAAGCACATCCTCGTAATACTTCTTCTGTCGTTCGGAAAGGCTTCCGGCCGTCGACAACTTTTCAAAACATTCCGTCAACTCCTTAAAGTCCTGTTGTGCCGCGTCTTTGTAATTATTTTCCTTATTGGACTCCATCCGGGAAATTATCATTTCCAGATGAATATGCTTCTTGGAAAGTTTATGAAATAAACCCATACCACGTTTCGCCCCTTTCTGTTTCCACCGGATTACAAATACTTCTCCTCAAATTCTTCCACCGAAATCGGTCTGCTGTAATAATATCCCTGTACAATCTCGCATCCCAATTCCTGTAGGGCAAGTATTTGATTTTCGTCCTCTGCGCCTTCCGCCACACAGGATACACCCAATTCTTTCGCCATGGAAATAATGTGCCGGATAATAATCCGAATCTTTCGGGACTCTTCCTCCGTAGCAAGCAAATCTACGAAGCTCTTATCCACCTTTAACGTATCTAACGGCATTTCCTTCAGTAAACCGAAGGAAGAATAACCGGTTCCGAAATCATCCATGGAAATTCGAAAGCCCTTATTTTTCAATTCTTCTATTATGGAAACCATATAGCTTTGATTGTCATAGGTTGCCGTCTCCGTAAGCTCAAACTCAATCAACGATCGCTCTACACCGTAGAAGTCTACAATATCCGTCAAATGACTGACAAGCTGCGGCTGCTCCATATGCTTCCGGGATAAATTCACCGATATCGGATACAACGGCATCCCTTTCTCTTTCCACTCCTTTAACTTCGTGCAAACCTTACGAAGTACCAGATTGTCCACCTTAATAATAGAATCATCCGATTCAAAATGCGGAATGAAACGATACGGCGGCATCAGCGCTCTGTGCTTGTAATTCCAGCGGACCAAGGCTTCTGCACCGCAAATATGTTCTTTATTAATATCCATCTTCGGCTGCAAATACACCAAAAACTCATCATTTTCAATTGCAGTCCCCAGATAAGCCTTCAAATGTTTTCCCCAAAGAATATTTTCGTGCATCTCATCGGTATAAAAATTGATTTCCGTAACGTTGATACCTGTCCCTGTTGCCTGTGCCATTTTTGCACAGTCGGCAACGATATTCCCGGTATTCATGGCATTTCGCATATTTACAACACCGCATCTGTAGTAGATACGATAGGACGGATCTTCTTCCAACACGGAAATCTCGTCAAAAAAAGCGGTCAGCTTTGCCCGGACTTCTTCCTCCCGCATATCCTTAATCATCAACGCAAAATTATCATTATCACACCGTGCTCCGAAATAAATCCAATCCTTGTGAGCCTCAATATTCCGGGTCACCCTTACCAACACATCATTTGCCACCTGATGATTATACAACTCATTTATCATCTTGAAATCTTTGACATCGAAATGAACAAAACCGTAGTCTGTTATTCCGCTCAAATGAAAGGATGCCAGACGGTCCCACATCCAGGACCAGTTATAATACCCGGTAATCGGTTCCCGAAAGGCTCTGTAGTACAACTCATCCTTTGAATAATCGCTCCCCAGCCGGTTCAAGAAAAGTTTGGATTCGCTGACCAACTCAACCTCGAACGAAACACGTAATTTTTCTTTTGCGGTAAAGACGCTTACAATACCGTCCGAAACATAGTTGTATTCCGCACTCCGGTCATTTTTCGTAGCTCTTCCGTAACGGATAATCTCCTCCAGGCTATCTTGATTTAAATCATCATCATAAGTAATGTCCTGAATAATTACATTACAGGCAGGAAGTACCACCGACGGAAGATGCTCCGGATAAGAAAGTGTAGGATCGTCCTTGCGGTATTCAATTCCTATTACGCAACGTTTTCCGGTTCCTTTTTGCTGCTGTGACGGCAAATAAAACAAACCGATATCATCATAGGTACCGAACGCGTACTGATACTCCTTTAACGTAGCAGGACATACTCCGTCCGCAAGACACAGATTCGTCTCTTCGGTAATCTCCGGCAGATAGTATAACACTCTCTCCGGTCGATGTACGATTACTGTGGATGTGACTTTTGCCATAGGGGCCTCCTTTCTGCCTTTTAAACAAAAGCATACTACTACATCTATCATAATTATACTATATTAACTTCATTCCTACAAGTACAATTCAACACCTATTTCATACAAACACCATAAAGCAAATTAGTTTTCCCTAAAAAAGCCCAAACCATCAAGGTCTGAGCTTTATAATTTTATTAAGACTCCTGTTTTTCCTTCATAGTGTAGACAAATCCCCCGAAGAACCCAACATTCTCTCCTTTTCAATAACCTCTTAATAAATTCAATCATGGCACTTTTATCAAATTTAAAAATTCTCCTTGCTCTGCATGAGATTCTTTGTATTCTCCTAAAAACACCTTTATCTTATTTCCTACAGAATCCCATGTTCCTGTTTCCCCGCCGACAGATTTCCACTCTCTAAATTCTTCATACATTCCAACTTCATATAATGAAGGAATAAAATCATTCTCTATATATGGCCAAAACCATGTACCGTTAAACTGAATTGAAATTCCTACACCTAGCTTTGATTTATCTATAGCCCCAGTTGTAGGAAACAAAGTAATAGCAATCAACTGTTCTGCACAATCATTCTTTTTCATCTCCAAATATGTTTCATATATTGCACCAAGATGTAAATCCAATGAATCTCTTGCCTGTAAACCACTGTTGTTATTTTCTCTTACTATGTTACTCTTTTCTATATTATCATTATCAGAGGTACTCTTTTTAAAAATTTTTAGCATGACAACTATTACTACAATAATAATTATTATCTTGATCATTTTGCTTTTTCCTTTCTGCAAATATTCCCCTACCTGTTCTTATATACCGGACACTGTTCATACTCATCACCATAATCTGAATTGCATTTATACTTCACTTCAGAATCTTCTAACAATTTTTTACAAAGCTCGCAATAATAGTCCCCCTGTGAAAACAATGCCCCTCTGGATTCATACTCTAAATACGGACATCTCGCCATACTTTTTCCCTCCTTTCATTATTTTGTATGCACTACTCAAAAATTCCAGTGTAGTCATATGCATTCCCCTTTTCATGCATCTATGTACGAATATCCATACATAATTATACTCGGATATTCATACATAGTCAAGTCTAAATATAACACTTAAAATTAGATTATCAAACCAAAGGAGATATGAATATTGATAAGTTTTACCCCATTGTTTAAGACAATGAAAGAAAAGAATATATCTTCATACAAATTAGAAAAACTTGGTTTTTCAAGAGCAACCTATTACTCCATTCAACAAGGAAATAGTATTTCTACCAATACTGTTAATCAGCTATGTAAGTTGTTGAAATGTGAAGTATCTGACATCATGGAATTTGTTGATGAAGATGAGAAAAAGGAACAGAAAACAGAGTAAAAAGCACTACGTCAAACCGAGATTTGATGTAGTGCTTTATTATACATTTTGTAATTTCATTTTTATCGTTTCAAAGAGAACATATAAACAACCCCAAATACTAAAATCGTCGATTTCGTTCGTTAGATAAAAGAACTACCGTCTCGACATGTGTCGGGCACCGAAGAAGAATACAATTCTTCAGTAGTGTCTAATGAAGAAGAACACAATTCCTCAGCACCCGGTTCCTCACATAAAAACTCTCTGTCATCGTCTAATTTCATCTCATCACTAACATTCAAAACTAAAG
>JAGBBP010000019.1 GCA_017938405.1 Lachnospiraceae bacterium
AGCCGGATGAGATGCCATTCGGTCAGATAGTAAATGTAATTTCAGACGGTTCATCGTATCAGAGCATCTTAACCGGAAGAGAAATCGGGAAGAATACCAAGTTAATCTTCGGAACGGTGCGATTGGAACTGACTAAGATTTTAAGGAGGAACAGTTGATGGCTAACAATATTGTATTGAAAACTTATAAAGGCGGTAACGTGACACCACAGGACGATGCCATTATCCATGATGTTGCCATTGCTACCAACGGAATATTTAAGGGGTGCGAAGTTTCTCACGCAAGAGGAAACGTACTTCGTGTATCACAGGGATTTGGCATGATTAAGGGAAGATTCTTTGAAGTATACGAATCGGAGATTGATGTTCAGCTTGCCAGTGCAGGACAGATTTTGGATGGCAGAATTTATATCCACATGGACTTAGCCAATGCGGATGAGCCGATTATGCTTCTTGCAAAAACGGCAGCCGAACTTCCTGAACTTGATATGGATGCGGATGTGAATTACAACAATTCATCTTTTGACATTCAGCTTGCATCCTTTAATGTGTCCAGTTCCGAAATCAGTAATCTGACACAGACCTTTACCAAGATTCTTCCGGGGGCCGGTGGATCAGGAGGAGGCGGTGGAAATACACTTCTTCGTGATACGCAGTATGCCGTGGGCGATACGGCAACGGTAGCTTCGACACCGGGATGGGTAACACTTGTGTGTACACAGGAAGGAAAGACGGCACTGGCAGAGCCGACTTCCTATGCTTCCATTCAGAACGTGGGGGACAGTATCTTGGACGGAAGTTGTGTCTTTACCGCAAGGGATATCTTTGGAGAGTTGGATGATGCTCTGGCAGCTCTCACGGAGATGGATGCCTCGGTAAATGAGTTAAGCGAGCGTGTAGATGAAGCAATGAGCAGTTCCGGTAATCTTGTGACAAAGATTATCAGTTTAACAGAGTATAAGGCTTTGGAAACTTATAACGAAAACTGCATCTACCTTTGTTATGAAGATGCCAATACACAGAAGATTACCCATATCTACCTTGGCGAGAATACGATTTTCTTTGATGGTGTAACCGTAACCTATCAGGTGGATACGGGAGAAGCGGAATCCTTGCATTTGGATGACGGAGCGGATGTACTTGCCCTTGCACCAACGGCAACCAAAGACGGATATGACTTTGTGGGATGGAGAACGGACACTGCAGCAAACAGCAAAGTGCTTACATCCTGTACGGTTGAATCGGAAGGTGACTTTACACTTTATGCCGTATTTAAAAGAGATATCTCCATTGGTATGTTTCCAAATGGTGGAACATTGATTGAAGGAAAGACAGAATCAACCTTGGAGGCAGCATGCTATTACAACAACGGTAATTCCTTAAGTTCTGAGATTACGATTCCAACAACTCCTTATGAAAGAGAAGAAATGTCTTTTTGTGGTTGGAGTTGTGATGGAGAACTTTACAAACCGGGAGAAAAGGCGAGTTTTACAGATGATAATTTTATTGTCCCTGAATGGATAACTACAGTTTATGATTTCCCTTTTACGGGAAGTTATGTTCCATTTACTATCCCAGCGGATGGTATATATGAGTTCGAGGTATGGGGAGCATCTGGTGCAAACGCAACTAAAAACGATATTATCGGAGAAGGTGGTCTTGGTGGTCACGCAAAAGGGTATAAGAAAATGACTAAAGGCGAGGTCATTTATATCTACAATGGTGGCAAACCGTCAACGTATAGTTATGCTGGTGCGAATGGCGGCGGTTCGGGATACACTTATTCGTCTAACGGAGCGGGGGCAGCAGGTGGCGGAGCAACTAGCATTATGAGAAAAAGCGGTCCTATCTGTAGTTCATCAAGTAATGCATCCAGCAGTTATAAAACAAGAGAGACAGACATCTTGATTATTGCAGGAGGCGGTGGAGGTGGCGGAGTCACTTCTGCAGGTGTGGCAAATAAAGGTGGTGATGGAGGCGGTGAACGTGGTGGAGACGGTTCCGGTGGGGCGTTTGGAGGAAGACAGATTTCTACGGGAAGTTATGAATATACCAACTTTGGATGCGCACCAAGTTATTCCGGCAGTAGTACCTCCTATTCCGGAGGCGGAGGTGGTTACTTTGGAGGGCAGTATGACACTCATGGAGATTCGGCGGCAGGCGGTTCCGGTTATGTCGGTGGTGTAGCTGCCTTTACCCACAATAAGAAGTATTATCCGACAACAAATGAGGTAGGAATCAATGAAGGAAATGGATATTCATATATCCGTTATGTAGAGATTGTTTAATGGTAACTGACAGGTGCAGACGCATCTGTTTTTTTATTGCAAAAGTTTAAAGGAGGAAATGTTTATGAAACAGTTTGTATCAACAATGCAGTATTTATTCGCAGGAGTAGGAGGTTTTGTAGGATGGTTTCTGGGAGGTTTTGACGGCTTTCTGTATGCTCTTTTAGTCTTCGTGGTGATTGATTACATCACAGGCTTAATGGCAGCGTTCTTTCAGAAGAAGTTATCAAGTGAGACCGGATTTAAGGGTATCTGCAAAAAGGTAGCAATTTTCTGTCTGGTCGGCATCGGCCACATTATCGATGCACAGGTAATCGGTAATGGAAGCGTGCTTCGGACGGCAGTGATTTTCTTTTATCTGTCCAATGAAGGTATTTCCATTATTGAGAACGTAGCCATTATCGGTCTTCCGGTTCCCAAGAAGCTGATTGAAGTATTGGAGCAGCTTCACGATGATGCAGAAGGAACAGAAAAAGATGAGGAGTAGGGAGTGTCTTTTGACACTTCCTTTTTTCATGGAAAGGCAGGTTTATTATGAAAATAATTCAGAGTATTTGTAAGCAGTCGGATTGCTATAAAGCGGGAAGAACGATTGCGGTAAAAGGTCTTATGATTCACAGCGTGGGTTGTCCGCAGCCCAAGGCACAGCCTTTTATCAATAACTGGAATAAGCCGGGAGCAAAGGCTTGTGTTCATGCCGTTGTGGAACCGGATGGAGAAGTGTATCAGTTGCTTCCTTGGAATCACAGAGGATGGCATGGCGGTGGGGACAGCAATAATACTCATATCGGTGTGGAAATGACCGAGCCGGACACTATCCGTTATACGGGTGGTTCTTCATGGGAAGAGACAGGAGATGGGGAAAAGACAAAGGCTCATGTGCTTGCCACCTACAAACACGCAGTGGATTTGTTTGCATACCTCTGTAATATGTTCTCACTGGACCCGTTGGCAGACGGTGTCATCCTTTCTCACTCGGAAGGGCATAAGAGAGGGATTGCCAGCAATCACGGTGACGTGGAGCATCTGTGGAGAAAGTTTGGGTTGTCCATGACACAGTTTCGGCAGGATGTTAAGGAATGTTGTGTCGAGAATGACACAAACGGACTTACTTCCATTATGGGAACTGCGGTAGCAACCGTAGAGCAGATGGAAAAATATATCCGTGAAAAAAATCCGAATGTGGCACAGTCGGTAATTGATATGATTCCGCTCTATCTGATTGAGGGAGAGGCAGAAGGTGTCAGAGGTGACATTGCATTTGCACAGTCCTGTTTGGAAACGGGGAACTTTTCATTTGAAGGTTCGGCCGTGACATTAGATCAGAATAATTTTTGCGGTATGGGAGTAACAAGCAGAGGTAAAAAGGGATGTTCCTTTGAAACTCCGCTTATCGGTATCCGAGCGCAGATTCAGCACTTAAAGGCTTATGCATCGGAAACCGCACTTGTTAACGACTGTGTGGACAGCAGGTTCCGCTATGTGACAAGAGGCTGTGCTGCCTTTGTTGAGTGGCTTGGGCAGAAAGAAAATCCGGACGGAAAAGGCTGGGCAACCGGAAAAGGGTACGGTGGTAAGATACTGACCATCTTGGAGAACATTGCGGAAACGAAAGTGGAAGAGAAATTCGAGCCATATAGGGTCAGAGTAAAAGTTCCTAATCTGAATATCCGTAAAGGTCCGGGAACGGACTGTGCCAAGACGGGAAGATATACGGGAGTCGGTATCTTTACCATTATCGAAGAAGCGGATGGTAAGGGTGCTACCAAATGGGGACGTCTTAAGTCAAGAGCCGGATGGATTTCCCTTGATTACGTTACAAGATGTTAGAAGTGAGCCGGGTGGCTAAGATGCTGCCCGGCATAATTTTTTATGCCATTAGCCAATAAAAGAAAGGTGAAAGGTCGCAGATTTAACTTGCTATTATTGGCTTTCAGAGTGATATATAGACTACCAAAACCGAAAGGAGGAAGCAGGATGCAAATCAACATTATCGAAGGCAGACAGGA
>JAGBBP010000020.1 GCA_017938405.1 Lachnospiraceae bacterium
AAGAATTTGCGGGCATACTAAGAAAGCAAAGGGCGCCTTAAATATTCCTCGATAGCTCAATGGTAGAGCACACGGCTGTTAACCGTGGGGTTGTTGGTTCGAGCCCAACTCGGGGAGCTAAAATGTTGGAACATTTTTACGGTTTCAGCATATATTATAGTATAAGGCGACATAGCCAAGTGGTAAGGCGTGGGTCTGCAACACCCTGATTCATCGGTTCAAATCCGATTGTCGCCTCTAAGCTCTGATGTAAGGTCAGAGCTTTTTTCTATGTAAGGTAAATGAATTTGTGCTATTAAAAGGCCCACATACTTCGTGATTCTCTCACTCGGTAGTGGGCGCTTTTACATAATCGAAGATTTTAATAATTACTTAGAGCTTCTTATCCAAATATTCTTTTCGAATCATCTCTTCCAATGCCCTCACTTCCTGTTCAAACTCCCTTGCAGAGACACGATGACAGCCCTGCCCGGCAATAATAATTTGTTCCATATAGTCCGAGGTGGCAACCCGGACATAGTGTTTCCGGCCGTGTTCGTGGGCAAACCGCTCGATATAGGTGTCGGCGGTTTCCGCTTCCTTCGTGTAAACTACATGGATATTGTGGTAGTCAAAGGTTTCCGTGGCGTGGTTCTGTACGCGGTAGGCATCAAATACTACAATTAATTCACATTTTTTCATGCCCTGGTAGTTACACATACAATCTAAGAGTTTGTTTCGGGCAGAGTCCAGATTGGTGGCAGCCAGTTCTTTTAGCTCCTGCCAGGAGAAAATGATGTTATAACCGTCCACCAGGAGGTAGGAAGTTCCGGTGCTCTGAACGGTTTCCTTGCCTTTGTAACCGGAAGCCACCGGGTCATAGCTTCTTGTTTTTGCGAAAGGACGATAATGTTTTGTTTCCTTTGTGTTGCTGTTGGCGAAGCCGCTGCGATGAAGGATTGCATCGATTTCTTCCGTGCCGAGAGCAGCATCCAAGGCAGAAACCGTGTTGTGTACCGGCTGACCGGAGCGGGAAGGTTCGCCGGAGATTCCCTTTTTCCGTGCTTCCAGAATGCTTTCAATGTGCATATGTGCAAATACTTCGTTCCACGGCACAATATCGCCGCTTCCGTGGGAACAAAATACGGAGGAAGACGGGTTGCGGGTGTCTCTTTCGGGATCATAGCCCATGGATGCGATGACTTCTTCTGCATTATGGCAAGGTTTGTATCCGCCCTGGCCCAGATACAGTTTTCCGTGTCCTTTGGTATAGGCGATAAATTCGCTTTGGTAATCGGTAAAGGCGGAGACCGGAGCACTTCCGCTGATTACCGCAAAGTCGGCGTCCATATCGGCCTCTTTTAATTCAAAATCTGCATGCATTCGTTCCAAATCCGTCATGGCACGCCCCACAGAAGCACGTGGAAGTTCCAGCGTAAAACTGTAATAAGGCTCCAGAAGAACAGAAGTAGCCTGCATGAGTCCCTGACGGATGGCACGATAGGTGGCCTGTCGGAAATCGCCGCCTTCGGTGTGCTTCTGGTGTGCACGACCGCCTACCAGAGAGATGATTACATCTGTTAAAGGAGAGCCGGTTAAGACGCCCCGGTGGGTACGTTCCTGCAGGTGGGTCAGAATGAGACGCTGCCAGTTGCGGTCCAGACCGCTTCCTTCGCAATCCAGCTTGCAGGTAATCCCGCTCCCCGGTTCTCCCGGTTCCAGAATCAGATGCACCTCGGCATAATGGCGCAAAGGCTCAAAATGCCCGACGCCTTCTACCGTGTCTGCAATGGTTTCTTTATAGACAATATTGCCGGCGCCGAAATCCACCTGGATTTCGAAGCGTTCCGCAATCACTGTTTTCAAAATTTCGATTTGAACCGCCCCCATGACCTGTAAATGAATCTCCTTTAAAAATTCATTCCAAACCACATGAAGCTTCGGATCTTCTTCTTCCAATAACCGTAACTTCGGAATGGCAAGTAGCGGGTCCGTTCCGTCTAAAATAAGAAGTTTGTAGGTGAGTACCGGTTCCAACAACGGAATATTGGACGGAATATCATTGCCCAGGGATTGTCCCGCAAAGGTAGAGTCAAGACCGGTAACGGCGCAAACTTCACCGGCAGAAAGTTCGTTTGCGGTGGTAAATTTTTCGCCGGAATAAAGCCGGATTTGGTTGATTTTTTCCGTGTCGGTAACAGACATACGGGAAAGCAGGGTGCCGCCGGTGACTTTCAGATGGGTCAGACGGTTTCCTTGGGAGTCCCGGGTTATTTTATAGATATTTGCACCAAAGTCGCTCGGATAGTGCTTTGGCTGCATGTAAGTATTCAGACCGTCTATCAGGGATTCGATGCCGTTCATGCGGAGTGCGGAACCGAAATAGCATGGGAATAGCTTCCGGTTTGCGATAACGGTAGCAATGTCTTTGTCGATAATCTCTTCCCCTGCCAGATGCTTGTCCAAAAGAGATTCGTCGGTTAAGGCAATTGCTTCCGTATCCAGGGCGGACTTTACGGAAAAATCTACAACGGAATCTGAGAGCATATTACGAAGCTGTTCTAATAAAAGATGTTTATTTGTGCCCTGTTGGTCCATTTTGTTGACAAAAAGAAAGGTAGGAATACGGTAATGCTTTAACAAATACCACAGGGTTTTGGTATGACCCTGTACACCGTCGGCCCCACTGATGACCAAAATCGCATAGTCCAGTACCTGAAGGGTACGTTCCATTTCCGCGGAAAAGTCCACATGTCCCGGAGTATCCAACAGAGTGACGGAATAGTCGGGAAGTGTAAAACGCGCCTGCTTTGAAAAAATGGTGATGCCTCGGGCCCGTTCCATGGAATCGGTGTCCAGAAACGCATCCCGGTTGTCTACCCGCCCCAGCGTCCGGATGGCACCGGTGGAGTAGAGTAAAGCTTCCGATAAAGTTGTTTTTCCGGCATCCACGTGTGCCAACATACCGATAACGATGTGATTCATAGTTACGCTCCTGTTACTGAGGACTCTTTTTCAGACAACGAAAGTGACATAAAATAAGTAAGATACATCCGACCGTGATTCCGACGGAATCCACCAAAACATCCAAAGGGGTACCGCAACGTCCGGGGACAAGGCTTTGGTGAAACTCGTCTGCCGCGGCGGAAAGTAAGCTCAGAAAAAAAGCCGGAAGTATTAATTTATAAAAGAAATGTTTTCCCTGCACGGAAATTCCCTGATAGGGAAGCCAAATCCGTAACGGAAGATACAGGGTTAAGGTCAGCAAAAAGTATTCCGTTACATGGGCAAGCTTCCGAATCAGAAGCTGAATATCCTCAGCCTTTGCAAGCAATTGAATCTCGGAAGAATCGAAGGAAAATATCCGGTCAAAAAGGCACACAATCCAATAACTGACCTGGTAGCTTAAGGAACCGGAGGTTGCCCCGTCCTGTGCGGAAAATCCGAAAATCAAAAGCAGCATCAGAAGGGCGGGAAGGAAGGATAACCATCGAAGGAAATGTTTCATAGGGACCTCTTAAAAAGAGTGCTCCGGTCGTCGTGGGTTCAGGACAAGTACCGCAGCACTCTTTAAAATGCGTGATTAGTTACAAGGGAATAATCGCAAAGGATTATTTAAATACAGCGCGTAAGAAATTGTATAAGCCCGGACGGATGGCGGTTGCATTATGTTCTGCTCCTGGGAACTCAATCCAGGTATGAGGTACCTGATTGGTCTCCAAAATCTTGTGATAGCCCATCGGGAACTGACCTACGGTACCGTCGTTGCTGCCACAGCATACCATGACTAATTTTGCTGCATAGTCTTTGCCTGCAAAGGTCATCTCGCTCTCCTGCATCTGTCCCGGATGGGTCATAGCCCAGTCCTGAGCCGGAGTGGCTCCCGGAGCCGGTGCAATGGCACCTACATAATCAAATAAATCCGGACGGGTAAAGCCAATGAACAAGGTCTCGCGACCGCCCATGGAAAATCCGGCAATTGCCTGATGTTCACGGTCGGTATAAACGGAATATTTGCTTGCGATAAACGGCATCGAATCCGTAACCAGGTCGTTAATGAAATTATCGTACGGCTTTACGGCTTCCTGATTGAAGGCCGGCTGCTGGTTCGGGTCCGAGGTAGCATACATATGCGGAAGTACAACAATCATTTCTTCACAAAGACCATCTGCGGTAAGGTTGCCGAGAAGTTCTAAAAGCTTACGGTCATTGTCACGGAGGTGAACGTACTCATCACCGAAAATGCCGTGCAATAAATAAAGTACCGGATACTTTTTGGAAGTATCATACTTCGGAGGAAGTATCACATTGGCTCCTCTGTCGAGACCGGTGGTAGTAGAAAAATAGGTTTCATGCACAACCTCCGGATAAATGACATCATCTCTTTTTTCGTAAGAAGAAAGAGGACATTCAAGTTCTACGGTAATTCCGTTCATTATCATAAAAACCCCTCCTTTGATTTGATGCAACAATTTATATCCTTATGTAAGACATATCTGTTTCAAAACAGTATATCATATTTTAAGTCAAATGGCAAATCTTTTGAAAGAAAAGAGAAACCCGGTATCCAAGAGTTTTACATAAGAAAATTAATATTTTTATTGCAACCCGGAAGGTTTCGTGGTATTATATCATTGGATATTTGTTGAAAGGAAGCGTAAATATGTTAGCAGAAGCAATGGTGGAGCTTGGAAAGAAGCGTTCCACAATCAGAGAAATTTTTGAATACGGCAACCAGCGTGCCAAAATTGTAGGAAGAGAGAATATTTTTGATTTCAGTATCGGTAATCCGAATGTACCGGCACCGGAGACCGTAACGAAGACGTTACTGGAGATGATTCAGTCCGAGAATCCGGCAGTGCTCCACGGGTATACCAGTGCCCAGGGTGCGGATTTTGTTCGTGATTCCATTTCTGCGTCCATCAATCGCAGATTCGGTACGAATTTTACGAAGGACAATTTGTACATGACCGTAGGTGCCGCAGCGGCAATCAGTATTGTATTTAAGGCTCTTACGGTACCGGGAGACGAGTTTATCGTATTTGCTCCGTTCTTCCCGGAATATGCATGCTTTATTGAGAAGGGTGCAGGGGCAAAGTGTGTCATTGTACCGGCAGATACGGAGAGCTTTCAGATTAATTTCGAGGAGTTTGAAAAGCGCATTAATGAGAAAACCAAGGGCGTTGTAATTAATTCCCCGAATAATCCGTCCGGTGCGGTGTATTCCGAGGCAACCATTAAGCGCCTGGCACAGATTCTTTCCGAAAAAGAGAAAGAGTACGGACATGCCATTTACCTGATTTCCGACGAACCGTATCGTGAAATCGCTTATGACGGCGTGGAGATTCCGTATGTGACTAAGTATTATAAGAATACCTTTGTTTGTTATTCCTACAGTAAGTCCCTTTCCCTGCCGGGTGAACGTATCGGATATATCGTAGTTCCGTGCGAGATGGAAGACTGGCAGGATGCGTATGCTGCGGTTTGCGGCGCGGGACGAATTCTCGGTTATGTAAATGCACCGAGTATGTTCCAGCGCGTAGCGGCAAAGTGTGTCGAGGAGACCGCTGATATTTCCATTTATCAGAAGAACCGCGATTTATTATACGAGGGAATGACTTCCTTCGGCTATAATGTAGTGAAGCCGCAGGGTGCGTTCTATTTATTCCCGCAGGCTTTGGAGGCTGACGAGAAAGCCTTCTGTGAGCGTGCAAAGAAGTATGATTTGCTTTTGGTTCCGGGTACGGATTTCGGCTGTCCGGGCTTCCTTCGTATTTCTTACTGCGTAAAGACCGAGCAGGTGGAGCGTGCGCTTCCGTTGTTTGAGAAGCTGGCAAAAGAGTACGGCAGATAAGTATAACAGAAAGCGGATAAGGGGAAAATGGAAGAAATAGGGGACACGGTGACCGGGAGGTTGTGTGTAAAGAATGAAATAACGGGAGCTTCCCGTCGGAAGGAGAATAAAAATGGAGTTAGTAACAGTAAGAGAGTTGTATCGTAACAGAGAGCAGTATTTAGGTAAAAAGGTAACCGTAGGCGGTTGGGTAAGAAGTGTCAGAGATTCCAAGGCATTCGGATTTATTGTTTTAAACGACGGTACGTTCTTTGAAACCTTACAGGTAGTATATCATGATACCATGGATAATTTTGCGGAGGTTTCCAAACTGAACGTAGGTTCCGCAATTATCGTAACCGGTGAGCTTGTAGCTACGCCGGATGCAAAGCAGCCGTTCGAGATACAGGCGGAAGAGGTATTTGTAGAGGGCGCTTCCACCCCGGATTATCCGTTACAGAAAAAGCGCCATACACTGGAGTTTTTACGTACCATGACCCATCTTCGTCCGCGTACCAATACGTTCCAGGCGGTGTTCCGCGTGCGTTCCCTGATTGCCTATGCCATTCATAAATTTTTCCAGGAGAGAGATTTTGTGTATGTGCATACGCCGCTCATTACCGGAAGTGACTGTGAAGGTGCGGGCGAAATGTTCCGTGTTACCACCATGGATATGGAAAACGTACCGAAGAATCCGGACGGTTCCGTAGATTACACCAAGGATTTCTTCGGAAAGTCCACCAACCTTACCGTAAGCGGTCAGTTAAACGGTGAGACTTATGCCATGGCATTCCGTAACATTTATACCTTCGGACCGACCTTCCGTGCGGAGAATTCCAATACCACCCGTCATGCGGCGGAGTTCTGGATGATTGAGCCGGAAATCGCATTTGCGGATTTAAAGGATGATATGATGCTTGCGGAGAGCATGATTAAGTATATTATTAAGTTTGTGCTTGAAAATGCGCCGGAAGAAATGAATTTCTTCAATAGCTTTGTAGATAAGGGATTAATCGAGCGTCTGAACCACGTTGCAAATTCCGAATTCGGTCATGTAACCTACACCGAAGCAATTGAGATTTTGGAGAAGAATAATGACAACTTTGATTATAAGGTAAGCTGGGGCTGTGATTTGCAGACGGAGCATGAACGTTATCTTACCGAGCAGGTATTTAAAAAGCCGGTATTCGTAACGGATTATCCGAAGGATATCAAGGCTTTCTATATGAAGATGAACGAGGATAACAAGACGGTTGCGGCAATGGATCTTTTGGTACCGGGCATTGGTGAGATTATCGGAGGCAGCCAGAGAGAAGACGATTACGACAAGCTGTATAAGAGAATGGAAGAGTTAAAGTTAAATCCGGAAGATTACGAGTTCTATTTGGATTTGCGTAAGTACGGTTCCGCAAGACATGCGGGATTCGGTCTCGGATTTGAACGTTGCGTGATGTACCTGACCGGTATCGGTAATATCCGTGACGTAGTACCGTTCCCGAGAACGGTGGGCACTTGCGATTTATAATCAAAAGAGGAGGATGCGTATGAAACCGGAAGCAGTGTTTCCAAATATTAAAAAAACAAAGTTATTGTTTCAGACTCCTGCGGTCGGATTAAATAAGGAACAGTGTCCGATTGTCAGAGAAACCGGATATGCTTTCCCACAGTTTATCTTTTGCGCGGAAGGCGAAGGGGTACTGGAGACGGAAGACAAGGTATTCCAGTTGGAGCAGGGATGCGTGTTCTTTCTTCCGGAAGGACGGGAACATCGTTATTACGGAAAAGGGAAATGGGTGACCAGCTGGATTACACTTGCGGGGGAAGGCATGGCACAGGCATTGGAATGTATGGGAATCAAGGATGCCGTTGTATTAAACGGCATGGATACTTCCCGGTTTGAACGTATTTTGCGTCAGATTTTAACGGAGCTTAAGAATGATCGCTTAAACGGTATGGAACGCAGTTCGGTGCATATTTATGACCTTATGATGGAGTTCTATATGTTGCAGCATGAGCTGGCACAGCCGCAGACAAAGGGGAAGCAAAGACTTCTTCCGCTTTTGGATTATATTGATGAGCATATCACCGAACAGATGACATTGCAGGATTTGGCCAACGTGTTAAATATTACTCCGCAGCATTTGTGTCGAACCTTTAAGGAAGCCTTTTCCATGCGTCCGTTTGAGTATATTACGAGACGGCGGATTCAGATTTCCAAGCGTTATCTGGCTGACCGGAATATGAAGATTGCAGCGGTAGGACAGATGGTCGGTATCCGGGATGTGAGCTATTATTGCTATAACTTTAAGCGTTTAGAGGGAATTACGCCAAACGAATTCCGTGCACAGAACTTTTAAGGAAGCACTTCGATAAATGGGGAAAATAAGGGCAGAGTATCTTTAGGGAGAGACAGGAGGCGACTGCCATGGATTTTCGAAAGCGTCTGGTTGTAATGTTTATGCTGATGACGCTGTTTCCGATTCTTCTTTTGGTAAGTTTCGGTTTTATTATCATTCGATACCAGGCCAGTGCAATGCAACAGGTCTATGAGACCGAAGTCAGCACGTTACAAGCCTTACAAAATCCGGTACAGGTATTAAACCGATTGACCAGAGGGACGTACAATGAACTGAAAACAGTGACGAAGCAGCGTCCGGATGATTTGCTGGATACTACGTATTTGCAGACCATAAATGAACGTCTGCAAAAACGCCAGGCCTTTTTGGTGGTTCAAAAAGGGGATGCTCTGGTATATTGCGGAAACGATGCGCTGTATGAATTGGTGGAAGATTCGTTACCGGAGTACGGTTCCTACAATGCAAATGTAGACGGAGGCTTATATATCAGCGGACGGATTCCCTATTTGGTAAAACAGCAGGATTTTATGTTTTCCGACGAGACGCCGGGCAGTGTGTATGTCATTTCGGATGTAAATACCCTGATGCCGCAGACCAGGACGTCATTGATTCAGGCCATCGGGTCCGTTGTGATTGTTTTTTTGATTACCGGTATCTTTTTGAGTGTTTGGTTGTATGCCGGAATTATTAAACCGATTAATAAATTAAAGTATGCAACCCGCCGGGTAAAAGAAGGAGATTTGGACTTCCGGCTGGAAAAAACCGGTGAGGATGAAATCGGAGAGCTGAGTGCGGATTTTGAGGAGATGCGTGCCCATCTGAAGACGGAAATCGATACCCGGGTGCAGTACGAGGAGGACTTGCGGACGTTAATCGGAAATATTTCCCATGATTTAAAAACGCCGCTGACTACCATAAAGGGATACGCGGAAGGGATTATGGACGGTGTGGCGGATACACCGGAAAAGCAGGAAAAGTATTTGCGCACCATTCGGAGCAAAGCGGAAGATATGACCCGTATGGTAGAGGAATTGGCACTATATACAAAGATTGACTGTAAATCCTATCCGTATCATTTCGAGAAAGTCCGGTTAAAGGATTTCTTTGCGGATTGCATTGAAGAAGATGAACCGGAGTTAGAACGGAGAAATATTAAGATAGGGTTGGTGAATCAGCTGTCGGAGGACGACGAAGTATATGCCGACAGAGAACAGCTAAAACGCATTACCATGAATATTATCGGGAATGCGGTTAAATACTTATCAAAAGAGAGCGGAGAAATTACCGTTACGTTGCTTGATGAGTTATCCTATATCCGGACAGAAATAAAAGATACCGGAGCGGGAATTCCGAAAAAAGATTTACCGCACATTTTTGAGCGGTTTTATAGAGGGGATACTTCCAGAAATACGGGGAAAGGCGGTTCCGGCCTCGGCCTTGCAATCGTAAAACAGATTGTGGAGGACCATGGCGGTACCATTTATGCAAGAAGCGAAGAAGGGGAAGGAACAACGATTTCGTTTACGCTTTTAAAAGTGCGAAAGGACGGAAAAGAGCAGAAAAAACCACAGGCGTACCGTGGTTTGGACGGAATCAAGGCATAGTTTGTTTGTGCACTCTTTATTCGAAAAGGAGGAAGTATGGCGAGGATTTTGATTATTGAGGATGAGACCGCAATTGCGGAATTGGAGCGGGATTATTTAGAATTGTCCGGTTATGAGGTAACCATTGCGGAAGACGGTGTCAAAGGAAAACAGGCCGCGCTGGAAGAGGATTACAATCTGGTGGTTTTGGATTTGATGTTACCGGGAAGTGACGGATTTGAGATTTGTAAGGCAATCCGTGAGGCAAAGGACATTCCGATTTTAATGGTATCCGCAAAAAAAGATGAGGTAGATAAAATCAGAGGTCTGGGTCTGGGGGCGGACGATTATATGACCAAGCCCTTCAGCCCAAGTGAGTTGGTAGCAAGGGTAAAGGCGCACCTGCAACGTTATGAGCGACTGGTAGGCAGCGGAATCCGGGAAAATAAAGTAGTGGAGACCCGAGGGCTCCGGATTGATAAAACCGCTCGTCGCGTATTTGTCAACGGAGAAGAAAAGGCTTTTACCACAAAGGAGTTTGATCTTTTGACTTACCTGGCGGAGAATCCGAATCGTGTGTTTACGAAGGACGAGCTGTTCCGGGAAATCTGGGATATGGATTCCGTGGGCGATATTGCCACGGTAACGGTGCACATAAAAAAAGTGCGGGAAAAAATAGAAACCGATACGGCGAATCCGCAGTATATCGAGACCATATGGGGCGTAGGTTATCGGTTTAAGGCATAATAGAAAGGAGTTTACTTATGAGAGAAGATGGGATTGTAGTGGTGAAAGAGAAAAAGCATTGCCTGTTTGGGTGCTTGTTCCGGTTGGTGGCTTTTGCGGTGGCGGTGTACGGGACCGCGACCGCGTTGGCGAAGATTATGAGACGTCTTTCCCTGCGTTTGGAAGAGGACAATGAGGGAAGTGAGAGCAAACGTTTCTTTTCCTGTTTAACCACAAGAGAGATTTGTTTGGAGGAAGAGGAAGCTTCCTACCTTGATGTGACGGCGGTGGCTGCTTGTGTTGAGGTGGATTTAAGCGAAGCGATTCTCCCGGAAGAGTCTTTTGTAAAGGTGCATTCCCTGGGTGGGAAGGTAGTGATTAAGGTACCGGCCATGACCCGGGTGAATTTGGAAGGAAAAGGAGTTTTGTGCGGATTTTCCAATATGGTACCGGCCTATGAGGATGAGAGCCTTCCGGTGATTTATGTGGATGCGGAAAGCATCGGGGCTTGTTTGAAAATTAAAATTGTAGAAGAATAAAAGAAACGGGGGTGTCGCAGGAAAATGCGCGCCCCCACTCTTGCTTGTTAGCATATAAAATAAGTCGGTCTCATATATTTTCTTTTTAACGGATATGAATGAGCCGGTGCCTTTCGCATCATCCTCTTTTCTCGTACTCCGGATAGAGTCTTTCTAATTACTTCGCCATACAAACGAACAAGTGACGCAACCGCCCTGATGCGGCATCCATGCCTTATGGCGGGATTTGTTTTCAACAAATCCATGCTCCGCAGGATGCACACGATGCGCAGAGGAAGACTGCTTTGCAGTCGCACATCGGCGCCAAAAGCGGACTAGGTCCGCTTTTGAACGGACCTCCTGTCCGTGCGTTGCTGCCGGATAAGCGAAGTAATAAGAAAGTCTACTATCCTACGTAAAGTTCAAAGAGAATAATGCGAAAGTCACCGGCTATTTAAAAAGAATGGAAAAGAAAATATATGAGACCGACTTTTGTGTATCTGCAAGGATTACGCAAGAGTCCGCCACACCCGGTGCCGGCGCGCATTTTCCTGCGCCACCCCACGTTCTTTTTTTGAGGATATTATTGACATTTTCTTAACTATTCCGTATAATACAGCCAGGAACAAAAGGTTCCCCGCCGATTCCAAGGTGCTCCGAGGGAAAGGCGAAATAAATATTCTGATGACGCGGGATACGTTCCCGGTAAAAAGAAAGAGAGGTTTTCGTATGAAAAAGAAAATTGCATTGTTACTGACCGCAATGCTGTTAGTATCTGTGTTTGCGGGATGCGGAAAGAAGGATGAGGGCAAGGCTGACCCGACCAAGGCACCGGAAGTAACGAAAGAGGTTACGGAGGATGCAGGCAATCAGGAAACCCAGCCGACGGCAGCGCCGACAGAGGTACCGAAGGAAAAGGTAGATGTAACTATTGCGGCAATGAAGGGTCCGACGGCGCTCGGTATGTTAAAGATGATGGAAGATGCCGAGGCAGGGGCTACTGCGAATAATTACAAGTTCACCATTGCGGGTGCGGCAGACGAGATTACCGCAAGCCTCATTAAGGGAGATATCCCGATTGCGGCAGTTCCGTGTAATCTGGCTTCCGTGCTTTACAACAAGTCCAAGGGCGGTATTACCATGCTTGGAATCAATACCCTGGGTGTATTGTACATTGTAGAGACCGGAGAGACGGTACAGAGCGTAGAGGATTTGAGAGGAAAGACCATTTATTCCACCGGTAAGGGAACGACGCCGGAGTATACCTTAAACTGGCTTTTAAAGTCCGCGGGTATGGAGCCGGGCAAGGATGTTACCATTGAGTATAAGTCCGAGGCTACCGAAGTGGCTGCGATTTTGTCCCAGACAGAGAATGCGGTGGCAATGCTTCCGCAGCCGTATGTAACCACGGTATTGAACAGCAACGCAAAGGCTCGTATCGCACTGGATATTACGAAGGAATGGGAAGCTTTGAATGAAGGCTCCACGGTAGTAACCGGCGTTGTGGTGGCAAATACAAAGTACTTAACCGAAAATCCGGATGTGGTAAACGCATTTATGGAAGAGTATGTGGCTTCGGCGGCCTATACGGTAGAAAACGTGGATGCGGCAGCGGCATTGTCCGAGAAGTTTGATATCTTCAAGGCTGCCATTGCAAAGAAGGCGATTCCGTACTGCAATATCGTCTTAATCGAAGGCGATGAGATGAAGACAAAGGCAAATGCATACTTGAATGTATTGTTTGAGCAGAATCCGGCTTCCGTCGGAGGAACACTGCCGGAGGATAACTTCTTTTATAAAAGATAATTAGTAAGAATAAGATAAAAAGACCGTCCGGAAACCGGGCGGTCTTTTGTTGTGTGAATAAATTGCGCCTTTGCGCGGATTTGTAAGAGGGCTCGTTAGTATTCATAGGACATTTCGGAGGACCATCTGGAACTGTCATTTGCAAAAGAGCTACCGGTACGTGCGTAGGCAAGGCCGTGGGAAGTTAGGTAAAGGTTGATATATTCCCATTTTCCGCAATCCGCAAGATAGTCCAGAATCGGCTCTGTAAAATATTCCTCAACCGAATAGATATGGTTGTCACTCCAAAGGCGTACATCCGGGAAGGTAGTGAGAAATTCGTTCCAGTCTTCTTCTGTCGTAATGTTCCAAAGCGGAATCGTATCTAAGTGACTCCATCGATTGCGTGTAGCGTTCTTTGTTAGGTTGTTGTACAGAAAGTTGTAGCTTGCCAAGTCCATGTGAACGGTAGAAAATCCGTAGGAACTGTAGGCATAACGGCTTGCTTCGGTCAGAGTTAAGGAAGGGTCAGTATCTTTGACCGAGAAAGCAAGCGTTCCGATAAATGGATCTTCTTTTCCGGTACGGTCGAGCTTTTCTACAAACATGGTATCGACAGAACCGAACAATGCGTAATCATAGCGCTCGTTATCCCAAAGGGAATAGGACGCATCGTTTTTGTAGTCGTAAACACGGATGCCTAAGTGGGAACCATCATCTCCGAGAGAGACTGTGGCACATATTTCCGGAAAACCGTCGCCGTTTAAGTCGGTTAGATAAGTATCCCAAATCGTCGGTGCGGAAATCAGGGTCCGGCCACGCTCTATGGTAAAGGCTTCGATGCTTTGGGAGTCAGCAAAAAAGGTAACCCCCGGAAATTCCGGCAGGGAAAGCTGTATTTCCTCTTTCGGAGAGCCCTCATAATTATAAAAGTTGTAAAACCAGTTTAACCATGTGAGGGAACGTGTTACCGGAGTTTCCGGGTTGGAAAATAAGGAAACGGTCTGGGTGTTTTCATGAGCCAGGTGTTTCTTATAAATTTCAAGCCACTGGTCCGGGGTAGCCCACCAGGTTGCAGGATTATAGGCACCTTCTTCGTTGCCGATTCCGGTAATAACGGAACAAACCTTTGCCATAAGGTATTCCCGGAGACCGTTTTCTTTTGCACCGGAGAGGGCCTTTACAAAGCAATTTACGGTCCGCTCTCCTCCGGAAAGCAGAAGGTCGTAAAGCTCCGGATATTCCGTGATTCCTTGATTAATATCCCCATGGTTTTTTGTAATGGTGTAAGCCAGGGACAATAACGCATAATCGGTCAGGGTATCCGGGCGGCTTTTTTGTACAAGAAAAGTATCAAAATCAAACCAGATATATTGTCCCGGTTGCGGCTCTGCCTGAAAGCGATAACGTCCGTTCCTGGAAAAATCAAATCTTTCCAAGGAGTAGGATTGGTTTGCTGCGCTTCTTCTCGGCAAAGAACAAGTGATTTCCGGGAAGCTTACGCTTTCGGTAGAACAACTGGTCCAAGTCTCGTCCTCATAATAGAGAATATCAAAATCCAATCCGTACAGAAAATCGGAGTCATAGTTATAATTGTTCCACGTTACCTGTAGCGGAAAGGAATCCGGGTTATCCCCAAAATAGCAGGAATAAGGTTCCGCCTTAATCTCTATGGAAGGGAAATCCGTGCCGGTACCGATAACGTCAAAGGCCACGAAGGCGATGTCTTCATCGGAAACCGGCGGGTTTTTTTCTTGTGCAACCGGATTGGTTAAAAAGCAGACAGCCACAACCACGCAGGAAAGTACCGCAACCATAATAATCCAAAAGGCCGGCTTTTTATAGTGAAGTGCATTTTTAATTCTCTTTTTCACATGTACTTCTCCGAAGGCCAACGGACAAACCGAAATGGCTTTTCGGGAAATGCTGAAGTTTAACAAAGTGGAAGAATAAGATTTGATATCTTCCGTATCCATTTTCCGTATGACCCGTTCGTCGCAGGCCAGTTCGATGTCTTTGCAAAGGAAAATGTAAGCAATCCAGAGCACCGGATTGAACCAATAAACGGAAAGCAAAACAAATCCCAACGGTTTCCAGAGATGATCCAGACGTTTTAAATGCGCCTTTTCGTGGGCGATAACATGCTGCATTTCTTCCGGCTGTATGGTAGAAGGCAACAGAATCCGCGGACGGAAAATGCCTAAAATAAACGGTGATTCCACATGATCGCACAGCCAGATGTTGTCGGTAAGAAAGACTGCTTCTTTTACTTTTTTTCGTATGCGCAGGTAACTGTAGCCGGCGTAACAAAGCATTCCCAGAATACCGATCGGCCAAACCGTACAAATGAAACGGAGAAATCCGCGAAGAAGTTCCGTGCCGGTTGTCCCGGGTGTAACCGGAGGGACAGATTGTGTCGCATCACCGTAGAAGGATTCGGTGTTTTCGTCATAGAAAGAATCGGTTTCCGAAAATTGCAACTGTGAGAGCTGTATCGGACGGATATTGCCGTTTTCCGACGGACGTGATAAAAAACCGGTGGTATCGGAAAATTGTGTCATGGAAACAAAGTCTCCGTATCCGGCATCGGAACCGGAAAATGCGGAGTCCGATACGGTCAGATTTTTCGGAATCAGACTAAAGGGGCTCGTAAAAGAAATCGGACAAATTAACCGGATGGCGACAAAGCCCCATAATACACAACATAATGCTTTCGGAGCCTTTTTTAGAAGCGGCCGAAGCAAAAGTACGGCAATCGCAAGAAGACCGGCGGTAATGCTCATGCCCAGCATATGTAAAAAGACACGTTCCATTATTTTCCCTCCCCATAAGAATCAATCATACTTCTCAGTTCCGCCAGTTCTTCCGGTGTCAGCTTCTTTCGTGCGGTAAAGGCGGCGAAAAATGCCGGAAGAGACCCTTCAAAGGTTTCCTTTACAAAGTTCTCGCTTTGTACGGAATAAAACTCCTGTCGGGACATTAAAGAAGTAACGGTTCCTTTGTTCATTTTAAAAATGCCTTTTTCGCAAAGGCGCTTTAAGACAGTGTAAGTGGTGGTTTTTTTCCAACGAAACGCTTCTTCGCTGCGACGCACCAGCTCTGCGGTGGAAATCGGTTCGTTCTCCCAGATAATATCCGCGAATTTGGATTCGATGGCACCCATTTGTAAGTCTCCCATAAGGTATCTCCTTTCTACGTGTTTTGATTCTACGACCTGTAGAACTATATTTATTCTACGACATGTCGAATGATTTGTCAAGAGCATTTTTGAAAATATCCTTGTGAGAAAACCTACTTTTTGCTATACTGATGTTTGCAGTGAAAAAATATTAAAAATTTTTGAAACTTTTTTCCTTCCCGACGTGTATTATAAGTGAAATGGGACGGAAAACACATTTCGATGAAAGTGAGAGCGCGCTGATTACAATGAAAATAACAGAAGCTGTATTCTTGGAGGTATTTGAAAAATTTAAGAATACCGTGTATGCGGTTGCATTTAACTATGTAAGAAAAGCGGATGATGCTGCGGACTTGGAGCAGGATGTGTTTTTAAAGCTCCTTCGTTGCGAGACGGAGTTCGAAAGCGAAGACCACATAAAGGCATGGTTAATCCGGGTGTCCATCAATCTGTGCAAAAACCATTTGCGGGACAGAAGTTATCTGTCGGATGCACCGTTATCGGAGGAAATTGCGGTGGCGGAGGAAGAAACACCGGGAGATTTGTTCCGCTTTGTACTTGCTTTGCCGGAAAAGTACAGAGTTCCTCTTCATCTGTTTTATTATGAGGACTATTCGGTGCGGCAGATTGCGGAAGTAACGGGACTACCGGAAGCAACGGTAAAAATACGGCTGAAACGGGGCAGGGAGAAGTTAGGGAAATCTTTGCGAAAGGAGGACTGGTTCTGATGAGCGTAAAGATGGAATACAAAAAACAGGTAGATGCATTTTGTGATGCAAAGCACCGCATAACCGCTGCAGAACTGCTTCGCCTGGCAGAGGAGAAAGGTGCGGAGGATAAGACCTACATTGAAGAAAAGGGAACGGTTATTGATTTTACGGAAAAACGAAACAGGAGAGCTGCTTGGAAGAAGGTGCTTTCCGCTGCATGTATTGCGATTGTGTTTTCTCTGGTGGCAACAACCACAGCATTGGCAGCCACCGGGAAACTGGGAGAACTGTTCCGGAAGATATTTAAGGATGAAACCACGGCAGATTTGGTAGAGGAAGGATATTTTTATGAAATCAATCAGACCGCAACAGAAGGAATTTTCCGTGTGGATTTGATGGCGGTTACGGGAGATATCAATACACCGAAGCTGGTATTTGAGGTATATGTAGACGATGAAAATCTGACAAGTTGCAACGACCGTATTTGTTTGTCCGCGTATACGTTGGGGGAAGAGCAATATGAAAATGAACTGGATCTTTATACGACCTTTGACTCCTGGGGTGTAAAGGATGAAACAATCGATAATTTATATCACGTATCCTTCGACGGCGCCTCGGCGTGGATCAGTCACGGGGAACCGGTAGTGGTCAGTGTAAGAGAGATTCGTTTCGAGCATGTGGCGCAACCGTATTTTGTGAATTTGGAGTATCGGTTTGCCCTGCCGCAGGGTGGTTTGCATCCGATAATACAAGAATATTACGGAGGTGTCCGGCTTCCGTCCGGAGAGGGTGACTACTATTTAAATTATGCGGAGTTTGGGGAATATGATTCCCGTTGCAGTTTCATGTTTCCGTATGACGGGATCTCCTTGGAAGGGCAGTACGCCACGCCGTTGGGGCTGGAGGCATTGCTTCAGATGCAGTGGGATTCCTTTGAGACCGGGCTTACCCTTGTTGTGGACGGGGTAGAATACGGAATGTGTTCGGAAGGGAAGTGCACCATATATCGTGACGAAACAGGAGAAGCGGGACCGCCGGGGTGGTATCACGGATGGGTCATGTTTCCGGCAGTAAATGCTACGGCAGCAGAAGAAATTTACTTGAAGCAAGGGGAAAACAGGCTTCGAATCAAATAATTTAAGTGAGGATAAAGAGATGAAGAAAAAAAGAATGATGTTACTTGTATTGGTGACAGTGTTTGCATTTGCGGGCTGCGCCAAGGAGGGGACGGATACGTTGGGCAAGGGGACTGAAATCTCCGTGCCGGGCCAAGAGGCGGAAAATACCGATGATAAAGGAAACCCGACTGCTACCCCGAAACCGACGGCAACACCGGTACCGACACAGACGCCGGAACAGATTGCACTGGCTTCCTGCCTGCGCCGGGATTTTAAGGATGAAGTATCTGCGCGGATTGTGGAGAAGGGTTACTTCTATGAGATGAACCAAACGGCAGAAGATGACAGATTCCGGTTTGATTTCAAAGCAATTACCGGTGACATGAAAACTCCGAAGCTAATGTTGGATGTGACAGTAAAGGATGCGGCATTGGCAGAAGAGTATGATGTGATGAAGGTGTTTGTGTATACCTTGGGGTTAAATGCCTTTGATAATGAGAAGGAGTCTTTTTTACCTGCGGAAGGGTACGGAAAGCGGGATGACACGGAGCGGAATTTATATCACGTTACCATAGAGGGTACGTCTGCATGGATGACGGTGGGAGACACCTTTGCGGTAGATGTGTGCGGAGTAAGCTTTGAATACATACAGGAGAATGATATGATATTCGAGTATGAAGTAGATACTCCGGAATATCGCATCACGGTACCGCAGTATGAATATCACCCGGTGCCGGAGATGGGATATGATGGGTTTTCGTATACCTACAAGGGGACGGAGTTTATGCTGGAACGGGCGGAATACGGGCAGTATGCAACAAATCTGCGCTTTGTTACCATGGTTTCTGCAGAGACCATGAAAGAATATCCGGGGGGAGAACAACAGTATGCGGATTCTTTTGGGCCGACGTGGAAAGAGTTTCTGTCAACGTTGACCCTGGAATTGGACGGCACGGAATACCCGGTGGCAAATCATAATATGATGTCTTTTTTTGAGACAGGCAACGGGGATTATAAAGGGGCAGGGTATGCCGAAGGGAAAGGAATTGATTTTGCCCGCGTATCTGAGGTGATTCTCTGGGCAGGAACTACCGGCTACGATTTAAAGACCGGAAGTAAGGTCCCGTTATCGAGACCGATACCAACGCCGACACCGGTACCGGAAGTGCCACAGGAACAGAAGGATTTTGCGGAACAGGTAAGAACCCTTTACAAAGACGATGTATCTGCGTCCTTAATCGAACAAGGGTACTACCAGACGGTAAACGAAAGTTTTACCGATGCCATTTTCCGGTTTGACCTTAAGGCGGTGACGGGAGATAAGGAAAACCGCAGAATGTTCTTTGATGTGTATGTGGATGATGCTGTTTTGGCGGCAACTTATGATAAGATTTGTCTGCGGGTAGGTTGTATGCAGGAGGAATATTATGATCCGGAGAATGCATGGGCGTGGAATTGTACGGGCTACGGCTACCGGAATGAGGAAGTAGGGAATCTTTATCACGTGGCATTAAACGGAAAAATGTTTGGAATCGCACCGACGATGGTAGATATTTATCAGATCGGATTTGACGTAGATACAGATGAAAATAACGGGATTCAGTGGTACGACGTAAATCCGGAAGGCTGTCTTGTTACGGTACCGGAA
The DNA here is from genome assembly GCA_017938405.1 of Lachnospiraceae bacterium. Lineage (GTDB taxonomy): Bacteria > Bacillota > Clostridia > Lachnospirales > Lachnospiraceae > SIG307. The sequence continues at coordinate 19,436 of JAGBBP010000020.1, forward strand.
GAGGTGTTCCATCCGACCATCTCTATGTGGTACAGCGAAGGAGATATGGTATTTACCCACGAAGGAAAGCGCTTTGATTTACAACAGACAATTTTCGGAAAATATAATACGGATCTTGCATTTTATACCGATATTGATGCGAAGGAGGTCCCGACGGATAGTACGGAACTGTGGAATTACAGGGAAGAGATGCAGAAGGATTGGTTAAGCTTTTCCGCAACCCTTCGTCTGGTGGCAGACGGCGTGGAATATCCGGTGATTGACGAAGAAGGAAAACGCGGTTATGTATGGTTTGATGTGACGGAAGGGCAGGAATCTTACCGCGGAAATGCCCATCCGTACTGCCCGCCGGTGGATTATATGGAAGCATCGGAGATACAGATTAAGTCCGGAGATACGATATATCGATTAAAGTAAAGCAGGGAAAGGTGAGAAGAAAGTTATGAGAAAGAGAGCGTTTGTAACAGGGCTGATCATAGCGGTTTTGTTTGCGGGATGCGGGAAAGAAACCGGGGAGCCGGCGGATTTGACCGGAAAAGTGACGCAAGCGACAGAGCCGACGGTAACGGTTGAACCGACCAAAGCGCCGGACCCGACCGCGACGGTTTCGCTGACAAAAACACCGGAGCCGACGGCAACTCTTGCGCTGACCAAAGCACCGGAGCCGACGGCAACTCTTGCGCCGACCGAGACGCCGGAGCCGACAAAAGCGGTAGAACCGACCAATACGCCCGAGCCGACAAAAGTGACAGAACCGACGACAACACCGGTGCCGACAGCGACACCGAAACCGACGGCAACACCGGTGCCGACAGCGACACCGAAACCGACGGCAACACCGAAACCGACGGCGACACCAAAGCCGACGGCAACACCGAAACCGACGGCAACGCCGGTGCCGTCGAAGACACCGGAGCAGATTGCACTGGCGAACGCGTTGCGAGAGGATTATAAGGATGAAGTGTCTGCGCAAATCGTAGAGAAAGGGTATTTTTATCCGGTGAACCAGACCGTGGAAGACGAGCATTACCGGATTGAGTTTAAGGCAGTTACCGGGGATATGGAAAAGCCGAAGCTGGTGATGGATGTTACGGTAAAAGATGAGAATCTGGGTGCGGCTTACGAGGAGATAAAAATATTTGTCCATACGCTTGGGGAAAGCGCCTATGAGGATGTGGACAATAAGTGGCCGAATGACGGACACGGAGTGAAAGATGCGACACAGCCGAATTTGTTTCATGTAATCGCCACGGGAAACCCTTACTGGATGGCAAAGGGAGACCCGGTTGTGGTGGATGTGTGCGGAATTAATTTTAAGAATACCGAGTATTACGATTTTGAAATTGAACGGGAGATAAATACCCCGGAATTTCGTATCAATGTCCCGCAGTACGAATTCTATCCGGTACCGGAGCGGAAATATGCGGAGTTTGTGTACGAGTATAAGGGTCGGGAGTTTTTCCTGAAAGAGGCGGTATTCGGCCAGTATATCACCGAACTGTGCATGGCTTCTTATGCGGATGAAGAGACCGTAAAGGGATATGCGGGCGGCATTACCCAATATGAGGAGATGATACAGCCGGAATGGAAGGAATTCTATTCTGATTTGACGTTAGAGGTGGACGGGAGGTCGTATAAGGTAGCGCAGAACAATTATTACATGTCCTTTTCCGAAACCGCCGGCGCAAATGGTAATTTTGAGGGGACGGGTTATGGGGAGCTTTCGGGATTTGATTTTATAAAGGCTTCCGAGGTGATTCTCTGGGCAGGCACCACCGGCTATGATTTAAAGAACGGCAGCGGGACCCCGTTAAAGAGAGAATTGCAGGGGGCTGCAGAGACTCCGGAACTGCCTGTAACGCAGAAAGATTTGGCAGAACAGGTAAGAACTCTTTACAAAGATGAAGTGTCTGCATCTCTGATTGAGCAGGGATATTATCAGTCGGTAAACAAAAGCTTTACCGACGGTATTTTCCGGTTTGAGTTTAAGGCCGTGACGGGAGATAAGGATAACCGCATGATGCTGTTTGATGTCTATGTGGATGATGCGGTGCTGGCGAAAGTCTATGATAAGATTTGTCTGCGGGTAGGATGTCACAGAGAAGAAAATTATGACCCGGAGAGTGACTGGGACTGGAACTGTACGGGATACGGTTACCGGAATGAGGAGGTAGGCAATCTTTATCACGTGTCCTTAAGAGGCGCCATATTCGGATATGCGCCGACGATGGTAGATATTTACCGCATCGGATTTGATACGGATACGGACGAGGATAACGGAATCCGGTGGTATGACGTAAATCCGGAGGGTTGCCTTACGGAAATACCGGATGAGGTATTTTGTCCGATTCCTTCCATGGATTACACCGGAGGAAGGATGTTGTTTACCCACGAAGGAAAGCAGTATGAGCTGGGACAGACCACCTTCGGAGAATACAATACGGAATTTGCGTTCTATACCGAGATTGATGCAAGCGGAGTGCCGACGGAGACTGCTGCGCTACAGGAGTATCGGAATGAAGTGCAGGCGGATTGGCTCGGTTTCTCTGCTACCCTTCGCCTGATCGTAGACGGGGTGGAATATCCGGTGATTGACGAAGAAGAAAGACGGGGCTATGTGTGGTTTGAAGTGGAAGAAGGGGAGACCTCTTATCGCGGAAACGCCCATCCGTATTTCCCGGCGGTGGATTACACGGAAGTGTCGGAGATACTGATAAAGGCGGGAAATACGGTGTATCGTCTGAAAGGGCGGGAGACACGGACGGAGATGAAGGTAGAACAGGAACAAGAGACTTTCGCGGAAGGGTTCGGAATACAGATAAAAGATACGTTCCACGCTTTTGATGCAAAGACCGGAATTACGGAGTTTCAGAAGATTGACAGCAGGGTAAATGTGTGCAAAAGTGAAATCGAGGTAAAGTATTACGAGGAAGGAAGCTCGGAACCGAAGGAGTTTGAACCGGCAGAAGAGCCGGGGTTCGGCGTATACGAGGGTGATTTGGTAACCGCATACTGGGTGTATCGCCATCGTTGGTTCCATACAGCGGATAAGTCGATTGCTTCCAGCGTATTCCGGATTAACCGGGATTATTGTACCGATGACGGGTTGTGTGGAGATAGTACTTACGAGGAAGCGTTAACACTGGGATACCGTCCTTATATGCAGAATGAAGCTGTACGTATTTTTGATTGTCACGGAGAAGCAGACTGGAAAGAAGCGGAGCGTCTGGCAGAACAGGCAATCAGCGATAATTCTTTTGCCTGCCTAAAGAAGCTGGAAGACCCGTTCTGTGCCAGCCTGGGAGATATTTTTAAGATGCAGTATCTGTCCGATGACGTGGCAGCATTTTTAGAACAACTGGATCGGAGCTACAATCAGCCGCCGAAGGATACCTTCATCGGGATGATAGCCCTGGCCATGGAAGTACAAAAAATGCAAAACGGAGAAATCGATTGCTTTGTAATGTACGCGGTGTCTTTCTATTATGAGGACAAAAAAGGCTTCCTGCCGTTGGAGATTCACGTATATACCAAGGCGGAAAATATAGAGCAGTGGGATGAGAGCTGGGGCGTAGACATTCAGTAAAAGGGTTTACGTGATGATACAGGGAAACGGAAGGGCAGTCGTATCAAGATGCGACTGCCCCTTCTTGCATTTTCGGGAGAGTGTGTGTTATACTGGGTAACGGAAAATGCGGAAAGGAGGGGCTCTTGTGGATAAGCAGACGAAGAAAAAGGTAGTGGCGTGGATAAAAGGCACTGCGGCGGTTGTGTTCTGGATTCTGATATGGCAATTGATTGTATTTTCTTTGGAGAAGAAAAGCGAAACGTCCATGGGAGGATACCTTTTGGTGGCATCGCCTCTTGAAACGGTAAAGACCTTCTTTGTATTGATCAAAACGCCGGAGTTTTGGAAGGCGGTAGGCTATTCTTTCGCAAAGATTGCGTCCGGCTTTTTCCTTGCTCTTTGTGCCGGAGTGGGCTGTGCGGTATTGGCTTCGGTGTCCGGCATTGTGAAAGCGTTGTTAAATCCGGTTTTGCGCCTGATTAAGGCGGTACCGGTTGCCTCCTTTATTATATTGGCACTTTTTTGGCTTTCTTCTTCCAAGAATTTGTCCGTATTGATCTCCTTTTTAATGGTTCTGCCGGTGATTTACACCAATGTATTGCAGGGTATCGAATCTACGGACAAAGAACTTTTGGAGATGGCGACGGTGTTCCGAATACCTTTTAGAAAACGGATTCGATATATTTATATTCCGGCGGTATTGCCGTACTTTGTTTCGGCTTGTTCTGTCGGCCTCGGTTTTTGCTTTAAATCCGGAATTGCGGCGGAGATTATCGGCCTTCCGGCCAATTCCATCGGAGAACGGTTGTATGAAGCGAAGCTGTATTTGCTGACGGAGGAATTGTTTGCCTGGACGGCAGTGATTGTACTGGTCAGTGTAATTTTTGAAAAAGCGGTTATGCTTTTGGTAAAGGCATTGGCGAAGGGACTGGCCGGATACGGAAAAGAAACGGGTTCCGCCGGCGATACGGGAGAGAATGAAACGGCGGAATCCGGAGTTGCAACGGAAGCAGTGACAGAACCGGCGGAAGGAAACGGGAAAACGATACTTCCGGAGGAAGCGGAAGGTACTCTTGCCCCGACCTTACAGGATGCACTTACAGGCATGAAAGAAAAGTCGCCGGTGAATGTAGCACAGTCGGGTTACGGCCTGTTTGAAGTAACGAAAAGATTTGAAGAGAAAACCGTATTGGAGCAGTTTTCTTTGACGATTGCACCGGGAGAAACGGTGGCGCTGATGGGAGCTTCCGGGTGTGGAAAAAGTACTGCGGGAAAGATTTTGCTTGGACTTTTAAAAGAAGATGCGGGAGAAGTGAAACGCCCGAAGCGTTTAGGGGCGGTGTTTCAGGAGGACCGGTTGTGCAAAGAGTTTGATGCCATAACCAACATTGCCATGGTGACGGGGGACGGTCAAGGAGCGGAAGCAGCCCTTAAGGAAGTGGGCCTTGCCGGAAGCGAAACGAAACCGGTGGCAGCCCTGTCCGGTGGCATGAAACGACGGGTGGCCATTGTACGGGCCCTGCTTTCCGATGGGGAAGTGCTGGTATTGGATGAACCGTTTACGGGACTGGATGCCACGAACCGGCAAAAGATGATGTCTTATGTAAAAGAAAAGACCCGGGGGCGCAGTGTGCTTTTGATTACCCATAATGCGGAAGAGGCGGAGCGCCTGGCAGACCGGGTGATACGGTTGTCATAGCTGTCAGAGAGAATTTGTGACCGGGATGGGATTGAAAAAAGCGGAAAGAGGTGAAAGCATGGTAATCGAATTACCGAAGCAGGTAAAACAAATTATAACTACGTTACAGGAGCACGGATACGAGGCTTACGCGGTAGGCGGATGTGTCAGGGATGCCATGCTGGGGAAGGAACCTCAGGATTGGGATATTACTACATCTGCGCTGCCGATGCAGGTAAAGTCTTTATTCCGTCGTACGGTGGATACGGGGATTCAGCATGGTACGGTAACGGTGCTTTTGGATAAAGAAGGGTTTGAAGTAACCACCTACCGGGTGGACGGGAAATACGAAGACGGACGGCACCCGAAGGAGGTGGCGTTTACCGCAAGTCTGACCGAGGATTTAAAACGCCGGGATTTTACGATAAACGCTATGGCATACAATGAAAAAGAAGGTCTGGTGGATTTGTTTTCCGGCGCGGAGGATTTAGACAGGGGAATCATCCGGTGTGTCGGTGTGGCGAAAGAACGGTTTTCGGAGGATGCCCTTCGGATTTTACGGGCATTTCGATTTTCGGCACAATTGGATTTTACAATAGAGGAAGAAACGTTGGCAGCGGCAAAAGAACTGGCCGGGACCTTACGCAAAATCAGTGCGGAACGGATTTATGCGGAGCTTACAAAGCTCTTGCTTTCGGAGCATCCGGGGCGGCTTTTGACTGCCTATGAATGTGATATTACGGAAGTGATTTTGCCGGAGTTTGACCGGATGTGCGAGACACCGCAACGGCATCCGGCCCATTATACGAATGTGGGACTGCATTCTTTGGATACGGTACGCACGGTAAAGCAGATGTCGGAATACGGGGGAACGGCCGGTTTTTCTTCGGAGGAATTCCGGTACTTGCGTTTGGCGGCTTTATTTCATGATGTGGGAAAGCCGGACTGTCGCAGTACGGATGCAGAGGGTATTGACCATTTTCACGGACATGCAGAGGCCGGGGCGGATTCGGTGAAAAAGATTCTGCGTCGGTTAAAGGCGGACAATGCCACCATTGATACGGTGTCCCGTTTGGTGCGGTGGCACGATTACCCTTTTGTACCGGAGGAACGCCCGATGCGTCGTGCCATGCATAAAATCGGAGCGGATTTGATTCCGCTTTTGTTGGAACTGCGCAGAGGGGATTTGGTGGCTCATGCGGAGCCGTACCGTACGGAAGGACCGGAAAATCTTCGAAAGGTATGGCAGGTGTTTTTGGGAATAAAAAGCAGGGAAGAGTGCACGTCCTTAAAAGACCTGGCGGTAAACGGAAGTGATTTGATTGCCGCGGGATTTGCACCGGGGAAGGAGCTGGGCGAGGTACTGAACCGGCTGTTGCTTTCGGTAATCGAAGCGCCGGAGCTGAATCAAAAGGAAGTACTGCTTGCGGAAGCAAAGAAAAAGAGAGAAAGTTAATGAAAAGCAAGTCATCTGTGGAGAAACACAGAGGGCTTGTTTTTTTCTTGGATTTTATACATGAACAAGAAGTCCTCCTCATAGTATGTAAAGAATATACCTGTCTGGACCGGGAATTTCGGTCCGGCATGAGGAATCGGAGGAGATATTATGGAGGAAAAGAGTCTTGAATTTTTTGAACAGTATGAGATTGCAGTGACGGGCACCGCAAGGACGCGGGGAGCCTTCCGTATCGATACGGAACAGGGACCGAAACTGCTTATGCCATATAGCGGAAGTGAAACCAGAGCGGCATTCGAACAAGGAATATTATCCCGTCTTTCGGAACGGGGATTTCCGGTGGATGCCTATGTGGCGAATAAAGAAGGCACGTATATTACCAAGGACGAGTACGGGGATTCTTTTTTGTTAAAGGACTGGTACTTCGGGGAAGAGTGTAATATAAAGAAGCCGGACCAGGCCCTGCTTGCGGTCAAACACCTGGCGGCAGTACATAATGTTTTAACCGGTGTGGCGCCGGCCACGGAGGAGCTCGCGGGGGCGGAACAAAAAAGCCTCCCGGATTTGTTTGAAAAACGGAACCGGGAACTGCGCCGGGTACGGTCTTTTATCCGGGAGAAAAAGAAAAAAGCGTACTTTGAAACGGTTTATATCAATACCTTTTCGGAGTTTTACGAAAAAGCGGAAGCGGCGCTTGCCGGGGCAAAGGAATTGGGCTGTGAATCGGTTTTGGAGACGGCGGTTAAGGAAGGGCGTGTTTGTCACGGAACCTATACCCATCACAATCTTTTGCTTTTACGGGACGGGGGATTTGCTACGGTGAATTTTGATAAGGCCTGCTTTGGGGTACAGATTGCGGACTTTTACTTGTTTTTTCGAAAATTAATGGAAAAAACCGGATGGGACCGGGGACTGGCGGAAAGTATGCTGACCGCTTATCAATCCATGCGTAAGGTAGAACCGGCGGAATGGCAGGTGTTCTATCTTTTGCTGTCCTACCCGGAGAAGTTCTGGAAAATATCCAACAGCTATCATAACGGAAAAAAATCCTGGATACCGCAGAAAACCACGGAAAAGCTTTTGGCGGTTATGGAACAGGAGCGGGAGAAGGAAGCATTGCTATCCGGGGTTGTGAAAAAGTGGTGCTAAGTTTATTGCCGTAAATTGACAAGAGTTCCTTTTTATGTTAAAATTTCTTCGGATGGGGCGAGGGAGAATAAGAAAAGAAGTGAGTGGTCCGGTTGTCCTGTGCAACCGGACCTTTTTTTGGGAAGGAGAGTATCATATGGGAACGTATGAAGAGAGATTCGCAGGGGTAAAAGAAAGACTGGCGAGAAAGCAGCAGTTGGAAGCGCAGATGCCTGATTTACAGAATCAGTACAGTGATGTGTTGGCAAAGACCATGGAACTGCGGGAGCAAAAGGCGGCGGAACAAAAGGACGTGGACCGTCTGGAGCATGGTAGCCTTGCGGCATTTTTCTTAAATGTAGTGGGGAAAAAGGAAGAGAAGCTGGCAAAGGAGCAAAGGGAAGCGTATATGGCGGCGGTAAAGTGTGACGCTGCGGAAAAAGAGTTGTTTGAGATTGAGTCACGTCTGAACAGAGCAGGAGAAGAGCTGGCTTCTTTGCAGGATTGTGAAAAAGAATATGAAGCACTGTTGCAGGAAAAACGGGAGGATATCAAGCGACGGGGCCTGCCGGCAGCGGAGGAGATTATAAAAACCGAACAGAGACTGTTTGAGGTAGAAAAACAGGCCCGGGAGATCAGGGAAGCCATTGTTTCCGGCGAAAAGGCAAAGGAACTGGCGGAGGCGGCCCATGACAATCTGGACAGTGCCGACAGCTGGAGTACCTGGGACATATTCGGCGGCGGACTTATGACCGATATGATGAAGCATAGTGATATCGATGAAGCCCAGGCATTGATTGAAGAACTGCAGGTACAGTTGCGTAATTTCAAAACCGAGCTGACGGATGTACGAATCGAAGCGGATATCCGGATTGATATCGGTGAGATGTTAAAGTTTGCGGACTATTTCTTTGACGGTTTTTTTGCGGATTTCGAAGTAAAGCACCGGATTGAGGATGCCATCGGGCAGGTGGAAGATGTGCAGGAAAAGATTGCAGGGCTGTTAAAGCATCTGGGCCGGTTGGAGGCGGAAAACGCGAACGAAGCCGGACGTTGCCGGGAGATGCTGCAACGGTTGATTACGGCGACGGTGGTATAGAAGGAAAGACAAATGAAATAGCACTTGAATCATAACGCGTTTTTCGCTATAATGTATTCATAGGCCCAGTGCCGGAAGGAGTTTACATGAAAAGTGAAAAGCGCGTTCTTTTTTTGTTGGCAGCGTCAGCATTGGTGATTCTTGTTGTGACGGTGCTGACACTTTTTTCGGGAAAAGAAGAGCCTGTCGGGACAAAGAAGCCGGGAAAGAAGCCTACGGGGGCTGCACCGGTGGAAAGCGTGACGGCAGAACATAATAAATTGTTGATGGTAAAATCCGTGGATACGGAGTCCGGCGTGATTGTGCTGTATGACCTGGAGGAAGGGGGCGAAGTGTCCCTTACCTACGGACTGGCAGCGGATATCCGCAGTAAGTACGGAAGTCTTACCTATGCGGCGTCCTTAAAGTATGGGGATATTGTGCGGGCAGAGTATGACACAGAAGGGAATCTGGCAAGGATGCAACTTTCCGGAGAACACTGGGAACTTCACGGTGTGGAGGAGTTTACGATTTCGGAGGGTATGTTGGGAGTCAACGGGACAAACTATAAGATAACGGATGCTACGGTGGCTTACTTTGCGGGCGAAAAGATTGCCATAGGCGAAGTGAGGGACATCGACCGGGTGGAGCTTTGCGGCAAAGACTCCGAGATTTTGTCCATTGAGGTAATCAAAGGTCACGGTTCCATTAAGCTTGTAAATTGTACCGAGTTTCAGGGGGCAAAGGTGACCTTTAAGGATGAAAGTCATGTGTTAGAAGGAGAGCCGACCTATCTTGTCCGGGAAGGAAAGTATACGGTGTCCGTGGTGGGCGAGAAAAACGCGGCTGCCGCAGAAGTGACCGTAGCCCGGAATGAGCAGGTGGTTATTGATTTGTATGAGTACGGCGGAGCACCGGTAAAGTCGGCGGAGGTGCGTTTTAAGATTACACCGTTTTCCGCGATTTTAAAAATCGACGGAGAGCAGGTGGATTATTACGAGCAGGATTTGGTGTTGGAGTACGGGGAACATAAAATCGAAGCAGAACTTGGGGGTTATATGACCTACAAGGCCTATTTGAATATTACAAAGCCGTACCATACCTTCCAAATCGATTTGCCGGAGCGTACGGTGTTAACGGAGGACCCGGATGACGGGGACGCAATGCCGGATACGGGAGACGGAGAGAACGGCGACGGGACCGGAGACGACGATACCACAGAGAATCCGGGACTCGATGACGGGGACGATACCGGAATCGGAGAAGATTCTTCCGAAGACCGTCGTTTTGTGCCGATCGGGGAAGCCGGCGGGTATGATTATGATGAGAACTACAGCACCTTTTTATTGGAGCCGAAGGGCGCTGTTGTGCTAATTGATGGAATCAGTCTCGGCACGGCACCGGTGGAGTTTGAAAAGATTTTGGGCACTTATACCATCACGTTACGAAAAGACGGAAAGGAAAAGGAATATACCGTAACCGTGGAAGATGACGGGGAGGATGTTTACTGGAAATTCCCTATGAATTAGTATGAATTGCGGTCGGAAAATGTGCTGACCGGAAAGGAAATAAAATGAAATACAAGTATATTTTATTTGATTTGGACGGAACGTTAACCAATCCGGAAGAGGGAATTACAAAGAGCTTTGCCTATGCGTTAGAGCACATGGGCATTCCTGTGGAGGACCGGAAGGAGCTTCGCAAGGTCATCGGACCGCCGCTGTTACAGTCCTTTGACGAGTTTTACCACTTTACGAAGGAGCAGGCCACGGAGGCTACGGCCAAGTATAGAGAGCGGTACGGAGATATCGGCTGGGCGGAAAACGAAGTGTACGACGGCGTGGAGAAAATGGTGAAGGCGCTGGCCGAAGCCGGAGCGAAACTGATTTTAGCCACCTCAAAACCGGAACGGTATGCGGTTAAGATTATGGAACATTTTAATCTCGCAAAGTATTTTACCATGCTTTGCGGAGCGGACGATTATGCGAAAAACCGCAGTACAAAGGAGCAGGTAGTCCGTTATGCCATAGAGCAGAACGGAATCACCGATATAGGGGAAGTGATTATGGTGGGCGACCGGAAGTATGATGTCATCGGCGCTGCCGCGGTGGGGATAAAAACCATCGGTGTATTGTATGGGTTTGGGGATGAAGAGGAGTTGTCAGCTGCGGGAGCGTTGCATATCGTGAAGACGCCGCAGGAATTAACACAGTACCTGTTGGAGTAAGCGAGGTGTTTCGCAGATGTAAAGGTTTGGGGGAATGTTTGCATCAGGCGGCAGGCAACGAATAAGAGGTGTGGGACTATATTAGGGCAGAATGTGCGGCAGGACCGCAAAAAGGAGGAAATTATGGACAAAACAACAAAAGCGGTGCTGAAATTAATCGGCATTGTGGCAGTGGCCATTGTGGCACTGATTATTCTCTTTAGTTCGTTTTACACGATTAAAGAGCAGGAGCAGGCGGTAGTGACGACCTTTGGTGTACCGAACACGGTAAGCGAGCCGGGTCTTCATTTGAAGATACCGTTTGTGCAAAAGGTGGAAAAGGTAAACACTACGATTAAGGGATTTGCCATCGGTTACGATGAGACAACCAGCATTTCAAAGGAAGACGAGTCATTGATGATTACGTCCGACTACAATTTTGTAAATGTGGACTTTTACGTAGAGTATAAGGTATCCGATCCGGTAAAGGCACTCTATGCCTCTGAGGAACCGGTAAAGATTTTAAAGAATGTAGCGCAGGCCTGCATTCGTTCTACCGTAGGACAGCATCCGGTGGACAGCGTCATCACCACCGGTAAGAACGAGATTCAGGCAGAGATTAAGGAGCGCATTATTGCGGAGTTAACGAAACAGGATATTGGTATTCAGCTTGTAAACATCACGATTCAGGATGCGGAGCCGCCGACCACGGAGGTTATGGAAGCCTTTAAGGCAGTAGAAACCGCAAAGCAGGGTAAGGAAACCGCCATCAATAATGCCAATAAATACCGGAATGAAAAGCTTCCGAATGCAGAAGCTCAGATTGATAAGATTTTAAAAGAAGCGGAAGCGACGAAAGAAGCCCGTATTAACGAGGCGGAAGGTCAGGCAGCCCGTTTTAACGCATTGTATGACGAGTACATTAAGTATCCGCTCATTACAAAGCAGCGTATGTACTATGAGACCATGGAAGAGCTTCTTCCGGATTTGAAACTGATTATCGACAGCAGTGACGGTTCTATCGAGAAGTGGTTGCCGCTTGACGCTTTGGAGTCCGACAGCCCGGCCGCATCACTGGCACCGGTAATGCAGTAAGAGGAAGGGGGATTTGACATGGAAGAGAATTTAGAGAGATACCCGAAAAAGTCGGGTGCAGGAAAGTGGATTGTCATCGGGATTGTGGCATTTGTACTCTTTGTACTTTCCCAGACTTGTCTTGTAGTAACCTATCAGAATGAGTATAAATTGGTAAAGCAGTTCGGTAAGGTAGTTAATATTGTGGACCAGCCGGGCCTGAGCTTTAAGGTGCCGTTTGTACAGACGGTGGATACCCTGCCGAAGGAAATGCTGGTGTACGACTTACAGCCGTCGGATGTTATTACCATGGATAAAAAGACTATGGTGTGCGACAGCTACGTGCTTTGGAAGATTTCCGACCCGCAGAAGTTCATTCAGACCTTAAACTCCAAAATGTATGCGGAAGATCGTATCAATACTACCGTATACAATGCGATGAAAAATGTAATTTCCAGTATGGAGCAGACGGAAGTAATTTCCGGACGTGACGGCGCGTTAAGCGAAAAGATTCGCGGAAATATCGGTACTTCCATGGAACAGTACGGCATTGATTTGATTTCCGTAGAGACCAAGCACCTGGATTTGCCGAGCGATAATAAGGCGGCGGTATATGAGCGTATGATTTCCGAGCGTAACAATATTGCGGCACAGTACACCGCAGAAGGTGAAGCGGAGGCAACCAAGATTCGGACCCAGACCGACAATGAAGTAGCCATCAGCCTTTCCGAGGCGGAAGCGGATGCGGAAAAGACCGTTGCAGAGGGTGAAGCGGAGTACATGAAGATTTTGTCTACCGCATACGGCGATGAATCCAGAAGTGAATTTTATACCTTTGTACGTTCTTTGGATGCGGCAAAGGCTTCCCTTGTGGGAAAGAACAAGACCGTAATCTTATCGGAAGATTCTCCGATGGCGGATATTTTTAATTCGATTCAGTAAATAATATGCGGTGAGACACCGAAATAAAAGAAACAAATGAACCACAGACGAAAGGCGGAACCGGAAATGCACATTACATTAACAGGAAATTTAGGAAGCGGGAAATCTACCCTCAGTAAGATTTTGGAGGCGGAATACGGATATGAGATCTTTTCCACAGGAAAGGTAATCCGTCAGATTGCCGAAGAACAAGGGGTCAGCGTTTTGGAAATGAATAAGCTGATGGAAAAAGACCATAAGTATGACCATATGATTGATGATACCACGGCACGGATTTCCAGAGAGCAGAAAGAGAAAAAGATTTTATTCGATTCCCGTCTCGCGTGGAATTTTGTGGAAGAGTCCTTTAAGGTGTTTTTATCCGTAAGCCTCCCGGTGGCAGCCTCCCGTGTTCTGGCGGATGCCAGCCGCGGTGCGGTGGAGACCTATGCTTCCGTAGAGGAATGTATGGCAAGTTTAAAGGATCGTGCGGCAACGGAAGATCGTCGTTACAAAGAGATTTACGGAATCGAATATTTCAATTACGCAAATTATAATTTAGTGTTGGATTCCAGTGATTGTACGCCGGATATTCTGGCAAAGATTCTGGTGCAGGAAGCAACCGCGGCAGAAGAAAAGCTTGCAAAGGGCGAAAAAATCGGAACGAAGATTATTCTGGATAAAAATCGTCCGGAGGAAGATTTTGCCAAGGAAAAATCGGAAGGAACCGTAAGTCTGCAGACAATTTGCGGCGTAGAGTTTTTGGTAATCGAAATGTAAAGCCTGCTTGTCTCCGTAGAGGAGTGCTGTAGAAATGCAGGAAAGAAGAAACTGGCTCTTTTGACAGTAAAAGAGCACCATAAGGTCGCGCAAACGAGGACATACTGAAAGTACATCGGTATGTTGAAAGGAGCGTGATGTTATGGAAAATTCCGTATTTTTAAAAGAGAAATATGTTCGGATTTATAAAATAATCGGAGTAACAGCGGGGGTGTATCTTTTGTTTCGCTATGCACTTCCGCTGTTTGCGCCTTTTGTGGCGGCGTATTTGCTGGCAGGTGCGGTGCGCCCCGCTGTTCGTTTTTTGAAAAGAAAGCTGCATATTCCCGCCGGAGTGGGAGCTGCTGTATTGATTTCTCTTTTGGTGGCGGCCCTTGGAGCAGGCCTTTTCTTTTTAGGGAAGCTTCTGGTGGAACAGGTGATGCGCTTTATGGAAAATTACGGCGGATACCGGGATACGGCAATGGGGATGGCAGAACGGTTTTGCAGTCGCGTGGACGGTTGGTTTTCCTTACGCGCCGGAACGGCGGAAGGGTTGATGCATACGGGACTGGCCCGTGTGGGGGAAACGGTAAACGAGGATGTCCTGCCGGCTTTGTCAAAGCGATCCGTAGCGGCGCTGGGGAGCTTTGCCTACGGTGTGGCAGGCGCGATTATTGCATTTGTGGCGGCGGTTTTGATGTTAAGCGACCGGGAAAAATATGCAAAAGGGTATCGGAGAAATCCTTTTTATGTAGAAGCAAGGCAAGTAATGGGCAGACTGTCTGCGGCAGGAACGGCCTATTTAAAGACCCAGTGTATTATTATGCTTTTAGTGGGTGCGATTTGTACGGTGGGTTTTTTGTTTGTGAAGAAAGACTATGCACTGTTACTCGGAATCGGTGTGGCTATTTTGGATGCCTTTCCGGTACTGGGAGCAGGTCTTGTATTGGCACCGTGGGCGGTGATTTGTCTCATAAAAGGAAATTACCTGCAGGTGGCGGTGCTGGTAATTATGTATTTGTTATGTGTATTGGTGCGGGAAGGCTTGGAACCGAAGTTATTGGGGAACGGAATCGGAATACCGCCGCTTTATACTTTGATGGCGGTTTATGTAGGGGTAGAGTTGTTTGGAATTTTGGGAGTGATTTTGGGACCTTTCGGATTGGTGATGATCCGGGCGGTGCTTGATGTGGAAAAAGAGGGACAGTCATACGGTTGTTCTTGAAGATACAAATAGATACAAAGAAACACGGAAAGGGATGTGAAACATGACAAAGTTTTTGATCAGACTTTTTGTGAAAAACCATGAAGCAACGCAATTGCCGGAGGTGCGGGCGTCCTACGGGAAATTGTCGGGAATGGTAGGCATTTTGTGTAATGTTTTACTGTTTGCGGCAAAATTTATCGTGGGGACCCTGACGGCTTCCGTGGCAATTACGGCAGATGCTTTTAATAATCTGGGGGATGCATCTTCCGGAATCGTAAGTTTTCTGGGATTTAAGATGGCAAGCCGGCCGGCAGATAAGGAGCATCCGTACGGACATGCCCGTTATGAGTATCTGGCGGGGCTTACGGTTTGTGTGTTGATTCTGGTTATCGGGGTAGAACTTTTTAAGGAAAGTTTCGTTAAAATTTTGAACCCGCAACCGGTGGAGTTTTCCTGGGTGGCGGTACTTGTACTGGTTCTGGCCATTCTTGTGAAGCTTTGGCTGGCGGTGTTTAACCGGAATCTGGGGAAGAAAATCAGTTCCCAGACGCTGCTTGCTACGGCAGAGGACAGCAGAAACGACGTGATTGCTACCGGTACGGTAATTCTGGCAACGGTATTGTCCCATTTGACAAGTCTTTCCCTGGACGGTTATATGGGACTTTGCGTAGCGCTGTTTATTTTATACAGCGGGGTAAAACTGGTAAAAGAGACCCTGGACCCGATTCTCGGAAAAGCGGCGGATGAAGAACTGGTAAAGGAAATCGAAAAGCGGATTATGGAGTATCCGGGGGTGTTCGGAACCCATGATTTGATGATTCACGACTATGGTCCGGGGCGGCAGTTCGGCAGTGTGCATGTGGAAGTGGCAGCGGAGGAAGATGTGTTAAAGAGCCACGATATGGTGGACAATATCGAACGGGATTTTTTACGGGATTTGAATATTCATTTGATTGTACATATGGACCCGATTATTACAAAGGATGAATCGGTACGGAATTTGCGGCATTGGCTTGCAAAGGAAGTAAAAAAAGTACATGAGGAGCTGACGATACATGATGTACGGGTGGTACCGGGAGAGACTCATACCAACGTGATTTTCGACTGTGTAGTGCCGCAGGGGCTGCGTCGCAGTGACGAGGAAATTAAGGACGCCATTGATGTATTGGTAAGGGAAACCCATCCGAATTATTATTGTGTCATCACAATCGATCACAGTTATACGGAAATGATAAATTGACTGTCAATTTTCTGTGATAAAGCGATAAAACAAAAAATGTCAAAAAAAACAGACAATTGCATTGAAAAATAAGACGACATATGATATAATTAAAAATAGTCAAGTTACGCTGTTAATACGAAAGGACGGAGAAGGTATGGAGCAATACGATGAGAAGTATTTTAGAGCGAAAGCGAATATGCGTGCAGGGACAACTTATCTGGTTGTAGTGTTACTGACCTTGCTGTTTTATTTTTTCAAAATGTCCAAGGGAGAGGTTACGCAGGATTGGTTTATTAAAATGACTGTAATCGGCGTGGCGATTTATATTGTCGTATCGATTACGCTTAAAATGAAAGGAAATGATTTTATTCATTACCGCTATTTCATGGGCATCGGATATCAGATATTCTTTTCCTTCATACTTTGGACCCAGTTGGGCAATGATTCTTACGTATTTATATTGCCGATTATTGCAGCCTTTGTATTGTTTAAGGATCAGAAGTTTATCAAACGGATGATGATATTGACCATTGTGATGGTTATCGGCAGTAATATTTACAAAGTATTCGCCATGGGAGCCGGAAAGTCCGATGATACGCTGGTACTGGCCTTCGGTATGATTACGGCATGTTATGCATGTACCCTTATGGCGGTAAAACACTTGATTCACTCCGATGGTGCGTTGACCGCTTCCATTGAAGGCAACCTCGCCCGGGTGGTGCAGACGGTAGAGCAGGTAAAGGAAGCCAGTAACCAGATTGTAGACGGCGTTACGGTAGTGCGCGAACTTGCGGAAGAGAATAAAGAGGGAGCGAACGATGTTGTAAACGGCATGGGGCAGCTCTCCCAGAATAATGAAATTTTGAATGAAAAGACCCTGTCTTCCATGGAGATGACCACGGTAATCGATACCCAGGTAAAGAATGTGGCAGGATTGATTGAGCGGGTGGTGGATACCATCGGTACCTCCATCAAACATGCCAATACCAGTTCCGAGGAGCTGGATGAGGTGGTAGAAACTACTAACAAGATGGCGACCCTTTCCGCAGACGTAGAAACGATTCTGGCAGAGTTTAAAAAGGAATTCCGTAATGTAAAGAAGGAAACGGGAACCATTGAAGGTATCAGTAATAAGACCAATCTTCTCGCACTGAATGCATCCATTGAGGCGGCAAGAGCGGGAGAAGCGGGCAAAGGATTTGCGGTGGTTGCGGATGAGATTCGTGATCTCAGTATCGGAACCCAGACCTCTTCCGGCAGAATTATGGCGGCGCTTGCACATTTGGAGGAGACCTCTCAGAAGATGATGGAAGCAATCGAAGAGACGGTGGAACTCATTCAGGTAAATATGGATAAGGTATCCAGCGTTTCCAAGAGTGTGGATGAGATTACGGAAGATGCCACCGAGCTGGGTGAGAATATTAAGGTGGTAGAGCAGGCGGTAAAGGAAGTAGAGTCTTCCAATCAGACCTTAGTGGCTAACATGAAGCAGGTAGGTTCTGTTATGGATGTTATGACCGGCAATATTAATGATGCGGAAGAAACTACCAGAACTATGCTCAGCAAATACGAAGAGAGTGCCAACAGCGCAATCAATATTGAGAACGTTGTAGGAAAGTTGATGGAAGAGTTGGGTGTCGGTGGATTTATGGGCATCCAGGACGTTCACGCCGGTATGAAAGTTGCGGTGGCGGTGAAAGATGCGGACGGAAATAAGACAAATGAATACATCGGAGAGGTTACGCTTCAAGAAGAAAAAGATGTTTTCATTACGATGGAACAAAACATTGAAGAGTTGGCAGACCGCAGGAAAAAGAGCGTACAGTGTCAGCTTCGTATTGTGGTGGATAATGTATTGTACTGTTGGGAAGATATTGAAATTCGTCTGGCTAAGGGAGAGGAAGCCGGGGATTATGCCCTGAAGGTTGAAACAAATCCGCGGGTATTTAATCGTAGAAAATATCCGAGAATGCCGATTACCAACGGATGTACGGTACGAGTAAAGGATACGAACCTTTTGTGTTGCGGAAATATGTTAAACATCAGTGCAAACGGTTTTGCTTTTGTAGTAAAAGAAGCGGAATTTGCGGAATTAAAGGGACAGGAAGTTTCTGTTGAGATTGATGATTTTGTAGTGCTGAACGGTGAATACTTAATCGGTAATATTATTCGTTGCTCCAATAACGGAGACGAGTATGTGGTAGGTTGCCGTATGCCGGCGGATAATAAGGAAATCGAGCAGTACATCAGTCAGAACTACAGCGAATAATTTGTGGTTGACAAATCTTTGAATTTCGGGTAAGATACAAAATAGATTTCGGATTATCCGAGAAACGTGACGAAGAAGAGGAATAGTACATCAGAGCAGTCCGTACAGAGAAGGAGGATACGAGTTTCGTATGCTGAGAGCCTCCCGGATATGACAGTGGAACCGGCCTCGGAGTCCCGCGCGACAAGTGCGGCGCAGACCCTGCGATATCGGGGGAACACAGTGCAGGCTGTGTGAGAGAGCCGGACAGACCGGCTAAGAAGGGTGGTACCGCCGACGAATTTCGGTCCCTTCTATGGGGGTTCCCATAGGAGGGACCTTTTGCATACCCGCGCCTCCCATTCTTACAAGCGGGGAAGTTTATTAAAACCGAGACCGTGTCAGCAAATGTCTTTCTTGCTGAGCGCAACGCTCCGTCGAACTTCCTCTAAGAACGACTAGGACGCTCGGGTGTGGCCTCGCGCCCGGTCTTTTCTAAGAGGTGATTTCGACTGCGCTAAAAGCGCGCCCCTTCGGGAAGGCTGCGAAAGATATTTGCTGACACGGTCTCGGTCGAAACAAGGTTTCCAACGCTTGTAAGAATCCGCCACGCCCGAGCCGGCGCGCGGGTAGGAAAGGTTCCCTCAAATGTTCACGAGAAGATAATTGTGAGGAAGGTATAAGGAGTTCTTTTGCACATTTATCTTCGGACTTTTTAGCAAACGAGGAACTTTTCGTGTAGAACACTATTTTTGATTTATTGTGTAGGATGTTAGCTTTTCTTATTGCTCTGCTGGAAAGCAGCAATGTTTGAACAGGATGTTCAAACAAGGCGACACGCGACATGGAGGTCGCGTCGGAGCCGGTTGCGTTATTTGATGGAATAGCGGAACAGAGCAATTAGAAAACCTTACATCCGAAACCCAATGAAAAAATAGTGTTCTACACGGAAAGTTCCGGTCTTAGAAAAAGGAGGAAAGAAAATGGCAAAGGAAAAGAAAATGGTAGAAGCGATTACTTCCATGGAAGAAGATTTCGCGCAATGGTACACGGACATCGTGAAGAAGGCAGAGTTAGTTGAGTATTCCGGTATTAAGGGCTGTATGATTATCCGCCCGGCAGGCTATGCGATTTGGGAGCTGATTCAGAAGGAGCTGGACCGTCGCTTTAAGGAAACCGGTGTAGAGAATGTTTACATGCCGATGTTTATTCCGGAGAGCCTTCTTAACAAGGAAAAGGATCATGTAGAAGGCTTTGCACCGGAGGTGGCATGGGTAACCCACGGCGGCGGCGAGAAGTTGCAGGAGCGTATGTGTGTACGTCCGACTTCCGAGACCTTGTTCTGTGATTTTTACTCCAAGATTATCGGTTCTTACCGTGATCTTCCGAAGGTGTATAACCAGTGGTGCTCCGTGGTTCGTTGGGAGAAGACCACCCGTCCGTTCCTTCGTTCCATGGAGTTTTTGTGGCAGGAGGGTCATACCGCTCACGCTACGGCAGAGGAAGCGGAAGAGAGAACCATTCAGATGTTAAATCTTTATGCTGATTTCTGTGAAGAGATTCTGGCAATTCCGATGGTGCGTGGTCGTAAGACCGATAAGGAGAAGTTCGCAGGTGCAGAGGCTACCTATACAATCGAGGCTCTGATGCACGACGGTAAGGCATTGCAGTCCGGTACCAGTCACAACTTCGGTGACGGTTTCGCAAAGGCATTTGATATCCAGTATACGGATAAGGAAAATAAGTTACAGTATGTGCACCAGACGTCCTGGGGTATGACCACCCGTCTCATCGGTGCGGTGATTATGGTACACGGTGACAACAGCGGTCTTGTACTTCCGCCGGCCATCGCTCCGATTCAGGCAGTGGTAATTCCAGTGCGTCAGGACAAGGAAGGTGTGCTGGATAAGGCATACGAGCTGGGCAACATCTTAAAGGGATTCCGTGTAAAGGTAGATGATTCCGACAAGTCTCCGGGTTGGAAGTTTGCGGAGCACGAGATGCGCGGTGTACCGCTTCGTATCGAAATCGGTCCGAAGGATATCGAAGCAAATCAGGCGGTTATCGCAAGACGTGATACCAATGAGAAGATTACCGTATCTTTAGATGAGCTGGAGGCAAAGGTAGGAGAGTTGCTTGCTACCATGCAGAAGGAAATGCTGGAGCGTGCAAGAGTGCATCGCGACGAGCACACCTACAGCGCAACCACCATGGACGAGATGCTTGATGTGGCAGAGAACAAGTCCGGTTTCATCAAGGCAATGTGGTGCGGTGAGCTTGCCTGTGAAGAGGCATTAAAGGAAAAGGCGGGCGTTACCTCCCGTTGTATGCCGTTTGCACAGGAAGAAATCGCAAAGACCTGTGTTTGCTGCGGCAAGCCGGCAAAGAGTATGGTATACTGGGGCAAAGCATATTAAGAATGACTGCGGGGCTGACGCGTTGATGATGCGACAGCCCCTTTTTTCTTGACAAAGAAGCCCTTTCATGTTACCATGATAAAGCGTTAGAAGATAAAAGACGCGATACCGGGTTTGTAGGGAGATAACGAGTTTACCGGGCATTGCCCGAAGAAAAGGAGAGTTATTATGAAGAAGAAGTTAGCAGCTTTATTAACCGCAGTGCTTTGCTTGTCTGTATTTGCAGGTTGCGGCGGTGCAAAAGAAGACCTTGCGTACATCAAGGATAACGGCGAGATGGTGATGGGTATTACCTTGTTTGAGCCGATGAATTACTATGATGAAGATGGTGTGTTAATCGGTTTTGAGACCGAGTTTGCCACCGCTGTTTGTGAGAAGCTTGGCGTTGAGCCGAAGTTCCAGGTAATCGACTGGGAGCAGAAGGAGAATGAGTTAAAGGCGAAGTCCATCGACTGTATTTGGAACGGTTTGACCGTGACCGAGGACCGTAAGGAGAACATGGCTTTCTCTACCGCTTATGTAAGCAACCGTCAGGTGGCTATCATCCGTAAGGCTGACGCTGAGAAGTATGTGGATATTGCAAGCATGGCAGGCGCAAACATGATTGCAGAGAACGGTTCCGCAGGGCAGACTGCTATCGAGAGCGATGCTACCCTTTCCCAGAACAAGTTCGTAGCGGCAGCTGCACAGAAGGATGCCCTTCTTGAAGTGAAGGCAGGTACTTCCGATGTTGCGGTTCTTGACTATATCATGGCAAAGGCTGTGGTAAACGCAGATTCTGATTTCAGCGATTTGATGATTGTGGAGAGCATTGATTTGGCTCCGGAAGAGTATGCCATCGGTTTCCGTTTGGAGGATAAGGAATTGCTTGCCGCTGTAAATAAGGCAATCGATGAGCTTGTGATAGAGGGCTTTATGAAGTCTCTTGCCGCAAAGTACGATATGAGCGAGTCTTTGGCATTTAAGTAAGATACATACCAAAAGGAGAAGGACGTTATGTCATTTATTGACGTTACCATGCAGCTTTTGGACGGATTTAAGGTAACCATGCTCATATTCTTTGTGGTATTGCTGGGTGCCCTGCCGCTGGGTCTTGTGATTACTTTCGGCTCTATGTCCAAAATAAAGCCGCTCCGGTGGTTAACCCGGACGTTTGTCTGGATTATCCGTGGAACGCCGTTAATGTTGCAGATTATTCTTGTGTTTTACGGTCCGGGATTGATTTTTGGGGCAAAGGCACTGCCGCGTATGACGGCGGTGCTGGTTGCCTTTATTATCAACTATGCGGCCTATTTTTCAGAGATTTACCGCGGAGGAATCGAAAGTATTCCGGCGGGACAGTACGAGGCGGGTCAGGTGCTTGGTATGACCAAGCGCCAGATTTTCTTTAAAGTGGTGCTGTTTCAGGTAATCAAGCGGATTATGCCGGCCATGGGAAATGAAGTCATTACCTTGGTAAAGGACACGTCCCTGGCCCGGGTCATTTCCGTGGTGGAGTTGGTAAAGGCTGCCCAGGATATTGTGGGGCTTCGTGGCATCATCTGGCCGATTTTCTACATCGGTGCGTTCTACCTGTTAGTTTCCGGCGCACTTACGTTACTGTTTAACTGGCTTGAGAAAAAGATGGATTATTATAAGGGATAGCATATGGCGGTATTGGAAGTTAAAAACATTCGAAAAAGCTTTGACGGGGAAGAAGTTTTAAAGGGCATTGATTTTTCCATGGAAAAGGGAGAAGTTTTGGCGATTATCGGTTCTTCGGGAAGCGGTAAAACCACCCTTCTTCGTTGCCTCAACTTTTTAGTGTCTCCGGATCAGGGACAGCTTTTCGTAAATGAC
This sequence comes from Lachnospiraceae bacterium, assembly GCA_017938405.1. Classification (GTDB taxonomy): domain Bacteria; phylum Bacillota; class Clostridia; order Lachnospirales; family Lachnospiraceae; genus SIG307. The sequence continues at coordinate 42,240 of JAGBBP010000020.1, forward strand.
GAATGCATCTTTGATGCAAAGGATGTACATAAATTAAATGAAAAAGAGATTCGGGAGAAGCGTCTTCATTTCGGATTGGTATTCCAGTCTTTTAATTTGTTTCCGCAATACAATGTACTGCGCAATGTGACTTTGGCGGAGGAATTGCAGATTAAGGATGCCCATAAGGCAAAGAAGATTTCCAAAGAGGAAATGAAGGAAGCCTTGGCAAAAGTGACTGCCCATGGGTCAGGACTGCTTTCCCAGGTGGGACTTTTGGAAAAGAAGAGTGCCTATCCGTGCGAGCTTTCCGGCGGACAGCAACAGCGTGTGGCCATTGCAAGGGCGCTGGCGCTTAATCCGGATATTCTCTGCTTTGACGAGCCCACCAGTGCGCTGGATCCGGCCTTGACGGGAGAAGTACTTCGTGTAATCCGTGGATTGAAATCCTCGGAACGCACCATGATTGTGGTAACCCATGAGATGGAGTTTGCCCGTCGTGTGGCGGATAAGGTGATGTTTATGGCGGACGGTGTCATTGAAGAAATGGGTGAGCCGGAGCAGATTTTTACGAGTCCGAAGAGCGAAAAGTTAAAGGCGTTTCTGCGGAATGCTGCGGAAGGTTTATAAAGAATTATAGCCTGTGGGATTTTGTTGAAATCCTGCAGGCTTTCTGTGTTTGCGGTGTAACGGATGAGAGGCAGAACTATATGGGAAAAGAAAGGAAAAGAATATGGGACAGGACAAAAAAAGCGCAATTATAAAATTATCCTTGGCAATGTTGATTTTCGGTTCCATCGGCGTATTCCGCCGGTATATACCGCTGTCCTCTGCCTGGATGGCATGCGTCAGGGGCGTCATCGGTACCGTATTTTTGCTTGTAGTGGTTGCGGCATCCAAAAAGCGTGTGGATAAGAAGGCGGTGAAGAAAAATCTCCTTCCGCTTTTGATTTCCGGTGCGGCCATCGGTGTCAACTGGATTTTGTTGTTCGAGGCGTATCGCTATACCACGGTGGCAATCGCAACCTTGTGTTATTATATGGCGCCGGTGATTGTGATTTTGCTGGCACCGTTGTTGTTAAAAGAGAAAATGACGGTGAAAAAGTCGGTTTGCGCCGGGGTGGCGGTAATCGGGATGCTTTTGGTATCCGGTATTTTTGACGGGGGAGCGACGGCAGGCGGTAGCGGAAAAGGTATCGTGTGTGGTCTTGGGGCGGCTTGCTTTTATGCTACTGCAATGTTGACCAACAAGTTTATCAAGGATATTTCCGCTTACGATAAAACCATAATGCAGCTTTCTGTGGCGGCAATCGTAGTGCTTCCGTACTGTTTTCTTACCGGCGGGGTGCAGGAGTTTACGATGCTTACCTTGCCGCAGATATTGCTTCTGCTGGCGGTGGGTATTGTCCACACAGGTATTGCCTACTGGCTGTATTTCGGCAGTATGGATGCTTTAAGCGGTCAGACGGTGGCGGTCTACAGCTATATCGATCCGGCCTTTGCGGTGGTGCTTTCTGTGGCAGTATTGGGAGAAAATCCGGGAGTATTGGGTGTAATCGGTGCGGTGTTGATTTTGGGATCCACATTGCTTAGTGAGTGGAACGGGAAGAAGAAATAAGAATATTTGATGCCTATAAGTCAGGAATGATTTATAGGCATTGTTTTTGCGGTAATATTTTGGCTGGTATTTACAAGTGAAGGTTCACAAACTAAAAGTAAATTCTATTGACGAATGGAAAATTATATGCTAGTATATATGTAAATAAAATTTACATATTGCTGTGGGGCAATGCAGAAAAAGACTTTTGGGGAGGTATACAAATGACACAAAAAGAGAAATGGGGCATTCAGAATTTTATTTTCGGACTTTTGGGCGGCTGGATTTTTGCGGGAATCTGGTTTTTGTTTGGGGGACTGTGGTATGTGACTTATATCGGTCGTCCGGTGGCAAAGTGTTGTTTTATGATTGCCCGCTTTGCGGCAAAGCCTTACGGAAGAGTGGTGGGGACCACGGGCGATTACAGTTTTATCGGCAATATTGTCTGGATGTTATTTGTCGGAATTCCGTGGATCATTGTGTTTGCGTTTATGGCAGGATTATGTATGATTACAATCGTATTAGCTCCGTTCGGGCTGACCTATTTGCGTCTGGCGGGTCTTGCGGCAGCTCCGGTGGGTATGCAGTTGGAGCGTCAGATGGAGGACTGGCAGTGGCAGAGATAAAGGCATGTTAAGAAAGCGTTAAAAAAGACAGAAAAATTTTTTATGATGACAGCCGGGTTGGAATTGCCGGCGCAATATGATACAATATATCTTGGAAAAGTAGAACGGAGGTGTTAGTTTGTTCCGGAACAGTAGAACAATTCTCTTTTCAAAGGTAAAGGAATCGCTTGCGTCGGTGGTGCCGATTGCGGCTATTGTTTTTATTCTTTGCTTTACCGTTGTGCCGGTGCCGACGGATTTGCTTATGACCTTTGTATTCGGTGTGGCAATGGTAATTATCGGCATGGGTATGTTTACCCTTGGTGCGGACCTGTCCATGACGCCGGTTGGTGAGCATATCGGCTCGGCGGTGACAAAGTCCAGAAGGCTGTGGTTTATTGTGGTAATCAGCTTTTTGGTGGGGGGTATTGTAACGATTTCCGAACCGGATCTGCAGGTGCTTGCGGAGCAGGTGCCGAATATTCCGAATCAGGTCATTGTATTTTCGGTGGCCGGTGGTGTCGGCTTGTTTTTGGTCGTTGCCATGCTTCGTATATTATTTAAGTGGAAATTAAATTATTTATTGATATTCTTTTATGTGATGGTGTTTGTTCTTGCGTGTTTTGTACCGAAGTCTTTCCTTGCGGTGGCATTCGACTCCGGCGGTGTAACCACCGGGCCTATGACCGTACCGTTTATTATGGCTCTCGGTGTGGGTGTTGCTTCCATCCGAAGCGACAGCGATGCGCAAAACGACAGCTTCGGTCTGGTTGCTCTTTGCTCCGTGGGACCGATTCTTGCGGTTATGCTTTTGGGATTGTTCTTCCGGGTAGAGGGCGGAAGCTATACGCCGGTGGAGATTCCGACGGTAGAGACCTCCAGGGATTTGTGGCAGTTGTTTTCCCATGAAATTCCGGAATACATATTGGAAGTGGTAAAAGCGTTGCTTCCGATCATGGCGTTTTTTGCATTGTTCCAGATATTTAAGTTAAAGCTGAAGAAGGAAAATATTTATCGTATTACGGTCGGATTCTTGTATACATTCATCGGATTGGTGCTGTTCTTGTGCGGTGCCAATGTAGGCTTTATGACTGTGGGAAATTATATCGGAAGAGAGCTGGGTGGTCTTTCCTACAGTTTTATTGTGGTGCCGCTCGGTGCCCTGATCGGTTACTTTATTGTTACGGCGGAGCCTGCGGTGCATGTTCTGAACAAGCAGGTATACGAGATGACCTCCGGTGCGATTCCGCCAAAAGCGTTAAGCACCAGTCTTTCCATCGGTGTGGCTGTTTCGGTTGGGCTTTCCATGCTCCGTATTGTGGCGGATATTCCGATTATGTACTTCTTGGTACCGGGGTATTTGATTGCCATTGTGTTATCCTTTTTTGTACCGCCGATATTTACCGCCATTGCATTTGACTCCGGTGGAGTGGCTTCCGGTCCCATGACAGCAACATTCTTACTTCCGATGTCCATCGGCGTTTGTACCGGTGTTGGGGGAGATGTGGTTTCCGGTGCCTTCGGTGTGGTAGCAATGGTTGCCATGACGCCTCTCATTACCATTCAGATTCTTGGTCTGGTATATAAGATGAAGCTTCGTAAGGCGGAGGTAGCGGTAGAGACAACAACAGAAGTTGAGATTCCGGTAGATGCAGTCGAGACAGAGTTTGATATTTTTGACAACACAATCTTTGAATTGGAGGATGATGATGAGTAGATATAATATGGTTTTGATGATTCTGAATCGCAGCTATGAAAAAGATTATGTGGAGTTTTTGAAGCAAAACGGCATTGCACATATGACGGAAATGCTGGGACACGGAACCGCCAGTAAAAGTATTTTGGATTATCTCGGTATTGAGAACAATGAAAAGATTATCATCCAGACGGTAGTTGCGGCCGGTAAGGTGGACGGTCTGTTTGGCGGTTTGGTAAGCCGGATGGGAATTAATCTGCCGGGAACCGGTGTGGCGTTGTCGATTCCGATGGAGAGTATCGGAGGGACGTGGAGCATGAAGTATCTGACGGAAGGTCAGGAAGATTTGGCGACGGAGGATGTGAAGATGAAAGAAGCAAAATATTCTTTGATTACGGTAATTACGGAAAAGGGTTGCTCGGATATGGTAATGGATGCGGCCAGAGAGGTAGGGGCCAGAGGCGGTACGGTAGTGCATGCCAAGGGTACCGGAAGAGAAGAGGATGCAAAATTCTTCGGGGTCTCCATCAGTCCGGAGAAGGAAATGATTTACATTGCCACAAGAAAGGCTGACCGGCCGGAAATTATGCGTGCCATTATGGAAAAGGCAGGTCCTCAGACCGATGCCAAGGCAGTGGTGTTCTCCCTGCCGGTAGAGGACATTGCCGGACTGACCGCGCTTATGGAGCCGGAGGCGTAAGCGACAGCCCTGAGGTAAGCGCTATTCCTTCTTCCCTAAATCCGGCTCATTCTCTAAGAAACAAGCTCTCTTCAGTGCGGAGCTTCCGTATTTGCCCCGGATTTCATCTACGGCGGCGTTAAGCTTTGAAAGCTTTTCCCGGCGACCGGTGTCAAAGAGGTCGTACTGGAAATTGTCCTCGTTGGTGACGTGGCCGGTGGAAACGCCGAGGAGACGAATCGGAGAACCGTCCCACAACTCGTAAAAGAGGCGACGGGCGGCATAATATATTTGTTCGGTGGTATTGTCCGGAGCGGAAAGCTGTCCCTGTCTGCTCCGGCTTTTTAATTCCGTATCCTTAATGGTAACGGATACCATGGAAATATAGGCCCGGTCCTTGCGGATACGGGCGCCTACTTTTTCGCAAAGGGCCAGCAGGATACGTTCGGCTTCCGCACCGTTTGTCACATCCGCAGGAAGCGTGGTGGAGTTGCCGTAGCTTTTGGAAGCGGAAGGTTCGTCCGTAACTAAGGCGGTATCAATGCCGTTGGCAGCCTCGTGCAGGAAAATGCCCTGTTTTTTAAAATGGGAAACCAAGATTTCTTTGTCGGTATGGGCCAAATCCCCGATGGTACGGATGCCGAGGGTACGCAACCGCTCGGCGGTGGAGTGCCCGACATAAAGCAAATCCCCCACGGGGAGGGGCCAGAATTTTTTCGGAAGCTCCTCCGGGAACAGGGTATGTACCAGGTCCGGCTTTTTAAAATCCGAAGCGGTTTTGGCTAACAGACGATTGACGGAGATGCCTACATTCACGGTAAATCCCAACTCTTCCCGGATTTCGTCTTTTATTTTGTGGGCAAAGGGAACCAAATCCCCATACAAGCCTTCGGTACCGGTCATATCGCAGAAGGCTTCGTCAATACTAAACTGTTCCACCACCGGCGCATACCGGCGTAAAAGAGCAATAAATGCCCGGGAACGTTCCAAATACAAGGAATGATTCGGTTTTGCAATGTAGAGATTCGGACATTTTTGCAAGGCCTTTACAATGGGCTCGCCGGTCTGAACACCGCACTGCTTGGCCAGCGTGGATTTCGCTAAAACAATACCGTGGCGGGCTTCCCGGTCCCCGCCGATAATGGCCGGGATGGTGCGGATATCTAAGGTCTCTCCCAAATCGTGAAGGCGGTGGTGAGCCTCCCAGCTTAAGAATGCAGAGTTGACATCGATATGAAAAATAACCGGCTTTGCCATGGGAGGCCTCCTTTCTGTGATTCCGCGGGTATGCTACAGGATACGGGTATATTGTATAAGACATTCCTTGGAAGAAAATGCTAAAAGAACGTATGTTTGAATCCAGTATAGCAGAAAAAACAGGATTATGCAATAGATAGGAAAACAGTACTTCCTTTTGTTTGAAACAGAATGGATATTTTTTCTTTTTCCTGCACATACTTCCGTTAAAGTAAAGAAACGGAGGGATTTTGTATGGCAGTAGATTTTAAAACCAGTGAAACCAAGGACAATTTAATGCGTGCTTTTGCGGGCGAAAGTCAGGCGAGAAACCGTTACACCTTTGCGGCAGACCAGGCAAAGCAACAGAAGCTCCACGTAATCGAAGCGGTGTTTACCTTTACCGCAAATCAGGAAAAGGAGCATGCGGAGATTTTTTACAATCATTTATCCGAGCTTGCGGGAGAAACCATTCATGTGGACGGCGGATATCCGGTGGACATTACCGACAGCATCACGGAGCTTCTTCGCATGGCACAGCATAACGAATATGAGGAGCATGATGATGTGTACAGTGCCTTTGCGGCGAAAGCAAAGGAAGAAGGCTTCTTAAAGGTGGCGGCTTCCTTTGATATGATTGCAAAGATTGAAAAGATTCACGGTAACCGGTTCGGTGCATTGGCGGATCTTTTGGAAAAGAATCAGCTCTTTATTTCCGATGTAAAGATCGGATGGTTTTGTTTGAACTGTGGTCATGTATTTGAAGGAACCCAGGCACCGGAGCAGTGTCCGGTATGTTCCCACGATAAAGGATATTTCGTGCGTCTGGAGCTTGCACCGTATACCGGAAAGTGTTGTGTGGAGGGTGTAGTCGGTTGTTGCAATGAAAAGTAGGACGGAAGTATATTCGGAGCAAGAAAACGCTGAAAGATAAATACGGTCAAAAAAATAAGAAACTTGACAAAAAGGGGTTGTATCCCCTTTTTTGTTTTGGTATAATTGAGGCAGTGAGGTGTACGAGCGTATAGAACGTATGGGGAGAATCACCGGGAGATAGAAATCATGTCGTGTCCGACTTGATTTTTTTTTGTAATTTATTTACATTTTTTGGAATATGAACGGCCGGTGAAAGGGCGTTTATATAAATAATAAAACACTTTAGGAGGACGAGCAAATGAAACTTATTTACGATGTAGAAGACAAAATGAGCTTCGGCAAAATGGTTGTCTTTGCAATTCAGCAGTTGCTTGCAATTATGGCTGCGACCCTTGTGGTTCCGATGATTATCGGAAACGGAATGAAGTCTGAGGCGGCATTATTCGGTGCAGGTGTCGGTACCTTAGTGTACATTGCGTTTACGAAGAAGAAGAGTCCGGTATTTTTAGGTTCTTCCTTTGCATTCCTCGGTTCCATGGCAGCGGCTTTTGCCGGTGGTGTATCCATGGCAGTGGGATATTTGGGATTGATTCTCGGTGCGATTTTTGCGGGACTTGTGTACGTGGTAATTGCAATTATTGTAAAAGCGGTAGGTGTTGACTGGGTCAATAAATTGATGCCGCCGGTTGTTATCGGACCGACGGTTGCGATTATCGGTCTTTCTCTGGCCGGAAATGCAATCGGAGATTTAAAGTCCGGTGAAGTGTTTGTAAAAGAAGTTGTGGATGGTGTGGCGTTGAATACTCAGGTGATTAACGATATAAAGGCTGGTGTAGCCATGAAAGAAGTGGCAGGTGGTATAGAGATAACTACACAGCTCGCATCTCCGCTTGCAACTATCCTTTGCGGTTTGGTAACCTTGTTTGTAACCATTCTTTGCTCTACCTACGGTAAGAAGACCTTAAAGCTGATTCCGTTTATTATCGGTATTTTGGCCGGTTATGCGGTTGCTCTTGTGATGACCTTAATCGGTAATGCGGCAGATATTGACGCCTTAAAGGTAATGAGCTTCGACTCTTTAACTGCGCTCTTTAAGACCGCAGACGGTAGCTTCGGCATTACCCTTAAGACTTTTGTATCTGTGCCGGAGTTCACATTTATGACTGCGCTGGGCGGATTTTCCGAGATTACCGGAGCGTATATCGGTACCGTTGCGGTAGCTTATGTGCCGGTAGCTTTTGTCGTGTTCGCAGAGCACATTGCGGATCATAAGAATATTTCCTCTATTATTGAGCGTGACCTCTTAAAGGAGCCGGGCCTTTCCCGTACCCTTCTCGGCGACGGTGTAGGCTCCATGGCAGGTGCATTTTTCGGTGGTTGTCCGAATACCACTTACGGTGAGTCCGTAGGTTGTGTGGCAATTACGAGAAACGCTTCCATTGTAACGATTATTACGGCAGCATGCGGTGCAATTCTGATTTCCTTCTTAAGCCCGTTTGTTGCATTCGTAAACTCCATCCCGTCTTGTGTTATGGGTGGTGTATGTATGGCATTGTACGGATTTATCGCAGTCAGCGGTCTTAAGATGCTTCAGAAGGTGGATTTGGGACAGAATAAGAATCTGTTTACCGCTTCTGTGATTTTGATTGCCGGTATCGGCGGATTGTCCGTATCCTTCGGAAAGGTAACCTTGACGGCTGTTGCTTGTGCATTGATTCTCGGTATTATCGTAAATATTATGCTCTCCAAGGCAAAGGACGAAGAGACAGAAGAGTGATAGTAGGAACGAGTGAGAGCGTTCATTCGTGATATAAGAAAAGGTCACCCGACATTTTCGGGTGGCCTTTTCTGCGTTTGAGGAAAACGCGGGGGAATTTTGTAAAGTGATATAATCGTTGGAAATATCCGGAGAATTATAGTACAATGGTCTCCGGTTCGGATTCGTTCCGGTCAAGGGAAAGCGCAGCCTTCTTGTCGCCGAGAACAAGGTCGTAATCGCCCTTAAAGCCCTCTACGGAAACAAAACCGTTTGCGTCGGTGGTAACGGTGGTATCGGTCCACCATTCACCGTGAATCATTTCCTGTAAGCGGATAAACGCCGGCTTTTTGCTGTTATCCTTGCGCAAGATACCGCTCGGTGCATTGAGCCACATTCCGTCGGTGAAATCCCAACCGGTGATGCCTTCCACCAACGGGTGTTCAAAGAGAATGCGGTACATTTCTTCCAGTTCGTTTTTCTGGCGTTCCTCGCCTTCCGGGGTGGATGGCCATTCGCTTACCTGCCAGTCGTTTAAGTCCACAATATGAGCCGGCATAATATCGCCGGAAATCAAGGTGTTTTCCGTAAAGTGAATCGGCTTGCCGAAACGTTCGAAACGATGTAATACCTCGTGTACCTTTTCTGCGCCCCAGTAGCCCTGGTGCTGGTGGGACTGGATACCGATGACATCAATTGGTGCACCGGCAGATAAGCAGTTGTCGATTAACTCCGCATATTTTTCCGAGGTGTTAAAATCATTTAATAAAAGGGTGGAATCCGGGTTTGCCTGCTTTGCTTCTTCGAAAACACGCTTTACCAGCTCGGTTCTGCCGTATTCCTGACAGATACGGGTAATTGCATTGTCGTATTTGTCGAACACCGGCATGATTACCACTTCGTTGATTACATCCCAAATATCAATGGTGCCTTTAAACTGGGTGACATCCCGTTCAATACGCTTTAACTGTTTTGTTAAAATGGTGTGGTTGTCATACTCCATAAGCCAGTCCGCACAGGCGGTGTGCCAGCAAAGGGGATGGCCTTTTGCCTTAATACCATGTTCCTTCATGTAGGAAGCGGCAGCCATACGGCTTTCCCATTGCGGTTTGCCCTCTTCCGGTTCGTACTGTCCCAGATAGAACGGTAAGGTGCCGTAGTTGAATAATTCCATCCAAATCTTCATACGCTCGGCAAAGAATTCTTTTGCCTTCGGATCTTTGATTGCGAAATATGCGTTGAAATCAAAGGAACCCCAACCGAATAAAAACTTGTGGTTGGTCTGCTTTAACTGTAAGGTTGCGTTGACAAGGGGTGCGCCGGTGGAATCCGTAACCCGTAATGCTTTTTTTGCTCTGCGGTGAGCGACCTTTTCATAAGTAGCCATAAACCCTCCTATAGTAATAATATTGTAAAAATATAAACAAATGGTGTTTGGTTTCTGTAAGTACATGTTACTGAAAATTCGGGATAAAGTCAATAGAATATAAGAAGGAAGATATAAAGATATAAACATATAGTGACAGGAGTGGAAGGAGATAAAAAGGGTATGGAAACAAGTTTAAAATTCGGTTTGATTGACGGTAGTGGTAAATTGTTTTATAATCAACGTATATGTTGGGTACATCGTATGTGTAACGGGAATGTGATGGAATGGTATTGCCGGAAAACTGTCAGCAACTGAGAATGAAGGCTGTGGCAAATATAAAGAAAAAAGAGGGAGAGATTTATGAGCAAAAAAGGCATTATTTTTGATATGGACGGTACCTTATGGGATTCCGCAGAAGGCGTGGCAAAGTCCTGGACCCGGATTGTGAACCGGGAATATGATAAGAGTCGCGTGATTACGGTGGAAGATATTCACGGGGTCATGGGGAAAACCATGGATAAAATTGCGGAGGAGCTTTTTCCGGAGCTTTCGGAAGAGCCGCGTTTGGAACTTTTAAAAAAATGCTGTGATGATGAGAATGCCTATCTGCGGGAGCACGGCGGCGTGTTGTACCCGGAGCTGGAGGCGACGCTTACGGAGCTAAAGAAGGAGTATCCGTTGTATATTGTCAGTAACTGCCAGAGTGGCTATATCGAGGCATTTTTAGAACATTATGGGTTCGGGCATTATTTTGAGGACATTGAGTGCTTCGGAAACAACGGATTGCAAAAGGGGGAAAATATCCGCAGACTGGCGGAACGAAACGGCCTGACGGAGGCGGTATATGTGGGAGATATTCAAGGTGATTATGATGCCACCATGGAGGCAGGTTTTACATTTATCCATGCGGCTTACGGCTTTGGAAAAATCAATGCGGAAACACCGGTGATCCGCAGCTTTTCCGAACTGCCGGATGTGGTGAAAAAGGTGTTATAAGAGGTTTGGCAACTTTGATTTCGTATTATTATGTTTTTCTTAAATTTAAGATAAGACTCGACAAATCCGTAAAAATGCGTTAAGATGGTAACGTAATAAAATTTCATAAAGGGGAGAGAGGTTATACATGAAAACAAAACGAGTATTGGCAATGTTACTGGTTATGCTTTTGACGGTTGCAATGACAGGCTCGCTTGCGGGCTGTAGTTCCGCAGACGATGAAGGAAACAAGAAGGTGGAGTCACAGCAGGAGGGAAAAGATACCGGAAAAACCGATGGTGACGTAGCGGCAACGTCTACGCCTGTGCCGACGGCGACTCCGGAACCGACCGCAACCCCGGAACCGACATCTACACCTGTACCGACACCGACGCCGGAAGTACTTCCGACCGTAGCGGAGTTGTTTGCGGCAAACGAAGATATGAGTGGCGATAATCGGAAGACGACGATGGAAATGGCCTACACAGCGATGAACGGCACCGAAGAAGTTCAGGTAAGTGCGAAGTTTGTAGAAGAGGTTTATGAGAATGTTTCCCATAAAAAGCAAGAGATGGTTGCAACTATGATGGGACAATCCCAAAGGATGATGGATGATATTTATTATGTAGATGAGGAAGCAACCGGTCAGAGAACCGAATATTTCTATCATGTGGCAGAAAGAAAATGGACAAAGTCTCAGTATGCGTACACTGCTCCGGAAGAGGATGCAGAAGATGAGGAGGAAGACGGAGAAGGCGGTTCTGCGTTAAGACGTATGGTGAATACCCAGGTAACAAGGGACGGAGACTTCTATTACCTGATTGGGGATATGAGCAATGAGGATGTATCCGAATTGACCGATGTTATGAGCGGAATGGGTATAAGTGCCGATTTTGTGGTGTGCGAGATGAAGTTTGATGCAAACACCAAGAAGTTTCTTTCCGCAGTAATAACGGTGAAGTTGGAGGAAGGACAGACGACAATCGATGGCGTTGGTATGTCGATGGAGACGTTTGTCGCAACGATAGAGGGGCTTTCGGAGCCGATTGTAATTCCGCAGGAAGCACTTGCGGCTGAGCTTGCGGAATAGATAAAAGTACAAAGGAGAAATGATACACATGAAGGCAAAGAGATTTTTAGCAATGTTACTGGTCATGATTCTGACGGTTGCGATGACAGGCTCGCTTGTGGGCTGCAGTTCGTCGGACAGCGAGGCGGACAAGAAGGTGGAGTCGCAGCAGGAGGAAAAGGATACCGGGAAGAAGGATTCCGATGCGGAGGCAACGTCTACGCCTCTGCCGACGGCGACCCCGGAGCCGACTGCGACGCCGGAACCGACCGCGACACCTGTACCGACACCTACGCCGGAAGTACTTCCGACCGCAGAGGAATTGATTGCGGCAAACGAAGATATGATTGGCGACAATCGGAAGATGACGATGGAATTTTCTTACAAGGCTTCGGATGCAACCGGAGCAATGACAATGTCCATCAAGTCCGAGGAAGTTACTTACGGGAATACCATACATGAGGTGGGTGAAATTTCCGTCAGTATGCTGGGAATCTCTGAGACTACCGTACAGGATATGTATTATGTAGATGATGAAGAAACAGGCCTGAGAACCGAGTATGCTTATGATGAAGAAGAAGGAAAATGGGTAAAGTCCCAATATGCGTACATTGATTTGGAAGAGGATGGCGAGGAAGACGACGAGGAAGTGTCTCCGTTTGAAGAACTGAGTGATGCGACGGTAACAAAAGACGGCGATTTTTATTACTTGAACGGAGCGCTACAGAAAAGCGATGTTGCCGAGTTAACCGATGCCATGGGCGTAGACGGAATGGCTGCCGATACGGTAAACTGCGAAATGAAATTTGACGCGAAGACAAAGGAACTCCTTTCTGCGAATGTTACGGTTAAGTTTGCGGTAGAGGAAGTGGACGGAGTGTCTATAAGTGCCGACGACCTGGTTGTAAAGATAGAAAAAGTGACGGAACCGATTGTAATTCCGGAAGAAGCGCTGGCAGCAGAGTCTGACGTAGAGGTAGACATCGATTGGGAAGTAACCGAGGGTGATGACGAGGAAGATACCGATGACGAAGAGGACGCCGACGATACGACGGTAGAAGTTCCGGAACCGGACAAGTATGCAAAGTCCGAAATGCCGAAGGGCTGGGACGGCTGGTATGATGAGTACAACTGTAAGAGCGGCAGCTTTTTGATGTGGAGCGATGCGCTTGTTACTGAAATACCGGTTACCATATACGAAAAAGAAAATTGGTATTTTGATAACCAGTACGAGTATTCCTTGTATTTGGCGGTAGATGATCCGGCAATCTGCGATTATGCACCGGCGTATCAGGTAGATTACGGTGATTCCGGCGTGTCGACTTCTGGAAACTTGGAGAGAGCCATGGCAGAGCTTGTTACCAGAGACTACACGGAGACAAAGGGATTGTCCGATGTGGTTCCGATTGTATGTAACGGAAAGCAGTGCTTCTATTTGGATGTCAGCTCTTATGAGAATGTATTTAGCTATATAATTTTTCAGGATATCGGAATGGAATCCTTTGTTGAAATTGCAATTACAACCTATGATAATTCCGATCCGTTGACGGTGATTCAGAAGTTCCTGCTGGACACTTCCCAAAGCGAAGGACAGGAGATTTAAGTGATTAACGAAGAAAGCTGTGTTGCTCTTTTGAGTGACACAGCTTTTTAAGAAGGATAAGGAAAAGTGTCATTGTCTTTGCGACTCCTTGCTTCTCTTTTTATTTGCGTACATACGCTCGTCGGCAGCCTTCACAACCGTAAGGATGTCGGAACCCTTTCCAAGGGCATATCCCACGGCTACACTGAACAGAAACGGTTCGGATTCGTTTGCTTCCTGTACCTGCTGTAGAATGTTTGCGGCCATCTTTGACATTTGCTCCGGTGACGGATTGTCGGTAATGGTAACAAACTCGTCTCCGCCGATACGATAGACACGACAGGACTCGGAGGCTTCCGCAAGGAGCATGGAGGAAAGCTTCCCGATGGCCCGGTCGCCCATGGCATGGCCGAATTTATCGTTGATTTTTCAAGTCGCAAATGCCGTAATAAAAACTGAAGATGGAGCTGAGGGTGATGGTAATCAGATTTACGGCATAGGCATACCAGATAACCACCTTCTTGCGGTACTGAACCGCATACAACAGCGGGAACACATACAAAAGAACCGCATGATAGGACAAAGTGGAAATAATCACCGCGGAAACCATACATAACAGAAAAAGGAGAAAATACTTAATCCACGGCATAGAAAGCTTTCCCCGCAGCAAAATAAAAAACGGAGGGAAAAAGAGTATTATATTTGCCAGAAACGCAATGCTGGTCAACGTCTTATCCACTTCAAAAAAGCCAATCATGGTCAAAACCCACACCAAGGCAACCGCCAGCAGAAACCAGATAAAGCCCTTTAACGTATTTTTGTTGGCAGCAATTTCCTGATAGAGGAGCTCTTGTTCGTATTGGGTTTTGAAATCATCCACTTGTTTCATTTTGGCACCTCCTGTTCGTTCTATAGGTAATTATTCCTATTGGTTTTATTATATCGTGTTTTGGGAGAGATTTCAAGGTGTTGAGGGAAGTTCACGCATAATCTCCCGTTTTTTCCGCATACTAACTCCACAACAATGATTTGGAAAAATCGAAAGGAGCAGTAGCAATGAAAGCAACGGGAATCGTAAGAAGAATAGATGACTTAGGCCGTGTGGTAGTACCGAAGGAAATCAGAAGGACTTTAAGAATCAGGGAGGGAGACCCGCTGGAAATTTTTACCGACCGTGAGGGGGAGATTATTTTAAAGAAGTATTCTCCCATCGGAGAACTTAGCTTGTTTGCGAAGCAGTTTGCGGAATCCATGGCCCAGACCACGGGACATATTGCGGTGATTGCGGACAGGGACCAGTTTATTGCCATGGCAGGGACAAACAAGAAGGAGCTGTTGGCAAAGTCTGTCAGCAGAGAGCTGGAAACCTTGATGACCGACAGAGAGAGCATTGTGGCAACCAAGGGTGAAAAGGGATATATTCCGGTAAGCTCCGAGGCGGACGAGTACGAGCAGCAGGTCATTGCGCCGATTATCAGCGAAGGTGACGTTATCGGTGCGGTAATGATTCTTTCCAAAGACAAGAAGGAGCGTTTCGGTAACATGGAATTGAAAATTGCCGGAACCGCGGCAGCGTTTTTGGGAAGACAAATGGAGCAGTAGGGTTTTCCGGTCAATTATGCAAAAATTCCCTTGGGACAGGTCTGTTTTCTTACATTAGGAAAACGGCTTGTTTGACAAGGGGATTTTTTTGGGATTATTCCAAGGAAATGGCGCAGAACACTTGACAAATCAAGCGTTTGGGGGTATAAATAGAGTATCTAATACTTTTCGAGGAGGGAATTTTACATGAACAAGGCAGAGTTAGTAGCAGCAATTGCAGAGAACGCTGGATTATCCAAGAAGGATTCCGAGAAGGCTTTAGCAGCTTTCGTTAGCGTAGTAACTGATGAGTTAAAGAAGGGCGAGAAGGTTCAGTTAGTTGGATTCGGTACTTTCGAAGTATCCGCTAGACCGGCAAGAACCGGTAGAAATCCGCAGACCAAGAAGACCATCACCATCCCGGCTTCCAAGGCTCCGAAGTTCAAGGCTGGTAAGGCATTAAAGGATACCGTTAACGCATAAGTTAATGTTGCTTGATTGCTAAGTGATGATAAAGGATCGCCTTTTTGGGCGGTCCTTTTTTCGGGTAGGCAAAGTGAGTATGCGAGCAAACTGCGTGAGCTTGCTCACATGCAGTGGCGCAGTCATGCGAACGCGCCCGCGACGTAGCGACGAAGTCGCGGAGTTCGGGGGCAAGTGCATAGCACTGCCTACCCGAAGAGGTTGTGAGGAAGGAGAAAACAATGCGGTTAGACAAGTTTTTAAAGGTGTCCCGTCTGATTAAGCGCAGAACCGTGGCAAACGATGCCTGTGATGCGGGACGTGTGATGATTAACGATAAGCCGGCTAAGGCTTCCGCTAACGTAAAGGTGGGAGACGTGATTGAGATCGGCTTCGGTGGTAAGGCGGTACGGGTGGAAGTGCTGGATATTCAGGAGACCACAAAGAAGGATGAAGCCAAAGAGTTGTTCCGTTATTTATAAAAAGGTACTGGGGACCGGCCCCGGCGCATAGAATATAAGAAAAAGCGTATGGGGCACGGTATGGAACAAAAACAGGAGCTGGGGACGCATAAGCTTTCCTTAATCGGAAGAAAGACATTGACCCTTTCCGGTGTAAAGGAAGTGATTTCCTTTGATGCCAAGGAAGTGATTTTGGAGACGGTGCAGGGAATGTTGCTGCTCCGGGGCGATGAAATGAATGTGACAAGACTTCTGGTGGAAAAGGGTGAAGTGGATTTAGAAGGGCGCATTGACAGCCTGATTTATACCGAACGGGGAAAGGGAGCAAAACGGTCGGAATCTTTTGCGAAGCGTTTGTTCGGCTAGGAGGGCGGTTCTATGAATCAGGCAATGGTCGGCGATGTGCGGTTCTTTCTGGCATCGGTTTTGCTTGGAACCGCAGCTGCCTTTTGTTACGATTTACTGCGGGTGTGGCGCAGGTTTTACAAGCAGTCTTTGTTTTTTGTATCTTTACAGGATTTTGTATATTGGTTTTTGTTGGGGTTTGCCGGTTTTCGGCTGACTTACAGTTATAATGCGGGGACGCTTCGTCTGTTCGTTTTTCTGGGAATCGGTCTCGGAGCGCTTTTGTACATGGTTACCTTAGGGCGTTTTGTTGTAAAATACGGTCTGAAGCTGTTGCGGCTGTTGACCGCTCCGTTACAAAAGGGATTGCTTTTTTTGAAAAAACAAGGTAAACTGGTAAGTAGAAGATGGTCGCGACGAAAGAAGCGAAAGGAACAGGGAAGGATGGATGCGCTTGCGTCAAAGAAAAGAAAAGAGAAAAACAGGTCTTAAGCTCCTTTTGGTGGTTGTGCTTTTGATGTGCGGCGTCTTGACCTACAGCACGGGAAAGGCAAAAGTAGAGGAGCGGGAGAAGATACAAGAGAAAATTGCCTTGGAAAATCGTCTTGCCTCCGAAAAGGAACGGCATGAGGAATTGGAAGAGGAGACGGCGTATCGGCAGACAAAGAGTTATTGGCTGGAGCTGGCGCGGAAGCTTGGTCTGGTTATGCCGGATGAGGTACTGCTTCGGGAAGAGAGTAATGCTTCCGGAAGTGAAAATTAAGTCGACTTTTTTAGGATTCGGGTTCGTGTACGGACTTCGGGTCCTTTTTTGTCGTTCGTTTTTTGAAAATGAGGAAGGAATTCGACAGACAGGCCACGGTTTTTGTGCTAGAATCTCTTGCAAAAAGGACAGGCAGGAGGAGATGCGACAATGATGTGGAAGAAGAAAACAGCGGGAAGATGGTTGCTGTACCTGGGACTGATGGGAGGGGCTACAGCGTTTTGCACGGGTTTAATCGGTTGTTTGTGGGAGGAATCGCCCTTAAAATATATGTGGCTTGGCGTATTGGTTGCCGGATTTGTGTTTTTCTTTTTGTGGGGAGGAGAACAGGCCTTGTGCAGTCTTTTGCGTTCTGGGAGAGAGGAACTGGTGCGGGCGGATATACGGAATCATACGAAAAAGCGTCTTCTGGAAGCGGCAGCGTCTTTTGAGGTGTTGTCCGGAGTGTTTGACGGCGTGACGACGGAAGAAGCGGAAGACTTCCGGAATTTTGCGGTGACGTTGCCAGAGGTGGTTTGTACGGATTGCGCCCGGTGTAAAGAATGTTGGGAAATCCATCCGCAGGAGCGTTTTGAGGAGGCGTATGCCATGTATGAGGCGGCACGGTGCGGAAATGTACCGGGATATGCGGAAATCGAGTATCGTTTTGACGGGTGCTTGCGGCCGGAACGGATGACAACGGAATATGCCATGCTGCCCCTTAGGGAACAGGCAAATAATTTTGTGAAACGGCGGACGGAAGAAGGTCGCAGTGCGGTGGTAACCCAGCTAAAGGTGGTTTCGGATATGTTAAAGGAGTATTCGGAGGAATTATACGAAACCACCATGGGAGACGGGAAAATCGAGGAAGAAGTGGCGGATGAACTGCGGAGAATCGGAATCTATGCGGAGCAGATAGCGGTAATGAAGCGAAAAGGAAGAGGCCTTCGCATCCGGATGCAGGCCTATACAAAGACCGGACAGTGTATTCCGATCCGGCGTGCGGTACAGCATCTGGGCATGATGTTCGGTTGTCCCCTTGTGGCGGCGGAGGAGTCGGAGCGGTTTGTGGGGGAAACCATGGGAGAGTTTACCTTTGAGGAAGAACCGGGCTATATGGTGTTGACCGGGGTGGCACGGGCGGCCAAAAAGAATGAGAACTTATCCGGGGACAGCTTTTCCTTTTTGTATCCGGAAAGCGGGGAAACGGTACTTTTGCTGTCCGACGGAATGGGAAGCGGAGAGACGGCGAACCGGGACAGCGAGGCGGTCATCGGGTGGCTGGAGCGTTTCTTGTCTGCGGGGTTTGATGAAAAAACAGCGGTACGGCTGATTAATTCGGTACTTCTTTTGCGTACGGAGGGAAAGAGTTATTCCACGGTGGACATCAGTGTGGTAAATCCTTATGCGGGGACGGTGGAATTTATCAAGTTGGGCGCGGCCGGGACCTTTATTAAGCGGGAAAACTGGATTGAAAGCGTGGAGGCGGCTACCATGCCGGTGGGAATGTTCGGGGAGGCGGATTATGACACCAAGGAAAAGAAGCTGTATGACGGTGATTTTGTCATTATGATGAGTGACGGGGTGGCGGAAGCGTTGGGAGATTACCTGCAGGATGTTTTATTCGGTGCGGGAAATAAAAAAACAGACCGGACACCCCAGGGAGTGGCGGGAGAAATTTTAAAAGCGGCATTGGAAATTTCCGAATACCGGCCGAAGGACGACATGACGGTGCTGGTGGCGGGGCTGGTAAAAAAACAACCGCCGTACTATTTGCATACGCAGTGCAGAACGGTGGGAGAAGCGAATTAATTCATAGGGGCGGGATGCTTGCCTTTTCTTCCCGAGTGGTGTAAAATAAAGGAAGAAAGCAGGTACAGGAGGCGTCCATGCAGAGAAATGCGGAAAGGAAAGTAGAGGCATTTATCAGGGAAAAGGACTTGATTCAGGCAGAGGACCGGATTTTAATCGGGTTATCCGGAGGTGCGGACTCTGCTTGTCTTGTTGTGCTTTTACAGGGAATTTGCGGTTCTTTTCCAGCAAGGCTTGGGGCGTTTCATGTAAATCACGGTATCCGGGGAGCGGAAGCCGACCGGGATGAGCGGTTTTCCGGAGAACTGTGTGATCGGTTCGGGATTCCGTTTTATGCAGTGAAGAAAGATGTACCGGGGCTGGCAAAGGAATGGAAGATGGGCCTCGAGGAAGCGGGACGAAAGGTGCGCTATGAAGCGGCGGAGCGTATCGCAAACGAGAACGGATATACGAAGATTGCCCTTGCCCATCATCAGAAGGATGTGGCGGAGACCTTTTTATTTCATTTGTTCCGGGGCAGTTCCATCACCGGGCTTACGTCTATCCCCGCAAAACGGGATCGGATTATCCGGCCGCTTTTGTGCCTTGACAGACAGGAAATTGAGGAGTATCTTGCGGAACGGGGGATTTTGTTTTGCGAAGATTCCACCAACGGAGAAACGGATTATACCCGGAATAAAATCAGACATCATATGCTTTCCTATGCGGAAAAGGAAATCAATGCAGGGGCGGTACGGCATGTGGCGGAGGCTGCGAAGGAACTGGCGGAAACGGATGCGTATTTGGAAGAGCAGGCACGGGGGTATTATGAGCTTGCCACCCGAGAACCGGATGCGCTTTATTTCCCGGTGGGGATGTTGGATAAGAAACATCCGGTAATACAAAAAAGGGTCCTTCACCGGTTTATCTGTGAAATGGCGGGAACGGAGAAGGATATTACAAGGGACCATGTGGAAGCGGTTTTGGGGCTTTTATATGCCCGGAGCGGGAAACAGGTTTCCCTGCCTTACGGATTGATTGCAGAGCGTAGTTTCAGCATTATCGGGATTGTGAAAGCGGAGAGAAAAGAAAGACAGAGACCGGCAGGGTGTGAGGTCCGGGTTCCGGGAATCTACCCGTTGGAGGTTCCGGGAAATTCTTTAAGCTTTCGCGCGTTTTCTTATAAAAAAAATAAAGAAATTCCGAAAAATGAGTATACGAAATGGTATGATTATGATAAAATAAGAGGAACACTTTGTTTGCGTACCTATTGCGAAGGCGACCGTTTGGGAATGCTTGAGGGAAGCAGGTCTGTGAAATCCCTTTGGACGGAATATAAAATACCGAGAGAACTTCGGGCGACAAAGCTTCTTTTGGCAGATGAAAAACAGGTGCTTTGGATACCGGGCGTGCGCAGTTGCGATAATTACCGGATAGACGATACAACAGAGACGGTGTTGGAAGTGCAAATGACAAACGGAGGAAGAGATGATGGAAGTGAACGTTAAGGTTTTGATTTCCGAAGAAGAAGTAAAGCAGAAGATTTGCGAGATGGCAAAGCAAATCAGTGCGGATTATGCCGGAAAAGAACTTCATGTGGTATGTATTTTAAAGGGCGGCGTATTTTTTATGTGTGAATTGGTAAAACATATTACTGTGCCGGTGACCCACGATTTTATGTCTGTTTCCAGTTATGGGGACGGTACCGTCAGCTCCGGCCGGATTAAAATGTTAAAGGATTTGGATGAGTCCATTGAAGGAAAAGATGTTTTGATTGTGGAGGATATTCTGGATACCGGACGGACGTTGCATCATTTGATGGAGTTGCTGCGTACGAGAAAACCGAAGAGCCTGCGTCTTTGTACGCTCCTTGATAAGCCGGACCGCCGTGTGGTGGAAGTTGCCTCCGATTATACCGGTTTTACCATTCCGGACTTGTTTGTGGTAGGATACGGTCTGGATTATGCACAGAATTACCGTAACCTCCCGTACATCGGCGTAGTGGAGATGGAGGATTAAGAAAACCGGACCGAACGTGTTCGTAGGAAGAAAGAGAGAAAGAGAGGATTTGTTTTGAAGATTTCCATGAAAGGATTCGGATTTTATCTGGTTACCATATTTATGATTCTGTTTTTGGTGACTTATATTTCCGATGCATTAAAGGCAAACGAAGAAAAATACGGCATGAAGGACTACTATGCGGATTTGGAGGCAGAACAGATTGCGGGAGTTTCCGTTTATCCGAACGAAGAGACGCCTACCGGTCAGGTGAAGGTGGTACTGAGAAACGGGAATGTAAAGTCGTTTCATGTGACGGATGTAACCGTGGTAGAAGATGCGGCACTGGAGAAGGGCCTGGAAGTTTACGTAAACGAAATCAAACGTCCGAACTGGTTCTTAACCGGAGTGCTTCCGTATATTTTAGGCTTTGCCGCCATCTTTTTGATGTTCTCGTTCTTTACGAACCAGTCTTCCGGCGGCGGAAATAAAATGATGAATTTCGGCAAGAGCCGTGCCCGGATGACCATGAACGGTACTACCACGTTTAAGGACGTGGCAGGCCTTATTGAAGAAAAGGAAGAACTGCGGGAAGTGGTGGATTTCCTTTCCAATCCGGCAAAGTTTACAAAAGTAGGGGCCCGTATTCCGAAGGGTATTTTGTTAGAGGGACCTCCGGGTACCGGTAAGACCCTCCTTGCAAAGGCAGTAGCAGGAGAAGCAAAGGTGCCGTTTTTCTCCATTTCCGGTTCCGACTTTGTAGAAATGTTTGTAGGCGTAGGTGCTTCCCGTGTGCGTGATTTGTTTGCGGATGCAAAGAAGAATGCACCGTGTATTGTATTTATCGATGAGATTGACGCGGTGGCAAGACGCCGCGGTACCGGTATGGGCGGTGGCCACGATGAGCGTGAGCAGACCTTGAACCAGATGTTAGTCGAAATGGATGGTTTCGGTCAGAACGAGGGAATCATCGTAATGGCGGCAACCAACCGTGTGGATATTTTGGACCCTGCGATTTTGCGTCCGGGTCGTTTTGACCGTAAGGTACTGGTGGGCAGACCGGATGTACGGGGCAGAGAAGAGATTTTAAAGGTACACGCAAAGGGAAAGCCGCTGGCTGAAGATGTGGACCTTGCCCAGCTGGCCCAGACCACGGCGGGCCTGACCGGTGCGGATTTGGAGAACTTGTTAAACGAAGCTGCCATCGGTGCCGCAAAGGACAACCGGCAGTTTATTGTAGAAGAAGATGTAAAGAAAGCTTTTATTAAGGTCGGTATCGGTACGGAGAAGAAGAGCCGTATTATTTCCGACAAGGAAAAGAGAATTACCGCCTACCACGAGGCCGGTCATGCGATTTTATTCCACGTATTGCCGGATGTGGGCCCGGTATATGCCGTATCTGTCATTCCGACGGGTAACGGTGCGGCCGGCTATACCATGCCGCTTCCGGAGCGTGACGAGATGTTCTTAACGAAGGGAAAGATGCGTCAGGATATTATTGTAGGCTTAGGCGGACGTGTGGCGGAAGAGATGATTTTAGACGACGTTACCACCGGTGCTTCCCAGGATATTAAGCATGCCACAGCGACGGCAAGAAGAATGGTAACCCGGTACGGTTTTTCCGAGGCAATCGGTATGGTCAACTACGAGAGTGACGATGATGAGGTATTTATCGGCCGCGATCTTGCCCATACCCGTTCCTACAGCGAAGGTGTTGCCAATGCAATCGATGAGGAAGTGCGTCGTATTATTGATGAATGCTATGCGGAAGCAAAACGTATTTTACAGGAGAATATAAACGTACTGCATGCATGTGCGGATCTTCTGATTGAGAAAGAACGGATCAACAGAGAGGAATTCGAGGCGTTATTTATTTCGGGAAGCGCTGATATGGTCAGTGACACCTGAAGTCAAAAATGATAGATGTTTGGTGGGGTTTTTTGGACAATTTTGTACCGGTTATGGGATGATATATGGATGCATATGTCAAAAGCTACAAAAAATTTTGAAAAAAGGGAGAATGTTTGTGCACACTTCTGTAGAAAGTGATGCTATAATAACACTCGTAAACCCCAATACATTATATAGTTTTTGCTACACCCCATAAGTAACAAAATACCTTCTCCGAAAAGCCCGATGACGTTGTCATCGGGCTTTTCACATTCGAGTGGGTGCAGAGCACCGCCTACGAGATAAAGATAAACAGAAAGAAAGAGGTCATTATGGATCGAGCAGTAAGAGCACTTTTTTCGGACGGGACAAGTGAATATCGATTTCCGACGGAGCCGGCAGCGGGCGAAACGGTGCGTCTTCGTTTTCGTGCGTTAAAGGACAGTGTGAATGAGGTCGTGCTTTGCATCGGCGGGGAACGGAACGTTATGACGCCGGAGACGGAAGTTGGCGACTTTTTGTATTACAGTGCTACGTATCGTTTGGGAGAAACACCGGTTTCTTACTATTATGAAGTACAGATTTCGGACCGGCGTTGTTTTTATGACAGGCGAGGTGTGGCATATGAGCCACGGGAAGAATATGCCTTTCGGATGACACCGGGCTTTGCGGTACCGGAGTGGGCAAAGGGCGCGGTGATGTACCAGATTTTTACGGATCGTTTTTGTAACGGGGACGGCAGCAACGATGTAAAAACCAACGAATATTTTTATATCAATCAGCCGGTACAGGGGGTACAGGATTGGGACCGGCCGCCTCAGAGCATGGATGTGGGCTGCTTTTACGGCGGAGACCTGGAAGGCGTTTGGAAGAAACTGGATTATTTGCAGGAACTGGGGGTAGAGGTCATTTACTTTAACCCGCTGTTTGTATCGCCGTCCAACCACAAATACGACAGCCAGGACTACGATTATATTGATCCCCACTACGGTGTGATTTTGCAGGAGGAAGGGGAATGTCTGCAGGAGGGAGATACGGATAATTCCCATGCCACCCTTTACGGTTCCCGTGTCAGCAGAAGAGAGAACCTGGATGCCGGCAATGCCTTTTTTGCGGCGCTGGTGAGGGAAATTCATAAACGGGGCATGCGGGTGATTTTGGACGGTGTGTTTAATCATTGCGGTTCTTTCCATAAATGGCTGGACAGAGAGCGGATTTACGAGAACGCACCGGGCTATGCTAAGGGAGCGTATGTGGCGGAAAACAGTCCGTATCGTAATTTTTTTGATTTCAGACAAGAGGATTGGCCGTACAATCCGCACTATGCGGGCTGGTGGGACCATGCAACCCTTCCGAAGTTAAATTATGAAGGCTCGGAAGAGCTTTGTGATTACATTATGAAAATAGCGAAAAAATGGGTGTCGGCGCCTTATCGTGTGGACGGTTGGCGTCTGGACGTGGCAGCGGATTTGGGACACTCGGAAGAATTTAACCATAAATTTTGGCAGCGGTTCCGGCAGGCGGTAAAGGAAGAAAATCCGGAAGCTCTGATTTTGGCAGAGCATTACGGAAGCGCGAAGGCATGGCTTGCGGGAAACGAATGGGATTCCGTTATGAACTACGATGCCTTTATGGAGCCCCTTACCTGGTTCTTTACCGGTATGGAAAAGCACAGCGACGCTTACCGGGGGGATATGGTAGGAAATGCGGGGGCCTTTGCGGACGCCATGACCCATCATATGGCGCAGTTCCAGACAAGTTCCTTGCAGGCGGCCATGAACGAGCTTTCCAATCACGACCATTCCCGGTTCTTAACCAGAACCAACGGCAAGGTAGGTCGCTTGGCGAATCTGGGTACGGCAGCGGCATCGGAAGGTGTGAGAAAGTCCATATTTATGGCAGCGGTGACCATGCAGATGACCTGGGTGGGTGCGCCTACGGTATATTACGGGGATGAAGCCGGGGTCTGCGGCTTTACGGACCCGGACAACCGGAGAACCTATCCGTGGGGACGAGAAGACAAAGAATTAATCGGTTTGCATAAGGAACTGATTCGGATTCACCGGTCCTATCCGGCTTTAAAAACCGGTTCTTTGAAGATGATTTATCTGGCTCAGGATGTGATTGCCTTCGGACGTTTTGATGCCCGGGATGTCATTCTTGTGGCGGTAAATCGCGGAGAGGGAGAAAAACAGGTAGAGCTTCCGGTTTGGGAATTGGGCCTTACGACAGGAACGCCGGTAGTGGCTTTGTTTGAAACGGGACGGAGCGGATATTCTGCGGAGGCAAAGATTTGCCCGACGGAAAACGGGATGCTTTCCGTTATGTTGCCGCCGGAGAGCTCCTTTATCTGGAAAAATTTATTACCCATCGGGAATGTGCGGAACAAAGAGAATTTAGAATATAATTTCAATTAAAAAAGAGCCGCTCCGAAGGGGGAGCGGCTGCTTTGTGTCGTTTTATAAGTTGTTTTTCACAAATCCGACGATGGAGAGAATGATGCATACGGTACAAAGCACATCAATTACCCAGCAGATGATGCGGATTAACCATCCGACAATCGGAATCCAACCAACGAGGGTGGAAACAACACCTAATACAACACCAACTAAAAGACATACCAAGACACGAATTAATAACTCCTTGAGGGTCTTGGTTCCTAACCAACTCTTAAACATAAGGGGAACCTCCTTTTATTAAGTATAGGATAAGTATAGCACGATTTGTCGAAAAAAGGAAGAGAAAGATTAAGAAAGTCTTAAGAAATAATAAAAGCGCAGAGTAAGGTATGCGGAAAGGAGCATGTATGGGACAAAAAGCGTCAGACAAAAAAACAGACCGGTTGCGGGAACATGCAAGGCAGGTATCAGAGCTTCTGGTACGGGAATATACCACCGAATACCGTTGCTATTTAAATCATGAGAATGCATGGCAGCTTTTGTTTGCCACCATATTAAGCGCCCAATGTACCGATGCCAGAGTCAACATCGTAACGGCGGATTTGTTTGTAAAGTATCCGAGTATTGAGGCTTTTGCGACGGCGGAGCTCGAAGAACTGGAAGAGGATATAAAGCCCACCGGATTTTATCACAATAAGGCGAAAAATATCATCGCCTGTGCAAAAATGCTGTTGGAGGTCCATGGCGGACAGGTACCGGACACCATAGAAGAACTGACACGGTTGCCGGGGGTGGGACGGAAAACCGCCAATGTAATCCGGGGAAATATCTATCACCAGCCCAGCATTGTAGTGGATACCCATGTAAAACGGATTTCAAAGAAATTAGGTTTTACAAAGCAGGAAGACCCGGAAAAAATCGAGTTTGAGCTGATGGAACTTTTGCCGGAGGATTACTGGATTTTATATAACATTCACATCATACAGTTGGGGCGGACCATTTGTACAGCACGGTCGCCGAAATGCGGAGAATGCTTCTTAAAAGAGGTATGTCCGTCTTGTGAGAAAAAATAGGCGGATTTGCCGTGTAGATGACAGGGAAGATGAGGCGGAGACAAAGGAGTTACGAAAGGGAACGGATATGCGATTCACAGCCATTGATATCGAAACCACGGGCCTCGGCCCGGAAAAAGCAAAAATTATAGAAATCGGTGCGGTAAAATACGAAGACGGACAACAAAAGGAAGTATTTTCTACCCTGGTAAATCCTCAGACGGCAGGGATTCCGGAGCGGATTACGGAACTGACCGGGATTACGGATGCGATGGTAAAGGAGGCACCGGGGGAGGCGGAGGCCATCCGGTCGTTGTTGCGATTTTTGGAAGGGGAAACCATACTTTTGGGACATAACATTCCCTTTGATTTCAGCTTCTTAAAGGTGGCAGCGGGACGGTTGGGAGAAGATTTTTCCTATCAGGGACTGGATACCCTTGTTATGGCGCGACTGTGTCATCCGGAGATTCCCAGTAAGACTTTAACGGCAATGTGTGCACAGTACGGAATTACAAACGAGAGAGCCCACCGGGCCTTTGAAGATGCCTGTGCGGCGGCACAATTGTATTTTCGGATGGAAGAACGTTTCGGCGGGGAACATGGGGAATGGTTTGCTCCGAGAGCTCTTTGTTACAAGCCGAAAAAAACAGAACCGGTGACCAAACGCCAGATCAGCTACTTGCAGGGAATCATTGCAATACACGGACTGGATTTGACACCGGATTATACGACGCTTACCAAAAGCGAAGCGTCGCGACTGATTGATACCTTATTGGCGAAATACGGAAGAAGCAAATAATTATACGTCTACGGAGGAAATCTGCTCCAAATCCCGTAAGATGGACGGCTTCATCAGAGTGGTCAGGGCTTCTGCGGACTCTTTCAGCTCTTCGATTTTGTGATAGTCACCCTGCTCTTTATAAAGCCGTGCCAGTAACGCATAGGTGGCAGCGATGTCGGAACCGATGCTTACCCCATAGGAAAGAACGGTGACGGCATCTTTTTGTTTTCCTGCGGAAGCAAGGAGGGTCCCCCATTTTTGCAGAGCCCGGATCAGGGTGGTGAAGTTCTGGTCGTAGGCGGTCAGGGGGTCTAAGTTGGCGGTTCCGTAGGCAAGACGAAGCTCCGTGTTGGAGATGCCGGTCAGATTTAAAATCCGGCTGTCGGCAAGGGCACAAATCTCCTGTTCCACGCTTGCCAATTCCTCTACATAAGGTGCCGCATATTCGGGAGCGCGGGAGTAGGAGCCGTTTGCGGAAAGCGTATCTCCGGAAAGTACGGCAAAAGTACCGGAGGCATCGGAAAACTCTGTCGGAACGGAATCGGAAATTACCGAACCGGAGTGTTTTGCCGGAGCACCGGTTCCCGGTTTGCAGTAGCAAAACGGAAGGTTATCGTAAGGAATCGTGATATAGTCCAAAGAAGAAATATCCTTTTTCGGAACAAATTGCGAGTCCCGTTCTTTTTGCCAAAATTCCTGTGAAATTTTTTTGGCTTTTTCCCCCCGGGACTTGCTAAAATACAGAAAAACAATTATAATAAGCGTTAAGCCGATCAAAATAGGCATAGTGTCACAACCTTTCATGGAAAAGAGGTGGATTTCAAATGTACAACAAAAAGACAAGAAAAATCATTGCGTCAATCGTTGCCGGTCTTTTGGTACTTGCAATGATTGTTCCACTGTTTGCGGGAGCGCTCAGATAAATCTGCGTTATATTAACTATATCCGAGAAACCCGACGGTGTCAACCGTCGGGTTTTGTTTTTATGGGTCAGAGTCAAAAAGGTTCAATTTCCTTGCCCGATTATCACATTTTATCATGGACTCCGGATGTAAGACTTTCTAATTGTTCCGGGGATGTTTAAATAAAAGTGACGCAACCGCCCTGATGCGGCATCCATGCCTTATGGCGGGATTTGTTTGCAACAAATCTGGCTCCGCAGGATGCACACGATGCGCAGAGGAAGACTGCTTCGCAGTCGCGCATCGGCGCCAAAAGCGGAGCCGGTCCGCTTTTGAATTTAGACTTCCTTGTCTGAGCGTTGCTGATGGGAAACGGAACAATAAGAATGTCTAACATCCTACGGTGAATTCAAAAATGTGATAATCGGGCAAGGAAATCTCAGAATGCCTTTTTTGACTCTTCGTTTTTGAACACATAACCTGACGGTTGTACCATATATTTATATGGAGAACTAAGATTTCAAAGTGTCTCATAAAGAAAATAAAATAGTTATTTTCGGAAGGTGGACAGGATGTTAAAAAGAATTATTACATATAGTTTTTTCGGAGTATTTGTGATTTTTGCGGTGCTTGTTTTGGCGGGTTTTGCGGTTCGGAAGTGGAATGCAGGGAAGATTGCGCCGGGAGTTACGGTGTGGGGACGAAATTTCTCGGGTTTCACGGTGGAGGAAGCGGAAGCGGTGGTGAAGGAGTTATTGCCGGAGTTTGCGGTGGAACTGCGGTGCCGGTTTTTGCCGGAACAGAAAGATGTAGTGGAGATAGCAGTGAGAGATTGGGAGGAGCTTCGTTTGCTCCGGGAATGGAGAAACGAGGCAGAGGCGGAGAAGCGTAACGGAGCGGAGCCGGGAGACGGAGAAGAAACGGGGGGAAGCGGTTGGCGGCTTTCCATGGAGGGACAAGAAGTGTGTTTATCCGGTGCGATGACGCCGGTGCGACTGTCGGTGGAAGGGACGTTGGAAAATGTTTTGGCAAAAAGCGGTGAGGTAAAAGCCTGGGAGTGGTTGTACGGAGGGGTAACGGGAAAGACGTTCCGGGAAAGAGAGGCGGAAGCGGAGATAACCTTTGATGCAGAAATGTTCCATGAAATGGTAGAGATGCTGGGGGAGATTACGGAAAAGGAAGCAAAGGATGCCACGGTGTGCTGGGAAGACGGCGCAGTAAAGGTAACGGAAAGTGAACGAGGCTTTCGGTTGTGTCGGGAGAAAATATGGAAGGATGAGGAGCGGGTGACGGCAGAGGTGCTTGCCCGGTTGCAAAAAGGTCCGGCGGAGCGTATGGTACTTCGGTTTGATTTGAAAGGAGAAGTGTTGGAGCCGGGCTTGTCCTATGCCCAAGCGGGGAAATGCAATACGATAATCGGGGAGTATTCAACAGGATATGCAGGCGCCGGCACGGGCAGGGCGCAAAACATTTCTGCAGGGGCGGCAAGGCTTCATGGGAAGGTCATTTTGCCGTGGGAGGCCTTTTCCGTGGCGGAGGCACTGCAACCCTTTACGGAGGCAAACGGATACGCGGCGGGGGGCACCTACATCGACGGACAGTTATCGGAAAGCATGGGCGGCGGAGTGTGTCAGCTTTCCACCACGCTGTACAATGCGCTGTTGCAAACAAATCTCACAATCACCGAGCGTCATCCCCATTCAATGCCGGTGGGGTATGTGCCATTGGGACGGGATGCGGCCATTGCGGGAGACTATAAAGACCTGAAGTTTCAAAATACCTCCGGGGTGCCGGTGCTGCTACTGTGCGAGGCTACGGGGGATGCGGTGAAGGTGACACTGTACGGCGGAGAGGAATCGGGAAGAGGACCGGTAACGGTTGAGAGCAGGGTGACGGAGGAAACAAAAGAGAGTGTGACGGTGGAAGTGTATCGGGAAGAACGAGGAGCAGACAGTGGAATAAAAAGAGAACGAGTGAGCAGGGATAAGTACCGAAAACAAGAAAAGAAATAAAACGATGCCCCTTGGGAATCATAGAGGAACTCCCAAGGGGCTTTGTGTGTCCTGTTATTGCTGTTGTTTCTCTGCGAGAAGTGCCTTTAAGTGAGCGATTTCAGCATCCTTTTCGGCAAGGGCTTCGTCTTTTTCGGCAAGGGCTTCGTCTTTTTCGGCAAGGGCTTCGTCCTTCTCGGCAAGAGCCTCGTCCAGTTTGGCAAGAACTCGTTCTTTCTCAGCAATGAGAGCCTCTTTCTTGGCAAGTGCGGCTTCGGCCCGTTCGATTCGGATTTCCTGCCCGCGACGGATACGATTGGCCTCTTCCACGCCCTCCATAAAGATGCGCATGGATTCATCCTGACTGGATTCAAACATAGTTTCGGCAGCGCTGGAGATGTATTCGTTTTCTTGTGCCATTTTCTTAATCGCCTCCCAAGTGGTTGCTTTAAACAGCCGTGCCCAGTGGTTGATGCCGTACTTGCGGTCTTCTTCCGTGGCCAGCTCTATCTGATTTAAGTTTACCACAGATAAGGCGAATTTACCAGTGTATATTTCGTGATTCTTAATATTTAGCAGTTGATAGGTGGCGTAAAACTCCGGAGTAACCCCCTTTAAGTCATAGTCCAAAAACCCGATATGTCGGACCGGTTTCACGTCTAAGTAGGATTCTCCTTTTTTCAGATGGTCAAAGGTACGGCAGGCATAGGTTAGAGAACGCTCCGGCCAGTCTGCTTCATCCACGACCTGTACTTCAAAGTTTATGATGCTGTTGTCGTTTAACAAAACCTTCAAATCAAGGATGAAGGTTTTGTCTGTAGGCATGGTTTTAAATTCAAACGGGTTTAGCACTTCCACGGAGCGAATTTCTTCCGGGTGCATATGGAGCAGTGAAGCACACAACCCAAGTAATGCTTTCGGGTTCTTTTGAAAGACTACATGAAACATACAGTCATTTGTCAGTCGAAATTCCACCTCGCCGGTGGCGTCTTTTAGCGATGTACAGTGTTGTAAGTTTGACAATTTTCTCCTCCTTTTGTAAATCAATCATACGTTAAATTACACTTCATTCCATGGAATCTTCCGGCGGAACCGCCGAAGAAAGAGCCTTTCATGTGCCTCGACACCTGCGCAAGTGTCGGATAAACACAGCTCCGATATATGTCTATTATACAGTAATCAACAGACTGTGACAAGATAAAACAAATACCTGACATGTAGAAAAATCCGATATCCTTTTGTAAGGATTGCACAAAAAACATGAGGTATTAAAAGCACTTCAAACCCTTATAGATCAAGGCGTTGAAGCGAATTTTGCCGGTGTGACACATGATTCCGTGAGGAAGGAACCTTCTCCTTTAGGTCCTTCGTCCTAAAATTTTCTGAAAAACTTTCAAAAACCCCCTAAAGTATTTTTCCTGCACTGCCGATATAGTTAGTGTAAGGACAAAACACTTGTCCACAGGGAAGTTTCTTCCCACAGGCAGAAGTTCAAATCCTAGGTGAACCCACTGCCGCAAACAAACAACTAAAACAAAAGTGACCCGAAAGGATTCGGGGGACTTCATCCCTCATAGCGAGAGGATGGAACCATTATAAGGAGGTAATTATTATGAGTATGGTAGTTCAACACAACATGCAGGCAATGAATGCCAACAGACAGTTAGGAATCGCAACCGGTTCCCTGAGTAAGTCCACTGAGAAGCTTTCTTCCGGTTTCAGAATCAACCGTGCAGCAGATGATGCAGCAGGCTTGGCTATTTCCGAGAAGATGAGAAGCCAGATCCGTGGTCTTAACCAGGCTTCCACCAACGCACAGGACGGTATTTCCTTAATTCAGACCGCTGAAGGTGCTCTTAACGAGACTCACTCCATTCTTCAGAGAATGAGACAGCTCTCCGTACAGGCAGCCAACGGTACTGAGACCGACGAAGACCGTTCCAACCTTCAGGACGAAGTTGCTCAGCTTCAGGACGAGTTAGATCGTATCGCTGAGACCACCGAGTTCAACACCATGAAGTTACTTGACGGTTCCTTCAGCGGCAGAGCAGCAGGAAGCACTACTGCAGGCCCGAAGTATGGCGTATATGATGGTGCAGGTCTTGGCGCTTTCATTACTTCTGATGTAAACGGTGTTAAGGTAGAAGCAACTACGGTAGCAAAGCAGGGCGGTGAGTCTGCAGTTTGGTCCAATGATGGTAAGACCTTGACCTTGAATCTTGCACTGAATGTAACCTACTCTCAGGAAGAGATTGATTCTCTTATTGAGAAGGCTGTACAGGAAGACTCCAATGCAACTAATGTTCCGGCTAACGTATCTGTTAAGTTCGCAAATGGTGTATACACTGCAACCTCTGCTACCACTGTAACCAGTGCAGCAACCAGCCAGGGCCTTAAGGCTAACATGGCAGCGACTGCAATTACCGCTGCAGCAGTAGGTGCAAATAAGATTGAGCTTACTGCAAACAAGTATGGTGCAGATATGAATATCACCATTGAGCTTACCTTTGATGCTGAGGCTGGAAAGGAAGAAGCGGCTCTTAAGACTCCGGCAGCATATGACATGACTGCAGCAGATGGTGATGTTGATGGTAACGAAGCGGTTTATACTTTAAAGTTACAGGCTGGTAAGGAATATACCGCTGAGGATATCGAAGAGATCTTAGCTAAGGGTGGTCTGGATATGACCGTTAAGTTAAGCGGTAACACTGCTAACAATGGTACTGACGAGCCGAATACCCTTATGGCAGTTGATTCTACAGCAGCTAAGCAGGATCTCGTATTAGATGGCGGCGCAGGTCTTGGTGATACCGATGCATTCCTTGGTCAGGCTAACTATGATGTAACTTCCGCAGCAGGCGGAATGAAGCTTCAGGTTGGTGCTAACGAGGGACAGACCATCAGCTTCAACATCGACGATATGAGCGCTCTTTCCCTTGGTGTAAACGGTACTAACGTACGCGTAGACGATCAGGATAAGGCTGCTAGCTCCATTAAGGCTATCGACGGTGCTATCGAGAAGGTTTCCAAGCAGCGTTCCGCACTCGGTGCTATCCAGAACCGTCTGGAGCACACCATTGCAAACCTTGACGTTGCAGCTGAGAACTTACAGACCGCTGAGTCTCGTATCCGTGACGTTGACATGGCTAAGGAAATGGTTGAGTACAGCAAGAATAACATCTTGTCTCAGGCTTCCCAGTCTATGTTGGCTCAGGCTAATCAGTCCAACCAGGGCGTTCTTTCCTTACTTGGCTAATTGCTTAGCAGGATAAACGCAACATACACATAAGTTTATTTGGAGGGGTCCCGCACCTAGGAGTGGGGCTCCTCTTTACGTTGAAAAAAAGCGTGAAATGTCTAAACATTTCACGCTTTTTTGTCGATACTTAGATTAAGGTGTAGTATACTCAAAAGGGGGATTTTTATGGAGAAGACAAGACCGGTATTAAGTATCTCCATGTTGGTTTCCAACAACCGGAGAGATACCATAGAAAAGTGTATGGAGTCCTTGGTGCCGCTTATGAATGCAGTACCGAGTGAGCTTATTATTGTAGATACGGGATGCACCGACGGTTCCGTAGACATTGCAAGAAAGTATGCGGATAAGGTGGTGCGGTTTACCTGGTGCAAAGATTTTTCTGCGGCGAGAAATGCAGGTCTTTTCGAATGTACCGGAGAATGGTTTTTATATCTGGATGATGATGAATGGTTTGAGGATGTATCGGAGTTGATTGCTTTCTTTCGTGGGGAGGAAAGGAAACATTACGATACGCTGTGGTATATCCAGAGAAACTATAATGATTTTGAAGGAACCGCATACTCGGACAGCTATGTGGGCAGGTGTGTAAAAAGAACGTCCCAGACAAAGTTTTGCGGTAAGATTCATGAATGGTTGGAACCGTTACCACAGAGAATTAAGCAGGTAGATTCTTTTGTGCATCATTACGGGTATGTGTTTAAGACAGAGGAAGACAGAAAAAAACATTTGGAACGGAATCTTTCCTTGGAAGAAGCGGCAGTAAAAGAAAACCCGGAGGATATCCGGATGTGTTGTCAGTTGGTGCAGGAATACCGGTCAGCCAAGCGTTTTGAAGATGCGGAAAGGTTTGCAAAGGAGACGCTGCAACGTACAAAATATGAGAAAACCAATTCCTTTGTACAGTATTTATTGATTACTCTGCCGAAAATTTATATGGAGGCCGAAGAGATAGAGAAGGCACTTGCAGAGTACGAGCGTCTTTTGAGAGAAGAGATACTGCTACATCAAAGCAAGCTGGCGATTTACTGTGAAAGGGCCTTCTTATATGGAAGGGAGAATAGGGAAAAGGAAGCGGCAGAGGAAAGTTTACGCTATTTGGAGGAGTACGGGGTTGTTCCGGGAAAAGATGAACCTCAGGAATTTCCGATTATGGATTTTGAGCAGTACCGTTCCAAATTTAACCGGCAGAGGGTAATAAAGAGCGGTATTACCGGTGCTATGTTAAGTAAGGAGTACGGATATTTGGGACGACTTTTTGCGGGGCTGGACTGGGTGCATGATACGGAAATATCGAAAGAAATGGTAAAAGCACTGGTGCAGTGTTATTTGTTTAGTAAAGACGAATCTTTACTTTTGCGGGAATTGGGGCGCGTATTGAAGGAAGAAGCGTTGCGAATGCCGGTGTATGCGATTTTACATTCGGCATATGTAGAGTTCTCGGAACGACGTCCGGAATTGGCCGCGGTGTTGGAGAAACTTAACCGTAGGGACGGTAATTTCGGATTTTTTCATTTGCTTTATACGGAAGGGAAAGGGATTACCACGGAAGCAGATATTACGGATTATTACGAAAAAAGCGACCGGAAATATGATGTGGAAGTGGCGGAACTGTTTTTAGAAGGCTGTGAACGGAAGTTGTCCGGGTTCGGAACTTTCGAAAACGGTATGACTGTGGAAGCTACCGTAAAAGAGTATATCCTTTGGGCAAATCGCTATGAGGCGGCCTTGTTCGGCGATGGAAAACAAGTGAAGGAGGAAGGCCGGGAATGTCCACCGGCCATACAGCTTGCCCGTATGCTGGAAGAGGTATTGCCGGAGCCGGATTTGGCAGTGTGTGGCGAAAAACTGAAACAAGTGGTGGCAATGTATCCGGTCATGCTTCCGGTAGCAAAGGCATTGCTTGCGGAAAAAGAAGTTGCTATTTTGGCAGGGCAATTAAAAACAATGGCGCGGAATTTGTTAATCGAAGGAAAGACAGAGGAAGCAAAGGCGGTACTTTCGGAATTGGCGGTACTGGTACCGGGGGATGCGGAGGTAAAGGAACTGCTTACAGGTAATTAAAATCTGTATGAAAAGTGTGATTGGAAGAATTTGAAAAGGTCAGATATTGATTGACGAATTATGCGGAAAAAAGTATAATTTATGAAGAGAACTGTAATAAAAAGAGGGGGCGAATGACAGGTGAAAGTAGTAATTCTTGCAGGCGGATACGGTACGCGGCTTTCGGAGGAAACCCATGCCTTGCCGAAGCCGATGGTGACCATCGGAGGGATGCCGATTTTATGGCATATTATGAAGTACTATTCGGCGTTTGGGTTCCGTGAATTTGTTATATGTCTCGGATATAAAGGACATATGATCAAGGAGTATTTTTATAACTATTGGTTGCGCCAATCGGATGTGACGTTGAAGATGTCGGAGGTAGGCACAGATGTGAAAATACATAAAAACCCTACCGAAAACTGGGAAATAACCCTGGCTGAGACGGGATTGGATTCCCAGACCGGTCTTCGTATTAAGAATATTGAACAGTATATCGGAAAGGAACGTTTCCTCCTTACTTACGGAGACGGCGTCAGCAACGTGGATTTAAATGCGTTGCTTCGTCAACATGAGGAAAGTGGGAAGACGGTTACGATTACCGCGGTACAGCCGAAGGGAAGGTTCGGTGTGCTGGACTTTGAGGAAGACCATACAGTAACTTCTTTCAGTGAAAAAGGAAAGAGCAAGTACATCAACGCCGGATTTATGGTGGCGGAACCGGAGCTTTTTAACTACCTTGGTGCAAATGAACCGTTGGAGTTTGCACCGTTTGACCGGTTGGTAAGCGAAAAGAAAATGGGTGTCTATACTCATGACGGATTCTGGAAGTGTATGGATACTTTAAGTGACATGAATATTCTGGAAGGGATCTGGCAGAGCGGTGATGTTCCGTGGAAGGTTTGGTAAAACAGCGCTGTCCGATGATGGATTCAGAAAACGAAAATAAAATTACGATAGAAGGAGAAAAGACATGGAACAAAAATTAAGTGCACGCCGTTTGGCAATCGTACCGACAACACATTGTAGTTTGAATTGTAAATTATGCGGGGACTTTTTATACGGTCCGGTAAAACGCAGACATATTCCGATCGAGGATGTTTGTAAAGATATCGATGCTTGTTTTGATTTGTTTGACGAGGTAGTATGGCTTCAGTTTGTAGGTGGGGAGGTATTCGTTTATCCGGATTTTGCGAAGCTGTTAAATTATGGATTAAAGTACATTGATCGGTTTGAGCGTCTTGTAATTGAGACCAATGCAACTGTATTTCCGAATGAAGCAGAGCAGGAAGCTTTGTTAAAATACGGAGACAAGCTGAGTATTTATATCAGCAATTACGGAGAGCTTTCCAAAGCAAGAGACCGGTTTGTGGAGTTCTGTGAGAAGAACAATATTCACTGTATTTTAAAGAAGTACTACGGTGAGGACCAGTATTATGGCGGTTGGATTGACAATACCAACCCGCATGACTTAAAGGAGCCGGGGTATGTTTTGGAAGCAAATTCCAGAAACTGTCCGCAGAATCGTATCAAGAATATGCATGTTTACGATGGAAAGTTACATCGTTGTGCAAATTCCTGCTTTATGTTGGAAATGGGGTTATTCCCGCCGAAGGAGAAGGACTTTGTTTACTTGCGGGATGACTCTATGAGCCGTGAGGAAAAACGGGAGATCATTGCAGATTTCTACGAACATTCCCGTCGTTCTTGTAAGTATTGTAAGCAGAAATATATGGATATTTTGCCGAGATACGGTGCGGCAGAGCAGGTGAAAGGCTAAGGAGGGATAACAATGAGTGAACAGTATGCATTTATGAAGCGATTGTCTGAATTATATAATGCACTGGAAGATGAACTGTCTAGAAAATTGTTTTGGGCAAGAATGCAATATGATACCGAACCGTCGGTGGAATCGGCGATACAATTTTATGGGTTGGCAGCAAATCTTAATAAAGACGAGTTGGAACTTAACTATAGTTGGAAGGCTATGTTTTCCGAGATTCTTTCAAAGGGTAACAAATTGTTTTTATACGGTGCAGGAGTCTGCGGTCGTGGAACAGCAGAACTTATACTAAAAGCCGGAGGAGATTTTTCGGGGTTCTGTGACCGTAATGCGAAAAAGTACTCCGAAGGGTTTTGTGGGAAAAAGGTGTATTCTCCAGAGGAAATTTTTACAGATGCAGATAGAGCTTTCTTTGTAATAACAACTATTGATTATTACAAGGAAATCTTTGATATTTTGGTGCAAAACGGGATTAAGGAAAATCATATTATTCCATTTTTGGGAAATGAAGAGTTTGTAAATGTCTGGAGCAAGCAGTACTTTGAGTTTCCAGAATTGTTTGAGCGAGGAACAGCTTTTGTTGACGGTGGATGCTATGATTGCGCAGATTGCTTGCGATTTGCAAAGTGGTGTGATAATCAATATTCGAAAATTTTTGCCTTTGAGCCAGATGCGAAAAACTATGAAGTTTGTAAACGGGTTTCGGAAGAGAAGAAGATTTCAGATCTGGAGTTGATTCAGGCAGGACTCGGAAAAGAGAATACAACGGTAATGTTTGCGGCTGCCGGTGGAACAGAAAGTCATACCATTGATACCAGTGCTGTAGATAATCGGAATTTTGATTATGTTGATTTTTCGACGGTTCCGATGGAAGAAATATCGATAGAAGCCCTGGATAATGTTGTTGGGGAAACTAAGGTCGGATTTATTAAGTTAGATGTTGAAGGTGAGGAGTATAATGCACTGGTTGGTGCAAGGGAAACGCTTTTGAGAGATAAGCCTTTTTTGGCTATTTGCTTGTATCATAAACAAGGGGATATGCTTGCTGTGATGGACTATTTATATCAGCTTGTACCGGAATATCATTTTTGCATTCGCCATTATAGTACGTTGAGCTATGATACGATACTATATGCTTCGGTGAAAGAATTCCCTGTAAATAATTAGAGGAGGAAGGGAAATGGCAAAGATAGTTGCGTGGACGCAGGCATATAATGCAGAGCATACGCTTAAGAGAACAATGAATAGTATCTTAAATCAAACTTATACCGATTTGAAGTACTATGTGGTGGATAATGGGTCCGTGGATGGAACGTGGGACATTATAAAAGAATATGCGGAAAAGGATTCCAGAGTTATCCCATTACATGTAGATATAAATAATATGCATACCAGTTCGGAATTGATGCCGGAGTATTTAAAGAATACAGAGGCAAAGTATTTTTTCTGGTGCGATGCGGATGATGAATATAAGATTGATTTTTTGGAAAAGACCATAGACTTTGCAGAGAAAGAGAATTTAGATCTTGTTGCATGCGGGTATGAGCAGATTGATGCAGTAACAGGAGAGATGATGAAGTGCCGAAGATTAGGGTACAACATGGTAGTAACAAAAAAAGACTTTAAGAAAAAATTTATAGAATACCGTGGATTTACTATCGGAGGATGGGGAAAATTGATATCAATTCCTGTATTACTGGAGAATGGGTTTGCGACTAAGAAAAAAAACTATAAGTTTTATGGCGATTGTGAGTGGGGCTTGCAGTTGTTTATGAAGTCTAAACGTGTGGGAATATACAGGGACGCGGTATATAAATACTATATTTACCCGAACTCTTTGTCAAAGAGAATGGATTTGGAATTTTTTGATGGTTATGAGAGCTATTGGTTGCAAACGAAAGCTTATATAAGGGCTTACGGGAGAATCAGTAAGAAGAATACGGATTTTTTGTATGCAATTTATCTTTCGTTAATGGAAGAAAGGCTGGATATGGTGTACACTTCTCAAATGGAATTGTCTCAAAAACTATTCTATATTGATCATATCTTCAGCAAGCCTTTGGTGAAAAAAACATTTTCAAGGAAAGCGAATTCACAGTTTCGTAACCTTGCTGCAAGAGGAGAATTTATAACGAGTGTAATTGAATGGATTAATAAGAAAGAGAAGAATGCGGAGGAATCAATTATTGCCGAAGAACTTATTAAAAAAATAAAATGTTATTCAAAAAAGACGAGAAAGTAGTGAGAGAAGGGAATTTTTAATGGGGATTTATAAAAAGCACTTTCCACTTGGGCTCGGAACAACACGTCTTCCTGTTTTGGGACCGAAGGATATCGAGGGTTTGGAGAAATCTATCGACTTGGTAAGCCAAGCACTAAATGCAGGGATAGAGTATGTAGACGTAGGTTTTCATTATGCGGCGGGAATGGCACCGCTTATTCTGAAAGAAGCTTTTCAGCAGACAAATAAAACGTTTGCTGTAACCACAAAGGTAATGTATGGTCAGGATAAAACGGCGGATGATGCCAGAAAAAGAGTGGAGCTTTACTTAAAAACCATGGGGTTGACCAAGGCAGACTATTTTACCTGCTGGACCATTTGGGATTATGAAACCTTTGAGAGGATTATGAAAAAAGGCGGCATTTATGAAGGGGCTCTTCGTCTGAAGGAGGAGGGTATCATTGATCATATCTGCTGTTCTTTGCATGCATCTCCGGAGGATATGATTAAAATTATCAACAGCAGAGCGTTTGAAGGAGTTACGGTTTCTTATTCTTTATTAAATGCGCCGAATATGATTCCGGTTTTGGATGCGGCATATAAGCAGGATATTAGCGTGGCGGTAATGAATCCTCTGGGTGGCGGAATGATTGCACAAAACAGAGAGTTCTTTTCTTTCGCGTGTGGGGGAGGGGACAACGGTGATACTGTGCATGCAGCATTACGCTTTGCAAAAGCGCATCCGGCCGTGGACATTGTGTTGGGCGGTGTAGGAAATAAAGAAGAACTGATGGACAGTGTAAGTGTTTTTTCGACACCGGATCCGGAACTTCCGGAAAAACGTCATGAGAGGGTACTGCACCAAGTTTCGGGGTTGAGCGGTTTTTGCACGGGATGTAAATACTGTGAAGGATGTCCGCAGGACATTCCCACGGCTGCAATTATGCAGGCAAGAAATACGTTACTGTTCCAAGCGATTCCGTCCTATAACCGAAAGGGACCGGAGGAGTTACTTTATAATTTACAATTGTTTCGTAAATTGTTTTTTGATAACGGTTGGATGCCGGAATCAAGAGAATTGCCTTGTATCAAATGCGGAAAGTGCGAACGACAATGTACGCAAAAGCTGGGAATCACGGAGGCTGTTGCAGATATATATCGTCGGGCAGCCGAAACATTTTATACAAAGGAAGATCATAAAAAGCGACTGGAAGCTCTTTTGGTCGGAAAAAATTATAGGAAAGTGGGGCTTTATCCAAACGGTGGTTTTTCTAAGTTAATTATTCAGTTATACCGTGAATTTTTCGGCGAACCGGAGTTTGAATGGTTACAGTTTAACAGTGATCCTAAGACCTGGGGGCAGATGGCGGATGAGCGGGTGGTACATAGTCCGGCAGAGATTGCAGAGTTAAAGCCGGATCTTATCCTTATCTGTACCTATAAATACGACCAGGATATTTTAGAAAGTCTGCGTCCGTATGAGGAATACGGAGTACGACTGGAAAAGTTACACCGGCCGGAAGAGATGCCGTGGGTATTTTAAGATACGGCAACGGAAAGGCTAGGAAAGAAAGAGGAATCTATGCGTAAGATACAGAAGGAACAGATTTCGGAAATGATAATGACCTTAGAGGAGGCCTGCCTGGAATTGGGGAGGCTTTCCGGGGATGGTTTTGTAAATCTATGTGCGGGAACGCAAGAGTTTCTCATTGAATTATACAAATATGTGGAGCGTGTGCTTGGAGTAAAGTGTCGCCTTGCGACGCTTTTGGCTGTATTTAACGAACGACTTTGTGAAACGGCAAATGGTGAGTGTCCGGTAAGCCAATTGACGGAATTAATTTGCGAAATAAAGGCAGAGGCGTCCGGCTTGCAACCGGATACTTTGGAAGTGGCATTCTTTTGTTATAAGGCCAGTATGGCGGATTCGCTGGAAAGTGTGTATCTGGCGGCAAAGGAAGACCCGTCTTGTGATGCTTTCTTTATTCCGATTCCTTATTTTGAATGGGACGAAAACGGATGCTTCGGACCTACCCATTTTGATGGGGTAGACAGCTACCCGGAATGGTACGAGCTTACGGATTGGAAAAAATATGATGTGGAAGCCCGTAGACCGGATGCGATTTTTATTATGAATCCTTACGATGGAGACAATAATGTAACCAGTGTTTATCCGGATTTTTACAGTGAACGATTAAAGAAATTTACCGATACCTTGGTATATGTTGAGTATGGTCTTCCGTATTGGGTGTACGGAAAACCGGAAGCAGAAGAATTAGAGGAGGAGTACCGAAAAAACGGGGTGATTCTTCCGGCACACTTACATTGCGATTTTGTGGTAGAGTATTCTCATGAATTGACAAGTTCCTGTAAGCAGGTATTAAAAATCCGGACAGATATTCTACGTATGTTTGGAATCTCTGAACTGTCATCGGAGGATAAGTTTGTTGCTCTTGGTTCGCCGAAGTTTGATAAGGTGTTGTTGGCAAAGCGTGAAGACTATGTTTTAACGCCGGATTGGGATGAAAAAATCGGTAACAAGAAAGTGGTTTTATATAATACGGGATTATCGGAGTTTTTAAAGTCCAGTGGGCAACAAACGATAGCTTGTGGAGAGTATCCGCCGGAAGAAAGTTGGTATTTTAAGAAAGTGTGTTCTGTTATAGAGGCATTTTCGGAACGGGAAGATGTGATTTTGTGGTGGAGACCTCATCCGCTGTTTGAATCCACCCTGCGTTCCATGCGGGAAGAGTTGTGTGAAGAATATGCATCGATTGTAAAAAGCTTTAAGGAATCCGGGAAAGGAATTTTTGATTCTTCCGATGATTTCCATAGGGCAATTGTTTGGAGTGACGCATTGATTTCGGACGAGAGTTCTCTTCTTTTGCTTTATGCAGCTACAGGAAAACCGTTCTGTGTCCCGTCGATTACAAAGGCACTTCCGGAACCGGAGCATGACACCGGAGAAGATTTTTCCGCACCGCTTGCAGCTCGTCTGGAACAGATGCGTGCCGCAAAAGGGGCAAATGTGGGGGATTGGAATGTATGTATCTGGTGGGACAATTTTTTGGAAGAGCATGTCATGAAGAATTTACATTACGATAATTTTATTCCCCGTTTTCTTGATTTTGTGGTGCATCCGGAGAAGTATCCGGAAACGGAAGAGTACCGAAGACTGCAACTACAGATGATTCAGGACTTTGTTGTCAATCCGGACGGTACCGCCGGAAAGAAAATTTATGAGTTTATTAAAGGGAAAGTGTTAGAAGAGTAAGGAAGGAGGGCCTTTGTGTGAAGAAGCAAACATTGCCTAAAATCAGTGTTATTATGTTGACCTATAACCGGGAACGTTTGGTATCCCGGGCAATCGAGAGTATTCTTGCACAGACGGAACCGAATTTTGAGTTTATTATTGTAGATAACGGTTCTGTTGACCGGAGCGGAGAAATCGCAGATGCATATGCGACAAAGGATAACCGGATTCGCGTGATTCACCGGGAAAAGGGAAGCATCGGTTCCGGACGGAATACAGGCCTTAATGCGGTGAGGGGCGAATTTGTGGCGTTTATTGATGATGACGACTGGACGGAACCGGATTTTTTGGAGTTTTTGTATGCATTGGCAACGGAAAATTTTGCGGAAGTCGCTATTTGCGGCGCGACGGACAAAGTCTTCGACGAAAAAAAAGTAATGTCTGCGGAAGAAGCCTTAATTGAGCTTATGTGGCGGAAAAAGTATAATATGGCATTCCCGACCAAGTTGTTCAGCCGTAGACTGGCGGATATGCTCCGGTTTCCGGAAGAGGGCGCTTATGATGATATCGCGTTAATGTATCGTTTGTTGGCAGAAGCGAATAAGGTGGCATATCACGGGTTGCCGAAGTATACCTTTTATCGTCATGAGAGTAATAATTCCGCATGGACAACGAATCATAGTTTATTAAATGCGGAGACGCTGGACGAATATTTATACGCATATCGGACCCGTACCGAATGGCTTAGTGACCGTTTCCCGGACAGTGCGGCAACCTTTCGTTATTTTGAGTGGTCCTTCATGATTTCCATGGTGGAAAAAATACACCGGTTGCGGCTGGCGGGATGTGAAGAGCAGCTCGCTCATATGACTTGTGTTTTACAGGAAAACAAGAAGGAGTTTTTGGCGGCACCGGAAATTCTGGATTTTGAAAAAGAATGGATGCAGAAGTATATTTGATGTATGGAAGGTTATGCCGGTTAGGAACGATAACACATGTAAAAAATGTCAAAAGTCCTTGAAATCAGCGGGTTTCAAGGATTTTTTGTTTCCTGAAATCTTTATGCAATCTTCACAAATTTCCGCAAAATCTTTGTGAAACATTACGGGACGAATGTTATTGAACTTTGCTTCCAATCTATGCTATACTATATTCACAACAAAGCCGTGCCTTTCCGACACATGTGCAGGTGTTAGGGCATAGTCAAGGCTTTGAGTCAAAGGTGAGGTCTCACCGGGAATTCCATGGAATGAGAAGAAGTAAATCTTGAGGTGTATTATGTGTTTATAACGTAAGAAATCGAATCGTGATTATTTGTTGTAAAATCACAATATTTAAGGTATAATGGAATGGAGGTATATGATTGAATTCAAACGATAAGACAGAGCGAATTGTTATGTTTACGTTAGGCGGAATATCTTTTGAATATGATGCGCTGGAGAATCAGAAGAACATTGAAAAGCATGGCATT
Organism: Lachnospiraceae bacterium; assembly: GCA_017938405.1. Taxonomy (GTDB): domain Bacteria; phylum Bacillota; class Clostridia; order Lachnospirales; family Lachnospiraceae; genus SIG307. Next base: position 86,081 of record JAGBBP010000020.1, read on the forward strand.
TCATTTAAAAGTGCGGTACGTGTGTTTTGGGATTATGATAGAATTGAGTTTTATGACGAAGAAAATAGCATGGTGGAAGACCGATATGATACTATCGGGGATTTGTCTGCGGGGACAGCACGATTGAGTGCTGTGAAAGGTGAAACAACCATCGGAAGCGTTTCGAATGGGTTGAATGGCAAGGAAGATGTGTTATTTGTAGTGTATACAGAGCGTGTAAGAGTAGGTGGCGATGGGATGAAGAAAGATATTACCAGACTGATTTCTGCAAGGTATGCAACAAGCTTTGAAAGGGGGCTTTATTATGGTAAATATTAGTGAAATCACACCGGATTTAGCAAAAGAGCTGGCCTTTTCGGAAGAGGAGCTGAAAGAGTTGGAAATAGCCAGAAAAAAGGAAATTGTGTTTGATGAGGAATGTCCGGAAACGACACCGGAACGTGCATTGAAGTTCAAAAGGGTAAATCCGCCACGTGATGTAAAAAGAGCATTATAAAGGCTGAAAAGAAACCGTTATCTCTAGTGGGACGGTTTCTTTTCTTTATCACCTCAATAAAACTTTAATAATCTATTCACTTGAACAATCCCCCAAATTGTGTATAATGATATTTGGGGGATTGTATTTTTCCCGTGATTTTACCAAACAAGGAGTACATACTATGAAGTTCATTTTAGATATCATTCGCGGTGCGGTCATCGGCATCGCCAATATTATTCCGGGTGTCAGCGGCGGCACCATGATGGTTACCATGGGCATTTATGATAAGCTGTTAGGTTCCATTACCGGAATTGTAAAGGATTTTAAGAAGAGCATTAAGACACTGTTTCCGTACATTATCGGTATGGCGGTGGGAATCGGCGCTTTTGCGTTTTTGCTGACGAAGGTGCTTTTGGTAAAGGCACCGCTTCCGACGGCCTTTGCCTTTATCGGTCTCATTGTGGGCGGTGTGCCGGTGCTTGTAAAGAAGGCGGTAAGTGCAGGCAATATGAAGACGGTTGAGAGTGCTACGGAAGAAGATGTGGCTGTGGTGGCAACGGAGGATGATAAGGCAGAAAAGTCAACCATGCCGCAGCCGGCTCTTGGAGCACAGAAGAAGCCGAACCTGGTTTTATGTATCTTTGTTTTTGCTTTGTTCTTTGCCCTGATTATCGGTATGCAGTTTTTGGGTGAAGGCGCAGAACGGGCGGTGACGCCGTCTTTGGTAAATGTGTTGATTTTACTGGTGATGGGTGTGTTGGCAGCTGCGGCTATGGTGATTCCGGGTGTCAGCGGGTCTTTGCTGTTATTGGCTTTCGGATATTATAATTCGGTGACCGGTGCGGTGACGGATTTTATTTCTGCGGTGTTTGATTTGGATATTGCTACGGCGTGGGACAAGTTCCTGATTTTGTTCCCGTTCGGTATCGGTGTATTGCTTGGTATTTTCTTTGTGGCAAAGTTAATTGAGTGGATGCTTGTAAAGCATGAGCGGCTGACGTATTGCGGTATTTTGGGCCTTGTTTGTGCTTCGCCGGTTCCGGTGTTTTTAAATGCTCTGGGCGGGACGATCGGTGTCGGTGCTGTTATCGCCAGCGTGATTACTTTTGCTGCGGGATTTGTTGTGGCTTATAAGATGGGAAGAGAGTAAGATGGGAAAGAGAAAAGCGGTTTTTATGTGCGGCCTGTTGGCTGTTATGTTCGGAATTACGGCAATGATTGTTGCTTTTGCGGAGAAAAAGGGAGAGACGGACGGACTTTTGTGCGTGACCTCTTTTTATCCGGTACAGCTCCTGGCGGAAGCGGTGTCCGAGGGGGCGGAAGGTGTTACGGTAAAGAATCTGACGGAGAATCATTCCGGGTGTATTCATGACTATACGTTGACTACCCGGGATATGCGTCTGCTTTCCGAGGCAGAGTTGTTTTTAATTAACGGTGGCGATATGGAGCTGTTTTTAGAGAAGGCGGCCGTCGAATATAAGGATTTGAAAATTGTGGATACCTCGGAGGGGTATGCCTTTTTGGAAGGTGTGGAGCATAACCATGACCACGGAGCGGATGCGGATGCCCATGAGGCGGAGTCCTGTACCGACCCGGCTCATAACCATGGGGACGAAGCGCACAACGTCCACGCAGATGAGACGGACGCTCACGACGACCATTCCGAAGCAGTCAACGCCCACATCTGGCTGGATGTTGACGGGTATTTGTTGCAACTTTCCGGAGTGGAGGAAGCCTTTGTACAGGCTGACCCGGCCCAGGCTGCTTTGTACCGGAAAAATGCGGATGCCTGTCGCGCGGAGTTGACAAAATTAAAAGAAGAATACGAAACGGCGAAAATCGCACTGGCAGGAAAAGAAACGGTAGTGTTCCACGAGGGGTTTGTATATTTGCTACGGATGCTTGGAATCGAGACGGTACATTGTCTTTCCATGGATGCGGATACACAAATTGCGGCGGGAGAAGCGGCGGAGATTACGGAAGAATGTAAGCTCCACGGAATTACCCTGTTGTTTGCGGAGGCAGAATATGCGGAGACGGTGACCGATACCTTTGCAAAGGAGATTTCCGGGCAGGTGGTTGTGTTAGACCCGGTGACGGGAGACCGGAAGTTAAATACAGGGACAATATCAGACGATGCCACGGGCGGGATGAGCCCGGAAGAGAACGGCATTTCCCTGTATTGTACACGGATGCGTCGGAATTTAGATCGTATTATGCAGGCCTACGGCTTGCGGTAAGGAGGAAGTATGTTCGGCAACTCGGAAAAGAAGAAACGGAAAAAAGAATTAAGAAAGCGTGCCGGACATCTTTCGGAGCGGGCGGCCTGCGGACTGCATTGCATTAAGATGGAGGATATCGGAGTATATGCCGGGAAAACGCCTATTATCGAGCATGTGAATGTGCATATCCATTGCGGAAAATTAACGGCAATTATCGGCCGGAACGGGGCGGGAAAGTCCACCCTCATCAAGGCGATTCTCGGGGAAGTGGCCCATGAGGGTACCATTGAGTTCCGGGATATGAAGGAAAATAAAGTAAAGAAGTTGAAAATCGGCTATGTGCCACAGCATCTGAATATAAAGAAGGATGCGCCGGTCAGTGTGTATGATTTGTTTGCCAGCTGTATCAGCAACGCGCCGGTGTTTTTGTTCCGGAAGCGGGCGTTGTATGACGAGATTTTAAATCGTCTGGCATTGTTTGAGGCGGAGCATTTAATTGACAAACGATTGGGGGATCTATCCGGCGGTGAGCTGCAACGAGTGTTGTTATCCATCGCTTGTACCCCGGTGCCGAATCTGTTATTGTTAGATGAGCCGGTGTCCGGTGTGGACCGGAAGGGAATGGAATTGTTTTATCGTACCATTCATAATTTAAAGGAGAAGTATGATTTGTCCGTGATTTTGGTGTCCCATGATTTGACCTTGGTAAAGGAGTATGCGGATTCCGTGATTTTGATGGACAAGACGGTGTTAAAGGAAGGTACGCCGGAAGCGGTTATGGAAAGTGAAGAGTTCCATGAGATTTTCGGATAAATAAAGAAAGGAGGAAGACGAAATGGAGTTTTTGAGTTATGGTTTTATGCGGAATGCGCTTATCGCGGTCTGCATTATTACGCCGTTGTTCGGCATTTTGGGAACCATGATTGTGAATAACAAGATGGCGTTTTTCTCCGATGCGCTGGGACATTCGGCACTGACCGGTATGGCAATCGGCGTGCTTTTAGGGTTTGCGGGGACGGATATTCCGATGCTTTTATTTGCCCTGTGTTTTGCACTCTTGTTAAATCATATGAAGCGGAAAAGTTCTGCTTCCACGGATACGATTATTTCCGTATTTTCTTCTTTGGGTACGGCGGTAGGACTTGTGGTATTGTCCCGGGGCGGTAATTTTTCCAAGTATTCCGCGCTTTTGGTGGGAGATATTCTGAGTATTACCGCAAAAGAGATTTTTTGCTTGGCCGGGGTACTGGCAGTTACGCTTTTGTTCTGGCTGTTTTGTTTTAATAAATTGCATGCTTGCAGTGTAAACAAAAGTCTTGCGAAAAGTAAGGGGATTCCGGTGCGTCTCATCGAGGATTTGTTTGCGGTTTTGATTGCGGTAATTGTAATGCTTTCCATTAAATGGGTGGGTATTCTGATTATCAATGCGCTTTTGATTTTGCCGGTGGCGGCTGCAGCAAATATTTCTTCCAATATGCGGGAATACCATTTGTTTTCCGTGATTCTTTCCGTGGCGTCGGGGATAATCGGTTTGGTGCTTGCTTATTATTTAAATGCGGCAGTGGGACCGACCATTGTGATTGTGGCAGCGGTGTTTTTTGCGGCAACCTTTTTTGCGAGACCGTTGTTCCGGACGTAAGGAGAAGTGGAAAGAGGAGAAGGACACTTTTATAAAGTGAGAAGATAAATTTATATCGATATGGGAGGTGGTTTTATGCAGGACAAGAATATTTACAAACGGATACTGGTGAATTTTCTGGTGACATTGGTAGCCATTGTTCTTTGCGTGATCTTTTTGGGGGATGTGCTACGCTTTTTCCTGCCTTTTGTAATCGGGTTTTTTATTGCGGCAATCGCAAATCCGATGGTGCGTTTTTTGGAAAAGAAAATGAAAGTGAAGCGAAAGTATGGTTCGGCAATTATTATTGTGCTGGTTTTGGCGGCGGTTGTGGGTGTACTGTATTTAATCGGTTATATTATTGCTCGTGAAGTGGTTGATTTGATTGAGGATTTTCCGGCGCTTTTGGAGAAAGCCCAGGAGTTGTTAAACGAAATTTCCGATAAGATGTACGGTTTCTATGAAATGTTACCGGCAGGGATTCAGAACGGTATCGACAGCGTGGGCCACAGTCTGGAAGAATGGCTGGATAAGGCGACCTCCGATGTAAAGATGCCGTCCATCAGTGCTGCCGGAGATTATGTGGGAGGCTTCATCGAAGGCATTCTGATTGCGATTATTACGATTCTTGCGGCGTATTTCTTTATTGCAGACCGGGATAAGCTGGTGGAAGGACTGAAGAAGATTGTTCCGTCTTCCTTGCAGGAATACTACAGCCTGGTCATGAACAATATCAAGTCGGCCATCGGCGGATATTTTAAGGCCCAGTTTAAAATCATGTTAATCATTATTGTGATTTTATTTATCGGATTTGAAGCCCTTGGTGTCAATTATTCCTTCCTTTTGGCACTTTTGACCGCGTTTCTTGATTTGCTTCCGGTGTTTGGTACGGGTACCATTATCGGACCGTGGGTTGTGGTGGATATAATTACGGGAAAATATATCGAGGCAATTGTGCTTACGGTGTTGTATCTGGTATGTCAGTTTACGAAGCAGATGTTACAGCCGAAAATGGTGGGTGACAGCATCGGATTAAATCCGCTTTTGACGTTGTTCTTTATGTTTGTGGGATATCGCATCGGCGGAATTCTCGGCATGATTATCGGTATTCCGGTAGGAATGGTAATCGTAAACTTTTATCGTATCGGTATTTTTGACCGTTTGATTCGCGGATTTAAGATACTTGTAAACAGCATTAATGAGTACCGGAAATATTAGGATATGAGAGCCCGGTGAACGGGCGATGCGGGCGGGAAGCCGGCGTCGGAATCGTTCCGGGCTCGTTTTGCGGTACGGAAGGAGGAGGGCTGCATGACAGGGCAGGAAGTGATTTCCGTAGAAGAATTGAATGAACTCCTTTCCCGATATGCCATCGGGAAAAAGCCTCTGGCGGCATTGCTCGGATGGGGAGCGACGACCGTGCTTCGTTATGGGTCAGGTGTGTGCCCGGCAGGGGAATACGGCATGCATTTAAAGAAACTGTATGAGGAACCGTTGTTTTATCTGGAGGTTTTGGAAGAAAATAAAGACCGGCTTACACCGGTTGCTTATAAAAAAAGTAAAAATGCGGTGTTAGCTTATTTGACCTCTTCGAAATTATGGTGCGGGGTGCAATATATCATCGAACGTGCAAAAGGGGATATTTCTCCCATGCGTGTGGTAATGACCTTGTATTATGCCCAGGCTTTTTCCTTAGGGTTAACGGATAAGGCATTGTTTTGGGAAGAATGTGATTTGACAGGGAACGGAGTACCTTACGGGTGCCATTACGAACAGCTCAGGCAGACCGGAATCAAGCAGGGTATTTCTGCGGAGGGGTTGTTTACGGAAGAGGAAGAGTCCTTTTTGGATGCAGCCTACCGGATGCTGTTGTGGTACGGCCCGGCGGAACTGGAGCATGTATTTTTGGCGGAACGGAAATACCTGCGCGTCAGTCGGATGGAAGGCGGTGGCAAGAAAATAAAAAATGCCGCCATCGGCGGATTCTTTAAAAAAGTCGTGCAGGGGTATAAAATCACCCGGCCGGAGGAATTTAACCTGTACTTTGCGGAACGGACGGGAAGAGGAAGGAAGAGATAGTGCGGAAACGATAGGGTGAAGAAGCTTTACAGCTAAATTTTTAAAAAAAGTACTTGACTGTAAACCTTGTTGATACCTTACAGTAGGGCTATCACAAGGAACACAGGAGGGATTTGTATGACAATCAAAGAAGTGGAACAGCGCTTAGAAATACCGAGAGCTACGGTCCGGTTTTATGAAAAAGAAGGACTTCTCAGTCCGACCCGGAGCGAAAACGGATACCGGGAATACAGTGAAGAGGATGTTGTATTATTAAAGAAAATCATTATCTTTCGTAAACTGGGATTTGCGGTGGCGGACATTGAGGATGTGCTGGACGGGGCAAAACCGATGTCGGAAGCGCTGGAAAATAACATAGAAAATCTGAACCGTCAGATGCAGGAATTGCAAGGCGCAATGGCTCTTTGTCGGAAAATGCGGGAGAACGGGGAACAAATCGAAACCTTTGATGCCGAAAAATACTGGAACGCGGTGGAAGAGGAAGAAAAGAAGGGCAACCGTTTCCTGGATATTGCGAAGGATGTGGTACGATTTGAGAAAGCGACGGTGTTGGAGTTCTTTACAATCGCACATGAAGACGGAACGCCGACGGATAGTATTTGGAAAGTATTGATAAAAATAGCTGCCACGACGTTTGGGTTCTGTTTTGGGTGGTGTTTGTTGGAGGGGATCTTCGGAGAGCTTAGTATCGAGACTTTCGGAAAGGCGTTATCCACATTTGTCGGAATGCTGGTAATAGAGGTTGTAGTTGCGGTACCTACCTACTTTTTCCTGAAAAAACACCCGAAGGCAAAGAAAAAGAACGTAGAGCTCTGGATGGCACTGGGGATTTTGGTTATTTTAGTTGTGGGTTTGGTGGTAGTTAAGTTGGTAAAATAGGCGGAGAAGTAAGAGCTTATTTTTTGATGAAGCGGTAGGTGTTCGACGTTACGAAAAAAGACGTGGCGACTGCGGGATTTCGGTAATGTGAAAAAGTAGAGAAATGAAAAAGTCGGGGGACGACGTATTATTCCTAAAAGAACCATAAGGAAACGTCGGCACTTAGCGAGGTTCTTTCGAGCTTAGTGTCCGCTACGTTTCTGCATGAGCGAGAGCGGGTTCTTGTGGAATAATACGTCTTCCCCCGACGATTTTAGAAACCTAGTTTTTTCTCATAGCGGCTCTTTTTCGCAACGTCGGGTCGAGAATCTTCTTACGAATCCGGAGCGTCTTCGGGGTAACCTCCAACAGTTCATCCGTATCAATAAATTCAATGGATTGTTCCAAACTTAAAATACGCGGCGGAGACAGACGCAACGCGTCGTCTGCGGAAGAGGAACGGGTATTGGTCAGCTGCTTTTTCTTGCACACATTCACTTCGATGTCCTCTGCCTTACCGGTCTGGCCGATGACCATGCCGGCATATACCTTTTCACCTGCGCCGAGGAATAAGGTACCGCGCTCCTGGGCGTTATACAAACCGTAGGTGATGGCTTCACCGGTTTCAAAGGCAATGAGGCTGCCCTGCTTACGGTACTGGATGTCCCCCTTGTACGGTGCATAGCCGTCGAACAGCGTATTTAAAATACCGTTACCCTTGGTGTCGGTCATGAATTCACCGCGGTAACCGATGAGTCCTCTGGACGGAATGGAAAATTCCAGACGGGTGTAACCGCCACTGGCGGTGGACATACCGAGGAGCTCACCCTTACGGGAACTTAATTTTTCGATTACGGTGCCGGAGAATTCCTCCGGTACGTCAATGATGGCACGTTCCATCGGTTCGGTTTTTCTGCCGTCTTCTTCTTTATAAAGAACCTCCGGCTTACTTACAGCAAATTCATAGCCTTCCCGGCGCATGTTTTCGATTAATACGGAAAGATGAAGTTCTCCTCTGCCGGATACCTTAAAGCTCTCGGTGGTATCGGTTTCTTCCACCCGGAGGCTGACGTCGGTGTTTAACTCGCGGAACAACCGGTCGCGCAGGTGACGGGAAGTGACGTACTTTCCTTCCTGACCCGCAAACGGAGAATCGTTTACGATAAAATGCATGGCAAGGGTCGGCTCGGAAATCTTCTGGAACGGAATCGGCTGCGGATTCTCCGGGGAGCAAAGGGTGTCACCGATATGGATGTCGGTAATACCGGAAATTGCCACGATGGAGCCTACGCCTGCTTCGTTTACTTCTACCTTCTTTAAACCATCAAACTCATACAGCTTACTGATTTTTACCCTCTTGCATTTCTCCGGGTCGTGGGCATTGACCACAACCACATCCTGATTTACGCGGATCACACCGTTATCCACTTTTCCCACACCGATACGGCCTACGTATTCGTTGTAGTCGATGGTACTGATTAAAAGCTGGGTACCGGCTTCCGGGTCTCCGGTCGGTGCCGGAATATACTCTAAAATCGTCTCAAACAGCGGCTGCATGCTTTCCGGCTTTTCGTCAAGCTCTAAAATTGCAACGCCGGTCTTTGCGGATGCGAAAACAAACGGGCAGTCCAACTGCTCATCGGACGCATCCAAATCGATAAATAATTCCAATACTTCATCAATGACTTCCTTCGGGCGTGCCTCCGGACGATCGATTTTATTAATACAAACGATAACCGGCAAATCCAGTTCCAAAGCCTTCTTTAATACGAACTTAGTCTGCGGCATGGCGCCTTCAAAAGCGTCTACCACAAGAACGACACCGTTCACCATTTTAAGGACACGCTCCACTTCGCCGCCGAAATCCGCATGGCCCGGGGTGTCGATGATATTAATCTTCGTATCTTTGTAATAAACGGCGGTGTTTTTGGATAAAATGGTAATGCCGCGTTCTCGCTCGATGTCGCCGGAGTCCATGACACGGTCCTGCACCGCCTGATTCTGGCGGAATACACCGCTTTGCTTTAACAGTTCGTCAACCAGCGTGGTTTTTCCGTGGTCAACGTGGGCAATAATTGCAATGTTTCGTATGTTTTCACTTTTTGTAATCATAACGAATACGAGTCCTTTCAGAATAAATGGAAAATTACTTCCCTAGTATAGCATACTTTTTCCGTTTGGCAAGAAAAAAATACGCAGAAAGGTAAGAATATAGCATATGTGTAAGAGAAACGGACGGGGAATGTGAAAAGAAAAATGTCGAAAAAGGGGATTAAAATGTTGTAAAGAAATGCGAAAGACTATTGCGCGAATTGGGAAAATATGGTAAACTCCGTCTTGTGATTCAAATTGTAAAAAAATCCCAATCTTTGAATGCAAAACGCTTCTAAACCGGGAGAAGGAGTCATAAATATAAAGTAAACGCAGGGTGCCTGCAGAAAAAACAGGAGAAAAAGAAGGGAGTCATAGGAAATGACAGATAAGGTATTTGAAAACAACCAGGTGAGTATGGTAGGAGAAGTCATCAGTGAATTTGTGTACAGCCATGAGGTGTTCGGCGAAAGCTTCTATATGATTGAGCTTTCCGTAAATCGTCTCAGTGATTCCAATGATGTGATTCCGGTTATGGTATCGGAGCGTCTGATGGATGTGACCAAAAGTTATGTGGGCCAGTACGCCCATGTGTTGGGCCAGTTCCGTTCCTACAATCGTCATGAGGAAAGCAGAAACCGTTTGGTGCTTTCGGTATTTGCAAGAGAGATTCGTTTGGAGGATGAACCGGATGAGAGCATGAAGCCGAATTACATTTTTCTGGACGGCTATGTTTGCAAGCCGCCGATTTATCGTAAGACCCCTTTGGGACGTGAGATTGCGGATGTGCTGTTGGCGGTGAACCGTCCGTACGGCAAGTCGGATTATATTCCGTGTATCTGTTGGGGAAGAAATGCCCGCTTCGCGGATGGATTCCAGGTGGGCGGTCATGTGCAGCTTTGGGGCAGAATCCAGAGTCGTGAGTACCAGAAAAAGCTGTCGGAGTTTGAGTTTGAAAAACGAATTGCTTATGAGGTATCGGTAAGTAAGCTGGAATATTGCGAAGAATAATTGATTTTTGATAATATAATTATATGTTTTAAAAAGAAAAAGGGACCCTGTCGCGAAAAACGGCATGCGGTTCCTTTCCCTTTATGTTAAAGTATTTGTTTAATTACGGCATTGCAACGCAGTAATAAAACGGTAATAAAGTAGCAAGGTAAGTTCAGAGGAAATAGGTTCATTTTGTCGAAAAGGCTTGTAAAACGACAAAAAAGATGGTATAGTTTAAAAGAATGTGTGTAAATAGATTTTATAATATGAACAAAAGGAGTTGAGCAGTTTGGATTCTAAATTGGCATTCTATATCGTGAAGCGTGTTCTGCTTGCTGTTTTTACGGTATTTCTTGTCATCACGATTACGTTTTTTGTTATGAAGGCGATTCCGGGAGGTCCTTTCTTAAGTGAAAAGTCGCCGAGCCCTGAGGTTATGGCGCAGCTGGAGGCAAAGTACGGCCTGGACAAGCCGATTTTTGAACAGTATACCACGTATTTAAAGGATGTTCTTCATTTTGATTTTGGTCCGTCCATTAAGAATCGCGGACGTAATGTTACGGATTTGATTTTGGAAGGATTTAAGACCAGCGGTAAGCTGGGTATTATTGCGGCGATGCTTGCCATTGCCTGCGGTTTGACGTTGGGTGCCCTTGCAGCGGTATTCCATGATAAACTGTTGGATAAGGTTATTATGGTAATGTCTACCGCCAGTGTGGCAATGCCGTCCTTTGTTATTGCGACGATATTGCTGTTGTTGCTATGTGTAAAGATTCCGATTTTTCCGTCCAACGGTTCTACGGCCGGCGGTCTGGTATTGCCGGTTATCGCACTGAGCTTGTATCCGATGGCATATATTACCCGTTTGACCCGTTCCAGTATGCTGGATGTGCTCGGTCAGGATTATATCCGTACCGCAAGAGCAAAGGGTGTATCTCCGGCAAAGGTTATTTTTAAGCATTCCTTAAAGAATGCGGTGACTCCGGTTATCACCTATGTAGGTCCGATGATTGCGTATATTTTGACCGGTAGCTTGGTGGTGGAGCAGATTTTCGTAGTACCGGGTATCGGTAAGTTCTTCTTCTCCAGTATTATTAACCGTGACTATCCGATGGTAATGGGTACCACCATTTTCCTTGCAACCATCATGGTTATTATGACGTTGATTTCCGATATTTGCTATAAAATTTTCGACCCGCGTGTCGATTTGTCTTAAGGGAGGGTTTGACAGTGAAAAAGAGTGTAAACGAAATGCCAAAGAAAAATCCCTTGAGTTTACAGCTGAATTTGCAGAGCTTTGAGCCGGCAACGGACGAAGAGAAGTTTATGCAGCAGCGTATGCGTGAAAGTACCACCTTTTTTAAGGACGGTATGCGACGCCTTAAGAAGAATAAGATTGCAATGACCTGTCTTTGTATTGTTTTGGTGATTGTATTTATCGCAGCATTTGTTCCGTTGTTCTATCCGTACAGCTACGAAGATCAGCTGGGTGTTGTTGCGGGACAGAAGACGGATGCTTCTTATAACAACTTAAAGCCGTTTGAATACGGTGAGACGGAGCTTGAGCGTATCGAGAACGGAGAATTCGTTTTCCCGCATATTTTCGGTACGGATGCCCACGGCCGTGACTACGCCATCCGCGTAATTTACGGTACCCGTATTTCCTTGCTGGTAGGCTTTTTTGCAAGTATCATCGTATTGATTATCGGTGCGATTTACGGTTCCATTTCCGGTTATTACGGCGGTAAGGTAGACCTGGTAATGATGCGTATTGTAGATATCATATACTCCCTACCGGACCTTTTGATGATTATTTTGTTTGCGACGGTATTAAAGCAGACACTGGAACCTGCCCTGGAGGGGACGGTACTGGAGAAGCTGGGTACCGGTATGATCAGTATCTTTATCGTGTTCGCATTGCTTTACTGGGTAGGTATGGCTCGTTTGATTCGTGGTCAGATTCTTACTATTAAGCAGCAGGATTACGTATTAAATGCACGTTCCATCGGCGCGAAGGGCAGCCACATTATCCGCCGCCACATGTTGCCGAACTGTATCAGCGTAATTATTATTTCCACCGCACTTCAGATTCCGTCGGCGATTTTTACCGAGAGTTATTTGTCCTTCTTGGGATTAGGTGTTTCCATGCCGATGCCGAGCTTAGGTTCTCTTGCATCCGAGGCACTTAGCGGTGTATATTCCTATTCTTACCGTTTGATTATTCCGGCGGTAATGATTTGTTTGATTGTTCTTTCGTTAAATCTCTTGGGTGACGGTCTTCGTGACGCGTTCGACCCGAAGTTAAAGAAGTAAGGGGGAGGCTATTATGAAACTGTTACAAGTAACCGATTTACACACCTCCTTTTTCACTCCGGCCGGAGAGGTAAAGGCAGTAAACGGACTTTCCTTCTCTCTTGACGAGGGAAAGGTACTTGGTATCGTAGGTGAGTCCGGTTCCGGTAAGAGCGTAACGGCGTATTCCGTTTTGCAGATTCTGGCAAGTTCCGGTAAGATTGTGTCCGGCAGCATCAAGTATAGAGGCGAGGAGCTGGTAGGAGCTTCCAAGGAGACCATGGGAAAGATTCGCGGTAATAAAATCAGTATCATTTTCCAGGACCCGATGACAAGCTTAAACCCGGTATTTACCATCGGAAACCAGTTGATGGAAGCAATTATGCTTCATACGGACCGTAACAAAGAGCAGGCAAAGGAGCGCGCCATCGAGATGCTTCGTCTGGTAGGCGTAAACGAGCCGGAGAAGCGTATCAAGCAGTATCCGCACGAGTTTTCCGGCGGTATGCGTCAGCGTGTTATGATTGCGATGGCCCTGGCTTGTGAGCCGGATATCCTCATTGCGGATGAACCGACCACGGCACTGGATGTTACGATTCAGGCGCAGATTTTGGATCTGATCAAGGATTTGCAGAAGCAGTTAGGCATGTCCGTTATTCTCATTACCCACGATCTGGGTGTTGTGGCTGAAATGTGTGACGAGGTTATCGTTATGTATGCCGGCGAGGTTTGTGAGCGCGGCACCGCTGACGAGATTTTCTATAATCCGAAGCATGAGTACACCAAGGGTCTGATGCGTTCTATCCCGACGGTAAGCGATGATGACCGTCGCTTAGAGCCGATCGGCGGTACTCCGGTAGATTTGCTTAATATGCCGGACGGCTGCCCGTTTGCTCCGCGTTGCGACAGAGCCATGAAGGTTTGTCTTTCCCATAAGGCGAAGGAAATCGGTATTAATGAAAACCATGCTGCCAGCTGCTGGTTCAATTTTAAGGATGCTATTGCAGAAGGCAGAATGACAGAAAAAGAAGTGGAGGAGATGTACAGATGAGTGAATCCAAAAATCTTCTCGAGGTAAAGAACCTCAAGCAACACTTTGATGTTCCCAACGGCTTTTTGAAGTCTTTAAAATTAAAGGCCGTGGATGATGTGACCTTTGAAATTAAAGAAGGTGAGACCCTCGGTTTGGTAGGTGAGTCCGGTTGCGGTAAGACCACGGTAGGCCGTACCATTTTGCAGCTGTATAAGCCGACGGCCGGTGAGGTTTGGTTTGACGGTAATCTGATTAAGAGTAAGAAGTCCATTGAAGAGTTCCGTAAGCAGGCGCAGATGGTATTCCAGGACCCGTATTCTTCTTTGGACCCGCGTATGACGGTCAGCGATATTATCGGGGAACCGTTAGATGTGCATAAGATGTACGGCAACAAGAAGGAAAGAGAAGAAAAGATTCTTCACCTGATGAGCCTGGTTGGCCTTAATAGTGAGCATGCGACCCGTTATGCCCACGAGTTCTCCGGCGGACAGCGTCAGAGAATCGGTATCGCAAGAGCCCTTGCGGTAGATCCGAAGTTCATTGTATGTGATGAACCGGTATCCGCCCTTGACGTTTCTATTCAGGCGCAGGTTGTGAATATGTTTGAAGATTTGCAGGAGCAGTTGGGTCTGACCTATTTGTTCATTGCACACGATTTGCTGGTAGTAAAGCATATTTCTACCAGAATTGCGGTAATGTACCTCGGAAAGCTGATTGAAATCGGACCTTCCAATGAGTTGTATCATCACCCGATTCATCCGTATACCCAATCTCTTTTGTCTGCGGTTCCGATTCCGGACCCGAAGATTGCAAGAGCAAACGAGCGCATTCACCTTTCCGGTGATGTGCCGAGTCCGCTTCACATGCCGAGCGGATGCCCGTTCCGTACCCGTTGTCCGCGTGCAACCGAAAAGTGTGCGGAGGTAATGCCGGAGCTTAAGGAAATGGCCCCGGGGCATAAGGTGGCATGTCATAACGTGTAATTTTTACCTTGGAGAAGGTTGTAAAGCGGTGCAGGGAGTGTTGGGGCTTCATGTAGGTTATAGCCGCATAAGCGGGTATAATAGATGCTTTATAGTTTTAAGGAGGAAAAAATATGAAGATGAGAAAACTTCTGAGTGTATCACTTGCATTTGCAATGATACTCGGCTGCATGGCATTTGCCGGATGCGGCAAGTCCAAGTCCGATGCAAGCACGATGACGTTAAACGTTGGTGCTTACCCGGATACGGTTGACCCGGCGCTCAACTCTGCAGTTGACGGTGCAACCTATATTGTTCACACTTTTGCAGGCCTTGTTGGTTTTGAACAGGATGCAAGCGGTAAGTTGGTTCTTACTCCGGAGTGCGCTACCGAGCTTCCGGCTCCGGTAAAGATGGACGACGGTAAGACTTCTTACACCTTTAAGCTTCGTGATGACTTAAAGTGGAGCGACGGTACTGCTCTTACCGCAAACGATTTCGTTTACGCATGGAACAGAGCAGCTGACCCGGCTACCGCAGCAGACTACGGTTACATGTTCGAAGTAATCGATGGCTACAACGATTTAATGGAAGGCAAGGGTAAGTTAAACGTAACTGCTTCCGCAGACGGCAAGGAACTTACGGTAATTCTTCCGGTTGATGTTCCGTACTTCCATGAGCTTTGTGCATTCCCGGCTTACATGCCGGTTCGTCAGGACATCATTGATGCGAACGGTGATGCTTGGGCAACCAAGCCGGAGACCTATATCGGTAACGGTGCATACAAGGTAACCGAGTTCACCCAGACCCAGATGGTTCTTGAAAAGAATGAGCACTTCTACAACGCTGATAAGGTTGTAACCGATAAGCTTGTATTTGCGTTCAACTCTGACGATGCATCTCTGTTGACCAACTTCCAGAACGGTTCTTACCTTTTCATCGACTCCGTTCCGAACGATGAGATTAAGTCTCTTCAGGAGGGCGAGTACAAGGATGAGTTCTATGTAACCGGTCAGCTTGGTACCTACTATGTATCTTTCAATGTAAACGACAGTGCTTTAGACGGATTTACCGAAGTAGAGAAGGCAAAGATTCGTCAGGCGCTCGGTCTTATGATTGACCGTAACTATATCTGTGAAGAAATCGGACAGGCTGGTCAGGTTCCGGCTGCAGGTTTCGTAGCAATGGGTCTTACCGAGCCGGATGGCAAGGAGTTCATTGCAAAGAACGGTCCGAAGCGTGACGGTGCAGGTTACTACAGCGTAGCTGATGCGGATTATCAGGCAAACTGTGATGCTGCAGTTGCTCTTTTAAAGGATGTTGCTTCTACTTCCGGTAAGTTCACTGTAGACGGTAACAAGGTAGTTGGTTTCCCGACCCTTACCTACATTACCAATGACGGTTCCGGTCACGAAGCTATTGCTGCATACCTTCAGCAGGTATGGAGTAACTATGGCTTCACCATTAAGGTAGAGGTTCAGGAATGGGCTACTTTCCTCAACACCCGTAAGGAAGGTAACTACTCCATCGCTCGTAACGGTTGGTTAGGTGACTACAATGACCCGATTTCCTTCCTTGACATGTGGGTTTCCGGTTCCGGTAACAACGACTGTCAGTTCGGTAAGGGTGCACACGCTTCCTACAACGGTTATGACGGAAAGACCTGGGAGCAGAGCTATGACGCTATCATTGCAGAGGTTAAGTCTTCCAGCGATGCTAATAAGCGTTTTGAGTTGATGCATGATGCAGAGGACATCCTTATGGAGTCCGGTGCAATCTGCCCGATCTACTATTACACCGATATCTTTATGTGCAGCGACAAGATTGACGGTTTCTTCGCAAGCCCGCTTGGATTCAAGTACTTCATGTACGCTTCCGTAAAGTAATTGTATAGTTCTTGATTTTTGAAGGGGTCGCCGTAAGGCGGCCCCTTCGTGCTGTCCCGGAGTGTGTGCCTCGCCGTTGGTTTTGGTTCTCTTCAGGAAACATCCCGGGAAATGTGCCTAAAAGCAAGAGCGTTCTCTCATGTTACGGATATAAGTCTTTCTAATTACTTCGGGAAGGTGTTGCAAAAAGTGACGCGACCGCCCTGATGCGGCATCCATGCCTTATGGCGGGCTCGTCCGGACATCCTGTCCGGACGTTGCTGACAAACAAACGAAGTAATAAGAAAGTCTAATATCCTGCACAATGGTTCGAACACTCTTGCTTTTAGGCGCATTTCCAGAAGGTATATATATCGAGAACCTAAAACCTACGGCGAGGAGATGCCCAAGTCTCCAAAAGTAGCACGAAGGTACCATGTTCACGAAGCAATCCTTCAAAAATCAAGAGGAGAGCGAAGAGAAAAGAGAGATGTTATTTGTACTCCTGCTTGTGCTTTAAAATGAATTGTGCTAGAATGAACCTGGGTTTACAAGAAAGGGAGGAATAAGCAATGGCAAATACGGTGTTGGTCTTGGGTGGCAGTTATTTTGTCGGCAGAAAATTGGTAGAGTATTTGGCAGCGCAGGGGTATGCGGTGACGGTTTTGAATCGTGGAACGAAGTCTCTTTCTGTGAAGGGGGTACAGCAGATTTGTTGTGACCGGAACGATGGGGAGGGGATGAAGGCGGCCCTGGCAGAGAAAAAGTTTGATTATGTCATAGACGTGAGTTGGCAGGATGTGTCCTGGGTGGAGAATCTTTGTAATGCCCTTTCTTTTGACACGGTGAAGAAGCTTGTTTTTATCAGTTCCAGTGCGGTGTATGATGTGGAGCATTTGCAGATTCCCTTTGCGGAGGCGGATGCTTTGGCAGAGAATAAGTATTGGACTTTTTACGGAAAAGGAAAGATTGACGCAGAAAACTTCTATTCTGAGTTTTTACGGAATAAGAAGACGGAGCTTGTGATTCTTCGCCCACCGTATATTTACGGGGAATACAATTATGCGCAAAGAGAGAGCTTGATTTTCCGGCAACTCATGGAGGGAAAGCCGGTAGTAATTCCGGCATCAAATCCCAAATTGCAATTTATCGATACGGAGGATTTGGCGGCGATTACGGACTGCCTGTTACAGACGGACACTGGGAAGGTTGCGGTGTTTAATGTGGGGAACAGGGATGCGGTTACTTCGAGAGAGTGGGTGGAAACCTGCGCAAAGGTGGCAGGAAAAGTACCGGAGATTATGGAGATAGATTACGCGGAGTTGGGCAGAACTGTGAGAGATTTTTATCCGTTTTTTGATTACGATAATGTTCTGGAGGTTTCGAAAATTAATGGAATTATCAGCAGGGAAACCGATTTTGAAGAAGGCCTTAAGAAGTCCTTTGCCTGGTTTTTAGAGAACAGAGACAGCATTGTGTTTAAGGCGAATGTAGATAAGAACTTGTATGAGATTATTGCTGAGTTGTCAGTATGATTTGTACCTTTGGTACTTCGCGAGAAAAGAAAAATGAAGTTTGCTTATAACTCCATAAGTAATACTAATAAATTACATGAATATTTTTCGTTACATTCCTACTAGGAAAAGCGCGAAAAGTATGCTATGATAAAGATAACTTCCTCCCGGCAGACGGGAGGTACAAAGCAGACAGGAGGATATGACGATGGATTACAAGAAAGCCGGAGTGGATATTGAGGCTGGTTACAAGGCAGTGGAATTGATGAAGGAGCATGTAAAGGGTACGATGCGTCCGGAGGTTTTGAACGGTCTCGGAGGGTTTTCCGGAGCGTTTGCATTGGATCGTTTTATGACGATGAAGCAGCCGACCTTACTTTCCGGTACGGACGGTGTAGGTACGAAGCTTAAGCTTGCGTTTATTTTGGACAAGCATGATACCATCGGTATCGACTGTGTTGCAATGTGTGTAAATGACGTGGCATGTGCCGGCGGTGAGCCGTTATTCTTCCTTGACTACGTTGCATGCGGTAAGAACATTCCGGAGAAGATCGCTACCATCGTTAGCGGTGTAGCAGAAGGATGTAAGCAGGCAGGTGCAGCACTTATCGGTGGTGAGACCGCAGAGATGCCGGGCTTCTATCCGGAAGATGAGTACGACCTTGCAGGTTTTGCGGTTGGTATCGTTGACCGTGCTGAGATGATTACCGGTGAGAACATGAAGGACGGCGACGTATTAATCGGTATTGCTTCCTCTGGTATCCACAGTAACGGTTACTCTTTGGTTCGTAAGGTATTCCCGATGGAGCGTAAGCCGTTAGATGTTTATTATGAGTCCTTAGGTATGACCCTTGGTGAGAAGCTTTTGACCCCGACCAAGATTTATGTAAAGGCACTTTCTTCCTTAAAGACCAACGGTATTGTGGTAAAGGCTTGCAGCCATGTAACCGGCGGCGGTTTCTACGAGAACATTCCGAGAATGCTTCCGGAAGGTATCCGTGCACAGGTGAAGAAGAATGCATACGAAGTACCTGCAATCTTTAAGATGCTTGCAAAGGACGGTAACATCGAAGAGCAGATGATGTACAATACCTACAACATGGGTATCGGTATGGTAATCGCAGTGGATAAGGCTGACGCTGACAAGGCAGTTGCTACCTTAAAGGCAGCCGGCGAAGAGGCTTACATCCTCGGTGAGGCTGTAAACGGCGAAAAGGGTATTGATATTCTGTAATGAATTTTATGGCGTGTGCAGTGTCCGGCTCTGATGAAAGCCGGCACGGCATGCGCTTTGTGTATAAGGAGGTCCCTATGACAAAAATCGTAGTTTTGGTATCCGGTGGCGGAACAAATTTACAGGCGATTATGGACAAAATGGACAGCGGTGCCATCACCAATGCGGAAATCGTGGCCGTCATCAGTAATAAGGCAGATGCCTATGCGTTGGAACGCGCAAAGAATAAGGGGATTGCGGCAGAGTGTATTTCTCCGAAGAGTTTTGCATCCCGTGCCGAGTTTAACGAGGCACTTCTTGCCGGTGTGAATAAGTATGAGCCGGATTTGATTGTGCTTGCAGGCTATCTTGTGATTTTGCCGGCGTGTCTCATTCAGGCGTACCCGCAGAAGATTTTAAATATTCACCCGTCTTTGATTCCGTCCTTTTGCGGTGACGGTTTTTACGGCTTGCATGTACACGAAGCAGTGCTTGCAAGGGGCAATAAAGTAACCGGCGCTACGGTACACTTTGTAGATGAGGGTACGGATACCGGCCCGATTTTGATGCAAAAGGCCGTTGCGGTAAAGTGCGGGGATACGCCGGAGGTATTGCAGCGCAGAGTCATGGAAGAAGCAGAGTGGGAGATTCTCCCGGCAGCCATTAACGCCATTGCAAACGACAAGGTGACCTGGCAGGACGGTAAGGCATTTATTACAGAGTAGGAGGAATAAACATGAAGGTTTTAATCGTAGGCGGCGGCGGAAGAGAGCACGCCATTGCGTGGAAGGTAGCCCAGAGTAAGAAGGTAGATAAGTTATATTGTGCACCGGGCAATGCGGGTATTGCAGAGCTTGCCGAGTGTGTAAATATCGGTGTGATGGAGACTGAAAAGCTGGCCGAGTTTGCGGCACAGGAAAAGATTGATTTGACCATTATCGGACCGGACGATTCCCTCGGCGCAGGTGTGGTAGATGCATTTGAAGCAAAGGGACTTCGTGTATTCGGACCGCGGAAGAATGCGGCTATCATCGAAGGTTCCAAGGCATTTTCCAAGGATTTGATGAAGAAGTACAATATCCCGACGGCAGCGTATGAGGTATTTACCGATGCGGCAGCAGCTATTGAGTACTTAAAGACCAGCCCGTATCCGACCGTATTAAAGGCAGACGGTTTGGCTCTCGGTAAGGGTGTTTTGATTTGTAATAACTACGACGAAGCAATTGCCGGTGTGAAGGCAATTATGGAGGACAAGCAGTTCGGTTCCGCAGGCGACAAGTTGGTTATTGAAGAGTTTATGACCGGTCCGGAAGTTTCCGTTTTGGCATTCTGCGACGGAAATATCATCAAGACCATGACCAGTGCCCAGGACCATAAGCGTGCAAAGGACGGTGACCAGGGACTGAATACCGGCGGTATGGGTACCTTCTCCCCGACTCCGTTCTATACCGAAGAGGTGGACGCATTCTGTAAGAAGTACATTTACCAGCCGACCATGGATGCTATGAAGGCTGAGGGAAGACCGTTTGTAGGTGTATTGTTCGTAGGTTTAATGCTGACCCCGAACGGCCCGCGTGTATTGGAGTACAACGCTCGTTTCGGCGATCCGGAGACCCAGGTTGTGCTTCCGCGTATGGAGAACGATATTGTGGATGTATTCGAGGCTTGTATCGACGGAAAGCTTGACACCATCGACCTTAAGTTCGCAGACAATGCTGCGGTTTGTGTGGTACTTGCTTCCGACGGATATCCGGAGCATTACGAGAAGGGATTCCCGATTGATGGTTTGGATACCTTTAAGACCAAGGACGGCTACTATGTATTCCATGCCGGCACCAAGTTTGCTGACGGCAAGGTTGTAACCAACGGAGGCCGTGTTCTCGGTGTGGTTGCGGTAGGCGACGACTTAAAGGGTGCCCGTGCCAATGCCTATGCGGCAACGGAGTGGATTTCCTTTGCCAATAAGTACAAGAGAAACGATATCGGTAAGGCAATTGATTATGTAGAGTAAGGGCGTTCTTGCCGAAGGGTAGTACACGAAAGGCAGCTATCTAAATAATGTTTGTTTTTTTCAAGGCGCAACGCGACCTCAAACTTCCTCTAACCGATTCTAAACGTCTCTCGGGTGTGGCCTCGAGACTTAGAATCGCTAAGAGGTGATTTCGACTCAGCTAAGGACGCGGTCCTTCGGACAAATTCAAAAAACAAAGGCTCTTTGTCAAGAGTTGGGGTAAAATATTTCAGAGGCATAGGAATTCGTTCCTGTGCCTCTTTAAGTTAAAGCAAGGAAGATTCGATTCCTGAAGTTTCTAAAGTTTCTATATCCAAAAGCATTTCGCTTAATTACTT
>JAGBBP010000021.1 GCA_017938405.1 Lachnospiraceae bacterium
CCTTCCATCCTCTATCTCCAGCAGGATATGCGTGAGTTCGAGCTTTACGGTACTGTGTCTGCGGTGGTCAGCATTTGCGACAGCATGAACTATATGACCTCGGATGAGGATTTGCTTTCGGTGTTCCGGTTGGTAAATAATTATTTGGACAAGGACGGCGTATTTATTTTTGACATGAACACCGAGTACAAATATAAGGAACTCATGGGGGACACTACCATTGCGGAGAACCGGGAGGATGTCAGCTTTATTTGGGAAAATCTGTATGATGAAGAAAAGCGTTTGAACGAGTATTGTCTGACGTTATTTGCCAAAGCAGAGACGGAGGATGAGGACGAAGAAGGTCCGGCGCTTTATGAAAAATACGAGGAAGTGCATTTGCAGCGGGCGTATCCTTTAGAGGAAGTGAAGCGCTTGCTTGCGGAGGCAGGGATGACCTTTGTGGCGGCCTATGATGTACTGACTCGAGAGGTGCCGGGACCGGAGTGTGAGCGGATGTACATCGTGGCGAAGGAAGGTCACCAGAGCGGGAAGACGTATTTGTAGAATAGGAGACTGTATGAACATAGACGACAAAAAGGCCTTCCGCAAAGCCATGCTTTTAAAGCGGGATGCTATTCCTTACGAAAACAGAAAAGAAGCGGATAAAGCCCGTAATGAAAATATCCGGAGCTGGGAGAACTACAAGGAAGCGGAACTATTGCTTTTTTATGTAAGTTATCGTAGTGAGGCTGACACAATGCAACTGATAAAAGAGGCTCTTGCAGAGGGGCGCAAGGTAGCTGTACCGAAAGTCATTGGGAAGGACATGATATTTTACCGGATTCTAGAGTTTTCGCAACTCATAGAAGGGTATAAAGGGATTTTAGAACCGGATGTAGAACGCTGTGAAGCAGTAACTGAGGTGAAAGGGACGGGTGCTGCACAGTCGCAGTCGACGACAGGTTCTGCGCTCCCAAAGCATACCATCCTTTTTGTTCCGGGCTGTGCCTTTGACGAAAAAGGCGGACGCATGGGCTACGGTGGCGGATTTTACGACCGGTTTATGGAGAAGTACCCGGAGGTGCTACGGGTGGCCCTTGCTTACGAGGAGCAGCTGGCGGAGGAAGTGCCGAGAGAGGTGCACGATAAATCGGTGAATGTGATTGTAACGGAAGAGAGGAAAATAGACATGGACAGAACATACGGAGTCAGAGGAAAACGTGCAAAGGAATTGTTTTTAGAGGGCTACAATTGTGCCCAGGCGGTGGTGTTGGCTTATGAAGATTATTTTGATGAAAGTCCGGAGACACTGGCACAGTTGGTGTCGGCCTTCGGTGGCGGAATGGGAAGACTTCGTGAAGTGTGCGGTTCCGTCAGCGGCATGTTTTTCGTATTAAGTAAAGTGTACGGTTATGCGGACCCGAAGGAAAAGGATGGAAAGATGGATTTGTATGCCAGAGTCCAGGAACTGGCGGCAAGATTTCGGGAGCGGAACGGTTCTATTGTGTGCAGGGAACTGCTCGGTCTGTCGGAAAAGGCAAGTGCACCGGTGCCGGAGGAGCGGACGCCGGAGTATTACAAAAAGCGCCCGTGCCCGGATATTATTGCGGATGCCGCGGATATTTTAGAGGAGTATTTAAGAGAACAGGGAAAACTGAAAGAAGCTGCGGATAAGTAACAAAAACGAGAGACTTCCTAAGCCGATAACGGCATATGGAGTTGAAAGTAAAATCAAAAGTTTTGAGAAAAACGGAATAATTAAACAGAAACCAAGACACGCTAACCTAGAGTGAATTTTTGGATGTCAGCGGAAGATTTGGCATGGAGCAAATGCCGGACATAAACACCGCAGCACAGTTCCAAACGATAGGAGGGCGTGTCTTGACCGGTTTAAAGGAGAATTTTGAAGAGAGTGTGGCGTATTTTAATAATACGCTGCGGGTAAACGAGAATTTTGATGTGTTGTATCACACCTTTGAAATGGGTGGAAAAAAGGCCTGCATGTACTTTATCGACGGCATGGTAAAGGATGAAGTGATGCAGAAGCTGTTGCAGTACTTTTTCGGACTACAGGCAAAGGATATGCCGGAGGATATCCACGGGGTATTAAAGAAGTTTATGCCTTATGTGGAGGTTGGATTAATTGAGTCTTCCGATGAGGTGATTCGGAATATTTTGTCCGGCGTGCCGGTATTGATTTTGGAGGGGTACGGCAAGGTCATTTCTATTGATGCCAGAACGTACCCGGCCCGTAGCGTGGATGAACCGGAAAAGGATAAGGTCATGCGAGGCTCCCGGGACGGTTTTGTGGAGACGCTGGTGTTTAATACGGCATTGATTCGCCGCCGTATCCGTGACCCGCGGCTTACCATGTATATTACGGAGGCGGGAACGGTATCCCATACGGATATTGTGCTTTGCTACATGGAAGACCGTGTGGAGAAGAAGTTCCTGGAGGAACTGAAACGGCGTATTAAGAAGATTTCCGTGGAGTCTCTTACCATGAACCAGCAAAGTCTTGCGGAGTGCCTGTACCACGGGAAATGGTTCAATCCGTTCCCGAAGTTTAAGTTTACGGAGCGTCCGGATGCGGCGGCAGCGGCAGTGTTGGAGGGAGATATTATTATTTTGGTGGACAATGCGCCCCAGGCTATGGTGCTTCCGACTACGATTTTTGATATTGTGGAAGAAGCGGACGATTATTATTTTCCGCCCATTACGGGCACGTATTTGCGTCTGACCCGGTTTGTGACGAATATTTTGGCGCTGATTCTGACACCGACCTTTATGCTTTTGATGCAACACCCCGAATGGATCAGTGACAGGTGGCAGTTTATTGTGGTAAAAGACCCTCTAAATATTCCGCTGTTGTTACAATTTTTGATACTTGAATTTGCCTTAGATGGATTGCGTCTGGCTTCTTTAAATACGCCGAATACGTTAAGTCTGCCCCTCAGTGTTATTGCCGGTGTGATTATCGGTGATTTTACGGTACAGTCGGGGTGGTTTAATTCGGAAGCCATGCTATATATGGCATTTGTGGCTATTGCAAACTATACCCAGGTGAGCCTGGAGCTGGGATATGCATTGAAATTCATGCGTATCTTACTTTTGATTTTGACACATTGCTTCGGCTTGTGGGGGTATATCGGCGGTATTATTCTTGATGTGCTGGCGATTTCCTTTAACAAGACCATCGGTGGCAGAAGTTATTTGTACCCGCTGATTCCGTTAAAGCCGAGACAGCTTGTGCAGCGGATTTTCCGTGTGCCGCTGCCGAAGAGCGAAAACCAGAAGGCAGCACGGTAAGAGCCGGTAAGTTTCACAAGTTGACGGTTACTTTTTCAAAAAGAGCTTCCTTTTTACGGAAAATCCGGTTGTTTCCTTTTCCTAAATATGCTATCATAAATATAGTATGGTTTGTCTGCAAAGGATGGCAGAGAAAGGAGACATAAGATGAGTTTTAAGTTGGTTCACGGGAGCAGTGCGGTCCCGTTTGTAGTAGAAAAGGAAGCCTTTGAAGGCGTGCGCCTTGTTGCGGAAAAAGTGTGTAAGGATGTACAGGCGGTGTCCGGCAGATTGCCGAAAATCGAGCAGCCGAAGAAGGTAAAGAAACTGTCCGGTTGCGTGTTTGCGGCTACGGTAGATCACAGCCCGATTCTGGAGTTGTACGAGAACGAAGGTTTATTGGATTTATCGGATGTGAGAGGAAAAAGAGAAGTTTATAAAATTGCAGTAGTAGGAGAAGGGAACAAGGCGGTATTGGTGGTTGCCGGCAGTGATAAACGGGGAACCATTTACGGCCTGTTTCACCTTTCCGAAAGCATCGGTGTGTCCCCGCTTGTTTACTGGGCGGATGTGGTACCGGCAAAGTGTAAGGAACCGGAACTTACGGAGGCACAGATGATTACCTCCAAGGAGCCGTCGGTAAAATACAGAGGATTTTTCATTAATGATGAGTGGCCGTCCTTCGGCGGGTGGACCTGTGAGAAGTTCGGCGACTTCGATGCAAAAATGTATGACCATGTATTTGAATTACTGCTTCGTATGAAAGGCAATTATTTATGGCCGGCCATGTGGTCTGCGTCCTTTCCGCTTGACGGGCCGGGACTTGCAAACGCAGAGCTGGCGGATACATACGGTGTAGTAATGGGAACCTCCCACCATGAGCCGTGTTTGCGTGCCAGCGAAGAGTGGGATAAGGTACGCGGTCCGGAAACCAGATTCGGAAATGAGTGGAATTACTATACCAACCGGGAGGGACTTCTGACTTATTGGGAAGAAGGACTTGCCCGTAGCGGAAAATTTGAGAATATTATTACCATCGGTATGCGGGGCGAGCGTGACACTTCCATGCTAGGACCGGATGCTACATTGGAGCAGAATATCAGCTTGTTGAAGGACATTATTACGGAGCAGAGAAAGTTAATTGCGAAGCATGTGAATGAGGATACCGCGCAGGTGCCGCAGATGCTGGCTCTGTACAAAGAGGTGGAAGCATATTATTACGGCGACGAGACCACAGCCGGCTTAAAGGATTGGGACGGTTTGGACGGTGTGACTCTTATGCTTTGTGAGGACAATTTCGGAAATATGCGTACCCTGCCGAGAGAAGGATTGCGGGAGCGTAAGGGCGGTTACGGTATGTATTATCACTTTGACTACCACGGCGGTCCGGTTTCTTACGAATGGGTGAATTCCACCCCCCTTGCCAAGGTTTGGGAGCAGATGTCCATGGCCTACGACTACGGTATCCGGGATATCTGGATTGTAAATGTAGGTGATTTGAAGCCGCAGGAGTTCCCGCTTTCTTACTTCATGAGTCTTGCCTATGATTTTGAAAAGAACGGAACCGATGCACCGAATTGCACGGAGGCCTTTACGGATGCTTTTGTAAAGCAGCAGTTCGGAAGCGGTTTTTCGGAAACCGAGCAGAAGGAAATCAGTTATGTACTAAAGGAATATACCAGATTAAACGGAATGCGTCGTCCGGAGGTTATGACGGAGCGGGTATATCATCCGGTACATTACGGCGAAACACGCAAAATCCGTGCAAGAGCAAAGAAGTTAACAGAGACCGCAACCCGGTTGTATGCTTCTTGTAAAAAAGAGCAGAAAGCAGCGTTCTGTCAGTTGGTGTATTTCCCGGCGGTTGCTTCCGCAAATGTGATTTTAATGCAGACCGCAGCCGGCCTCAATCGCTATTATGCGGCGTGGGGGATGACGCTGGCAAATCGTTACGCAAAGGAAATCGAAGCAACGATTGCTAAGGATACGGAACTGATCAAAGAATACCATACCATTGCGGACGGAAAATGGAATCATATGATGTCTTCGGCTCATATCGGTTTCCGGGCTTGGAACGATGAAGGATGGCAGTATCCGGTGGCACAAAGGGTGTTCGGTGTAAAGGGCTCCCGTCCGGCGGTACGTGTTTACGGAGAAGATCGTATCTGGCTGGGAGGCAGTCGCCCGGTCACGGTACCGCGGGCAGGCGGAACGGTTCGTATTGAACTGTTAAACGGTGGCGTGGAAAATGTAAACTATGCGGTAACCACTGAGGGCGGTTGCAGTGTGGATGCTGCCAAGGGCGTCTATGAAATGAATGCATGGATTACCGTATCCGTTACAGGCGGGGAAGCAGGACCGGCCGGTAAGGTTTTAATTTCCGCAGGACAAAAATGTTTTGAATTAAAGTTAGAACGTGTGGCTCCGGAGCTTGTAAAGTATAAAAAAGAGAGCTTTACCAAAGAATATACAAAGCAGGTACTGGGAACGGGCGAGTACGTTGTCTTTGAGGCCGGAGACTTTGCAGAAAGAAAGAATGCAGGGGAAGCGGAATATAAATTGCTGACCGGTTACGGACGTACCAAAGATTCCGTAAAGGTATATCCGACCACTGTAAGTTTTCCGGCAGAAGCGGCGAAGGAGCACAAAACGCCGGAACTTACCTATTTATTCGAAGCTGCCAATGACGGTACATACGGAGTGACAGTATTTGTGGCGCCGACCAATCCGTTGTATCCGGGAGATGCCCAGTGTCTGGCGCTCAGTGCAAATGAAGAACCGGTACAGGTATTTTCTACCCTTCCGGAAAATTTCCAGGCAGGAAATTGCCATAATCCGGAATGGAATGCGAATGTTTTGGATAATATCAGGCAGTGTAAGTTAACCGTGACATTAAAGAAAGGGGAAAACCGTTTGACCATAGGTGCGGTGGATGCCGGCGTAGTGGTACAGAAGCTTGTGGTGTACCCGACGGCAAATCCGTTAAAGGATTCCTATTTGGGACCGAGCGGTGAGTAAAATATGAATATAACGTATGAAGCAGTAAAAGCGAATCCCAGCGTGCAGACCTATATCAAAAAGGCGGACGAGTCTTTAAAAGCATTGGGATACACGGAGCACAGCTTTGCCCATGTAACGAAGGTTGCCATGGTGGCAAGTGATATTTTAAAGACGCTCGGGTACAGTGAGAGGGAAATTGAATTGGCAAAAATTGCAGGGTATCTTCATGATATCGGCAATGTGATTAATCGTATCGACCATGCCCAGAGCGGTGCGGTGATGGCGTTCCGTATTCTGGATAAAATGGGAGCGGAAGATGAAGATATCGCTACCATTATTACCGCCATCGGAAATCATGACGAGTCTACGGCCTATCCGGTAAATCCGGTGGCTGCGGCTCTGATTCTTGCGGATAAGACCGATGTGCGTTATACCCGGGTACGGAATCAGGATTTTGCTACCTTTGATATTCATGACCGGGTAAATTATTCCGTAAAGGAATCGGAGGTCATTGTGCATAAGGGAGATTGTATCGAACTTAAGCTTACCATTGATACCAAGGAATGTTCTGTGGCAAATTATTTTGAGATTTTCTTAAACCGGATGATTCTTTGTAAGAAAGCGGCGGAGCGGCTGAACCACGCATTCCGTCTGGTAATTAACGGACAGCAGTTAATGTAAGTCCGTATGTAAATGGTTAGTGAACCAAAGGGATAAAGCTATGCGAAAGAAGGGGGGAATTGCATGGTTACGTGGTTTTATTTTATTACGTTGCTGACTGCGGTAATTATGACGGGGACGATTTTGGTAAAGAACAAGAAGGTAGATAATGCTTTTGTATTGTTTTGCGTTCTTTTGACCGTGAATTGTGCCGGACGGTACTGGATGGCGATTTCACAGACGGTGGAAACCGCTATACTGGCAAATAAGATTTTGTATGTGGGCGCTTGTTACCTTCCGCCGGTCATTTTCTGGATTGTAACAAGGTTGTGCAACATAAAAGTGAATCGCTATTTTAATATCTTTTTGCTGGCATATTCCACCGTAGTCATGTTCTTTGTATTAACCATCGGACATAACGGTTGGTATTATGTATCTGTAGAGTTGTTACAAAGGAGCGGTTTTACACATTTGGTAAAAGAGTACGGACCTTTTCACATTCTTTATCCCGGAATGATGGTTCTGTACAGTATGATGCTGATTTCTTTCGTGTTTTATGCCATTAAAAAACGGAGAGAGATACCGACCCGGACGGTAGTGACCATGGGGATTCTTTGTTCCTCGGTATTTCTTACCTATATTTTTGAAAAACTTACAAGTTCTGAAGTGAGTTATCATCAGGTGGGTTATATCATCGGTATGGTTCTTTTGATGCAATATTATGACCGCATCAATATGTATGATATGTCGGCCAATATTGTAAGTTCCGTGGATCAGATGAAGGAGTATGGTTACATTGTGCTGGATAATAAGTGTCGGTTTATTAATGCCAATGCTTATATTAAGGAGATATTTCCGGAGATAAACCAATGGTTTGTGGATAAGACGGTACCGGAGTCCGATAGTTATCTGTATCAAAGGGTAATCCGCGGATTATTGGACGAATATGACGAGATACGAACCAGTCGTACCATCGAGACGAACGGGAGGTATTTTCATGTAGATATACGAGATCTTTCCTATGGAAGAAAGAAAAAAATCGGGTATCTCATTGCGTTTGTGGACCGGACGGCAGAGAAAAAATATTACAATGCAATCGAAGAGTACAATACAAAGCTGGAAGAGGAAGTAGACGAAAAAACAGAGCATATTGTGCATATGAAAGATATGCTGGTGTTAGGTATGGCGGAAATGGTAGAAAGCAGAGATGCCAATACCGGTGGTCATATTAAGCGTACCAGTGAAGTAGTACGTATTTTTGCGGAGAAGCTGATGTCCTGTGAGGAACAGTTTGGTTTTTCCAAGGAATTTTTAAAGCTGGTAACCAAAGCGGCACCGATGCATGATTTAGGCAAGATTGCCATTGATGACGTAGTGCTTCGAAAGCCGGGAAAATATACCGACG
The DNA here is from genome assembly GCA_017938405.1 of Lachnospiraceae bacterium. Taxonomy (GTDB): domain Bacteria; phylum Bacillota; class Clostridia; order Lachnospirales; family Lachnospiraceae; genus SIG307. The sequence continues at coordinate 8,336 of JAGBBP010000021.1, forward strand.
AAGAATATGCGGAAATGAAACGCCATTCGGCGGAAGGTGCCCGGATTGTGGAAAATATTTTGGATGGAGTCGAGGACGAAGCTTTTGTACAGGTGGCGAAGAATGTTGCCTTTTACCACCATGAAAAGTGGAACGGATTCGGGTATCCCACCGGGAAAAAGGAAGAGGAGATTCCGCCGGAGGCACGTATTATGGCCCTGGCCGATGTGTTTGATGCATTGGTAAGTAAACGTTGTTACAAGGACGCATTTTCCTATGATGAGGCGTTTTCCATTATGGAAGAGTCCATGGGGCAGCACTTTGACCCGGAACTGGGTAAGGTTTTTATGGAGTGCAGAGAGGAATTGATTGCATTCTATGATGCGAATAAGTAAGAGAAACAAGATTTCTTCACGTTACCGTAAAAAAGTGCTTGCATTCTGAGAAAATCAGAGTTACAATATTTGTCATATTAGTAAGAAAGGCAGGGCGCAGATGAAGCTGATTGCTACCGTAGATAACAATTGGGCCATCGGAAACAAGGGCGGACGTTTGGTTCGGATTCCGACGGATGAGAAGTTTTTCCGTTTTGAGACCATGTACAAGACGGTGGTAATGGGCCGGTGTGTGCAGGAAGAGTTTTCCGTAGGTCAGCCGCCCAGAGACCGCAATAACATTATCTTAACGAAGAAAGATTTGAAGTTAAATGATGTGACGGTGGTACATAGTTTTGAGGAAGCCATGGAAGCGATTTCACAGTACCCGACTGATCAGGTGTATGTCATCGGCGGCGCATCGGTGTTTGAGCAGTTTTTGCCGTATTGCGACGAAGCCTTTATTACAAAGATTGATTATGAATATGATGCGGACACGTATTTCCCGAACCTGGATAAAGATTCGGACTGGGAACTGGCAGACGTTTCCGATGAGCAGACCTATTACGATTTGATTTACGAGCGCTGCCGTTATGTCCGTAAGAAAAAGTAAGCAGGAGGATATTATCATGTTAAACATCAGAATCGAGAAGACTACCAATCCGAAGCCGTTGCCGACTCCGGACAACCCGTTAAAGTTCGGTACTATTTTTACCGACCACATGTTTATTATGAATTATGAGACCGGCAAGGGCTGGTTTGACCCGCGTGTCGTACCGTATCAGCCGATCGTTCTTGAACCGTCCGCAATGGTGTTCCATTACGGTCAGGAAATGTTCGAGGGCTTAAAGGCTTACCGTGCCGATGATGGCAGAGTGCTTTTGTTCCGTCCGGACATGAACGCAAAGCGTACCAACAACACCAATAAGAGACTGTGCATCCCGGAACTTCCGATTGAGGATTTCGTAGAGGCGGTTAAGGCAGTAGTTAAGGTAGATGAGGCATGGGTTCCGAATAAGCCGGGTACCTCTCTGTACATTCGTCCGTTCATCATCGCAACCGACCCGTTCCTTGGTGTGCGTCCGTCCGATACTTATCAGTTCATTATCATCCTTTCTCCGGTTGGACCGTACTATCCGGAAGGTCTTAACCCGGTTAAGATTTGGATTGAGGATGACTATGTAAGAGCCGTAAAGGGCGGTATCGGTGAGGCAAAGACCGGCGGTAACTATGTAGCTTCCATGGCAGCTCAGATGAAGGCGCATGACGCAGGTTACTCCCAGGTATTGTGGCTGGACGGTGTAGAGCGTAAGTACATCGAAGAAGTAGGCGCAATGAACATCTTCTTTAAGATTAACGGCACCATCGTAACCCCGATGTTAAACGGCAGTATCTTACCGGGTATCACCAGAAATTCCGTTATCGAGCTTTGTAAGGAGTGGGGACTTCCGGTAGAGGAGCGTCGTGTTTCCGCACAGGAACTGGTAGACGCTTACGAGGCAGGAACCTTAGAGGAAGTATTCGGTACCGGTACCGCAGCGGTTATTTCTCCGGTAGGCGCACTTCGTTTCGGTGACCGCGTAATGCAGATTAAGGACGGTTCCATCGGTGAGTACAGCCAGAAGCTGTACGATACCATCACCGGTATTCAGCTCGGTAAGATTAAGGAGAGCAAGGGCTGGGTAGTTGAGGTTAAGTAAGAGAATTGTAGAATTATGTGGCGGTGTATCTCGGAATGGGGTACATCGCCTTTCGTATATTTTGATTTTGAAAAGAAGAGAGTATTTGATGGAATAATGCACTGTGAAAGAAAAGGGGAAGAGTTTGCACATGAATAAGGGAAATTTAAGTGAATGGAAAGCGGTTGTCTTGGATTTGGATGAAACACTGTTGCATTCGGATGGTAGTGTTTCGGACTATACGTTAGAGATGTTGCAGAAGTGTAAAAACAGAGGAATTGCGGTTATTGTGGCAACTGCACGATTTTGGTTTAAAGCGGAAAAATATTTAAAGCTGATTTCGCCGGATTATGCCATATTGGCAGACGGAACGCAGATTTATCATAACGGAGAACTGCTTCACGGTTTTGCAATGGACAAGAAACAAAGTGACGGTATGATAAATGAATTGATGAAAGACGAAGCCTTTGATTTTGTGGTAAGCGTGGGGAAAAAGCTGTTTTGTTCTTCGGCAGGAATCCGGGAAGAATGGCGGGAATCAAGAGAGTTTAAGGAAAACGTGGAAATGCCGGTTTACAAAATCGCAGCAGTGCTGAAGGAGTATGATGTGGCGAAAGAACTGGCGGAAAAATTTGACTGCCGCTTATATTCCTACCGCGGCGAAGATTTATATGGATTTGCAAGCGCAAAATCGGGGAAGTATCAGGCGGTTTTGGCACTGGGAGAAATACTTCAAATAAAACCGGAAGAAATGATTGCGTTCGGCGATGATGAAAATGATTATGAAATCTTACAAAATGTGGGAAAAGGTGTGGCGGTTGCCAATGCAATTCCTAAGATAAAGGAAATAGCGGCTGCTCTTACGGAAAGCAATAATGACGATGGAGTTGCAAGGTATATAGAGAAAGTAATAGGAGCGTGATAATATAAGATATCGGGATTATGAAAGAGGAAATACTATGTTTGAGAAAGTGACAATCGAGTCGGAATTGAGAAAAATGCTTGCTCTTGATTTTAACTGCAATGCAGATGATTTTGACAAGAAAGAAAATATAATTGTTGTTCCCAAGGAACTTCCGGGACGCCGTGAGTATACGCCGAAGAAAGCGTTCTTTTCCATGGTCACTATGGGAAGAAATGTAGTAATCAATGCCCCGGAGGAGATGCATGAGTGGCTGGTGAACTGGGGAAAAGGAAGAGAGAGTATCTGGCTGTTTGAACATCATAACTTGATGGAATTGGAGGGGGAGCTTGCAAAATACGGCAAGCGCTTGTGGCAAAGTCATCATATGTTTTTGCCGAAAGCACGGATGGAAGATGTGGATGCGCTTGTTGAGAGGCAAAAGACGGATGCAGCCCTTGAGATACGGTGGTTCGAGCAGGAAGATATTCAGCCGCTGTACGGCCGGGAGGAGTTTCCGAATGCGCTGTGCGACTGCTTCAAGCCGGAACGGCCAGATGTACTGGCGGTGGGAGTGGTACAGGAAGGGCAGATTATCGGCCTTGCCGGTTGCTCGGCGGACACGAAGCTGTTTTGGCAAATCGGCATCGATGTGTTACCGGAATGGAGAGGTAAAGGAATTGCAACGATGCTGGTAAGATTACTGAAAAACGAATGCTTCCGCAGAGGTGCGATTCCGTTTTACGGGACGAGCTTGTCGAATCTGGGGTCCTGGCATGTGGCGCTGGGCAGCGGATTCTATCCGGCATGGGTAGAGATTGCAACGAGAGAAGGATAGTAGAAGGAGGGCGTAGGATGCGCCCTCCTTTGTGATACTCCACTCTTGCAAACTTGCCAACTTTCTGTTATACTACCATTATTATGGGTTCGTGTGCTTTATTTTGTTTGAAAGTGAGGATTTTGTATGGCAGTGGACCAGACAAAGATTAGAAATTTCTGTATTATTGCGCATATCGATCACGGTAAGTCTACCTTAGCGGACCGTATTATCGAGAAGACCGGTCTTCTTACCAGTCGTGAAATGCAGGCGCAGGTGCTTGACAATATGGACTTGGAGCGTGAACGCGGTATCACCATTAAGGCCCAGACCGTGCGTACCGTTTATAAGGCGAAGGACGGCGAGGAGTATGTGTTTAACTTAATCGATACACCGGGCCACGTAGACTTTAACTATGAGGTATCCCGTTCCCTTGCGGCGTGCGAGGGTGCGATTCTTGTGGTGGATGCGGCACAAGGTATCGAGGCGCAGACTTTGGCGAATGTGTACCTTGCCCTGGACCACGATTTGGATATTATGCCTGTTATCAATAAGATTGACCTGCCCAGTGCAGACCCGGACAGAGTAAAGAATGAGATAGAGGATGTTATCGGTCTGGAAGCCCAGGATGCTCCGCTGATTTCCGCAAAGAACGGTATTAATATCGAGGATGTGTTGGAGCAGATTGTGGCAAAGATTCCGGCGCCGCAGGGGGATGCAAACGCACCGCTGAAGGCGTTGATTTTCGATTCCGTATATGATGCATATAAGGGCGTTATTATTTTCTGTCGTGTGATGGAAGGCAGTGTAAAGGCCGGTACTCGTATCCGCATGATGGCAACCGGTGCGGAGGCAGAGGTTGTGGAGCTTGGTATTTTCGGACCGGGCCGTTTCATTCCGTGTGACGAGCTTTCTGCAGGTATGGTAGGTTACATTACCGCCAGTCTGAAGAATGTAAAAGATACCCGTGTGGGTGATACGGTGACCAATGCGAAGGAGCCGTGTGCCGAGGCGTTGCCGGGCTATAAGAAGGTAAATCCGATGGTGTACTGCGGTATGTATCCGGCAGACGGTGCAAAGTATCCGGATTTGCGTGATGCGCTGGAAAAGCTTCAGTTAAACGATGCGGCATTGCAGTTTGAACCGGAGACTTCCATTGCGCTTGGTTTCGGTTTCCGCTGTGGTTTCCTTGGACTGCTTCACTTAGAGATTATTCAGGAGCGTTTGGAACGTGAGTACAACTTAGACCTTGTGACTACCGCGCCGAGCGTTATTTATAAGGTATATAAGACCAACGGCGAAGTAATCGAGATTACCAATCCGTCCAATCTTCCGGACCCGTCGGAGATTGAGCATATGGAGGAACCGTTTGTTTCTGCGGAGATTATGGTAACCACAGAGTTTGTGGGTGCCATTATGACCCTGTGTCAGGAACGCCGCGGTATCTACCTTGGTATGGAATACATGGAGCAGACGAGAGCACTTTTAAAGTATGAGCTTCCGCTTAACGAAATTATTTACGATTTCTTTGATGCCTTAAAGTCCCGTTCCAGAGGCTATGCTTCCTTTGACTATGAATTAAAGGGCTATGTACCGAGTGAATTGGTAAAACTTGATATTCTTGTCAACCGTGAGGAAGTGGATGCGTTGTCCTTTATCGTGCATGGCGAAACTGCTTATGAGCGCGGCAGAAGAATGTGCGAGCGTCTCAAAGACGAGATTCCGAGACAGCTCTTTGAGATTCCGATTCAGGCAGCCATCGGTAGCAAGATTATTGCCAGAGAGACCGTAAAGGCAATGCGTAAGGACGTACTTGCAAAGTGTTACGGCGGTGATATCTCCCGTAAGAAGAAGCTCCTTGAGAAGCAGAAGGAAGGTAAGAAGCGTATGCGCCAGGTAGGTAACGTAGAGATACCGCAGAAGGCGTTTATGAGCGTGCTGAAGTTGGATGAAGAGTAAGAAATACTTGCGAAAACAGAAGGAATATGATACACTGAAATCAGAAAAGGAACAACCGCCCACAAGGTGGGTTGACCTGGTTGATTAGGCAGAAAAACCACCCATGTAACCGGCCAAAGTTAATAGGGTGGTTTTTCTATGTTTGTTTACTTACAAAACGTAAAAACGAATGTAAGCAAAGCTATAAGAAAGAGTCCGAAGGACAACAAATCTCGAAAATCAAATTTGTTCTGATTCTTCATAAGCTCCACCTCCATTCTTTGAGAATGAAGGTCAACCCACCCTGTAACACGATTGTTCCATAGGTCTATTATAGCACAATCAGAACAAATGTTCAAGTATAATCTCGAAAATGAGGTAGTTGTTATGAAAAAGAAAATAGTAGCAGAAAAACGTCCTTTAGGACTTTATATCCACATTCCTTTTTGTGTAAAGAAGTGTGCCTATTGTGATTTCCTTTCTTTCCCGTCGGATGAGGAAACAAAGGAACGGTATGTAAACGCACTTTGCGAGGAAATCCGGGCAAACAAAGAAAATGCAGAAGAGTATTTGGTAGAGACGGTATATTTCGGCGGCGGTACGCCGAGCGTGCTTTCCGTGGAGCAGCTTGGAAAGATATTCGGGACGATTTTAGAGACATTTTCCGTACGGGGATTTGATGCCGAAAAGTCGGAAAAGAAAGAGAAGAAAGAAAAAAAGAAATCCCGTTTCGGAAAGAAAAATGCAGAGGAACCGGAGCAGACAGAGACCCCAGAAGAACGCCTGCAACGCGTTCTTGCCGGAGAACTGGCGGAGGTCACCATCGAAGTAAATCCGGGTACGGTGGACAAAGAGAAGTTTACGGCATTATATGAACTGGGCTTTAATCGTCTCAGCATGGGCTTACAGTCGGCGGTAGCGTCGGAACTTTCCTGCCTCGGACGGATTCATACAAAGGAACAGTTCGGGGAGTGTGTAAAAGCGTCAAGAGAAGCCGGATTCCGAAACATCAGCGGGGATTTGATGTCCGGGCTTCCGAACCAGACAGAGGAGACGCTTACAGAAAGCATCCGTTTCCTTTTGGCACAGCAACCGGAGCATATCTCGGTATATAGTCTGCAGATTGAGGATGGTACGGAGTTTGCAAAGCGATACGGTGAGGATGGACCAGAGAAGGCACTGCTTCCGGACGAGGATGCGGACCGGGCGATGTATGAGTTGACCGGAAAGCTTTTGGCGGAAGCCGGGTACGAGCGTTATGAGATTTCTAATTACGCAAAGCCGGGCTTTGAGAGCCGCCACAACAGTTCTTATTGGGTAGGAACGGAGTATTTGGGTGTAGGTCTCGGAGCATCGTCCCTGATGTCCAATGCCCGGTTCCACAATACCACGGATATGGAAGAGTATATCGGGGGAGCGGGTGATCCGTTCTCCTTGCGAGAAGATATGGAGCGTCTGGTACAGAAGGAACTGATGGAGGAGTTCATGTTCCTGGGGCTTCGTATGTGCAAGGGAATCGAAAAAGCAGAATTTAAACGTCGTTTTAAGTGTGATATTGAGACGGTCTACGGAGATGTGATGAAGCGTCTTGTGTCTCAAGGAGTGCTTGCGGAAGCAGAAGGAAGAGTATTCCTGACGCCACGGGGAATTGATGTCAGCAATGTGGTGCTGGCGGAGTTTTTACTGGAGGAGTTTGTTCGGAGATAAACGGGAGGCCTTTATGAAGGTGATTGTATTTGATCTTGGCGGTACGTTGATGCAATATGTGGGGATTTTTGTTTGAGTAATGCTACAGTAAAATGAGATAACCGACACACTTGTATGAATTCCGGGAAAAAGTAAGAAAATAAAAAGAGATATGTTCATAGGGGAAATTCTATGCTATAATACCTTTGTAACGATTTACTATACTAAACTATAAAGAGAAACCAAAGTACGTAGGATACGCTGGGGAATAGGGGGTTATCATTGAAAAAGTTTAGCGAAAAGTTATATGTGTTGGCACTGCTCGGTACATTGGCCGCACTGGTATTTATGGTAGTATACAATTATTCTTCTTATTATTCTACTATGACCCGGGACATGGAAGAAGTGGGTACTGCCAGTCTGGCGCAGGTGACGGAGCAGTTGGAAGGCCATCTGGAAAAGGGACAGAACGTATTACAGGCTACTGCGGTTTCCGTAGAGTATATGATGGAAAATGGTGCCTCCTCTGAAGAAATCAAGGAAATTCTGGTATTGGAGTCGGAGCGCTATAAGGCAGAGATTGAGCACAATTTTACCGGTGTATACGGATTGTTTAATGGGGTATATTTGGATGGTGTAGGCTGGGTGCCGGATGCGGATTATGATCCAAAGAGCAGAATCTGGTACAAGAGGGCAATGGAAGAAAAAGGATACCCTGCGTTGGTTTCTCCTTATGTGGATGCACAGACCGGTGATGTCATGATTTCTGTCAGCAAGTTGTTAGGGGATGGTGAGAGTGTTATTTCCCTGGATATTATCATGGATCATATTCAGGAGATTGCGGAGCAGATTTCCTTAAACGGTCTCGGTTATGGGTTTGTGGTAGACCGGACCGGTCTGGTGGTAGCCCATCATGATGTGGGTGAAAAAGGTAAGAACTATTTAGAGGAAAACAGTGAGCTGGCAGGGCTTTTACAGAATGCATATGCAGAGGAGACGGCATGTTTCAGTTACGTCCTTAACGGAGAAGAATATACGGTGTTTTCCGACACGGTTATGGAAGACTGGAATGTGCTTATGCTGGTTAGCAATGATAAGCTTTTAGCGGATGCAAAGGATACGTTACAACGTAATGTAATAATTGGCGGTTTGATTGCAATTGTCATTGTGTTTTTATATTTATTTACGGTGAGAAAGACAAAGCAGTCCATGGAACTTCGTCGTGAAAAGATGATTGCGGATACGGCAAATCGCGCAAAAAGTGATTTCCTTGCCAATATGTCTCATGAAATCCGGACGCCGATTAACGCAGTAATCGGTATGAATGAAATGATTCTCAGAGAATGTCAGGATGAGACCATCAGAGAGTATGCATTCAATGCACAAAGCGCGGGACAAAACTTACTTTCCATTATTAACGATATTCTGGATATGTCCAAAATCGAGGCCGGAAAGATGGAAATCGTAAACGGCAGATATCGTTTAAATGCTGTATTGAATGATGTGGTCAACATGATTCAGATGAAAGCAGAAAAGAAAAACATTGCCTTTTATGTAGAGGTGGATGAGACGATTCCGGACCGGTTGTTCGGTGATGAAGTCAGAATTCGTCAGATCATATTGAATATACTGAATAATGCGGTGAAATATACGAGTTCCGGCAGCGTAAGGATGAAGGTGGAGAAGGAAGTTCTTTCCGAAGAAAAAATAGTTTTAAAAGTTTCCGTAAAGGATACCGGTATCGGTATTAAGGAGGAAGATTTAGGCAAGCTTTTCCGCAATTTCGAGCGTTTGGACCAAAGAAAGAATCGTAACATTGAAGGAACCGGACTGGGGCTTGCAATTACGGGTAAGATGGTAGAATTGATGGAAGGTCGTATCGAGGTACAAAGTACCTATGGAGAAGGTTCGACTTTTACGGTGTATCTGCCGCAGGTGGTGCGTGGACCGGAGCAGGTAGGCAATTTCGCGGAAAAACATCGTGATTATGTGCGTTCCATAAAACAGTACAATGAGAGCTTTACCGCACCGGAGGCTAGCATACTGGTGGTGGACGATGTGGATATGAACATTGCCGTTGTAAAGAGCTTATTAAAGAAGACATTATTAAAGGTTTCCAGCTGTACCGGTGGAGCAGAGTGTTTGCGTCTCGTACAAAAGGAAAAGTTTGATGTAATTTTACTGGATCATATGATGCCGGAAATGGATGGTATTGAGACGCTTCGCAGGATGCGGCAGTTGGAAGGAAATCTTTGTAAAGATACACCGGTGATTGCTTTGACTGCCAATGCGGTGGTAGGAGCAAAAGAAATGTATCTGGCGGAAGGGTTCCATGCATATCTCAGCAAGCCCATTGCAGGGGAGCGTTTGGAAGAGATTTTAAGAAACTATCTTCCGAAGGAGAAAATTATTACGGAGGCAACCGTTACCGTCGAGAAAGTGAGGGAGCCGGAAGGTGTGCCGGATTATTCGGAAGAGATTGCGGTGACGGAGGAACCGGTCACAGGGCAGATTTTGATTGATACGGAGGTTGGGTTACGTTACAGTGCCGACAGTGAGGAAATCTATCACGAATTTATTAAAATGTTTGTGGAATCCCAGAAGGAGCGCATTCCGCAACTGACAGCATATTACGAAAAGGAAGATTGGGAGAACTACACCATATTGGTGCATTCCATAAAGTCCACTTCCCTAAATATCGGCGGGGTGGTTCTTTCCGAACAGGCAAAAGCGCTGGAGATGGCAGGAAAGGAAAATCGTATCGAGTATATCAGGGAACATCACGCCGGACTGATAAGTCTGAGCGAGGCGACGGTGAGGGCCTGTGAGGAAATGATTAATTAAATAAAGATAACTGCCACCGGGTAGTGAATGCGAAGCATTCGTAGCACATCGTTAGGTCTTAGAAGATGTGTCTGCGGATGCTTTTATTTTTGGCGGCAGATATGATAAGATAGAGAGAAGGAGAATGTGATATGAAAAAACTGACGACCTATTTTACTAAAACCGAACTTATTCTCTGGTTCGGTTCTATGACCCTAATATTGACGGCTTTTTGCCTGTTTGACAGAGAAAGTTACCTGACGCTGATTGCGTCATTGATTGGCGTAACTTCCCTGATTTTTGCGGCAAAGGGGAATCCGGTGTCTCAGGCACTGATGATTGTATTCAGCATTTTGTACGGGATTATCTCGTTTTCTTTTGCGTATTATGGGGAAATGATAACGTATCTGGGGATGACCCTGCCGATGTCGGTGGTTGCGCTGGTGGCGTGGCTTAGACATCCGTATGAAGGAAAGAAGGCAGAGGTGCAGGTGAATCACATTGGGAAAAAAGATATGGTATGGGCGGTGCTGTTGACCGTAGTGGTGACAGTGGTGTTTTACTTCCTATTGGAGGCTTTTCATACCGCGAATTTATTACCGAGTACCGTATCCGTGACCACGAGTTTCCTGGCGGTATTTCTGACCTTTCGTCGCAGTCCATATTACGCTTTGGCCTATGCCGCAAATGATATTGTGCTGATTGTGCTTTGGGTGCTTGCCAGCATGGAGGATATTCACTATGTGTCGGTGGTAGTTTGTTTTGTGGTGTTCTTTGCAAATGATATGTACGGGTTTATCAGCTGGCGGCGGATGGCGAAACGACAGAGGGTATCGTAACCGGATGTAAAAAATATTGAGTTTCTTGTAACGAATTGCTAAAAAATCGGATTAACATAGTAGAACACACAAAGGAGGAGACGATGGAAGAACTGTATAAACAAAATGCAAAGATAGTCTATCATTTCCTCTATACCAGGTGTAAGGATGAAGCTTTGGCGGAGGAGTTGTTGCAGGACACGTTTTTAAAGGCCTTTGAGTCCTTGGAGCGGTTTGACGGAAGCTGTAAGATTTCCACCTGGTTGTGCCAGATTGCAAAGCATTTGTTGTATCAGCATTGGGACAAGGAAAAGAAAGCGTCCTTTGCGGAACTGACAGAAGCGGTGCCGACAAAGTCCGATACGGAACAGCAGGTGTTGTGTCGGATAGAACTGGCAGAGGTGCTTCATGTGTTGGAACAGATGCCACAGGATGTGGCGCAGGTGGTAAAGCTTCGAACCATGAGTGAGTTGTCCTTTAAAGAAATCGGAACGATGTTAGGAAAAAGTGAAAACTGGGCGCGGGTCACGTTCTTCCGCGCAAAGAAGCAATTGTTACAGGAGGTGCGATATGAAGATTGATTGCGGGATTGTGCAGGATTTGATTCCTTCTTATGCAGATAAGGTATGTTCGGAGTCTTCCAAGCAGTGCGTGGAGGAGCATATAAAGGAATGTAAGGCGTGCCGGGCATATTTGGAAGAGTGCCTGTCGGTGGAACTTTCGGGAGCGGCCTTGGAAGAAAAACAACTGGACGGACTGCGGAAGGTGAAGAAAAAGATAAAGCTCCAAAATATGTTCAGTTATGCACTTTTGCTGATTGTAATTGGGTTTGCAACATACTTCTTTACCACGAATATCGGAGCAATCGGTGTGCGGTGGTATTACGGACTCTATGCGGTAGCGGTAGCAGCAACTTTCGTGGTAACCATGCATGGAAAGGCAAATGTGAAGTATGAGAAAATCGAGAAGATAATGACGGGAATGTCTCTGGTGGCAATTGCGTATGCGTTGTTCTGGTATTGCTTTATTATGGGCTCTGTATCAAAGGGAAACGTACCGCTGGGACTGGAGATCGGTCAGGTGGGCGAGTTTTTGCACCTGCATACGGGAATTGCTCTTTCTGTGGAGCTTGCAGTGTTTGCGTATACCATGGTGCGTTATCTGAAGTGGGACGTGGTATGCCGCGGAACGCTTCTAATCAGTCTGACCGGACTTTTTTTCATCCTTGCCCAGACGACGTTATTGGGAAGCTTGAGTGAATTAGAGACAAGTATGAGAAATTTCACAGAGGCTACGGTGGTAATCCTTGGTATGGGAATGGTATGCGGTTTAGTGTTGTGGGGAATCGGTAAAGTTCAAAGAAGGTAAAAGATAATAAAAGGAGTAACTGTTAAGTATGCGGCGCGAACAGTTACTCCTTTTGTGCAAAACCGCAAGAAATGAGAAGACGCTTGTCAGATATAATAGTATACTGAAGTTATCGGACCGATACTACTTAGGAAAGGCGGTTTAAATATGAATAACTTACAGTTGATTGAACAGGTACTATATTATATTGATGAACATATCAGTGAACCGATTACCTTTGAACATTTGGCAGAGAAGTTCGGGTATTCGGCATTTCATTTCCATAGGATATTTTCTACGGTGACGGAGCAGACCATAACGGATTATATGAAGAAGCGCAGACTGACGTTGGCGCATATGCAGCTTTGTGAAACCGAGAAGAATGTTACCGAGATTGCGCTGGCAAACGGTTTTAACAGCATACAGTCCTTTAACAGAACCTTTAAGGATACCTTTGGAATGACGCCCTTGGAAGCACGAAAGAGGAAACCGAAGATTACATATCGGAGTGTGGAAACCATTGTTACGGGGTATACAAAGCGTGTGTATATGGAGGGAGAGTTTTCGTTTGCGCCGCGTTTTGAGGAACGGGATGAATTTCTGTTGGTAGGATATCGCGGACATACCAGGGACGGATACGGTGTAATCGGTGAAGCGTGGTACAATTTGAAAAATAATATGGCAAGGATTGCACGAAAGAATCCGAATACCATGTATGGTTTTGAGGATTATATGGAGGAGTTTTCCTCTGATCCGCTTCAGTTTTATTATATGGCAGCGGTGGAAGCGGAACCGGATGCTGAAATACCGGAGGGAATGATAGTAAAGCAAATTCCGAAGGCGTTGTATGCGGTCTTTACCGTGAACGGAAATAACGGGAACGGAGAAATCGGGAAGGCGTTTCAATATATTTATGGAGTATGGCTTCCGCAGTCGGAGTATTGTTTGGATGAAAACTTTCTTGCGGATTTTGAATATTACGATGAACGGTGGGACTGCCAGTCGGGGGCAGCCCAGATGGAACTTTATATTCCGGTAAGAAGATTGGAGGAGTAGCAATGGCCTTTTGTGATTTATTTAAAGAATTTCAGCCTATCCGTGTGGATGAGGATATTTATTTGCGACAGACAGATCCGAAAAAGGATGCCAGACCTTTTTGGGAAATCTATTATGATGAGGAGAATTTCAAATACTTCGGTTTGTATAAAAGACCGGGAGATTGGAATGAGGAAAGAGAACTCAGAGTGCAGGAAAGCCGGCTCAAGGGCTTTAAAGGAAAACGGGAGTATACTTGGGTGGTTACATTAAAAGGGGAAACCATAGGACAGATTCAGCTGTTTAATTTCGGAAATCATAATACCTTGGCAGAAGTAGGATATTTTATAAAAAGAAAGTATTGGAATCAGGGAATCAATACAAAGGTGTTAAAGGCGGTGTGCCGGTTCGGTTTTGAAGTGATGGGACTGGAACGGATTGAAGCCAATGCCCATGTAGATAATATCGGGTCCAACCGGACCTTGGTAAAAGCCGGCTTTACAAAGGAAGGCACCTTACGTCGCCGGTTTTGTTTGAATGATAGAAATGAAGACGGGAATATTTACTCTCTTTTGAGGGAAGATATTCTATAAAGAAGAGTCGCAGTGAATTAAGAAGGAGTAGTTACAATGCAACCATCCACATTTGAACTTATCTATGATATAGTAAAACAAATCCCAAAAGGCACTGTCGCCACCTACGGTCAAGTGGCTGCCCTTGCGGGCAACAAGCGCTGGGCGCGGGTGGTAGGTTATGCCCTTCACGCCAATCTGGACCCGGAGCATATTCCGTGCCACAGAGTGGTGAACCGGGAAGGCGCGGTGTCGGAGGCCTTTGCGTTTGGAGGGGGGAATCGGCAGGTGGAACTTCTGCGGGAGGAAGGCGTGGAAGTTATAGATAAAAAGGTGGATTTAGAGAAGTATCAATGGAAGCGGATGACTATGGAGATGTTGGGGAAGGAATAAGAGAAAAGACACCACAAAAATATTTTCAAGATACCACTTGACAAATGTTTCTTGTGGTGTTATTTTATAGACACAAGGTATTAGCACTCTATCGAGTTGAGTGCTAACAAGAAAAGAAGGACACCGCGTAGCATGGAAACCAAGGAGAAGGGGAACAGGAGGGAACCGGTGGAATTAGACGAGAGAAAACTTAAGATTTTACAAGCGATTATCAAGAACTACCTTGAAACCGGTGAGCCGGTAGGCTCCCGTACCATTTCGAAGTTTACGGATTTGAATTTAAGCTCCGCTACCATTCGAAATGAGATGTCCGATTTGGAAGAGTTAGGCTACATCGTACAGCCTCATACTTCCGCAGGCCGCATCCCTTCCGATAAAGGCTACCGCCTTTACGTGGATACCATGATGCAGAGCCGGATGCAGGAAGTGGAGCAGATGTGGGACGCTCTGAATGATAAAGCAGATAAGATGGAAACCCTGCTTCAGCAGGTGGCAAAGCTGTTGGCGGTAAATACCAACTACGCAACACTGGTTACCGGGCCGCAGTACCGTAGCCGGAAAGTAAAGTTCATCCAGCTTACGGATGTGGATGAGACCCAGCTTTTAGCCGTTATCGTTTTGGAAGGTAACATCGTAAAGAACAAGATGCTTCCACTGGCGGCGGGTCTTGCAAAAGAAGACATCTTAAAATTAAATATCGTATTAAACACCTATTTGACGGGTCTTGATATGTCCGAGATTAACCTTTCGGTCATTGCAAAGTTAAAGGAGCAGTCCGACGGCCTGGGGAATGTGATTACCGAATTGTTGGATGCCATAGCGCAGGCCATCAGTGAGGAAGAGGATATTCCGATTTACACCAGCGGAGCAACGAATATTTTAAAGTATCCGGAGCTTTCCGATCATCACGTGGCCAGCGATTTGCTTTATGAGTTGGAAGAAAAGAAATCTTTAACCGGTCTCTTAAACAATGAGAACAGTGAAGAGCACGGTATACAGGTTTATATCGGTCAGGAGACCTCGGTAGAGTCCATGAAGGATTGCTCCGTGGTTACCGCTACTTATGAGATTGAGGAAGGTATTTACGGCCGTATCGGTATCGTAGGGCCGAAGCGTATGGATTACGAAAAGGTAGTAGGTACGCTCCAGACCTTAAAGACTCAGTTGGATGATATTTTTAAGAAAAATAAAGAGTAACAAGAAAGGTGAGAAAGATGGCAGAGCAGGAAGTGAAAAATCCGGACGAGACCATGGAAGAAGCGGTAGAGACAGCAGGCGAGACCATGGAAGCGCAGACGGAGACAAATGCCGAAGAGAGTACGGATTCCGGGGAAACGAAAGAAGCGGATGCTTCCGAGACGAAGGAAGGAAAAGGCATCTTTAAGAAGAAGGAAAAGAAAGACAAGAAAGACGAGCAGATTGCGGAACTGAACGATAAGGTACTTCGCCAGATGGCAGAGTTTGAGAATTTCAGAAAGCGTACCGAGAAGGAAAAGGCAATGATGTTTGAAATCGGCGCCAAGAGTATTGTAGAAAAGATTCTTCCGGTGATCGATAATTTTGAACGGGGCCTTGCATCTGTTTCCGACGCGGAAAAGGAAAGTGCCTTTGTACAGGGCATCGAAAAGATTCACAAGCAGTTGCTTTCGGAGCTTGCGGAAGCGGGAGTTACCCCGATTGAAGCGGTAGGTCAGGAATTTAACGCCGATTTTCATAATGCGGTTATGCACATAGATGATGAAAATTTCGGTGAGAATATGGTAGTAGAGGAATTCCAAAAGGGTTATATGTATAAGGATTCCGTGGTACGTCACAGTATGGTTAAGGTTGCAAACTAAACAAATATATATCTAATAGGAGGACAAAAAGATGGGAAAGATTATTGGTATTGACTTAGGAACAACAAACTCCTGCGTAGCCGTTATGGAAGGCGGTAAGCCGGTAGTTATCACAAATACGGAGGGTTCCAGAACTACCCCGTCCGTATTTGCATTCACAAAGAACGGAGAGCGTGTAGTGGGCGATCCGGCAAAGCGTCAGGCAGTGGTAAACGCTGACAAGACGATTTCTTCCATTAAGCGTCATATGGGTACGGATTACAGAGTTACCATTGACGACAAGAAGTATTCCCCGCAGGAAATTTCTGCATTTATTTTGCAGAAGTTAAAGGCAGACGCTGAGAACTATCTCGGTGAGAAGGTAACGGAGGCTGTTATTACCGTTCCGGCATATTTTAACGACGCACAGCGTCAGGCAACCAAGGACGCAGGTAAGATTGCAGGACTTGAAGTAAAGCGTATTATCAACGAGCCGACTGCAGCAGCACTTGCATACGGCCTTGACAACGAAAAAGAACAGAAGATTATGGTATACGACCTTGGTGGTGGTACTTTCGACGTATCCATCATCGAAATCGGTGACGGCGTAATCGAAGTACTTGCTACCTCCGGTGACAACCGTCTCGGTGGTGATGACTTTGACGATCGTATTACCAGATACTTCGTTGACGAGTTTAAGAAGGCAGAAGGCATCGACCTTTCCTTAGATAAGTCCGCATACCAGAGATTAAAGGAAGCTGCGGAGAAGGCAAAGAAGGAGCTTTCTTCCCAGACGACTACCAATATCAACATTCCGTTCATTACCGCAAATCAGGACGGTCCGAAGCACTTTGATATGAACTTAACCAGAGCAAAGTTCGATGAGTTGACCCATGATTTGGTAGAGAGAACCGCAAT
The DNA here is from genome assembly GCA_017938405.1 of Lachnospiraceae bacterium. Classification (GTDB taxonomy): domain Bacteria; phylum Bacillota; class Clostridia; order Lachnospirales; family Lachnospiraceae; genus SIG307. The sequence continues at coordinate 25,433 of JAGBBP010000021.1, forward strand.
TCCGGTACAGAACGCATTGAAGGATGCAGGCCTTTCCGCTTCCGAGCTCAGCAAGGTACTCCTTGTGGGTGGTTCTACCCGTATCCCGGCGGTACAGGATAAGGTTAAGCAGCTCACCGGTCATGAGCCGAATAAGAGCTTAAACCCGGATGAGTGTGTAGCAATCGGTGCTTCCATTCAGGGTGGTAAGCTTGCAGGTGATGCAGGCGCAGGTGATATCCTTCTCCTTGACGTAACCCCGCTTTCTCTTTCCATTGAGACCATGGGCGGTGTTGCAACCAGATTGATCGAGAGAAATACCACCATTCCGACCAGAAAGAGTCAGATTTTCTCCACTGCAGCCGACAATCAGAGCGCAGTAGATATTAACGTTGTTCAGGGTGAGCGTCAGTTCGCGAAGGACAACAAGAGTCTCGGCCAATTCCGTCTTGACGGTATTCCGCCGGCAAGAAGAGGTGTTCCGCAGATCGAGGTTACTTTCGATATTGACGCAAACGGTATCGTAAACGTATCCGCAAAGGATTTGGGAACCGGCAGAGAGCAGCACATCACCATTACCGCAGGCTCCAACCTTTCTGATGCCGATATCGATAAGGCGGTAAGAGAAGCTGCCGAGTATGAGGCACAGGATAAGAAGCGTAAGGAAGCGGTTGAAGTTCGCAATGATGCAGACTCTATGGTATTCCAGACCGAAAAGGCTTTGGCTGACGTAGGCGACAAGATTTCCGCTGAGGATAAGAGTGTGGTAGAAGCGGATCTTGCTCACTTAAAGGAGCTTGTTGAGAAGAGTAATCCGGAAGTAATGTCCGAGGGTGAAGTTGAGGATATTAAGAATGCGAAGGAAAAGCTTATGACCAGTGCACAGTCCCTGTTCACCAAGATGTATGAGCAGATGCAGGGTGCAGGCGGCGCAGGTCCGGACATGGGTGCAGGCGCAGGCCCGGATATGGGCAATGCAGGCAGTGCGGCAGATGACGTGGTAGACGGAGATTACCGCGAGGTATAAGCGAAAGCTTAGATTTTGAATAGTGGAGTAAGGGCAGAGAATGCGCCTATTCCGAGGATTAGAAAGACTATGGCGCAGGGGTGTAGGTCCCCTGTGCCATAAAAGTGTTTTAAGGAAGACGCACCTTGTGGGTAAAAACGGTGTGAAACGGAGGAGTTTAAGATGGCTGACAGTAAGCGGGACTACTATGAAGTCCTTGGTGTGTCAAAAACCGCCACGGACGATGAAATAAAGAAGGCGTACCGCCAGACGGCAAAGAAGTATCATCCGGATATGAACCCGGGAGATAAGGAAGCGGAGGCAAAGTTTAAGGAGGCTTCCGAGGCTTACGCGATTTTAAGTGATGCGGAGAAAAGAAGACAGTACGACCAGTTCGGTCATGCGGCCTTTGAGCAGGGCGGCGGAGGCGGAGCCGGCGGTTTTGATTTCTCCGGTATGGATATGGGCGATATTTTCGGTGATATTTTCGGCGATTTGTTCGGTGGCGGCAGACGCAGCAGAGGCAATACCGGACCGCAAAAGGGTGCCAACGTACGTACCGGAATCCGGATTACCTTTAACGAGGCGGTGTTCGGTACCGAGAAGGAACTGGAATTGAATTTAAAGGAAAAGTGTGATACCTGTAAGGGAAGCGGTGCAAAGCCGGGTACCCAGAGTGAGACTTGTGGCAAGTGTGGCGGTAAGGGACAGGTGGTATACACCCAGCAGTCCCTGTTCGGTATGGTACGTAATGTGCAGGCTTGTCCGGATTGTCGAGGTACCGGTAAGATTATTAAGGAAAAGTGTCCGGATTGCTACGGCAACGGTTATGTAACCAAGCGTAAGAAGATTCAGGTAACGGTTCCGGCCGGCATTGATAATGGCCAAAGTATCCGTATTCGCGGAAAAGGAGAACCGGGAGTAAACGGCGGAGAACAAGGGGATTTACTGGTTGAGGTAGCGGTAAGTTCTCATCCGATTTTCCAGCGTCAGGAGTACGATATTTATTCTACTGCGCCGATGTCCTTTACCCAGGCAGCCCTTGGCGGCGATGTACGTATCAGTACCGTAGACGGAGATGTATTATATACGGTGAAGCCGGGTACCCAGACCGATACCAAGGTTCGTCTTCGCGGTAAGGGTGTTCCGACCCTTCGAAATAAAGAGGTGCGCGGTGACCACTATGTAACGTTGGTAGTACAGGTACCGTCGAAGTTAACCTCCGAGCAGAAGGAGCTTCTGGAAAAGTACGCGGAAGTGTCCGGAGAACGTGGAGAGGACGGCGACAAGAGTGATAAGGGCGGAAACAAAAACAGTAAGAAAAAGTTTTTCGGAAAGTAAATAAGGTAGAGAGGTAGGACTGCAAATCGGTAGCCCTACCTTTCTGTGTGCATAAGGAGATAGTCATGAAATGGATTAAAATGGAAATGAAGACAACCACGGAAGCAGTGGATTTGGTCAGCGTAATGCTTGCCGATTTGGGTGTGGAAGGAATCGAGATTTCGGATTTTGTACCGCTTTCCGAAGAGGACAAGCAGAAAATGTTTATTGACATTTTACCGGAACTTCCGGAGGATGACGGTAGTGCGACGGTAAGCTTTTATCTGGATACCGATACGGATATTGAAGCATTAAAGGCGAATATCGCAGTGGAACTTGCGGAACTTCGTCAGTTCATTGATGTGGGAAGCGGAGAACTTTCCGTGTCCGAGACGGAGGACAAAGACTGGATCAACAACTGGAAGGAGTTTTTTAAGCCCTTCCGTGTGGATGACAGCATCGTGATTAAGCCGACCTGGGAGACTTTGACGGAGAAAAAGGACGGTGACCTGGTGGTAGAAATCGATCCGGGGACTGCATTCGGGACCGGCGCCCACGAGACCACAAAGCTTTGTATCTGGAACTTAAAGAAGTATTTAAAGAAGGGCGATTCCGTATTTGACGTGGGCTGTGGAAGCGGTATCTTATCCATTATTTCCATGCTGCTCGGCGCGGATTATGCCGCTGCGGTGGATATTGACCCGATTGCGGTAGGTGTAACTGCCGAGAATGCGGAAGTGAATAAGCTTACGGCTGCTGTATGCGAGAAGGACGAAAAGGGCCTTCCGGTATTTACGGGAAAGAGTGGTCTTATCGAGGTGTCCGACGGTAACGTCATCGGAGATGTGGCATTACGGGAAGCGGTCGGCCTTGCGAAATATGATATCGTTGTGGCAAACATCTTAGCGGATGTGATCATTCCGTTGTCCGGTGTGGCAAGAGAGTTTATGAAACCGGGGGCGCTGTTTATCAGTTCCGGTATCATTAACATGAAGCAGGAAGCGGTAGAAGCGGCACTTCGTGAGAACGGTTTTGAAATCGTGGAAGTGGTAACCCAGGGAGACTGGGTATCTATTGTTGCAAAATAAAGGAAGTGCCGGATTGTATCGGTGTTTGCACATGACCGGAGGAGTCGGGTGCGGCACCGAAGCAGAAAGGAAAGACTATGTATCGTTTTTATATCGAACCGTCCCAAAAACAGGGCGATAGTATTGAAATCATCGGAGAAGATGTGAATCATATCAAAAACGTGCTTCGTATGAAGAACGGAGAAAAGTTTATTTTGTGTGACGGTGCCGGGACGGACTATTTGTGTGAACTTTCCGGTAGCAGAGAACGTAATCTGGTTGCGAATATTTTGGAAGAAAAACAGTCCGATACGGAGTTGCCGGTGCGTTTGGTGTTATACCAGGGGTTGCCGAAGAAGGATAAAATGGAATTAATCATTCAAAAAGCGGTGGAGTTAGGTGCCGCAGAGATTGTGCCTGTAGTGACAAAGCGAACCATCGTAAAGACCGAAGGCGGCAAGGAAGAAAAGAAACTGACCCGTTGGCAGGCCATTGCGGAAAGCGCCGCAAAGCAGTCCGGGCGCGGTGTGATTCCGACGGTGTCAAAGATACATACCTGGAAAGAAGCACTTGCGTCCATGGAGAATTTAGACTATAATGTAATTCTGTACGAAAATGCGGAGGGGATGAAGCCGACGGTGGAGTGCCTGAAAGCGGCGGGACAGAAAGGAAGCATCGGAGTATTCGTAGGACCGGAGGGCGGTTTTACGGAAGATGAGGTGGCACAGTGCCAGGAGCACGGTGCAGAGTGTCTTTCTTTGGGAAAACGTATTTTGCGGACGGAGACAGCGGGACTTGCCATGCTGTCCATGCTGATGCTTGCGATTGAGTGTAACGAAGAATAGGAGATTTCATGGAAGCATATTTGGATAATTCGGCCACAACGAAAATCAATGACGACGTACTGGCTTTGATGGAACGGGTATACCGGGAGGATTTCGGCAATCCGTCTTCCCGCCATAAAAAGGGCATGGAAGCGGAACGTTATATTAAGACGGCAAAGGAGCAGATTGCGGCAACTTTAAAGTGTAAACCGGAGGAGATTTTCTTTACGTCCGGCGGTACCGAGTCTAATAACATGGCACTTATCGGTACTGCCCTTGCCAATAAGCGTAGCGGAATGCATATCATTACCACCTCTTTTGAGCATCCGTCGGTGTATGAGCCGATGTTTTTCTTAGAGGAGTTAGGCTTTCGTGTGACGTACCTTGCTCCGGGACCTGCGGGCACCGTTACGGTGGATGCCTTAAAGGAAGCCCTTTGTGAGGACACGATTTTGGTATCGGTAATGGCGGTAAACAACGAAGTGGGTGCGGTGCAGGATATTACGGCATTGGGAGCTGCGGTGAAGGAATATAACCCTGCGATTTTGTTCCATGTGGATGCCATTCAGGCCTACGGGAAGTTCCGGATTTATCCGAAGCGTCAGAATATCGATTTGCTTTCGGTCAGTGCCCATAAGCTTCACGGACCGAAGGGGTGCGGATTTTTATATGTGAAAGAAAAGACGAAGATTAAGCCGATTTTATTCGGTGGCGGTCAGCAAAAGGGCATGCGGTCCGGTACGGAAAACGTACCGGGAGTTGCTGGACTGGGCCTTGCGGCAGAGCTTGCATGCAAGGACATCGAAGGATTGCAGGAGCATTTGTTTGAACTGAAAAAATACTTTGCGGAAGGACTTGCGGAACTGACGGATGTAACGGTGCATCTGGTGGACAATAAAGACGGTACGCCGGTGGATGCGACAGAACGGGAGGAACGCTTAAAGAAAACCGCGCCTCACATTATGAGTGTGGGTTTCGGGGGCGTGCGTAGTGAGGTACTGCTTCATGCTTTGGAGGAAAAAGGAATTTATGTATCCTCCGGTTCGGCCTGCTCGTCCAATCATCCGGCGGTCAGCGGGACGTTAAAGGCTATTGATGTAAGGAAAGAACTATTGGACGCCACGGTGCGGTTCAGTTTTTGTAAGGATACGACGAAAGAGGAATTGGAGTACACGCTTACGGTATTAAAGGAGTTGCTTCCGCAATTACGGAAGTTTTGGCGAAAGTAAGAAGAGTATGAGTGGTGCCGGGAAGTATCAGACGGCACGACAGAGCTTGCTTGAAAAATGGCAGAAGAAAATTGGAGGACAGTATGTATCAGGCTTTTTTGGTAAAGTACGGTGAAATCGGATTAAAGGGAAATAATCGTCATATTTTTGAGAATGCATTAAAGAACCGGATTATGGACAGCTTGCGTCCGTTGGGCGAGTATATTGTTGTGCGTGAGCAGGGACGAATTTTTGTGGAGTGCCCACAGGGCTATGACTACGAGGATACGGTAGAGGCACTGGGACGGGTGTTTGGCGTCACCGGTTTTTGTCCGGTAAAGGTGGTAGAGACCACGGACTGGGAGACCGTAAAGCAGGCAACCGGCGATTTTGTGGAAGAGATGTACCCGCAGAAGAAGTTTACCTTTAAAGTGGCCGCAAAACGTGCGGACAAGCAGTATCCGATTACGTCCCCTGAGATTTGCGCAAAAATCGGAGAGTATTTGTTATCCCGTTTTGACGGGATTTCCGTAGATGTACACGAGCCGCAGGAAGTAATTACGGTGGAAATCAGAAATCGTGCTTATATTTATTCCAAAGTATTGGCGGGACCGGGCGGAATGCCGGTGGGTACCGCAGGTAAGGCAATGTTACTGTTATCCGGCGGTATCGACAGTCCGGTGGCAGGTTACATGATTTCCAAACGCGGTGTAGCAATTGAGGCAACCTATTTCCATGCGCCGCCGTACACCAGCGACCGTGCGAAGGAAAAGGTAGTGGACTTGGCAAGAATCGTCAGCCGTTACACCGGTCCGATTCGCCTGAATGTTGTAAATTTTACAGATATCCAGCTGGCGATTTACGAGAAATGTCCGCATGAGGAATTGACCATTATCATGCGCCGTTATATGATGCGTATTGCGGAGCATTTTGCGAATCAGAGCGACTGTCTCGGTATGATTACCGGTGAAAGTATCGGTCAGGTGGCAAGTCAGACCATGCACAGTTTGCTTACCACTAATGCGGTGTGTGAGCTTCCGGTTTATCGTCCGTTAATCGGTATGGATAAAGTGGAAATCATCGATATTGCCCAGAAAATCGGCACCTTTGAGACTTCTATTTTGCCGTATGAGGACTGCTGTACCATTTTCGTGGCAAAGCACCCGGTAACGAAGCCGATTTTATCTGTAATCGAGAAATCCGAGGCATTACTTGCGGATGTGATTGATGATTTGATGAAAGAGGCAATCGAGACGACGGAAGTAATTGAAGTGAGAGCATAAGAGAGTAGGATCGCGTGCGACACGGTGCTACGCACCTGTCCACACCTCGTGGCATAGCCACTCGGTCGTGGACGCGCTCGCATGGTCGGAGATTTTCGGAAGCAGGCTTCCGAAATCTCTTCCATGCTCACTTTGTCTGCACGCAAAAAACGGAGGATACCACAGTATCCTCCCCGTCTGTAACAATACCTTTATTTGTGATTACTCAACGATGTACGGTGCTAAAACAGCAAGGATTGCATCGAGGCTGTCCTGTGCGTGTACATTTAAGTCAATCGGCTTAGAAAGATCTAAGCTGAAAATACCCATAATGGACTTTGCATCGATGACATATCTTCCGGAAACTAAATCAAAGTCGGAATCGAACTTGGTGATATCGTTTACGAAAGCCTTTACCTTATCGATAGAGTTTAAGGAAATCTTAACGGTCTTCATATGATTACTCCTCCTTCTTTGTTGATTGAGACGCTTGTAATGGAAGCGTCTTTATACTTATATAGTACCGTTTGGTGGTAAAAATGTCAATATACAAATGTGATAAAAATGTTAGTTAATTTTGTGAAAAAGTGTAAAAATGTACGAAAACTCGGGAAAGGGATGATGGGAATGATGGATAAAAATAGTATTATAGAAGGAAAACGGGTGGCCTTTTTGACGCTTGGCTGTAAAGTGAATTCCTATGAGACGGAAGGCATGCGGGAACTTTTTTTAAAGGCCGGTGCCGTGGAAACCGGGTTTGATCGGGAAGCGGATATTTATGTGGTAAATACCTGTTCCGTTACGAATATGGCAGATCGAAAATCCAGACAAATGTTACACCGGGCAAAGAAGAAGAATCCGGAGGCATTGGTAGTGGCTGCGGGATGTTATGTGCAAGCTGCCGGGGAGAAGCTTTCTGCCGAGGAAGAAATTGATTTGATTGTGGGAAACAATCAAAAAGCACGGATTGTAGCGCTTACGGAAGAAGCGTTGGCAAAGAGGGAGGAACGTCTTTGTGCCTTACTTGATATCGGAAAAGAAAAGGACTATGAGGAACTGCCCATTGAAACGGTAACGGAACGGACCAGAGCATATATTAAAATCGAAGACGGATGTAACCAGTTTTGCAGCTACTGCATTATTCCTTATGTCAGAGGAAGGGTACGCTCCAGGAAGGAAGAAGAGATTTTGGAAGAAATTACCCGCCTGGCGAAGGAAGGCTATAAAGAAGTGGTGTTAACCGGAATTCATTTGTCTTCTTACGGTTTGTCACAGTTTGACGCTACCCTGGCAAATCGTGATGCGGGGGAAGGTACAATTCTTCCGTTACTGGCGTTACTGAAAAAAGTGCACGGGGTGGAAGGAATCGAGCGTATTCGCCTCGGCTCTTTAGAACCGCGCATTATGACGGAAGCTTTTGTGCGGGAACTGGCATCCTTATCTAAGATTTGTCCTCACTTTCATCTGTCTCTGCAAAGCGGCTGTGATGCTACGTTAAAACGGATGAATCGGAAGTATACTACAGCGGAGTACAAGCAGGCGGTGGAGTATTTGCGTCGCTATTTTGATAAGCCGGCCATTACCACGGATATAATTGTGGGATTTCCGGGGGAAACGGCCGAGGAGTTTTCGGATACATTGCGGTTTGCGGAAGCAGTTGCGTTCTCGCAAATTCACATTTTTAAGTATTCCAGACGGGCCGGAACCGTGGCAGACCGGATGGAAGGTCAGATTCCGGAGCAGGTGAAATCGGAACGAAGCGATGCGTTGGAGCAAGTGGAAAAAACGTTACGGGAAGCTTATATTGCTCAGTTTTTTGATACAAAAGAATCGGTGCTTTTGGAGGAAGAAACGGAGTGTGACGGGAAATTGTATATGGTGGGACATACGACCCGGTATGTAAAAGTGTATGTGCCAAAGACCGGGGGGACTATGGCAGCGAATGAGACCGTAAATGTAACGGTTTTAAATACGAGAATCGGTGACGGAGTACTGGCGGAGTTGCGATAGCGGTAGTGATGTTGCGGCATGCGGTCTTTACGGAAAAATATATGGAAAAGGATTGAAATTTTTCCTAAAATATATTATGATGGATAAGAATGGGACAGAATGCGGCAAAGATTCTATACGGAGGAGGATGTAACCTATGCAGGAAACGAATCACACACAGTTTTTTAAGGTGGAAAAGAATGTGGCACCGGATGTAAAGCAGATCTTAGCAACGGTACATCGTGCGCTTACAGAGCAGGGTTACAACCCGGTGAATCAGATTGTCGGTTATATTATGTCCGGGGATCCTACCTACATTACCAGTCATGAGAATGCCAGAAGCTTAATCATGAAAGTGGAACGAGATGAAATTATCGAAGAACTTTTGCGCAATTTTATTCGGTATGAGCTGTAAGAGTCGCAAGTAACAGGGAGGAGCATACAGATGCGGATTATGGGACTGGATTTCGGCGCGGCAACGGTAGGTGTAGCAATCAGTGATGCACTTTTACTGACGGCACAAGGGATAGAGACCATTCGGAGAGAAAAGGAATTACAGCTTCGCAAGACGTATCAGAGAGTCGAAGAATTGGTGAAAGAGTACGAAGTAGAGCGGATTGTTGTGGGATATCCGAAGCACTTAAACAATTCCGTGGGAGAACGGGCAAAGAAGGCGGAAGAATTCGCAGAAGCACTGCAAAGAAGAACGGGACTGCCGGTGGAGTTACAGGACGAACGATTGACTACGGTAGAGGCTCACCGTGTATTGGATGCGGGAGGAGCCGGACTGGAGAAGAAAAAGGAAGTCGTGGATAAGTTGGCGGCAGTATTGATTTTACAGAGTTATTTGGACCGGATGAATTACAAAGTCGGAGAGGATGCTTAAATGGAAAGAAATCAGGATATCATTATGTTTACAACCGAAGACGGAGATGAAGTAAAGTTTCATGTAATCGAGGAAACCCGGATTAACGGTAGAGACTATCTTTTGGTGTTGGATGATATTGAGGACGAAGAGCAGGAAGCATTGATTTTAAAGGATGTTTCCGCAGAGGGAGAGACGGAAGCGGTTTACGAAATCGTAGAGGATGAGAAGGAACTGAAAGCAGTTGCGGATTTATTCAGTGAGATTTTGGAAGATACGGAATTTGTATATTAATGAGTGAATTATTTTTTTGAAACTGGGAATTATTTAGTAAGAAATAGATGCATTGTGAAACAGGATTGAAGCAGTATTGCGTCCGAAATCGGGCGTATGACTTCCAAAACCGGGCGTTTTGTCCGAAAGAGAAAATGACGGGGCTGGTTTTGTCATGCGTTTGAAGGAAAGATTACAGTGTCAGAGCGTGCGTGATAAGTAAGTTTTTCAGGGCTTTTCAGAAGCTTTGTTTTGCGATGCACCGAATATGGAGGTGCAATTTGAGAAGAAGAGGAGTCAGAGCGGCAGTGGCCGCACTGGAAGAAGAAAAGTATGTAGCAGAGGAGCAGGTGGCAAAGCCGAAGCTCCGGATTATTCCGCTTGGCGGTTTGGAACAAATCGGTATGAATATTACCGCCTATGAGTACGAGGACAGCATTATTATCGTGGATTGCGGTTTGGCGTTTCCAGAGGATGATATGCTGGGAATCGATTTGGTAATCCCGGATATTACCTATCTGAAGGAAAATATCGATAAGGTCAAGGGCTTTTTAATTACCCACGGTCATGAGGACCACATCGGTGCATTGCCGTACGTATTAAAGGAAATCAATGTGCCGGTATATGCAACAAAACTTACGGTGGGGGTTATTGATAACAAGTTAAAAGAGCATGGATTGTTAAAGACCACGAAACGTAAGGTGATTAAGTACGGACAGTCCGTAAATCTGGGGGATTTCCGTATTGAATTTATCCGTGTCAATCATAGTATTGCAGATGCGGCAGCGCTTGCGATTTTTACTCCGGTAGGTACCATTGTGCATACCGGTGACTTTAAGGTGGATTATACGCCGATGTTTTCCGATACCATTGATTTGCAGCGGTTTGCGGAATTGGGTAAGAAGGGTGTATTGGCGTTACTTGCGGACTCTACAAATGTAGAGCGCCTGGGCTTTACCATGTCGGAGCGTATGGTAGCCAAGACATTTGATACCATTTTTGCGGAAAATATGAATCACCGTCTCATTGTGGCCACCTTTGCCTCCAATGTGGACCGTGTACAGCAGATTATTTATACGGCGGAAAAGTATGACCGTAAGGTGGTCATCGAAGGCCGCAGCATGGTAAATATTATTTCTACAGCAGCAGAACTGGGTTATATCAACATTCCGGACAATATCATGATTGATATCGAGCAGATTAAGAACTATCCGGATGAAAAGCTGGTGCTCATTACCACCGGAAGTCAGGGGGAAGCGATGGCGGCATTGTCCCGCATGGCAAATTCCACTCATAAGAAGGTAACCATTGTACCGGGAGATGCAGTAATTTTAAGCTCCCATCCGATTCCGGGCAATGAAAAGCAGGTATCCAAGATTATCAACGAACTGACCAGAAAGGGTGCGAAGGTTATCACCCAGGATACCCATGTTTCCGGTCATGCCTGTCAGGAAGAGATAAAGTTAATTTACGCTTTAACAAAACCGAAGTTTGCGATTCCGTTACACGGCGAATATCATCATCGTGTGACCCACGGACAGCTGGCCCAGAGTATGGGTGTGGACAAGGAACGGGTATTTATTCTTTCTTCCGGCGATGTACTGGAACTGGATGAGGAAAGCGGAAGCGTAGTGGATAAGGTAGAGGCCCAGGGCATCTTTGTAGACGGTCTCGGTGTAGGAGATGTGGGAAATATTGTATTACGCGACCGTCAGCACCTGTCCGAAAACGGTTTGATTATTATTGTGCTTACGTTACAAAAGTACACCAACGAAATTTTGGCAGGACCGGATCTGGTTTCCAGAGGATTCGTTTATGTACGGGAATCGGAAAACTTGCTGGATGAAGCGAGAGAAGTGGTGTATGATGCCTTGGAGCGCTGTATGGAAAAGAATGTCTCCGATTGGGGCAAGATTAAGAATACCATGAAGGACTCTTTGAGCGAGTATCTTTGGAAAAAGATGAAACGTAACCCGATGATTCTTCCGATCATTATGGAGGTAGATGCGTAATTATGGCGAAACAATCACAACAGACGAAAGCGGCGCTTGATATTTTAGGCTACTTTCTGGGAGCGTTATTGAATCTGGTCTTTTATGCCGTTGTTGCTTTCGGTATTTATTTTGTTGCAACAAATGTATATGAGTTCTCTTATCAGGTGTTTGGAGATCGTGTGTGTGAGGCTGAGCCGGGACGTGATGTGGAGATTCATATCGAAGAAGGTGAGTCCACCATGGATATTGCCGAGAAGCTTTATATGAATAAAATTGTGGTGAACAAAACCACCTTTTACTTGAAAGTACAGTTGTTTGAGTATAAAATCATGCAGGGTACGTTTTTGTTAAATACTTCCATGACCTATGATGAGGTATTGGACGTGATTACCGATTTATCGAATGCACTACCGGAGGAAACGTAATGATTATCAGCGAGAGATTGTCAGAGTATATCAAGGCGTTGGAATGTGATTTGCCGAAGTATCTGGATGACTTGGAACAAAAAGCATTGGCGGAGGAAGTGCCGATTATCAGAAAGGAAGCGCAGTCGTTGCTGCGTTTCCTTTTGTGCTTGTTAAAACCGGAAAAGATACTGGAAGTAGGCTGTGCAGTGGGCTTTTCGTCGGCTTTTATGAGTGAGTATATGCCGGAAAATTGTACCATTACCACCATTGAAAAAGTGGAAATGCGGATTAAGGAAGCAAAGAAAAATCTGGCAGCAATTCCGCGGGCGGAGCAGGTAACCCTTCTTTGCGGCGATGCCAACGAGGTGTTAAAGGAGCTGGCCGATAAAGGGCAAGCTTACCCGTTTATTTTTATGGATGCGGCAAAAGGGCAGTATATGAATTTTCTGCCCCATCTCATGAGGTTGTTGCCGGAGGGCGGGATTTTGATTACGGATAACGTATTACAGGAAGGAACTATTGTGGAGTCAAAGTATACGATTCCGCGACGGGAGCGGACCATTCACATGCGGATGCGGGAATATGTGTATACTTTAAAGCATATGGAAGAGTTGGAGACGGTGGTGCTTCCGGTGGGAGACGGTGTGACGCTGAGTGTGAAGAAGAACGCTGAGAAGTAGCGGTCGGAGCGTAACAAGACGGAAGTGACAAGCGGGCAGGATAGAATCAGAAAGCAGGAGAAGATATGGATAACAGAAAGAAACCGGAGCTTTTGCTTCCGGCAGGAAGCCTGGAAGTATTAAAAATAGCGGTAAAATACGGTGCCGATGCGGTATATATCGGCGGTGAGATGTACGGTCTTCGTGCAAAGGCTCACAATTTTTCCAAGGAAGACATGATAGAAGGAATCGCCTATGCCCACGCCCATGGAGTAAAGGTGTATGTGACGGCAAATATTACTGCCCATAATCGTGACTTGAAAGGAGTAGAGGAGTATTTTACGGAGCTTAAGGAAGTGGCACCGGATGCCCTGATTATTTCCGATCCGGGGGTATTCGAAATTGCAAGAGAAATTTTGCCGGATACGGAGCTTCATATCAGTACCCAGGCCAATAATGTGAATTACCGGACCTACCGGTTCTGGCATCGCCAGGGGGCAAAGCGTGTGGTATCCGCAAGAGAACTTACCATGGAGGAACTTTCCGAGCTTCGCAAAAACATTCCGGAGGATTTGGAAATCGAGACATTTATTCACGGCGCTATGTGTATATCCTATTCCGGCAGATGTTTACTCAGCAATTATTTTACGGGCCGGGATGCAAACTTAGGTGCCTGTACCCATCCGTGCCGTTGGAAGTATTACATTATGGAGGAAAGTCGTCCGGGTGAGTATCTTCCGGTATTTGAAAACGAACGGGGCACCTATATTTTTAATTCCAAAGATTTGTGCATGATTGAGCATATTCCGGAGCTTATTGCTGCCGGTATTGACAGTTTTAAAATCGAGGGCCGCATGAAGACGGCACTGTATGTGGCTACAGTGGCGCGGACGTACCGTCAGGCCATTGACGATTTTTTTGAAAGCGAAGAGAAGTACAGAGAACGTCTGCCGTACTACAAAGAGGAAATTTCCAAGTGTACCTACCGCAGTTACACTACCGGCTTTTTCTTCGGGGCACCGGGAAGTGATGCCCAGGTGTATGAGAATAACGATTACAACAAGGAGTATACGTACCTCGGTTTTCCGGTAGAAGTGACGGAGGACGGTCGCCTTTTCATGGAGCAACGAAATAAGTTCTGTGTGGGCGATACCATAGAGGTGATGCATTTTAACGGCGCAAGTACCTTTGCAAAGGTACTTGCTATTACGGATACGGAGGGGAATTCCATGGACAGTTGTCCGCATCCGCAACAGATGTTATATGTAACCTTGGATGGTAAGGCAGAGCCGCTCACTATCTTGCGAATAAATAAGGAGAGGTAAAGGCCGGACGATATTTTGTCCGGGGGATGAAATTGAAAAGTTGAAAAGTTTCGGGGCGACAGGCACGGGTCATGTTTTCACGTCATAGGCTGTAAGTAAAGAACGGTCGGAGGCGTGGCGTGTTATCTTTTCCGCAACCGCTTGATGCAAAAGAAGAAGAAGTTCTGTTTACGGAATTTCGGGCAGGAAGCAGACAGGCGCGTAATCTGCTGATTGAGCATAATCTTCGCTTGGTGGCACATATTGTAAAAAAATATTCGCAACCGGAACGGGACAACGAAGACCTGTTATCCATCGGGACGGTAGGTCTGATTAAGGCAGTGGATTCCTTTGATGAAGGAAAGGGAATCCGGCTTGGGACCTATGCGGCAAGATGTATTGAAAATGAACTTTTGATGTTTTTCCGGGCGGGAAAAAAGACCGCAAAAGAGGTATATTTATACGACCCTATCGGAACGGACAAAGAAGGAAATGCCATCAGTTTGCTGGAAATTATTGAGGCAGAGGAAGAGGACTATACAGACCGTATGGAACGCAAGGAAAAGCTTGCGGTTTTGCCGGAGTTTTTGATCAAACATTTGGAAGAGCGGGAACGGGAGATTATCGCACTCCGATACGGATTGTACGGAGGAAAGGAACTTACGCAACGGGAAATTGCGGACCGCTTAAATATCAGCAGAAGTTATGTGTCGCGGATTGAGAAAAAAGCATTGCGGAAGTTGCGGGAAAGGTACGAACAGGATGAAACAGCCGTTATTTCAGAAACTAAAAGAATATGATAAAACCATGCTTCCGATGCATATGCCGGGGCATAAACGAAACCTCGCGCTTTCCGGAACGGACGGTTATCTTGCTGCGCTTTGTGCAGACTGTGACATAACGGAAATTGCGGGGTTTGATAATTTGGCGGAGCCGGAGGGTATTTTACTATCCTTAAAAGAACGTGCCGCAAAGTTATGGAAGAGCGAGGCTGCCTATCCGTTGGTGAACGGCAGTACCTGCGGGATTTTGGCGGCAATTTATGCGACGGTTCCCTATGGAGGCAGTGTGATTGTAGCACGAAATTGCCATAAATCCGTGTATAACGGATTAGAGCTTGTCAATGCGAAGATGACCTATTTAATGCCGGCGTGGGATGAAACTCTCGGGTGCTACGGAGAAATATCACCGGAGACGGTAGAAAAGGCATTGGAAGAAGTAGTAGATGTGAAACTTGTGATTGTGACCAGTCCTACTTACGAAGGTGTTTTGAGCGATATTGAAGGAATTTGTGAAGCGGCCCATGCAAAAGGAGTACCGGTGTTGGTAGACTCTGCCCATGGAGCCCATTTGGGATTCGGTGCATTTCCGAAGAGTGCGGTGGCATGTGGGGCAGATATTGTAGTACAGAGCCTGCATAAGACATTGCCGTGTCTGACCCAAACTGCATTGTTGCACTGTACAGGTAATCTGGTTTCGGACGAAAAGATACAGGCTGCTATCAACATGTTCCAGACAAGCAGTCCTTCTTATCTTTTACTGGCGTCTATAGATGGTTGTATCGGGCTGTTGGAGACCAGGGGAGAGGAATTATTTGCCGGATGGGAGAAGGCATTGAATGTTTTTTATAAGCGCACAGAGGGCTTGAAACACCTATCCGTCGGGTTCCCGGCAGAAGAGGGAGCGTATGTGGTACAAGAACCGGGTAAAATAGTGATTTCCGCTGCCGGGACAAATCTAAACGGTGCGATGTTAATGGAAAAACTTCGTAAAGAGTATCACATTGAGCTTGAGATGGCAGCGGAGCAGTATGCCATTGCCATGACCGGTATGGGAGATACGGAAGATACGTTACTTCGTTTGGCGGAAGCATTGACAGAGATTGATGCAACGTGTGGGGTTGCCCCGGCGAAAAAGTTGAAATGTCCGGCATTGCCGGTAACAAAAAAGACAATCGGAGAGGCAATGTGTGCCGAGGTGGAGGAAGTACCGCTGGAAGGTGCGGCAGGCCGGGTGGCGGCAGAACATCTGTGGGCATATCCGCCGGGGATTCCGGTTGTGGTGGCGGGAGAAGCGGTTACGGAAGAATTGGTAGAATTTCTGACGGAGAAGCAGACGATGGGAGTGGAATTACACCGAAAGAGCGGAGTTTGTAAAGGTGAATTGTTACTTCGTGTAGTTAAGGAGTAAATCCAAAGAAAAATGTAAGTTCCCAAAACATAGCGGTTGACAAACTCTGTGGATTTGGACTATAATAAATGCAATAATGTAGATTATACATAAAGGAGTACAAAATAATGAGCAGAATCAATACACTGAATACCAGAGACTTATCTATCAGCCTTACCGATGGCGGATGCGGCGAGTGCCAGACTTCCTGCCAGTCTGCATGTAAGACTTCTTGTGGCGTGGCAAATCAGCCGTGTGAGAATACCGGTAGCCGTATTAAGACTTTAAATACCCGTAGCCTTAGCGCAAGCCTTGTTGACGGTGGCTGCGGTGAGTGTCAGACTTCCTGCCAGTCTGCATGTAAGACCTCTTGCGGTGTTGCAAATCAGCCGTGTGAGCGTTAATGAAGCAAATGTAAAGAATGTGTACCGCCGGATTTCGGTAAAGAGATCCGGCGGTTTGTTCTGTTATGGCAGAAAGAACCGCATAGCGGTGATATAAAGGAGAAAACTATGATACATCAGTACAAAATGAACGGTTATAATATTGTCATAGACGTATTTAGCGGTTCTATCCATGTGGTGGATGAGGTGGCGTACGATATTATTGCGTTATATGAGACCACACCGGCCGAGCAGATTGTGGCGCAGATGGTAGAAAAGTACAAAGAACAGAATCTGACTGCGGAGGAAGTAAGTTCCTGTCTGCGTGATATAGAGGCTTTGGCAGCATCCGGACAGCTCTTTTCCAAGGATATTTACGGAGATAAGGCAGGGGTGTTGAAAAACAGAAGCAATGTCATTAAGGCACTTTGTCTGCATGTGGCACATACCTGTAATTTAAACTGTAATTATTGTTTTGCGGCACAGGGTAAGTATCAGGGAGAACGTGCGCTTATGTCCTTTGAAGTCGGCAAACAGGCACTGGATTTCCTGATTGCGAATTCCGGTACCCGGACGAATCTGGAAGTGGATTTCTTCGGCGGAGAGCCGCTGATGAACTGGGATGTGGTAAAGGAACTGGTGGCTTATGCCAGAACCCAAGAGCCGATACATAATAAGAAGTTCCGTTTTACCCTCACCACTAACGGTGTACTGGTGGATGACGATGTCATTGAATTTGCCAATAAGGAAATGCACAATGTGGTACTGAGTCTGGACGGACGTAAGGAAGTTCATGATCGTCTGCGTAAGAACTATGAAGGCAAGGGAAGTTACGATACCATTGTGCCGAAGTTTCAGAAGTTTGTGGAAAGCCGTGGCGGAAAGAATTATTACATGCGCGGAACCTTTACCCATAACAATGTAGACTTTACCGAGGATTTGTTCCATATGGCGGACCTTGGTTTTACGGAGCTCAGTATGGAGCCGGTGGTGTGTGCACCGACGGACCCGTACGCTTTGACGGAGGAAGATTTACCGAAGCTCTTTGAACAGTATGAGATTTTGGCAAAGGAAATGATTAAGCGTGAAAAGGAAGGAAGAGGCTTTACCTTCTACCATTATATGATTGATTTGTCCCATGGACCGTGTATTTACAAACGTATTTCCGGTTGCGGTTCGGGAACGGAATATCTGGCGGTAACCCCGTGGGGTGACTTATATCCGTGCCATCAGTTTGTAGGGGACGAGGCATATCTCATGGGAAATGTATGGGACGGTGTAACGAATACTACCATGCAGGAAAAGTTCCGGGGATGTAATGCCTACTCCAGACCGGAATGTAACGATTGCTGGGCAAAGCTTTACTGTTCCGGCGGTTGCGCGGCAAATGCTTACCATGCCACCGGAGATATTACCGGCGTGTACGAGTACGGCTGCAAGTTGTTCCGGAAACGCATGGAGTGTGCCATTATGATTAAGGCTGCGGAAGCGGATATGTAACGAAATCGGCATTGCATACAAAGTATTCCGAAGGTCGTAGAAGAAGATAATAAAAGCAGGTACCAAAGGTTGCAAGGATGCTTTGGATACCTGCTTTTTGCTGTTCAAAGATTGAGTTGCAGATTAGTTGTTTTCTTTACCGGAATCTACAGAATCTGTTTCGTTTGTTTTCTTTTGCTTGTTTTTGCCTTTTTTTGTACGGGCCGATTTACCGGTCTGATGTCCCGGTTTTGTTTGCAATTCCAGTTCCGCTTCGTGCACGGTTTGAGAAAAGGTGGTGTCTTCCGGAGCAATCACCTTGAAGGCCTTTGTGTAGGTTTCCGGTGTACCGGAAAGTGATGAAGTAGCCGAAGTACAGTAGTGCAGTTCTCCTGCGGTTTCGTCAATGGAGGTTAAATTGATATAGTTCACATGCTCCGGCGGAAGCCCTTTCTTTTTCAAACGATAGTGGATGAAACAGCGGAACAAATAACTGATTACCGCAAAGGTAGGTACTCCGAGAAACATGCCCATAAAACCGAAGAAGCCGCCGCCGATGGTGATGGATACAACTACCATTAAAGGAGAAATGCCGGTGGAATCTCCGAGAATTTTCGGACCTAAAATATTGCCGTCAAACTGCTGTAAACAGATAATAAATATTATAAAAATAATCATCGGTTTTAAGTTGGTCGGGTCTGCCAAAAGAATCAGAATGGCAGAAGGAATCGCACCGATAAACGGACCGAAGAACGGTATGATGTTGGTAACACCGACAATAACACTGACAAGCAATGTATAAGGCATTTTTAATATACTGAGACCGATAAAACATATGAGACCGATAATCAGGGAATCCAAAAGCTTTCCGGAAATGAATCCGCTAAAGATTTTGTTACAACGGGATGCCATTTTAAGTACGGTATTGCCGGTTTCCGGCTTAAATACTACGTAGGCAAAACGCTTGGCTTTTGCGGTATATTTTCTCTTACTGGATAAAATGTAGATGGAAACAATGAGTCCCACCACTACATCGAGAACAATATTAAAAATACCGATAATACGGAAGGTAAGACCGGATAAAATACCGGATAGGCTGGTAAGCAGGGAGGTGCTGAGCCAGTCACCGATGGAGTCTAACATCTTATTCAGGGTGGTAGATAAATTGTCATAAAGAGCCGGATTCTCCTTTAAAAATTCCAATTCGGCAAACCAGGTGGTGATGGTTGTAACGTAGCCCTGGAAGTTAGAAACAAAGTTCATGATGTTTTGGTACAATTCCGGTAAAATCAGGGAGATTAAAAAATATACAAAGAAGAGGAAAATTGCCATGGAAAGAAAAACGGAAATCCATAGAGCAAGCCCCTGTGCCTTCTTTGAGGTAAGCTTCATTCGCAAAAACAACTTGGTCAAAAGCGTGTCCGAAAAGTTTACGATGGGATTAATTAAATAAGCAATGATGGCACCGATAATGACCGGTTGCAAAACGTTGGTAAGTTTTCCGAAAAATGCTTTTAATTCCGTGGCACGGAACAATAGAAAAAAGATAATAAGACAGACCGAAACCGTGCATACGGTAGTAATCGCCCAACGCAGATGATTTGAGTATTTTTCCTTCATACGAGACCTCCCCAAAAATAAACCTTCTTATAATTTAGTATAGCACGAATCTATTGTTTTCGCAATCATATGAAAATTACTTTTTTTATCAGAGAGACTTGCAGTAAAAAAGATAATATTGTATGATTTTATATGGAGAAGAAATACTTTCGTACAAAAGAGAGGGGAAGTATATGTTTCGTAAGATCTGGAATACACTGCGGGAGGGGGATTCCCGTACAAAACTTTTTTTGATTTCCGTACTGGGATTGCTTTTGGGAACCATGGTAATGTTTGTTGTTTCCCTGGCAACAAAGAAATGGTTGCCGGCCTTGGCGGCAGTAGCACTTCTGATTATTTTGCTGGCGGTGACAAAGAATACGGTATTGGTAGTAAAAAGCGGAAAAAGCAGAGAAAAGACAAAAAAGCAGCCACAGAAAGGTTCTTCGAAAGAAAAGCAGTTGAAGCGAGGGACGGAGCCGCTTAATCTTGCTGATGTGGAGGAATGGGAAGAACAGCAGGAAGAGGAAGCGGAAGGAAAGAAAAAAAGCAAGAAAGAAAAGAAGAAAGAAGAGCAGGAAGCGAAAGAACGTCTGGAAAGAGAGCAGGAGGACGAAGAGGAGTTTGGAGATAATGCCATGGTTTCCATGACGGAGGAAAAGTTAAAACGTTTGTTGCTTCGTTATAAGGTAAAGCAGGAGCATGTGCCGGTAGTAATCGATTTGTGTATTCCGGAGCGGGTACGTCAGGCTCCGGGGTTTGCCTGGGTGGATGACGGCAAGTTAAAGATTCTTTTGATTGAACGGAAGACCCGGATGTTGGAACGTCCGCTGTCCCGGCTGCAGGTAATGGAAGTAGAGCGTGGAATTGCGGTAAAGGCTTCCGGAGAATATGTGGAGCTGCGGGATACGGATTTGATGAAAAAGGTATTTACGCCGTATCTGCCCCGCTATCAGAAAAAAGAAATCGGCGGGCGGACGGTGCTTTTAAAGAACTTATATGTGTTGGATGAGGATATCAAATTTACCTCCACGTCGGTAAACGAATTGAAGAAACTGTTTTCCTTCCGCATCGAGATTGCGGACCGGAGACTGCAGGATATGGATTTGAGTCCGTACTATAAAAAGGTATTTGTGGATTCTTTTTTGTGGAGGGACGGGATTTTGTCTTTGCAGGAGTTTAAAGCGGAAGTGGAAGGTGTCATTGACAGTCTGGCGGACCCGGCAGTTCCTTACGGGGAGTTTGAACTTACCGTTTCCGCACTGGTAAATTCCGGCCTTTTGCCATCCGAATACCGGAACTATGCCAATGCAAAGCGGGAGGAAAAGGAAAACGGCGTTACGGAGAAGAAAGGGAAAGGAAAGAAAAAAAGAAAGTAAATTCAAAAATGAAACGGATATAAAAGGAGAACAAGTATGGAAGCAGCAGATTTTATTAAATTTACCATCGGAAAGCAAAAGCGTATCGCACTTATTGCCCATGACGGAAAAAAGCAGGAGTTGGTATCCTGGTGTGAAAGAAACAAAGAGATTTTACAGAGACATTTTCTGTGTGGTACCGGTACAACGGCCCGTCTCATTGCGGAGAAGACAAATCTTCCGGTAAAGGGCTATAACAGCGGACCGTTAGGCGGTGACCAGCAGATCGGTTCCCGCATCGTAGAAGGAAACATTGACTTTGTAGTATTCTTCTGGGACCCGCTTGCGGCACAGCCTCATGATCCGGATGTGAAGGCGCTTCTTCGTATTGCCCTGGTATACGACATCCCGATTGCCAACAATCTGGCAACGGCAGACTTTTTGCTCCATTCCAAGTACATGGAAGAGGAGTACGAGCGCAAGGTGGAGAACTATAATAAGACCATTGCGGAGAGGCTGAAAGAGTTTAGTAAGTAAAAGAGAAGTGTTGTGGAATTGAAATAACAAAAGAAAAAATGTCATATTGAAATATTACAATAAAAGCTTGACAAAATATTTAATATATGGTATTCTGTTGATAGACAAGAAGAAAGCTCCCAGATAGTAGTTGCCGCTACTTCTGAGAGCTTCCCGCGTAAAATCTAAAATGTACATATCAATAATACCAGAAAGTGGTTGATTTGTCAACGTGGGCTTGTACTATTTGAAGAAGGAGGACGAGCTCATGAGATTCTATGTTAACAAAAATGCACAGCAGAACGGCGACCATGAAGTCCACTGTTCCAATTGTAACTGGCTACCTGACGTAGAGAACAGAATCTACTTAGGTGACTTCGCTACTTCTCAGGCAGCTGTTCGGGAAGCACGAAAGTACTATTCTAGGGCGAACGGCTGTTACCACTGTTGCCCTGAAAGTCACACGACTTGATAGCAGGAATAGCCCGCCCATATACGGGCGGGCTATTATTTTTTGGGGGATAAAAATGATACTACAAATTTCAGAAATTGTTGATGCACAGGGAGGCTTGGTGCTAAGCAGGAAGGAAGCCAAAGACCCTGAGGCCGATGTTTATCGATATAAAAGATTAACTCTCCGATCGTTGACAGAAGGCGGATATATTAGTGATGACGATTTGGAAGATTTTTATACAAATGAGTCGTTGAACAACGCATGGTTTACCTCCCATGGTGATGTAGTGATACGCCTTTTTTCACCGCTATGCCCTACGGTGATAGAGGAGAGCCGGATGAAGTTACTTGTCCCGTCACAGCTTGCAATATTGAAAGTAAGAGACCGTTCCATTATATCGCCGGAGTTCTTACGATTGTCTCTTTCGCAAAAAGGAATCCAAGAGCATGTTAGCCGAATTGAAAGAGGAACAGCACAACGGACGGTGAAACTTGGGACGATTATGGAGCTTTTGATAGAAGTTCCGGATATGGAAACACAAAGACATGCTGTTGAAGTCGATAAACTTAGCCGTCAAAGAGAGCGTATGTATATGGATTTAATTAATCAGGAGCGGCAGTTGACCGAAATTGCAATCAGAAAGATTATTGGAGGAACATTAATATGACGACAAGAAAAGATATTGAAAATGCATTGATGCGTGGTGCAGATACACTGAGAGATACCATTGATGCGGCAAACTATAAAGATTATGTTTTGCCGATTATGTTCCTTAAATATTTGAGCGATTCTTATGCTGATGCAGTAGAAGCATTGAGTGAACAATATTCTGGAATTCGACTAGAACGCCAAAAAAAGTATTTGCCGTTCATGGTTGCGGAGGGATGTTCTTTCTACGACTTGTACGGCAAGCGCTTTGCTGACAATATTGGACAGTTGATTAATGCGGCTATGCGTCAGATTGAGGCAGATAATAATCAGCAGCTTGCCGGTGTTTTGAGCTCCGTGGACTATAACAGTGAAAATGCTTTGGGCACCCGTGAACATAAAAATGCTATCCTGCGTGATCTGTTGGAAGATTTTGAACCATTGAATCTTCGTCCGTCAGTAATTGAAGTCAAAGAAGGTCAGGTCCCTGCGGATGTGATTGGTGATGCATATGAGTACATGATTGGTCAGTTTGCAAGCATGGCCGGTAAGAAGGCAGGCTCTTTCTATACCCCTGCGGCAGTGTCCGAAATTATGGCTCGTATCGTGGATGTTCAGCCTGGAGAGCGTGTTTACGACCCTACTTGCGGATCGGGCTCTTTGCTGATTAAAGCTGCGAAAAAGCAGAACAGTAAAGAAGTATCTATTTATGGTCAAGAAGTTAACGGATCTTCTGTGGCAATGGCGAAAATGAATA
The DNA here is from genome assembly GCA_017938405.1 of Lachnospiraceae bacterium. Lineage (GTDB taxonomy): Bacteria > Bacillota > Clostridia > Lachnospirales > Lachnospiraceae > SIG307. Next base: position 48,953 of record JAGBBP010000021.1, read on the forward strand.
TGTACATCCATGAAATCCGAGATGCAAAGATTGGTTGGGGGGATACCCTCGCAAATCCGGTGTTTTTGGATGCAGACGGGAATTTGTTGTTATTCGATGCCGTTGTCGCAAATATGCCTTTTTCCAAAGATAAGTGGGCATCCGGTTTTAATCCCGGTGGAGAATCTTCCGGCAAGGGAAAGAAAGAATTTAAGATGGAGGCTTCCTTGGATAAGTTTCATCGTTTTGACTGGGGAGTACCTCCTGCCAGTAAGGGGGACTGGGCATTCCTGCTTCATATGATTGCAAGTTTGTCTGTTAATGGCAGAATTGCTGCAGTTGCACCTCATGGCGTGTTGTTCCGTGGAGCAGCAGAAGGCAGAATCCGTCAGCGTGTAGTGGATGAAAATTTGTTAGATGCAGTTATCGGCCTTCCTGAAAACCTGTTCTATGGTACATCCATTCCGGCTTGCATTTTGGTCTTCAAAAAGAATCGTCCTACTACAGATATTCTGTTTATTGATGCAAGCAAAACCGACGAAGACGGTAATCCTCGCTACGTCAAAGCAACAAACCAGAATGAACTTGAACAGGAACATATCGATTCCATTGTGGAAGCATATTACAACCGTAGTGAGCAGCCTAAGTTTGTTCACAAGGCAACATTGGATGAGATTAAAGAGAATGAATATAATTTGAATATACCTCGATATGTGGATACTTTCGAAGAGGAAGAAATGATTGATATTGCAGCTGTTCAGGATAATATCGCTCGATTGAAGCAAGAGATTGCAGAAGCTGAAGCTAAGATGGATGCATATCTGAAAGAATTGGGTCTGTAATATAGTTGTACATTAATAGAGAAATAGGAGGTCATGAGATGACCGAAGAAGTTGCAAAGATATTGACTGTTGTACAAGATGGTGTGGTACCAACTGGATATACAAAGGTGTGGCATTTGATGCCAGAAGATTGGGAAGATATTCCGCTTTCATATATCTTCAAGAAAAAAGGCCAAAAGAACAAAGGGAACAAAGTAAAAACTGTGTTTACAAATAGTGCAGTAAATGGCATCATCCCTCAATCTGAGTATTTTGAAAAGGATATTGCTAACTCTGAGAATACGGAGGGGTATTTTGTTGTAGATCCGTTGGATTATGTGTATAATCCAAGAATCTCCGAAAACGCCCCATACGGTCCGTTCAAGAGGAATGACACCGGGTTAACGGGTATTGTTTCTCCTTTGTATACTGTTTTGACACCACGAAAGGAATTCTGCGACTCTAAGTACTTGTACTATTACTTAGAGTCTGCACAGTGGCACAAATATGCATATTCAATTGCAAATTGTGGTGCTCGATTTGATCGAATGAATATTACGGATGATGAACTAATGCGGTTACCAATTGTGTGGCCAGCGTTGGCTGAGCAGGAACGCATTGCAGAAATTCTTAAGCAATGTGATAAGGTAATTGAACTTTGTGAGAAAAAACTTGCGGAAACCCAAAAGCTTAAGAAAACTTGTTTGCGTCGGATGTTTCCTGAAAACGGCGCTAAGACTCCCAACCTTCGTTTTTTGGGTTACACCAATGAGTGGGAACTAAGCAAAATAGGAATGCACGCACGTGTTTTATCTGCGGCAAGAGTGCATAAATGCGAGTGGACCTCTACGGGGATTCCGTTTTTTAGATCAAGCGATGTGGTTTCAGTGTACAAAGGTACATCAAACGAAAAAGCTTTTATCTCAGTTGAACTATACGAGGAGCTAATAAAAACCTCAGGGAAATTAGAACAAGGTGATATCCTGGTTACAGGTGGAGGGTCTATCGGAATACCGTACATAGTACCGGATGATACCCCACTGTATTCTAAAGATGCCGATCTTATTTGGATTAAAAAATCAAAAGATATTGACAGTATGTATTTGTTTGCATACTTAGAATCGGCAATTTTTAGAAAGTATATCGAAAGCATCTCCCATGTTGGAACGATTGCTCATTATACTATTGAGCAGGTAAAAGCTACCCCTATAGAGTTACCTTCTCATGACGAGCAGGTGCATATAGGTGATTTCTTTCGAAAACTCAATAGTCTTATAGAACTATATGAACGCGAATTGGAAGAACACAAACTGCATAAGAAGGCACTCATGCAGTTACTACTTACCGGCGTAGTGAGGACAAAAGCATGACTGAAAATGAGAAGAAGGTCTTTCTTGAATGGGAGCTTTTTCTTCGCAATATGACAGACTTTGTTCAAATTGCGAAGATAAACGGAATTAAATTTGAAGTGAGAACAAACGAGCAGAGTGGTCATCATAGACCGCACCTACATGTTTCTACATCCGGTGCATCTATGTCCATGGCAATTGATGATGGAGAAATTCTTGCCTGTAGTGGAAAGATATCCCCGGTACAGAAAAAGATGGCAAAGGAATGGATGGAAAAGAACAGGAGTTTAGTTGAATCTAAATGGAATGATTTTTCCAATGGCATAAAGATTTCTGTGACTTAAGTATACCGAAGATAGAAGATAAGGAGAGGTAGTTATATGCCTAACCACACAATATTTAATGAACGTCCTGAATCACAAGATCGGGCGTTGAAAGTAATTGAAAGATTGGGATATACGATTATTCCGCGCAGTGAGGCCGAGCAGAAAAGAGGCTCTCGTAAGGCTGTGCTGTTTACAGGAGAATTGCAGGCTTTTTTAAGCAAGCAGACCTATCAGTTTGGCAGTGAGAGAAGATTCTTTTCCGGTGGGTCTATCGCCAAAGCTATGCAGGCAGTAGATCAGTACAGTGCAGCGGGGCTCTATGCTTCCAATAAGGAAAATTATGAACTTCTTTGCTACGGAAAAAGCATGGAGGAAGATCTTCCGGATGGTACTCGCCAGTCTTTTGATATCAGTTATATTGACTTCGATCACCCGGAAAATAACAGTTTTCAGGTTACTGATGAGTTCGAAGTAGAAAGACCGAACGGCAAATTTGCCCGTCCGGATATTGTTGTGCTGGTAAATGGTATCCCTCTTGTTGTAATCGAGTGTAAAAAATCTGGTGTAGATGTAATGGAGGGTGTAACGCAAAATATCCGAAACTGGGGGGAGGAATACATCCCGCATCTATTCCGCTACTCGCAGTTGGTAATGGCAGTGAATCCGGACAAGGTGCTGTATGGTACTTGCGGTACGCCGGCTAAATACTTCGTGTCCTGGCATGAGGATGATAAAGAATGGTTGAATGAGTGGTGTAGAAAATGCTCTCCTGATGGTCAAATTAAGGAACAGGATCGTGCATTGGTTTCGTTGTTACATCCTGAGCGACTGTTAGATCTGATTCGCAATTTTATCATCTATGATAACAACGTGAAGAAGATTTGCCGATATAAGCAGTATTTTGCTGTCAAAAAGTGTATGGACCGAATTCTGATGCGGGATAACGCCAATACCAGAAATGGTGTTATTTGGCATACTCAGGGTAGTGGTAAGACAATTACGATGATTATGTTGACAAAAATGATTATCCGTGAAAGTATGAAACCGGATAGTCCAATTAAACAGCCTCGTTTTGTTATGGTGACTGACCGCATTAATTTGGATAAACAGATTCGTGATAACTTTATTCACACACAGATGAGTCCTCACCGGGCGAAAACAGGTAAGGGCCTAGTTGAATTGCTTCAGGAGGACGGAAATACAGTTATAACTGCGTTGGTTAATAAGTTTGAGGCGGCTATTAAGTTGGAATATTGCAATGACAGTGGTAATTTATTCCTATTTATTGATGAAGGGCACAGAACACAGTATGGCAAGCTCAATATCTATATGAACAGGGTGCTTCCAAATGCCGTGAAAATAGCCTTTACCGGTACGCCGCTCATTCAGAAACAGCCGAAAGATAAAACTCGAAAGATTGTTCCTGCAAAGGACACGTATGCTAAGTTCGGTCCTTTAATCGATAAATATACTTTGCAAGATGCAATTGATGATAAGGTTACTGTGCCGATTGTATACGAAGGTCGTGTTATTCCGCAGCAAGTTACCAGCCAACAGATTAATGCACATTTAAAACACATTACTGTGGGTTTGTCTGAAGAGGCACGGCGGAATCTGGAGGTAAAGTATAGCCGGTTTGTTGCTTTGGCGCAGACGGAGGCTCGCTTAAACATGATCGCGTTTGATTTAAATGAGCATTTCATTAACTATGTTAAGCCAAAGGGCTTTAAAGCAATGTTAACCTGTGCTTCCAGAGCAGAGGCGGTTCAGCTATTTTATAAGCTTAAGGATCTGGGTGGAGTTACCCCGGCTGTTGTGATTACGCCTAATTCTGCAAGAGAAGGCGATGATGAAGATAATACACCACAGTCGTTGAGGATTATTGCAGACTTCTTTAAGAAAGAAGTAGATACTCTTTTCAAAAACAATTATGATGCTTACGAAGATTCTGTAACAAGTCAGTTTATTGATCCGGAAGGGAATGTTGATCTCCTGATTGTGAAAGATAAACTTCTCACTGGTTTTGACGCACCGATTGCCGCTGTTTTGTATGTGGATAAAAAGTTACAGGACCATACTTTGTTGCAGGCGATAGCTCGTGTGAATCGAGTTTATACTAACAAGGATTTTGGTCTTGTGGTCGATTATATCGGTATTTTTAAAAAACTGAATTCTGCGCTTGACCTGTATAGTGATGAGCAGTCCGGTATGAATCTGTTTGACAGTTCCGATATCCAGTCAGCTATTTCAACGGTCAATGAGGAAAAAGTGAAGCTCGAAAGAGTTCATCAGGAGTTGTGGAGCATATTTGACGGTATTGATCGAAATGAGGGCAGTGCGAATGTTTGGCAAGAACGTCTGAGAGAGTATAATGTCCGCAAGGATTTTTACGAAAAGTTGTCTGTTTTTGCAAAGATGGTAGATTTTCTGTATTCCAGCTATGAGCTGTTTGAATTGGTTGGTTTCAATCAAGCGGAAATGTATAGAAAAGACTATTTATTCTTTAAAAAGTTGAAGGATAGTGTGTCATTACGTTTCAATGATAGTGTAGATTTTTCGAGATATGAAGATGGTATCCGACAACTGCTCAACACCTATGTTAATGCTGAAGATGCAAAAGTCTTAATTGAACCATTGGACATCACCAATAAAGAAAAAATGCAGGAACAATTGGCACGGCTAGGTTCCGATGAGGCAAAGGCAGAAGCTATTCAGTCACGTCAGATAGAGGTCCTTGAAAGCCAGAAGTATGTAGATCCTATTCGATATATGACATTTATGGAGCGAATTAATTCGACAATCGAAGAGTATCTGACAGAACGAAACAGCGAGAGGTATCTGTCTTATATGGAAAAATTGGCAGAGGATTACCGTGTAGGGCGTAGTTCAGTAAAATATCCAGAAAATATTATGAATGACGGAGATGCGAAATCTTTTTATGGCGCAGTATGTTCTGGTGTTAAGAAGGCTTTAGGAGATCAAGAAATTGAAGTCACCGAATCGATGGGAAAACTTGCCTTGGATATTAAAGAAATCATTGTAAATCATACGAAACGTGACTGGCGAGATAATGTGATTGTTCACAGAAATATCAAAAAAGAACTTGACGATTTGTTATTTGATTATATGGAAGATTATGATTTGGAGTGGTCTTTGGACGCGATTGATATTATCATTGATGAAATTATGATGGTAGCAAAGAAAGGGTATTAACTATGGAGACAGTCAATATAATTTTACCGGAGTCAAAGAGCAGTGTGACAGTTGAGCTTGATCGAAAAAAGATGAAAACTTGTCGCTTAAAGGTTTATCCGGAACAGAAGGTAGTTCTATCTCTTCCGCGCCATGTATCTGATGAGTGGGCAAAGTCTTTCCTTACGGAAAAAAGCAAGTGGATTGAATTGAAGTTGCAGTCATTCAAGAGAACGGTTGGATATGCAGCTACTACAGATATTAAAAGCGGGTACTCGATTAAGATGTTAGGCGAAGATATGATTTTCGTATTAACTCAATGCGAAAAAGAATGTGTTTATTCTGAGGGAAAAACAATCCATATTTGTTGCCGGATGCCAGATAGTCAGGATCATGTAAAGAGATTGTTCGAAAATTGGTGGCGTAAGCAAGCAAAGAGTATTCTTGAAGATAGAGTGCGTTGCTGGTATCCAATTATAGAAAAATATGGTGTTGAGATGCCGATAATATCGGTCAGAAAGATGAAAACATTATGGGGGAGCTGTAGTGTTACACGGCATGTGGTGACCTTTAATTTTTACTTGATTAAGGCTAGAATGCCTTACATTGATTATGTGGTGTTACACGAACTTGTGCATTTTCTTTATCCGAACCATAGTAAACATTTCTATGCCTTCCTATCTAATTATATGCCTGATTGGAAAGAACGGAAATTAGTTTTGGATCATGATGTTGTACATGGAGTGTAACGGTTTTTAAGGCGGTGATTTATAGGAATGAAATATTTATATTGTAGAACAATTGCTAGATTGGGTTGTGCAGACGGGAAGGAATAGAAGATGGAAAATATTAAAGATTTTCTGATGGGCCTGGGAATTGATTTTGGAGATGCAGTTATTGCTGCGTTTACAACGCTAATGTCGATATTGGTAACAGTGCTGACAGTATTAATTACAAATGCAAATACTCGGCGGATTAATAAAAAAAATTTGGCAGTATCTGAAGAACAATTTAAAATCTCATTAGATGAACAGCGGAAACAGTTTGAGGAAGAACTGCAAAATCAACAGGTTTTTTTTGAACGGAATAGAAAAAGTGACAATGAGAGAAATCGGATAAGTATGATGCCATATTTTCAGTTTGATGAAAGTATGAAAATTATTGCTAAAGATGGAAAGCTAGAATTTCGGCCGTGTTTTACGAACTTCGGAAATGGTACTGCATTTGTTCGAGGTTTAAAAATGGATGATGACCTGACCGTATATAAAGATGCGAAAGGAACAGTATATACAGCAAGCGGTCCTATGAAAAATCATTTCGTGCAGGTGAAGCATTCTACTACGACAGTATTTGAGTGTGAATGTGCAGAGGGGGCAAATCGGGTTGTGTTGCAACTGTGGTATGAGGATTTAATGCAACGGGAATACATACATCGGTTTGAATTTCTGTATGATATGCGATTTGGTGGTGAGATAAGTGTGCTCAGATATTATAATCCAGAGTGCATAAAGGATTTTTTTGAGAAGGAATGAGTTGACGATTAGTTGAATGAGAGACTAAGATAGTAAAGATTTCTTGAGAGTGTAAAGCGTCCCTTTGAGTCATCAGACCAAGGGGACGCTAATCTGCTTCTATTATGTTATTTCTGAGCTTGCGCAAGTTGCCATCTTGGTTGTCACAGAGCCGGCGGTGGGCGGAACTCATATGTTCCTTCCGCGAGTATGAACTGGAGGCGGTGAATCGGGTGGCGGAGCGTTATCCGGTGTCGTAGCCACTCTGGCAGTGAAAGAGGGCTTTTATTCCAGTTGGGCCCAGTATCCGATTTTACTGGATTTCGAGGAGCAGAGAAACGGCCTGCAGGCGGCCTTAAAGGAACAGGGGATTCCGAGTATGGTCTATTACCCGAAGGCAATGCATGAGCTGGGGAAGGTGATTGAGGCCGCGAAGGGGTATCCGATGAAATAACAGAAGCGCCTGACCGGGCAGGGATTTCTGCCGGGGCAGGCGCTGTTTTGTGCCGTAGTATTTATTTGTTTGTTTTCTAAGAGCGCCTTTAAGCGGGCGATTTCGGCGTCCTTCTCGGCAAGAGCCTCATGCAACTCGGCATTTTCCGCTTCCTTCTGTTCAATCTTCTCCTTCAATTCCTGCAAAAAGTTTAACTCCAGTCCACTATCACAGATCATCCGTGCATGATGGGTACAAACTTCCGGATACTCTTTAAGTACTTCGATACTTTGCTTGTAAAAAATGATGGTATAGACCTACTTCCTCTTCACTTCGTTGTACAAAAATCTTTTGCTCCAATCAATTTCTCCTCCTTTGCATAAACAATTACACGTTAAGTTCTTGTTATATTTCTCATTCCATGGAATTACCGGCGGGATTCCGCCTTTGAACCAAAACCACGACTGTGCTCGGACACCTGCGCAAGTGTCGGAGGGGCACGGCTTTGCTGTACGTATAGTATAGCATGGGACGAGTGAAGGTTCAATGTTTTTCGTTCCGTCATAGTTACCAAAGATTTAGCTGGAATTTAGTAATGTTGCACAAGGATTTTGGTGATGAAAAACGGCGGAAATCTGCATAGGAGAAGGAATTATGGGGATTTGACAGAGCGTGTCATGTGTTTTAGGAATAGATATTCGAAGAGGGTTTAATGCAGAGAGTGAAGACATTTTTTGTTCGACCAGTAAGGCATTCGACAAAGTGAGATAGTATCAACAGTTCTATATAAAATTTTTAAAATACTAAAAATTAATTTTTTCTAAAATAGTCGTTTGACACTAGACTTAAAAGGAAAATTGTGCTAGACTAACCGTGTAAGATTTTGTTGTGTTTAATGTTTAACTAATAATGTTGTCGTAAGACAACGGCTCTTAAGTATTGACTGAGGTGTGCAGAACAATACTTCTTTGTAACTCCGAGGCTTGGTAGTAAGTTTTTGTTGCAGTCGGGAAACAGAATGTTTTTCGGAAGTGACATGGAAGGAGGAGCGTATGGGCTTATTTATTCAATTTTTAGGACAGAACCTGATGGAACTGCTGTTTTCCATCGTAGGCTTTTTGTCGGGAATTTTGGGAATCGTGGGACTTGTTCGCGGATTGACCGGTAAGACGAAGAAGGGGTTCTCCCGCAAAAAAGTGATAGGTTTGATGGCTTCTTTTTTGGTCGCATTTGCGTGTGTTCTTTATGTGTGGGAGGAGTACAGAAATTATTCCTCGGAAGCGGCATATGAGATTGTGGAAGCGCAGGAGCCGGGAACGGATGATGGCATCGGTATTACGACCAATGGGGACAGTTCCATGAAAATTGACGGTCCCGTGATTCAGATGTCAGGCGCTACCAATGTTGTGATGTTTTCCGGTTCGGAACAGGAGAGTAAGGCTACAGAGGAACAGAAGGCGGAGGTAGAACAGCCGAAGGGGTACGACATTTTTGTTGAGAAAACAAGGATAGCTCGTTATGAACCCTTTGATATCAGCATTATTCCGAGGGGGAATACTGCGGTAACAGAGATTCGTATCATAGCAGAGTCCCCGTCGGGAGAGGTTTCTGACATGGAGTTTTCCGGCGGTCCATACGAGATCTATTCTGAGACGGGGGAATGGACGATATACGCAAAGCTTGTGAATGAAGCGGGAGTATATGTAGGAAAAGACAGCGGAGAAGTTGTTAAGGTTTATGTGTATGAGAACGATTTGATGGCTGAATTTTCCTATGGGGTAGAAACACTCCTTAATTGTTTTGGAAGATAGAATGAATAAACAGCGCCTGACCCGGCAGGGATTTCTGCCGGTCAGGCGCTGTTTTGTGCCGTAGCATTTATTTGTTTTCCAAGAGAGCCTTCAGGCGGGCAATTTCGGCATCCTTCTCTGCAACAAATTTTTCCAAAACGCGACGCACTCTGCGGGCTTCTTCCACTGCTTCACAGTAGGAACGGATTTTGAGGTTCTGATTGGATTGGGGAAGGGTTTCCGCAGCAGCGGAAACATATTCGGTTTCTTGTGCTGTTTTCTATATCGTCTCCCAGGTATCAGCCTTAAATAATCGCGCTCAGTGGTCAATGCCGTATTTACGGTCCTTCTCTGTGGCAAGCTTTATTTGGTTCTACTTTACTGCTGATTCAGTTCCTTCTTCACTTGCTCGTACAACGGAAGTATATTCTCTACCGTTTCTTCCAGTTCATCTGCTATCTGTTCCAGAGATTTGCCTTTTACAAGCTTTTTTTGAATCAATGAAAGCATTCCTTTTTCAATTCCTTTTTCTTCAATCCATTCACTGTAATTACACATTTGCTTCAGTCCTCCTTCCAACTCTATCGATGTTTCAAACCCATATTCTGTGGATAAATGTTTTTCTTTTTCCTTTGGTGTCAGTTTCCGCGAAAGTAGTGTGCTTAACATTCCATGCAAGCGATTTCCCTTTCCTGCACATTCCTCCCTGCCAAGGCAAATCATAACAACTTCCATCAAATCGTAGCGGAATTGTTTCTTCGGCGTTCCGAAGAGCACTTGTCTATTCATTCGGTAGGACGTGACGGTATACTCCATGTTCCTCGGAACCTCCATACAAATCCAGATGGAATATACTTTCTTTATGTCATCATAGTTGCTCTTTTTGAATTCTGTGCCCTTTTGAGCTGAAATCATACGAGCAGCATAGAAGATTCCTCTCGTAACAAGGTCGTATTTTGATGTGAAAGACTTTTGTGCCTCTACATTCAGTATCAGCTTGATGCGCTTCTTTGTGGGTGTGACCGCATAAAAACGAATGTCATAGTAGACCTGACCTTCCCCCGGAACTTTGTCAACCGTGTCGCTTCCGGTAATAGCTTCCGGCGACTGTTTTTCCCGGCTGTTCTTTTGGTCCTTGCTCGTCTTTTTATTCTTTCGTTTTGACCTTGGATTTACCGGGTGAGTTCCCACCTTCGGAGTTCCTTCGATACACGTTTTTATCTTTTCGATTGAGTATCGTTCAAACTCGGCAGTGGTATACTTTAAAATCCACGCCAGTACTGTTTTGTCGCTCAGCACCTTTTTGACTTCTGTATCAAGCCGGTCTTTACTGTCATTTCCCTCCAATGCATCAGAAATGTAGGTGTTTTCTGTCATATGTACTCCTTTCCTCCTAAAACGTATGTTGCAGAAAGAAGCACACATCCTTTGCCTTTATTATAGGAGCATTTCGTAGAAAATGCAAGGCAAATGTATTTGTTTCGACCTTCTGCTTACAAAATGTGAATTACCGGTGAGACCTCACCTTTGACCCAAAGCCGAACTGTGCCCTGACACCTGTGTAGTGTCGGAAAGGCACGGCTTTGTTATAAGTCTATTATAACACGTATTTATCTTTAAAACAAGAAAATCCACCTGGCGGATATGTAGAAAAATCCGGTTCGATTTTGTGAGAGTTGCACAAAGAAATCAAAATGCAAAAAAGGCTTTAATCCATTGAAAATCAAGGGATTGCGTTGGTTTATGACGGTGTGACGGATGAATTTGAAGAAATACCGGAAATATTTGAATAAAATCTTCCCAAACTCCCCTTCCCCTCTTGACATTAAACGTATAATTGTATACAATTAGATGCTAGTGGATAATAAAGGAGCGTGTATACATATGGAAAACAGAAAAGTATATCGCAATCCTCATAACAACTTGCTTTCCTTAGAAGAGCATATGTATGAGCTTGTAGATGTGAAAACACCGAATGTCTTCCGGAATTTGTTCCCGTACGACGAGGTTCCGAAGATTGCATTTAACGATCGTATTGTACCGCATTGTTTCCCGGAGGAAATCTGGATTACGGATACCACCTTCCGCGACGGACAGCAGTCCCGTGCGCCGTACACCACGGAGCAGATTGTAACGATTTTCGATTATCTGCACCGTCTGGGCGGACCGAACGGTATTATTCGTCAGAGTGAGTTTTTCCTTTACAGTAAGAAGGACCGGGATGCGGTTTATAAGTGTCTGGAGAGAGGCTATGAGTTTCCGGAGGTAACTTCCTGGATTCGTGCCAGCAAGAAGGATTTCGAGCTGGTAAAGGAAATCGGTTTGAAGGAAACCGGTATTCTGGTAAGCTGCTCCGACTACCATATTTTCTATAAGATGAAGATGACCAGATCCCAGGCCATGGAGCACTACTTGAATGTAGTACGTGAGTGTCTGGAAACCGGCGTGGCACCGCGTTGTCACTTGGAGGACATTACCCGTTCCGATATTTACGGTTTTGTTATCCCGTTCTGTTTCGAACTGATGAAGCTGGGCTTTGAGTACGGTATTCCGGTAAAGATTCGTGCCTGTGATACCATGGGTTACGGTGTGAACTTCCCAGGTGCGGTGATTCCGCGTTCCGTACAGGGTATTATCTACGGACTTATGACCCATGCGGGGGTTCCGTCCGAGCTTTTGGAGTGGCACGGTCACAATGATTTCTATAAGGCAGTTTCCAACTCGACCACCGCCTGGTTATACGGCGCATCCGGTATTAACTGTTCTTTGTTCGGTATCGGCGAGCGTACCGGTAATACACCGCTTGAGGCGATGGTATTCGAGTATGCACAGTTAAAGGGTACGTTAGACGGCATGGATACCACGGTAATTACCGAGCTTGCGGAGTACTATAAGAAGGAAATCGGTTACAAGATTCCGCACAGAACGCCGTTTGTCGGTAAGAATTTCAATGTTACCCGTGCGGGTATTCATGCGGACGGCCTTTTAAAAAACGAGGAGATTTACAATATTTTCGATACCGAGAAGTTCTTAAATCGTCCGGTTCTGGTTTCCGTGTCCAATACCTCCGGTCTTGCGGGTATTGCTCATTGGATGAATACCTTCTATCGTTTGAAGGGCGATGCGGCATTGGATAAGTCCAATCTGTTGGTGCACAAGATTAAGGAACTGGTAGACAAGGAGTACGAGGACGGTCGTATTACGGTTATGACCGATGCGGAGCTGGTTGACATGATTAATCAGTATAAGGGAGAGTTCGGTGTGGACCTTCCGGAGGTTACCGTAGAATTGTAAATTACACAGAAACGATATAAGGAGGATATAAACATGCAGGCTAAGATTGAAGCAGCAAAGGAAGCGTTCGGCAAGCTTTTGACCGAGCAGTTGGCAAGAGTAGAAGAAATGAAGAAGCAGGGAGATTTCGTGGATTACAAGTCTCTGGATCAGATTACCATCGGTGTATGCGGTGGTGACGGTATCGGTCCGGCCATTACCGGTCAGGCACAGAGAATTATGGAGTACTTATTAAAGGATGAAATCGCATCCGGTAAGGTACTCATTAAGAATATCGAGGGTCTTACCATTGAGCGTCGTGTGGCTGAGAATGCAGCTATCCCGCCGGCAGTATTGGAAGAGTTAAAGACTTGTGATGTTATTTTGAAGGGACCGACCACCACGCCGCAGAAGGGTGACCCGTGGCCGAACGTAGAGAGTGCAAACGTTGCAATGCGTAAGGCACTTGACCTGTTTGCAAATGTAAGACCGGTTCGTATTCCGGAGCAGGGCATTGACTGGACCTTCTATCGTGAGAATACCGAGGGCGCTTATGCGGTAGGTAGCAAGGGTGTTCACGTAACCGAGGATCTTGGTGTAGACTTTACCGTAGTTACTTCCCAGGGTTGTGACAGAATTATCCGTGCGGCTTTTGAATTTGCAAAGGCAAACGGCAAGACCAGAGTCAGCGCCGTTACCAAGGCAAACATCATTAAGACCACCGATGGTAAGTTCTTAGAGGCGTTCCGTGAAATCGCAAAGGATTATCCGGGTATTACCGCAGATGAGTGGTACATCGATATCATGACCGCTAAGCTTGTGGATGAGAAGAGAAGAAGAGATTTCCAGGTTGTGGTACTTCCGAACCTGTACGGCGATATTATTACCGACGAAGCAGCAGAGTTCCAGGGCGGCGTAGGCACCGCAGGTAGTGCAAATATCGGTAAGAAGTACGCAATGTTTGAGGCAATTCACGGTTCCGCACCGCGTATGGTAAAGGAAGGCAGAGATATCTATGCAGACCCGTGCAGCGTAATCCGTGCGGCTGCAATGCTTTTAGCACACATCGGCTTCAACGATAAGGCGGATAAGCTTTATGCGGCACTGGATATCTGTACCGTTACCGAGAAGAAGCTTGTGATGACCGGACGCGATACCGGTGCTACCGGTGCGCAGTTTGCGGATTACATCATGGAAACCATCGAAAAGATGTAAAGAAAAAGGAGGTCGCCTATGAGCGATGCCAAGCTGCAAAACGACAAGGATGATAAGTATTCCTTACGGTGACGTGTATTCAACCATATCCGTGAGGGTATTCTGTCGGGCAGATATGAGGAAAACGAAGAATTAAAGGAAAATACCATCGGTGCGGAGCTGGGTGTCAGCCGGACTCCGGTCCGTGAGGCGCTTCGTCAGTTGGAGCTGGAGGGGTTGGTCAGTATCATTCCGAATAAGGGAGCCTATGTGACTGGTATTTCGGAAAAGGATATTCATGACATTTACACCATCCGTTCTTATCTGGAGGGGTTGTGCGCCCGCTGGGCCTGTGAGCATGTGACCGACGAACAGCTGGATGCCATCGAAGAAGTCATATACTTATCCGAGTTCCATACGAGTAAAGGGCACTTCGAGCAGGTGGTGGAGCTGGACAGTAAGTTCCACAAGTTGATTTACAGTGCCTGCGGAAGCAAGATTTTAGAACATGAGCTTTCCGTGTTCCACCATTATGTGGAGCGTGTCAGAAAGATTACCCTTTCCATGGAGGAGCGTGCAAAGCGTTCCACTGCGGAACATACGGCGATTTTAAATGCCATTCGCTCAAGAGATAAGGAACTGGCAGAGAAGCTTGCCCATGAGCACATTATTCGTACCATCGAGAATATCGAAAAATTGGGATTATAGTGAAAATCTACGAAGAGAGTCACAAATGTGGCTCTCTTTTTTGCCTGCACGCAAAACTTTAGCAGTTTCTTAACACGTTTTTTAGAGAGTTGTTCACATTATATTGGTACAATATTGGTGCTAGAAAAAAAGGAGAAAGACCGTAAACAATCGGTTAAGTGAACGAATGGATATTTTTGATGTGTTGTCGATGATCGGCGGATTAGCATTGTTCTTGTACGGAATGCATCTATTGGGTGAAGGCTTGGAAAAGATGTCAGGCGGACGTCTGGAGCGAATTTTGGAGAAACTTACTTCCAATCCCATTAAGGGAGTGCTTTTAGGTGCTGCGGTCACGGCGGTGATTCAATCTTCTTCCGCTACTACAGTGATGGTGGTAGGATTTGTAAACTCCGGGATTATGAAGCTTTCCCAGGCAGTCAGCATTATTATGGGGGCCAATATCGGTACGACCATTACCTCCTGGATTTTGAGTTTGACCAGTATTGAAGGCGACAGTGTCTTTTTACAATTATTGAAGCCGACGAATTTTACCACGATACTTGCGCTTCTCGGTGTGATTTTCATTATGTTTATTAAAAGCGAGAAGAAAAAGAATGTCGGTATGATTCTGGTGGGCTTTGCGGTACTTATGGTCGGTATGGATAATATGAGTGAGGCAGTGAAACCGCTTCGTGATGTGCCGGAATTTACCAATATTCTGTTGATATTTTCAAATCCGATTTTAGGAATGCTGGCCGGTGCGATATTGACAGCGATTATTCAGAGTTCTTCCGCTTCCGTCGGTATTTTGCAGGCCCTTTGCGTCACGGGACAAGTCCCTTTTGCTACGGCACTGCCGATTATTATGGGGCAGAATATCGGGACCTGTGTGACGGCCCTTGTTTCCGCAATCGGAGCCCAGACCAATGCAAAGCGTGCAGCATTGGTACATTTGTACTTTAATGTCATTGGTACCATAGCCTTTATGCTTGGATTTTACGGAATCAATGCTTTTGTGGATTTTGCTTTCTTAAATACACCGGCGGACGCAGCGGGAATTGCCGTTATTCATACTGTGTTTAACGTGGTTGCGACCTTATTGCTTTTGCCTTTCTCAGGGTTGTTGGAGAAACTGGCCCGGCTGACGGTAAAGGATGCGAAGAATCCGGCAAAGGAAAAGTTTGAAAAACAGTTACAGTTGCTGGATGAACGTTTTTTAGAAACACCGGCTCTGGCAGTGGAACATTGCAAAATGGTAGCAAATTATATGGCAGAGATTACAAAAGCGGCACTGGATTGTTCCATGGAGTTATTGCGAAATTATGATGAGAAGTTAGCGGCAAAGGTATTTGAACTTGAGTCGGAAGCAGACCAATTTGAAGATCACCTGGGTCAGTATCTTGTGAAACTCAGCAGTAAAGACCTTTCCGTGAAGGACAGTACCACCCTTTCCATGTTACTTCACAGCATCGGGGATATGGAACGGATTTCCGACCATGCGGTAAATATTGCGGAGAGTGCGGAAGAGATGCATCAGAAGAATATGGCCTTTTCCGTTCAGGGTGTAAAGGAGATGGAGACCTTTGCGGGAGCGGTACGTGAAATTCTCCGTCTGTCTTTGGAAAGCTTTATGAGAGAGGATATGGAGGAAGCGGTATTGGTGGAACCGTTGGAGGAAGTGGTAGATGATTTGCGGGATGAGTTAAAGAAACGTCACGTAAATCGTTTGAGAGAAGGAAAATGTACCATTGAACTGGGATTTGTATTATCCGACCTGACTACGAATTTTGAACGTGTGGCAGACCATTGCTCCAATATTGCGGCTTGTCTCATTCAAACCGGGGAACATGACTTTGAGATGCACAACTATATTCACAAGCTTGCTAAGGGCGAGAACACACCGTTTCATGAGAGGTACATGGAATACCGGAAGCAATATACGCTGTAAATTAAAAAATAAGGGCCGTGCGCATGGGGATTGCGCCGGCCCTTTTTGTGTAGCGCTGAGGGTGTGCACTACACAGTTCTATAGTTAGGAGAGGAACAACAGGTTAATAACGTTTTCTTCCGTACAGAATTGCGAAGGTGAGACCACCCGCAAGAACAAGTACGGAGATTCCTAACAAAATAAGTGTTGTTGCAGTGCTGTTACCGGAGGAGATACCTTCGGACATGATGTTCTGGTCAAAACCTGCCGGAGCGTTTCCGCTTGGCCGATTAAAAGCAGAGGTATCTCCGCTATTTTCGGAAGTGCCCGGAGTGAAAGAGTATCCACCGAATTTATCGCTCCAAGGTATGTTGCCTTCTCGGAAATCTTCCGGTGTCTGCATGTTGCCACCCCGAAAGTTTTCCGGCTCCTGCATGTCACCCATATCCGGGGAGGTGGTTTCACCGCCGAATTGAGGCATATCCGGTATTTGTGTGTCGCCTGAAGGTTTGGCGGTTGGGGCATCGGAAATGGTACCGTTGTCGCGACTGCCATCACCGAAATGGCCGAAGTTACGTTCTCCGCCGAAGCCACCGCCTCCGCCGAAACTTCCCATATCGGAGACATTTACTCCGCTGCCGTCCACGAGAGCAGAACTGTCTGCGGACTGCCCGCTTGAAGTAGCTGGAATCGTGCCGTTAAGCTGTCCTTCGATGCATTCCATACGAAGGGAACAGAATTTCTTTAAGGTTGCAACGCCGGTCTGGAATTCTTCATAGGTGTAAAACTCTGTCGGCTGTTTTTCAACGTACGGTGCAATCATTTCGCTTACCGTATCAATCATTTCTTCCAAAGCTCCGTTTTCATAGAACATAGCCAGGAACTCGGCAAAGTACTGATGATACAGTTCCGTGTATTCTTCGTTTTCGAAAATCCAGGCTATCATCGGACGGGAGGATACATCACCGCCGGATATCGGATTGTCAATCGGATAATTTACGAGAGAGGTGGCATCGGAACCGCCCTGGAAGGTACCGAAGGCTAAGTTGTAATCCCACGGAATCATTTCCATTACGCCGTCTTCCTCGTACAAATAGTAGTTGTGAATCATGGAGCCGGTATAGCTGTCGAAGTTTACCGCAAAATTGTGTACTACAAAGTAGCGAATCACTTCGTCGATATTTACAACTTCTGCTATGTCTGTTGCCTCATTCATCTGCTTTAAAGAAGCAATGAGGCGATCCTTGTCCGCATCGGTAACAGTGGTTTTTGCGTTTTCAAAGATGTTGGAGTAGCTGTCGTAGTTGTCGTCGGAGTAAATCAAGGAAACGTCGGAACTTCCCATGCTGCTGAAACCACCCATACTGCCTTTATCGCCGAAGTTGACTGCAACTTTGTCGGTGCGGTTGTTGCTATTGCCACCGGTGGCGGTATCTGGAGCTTTTATATCAATTCCTCCCATGTTCGGAAAGGTCATGCCATCAAACTGCGACATATCTGGCATTTCTATATCCTCAAAACCTTCAAACATTTCTTCCATAGCTTCTCGGTCAAAATCTTTACCGTTTCCTCTGCCGCCGCCCATGCTCATGCTGTCCGGCTTATAAAGGTCACCGTAGTTGGAACCGTAGTTTCTGGTCAGGAAACCGTCTTCCACCGCCTCTACGGCAAGATAGAGACCGAAGTCTTCTCCGTTTACCGTGATATACGCATAGCTGCATAACGGAGCGGCTACACCGAACTGTCCCATCATCTGATAAACAAGATAGTCCTTCATATAGGTCGTATCTTGTATAATATTGTTCAGGCTGAGTTTGTCCAAACCGTAATAGGACTTGGTGCTGTCGTACTGGTCAAATTCGATTTTAAAACTGTATCGGTTGTTTCCGTAGGATGCAACGGAGGAAAGGGAAGTGTTTCCTTTTGCCCGGATACCCACGTTTTTATAGGCCTCCCCATCGATAATGACGGAGCAGACAGAATATTCTTCGTTGGTACAGGTTTCGATAAAACCGTCCCAGTCATCCATGACGATATCAATGGTATGAACCCTGGAGGTGTCAAACAGCCGGTTCTCATACCTCATGGTTTTCCCGGCAGCCAAAACGCCAAAACTTTCCGCGTTCATAAGTAAAAGTGTAATCACTAAGGTAAAGCACAACACGATACAGCAGATTTTGTCAAAGTGTTTGCTCGTAGACATAAGTTACCCCCTATAATCGCCGTTGTAGCTGACAAGTACCGCGCTGTTTACACCGTCCATATCGGAGAGTGCATTAATAAAATCGGTATTGTCATCCTTTAAACGGATTTCCATATTTAATTCCACAAAGCCCTTTTGTGCGGTCTTGCTCTTTACAACACAACGAAGGGTCTGCTTTTCCAAATAGTCCTTTGCCTTTAATTCACTGGCGTGATCGGTGCAGCTAAGCACTACCATATACGGGTTTGCATGAGATTTGCGGTTTACAAATACAAGTAAAATCACACCGATAATTACACTACCGATAACCGCTAACGGAATCATGCCTGCTGCCAGAACGATTCCTACCGCAATGGACCAGAACAGGAACGCGATGTCAAGAGGCTCTTTGATTGCGGTGCGGAAACGTACGATGGAAAGAGCACCTACCATACCGAGGGAAAGTACTACATTAGAAGTAACCGCTAAAATTACCACGGTGGTAATCATGGTCAGGGCAACCAGTGTGGTGCCGAAGCTGGCGGAATACATGACACCGTTGTAGGTCTTTTTGTATACAAAAAAGATAAACAGGCCGATACCGAAGGCCAGGATAAGTGCCAGCGCCATATCGAGTAAGCTTACGCTGGTTACGTTTTCAAGAAAGCTGGATTTAAAAACATCTTCAAAATTCATAATTATGTTCTCCTTTATAAATATATGTTGTTTTAATTATCATAAGCGCGACATACCGCATATTTGGAAAAGGCGGAGACGCGGCGGTTCGGGAGCATTACAGCGTCCCGGATGACTTCCGGGAGAAAAGCGTCCCATTTTACTTCCAAAATCATTGGGGAGTCAGGAACGGGAGCAGTAACACAGTCCGGATTTAAAAAGTCTGTGGTCAGAACACCGCAGCGGATATCGTAATCGATGGTAACACGCACATTTCCCGGCCCGTAGGTAAAAGGAATCCGGGTGTAGTCCACAATCGTCTTCGGACGTAGCCCTTTGCTTTTCATTTCCGCGTACAGCTTCCGGACTTCCGGATTTTCCAGCTCCGAGACGGAAATGATGCGGTTTTCGCAGAGAAGTCCTGCATCGTGTTTGCTGATGGGTATACTTTTTTTGCTGCAAAGACCGTTGATTTTACTTTTTCGTTCCAGAACAATGTAGGAAGTATCACCGTTATAATAGCGGAGACGGTATTTGTCCCGCATATTGACACCGTCGATTTTTTCGTAAAGGGCAGTATCACGCAAATCGTCAAAGTAAAGACTGCGAATATGATAAAGTCCGTTGGTGGCATGACTGTCCCGTTTCATAACAGCCGAAAGTCTTTGGGTTAAGATAATCTTGTCGAAGGGGAAGATTTCGTGCTTCCATTCGTTTCGAAAGTTCATAGATGTTAGAGGTTCTCCTTTCGTTTTTCTCTTGATTCAGTATAACGGACAAATGTGAAGGGTTTGTGGGAAAAATATGGTGAGATTGTGGGTAATTTGTGAAGAAACCATGAAAAGTTAAAAATATATAAATTTTCTCCTTTTATCAGCTTTTTCGTTGCATTCTTTCCCTGTTTCGTGTAAAATTATCTTTTGGATAGGACGTTTATCCGAAAGGAGAATGCAAATGAGTAAGATTCGTATTATGGCGGACAGTACCTGTGATTTGTCGCCGGAACTGCTGGAAGAGTACGGGATAAAAATACTTCCGTTAAATATTGTAATGGACGACACCTCTTATTTGGATGGAGTGGAAACTACTCCGGATCAGATTTATACGTGGGCGGATGCCAACCGTACCACGCCGAAAACTTCCGCACCGGGTATTGAAGCGGCAATTGAGTTTTTACGGCCGGTGGTTGAAGCGGGAGATGAGGTTTGTTATTTGGGAATCAGTGAACAGATGAGTGCCACTTGTCAGGTGCTTCGCTTGGCAGCGGAGGAACTGGATTATACAGAGCATGTTTGTGTGGTGGATTCCATGAATCTTTCTACCGGTATTGGATTGCAGGTGCTTTATGCGGCAGAGTTGGCCCAGAGCGGTTGTGCTTTGGCGGAGTTGGAAGAGCGGTTAAAGGAATACAGAGAGCGGGTTCGTGCAAGTTTTGTGGTGGATACCCTGACCTATTTGCAAAGGGGCGGACGCTGCAGTGCTGTAACGGCACTGATGGGGAATGCCCTGAAGTTAAAGCCGCGTATTGCGGTTGCGGACGGAAAGATGGGCGTATCCAAGAAGTACCGCGGAAATCGCAAGAAAACCGTGATGGATTATGTAAAGGATACGGAAGCGGATTTACGCGGTGCGGAGAAGAAGAGTGTATTTATTACCCATTCGGGCATTGAACAGGGGATTGTGGATGAGGTGAAGGCGTATTTGGAATCTTTGCGCTATTTTGATGCGATTTATATCACCAGAGCCGGCGGTGTGATTTCCAGTCATTGCGGCCCGGGGACTCTCGGAGTATTATTTGTAGAAGGAAAATAAGAAAGATTTAGTTTGAGAAAGAGACGGATATTGTCTCTTTCTTTTTTAAAATATGAATATAATGTAAAAATATGTAAAATTCAATAAATAAAGTGACAATTAAAGCATATTGTGGTATAATATATAAAATGATGGGACTTTTGAACTATCCTGAAAGACGAAGGAGGATTTTATGGAGTACAATGAAAAGCAGTTTGCGAAAAGTGCAAATAAAAAGGCCCTTTGGATGTGGTTTGTCGTTATTCTGGTATTTTCCGTTACCTATGCAATTGAGGTAATAAGAGACTTAAAAACACCGTTGTTTTATGTCGTAATGGAATTGCTTTGCTGGGGGCCGTTTATTTTCGGTTTGATTATTCTGAAGGTAAAAGGCTGGCATACCAAGTGGTATCAGAATATTGTGGGTGTGGGATACGGACTGTTCTATTTGTATATCATGATGACGGCTCCGGGAACGTTGGCATTTACCTATGTTCTGCCGATTACCGGTATTTTGATTATTTACAAAAACAGGGATTTGATTTTGCGATGCGGTGTTGCCAATTTGGCTGTGCTGATATTCGCAATTGTTCGTAATTATTTGAACGGGATGAATACGCCTTCCGATATTTCTAATTTTGAAATTCAGATCGGCGTGGTTTTGTTCTGTTACATCGGTTATTTTGTTGCGATTAAGCATATGATTATATCGGATGAGGCACTGCTTGGGTCTGTGAAGGACAATCTTGCCAGAGTCGTAAAGACGGTGGAACAGGTGAAGGGAGCAAGCGATCATATTGTAGAAGGCGTAACGGTAGTCAGAGAGCTTTCGGAGGAGAATAAGGAAAGTGCCGGTACGGTGGTAGAAAGTATGGAAGGGTTGACTGCGGAGAGCGACCGGCTCAGTGACCGGATTGATTCTTCCATGGAGATGACCGAGGATATCCATGAACAGGTGGGAAATGTGGCGGATTTGGTTGCGCACATTGTAGAACTGAGTGATAAATCCGTAAAACAGGCAAGTGCAAGTTCCACCGAGTTGGGGAATGCGGTAGAATCCACCAATACTATGGCGCAGTTATCTGCGGAAGTAGAAGAGATTTTAAAGGAGTTCCGTCAACAGTTCGGCAGGGTGAAAACCGAAACCGGAACCATTGATAAGATTTCCAATCAAACCAACCTTTTGGCACTCAATGCTTCTATTGAGGCAGCAAGAGCAGGAGAAGCCGGGAAGGGCTTTTCTGTGGTAGCAGACGAGATTCGTGACTTAAGCCAGGGAACCCGTGTTTCTTCCGCAGGAATCATGGAAGCGTTAAAGTCCCTGGAGGAGACTTCGGATAAGATGACGGAGTCCGTTACCACAATTCTTAGGTTGATTTCCGAGACGCTTACGGTAATGCAGACGGTAAATGCCAGTGTAGAAGCAATCGAAGACGATTCCAAGAAGTTGGGAGAAGAAATACAGGTAGTGGATACCGCGATGAAGCAGGTAGAGAGTGCCAACAAGAACATGGTCGGTAATATGAAGGAAGTACGGGATATTATGGAAGGAATGAAGGAAAGTGTACGTACCTCCGAACTGACCACCGAGACCATGTTGAGTAAGTATGACGAAAGTGCCCGGAATGTACAAAAAATCGAAAATGTAGTCGGAAAACTGGTGGAAGAATTAGGCGAAGGCGGTTTCATGGGGGCGAAGGATTTGCTGCCGGGAATGAGTGTATTACTTACGGAAGTACAGACAAAGAAGGAATGTAAGGCGGAGGTATATCAGGCATCGGAGGAGGATTTTCTGATTGCAAAGGGAAGAGAAACGGAGAGTTTTCTTTCCGGGTTTACGTCGAAGACGCTGTATGACATTCGGATTGTGGTGAGCAATGCGGTTTATATTTGGAATAATGTCAGAATCGTAACGGAAAAGAAGGAAGCGGAACCGTGTTACCGTGTTCTGATTGACGGAGAGAAGCCGAAGGTAATGAACCGGAGAAAGTATCCGCGGTTTGCAATGAATCATCCGTGTGAAATCAGAATCAAAGAAAAAGGCTTACTGTTGTTCGGTAACATGATCAATATCAGCGCCGGTGGTTTCGCTTTCTTATGCAGAGATAAAGCACTGGCAGATGTCATAGGTGAGACGGTAGAGCTTTCCATCGAAGGGTTTGAATTGTTACAGGATGAAGTGTTGCACGGTGTAATCATTCGTTCTTCCGATAATGAGGGCGTGTTCAGTGTCGGTTGTCGTCTGACTGCCGATCATAAGGGAATCGAGGAGTATGTGAGACAACGTATGGGAGACGATGTTCGTTGACAAAAGCGGAATATCGCGGTATAATACCCATGGTTAGTATTGGCTAACCATGGGTGTTTTTATGCAATAGGAGATTTGAGAAGAAAGGCAGGAAATCATGCAACAATATACGGTAACGGGAATGAGCTGTGCGGCATGTAGTGCCCGTGTGGAAAAGGCAGTTTCCAAAGTGGAAGGCGTCAGCGCATGTTCCGTAAGTTTATTAACCAATTCCATGGGAGTGGAAGGGACGGCATCCGTGGAGGCGGTGATTTCGGCAGTGGAGCAGGCGGGATATCATGCCGAAGTAAAAGATGCAAAATCCACGCAAAAAACGGGGAATACAGAGCAGAAAGATGTGTTAAAGGACCATGAAACGCCGGTGCTTTGCCGACGTTTGATTGCCTCCGTCGGCTTTCTTTTGGTGCTGATGTATGTGTCTATGGGACATTGTATGTGGGGATGGCCGATGCCGGCGTTTTTTGAAAACAATCCGGTAGCAATCGGGCTTGTACAAATGATGCTGGCGGCAATCGTCATGATAATCAATAAAAAGTTTTTCATAAACGGAGTAAAAGGAATCCTGCACCGTGCGCCGAATATGGATACATTGGTAGCTCTTGGTTCGGCGGCGGCCTTTTGTTACAGTACAGCGATGTTGTTTGCTATGACCGGAGCACAGGCAAAAGGAAATTTTGAAAGTGCGCACGAGTATCTTCATGAGTTTTATTTCGAATCGGCGGCAATGATTTTGGCACTGATTACCGTGGGGAAAATGCTGGAGGCCCGTTCCAAGGGAAAGACTACGGATGCGCTAAAAGGACTTATGAAGCTGGCTCCGAAAACGGTAACTTTGTGGAAGGACGGAAAAGAGACGGTAGTACCGGTAGAACAGATGGTAAAAGGTGATTGGTTCGTGGTGCGTCCGGGAGAGGCTGTTCCGGTGGATGGAAGGATTCTGGAGGGCAGTTGCGCTGTAAATGAGGCAGCACTGACCGGTGAAAGTATTCCGATAGATAAAAAAGAAGGAGATGCGGTTTCGGCCGGCACCATCAATCAATCCGGTTTTATTCGATGTGAGGCCACGAGAGTGGGAGAAGACACCACACTTTCTCAGATTATAAAAATGGTAAGTGATGCGGCTGCAACGAAAGCACCGATTGCAAAAGTGGCGGATAAGGTATCCGGGGTATTTGTACCGGTGGTTATCGGTATCGCCCTGGTTACGATTGCGGTATGGTTGCTTTGCGGAGAAACTTTCGGTTTTGCACTGGCACGCGGGATTTCGGTACTGGTGATAAGTTGTCCGTGTGCTCTGGGCCTGGCGACCCCGGTTGCGATTATGGTAGGAAGCGGTGTGGGAGCAAAGAACGGTATTTTGTTTAAAACAGCGGTTTCCTTAGAGCAGACCGGTAAAGTATCGGCGGTGGTGCTTGATAAAACGGGAACGATTACGGCGGGAGAACCGCGGGTAACGGATATTTTCCCTGTAGATGACTATAGTGAGCGGGAACTGTTGCAACTTGCTCTTGATTTGGAGAGTAAGAGTGAACATCCTCTGGCCCGGGCGGTCTTGGAAAAGGCACAGGAGGAAAAGATGGTAGCCGGAGAAATAACAGAGTTTTTGGCGTTGCCGGGAAACGGTCTTTCCGCATTGCGGGGAATCGGTACGGTATATGCAGGAAATGCGTCTTATATTTCGGAGTATTGCGAACTTTCCACGGCTGTAAAAGAACAGGCAGAAGCACTTGCATCCGAAGGAAAGACTCCGTTGTTTTTTGCGGAGGGCGACAGACTTGCGGGAGTGATTGCCGTGGCGGATGTGATAAAAGAAGACAGTCCGCAGGCGGTAAAGGAACTCCGAAACATGGGAATCCGGGTGATAATGCTGACGGGAGATAATGAACGTACGGCAAAAGCCATCGGGGCACAGGCCGGTGTGGATGAAGTGATTGCAGGAGTGCTTCCGGAGGGAAAAGAAAGTGTCATCCGAAAACTGAGACAAAACGGTAAGGTGGCTATGGTGGGTGACGGTATTAATGATGCACCTGCTCTTACACGAGCGGATATCGGGATTGCCATCGGTGCCGGAGCGGATGTGGCGGTAGATGCGGCGGATGTGGTATTGATGAAGAACCGGTTGTCCGATGTGCCGGCGGCGATTCGTCTGAGTCGTGCAACCTTACGAAATATTCATGAAAATCTGTTTTGGGCATTTATTTATAACACCATCGGCATTCCGCTGGCAGCGGGCGTGTTTATTCCTGCACTGGGATGGCAGATGAATCCCATGTTCGGTGCGGCGGCCATGAGTTTATCCAGTTTTTGTGTAGTGTCCAATGCGTTGCGATTAAATTGGTTCAAGTTATACAGTACAAAGAAGGATAAAAAGTGTAAGCAACGGAAAGAAACAACGTCTGCCGGTGAGGAGACATTACAGCGTACCTTAAAGGTGAAAGGCATGATGTGCGAGCATTGCGAAGCCAGAGTAAAGAGTGCGCTGGAAGCTTTGCCGCAGGTGGAGTCGGCGGAAGCGGACCATAAGACAGGGCTGGTAGTCGTGGTGTTGAATGCTGCGGTGGACAATAAGATTCTGAAACAAACAATCGTGCATGAGGACTATAAGGTTCTTACAATAAAATAATTAACGGAGGAAAATGTCATGTTTAAGATTACATTGAATATTGAAGGAATGAAGTGTGTGAAGTGTTCGGCTCGTATGGACGAAGCGGTCCGCAACGCGTTTCCGGTGGAGAAGGTAACTTCTTCTCACGAAAAAAAGGAGACGGTAATTATTTGCACCGAGGAAATCGGGGATGAAAAGCTGCGAGAGGTCGTTACGGGTGCAGGATTCGAATTGCTGGGTATTACAAAGGAACCGTACGAGAAGAAGGGCTTGTTCGGATTGTTCAAAAAGTAATTATCTTGACATCGGCCCCTGCTTGGGGTATCATGGATTTAAGCGGAGAACGGCGGAAGTCCGGCTCCCGGAAAGGAGAACCTATGGGAATTACAGTAAAGAATTTCGGTAAGACAAAAAAGGGTGAAGAGGCAAAGCTCTACATCTTAGAAAATAAGAACGGCATGAAGGCTGTTTTTTCCGATTTCGGTGCAGTATTGGTACAACTTTGGGTGCCGGATAAGAACGGTAAGTTAGAGGACGTGGTATTAGGTTTTGATACCCTTGCGGAATATGAGGCGAATCCGACCTTCTTCGGTTCCTTTATCGGTAGATGCGGTAACCGTATCGGCGGTGCGAAGTTTACCATTGACGGTAAGGAATATAAGGTAGAGGATAATGATGGCGGCAACTGCTTACACGGCGGTTCCGTAAGCTACGATAAGTACATGTATGAGGCAGAAACCTTCGAGGAAGAGGGCGCATTAAGTATTGAGTTTTCCCGTCTCAGCCCGGATATGGAGCAGGGATTCCCGGGAAACCTGGATATCACGGTGACCTATACGTTGACCGATGAAAACGAGCTTGCCATCGAGTATTTAACCGTATCCGATAAGGCAACCATCGTTAACTTAACCAATCATTCCTACTTTAACCTGGCAGGTCATAATACCGGCCTTGTAACGGACCAGGAAGTTTATATTGATGCGGATGCCTTTACGGCAACGGATGCAAAGCTGATCCCGACGGGAGAACTTGCGGATGTGACCGGCACTCCGTTAGACTTCAGAGTAAGAAAGCCATTGGCGGACGGTATCAACGATACCACCTGTGAAGCAATTCGCCTGGGTGGCGGTTACGACCACAATTTTGCGTTAAACAACACCGGCGAAGAAGCGGAGTATGTAGCGGAGCTTTACGATAAGAAGAGCGGCCGTGTCATGGAGGTATTTACAGACCTTCCGGGCATGCAGCTTTACTCCGGTAACTTTATCCGCGACGGCTTAAAGGGTAAGGGCGGCTGTACCTACGGAAAACGCCATGGTGTCTGCTTCGAGACCCAGTACTTCCCGAATGCCATGAATATTCCGAGTTTTAAGTCTCCGGTAGTAAAGGCATACGAGGAAGTAGAATCCATGACCGTGTATAAGTTTACGGTGGAGAAGTAATCTGATATTCGGATAGAGAAAATACAAAAACATACAAATCTATTTTGACTGTGAATTAAGAAACGAGGCTGTCGCAGATGCACAGCCTTGTTTTTATGCCTTTTTAGAGTGGAGAAAAGATGTGACGGCAGTAACAAATTCACTTTTTGCTTTTCCCGAAGGGTCGCGCTTTTAGCGCAGTCAAAATCACCTCCTAACGGTTCTAAGTCTCGAGGCCACACCCGAGAGACGTTTAGAACCGGTTGGAGGAAGTTTGACGGAGCGTTGCGACTTGCAAAAAGGAATTTAGTTACTGGCGCCATATCTGTCGGCCCATCAAAGGGCATAAAACAAGGCCATCGCACAACTGCGACAGCCTGTTCGTAAACTATTTCGTTCCGTATATCCGGTCGCCGGCATCGCCGAGACCCGGTAAGATGTAGCCCTTTTCATTGAGACGCTCGTCCTTTGCGCCTACGAAGATATTGACATCCGGATGAGCGGCCTGCAGCTTTTCGATGCCTTCCGGTGCGGCAATTAAGCAAAGGAAGCGAATCTTTTGGATGCCCCGTTTCTTTAACAAATCGATGGCTGCGATAGCGGAACCGCCGGTAGCAAGCATCGGGTCAACCACGAAAATTTCACGGTCTGCGGCATCCGACGGAAGCTTGCAGAAGTATTCTACCGGCTCTAAGGTCTCTTCGTTGCGGTAAAGACCGATATGACCTACCTTTGCGTTCGGGGTCAGATTTAAAATGCCGTCTGCCATATGAAGGCCGGCACGTAAAATCGGAACCACACAAAGTTTCTTTCCGGCAATTTCTTTTACCGTGGTTTTTACAAGGGGAGTCTCAATCTCCTTATCCGCTAACGGAAGATTGCGGCTTGCTTCGTAGTAAATTAACATGGCAATTTCCGCAACCAGGGCACGGAATTCTTTGGTGGAAGTATGCTTGTCGCGCATAATGCCGATTTTGTGCTGGATAAGCGGATGATCCATAACAGTTACAGTAGACATAGATAATCTCCTTTCCGGAATGTAATGGTAGAACGATTCCTGTCCGTAGAAAAACAGACAAGTTTTATTACCTTCCAGTATAGCAGATTTTGTCGAGAATGGGAAGGGGATTTTTTATAAGAAATGCTTGTATGAGAGTGTTGGTGCGTGAAAGCTTGTGCTTTGCACTGCCCTCG
Organism: Lachnospiraceae bacterium; assembly: GCA_017938405.1. Lineage (GTDB taxonomy): Bacteria > Bacillota > Clostridia > Lachnospirales > Lachnospiraceae > SIG307. The sequence continues at coordinate 77,614 of JAGBBP010000021.1, forward strand.
TCTACACTTTGTTTCGGTCGGTGCATAACCAAGGTCCCCCGGACCTTGTGCACCCTTGTGACTGCGTCACTCGGTCGTGGGCACGTTTGTATGACTACGCAACTGCATGAGAGCAAGCTCTCGCAGTTGTTTCGCATGCTCACTTTGCTTATACAAAAAAACATACCTCCGTGTATCACGGAGGTATTCAGAGGAGAAGCCCGAACTGGGGAGGGTATGCCGGGCTAATATGAAAAAGTAGTAACATAAAATCAAAAGGAGTATAAGATAATGTTACCTTATGTCTTCATTATATTTGTTACATGTGTTTTAGGTGTGGCTAGTTTATGAACTTTTTGTTAATTGGTCTGCTGTTTTCTAAATAATGGGAATTTCAGATTCCGACAAAATATGAGAATTAGGATATTGTAATTATGCGGAAAAAGATTTAAAATAAATATGGTGGAAGTTATTGTTTGAGAGAAGACAGTCTTGTTTGCATATACTCTCAAGGCAGATACGTAAGTTGTTAAAGGGAAAGTGAGTGAAAGATGAATACGATTAAAAAGTTTTTGCGAAAGGAACTGGGCCAAAATCGATATGATGGTCTTGTGAATTTTGTAAATAAATATTCCGGACCGGAGCAAAGAAACGATAAAGAAATTTACGAGGAACTCTATGCGTTTTGCGCGGGAATGGAAGTGGAACGTATTATGGAACGGCAGTTGCGGTTAAACGACATGATGTATCAGGCGTTCCAGGTAGGAAAGACGTATTCGCTGGCCTTTTTTATTTATTTGGGCGCATGGTTTTTCCTACTGAGTGCCGATTTACAGACGGAGCTGCTGATCGGAGGTGTTTTGGCCATCAGTTTGTGCTTCGGGGTAAAAACCTATCAGTTTTTTTCCAACCGCTGCGCTTATGCGGATGCGCGGATTATCGAGACATACCGGACGGTGCTGCATCGCATTCTGGAACGGCGGGCAAGGGAACAACGAGAGGTTAAATAACGGAGGATGGTATGGCAGAAGAAAAAAAGTATTTACCGGGAGATATTCCGGAACTTCGTGTGTTGGGCAGAACTTCAAAGGGGAGAAATCCGTTGGTACTGTTCTGGACCGGTTCCGGGATTGAACTAAATTACGACGGGACGGAATTATGGTGCGAATTTGAGTCGGATTATTCCTGTTACGAGCAGTGGGTTTCCGTATTTGTAAACGGTGCCTTATTATCAAGACAAATGCTGCAAAAGGGAAAACAGCGTGTCTGTCTGTTCCGTAATATGCAGACCCGTAAGGTAAACCACGTAAAAGTGGTAAAGGAAGTACAGGCAATGCCGGGGGATGAGGATGCGTATCTTGCGGTTTGTGCCCTTTACGGAGACGGGGAGTTTCATAAGCTTCCGGAGCCGAAGTGCAGAATTGAATTTATCGGTGACAGTATTACCTCCGGGGAAGGGAGCTACGGAAGTGTGGAGGAGCAGGACTGGATTGCCATGTGGTTTTCCACCACCCGGGCGTATCCGTTTTTTGTGGCGGAGCGTTTACAGGCAGAGTATCGTGTGTTTTCCCAAAGCGGTTACGGGGTATATTGTGCCTACGATAATAATTTAGATCATGCCATGCCGCTTTATTATGAGCAGGTATGCGGCGTTTTGTCCGGGGAACGGAATGAAAGACTGGGGGCAAAAGATTCCCATGACTTTTCTTCCTGGCAGCCGGATTATATCGTGATTAATCTGGGAACCAATGACGGCGGAGCCTTTCACAATCCGGAATGGCAGGATGCGGCCACCGGCAGGAAAAATAAAATGCAGTACGATGAATCGGGGCTTCCCGCAAAGGAATGTCTGGAAAAGGTAAAAAATGCAGTGGAGGCATTTCTTGTTACGGTACGTAAGAATAATCGGTCGGCTTGGATTTTATGGGCCTACGGAATGATGGGAACCGTGGTGGAATCCGCCATCAAAGAAGGAATTGCAGCCTTTTGCCGACAGAGCGGGGATACGAAGGTGAAGTACATAGCGCTGGATGAGATACAAGGAGAGCAAATCGGAGCCAGAAGTCATCCGGGAGAGAAAGGTCATATGGCAACGGCGGAGACCATTTATAAAGCAATATGTGAACTGAGAGAAGAGGAGTAGCGGATGAACAAGGTATATGTATTTTTTGCGGACGGATTTGAAGAAATTGAAGGATTGACGGTTGTGGACATGCTCCGTCGTGTACATGTGGAAACGGTAATGGTGTCAATGAATGATACAAAGACCGTAAACGGAGCCCATGGAATTGTCATTCAGGCAGAAGGAGTCTTTGGGGATTATAACTATGAAGACGGCGTGATGGTGGTACTTCCGGGCGGTATGCCGGGCACCAATCATTTGATGGCCCATGAGGGCTTAAAGAAGTTGTTGTTTACCTATAACGAGAACAAAAAATATCTGGCGGCAATTTGCGCGGCACCGAGTGTTTTGGGGATGAACGGTTTGCTGGAAGGCAGACACGCCACCTGTTATCCGGGCTTTGAAGAGAAACTTTTGGGAGCAACGGCCATGCCGGATGCGGTGGTAATGGACGGTAATATCATTACCAGCCGCGGTATGGGAACTGCCATTTCTTTCGGTGCAGCTTTAGTATCGGTGCTGGTGAGCGAAGAAACGGCAGAGGATTTGTTAAAGGCCATTCAGTATTAGTGCTTCGGAGGAAGAATATCGCGCTGCAGTAAAAGAAGCGTCAGCACATTGGGCAGTACCATACAGGCATTGATAAAATCCGTCATTTCCCAAATGAGCGGAAGGGACAGAACCGAGCCCAGGAAAATCATGCCGAGGTAGCAAATACGGTAAGTGCGCAAACCGCCTTCGCCGAACAGGTAAATCACAGCCTGGGCGCCGAAGTATGACCAGCCGATTAGGGTGGCATAGGCAAAGGCGATTAAAGATATGCCCAAAAGCGGTTTCCCGAAAGGAAGCAGGGAAAATGCGGCGTTGGTCAAAGTGGTGGCGGTATAGTTTTCCGCTAAAGAAGGAAAACGAAGTAAGGCGCTGACAATGACGATACCGGTCAGGGCACAAAGGATTACGGTATCCCAAAATACAGCGGACATAGAAAGCAGGGCAGCCTTTTCCGGGCTGCTTTCTTTTTGTTCCGTGAAGGCAAGGGGAGCGGTTCCCAGGCCTGCTTCGTTGGTGAATAATCCCCGGGCGATACCGTAACGGGCGGAAAACAGAAAAGAACCGCCCGCGATGCCCCCCAGTGCCGCAGTAGGCGTAAAAGCAGAGGAGAGAATGAAACGGATGGCGGGAAAAACAAAGTCCCGGTTAAGTACCAAAAGCAAAAGACAAGCCGCAAGATAGAACAGTGCCATAACAGGAACAAGAACACCGCATAGCTTCTTTATGGAGGAAGAACCGTGTAAAATCACATACCCCACAAAGAAAACCAAAAGACCGCCGGTAAGAACCGCAGGAGCGCCGGTTAAGGAAGAAACGGTTTCGGTTACGGTACCGGCCTGGGTGGAGCAGCCGATACCGAAGGAAGCAATTAAAAGAAGATAGGCAAACATCTTTCCCAAGCCTTTCTTTTTTAAGGCATGTTCCAATACATACATGATTCCGCCCCGGATAGAGCCGTCGGCTTCTTTTTTTTGATGAAGCATACAAAGGTAGCACTCCGCATAGGCGGTAGCCATGCCGAGGAGTCCCGTAAGCCAGCACCAGAAAACGGCACCGGGACCGCCGAGGGCCACCGCAGAAGAGACGCCTACAATATTTCCGGTTCCCAGCGTGGCGGCAAGAGCCGTGGTTAAGGAGCGGAAACCCTGCTTTTTATTTCCGGAACGGGAGAAACGAAGTGTGGAAGGAAGGTGGCGTTGTATTCCGCGTAAACGCAGGGTAAAGAAAAGATGTGTGCCCAAAAGAAGAACAAGAAGGGGGCCGTTCCATAGGAAACGGTTTGCAGCGGAGAGAAATTGATATAAAAAGGACATACAAACCTCTTTTTTTATTTATTTTATGTGAAAATTTGTAAAATAGTACTTGCATATTTCAATAAAGAAATGATATAATCAAGATATAGTGGTATCTTTTTTGCTTAGACTACAAAGTGTAGTGAATTACATACGGAGGGCTTACAAATGGGGAACGTCTTTTCCAAAGCGGGAACAGACAGACAGAGAAAAACGCTGGAGCGCAAAAATGTACAGCGTATTCTTTTCGTCACCCTTTTTATGGCCATTCTTTCGCTGGCATGCACTTTGGGGTTGCGTAAGGAGAACCGCTTTTTGTTTTCGGACAGTTTTTTTGTGGCGGCAACATTTTACAGTGTGGTTTCCTTTGCTTTTTCCGGCTTCGCGTTCCAGCTTTTAAAGCGGAGAAGCAAAAAGAGTGAATTGTGGCTGTTTCAAATGGTTTATATGATTGTTAATATCAGTTATCTGACCTATCTTTCTTATTCTGTATGGGCCTGTACCGGATCTTTATTGATATATGGATTTGCGGTTCTTTTAAATTCCTGTTATTTGTTGTATAACAAAGGAGAATATGCCCTGTGTATGGGCATTGAACTGATTCTGCCGCTGGTTCTTTGGAAAGGAGAGACTTTGTTGTCGCAACATGTGATTTTCATTGCTGCGGTACATGTGCTCGGCTTAGCGGTGGCATTGCAGTTGGGAAGAATTTACCGTACGGCGGAAGAATACAGGAGAAAGTACGTGGAAGAAGTGAAAGCTGCGGAGCTGGATCCGTTAACGAAAGTAAATAACCGCAGAGGAATGATGCGCCGGGTGGTATCGGTTTGGCCGGCCCTTGAGGAGGCAAATCATCCGGTAGCGGTTATGGTAATCGATATCGACCACTTTAAAAAGTACAACGATCGTTTCGGACATCCGGGCGGAGATGCCTGTCTTTGCCGTGTGGCGGATACGGTACGTGCCACGGTAAAAGGAGTACCGGCACTGGTGTCCCGTATCGGAGGGGAAGAATTTTTGGTATTTCTTCACAGTCTGGAAACGGAAGAAGTTTATGCGCTGGCGGAGCAGATCCGGAAGAATATCGAAGGAATGGGAATGCCCCATGCGGAAGATGCGAAGTACCGGTATGTGACGGCAAGTATCGGTGTGGCAGCGGAACGTTGCAGCAGTGAAATCAGTTTCGGCGGATTATACCGGCGGGCGGATAAAGAAGTGTACCGTGCAAAGAACGGGGGAAGAAACAGAGTTTCTTACCATAACAGTGATTTTTCGACAAGAATGGAACGTCGAGTGAACGTACGATGAGAAAATTTGGAATTTCGCGGTTTTGTCGCTTGCATTTCATTTTTAGTTATGATAGAGTATACCTTATGTGAATAAACGGAAATAACGGAGGGATTATGGGTAAATATTTCGGTACGGACGGGTTTCGCGGGGAAGCCGGCGTAAACCTGACGGTAGAGCATGCCTTTCGGGTAGGACGATATGTAGGTTACCATTACGGAAAAGACCATAAAGCCAAGGTAGTAATCGGAAAAGATACAAGACGTTCCGGGGATATGTTTGAATATGCCCTGGTGGCCGGGCTGACCGCAAGCGGTGCGGATGTATATCTGCTTCATGTGACGCCGACCCCGAGTGTGGCCTATGTGGTAAGACAGGACGGCTTTGATTGCGGTATTATGATTACGGCTAGCCACAATCCGTTCTATGACAACGGAATTAAAATTATCAACGGTCAGGGCTATAAGCTGGAAGCGGATGTGGAGTTGTTAATTGAGGACTATATTGACGGTAACATTGACGAAGTACCGTATGCAAGACGGGAAAATATCGGTAAGACCGTGGATTATTCCGAGGGAAGAAAACGATATATTGATTATCTGACCGGTTTGACTACCTGTTCCTGTAAAGGGATGAAAGTTGGTTTGGATTTGGCTAACGGATCCGCTACGACGATAGCAAAGGAAGTGTTTGATGCACTGGGAGCCGAGACATACGTCATCAGCAACGAACCGGACGGACTTAACATTAACACGGACTGCGGTTCCACCCATATGGAACGCTTGCAGAAGCTGGTGGTGGACGAAAAGCTGGATGTGGGATTTGCCTATGACGGAGACGCGGATCGTTGTCTGGCGGTGGATCATGAAGGGAAGCTGGTGGAAGGCGACCACATTATGTACTTGTGCGGCAAGTACATGAAGGAACACGGCGAACTGGCAAATGATACGGTAGTTACCACGGTTATGTCTAATCTCGGTTTGTATAAGGCGTTGGATGAGCTTAATATCCGCTATGAAAAGACCGCGGTCGGTGATAAATATGTACATGAGAACATGATGGCAAACGGTCATGTGATCGGCGGTGAAAATTCTGGACATGTCATTTTTATGAAGCATGCGACCACCGGTGACGGTGTACTGACATCCTTAAAAGTGATGGAAGTAATGATTGACTCTAAAAAGTCTCTTTCCGAGCTTGCAAGCGGAATGAAGGTATACCCGCAACGTTTGGTCAATGTCAGGGTAACGGATAAAAAAGATGCCCAGGCGGACCCTGAAGTGCAGGCAAAGGTAGCCGAGGTGGCAAAACTTCTGGGAGAAGAGGGACGTATTCTCGTAAGAGAGAGCGGTACGGAGCCTTTGGTACGTGTCATGGTGGAAGCAAAAACAGATGAATTATGCATCGAATACACGGATGCCGTAGTTGAGACTTTACAGAATCGCGGCTATGTGTTATAATAAAACGATACGATTTTAAGGAGGACATTTTGAAATGAGTTTCAAAGTTGAAGAATTAGGCAAGAGCATGGTAAAACTTACCATTGAGGTTGCGGCAGATGAGTTTGAGAAGGCAATGGAGACGGCATATCAGAAGAATAAAAATAAATTGTCCGTACAGGGTTTTCGTAAGGGTAAGGCTCCGAGAGCAATGATTGAGAAGATGTACGGTGCAAGCATTTTCTATGAGGATGCGGCAAACGAGTTGATTCCGGATGCTTACGAGAAGGCAGCGGTTGAGAGCGGTCTCGATATCGTTTCCAGACCGGAAATCGATTTGGTTCAGGTAGAAAAGGGTAAGGAGTTCATCTTTACCGCAGAAGTGGCTGTAAAGCCGGAAGTTACCCTCGGAAAGTATAAGGGTGTGACCGTTGAGAAGACGGATGTATCCGTATCCGATGAGGAAGTGAATGCAGAACTTGACCGTGTAAGAGAGCAGAATGCAAGAATTCTTACCGTAGAGGACAGACCGGTTGCCGACGGCGACGAGGCTGTCATTGATTTCGAAGGCTTTGTAGACGGTGTACCGTTTGCAGGCGGAAAGGGTGAGGATTATAAGTTAGTTATCGGTTCCCATTCCTTTATCGATACCTTTGAAGAGCAGTTAATCGGCAAGAACATCGGCGAAGAAGTAGATGTTAATGTTACCTTCCCGACCGAGTATCACGCAGCAGAGCTTGCAGGAAAGCCGGCATTGTTTAAGGTTACGATTAAGGCAATCACCGCAAAGGAACTTCCGGAACTGGATGATGAGTTCGCAGTAGATGTTTCCGAATTCGATACCCTTGCAGAGTATAAGGAAGATATTAAGAAGAACCTTCTTGAGAAGAAGGAAAAGGAAGCAAAGTTTGCAAAGGAAGATAAGGTAGTTGATGCGATTATCGAGAAGGCTACCATGGAGATTCCGGACGCAATGATTGATACCCAGACCCGTCAGATGGCGGAAGAGTATGCACAGAGACTTCAGATGCAGGGTCTTAACTTAGAGCAGTACTTCAAGTTCACCGGTATGACCGCTAACAGCTTCATGGAGAACTTAAAGCCGCAGGCATTAAAGAGAATTCAGTGCAGACTTGTTCTTGAGGCTGTTGTAAAGGCCGAGAATATCGAAGTATCCGAGGAAGAGTTAGATAAGGAATTCGATACCATGGCACAGAGTTATCGTATGGAAAAGGATAAGTTAATCGAGCTGGTAGGCGAGAAGGAAAAGGAACAGATTAAGATGGATATCGCAGTACAGAAGGCAGTTGACTTCGTACGCGATGCTGCAAAAGAAAAGTAAGATAGAATTAACATAAGGGATGTTCCGTGGAGCATCCCTTCGTTGCAAGGAAGGAGTTTTGTATTATGAGTTTAGTGCCTTATGTATTGGAGCAGACTGCAAAGGGCGAGCGTACCTATGATATTTTTTCCAGATTGTTAAAAGATCGCATTATTTTCCTCGGAGAAGAGGTAAATGATGTTACCGCAAGCCTTGTGGTTGCGCAGTTGTTATTTTTAGAGAGTGAAGACCCGAAGAGAGATATCAGCTTGTATATTAACAGCCCGGGTGGTTCCGTAACCGCCGGTATGGCAATCTACGATACCATGCAGTATATTAAGTGTGATGTTTCCACCATTTGTATCGGAATGGCTGCCAGCATGGGAGCTTTCCTTCTTGCGGGAGGTACCAAGGGGAAGCGTTTTGCCCTCCCGAATGCGGAAGTGATGATTCATCAGCCGTCCGGCGGTGCAAGAGGTCAGGCAACGGAGATTGAGATTGTAGCAAAGAATATTTTAAGAACCAGACAGAAGTTAAATGAGATTCTTGCGGCAAACACCGGAAAGCCGATTGATGTAATTGCGGTAGATACGGAACGCGATAATTATATGACTGCGGAAGAGGCGGTAGCGTACGGCTTAATCGACAGCGTAATTACAAGTCGCTAATTTTTTGGAAATATTGAGGTGAACGAACAGTGGCAAATAAGTCAGATGACAGACAGTCTTGTTTTTGCTCTTTCTGCGGAAAGGCACAAAAACAGGTTAGAAAAATGATTTCCGGGCCGTCGGGGGTATATATCTGTGACGAGTGTATCGAGTTGTGCGCCGAATTGATGGATGAAGAATTCGAGACGGAGGTTGCAGAGCCGGATGAGAACGAAAGTGGCATCAATCTTTTAAAACCGATGGAAATCAAAGAGTTTTTGGACGAATATGTAATCGGACAGGAGGATGCAAAAAAAGTATTGGCTGTTTCGGTATATAACCATTACAAGCGTGTTTTGATGCAGCCGAGTCTGGATGTAGAATTACAGAAGTCCAATATATTGATGATCGGACCTACCGGTAGCGGTAAGACCTATCTTGCCCAGACGTTGGCAAAGCTTTTAAACGTTCCGTTTGCGATTGCGGATGCAACTGCTCTTACGGAAGCCGGATATGTAGGTGAGGACGTTGAGAATATTTTACTGAAGCTGATTCAGGCAGCGGACTATGATATCGACCGGGCAGAACACGGTATTATTTACATCGATGAAATCGATAAGATTACCCGTAAGTCCGAAAATGTATCCATTACCAGAGATGTTTCCGGTGAAGGTGTACAGCAGGCTCTGTTAAAGATTTTGGAAGGAACGGTTGCTTCCGTGCCGCCGCAGGGTGGAAGAAAGCATCCGCAGCAGGAATGCATTCAGATTAATACCACGAATATTTTATTTATTTGCGGCGGTGCTTTTGATGGTTTGGAGAAAATCGTAGAAGCCCGTACCGGTCATAAGTCCATGGGCTTTAATGCGGAAATCGGAGACGGTATGGAACTTCGGATTGGTGATATGTTCCGTCAGGTAATGCCGCAGGATTTGGTAAAATTCGGTATGATTCCGGAGTTTATCGGTCGTGTTCCGGTGACGGTTGCATTGGATATTCTGGACGAGGATGCTTTGGTTCGTATTTTACGGGAGCCGAAGAACGCTTTGACGAAGCAGTATCAGCGTATCTTTGAGTTAGACGGTGTGGAACTGGAGTTTGAAGACGAGGCGCTTCGTGTCATTGCAAAGCGTGCAGTGGAGCAGAAGACCGGTGCCAGAGGCTTACGTTCCATTATGGAAAATATTATGATGGATACGATGTACCGGGCTCCGTCGGATGAGAGCATTTTAAAGTGTATCGTAACAAAAGAGGCTGCGGAAGGTTCCGAGGAACCGACCTTAGAGGTGGCGGAGCAGAGAAAACGTCCGGCACCGAAAAAAGCCGGACAGCGGAATACGGGCGAAAGCGCGTAGCTGATAAAGTAAGGGTGATAGAATGAAAAATGAGATTAAAGTTATGCCGCTTGTAGCACTGCGAAATATCACAGTGCTTCCCGGCATGTTATTACATTTTGATGTCAATCGAAAGATAAGTATTCAGGCCATTGAACAGGCTATGAAGTCGGACCAGATGATTTTTGCGGTCATGCAAAAGGACGCATCGGTAGAGGCTCCGAATATTGACGATTTGCACCAGGTGGGATGCGTGGCCAGAATTAAGCAGATTATTAAGCTGCCGGGAAATCTGGTACGTGTTTTGATTACAGGTGAGGAGCGAGGAGAGCTTGACTATTTGGTAAGTGTCTCCCCTTATTTTTCTGCCCAGATAACGGTCACAGGGCAGGAAAAGGCAAGTGGATTTTCTGCGGTAGAACAGCGGGCGATGATCGGTACCCTGCATGATTTACTGGAAGTATATTTTTCTGTAAACACGAAAGCCGGGAAAGACATCGCGGAGCAGCTGATGGGGGTAACGGAGCTGAATCGTTTGATGGAACAGACGATGGCAATGCTTCCCCTTACCACAAAGCAGCGTCAGGCATTGTTGGAAGAGGTGGAGTTCTTTTCCCGTTTTGAATTGCTGGCACAGATTATTGCAAATGAAATCGAAGAACTGCGGATTCGCAAGGATTTGCAGACTAAGGTAAAGGCCAAGGTAGATAAGAATCAAAAAGAATATGTGCTCAGAGAACAGATGAAGGTCATCCGTGAAGAGCTGGGAGAAAGCAACGAAGCGGATGAATTTGTAAAAAAAGCAGAAGCATTACAAGCTTCTGCAGAGATTAAAGAAGCGATTTTAAAGGAAATCGAACGTTATAAACGTTTGGGAGGCGCTGCTTCGGAAGGCGCGGTAGCCCGTACCTATATCGAGATCTTGCTTTCCATGCCGTGGGATAAGGCAACACAGGAGAATTTTGCGCTGGGAGAAGCCAAAGATATTCTGGAGCGAGACCATTACGGAATGGAAAAGGTAAAAGAGCGTATTTTGCAGTATTTGGCAGTCAGGAAGCGTACGGGAACCGCCGGCGGAACGATTTTGTGTCTGGTGGGACCGCCGGGTACCGGTAAGACGTCCATTGCCCATTCCGTGGCGGAAGCGTTGGGGAAGAACTACGTGCGTGTTTGTCTCGGAGGAGTCCGGGATGAGGCGGAAATCCGCGGTCACAGACGCACCTATATCGGTGCCATGCCGGGGCGTATCGCGGCGGGAATCAAACAGGCGGGTGTAAAGAATCCGTTGATGTTATTGGATGAAATCGATAAGGTGGCAAGCGATTATAAGGGTGACCCGAGTGCGGCATTGTTGGAGGTTCTGGACCCGGAGCAGAATGCCCGGTTTATGGATCATTACCTGGATTTACCGCTGGATTTATCCGAGGTACTGTTTATTGCAACTGCAAATACCTTGCAGACCATACCAAAGCCGCTCTTAGACCGTATGGAAGTAATCGAATTATCCAGCTACACCGAAACCGAGAAGTTTTTTATTGCAAAGAAGCATTTGCTGAAAAAACAGATTAAGAAAAACGGTTTGACGAATAAAGAAATTAAGGTAACCGACGGTGCCCTTAAGGCAGTCATCAGCGGTTATACTAAAGAAGCCGGCGTGCGTAAGCTGGAGCAGAAAATAGGAGAACTGTGCCGGAAGGCGGTTTGGAATCTGGATGCGGCGGAAGAAATGCCGGATTTGCCGGTGAAGATTACCGAAAAGGAATTGTTTGAGTATCTCGGAAAGAAAAAATACCAAAAGGATACTGTGGCAAAGAAGGCCCAGGTGGGTATTGTCCGCGGTCTGGCATGGACCAGTGTGGGGGGAGATACTCTTGAAATCGAAGTGAATGTAATGCCGGGGAAGGGTGGAATTACACTGACCGGTAAGCTTGGCGACGTAATGAAGGAGTCCGCCCAGATTGCACTTACCTATGTGCGTTCCGTATGCGGCAAGTCTTTGGCCAAGGATTACTTTGAAAAGCATGTGCTTCATATCCACGTACCGGAGGGTGCGGTGCCGAAGGACGGCCCGTCTGCGGGAATTACCATGGCAACCGCCATTTACTCTGCCGTGACCGGAAAGAAGGTACGGGCGGATGTGGCAATGACCGGTGAAGTGACGCTCCGCGGTCGTGTGCTGCCGATCGGCGGATTGAAAGAGAAATTATTGGCGGCAAAGCAGGCAGGAGTAAAGAAGGTGCTGGTTCCGGAAAAGAACGAAGCGGATGTGGCAGAGTTAGAGCCGGAGATTACAAAGGGACTTACCATTGTAACGGTGTCTACCATGGAGGAGGTACTTTCGGAGGCGTTGGCAAATTAGAGGAAGTACAGGGCGGATTGTAACAGACGGTAAAGGAGAAATACGATGAATGTAACAAAAGTGAATCTGGAGACGGTGTGTGGTATTACCAGTAAATTACCGGAGAATTTGTTGCCGGAGTTTGCCTTTGCCGGGAAATCCAACGTAGGAAAATCTTCGTTGATTAACGGGCTTATGAACCGGAAGTCTTATGCAAGAACGTCTTCCCAACCGGGTAAAACCCAGACCATTAACTTTTATAATATCAACGAGAAGCTTTATTTTGTAGACTTGCCGGGGTACGGGTACGCAAAGGTATCCATGGAGCTTCGGGCAAAATGGGGCAAAATGATCGAACGGTATTTAAAGAAGTCCGAACAGTTAAAGTTAATCTTTTTGTTGGTGGATATTCGTCATGAACCGTCGGAAAACGATAAGGATATGTACGATTGGATTGTACAGAACGGGTTTCAACCGGTTGTAATTGCTACAAAATTAGACAAAATCAACCGCAGTCAGATTGCAAAACAAAGCAAGCTGATCCGGACAAGTCTCGGGATGCCGAAGGACGGTATTTTGATTCCTTTCTCGGCGGAAACAAAGCAGGGCAGGGACGAAATCTGGCAACGGATTGAGGAATTGCTTCCGAAGGAAACTGCAGAAGAGTAGCGGAATGTAATAAAAGAGGGAATGTGGCGTATTGTTCGCAACATTCCCTTTGCTTTTTGTAAAAGTGTCAGGAGGGAAACAGGAATCAGGATCCCGGATCCGTGGTGTCTTTCGTACCGTTTGCCAGAAGTTTGGTAATAATATAGGTGTAAATGTCGGTACTGTTTTCCTTCCAATTGTTACAAAGCCGTTCCGCTTCCGCTTCGTTTGAAACCGTAATCTGGACATCCAGTAAAACGGAGTCCCGGTCCAGTATTTTACATTCCGCCAGATATTCGAAATGTTTGATTTCGTAGTAATCGGCCGGGGTGGATTGTTCTTCCTTTAATTGATAACGCTGTGCGGAAAGGTATTCGTCGATATCCGCTCTGGCAGCAGGAGAAATGTCCTTGAAAAAGAAGGAAAGGGCTTCACCGCCAGTTTCCGTAATATGATACAGGGTTTTGTTACGCACCACTTCTTTTGCAATGAATTCATCCTCCAGCAAATCGGTAATGGTTTCCTTTAAGGTGAAAAAATCCGTATAATTTTTTCCGATAAAGAAATCCGTAAGCTGAGAATCCGTCATAGGAAAATCGATTCGGTCCAAAATATAGAGAATCATTAATTTGTAAAGCATTAACATTTCGGATTGCATAAGAAACTCCTTTCCAATTGGCGGTGTAATGTATTGAGTACGTTCTTTTTATCTCCGCTCCATAACGGAGCGATCAGACTGTGCTTCGGGCCGTCGCCGGTCAGACGGTAAATGACGGTTTCTTCCGGAATCAACGGAAGCAGGTTTTGTAAAACAGAGATATAGGCATCCAAAGACATACAGGAAAACTCCGAGGCCGGTGCGCTGCGGTAATAATCCGCTAAATCCGTGTCTTTTAAAACATGCAGAAGCTGCAACTTGATTCCGTGAACGCCGGCGTTAACCACATGAGTTACCGTGGCAACCATGTCTGCATACGATTCTTTCGGAAGTCCCAGTATTACATGGGTAATTACAAGAATACCGTGACTTTGCAGCCGGGAAACAGCATCATCATAAACTTCCAAAGGGTATCCTCTCCGAATAAATTCTGCGGAGGATTTATGTATGGTTTGTAACCCCAGTTCCACGTAAACCGGTTTGATTCGATTCAGTTCGGAAAGCAACAACACGCATTCCGGTGACAAACAATCCGGCCGGGTGGCAATGGATAGTCCCACAACCTCCGGGTCGGAGACGGCCTCCGTAAATATTTGTCGTAGATAGGATACCGGTGCGTAGGTGTTGGTAAATGCCTGAAAATAGGCGATATAGCCGGCAAAACGACTTTTGTTTTTCGGTAACTTTGCCGCTATTTTTTGCTTCGCCTGCACAAGCTGTTCCGTGACGGAAAGGGAAGCGGAAGCGGCAAAATCACCGGAGCCTCCCTTACTGCAGAAAATGCACCCACGGGTGTCCAGGGTGCCGTCCCGGTTGGGACAAGACATGCCGCCGTTTAAAGAAATACGATATACTTTTCCGCCGAAACGGTTACGGTAATAGTCATTTGCGGTAATCATAGGCACTTTAGCGAATGTGTGCTTTTACTGCGGCACTTACCGCATCACAGACTCTCGGGTCAAACGGCTGCGGCATAATATTGTCTTCGGAAAGTTCTTCCTCCGGCACAAGGGCAGCAATGGCAAGGGCGGCTGCCAGTTTCATTTCTTCCGTAATCTGCGGAGCCCGACCCTCTAATGCGCCTCGGAAGATGCCCGGGAAGGCAACTACATTATTGACCTGGTTCGGAAAATCCGAACGACCGGTTCCGATGACTCTGGCACCGGCTTTCTTTGCCAAATCCGGCATGATTTCCGGAACCGGATTTGCCATAGCGAAAAGAATTGCATCCGGGTTCATGGAAGCCACCATTTCTTCCGTAACAATATTCGGAGCGGAAACGCCCACGAAGATATCTGCGCCTTTTAAGGCATCTGCCAGAGAACCTTCTTTTTCCTCTAAATTGGTAACCTGTACCATTTCCTGTTGCATCCAGTTAAGACCGGCTGTTTTCTTGGAAAGCATACCTACTTTATCGCAAAGAATCAATTTCTTGAAACCGTAGCGTAACAGCAGCTTTGCAATGGCGATACCGGCGGAACCGGCGCCGTTTACCACAACCTGACAGTTTTCTTTTTCTTTTCCTACCACCTTTAAGGCGTTGATAATACCGGCAAGTACCACAATAGCGGTACCGTGCTGGTCATCGTGGAACACCGGAATCGGTAAAAGTTCTTTTAACCGGGCTTCGATTTCAAAGCACCGCGGAGCGGAAATATCTTCTAGGTTGATTCCGCCGAAGGCCGGTGCAATATGTACAATGGTTTGAATAATCTCTTCCGTATCCTGGGTATCCAGACAAATCGGGAAGGCATTTACACCGCCGAATTCTTTAAACAACACACATTTTCCTTCCATAACCGGCATGGCCGCTGCCGCACCGATATTGCCCAGTCCCAAAACCGCACTGCCGTCGGAAATAACCGCAACGGTATTGGATTTAATGGTGTAACGGTATACTTCTTCCGGATTTTCTGCAATCACTTTACAAGGTTCCGCCACGCCCGGGGTATAGGCAAGGGCCAAATCCTCTCTTGAATTTACGGTGCATTTTGCTTCCGTGCTTAATTTTCCGCCCCATTTTTCATGTAATTCCAAAGCTTTTTCCTGTATCGTCATAGCTACTCCTTTATAGATAATAATAATCAAAAAAAAATAAATTCTCATCCGTATTATACAATATAAGGTAGGAAAGTGCAATAATGCAGAGAGACAAAAAAAGTGTTTGACGAATCAGAAAATAAGGAGTACAATATAGTCATAAATACCTATGGGTGGCGACGACACGGCAGAAAGGGGGAGAACTGAATGAAAAAAAGGAAAATTGCTATGCTTGCAGCATCTTGGGACGGTGAGGCGATGGAAGCCACGATTCACGGGATTAAGGCTCGTTTGGAAGGCACCGGAATGGATTTGCATGTTTTTATGTGTTTTCCGGCATTTGGTTTAGATTCACCGGAGAATTTCGGTCATTATAATATTTTTTCCCTGCCGAATTTGAATGAATATGAGGGTATTATTTTTTCCGTGAATGTAGTACACGGATATGAAATGGTAAAACGTTATTTTTCGCAGGTTTTATCTGTTGACATACCGAAGGTGTCGTTAGAGTTGGAGATGGAAGGGATTCCGTCGGTGATTTCCAGCAGTTACGGAGCGGAATATCAGTTGGTGGAACACCTGATTACGGAGCATGGTTGTCGCAAAATCAATTATGTAGGCGGAGCACCGGACCATCCGGATAATGTTGTCCGGAAGAAGGCATACATAGATGCATTGACCGCACACGGAATTGAAGTGGATGAGAGTCGAATCCGGGACTATGCGTTTGTGGATGTGAATGGCCGTCAGGCCTATGCGGATTTTAAAGAATTGGGAATGGAGATAGATGCTGTCGTATGCGCAAATGATGCCATGGCGTTGGGATATTGTCAGGCAGCGGAAGAGGACGGCAAATATCCGCCGGAGGATTTTCTTATCGCAGGATACGATAATGATGAGAATTCCAAAGGCTTTACACCGATGATTACTTCGGTGGATAAGGATGCTTACGGAATGGGACGTGAGGCTTGTGATGTGCTGTTACGTATTGTGGCCGGAGAAAAGGTTGGGTTGTTGCATGCTCATGAGCAAAAGCCGGTTTTGCGTGGCAGTTGCGGTTGCTATTCGGAAGAAGAAAAGGTAGAGTTAACTACAACGCAGTTACGTCGTCTGATTTATTATCGTGTGAAAGAGGAAAATGAATATTTTGACAGATTAAACGGTGTTCGTCAGAACCTGGCGCTCTCCGATAACGAGGGATTGTTTGGCTACTATTTGGATGAGACTCTGACAAAGTATGATATTTACGGATATTGTATGTGTATTAACCAGTCGGTATATTACGGGACCCATCAGCCGGAGTTCACTTGGGAAGCCGGTTATGATGAAGAGTTGTATGTGTTGGGTGGCGGAAGACAAGGTGTCCGTGAGGAAGAATCCCGGATTATTCGCAGAGAGGATTTGGTGCCGGATTATTTGATGCAGGAAGATGAGACGGTGCATGATTACATTTTTGTTCCGATGCAAAAGCAGGGGCCGTGTCTCGGTTACCTCGTATTGGTAGATGCTACCTGTGTGTTACCTCGTCGTATGCTTTTGTATATTTCTGCAACCGTGAACAACGCATATTACAACCTGCGTAACCTTGAGAATCTGAGGAAGATGAACAAGCGTCTGGATAATGTTTATGTAAAGGATGCCCTGACGGATATGTATAATCGTTTCGGTTACATGCGGGACGGATATGCAATGTTTGAAAAAAGCAGAGTTTACGGCAAGCCTCTTATGGTTATGTTTATGGATATGGACCGCTTGAAGGACATCAATGACATATTCGGACATTCTCAAGGCGATAATGCGTTGATTCTGTTCTCCAATGTGCTGAAAAAGTGCGTGGCGGATGAAAAGATTGCGGTACGCTACGGTGGCGATGAGTTCCTGATTATCGGTTCCGTGGAAGATAGGGAGGAGGCTGAAGCCTTCAAGCAGAAGCTGGAGGCTGAACTGGCGGCTACCAATGCAAGCTCCGGTCTGCCGTATCCGATTGAAGCAAGCATCGGCTATGTTTTGACGGATCCGAAGGGGAAGGACGAATTGGACGATTACGTAAAGCAGGCAGATGAACTGATGTATGAAGTGAAAAAGAAAAATCGTAAAAACAGAAAGAGCTTTTTTGAAAGTTAATACATGGGGCTGTCGTAACGTGCAGCCCCATTCCTTTTGTAAGAAAAGGAAGCGATAGTTATTTTGAAAAAGAGGATTCGGAGAAGGAGAAGATTATGATAAGCAGTACGGCAAATCCGCGGGTGAAGAATGTGGTTTTATTGCAGAAAAAAGGAAAAGAAAGAAAGTGCCAGGGGTTGTTTGTAATCGAGGGACGCAAATTATTGGAAGAAGTGTTGCGGGATGCCCCGGAGGCCATAGCGGAGATTTATGTCACGGAAGAATATCTGGCAGAGGAAGGACAGCGTGAGCCATTGACGGGCATGTGCTACGAGGTGGTTACGGATAATGTAATGAAGGCGATGACGGAGACCATGGAGCCGCAAGGGGTGGTGGCAACGGTACGTATGCCGAGGTACGATAAAAAACAATTGATGCGGAAGGAAACTGCGGTTTGGGTTGCATTGGAGGATTTAAGAGATCCGGGGAATCTGGGAACCGTTCTCCGGACTGCAGAGGCAGCCGGAGTGACAGGGGTGATATTAAGCAATAATTCGGTAGATATATACAATCCGAAAGTGGTTCGTGCTACCATGGGGGCTATTTTCCGTGTGCCGCATTTTTATACGGAGGATTTTTTCGCTGAACTGGATGAATTGCGGACAATGGGGGCAACGGTATATGCGGCCCATCTTTCGGGCCGGCAGTTTTATGACGAACCGGAATATACCGGACGTTCGGTGATATTAATCGGGAACGAGGCCAACGGGTTAAGCGATGAAGCCACATCCCATGCGGATTGTCTGGTGAAAATACCGATGGAAGGAAAGGCAGAGTCCTTAAATGCGGCGGTAGCTGCGTCTCTTTTTGTGTATGAGGCATATCGGAAACGTAGAAATAAATAAGAATTTGTCGAAAAGGGACGAGCACTTTTGGAGAATGAGGAGAAAAATAATTTCCAAAAATTGTAAAATAATGTATACTCGTTTCGGAAGGGCGTAGGTTTTGACGGTGCCTGACGGAAAGGAGTATATATGAAAGAATTATTGGAACAGGGTTATGGTATCTTTTTAGTAATCGGAGTTGCCGGTATCGGTCTTCTGGTTCGCATTTTGCTGATGGGATATTACGGAATGTTGGGAAGAGCTTGTGCGGGCTTCGGTGAAACAAAGAATAAGACCATTTCTTACATAAGAGAGGATTTGTCCTTTCGTACAAAAAACAATATCGGAATGAAGAGTGTAACGGTATATACGGAATGCAGATTGGCGGAATGCAAAGTCTGCGGAGTTCGATTGGGAACCTTGGAGGGGATATCGGAGCAGTCTTTGTTGCTTGTCGTGTTATGCGGCGTATTGCTGGCATTTGCAGGGGTATTGTGGAATTGTGACGGAAGGCAGATTCTTTTTTTGCTTTTTGCAGGGGGAGTATCCTTTTTGGGCTTGTTGCTGGTGGATGTAATGACCGGACTTAGGGAGAAACATAAGCGGATACGTCTGGCAATCCGGGATTACATCGAAAACGGAGTTCATATGGAAACGTGCGAAGAAGTCACTGTGTTACGGGAAAAGACCGCAAGAAAAAAGCGTGAAAAGAAAGAAAAAGTACAGAAAAACGTGAAAGCCAACAGGCAAATAGCCGTCAGAGCGAAAAGCGGGACCGGACGAAAAAAGAACGGAAAGGCGCAGGAAGAGAAGCGCAGATTGACGGAAGAATTGTTACGGGAACGCAGACAGATGGAAGCCCGTAGCTTTGCGCAAATGCGAAAAGCGGAAGCAGAAGGGCAGGAGAAGGAAGTGCAGGCAATAATGTCGGAAGAATCAGACCGGCAGAAAGTGTGTGAAACAGAGGTACAAGCTGCGTTGCCGGAGATGCCGACAGAAAAAGAGTCGCGGAAGGAGGCAGCGGATGCGGCAGTACGTGCAGTCGAAGAAGCCGCGGCAACGAAGGTATCTTACGAAATGATGTTAAGTGACGTGTTGGCAGAATATCTGGCGTAATAAGGAACGGGATTTGCGAAAGAGAACACCGGATTTTTCTTTGTTATATTGAAAAAAGAAGTCAAACGTGGTATAATCAGGGAAACGTTTTGGAAATGCAGCTTCGGTAGTTTTCGCCGAAGGGAAAGGATGTCAGATATGAGTAGAGTAACGTTTGATGCTTCTGCCGCAAATGTATTTGTACGCAGTGCGGAAGTAGAAATGATGGAGCAGCCGGTATTGGCAGCGAAGAAGAGTCTTACGGACAAGTCCGGAGCAGGCAATGACTTCCTGGGTTGGATTGATTTGCCGGTAGATTATGACAAAGAAGAGTTTGCACGTATTAAGAAGGCAGCGGACAAGATTTGCTCCGATTCCGAGGTGCTTGTAGTAATCGGTATCGGCGGTTCTTATTTGGGAGCCCGCGCAGCTATCGAGTTTTTAAGACACAGCTTTTATAATTCTGTATCCAAGGAAATCAGAAAGACTCCGGAGATTTATTTTGCGGGAAATAACATCAGCAGTACCTATCTTGCACAGTTGCTTGAAGTAATCGGTGACCGCGATTTCTCCGTAAATATTATCAGTAAGTCCGGTACTACCACGGAGCCGGCAATCGCTTTCCGTATTTTCAAGAAAGTGCTTGAGAAGAAGTACGGCAAAGCAGAGGCTGCAAAGAGAATTTATGCAACCACCGATAAGGCTAGAGGAGCGCTTAAGAAGCTGGCTACCGAGGAAGGTTACGAATCCTTTGTTGTGCCGGATGATGTGGGCGGCCGCTTCTCCGTACTTACCGCGGTAGGTTTGCTTCCGATTGCAGCCAGCGGTGCGGACATTGATGCGTTAATGGAAGGTGCTGCGGCAATGCGTGAGGTATGTCTGAACGCACCGTATGCAGAGAATCCGTCTTTGCAGTATGCGGCAGTACGTAACGTACTTCTCAGAAAAGGCAAGAGCATCGAGATTTTAGCAAACTACGAGCCGAATTTCCACTATGTGGCAGAGTGGTGGAAGCAGCTGTACGGTGAGAGCGAAGGCAAGGATCAGAAGGGTATTTTCCCGGCATCCGTAGATTTGACCACCGACCTGCATTCCATGGGTCAGTTTATCCAGGACGGACAGCGCACCATGTTCGAGACCGTAATGGAACTTGAGACTCCGACCCACGAGCTTCTGATTGAGGAGGAGCCGGTGGATTTGGACGGTCTGAACTACCTGACCGGCAAGAGCATCGACTTTATTAACAAGAGTGCTATGAAGGGAACCAAGCTTGCCCATACCGACGGCGGAGTACCGAATCTTGTCATTAAGGTAGCAAACCGTGACGAGCGTTCTCTCGGTGAGTTGTTCTATTTCTTCGAGTTTGCCTGCGGTGTCAGCGGATACCTTCTCGGTGTAAATCCGTTTGATCAGCCGGGTGTAGAAAGCTACAAGAAGAACATGTTTGCACTCCTTGGCAAGCCGGGCTTTGAAAAAGAGCGGGAAGAGTTGTTAAAGAGACTGTAAGTCGCTGTGAAAGTATAAAATAGGATTGAGCAAGGGGTTGCGTCTGGGCGCAGCCCCTTTATTTCGGTCGAATGCACAAGTGCTTTTTGATGCTGTTTGTAACACAAAAAATTTTTCCTTTTGTCACATATTGTACACAAAAGAAAAGTATGATAAAATACGAAAAGAAGGGAGGTCCGGAAATGGCAATCGAAGTTTTTAACCGGTACGAGAAGAAGTACCGCATTACGGATGCCTGTTATAGGAAGTTGCGGGAACGGTTGCTTGAGTATATGGAGCCGGACGCCCACAGCAGAGACGGCGAGTTTTATACCATTTGCAATATTTATTACGATACGCCGCAGAATGAGTTAATCAGCTGGTCATTGGAGAAGCCGGTGTATAAGGAAAAACTGAGGCTTCGCAGCTACGGAGTGGTGACGCCGGAGGATAAAGTATTTCTTGAAATAAAAAAGAAGTTTAAGAAAAAGGTAAATAAGCGTCGTACGAAACTGAAGCTGGCAGAGGCGTATGCCTTTGTGGAATCGGGAGAAATCCCAAAGCAGCAACCGTATATGAATGCCCAGGTGTTGCGGGAGTTGCAGTACTTCTTAAAACGAATGAATATGGAACTTCGTCCGGCTTTGTTTTTATCCTATGACAGAGTGGCCATGTTCGGAAAAGAGAACAAGGAGTTTCGTATTACATTTGACCGGAATATTACCACCAGACGGTA
This sequence comes from Lachnospiraceae bacterium, assembly GCA_017938405.1. GTDB lineage: Bacteria > Bacillota > Clostridia > Lachnospirales > Lachnospiraceae > SIG307. The sequence continues at coordinate 99,574 of JAGBBP010000021.1, forward strand.
CGATTTGGGCCTTCATTACGGCATCTACGGGGATAAGCTGTTGCCGGAAGATGAGTGGATTATGGAAGTGAAGATTGAAGATGCCATGCCGCTGTGGATGACAAAGATTCTTTCGGAGTTTCAAATTTATCCGGCATCCTTTTCCAAGTACGGTACAGAATATACGAGATATATGCTGGGCTTAGAGGAAAGAGAAGAAGAGGCGGCGCTTACGGACGAGAGTACCTACAAGGACGGTATAATTGAAGAATAAAGGGAACAACAGAGAAGAAAGGGAAAAGATATGTTAGAAAAGTTATTTGGAGTTACGGAACAGGCGGAAGCAATCAGTTTAGGGACTACGTTGTCTTATATGCTGGCTGCGGTGGTTGTAGGTGTTTTGATTGCGGCCGTGTACATATTAATTACGGAGAAAAGCAGACGTTCTTTGAGTTTTATTGTCAGTATGTTAATCCTTCCGGCAGTAGTGGCCCTTGTTATTACGCTGGTAGGCAGTAATGTGGCCCGTGCTTTTTCCATTGCGGGTGTGTTTGCTCTTGTAAAATTCCGTAGTGTGCCGGGAGAGTCCAAGGACATTTCCCTGGTATTTATGGCGATGGCAGCGGGTCTTTCCTGCGGCCTCGGCTATATTACGTTGGCTTTTTGTGTATTGCTTGTGCTGGGCGTTATTGTGGTGCTTGGTTTTAAGGTGGTTGCGTTATGTTTTAAAGATACCACAAAGCAGCTTCGAATCATGATTCCGGAAGATATGAATTATTCCGGTGCTTTTGATGATTTGTTTAAAGAGTATACAAAAGGTGCCAGATTGGAAAAGGTAAAGACTACTAACATGGGAACTTTGTACGAACTGACCTATGCGGTGCAGATGAAGAAGGATGCCAACGAGAAGAAGTTTATGGATGAGCTTCGTTGCAGAAACGGGAACCTGCGCATTATTATGGCGGTGCCGGAAAACAACGGAGAGAAGTTATAATTCTTTAAGTTTTTTTGAAAATTTCACGACAAAACTTGCAAGAGCAGGAAAAATACGCTATACTGTCGGTAAAGAGTTTTTCACTCGCATTAGGGAAAGGAGGATTCTTATGCCGGAAATTGTGTGGTTGATTATTCTTGCTCTTTGTCTTGTGGTGGAAATTGCGACTTTGGGGCTGGTTACCATCTGGTTTGCCGGAGGTGCACTTGTTACGTTTTTTGTGGCAATGGTAACGGATAGTTTGTTAATCCAGGTGATTGTATTCCTGGCAGTGTCGTTGTTACTCTTGTTCTTTACAAGACCGGTTGCAAAACGATTTTACAACAATAAACGTACAAAAACGAATGTGGACAGCGTAATCGGGGAACAGTGTAAAGTAACGGAGACTATTGACAATTTTAACGAAACGGGAACGGTTTTGTTGAACGGATTGGAATGGACGGCAAGGAGTAAAGAAAATGTGGTGATTGAGGCCGGAGCCCGCGTAAAGGTATGCGCGGTGGACGGTGTGAAGGTCATCGTGGAACAAGTGGAAGAATAATAATGGGTGTCCCGAGAGGACAAAAAGGAGGAAATATGGGTCCGGAAACTTGGTTTGCAATTATTGCATTGGTTGTTGTTTTATTAATTTTAATTGCGTCCTGCGTAAAGATTGTACCGCAGGCACAGGCGTATGTATTGGAGCGTTTCGGCGGTTATCAGGCCACCTGGTCCGTAGGTATTCACATGAAGTGGCCGCTTGTTGAACGTATCGCCAGAAGAGTGAATTTAAAAGAGCAGGTAGTGGATTTTGCACCGCAGCCGGTTATTACCAAGGATAACGTTACCATGCGTATCGATACCGTCGTATTTTATCAGATTACCGACCCGAAGCTGTTTGCATACGGTGTGGAGAACCCGATTATGGCAATCGAAAATCTGACCGCTACTACTCTTCGTAACATCATCGGTGATTTGGAGTTGGATGAAACCCTCACCTCCCGTGAGACCATCAATACCAAGATGAGAGCATCTCTTGACGTGGCAACCGACCCGTGGGGTATTAAGGTTAACCGTGTGGAGTTAAAGAACATTATTCCGCCGGCAGCAATTCAGGATGCCATGGAAAAGCAGATGAAGGCAGAGCGTGAACGCCGTGAAGCAATCCTTATTGCAGAAGGTGAGAAGAAGTCCACCGTCCTTGTGGCGGAAGGTAAGAAGGAGTCCGCAATCCTTGAAGCAGAAGCAGAGAAGGCAGCGGCTATCTTACGTGCGGAAGCAAAGAAGGAAGCAATGATTCGCGAGGCGGAAGGTCAGGCGGAAGCTATCCTTCGCGTACAGCAGGCAAATGCCGACGGTATCCGTTTCTTAAATGAGGCGGCGCCGAATGCACAGGTGATTCAGTTAAAGAGCCTGGAGGCCTTTGCGAAGGCGGCTGACGGTCAGGCAACCAAGATTATCATTCCGTCCGAGATTCAGGGAATGGCGGGCATGGTAAAGGCATTGACCGAGGTTGGTGCGAAGGACGTGCAGTAATACGATTACAAAACTACAGGGGGCGCTGGTGCGCCCCTTTTCATTTTGCGCGGCTTCCCATTCTTACGATTTGTTTCGGTTGTTCTAATGGTTTGGAACCCGCCTATATTACCTTGTTTTATCATATCGCAACGCTTCGTCAAACTTCCTCTAACCGGTTCTAAACGTCTCTCGGGTGTGGCCTCGAGACTTAGAACCGATAAGAGGCGATTTCGACTCAGCTAAAAACGCGGCCCTTCGGGCAAATTCAAAAACAAGGTAATATAGTCGAAACCCAAACCTTCTATAAAATCCGTAGCAAATCGTAAGAATCCGCCACGCCCGAGCCGCCGCGCAGGAGGGGTATTGAATACTGTAGTTTGTAAAAGAAAAAGAGATTTGAAATTGTGTTGTTGGGGGAAATGAGATATAATGGTATAGAGCGTAGATTTGAAATTGGAAGGAGTGATTGTATGAAAACGGTATTATTAGGAATAGCGCTTATATTATTTGGTTTTAATTTAACATATGTTTCTGTTCAGGCGAGTTGGGCGGTGATAGATGTTATAGGTCTTTGCATTTCGTTTATTGGATTTATAGTAAGTTTGGTTGGAGGACTTGGCAGAGATAAATAAGGTTCACCTTGTGGGACTTTTTAAACACAGAGAGACATCAATTATTATGTATTTAAATCAAGCGGAGGGGTTATGCAAGAGAAGGAACATGATTATGTTTACAAGCGTAGCCGCAGCGTGGCGATTGTTGTGCGGGACGGAAAGATACTGATGGAACGGGTTTTTTATTTCGGGAGAGAGTTTTATACGGTGCCGGGGGGCGGTATTGAAGAGGGAGAGACTCCGGAGCAGGCAGTGTTACGGGAATTGAAAGAGGAATGCGGTTTGGATGGCAGAATCGTGAGACCGTTGGCGGTGCAGTATAAAGCGGAAGGTAACGCAGAGTATTCTTTTGAAGTGGAAGTATCAAAGGAGCAGGAGCCGATTACTGGTTATGACCCGGAAGAGACGGGGGAGAATCCGCCGTTAAAGGAAGTGCTTTGGATGAACCTTGATGAAATCAGTGAAAAGGACAGAGCGTTTTTGTGGTTTTACGGTTTGATTTCCGTGGAGGGATTCTTTGAAGAGATAAAGACTTGGGGAAATGAGGTTAGTTATCCCGGAGGAAAATAATATTTTGGAGGAAGAGTGATGTTAGTACAGGGGATGGAGGAACTGGAGAGAAAGTCTGGCTTTGTTCCGGAATTTCATGATGACCATATTGAGAGTATTTCGATTACTGCGGACCGGATTGAGATGGTGATCCGGACGGAGGACGGTCCCAGCCGTTTGCAGAAGAGGAACGGAGCACGGTTTAAACTCATTTTCCAAGGTGTAAAGGAGTTTTGCTTTAAAGGGGCAATGTACGGAACGGTGAGTATTATTCTTGATTTGTTGTTTTTTGAAAAGCCCGAGGGTGTGGAAGCACGACTGGAGACTTCCTTGGGAACAGAAGGATTCGTTTTGGCAAAGGAGATTCGGATAGAAGAGGTATAAGTGAGCTGCGGGATAATCGGATGAAGGAAAAAGTGTAAGAGGAAGTACCGAATGTTGTAAAGGACCTTCGGTACTTCTTTTTATCTTAAGAGATAAAAGAGTTGACAAGAGAGGCGAATGTTGTTATAATGAACTTGCGTTCCGAAACATTTGTTTCGAAACGATAATTTTGATAAAAGGAGGAATCGTATGCCACCGAAACCGAAATATACAAAGGAAGAGTTGATAGAGGTAGCTTTGGAATTGACCAGAGAGAGCGGAATTGATGCGGTAGTGGCAAGGAATCTCGGGAATAAGCTGGGAGTGGCTCCGTCCACCGTGTTTACTCATTTCGAGAGCATAGAGGAAATTCGTCAGGCAGTTTTGGAGGCCGCCCGTGGGATATATAACGGATATGTAGAGGAGGGGCTTCGGATGACTCCGCCTATGAAGGGATTCGGAGTGCATTATGTCCGGTTTGCCATGGAGGAGCATAACTTGTTCTCTTTGCTATTTATGCAAAAAAGAGAAGGCTTCAAGATGGTGGACTTTATTGTAAATGAGGGACACTACGAAAGAATAATTCAGGCGGCACAGGCGGACTTTTCTTTGGAACGGGAACAGGCGGAACGGTTGTATCACAATATGTTTACCTATGCTCACGGGATTGCGGCAATGTCTGCCACGGGTGTTTGTAGCTTTTCTCTGGAAGAGATTGCACAGATGTTAGGTATGACCTGTCGAAGTATGTTAATCGGAATGAAGATGCCGAGAGATGACAGAGAAAGCACGATGCCGCAGTTGGGACGTTCCATGCAAGGTACTGTGGAGTCTTATATGATGACGAAGGAGAAGGAGGAATAAATATGGCACAGAGGAATTCATTTTTAGCAGAGCAGGAGAAGCAGGCAAATAAGCTTGCCGCACAGGTAATGCAGTTTACATTCCTGTTTTTTACCCTGGTACTTGTTTTAAATCTGGTGGGCGTATTCAAGGTGGATAAGGCAATTATGATGATTGCCTATGTAGTGGGAAGTATCGTACTGATTATTCCGTCAATCATGATTATGAAGCTTAAACTTGACAGTGGTTTTGTGAAGTACATGGTAATGATCGGAGAGGTAATTTTTGTTACATTGCTGACGATAACCCTTACCCGTCATGTGGTTGTTTTTTATGTGTATCCCATTGCCATTGCAAGCCTGTATTTTTCGAAAAAGTTAAATGTGGTAGCGACGGTGCTGACGGTTGTGGGAGTATCGGCGGGACAGATTGCGGCTTTTTACCTTCCGACGGTGGTAGACCGCAATTTTACGAATCTGAAGGATGTTCTTATGTTCGGAGTGGCTCCGAGAGCGTTGATTTTGGTTGCTCTTGCTACTATTTTTACGACGCTTGGAACCCGTACCGCTGCCATGCTTTCCAGTCTGATGGGAGCGGAGGAGCAGGAGCGGATTTTAAAGAGCATGCAGGAAATGAAAGACAATGCAAAAAAGACTTCGGCATCCTTGTATGATATGGTGACAAAGCTTTCGGATATTACGGAATCTTCCATGCAGGCCAATGAATTGATTACCCAGGAGAATGACAGCCTTTTGGCCAGCGTTACCGAAAATACGGCGGAGGCGGAAAATACGAATCAAAGCATGCAGGAAATTTCGGAAAGAATTATGAATCTGAGCAGTTTGAACCATGAGACGGCATTGCTTACCGGACAGATTGAGGTAAATACCAAAGAAAATCAGGAACGGATGGAGGAAGCTACGGGCAATATGGAGCAAATCTTCCAAAGTACGGGAGAATGTAAAGAGATTATTTCTATGTTAGGGGATGCATCCCAGGAGATTATGGGTATTGTACAGACCATTACCAGTATTTCTTCCAGAACCGGTATACTGGCATTGAATGCGACCATTGAAGCTGCTAGAGCGGGAGAGCACGGAAGGGGCTTTGCGGTAGTTGCGGGAGAGATTCAGAAGCTTTCCGAACAAACCAAATCCGCAACGGAGCATATCGGAACCATCGTCCGGGATGTGGTTGGAAATACGGAACGTGCGGTTGCGTCGATGGAGCAGAATGCGACCTATACCCAAAAAGGAATGGAAAGCATCCGTAAGGCCAATGAATCCGCAACTACGGTTGCGGCATCCAACGGAGAGCTGGTAATGCAGATTCAGGAGATTGACCGGATGGCAGAAGAGATTCGGGAAAGAAGCGGCGTGGTTGCAAAAGCAATGGAGAAAATCAGTGAAAATACACAACAGAATTGCTCTGCGGTTGAGCAGATTTCTGCCGCAACCCAGGAAAACTGTGCGGGAATGTCCAGCCTTTCCGGTTTTGTGGAGCAAATCAGGGAGAATACGGAGCAGTTAAATGCACTGGTACAGGAGTAGGAAGAGGAACATATAACTGGAGGAAGAATGAACATTCAGTTTGAAAAATTTACGGAAAAGTATATCGATGAAGCAGTACAGCTTGCCCTTGCGGAGCTTTGTGCCGAGCGGGTACATTGTCCGGAGCTGCCGAGTCATGGGTTTGAGGGAAGATTACGGGAGATATTGTGGTGGCTTGGCAGTCAGTCCTTCGGGAAGGCTGCCGTTTGTGAGGGGAAGCTTGTGGGGTACCTTTTGTTTGCGGGACCGTGGGACGGTTTTTTCGGAGACGTGAAGGGTGTGTTTTCGCCGCTCTCCGGAAGTGCATTCTCTTACGAGTATGTGAACCGCGGGAAGCTGGCCTCCATGCTGTTTGCAGAGGTGGCACAGGAGTTTGCGGCAGAGGGGATTTATAGCTGTGGGCTTTGTCGTTATGCCCATGATATGGAAACGGCAAAGTCCTTTGTATTAAACGGATTCGGAATCCGATGCATGGATGCGGTACGGGGGATAGAAGAAATTAACGTGCAGAAGGTTTTCGGGAATGTCGTGTTTGAAGAACTTCCAAAGGAACGGTTTGTAGAAGTAAAACATTTGCAGAAAGGGCTGAACAGACATCTTCTGAAAGCTCCGGTGTTTTTCCCACTTCCGGACTGCGGCTTTGAGGCTTGGTTTTCGGAGTGGATTAAGCGGGAGACCATGAGTATCTTCGCTGCAAAAGCAGACGGGAAGGTAGTTGGTTTCCTTTCGGTGGATGAAGAGGGAGAGAATTTTATTACGGAGTACGATAAGATGAAAAATATCTGTGGGGCGTACTTTATGGAGGAGTACCGGGGAACAGGGATAGCCCAAGGGTTGCTTTCCTTTGTTCGTGATACCTTAAAGGCAGAGGGCGTGACCCATCTGGGAGTGGATTGTGAGACCATGAATCCTACGGCACTTCGGTTCTGGGAAAAGTATTTTACGCCGTATACCTATTCCTTTGCAAGAAGAATTGACGAGCGGGCAAAGGGGAGCTTGGAATAATAGCAGGAATACAATGAATGAAGAAGGATACAAGAAAATGAAGAACGATTCAAACGAGGTAGAAAAGATATTAAAGGAGCGGTTTGACAAAGACAGTATCATTGCACTGGCAACGGTAGCAGGTGAAATGCCCCATGTTCGAAATGTGGATGCATTTTATGAGGACGGTGCGTTTTATGTCCTGACCTATGGGTTGTCGGGCAAGATGAAGCAGATTGAAGAAAACCCGGTGGTGGCACTTGCCGGAGAATGGTTTACCGGACACGGAAAAGCGGTGAATCTGGGATACTTCGGAAAGGAAGAGAATGCACATATTGCAAAGAGGATGCGAGAGGTGTTTGCCGCATGGATTGATAACGGACACAATGATTTCAGTGATGTAAATACTTGCATTCTGCGTATTGAGTTGACGGATGGTGTGCTGTTTGCACAGGGGAAGCGGTATGAGTTTTAAGAGCTGGATAAAGCAATATGAAACATGAATCTATGTAAGAATGCCTTTTCTGAATCAAGTCATGGGACTTGTTTGGAAAAGGCTTTTTGCTGAGTAAAAATATATGCCGGGCGTTGGGGGAATAAAAACTCTTATCTCAGCAACGGTTGTATCTGCTCTCCGTTTGCTGCTTTCGACGCGGACACCGGTACCAGTGCCATGTCGGCAACTAAGGAGTTCGGTTTGCCGGAGCAGTCGTCCTGTCTAAACGGGACAAAATAGTAGTTCCTGGTGTTTAAAAGCTTGCCGATGTTGGCGGCATTGCCGGTAAGGCCGTCGTTGGTGGAGATGGCGATGAGTACCGGGCGGTTGTTGCGAAGGTGCGCCTTTACCGCCATGGTGACAGGAGTATCGGTGATGGCGTTTGCCAGCTTTGCAATGGTATTTCCGGTACACGGAGCTACGATGATAAGGTCAAAAAGCTTCTTCGGACCGATAGGCTCCGCTGCCGGAATGGTGTCGATGACGGTGGTGCCGGTGATGGCTTCCACATCGTTCCGGAAGTCTTCGGCTTTATAGAAACGGCTGTTAATCTGCGCCGTAGAAAAAGAAAAAATCGGGGTTACAATCGCCCCGAGGCGAACCAATTCTTTGATTGGGTCCAATATTTTCGAAAAGGTGCAAAAGGATCCGGTAACGGCGAATCCGATGCGCATTCCTTTTAAATTTTCCATATGATTACTCCTTTTTCAATTGATAAATAATTTCGTCAAATATAAGTCCGGCTGCGGATTCCGGTGAAAAACGGGACGGCAGGGCCCCTGCCGGAAGCACGGTAAGTCCGGGGATATCGTCTGTAAGACAAGGGGTACTGGCCAGTTCGATTAATAAGGCCGGTTTGTCACTTGCGGAAATCGGAAGTGTATCCAATACGGTCACCGGGATTGTATTTAAAAGCAGAGTTCCGCTGATATCGGAAAGTTCTGTAAGCTTCTTTGCTTCATATCCGTTTAATACTGCTTCCGCCAGCTCTTTTGGGTTTTCGGTGTATACCGTAACCGCTGCCCCCAGGGCAGCAAATAAACGGGTACATTCCTTTCCTAAAAAGCCGTAGCCCAAAACGGATACCGTGCTGTCGCAAAGTGCTTTTTTTGTGTGTTCAATAGCTAGAGAAAGAGCGCCTTCTGCGGTATAAACGGAATTTTTTACCCGGAAGTTTTCACTCTGTTTCATTTTTTTATAACCTTCGGTTTGTAAACGGGGAGTATCCGATGCGGGACCGCCCCAGATAAAGCATCCTTCCTTTAGTACGCCTCTGTGGGAACAAAAGGATTCTCTCGGTGATAATATCAGAAGGTCTGCCGGCGCTTGCATGGTAAAGCCCGCATTGTTGAGCAATGCAGCTAAAATGCCATGCCGGCAGTCTTCACCGTAAATCATATAGTTCATAGCAGACTCCTGCGGTTTGGTTATAGTTTAATGTATTCGGCGAAACTCATTTGGTGTTTGCACAGAATGAAATCTTTCGGAATACTGTAAAAGCAAACAATCATTCTTTGGAGCATTTATGGGACAATGTTATTTTTCCGGAAGCAACAGTGGTGCGGGCTTTCATAATTACTTTGACGGAATTACGCCGTCGTGGGAATCTCTTACCCGGTATTTTCTGATTAAAGGAGGTCCGGGTGTAGGGAAAAGTACCTTAATGAAGCAGGTGGCGAAGAAAGCGGAAGAAGCAGGAGAAGAAGTGGAGCGGTTTTATTGTTCCGGTGACCCGGACAGCTTGGACGGCGTGCGTCTGGTAAAGAGAGGAATTGTGTTTGCGGATGCGACGTCACCTCATGCTATGGACCCGCAGTTTCCTGGTGCGGTGGAAGAAATCGTAAGTCTGGGGGATTATATCGAACGGGATACCATTGTGAAGTATCGTAGTGAAATAGAAGAGCTGACAAGGAAGAACAAGCAATCCTACGGAAGAGCCTATGCCTTTTTGGGGGCGGCAGCGGTGCTGGAAAGGCAACGGCAAAAAGAGATCGCATCCTGTGTGGACGGAAAGCTGGTAAAGAGAGTGGCGGAAGAACTGGTGGGTGGTCAGGATTTTTCCGGTGTAATCCGGGAACGGAAACTGTTTTTGGATGCGGTGTCCTGCAAAGGAAGAGTACAGTTTACCGAAACATTGAAAACAGCGAAAAAGTGTTATAAGCTCACCGGAGAAGGGAAGGATGTGCTGGCCGATTTATTATGTCGGGAAGTGGGATACGATAGAAAAGAATGTTTTTACAGTCCGTTATGCCCGGACCGGATGTGGCACCTGCTGCTTCGGAATGCCGGGATTGCGGTGACGATACGGGATTCCGTTTCCGGAGAGGAAATCGATTCCGAACGGTTCCTGATAAAGGATTGGGACAAAACGGTAAAGGCTTATGAAAAAGAGGCACGTCGTCTGGAAGAGGAGGCAATGGAGTGTCTGGCATCATGTAAAAAGATTCATGACGAGTTGGAAGAAATCTATAAATCCAACGTGGATTTTGGGGCGGTTACGGCCCATACGGAACGGTTGCTGTCGTTGGTGTTTTCCGAATAGAAAACGGAAGGAAAGTAACCGATGAATAGGGGCTCGGAAGAAAAGGCATACTATGAAAAAACAGGAAACGGAAGGTAAATGTAATGAAAAAAGTATGCTTTTTTGATACGAAGCCCTATGATAAACTGTATTTTGACCGGCTGGCAAAAGAATACGGATTCGAAATGGTGTATTGTGAATCAAAACTAAACGAAAAAAGTGTAGTGTTCGCACAGGGATGTGATGCGGTAGTGGCCTTTGTAAATGACCGTGTAAATGCGGAAGTATTACAGGCATTGGATGAGATGGGAATTCATATTGTGGCCATGCGGTGTGCCGGCTATAACAATGTAAATCTAAAGGCGGCACAGGGAAAGGTGCGCATTGCAAATGTGCCGGCATACTCTCCGTATGCGGTGGCGGAATTTACCATGGGGATGTTCCTTTCTTTAAACCGGAAACTGAACCGTGCCTATAACCGGATTCGGGAATATAATTTCAGTTTAATCGGTTTGCTGGGCACGGATTTTTACGGAAAAACCATGGGTGTGGTGGGAACCGGAAAAATCGGGCAGGTGTTTATTGATATTTGTCTCGGCTTCGGGATGCGGGTCTTAGCATTTGACCCGTTTCCGAAGGAGCGGGAAGGGGTGGAGTATGTACCCTTTGAAACACTTTGCGCAAATGCCGATATGATATCCCTGCACTGTCCGCTGACCCAGGAATCTTATCACATGGTGGACGAGGCTGCCATTGCGTCCATGAAGGACGGCGTAATTTTGGTAAATACTTCCAGAGGGGCGCTGGTAGATTCTTCTGCCTTGATTGAAGGGTTAAAAGAAGGAAAAATCGGGGCCGCCGGTCTGGATGTGTATGAGGAAGAGGGAGATTATTTTTACGAGGATTACTCCGGCGCGATTATGCCGGATGATGAGCTGGCCCGGTTAATTTCCATGCCGAATGTGTTGCTTACGTCTCATCAGGCGTTTTTGACCAGGGAAGCATTAGAAAACATTGCGGAGACTACCATGGACAATTTGCGACAGTATTTTGCGGGGGAATCGTTGCGGAATGAAGTCTCTTTTACTGCGAAAACGGAGAGGGCGGAGAAAACAGAGAAATAGAACTACTTGCGTTTCTACATGAAATATACTATAATATAGTTCGTAATATTTTGTCATAAAATCTAAGGGGGACCTGATTACACAGGAAGGTGAGAAGATGACAGGAAAGAAAGAACAGGGGACACGGGAAATATTTCTTTTATTGGTGCGTACGCAGTCGTTGTTGTCCAGAGTAATTCACGTGGCAACGCGGGAACCATATACACATGTATCCATCGGAATGGCAAGTGACTGTACGAAGTTTTACAGTTTTGCAAGGCGTTATACCAGGTTGCCGCTTCCGGCCGGTTTTGTGCATGAAAGTATCGAGCGCGGAATGATGGCCAAATGTAAGGATGCACCATGTGCATTGTACCGTCTGGAGGTTCCGGAAGCGTCTTATCATGCGCTGCGTCGCAAGTTTAAGAAAATGTTGCCGGTTCAGAAACGGTTTCAATATAGCGTATTAGGCACGTTTTTATGCTTTTTCGGAATTGCGTATAAGCGCAGAAATAAGTATTTCTGTTCGCAGTTTGTGGCAGAGACTTTAAATGAAGTGGGCGTCATGGAATTAAAAAAATCTCCGGAATTATATCATCCGGTGGATTTTATCCAGTTACCGGATGCACAGTTATGCTATGAAGGAACGTTAGGAGGACTGGCGAAACAGCGTTTTTGCTTGGTATATTAATACGGATTACCCACAGCGTACTGTGGCAGGATAATCATAGATAAAAACAAAAGAAACAAAGGGGTAAAGAAATGGAAAAGAAAAAATGCAACGTGGTGAAAATTATTTTTCGTGTACTGGGAATTATTTGCAGTATTGTATTGATTCCGGCGTTGACTGTATGGGTACCGGCGGGGGGGGCGGTAATCGGTATTTCAAGTAACATATCCCGTGAGAACTTGAAGGGGATTGTGGAAGAAGCAAAATTATCCGACTATGTGATGGATCTTGTGGAGACTGAGGTCGTAAACGGAATTACCTCCGACGAGATTCAGGCAAAGTATTTGCAGGATGCGGTTTTGGGAAGTATTACAACCGAATGGGTGGATTCCGTGATTTTAGATGTATTTGATGCGGCCTATGACGGGGTTCGTCCGCAAATCAGTGTGGCGCCGGTAACGGAGAAATTACAGAAGGCAGTGGATGAAGTGGGAAAGAACGGATTCTCGGATTTGTATGCCGTTTGGAAGGATGGCGCGGAATCCAAGTATTTTACGGAATCCTTTACAAGCTCCTTTTTCGCAACGGTTGACGAGACGATAGAGAGTGAGGTTTTGGCACAGTATCCGGAATATGGTGCAACCTCCCTGGAAGAACTGGAGACAATGTATGATACCTACTACGGTGCAGGAGAATTTTCCAAGTTGTATGATGAGCTTTTGGATGAAAAGGTTAAGGATTACGAAGCAGAATGGGATCAGCGATTTGCGGAAGAAGTAGACGCGGGATTTGCCGGAATGACATCCGAAATCGAGACAGAAATCAATGATGCGGTTTATGAAGTAATTCAGACACCGGAGTTACGTGAAGCAATAGATATTATCGAGCAGGTAAACAATGGTGCGGGAACTTTAAAATGGATTGTTTACGGTGTGATGTTCGGAGCGATTTTATTGCTTGTGGGTTGCTTCTGGTTTGATATTTCCGGGTTTGTGGTATCTGCGGTTCCGATGTTTTTGGGCGGTGTACTTTGTAAAGTAGCGGTTGCCTTGGGAGGTCGTGTATATGATTTCTTAAACGATTTCCTTGTAAGTGAACCGGATATTGCGGAATTTGCTCCTGTTATAAACGATGCCGGTAAAAAGTTAATTGATCCGTTATTCGGTGCAATTTCCCAGATGGGGAATACGGCATTGATTACCGGAGTGGTGTTGGTTGGTCTTGCTATTTTGCGTGGTGTTATTAAAAAGAATAAGACCGCAGAGGAATAGAACTGAAATTACTTTGCAAACGAAACGCTTTATGCTATACTGAAAGAAAGGTATAGTATAAAGCGTTTTTTGCGATTTTTAGGAAAGAAGGATATATATGGAGAAAGAGAGAGTATATACGTACCAGGGATTTACGTTCCGTTCGGAGGCAGAACTTGCCGAGGCGAAAAAAGAGGCGGAGGTGGTGGCATATATTCGCGGACAAGCGGATTTGTCCAATGTAAAAACCGTGGTGAAATTGTATAATCGCTTAATAGAAAAGGGAACACTGACAACAGAACTGGGAATTACCTTTTTGAAGGAATTGCGTTCCCGCGCCATAGACTCCGGTGTTGTTGCGGAAAGCAGTTTGGAATCGCTTCCGACGGTAGAAAAAAAGAAACCGGAGCCGCCGAAGGTAGTATCGAAGGACCGGAAGCTGATGGAATTGTATCGGGAGCGTTCGAGAAATCTGGCCATTGTTGTGGCGATGCTGTGTGTGGTGATTGTAGTATTGTTTGCCATCCGTTTGTTCGGGACGGCTTCTCCGTTTACGGATTATGAGCAGAAGGTGTTAGATGAGTATGCGGGGTGGAAGGAAGAATTAACGGAAAAGGAAGAAGCACTTCATTTATGGGAAGAGAGACTGTCTGCGTGGGAGGAAGAGTTGGCGGAAAGAGAAGCGGTGCTACCGTAGTCGGTGTTCACAATTCCATACGGATTCGGACACAGATTCTCCATAATCCCGTGTTAGGATAACAATAGGAGTTTCAGAATAGGAGGACGGTTTATGGAACGTGCAAAAATACTGGTAGTGGATGACGAAAGCAGGTTGCGCAAACTGGTACGTGATTTTTTGGTGAAAAACAATTATGAAGTGATAGAAGCGGAAAACGGAGAAGAAGCCGTAGATTTGTTTTTTGCCCAAAAAGAGATTGCGCTGATTATTTTGGATGTGATGATGCCGAAGATGGACGGATGGCAGGTGTGTAAGGAAATCCGTCAGTATTCTACGGTTCCGATTATTATGCTGACGGCAAAAAGTGATGAGCGGGATGAACTGCTGGGGTTCGAATTGGGTGTGGATGAGTATATTTCCAAACCCTTCAGTCCGAAGATTCTGGTGGCGCGAGTAGAGGCAATTTTGCGCAGAGCCGGTGCTACCGTTGCCGATGCGACGGAAATCGGTGGAATTGTACTGGACAAATCCGCACATCAGGTGTCGGTGGACGGACAGTTTATTGATTTGAGTGTAAAAGAATTTGAACTCCTGGCTTATTTTATTGAAAATAAAGGAATCGCATTGTCCAGAGAACGGATTTTAAATAATGTTTGGAATTACGATTATTTCGGAGATGCCAGAACCATTGATACTCATGTGAAGAAGTTACGCAGCAAAATGGGTGACAAGGGGGATTATATCAAGACCATCTGGGGGATGGGCTACAAATTCGAGGTGTAAGCTATGAAGCACGGAAGGTATTCCGTAAGAGTAAAAATGATTCTATTGACCTTTGCCGCTATTTTCGGCACGGTTGCTTTATGTATCGTATTAAATGAAACTCTTTTGGTACGATATTATGAATCCAGTAAACAGAAGACACTGGGGGAGGTATACGCCCAGATTGACCGTCTGGTTGCGGAAGAAGGCGGTTTGGATTTCAGCGTGAAAGAGGAAGGCGGCAGAACGGATACTGCTCCGGAAGCGGGGGGAGAATCCATAAGCGAAGAAACAGAGAAGGAAGAACCGGTGGGAGGAATTTCGGAAGAGTTTCGATTAAAATTGGATCGTTTATGCTCGAAGTATAATATTACAACGGTCATTCTTGAGGATTTTGTTTCGGAAGGTATCAGACCCCGTCCCGAGGACTATTACTTCTTTGGCCCCGGCGGAGAAAATAATCAGGCTGATTTTGTAATCCGGGAATTAATCGGAGACTACTTTTTTCCGGGGTACGGGGAAAAGTTGCGGGAAAAAAAGCTGGAAGCGGAAATGGAGAAATACAGTATTTTTTCTTTGTTTGATGCCCGTATGGAGTCTAAGTACATCGAGTTGGTCGGCTATTTGGACAGCGGAGAAATCATTCTGATGCGTTCCAATGTGGAAAGTATGCAGGAAAGCGTCCGGGTGGCCAATAAGTTCCTTGTGTATGCGGGCCTCGCCAGTGCGATTGTGATTTCCGTTATTATGTTTTTTGCGGGACGACGGTTTACAAGGCCGATTTTAAAGCTTGCGGATATTTCGAAACAGATGTCCGAACTGAATTTTGATGTAAAGTATGAGGTAAAGGGCAGGGATGAAATCGATACGTTAGGGAACAGCATGAATGTGTTGTCCGAGAAGTTAGAGAAAACGATTTCCGAGTTAAAGAGTGCAAATAGCGAGTTACAGATGGATATCGATCGTAAAACCCAGGCGGAAGAGGTACGGAAGGAGTTTCTTTCCAACGTAACCCATGAATTAAAGACGCCGATTGCGGTGATTCAGGGATATGCGGAGGGGTTAAAAGACAATATTTCGGAAAGTCCGGAGGAGCGGGAGTTTTACTGTGATGTAATTATAGACGAAGCAGCGAAAATGAATACGATGGTGAAAAAGCTGTTGACCTTAAATCAGCTGGAATATGGAATAACACCTCCGGAATTTTGTCGTTTTGATTTAACGGAGGTTATCCGCTCTGTGTTGGTTTCCATGGAAATCATGGCAAAGCAGAATGATGTCACGGTGCATTTTGAGCAGGAAGAACCGGTTTATGTATGGGCCGATGAGTATATGGTGGAGGAAGTGCTGACCAACTATATCAGCAATGCCTTTCACCATGTAGCGGGCGCGAAGATTGTGGAAGTAAAGCTGATTCCGATGGGAGAAATTGTCCGGATAGCGGTATTTAATACCGGTATACCGATTCCGGCAGCAGATCTGCAAAATGTATGGCAGAAGTTTTATAAGGTGGATAAAGCAAGGACAAGAGAGTATGGAGGCACCGGCATCGGTCTTTCCATTGTAAAGGCAATCATGGAAGCCCATAACCGGGCATACGGTGTAAAAAATCATGCCTCCGGCGTTGAGTTCTGGTTTGAATTGGACCGGTCTGCAGAATCTCAAAATTAATTTAAAATTCCTATTGCTTTTTCAGGTAAACCATGCTATAATGAAAAAGCTGTTTTAAGTTATGAGATAAAGAGGTGAAAGACATGAAAGAAGCAATCCAGCCGAAATACTATCAGGCAAAGGTAACCTGCAACTGTGGTAATGAGTTTGTTACCGGTTCTACCAAAGAGGAAATCCATGTGGAAGTTTGTTCCAAGTGCCATTCCTTCTATACCGGTCAGCAGAAGGCAGTAGCTGCACGCGGTGCTATTGATAAGTTCAACCGTAGATATGGTTTAAGCCAGAACTAAACAAAACATAAAAGAACGAAAATCAGGTTGAGGTTGTGATGATCTCAACCTGCTTTGCTTATAAGAAAGTCGGAGAAGGAGGAGAACATGAAGTCATCAGGTATTGGAGGACAGGCCGTATTAGAGGGTGTAATGATGAAAAACAAGAAGAACTATGCGGTTGCCGTCAGAAAACCGGACGGTGAGATTGCGGTGGAAAAGGGCGAAAGCAGTAGCGTAATCGAAAAGTATAAGTTCCTTGGGGTTCCGGTTGTACGCGGCGTAGTGAGTTTTGTGGAATCTTTGGTATTGGGCGTAAAGATGTTGACTTCTTCGGCTGCTTATTTTGATGATGCAGAGGAACAGCCGGGGAAATTTGAACTGTGGCTTCGGAAAAAGTTCGGGGAGAAGGCCGATAAATTCATTATGGGCTGTACCGTGTTTTTGTCCGTGGTATTAGCTGTGGCAATTTTCATGCTTTTGCCGCTGTTGATTGTTAGTTTTATCAGTGAAGATGTAATATCTTATGAATGGAAGACATTAATCGAAGGTTTGCTTCGTGTGGCAATATTCCTGGGATATGTATTTATGATTTCCCGGTTAAAGGATATTAAGAGGGTGTTTATGTATCACGGTGCCGAACATAAAACCATTAATTGTATCGAACAGGGAATGGCACCGACCGTACAAAATGTAAGGGAATGTTCCAGACTGCATAAGCGTTGCGGTACCAGTTTCTTGTTATTTGTAATGATTATCAGTGTAATTTTCTTTTTGCTGGTACGTGTGAAGACCCTTTGGCTTCGTTTCGTGGTACGTATTTTGTTCGTACCGGTGATTGCAGGTGTTTCCTATGAGTTTATTAAACTTGCAGGTTCCAGTGAATCCAAGGTAGTGGCTGTATTGAGTAAGCCGGGTCTTTGGCTTCAGGGCTTGACCACCAAGGAACCGGACGATGATATGATTGAGGTTGCGGTGGCATCGGTAGAGGCAGTGTTTGACTGGCAGGCATACTTGGATGAGAACTTCGGCAGTAAGGCAAAGAAGACGAAGAAAGCAACCAAGGAAAAATCGGTGAAGGCACCGGTGGTTACGGAGGCAGAACCGGAACTGGCTGCGGCTGAGGCAAAGAAACCGGTAGAAAAGCCGATGAAGAAGACCGCAAAGAAGGAAGTAGTTGCGGAAGAAAAAGTACCGGTAAAGAAGGAAGAAAAGGTAGAAAAAGCGAAACCGGAAAAAACGGTAACGAAGAAGGAAGAGAAAGAAGAGAAGCCGCCGATTCAGGAAGTAGAAGAAGTGGCGGCGAAGTTTGATTGGAGTTTTCCGTCTACCAAAAAGCAGGAACCGGACGAGGCAGAGGCAAAGGAAAGCAGAAGTCGTTTGGCTGCTAAAGTGTCTGCTGCGGATAAGGCAGAAGAAGCAGGAAAGTCTGCCGTGAAGAATACAAAGCCTGTTGGACGAGTGGAAGAGGACGAGGAAGAAGAGGACGAGATTCTGCGTGCGTTGGATAAGTTCTTTGTATTCGAGGGAGAAGGAACGGTAATGGAACGTTCCGGTAATAATAAATAGGCGAGGCTGGTATGACATATTCCGAGTTGATGACGGCTGGAGTGAAACTGCTTTCGGACGCCGGTTTTCCGGAGGCACGTACGGATGCAAGAACGCTTATGTTTCATGTGACCGGTATGGATTTTATGGCATTGTTGCGGGACGGAGCTTTGCAGGCAGACAAGGAACAGGAAGAACGTTTTTTTCGGTTGCTTGAGGAACGAAGGAAGCATGTTCCGGTGCAATATATTGTAGGTGAGCAGGAGTTTTGCGGTTTGCGTTTTGCGGTACAGCCGGGTGTTTTGATTCCGCGCCCGGAGACCGAGCTTTTGACGGAGGCGGTGTTTACGCAATCTGCCGGAAAGCGGGTGTTGGATATGTGCACCGGTTCCGGATGTATTGCGGTGACGGTTGCCAAACTGGGTAAACCGGTCTATGTAGCGGCGTCGGATGATTCTGCCGAGGCTCTTGCGGTAGCAAAGAAAAACGCAGAGTTACAGGAAGTACCGGTGACGTTTTTTCAAGGAGATTTGTTTGAAAATGTAGAAGGTGTGTATGATATTATTGTATCCAATCCGCCGTATATTCAGAGCAAGGTGATAGAGGATTTGATGCCGGAGGTAAGAGATTTTGAACCGCGTATGGCGTTGGATGGGTGGTCGGACGGATTGCTGTTTTACCGTCGAATCGTGAGAGATGCCAAGGCGTTTCTTGCTCCGGGGGGCAAGTTACTGTTTGAAATCGGTCACGACCAGGGAAGAACGGTGCCTGAGATTCTCTTGGCAGAAGGGTATCGGGAAATCGAAGTGAAGAAGGATTATGCCGGACTGGATCGCATGGTGTTTGCGGTTTGGCCGGGTGATAATAAGGAGATTTAGAGATGTTTGATAAGTTAGAAGATTTGTTACAGCGTTACGAGGAGATTCAGAACGAATTAAGCGACCCGAACGTGGTAAATGATCAGGCCAGATTCCGTAAGCTCATGAAGGAGCAGAACGATTTGGCGGATATTGTGGCGGAGTATAAGCGCTATAAGCAGACGAAGCAGGATATTGAGGATAGTCTTCTGATGCTTGACGAGGAAAGCGATGAAGAGATGCGTGAGCTTGCGAAGGAAGAACTTGCCGAAGCGAAGGACCGCTTGGAAGAGTGCGAGCAGAATCTTAAGATTTTACTCATTCCGAAGGACCCGAACGATGATAAGAACGTTATTGTGGAAATTCGTGCGGGTGCAGGCGGTGACGAGGCGGCATTGTTTGCTGCGGAGCTTTACCGTATGTATGCCAAGTATTCCGAAACCTTCCGTTGGAAGATTGATTTGATGAACGTAAATGAAAACGGTATCGGCGGTTTTAAGGAAGCAGTATTTATGGTAAACGGCCAGGGTGCGTACTCTAAGTTAAAGTACGAGAGTGGTGTTCATCGTGTACAGCGCGTGCCGGTAACCGAGTCCGGCGGACGTATTCATACTTCTACCGCTACGGTGGCAATTATGCCGGAAGCAGAAGAAGTGGATGTAGAGCTTAATATGAACGACTGTAAGTTTGATGTATTCCGTGCATCCGGTAACGGCGGACAGTGTGTCAATACCACCGACTCCGCAGTGCGTTTGACTCATATCCCGACGGGTATCGTTATTTCCTGTCAGGATGAAAAGTCCCAGTTAAAGAACCGTGACAAGGCGTTAAAGGTACTTCGTGCAAAGTTGTACGAGTTAGAACTTGAGAAGGCACATGATGCCGAAGCAGAGGCAAGACGCAGCCAGGTAGGTACCGGAGACCGTTCCGAGAAGATTCGTACTTATAATTTTCCGGACGGACGTGTCACCGATCATCGTATTAAGCTGACGACCCATCGTTTGAATGAAATTTTAAACGGTGATTTGACCGAAGTGGTAGATGCACTTACCGCAGCCGACCAGGCGGCGAAGTTAGCTAAAATGGCAGAAGCATAAGAATCAAACGTCCGCCCAATGAGGCGGGCGTTTTTGTTACCAAAAAAAGAACAAATCGTGAACATTTCGGAAAAGGTCTTCCATTTTGTATAAATTCGTATTATAATTAATTACGTAATTTGCCGAAGTAAAGTGTTAAAATTTTCATGATACAGTGATATTTTAACACCGGAAGCAAAAAGAGTAAAGGAGAAGATAGTAGTATGAGAAAATGGAAATTAGGCGCTCTTGCAGCCGTTCTGGTATTTGCAATGACTGCCTGCGGAACAAAAGATGCTGATGTAAAGACTACTCCGGAACCGACGGTGACGGTAGCGCCGACCACAACCCCGGAGCCGACTGCGACCCCGGAACCGACGCCAACTCCGAAGCCGACCGTGACCCCGAAGCCGACCGCCACTCCGATTCCGGAATTTGATAAGGGAATCAAGGATGTTTATGCAGAGTACGGTTTAAAGGCAGGTACCTGTATGTCCGAGTTTATGGCAGGAGATTCCAGAAGCCTTGAGTTCATTAAGAAGAACTTTAACAGTATCACTTTTGAGAATGAAATGAAGCCGGATTATATGTTTGATCAGGAAGCAAGTAAGGCAACCGGAGATTTGGTTGTTAAGTTTAGTCCGGCGACCGAGAAGATGTTAAAGTGGTGTCAGGATAATGGTATGGCAGTACGTGGTCATACTTTGATTTGGCACAGCCAGACACCGCAGTGGATTTTCTATGACAATTTTGATGACAAGACCGGTACCCTGGTGGGCAGAGAGGTGATGCTTGCCCGCATGGAGAGCTATATGAAGCAGGTATTCGAACAGTTGGAGCAGAAGGGCTATAGTGACATGCTTTATGCATATGACGTAGTAAATGAAGCTTGGTTGGATGACGGCACCATGCGTCCGAGCTTCTGGCGTACAACCATCGGTGACGATTACTTATGGCATGCATTCTATTTGGCGGATAAGTATGCTCCGGAACATATCGATTTGTATTACAATGACTTTAACGAGCAGTTTAAGACCGAAGCATTGTATAATTTCTTCCAGACGTTAAAGGACGAGGAAGGAAATTATCTCATTGACGGTGTAGGGTTCCAGGCACATCTGTATACCATGGATGATATGGATTTGTATTTCCGGCATATGGATAAGATTGCAACCCTTGGTCTTAAGATTAACCTGACGGAGCTTGATATTTGCCTTGGTAAGTACAATGATATCGGCTACGCAACGGATGAAAACAAGAGAATTCAGGGTCAGTGGTACTATAACTTAATCAGAGGCATTATGGATCGTGTGGAAGCAGGTACCGTAAAGATGGATGCCTTGACCTTCTGGGGCTTCTCGGATCAGCTTTCCTGGAGAAAGGAATACAATCCGATGTTACTTGATAAGAAGTGGAATCCGAAGTATGCATACGGAGCAGCAATGTTAATGAAGGAATATGCAGGCTTTGAGGAATAATCGAACCAGGTGAGTGAAACCGCCGCACATTGTGCGGCGGTTTTGTTATGCCATGAAGAGAAAGTGACAGTTGCGTAGAGCGGCAGAAAAATGATATAATGAAAAAAGAAATTTTTTAGGGAGATTACCATGAAAAGAGAAGACATTAATATCCGAGACCCCTTTGTGCTGGTGCATGACGGAAAGTATTATTTATACGGAACCAGAGGTGCGACCTGTTGGGGAGAAGCGGATGGGTTTGATTGTTATGTGGGGGCGGATTTAGAGGAGTTTGAGGGGCCTTATGAGGTGTTTCATAAGCCTGCGGATTTTGCGCCTCATATGAATTACTGGGCACCTGAGGTATATTATTATAACGGAGCATTTTATATGTTTGCTTCCTTTTTTACGGACGGTGTAGGGAGAGGGACTCATTGTTTAAAGGCGGAGAATCCGTTGGGGCCGTTTCTTCCTTACAGTAACGGCTCGATTACACCGAGAGAATGGGCATCTTTGGATGGAACGTTGTATGTAGATACGGACGGCACGCCCTATATGGTTTTTTGCCATGAATGGGAGGATACGCACGGAGACGGTACGGTGTGTGCGGTGGAGCTTACAAAGGATTTAAAGGCACCGGTGGGAGAACCCCGTCTTTTGTTCAAAGCATCGGATGCGTTGCCTGCTGTTGCAAGTTTTCATCATCCGCGAAAGGGAGAGATTTTTGTGACGGATGGGCCGTTTTTGTTTCGGGATAAGGATGGGATGCTTCGTATGATTTGGTCCAGTTTCGCGGAGGGAAATCAATATTGTGTGGCATTGGCATCTCCGGAAAAGGGTAGGTTTTCGGATGACTGGAGACCGGAGAAAGCACTTTTATTTGCAAAGGACGGCGGACACGGAATGGTTTTTACGGGACTTGACGGAAAACGCTATCTGGCACTTCATTCGCCTAATGAGACTTTGAAGGAGCGACCGTTTTTCTACGAGGTGGATTTATAAGGATAGAAAGCCGGAATACAAAGATAATAGAATCATTCGGTAAAGTTGAAAACAGGAAAAGAGAGGGTAACGTATGCGGGAACAGTTAACACAAAAAGATGTGGAACGAATCGAAGCGGAAATCGAGCATAGAAAACTTGTGGTCAGAAAAGAGGCCATCGAAGCGGTAAAGGAAGCAAGAGCTCACGGGGATTTGAGTGAGAATTTTGAGTACCACGCGGCAAAAAAGGATAAGAACAAGAACGAAAGCCGAATCCGTTATCTGGAAAGGATGCTCCGGACAGCGGAAATTATTTCGGAGGATTCTGCGGCGGATGAAGTGGGATTAAATAATACGGTGACGCTGTATTTTGAAGAAGATGACGAATGCGAGGAGTTTCGCCTGGTGACTTCCATTCGCGGAAATTCTTTAAAAAATCTGATCAGCATCGAATCGCCGCTTGGTAAGGCGGTATACGGGAAAAAATTGGGAGACCGGGTGGAAGTGCAGTTGGAGAACGGAGCCGGATATTTTGTAGAAATCCGTGAAATAAAAAACACGGTGGATGACGGGAGCGATACCATTCGTTCTTATTAGAGAATGCGTAAGCCGGGAAACGGAATCTTGTAAAAATAGGTCGGTATACTTGTATTTTACACGTTACTGTGGTATACTGATTAAGTATGAGTAAAATCCCTCGGACAGTAATGGAGGTAGGAATGAACGACAGTTATGTAATTGTAAGCGGAGCAACCGGAGATATGCCGCAGAGTGTCATCGAGGAATATGGGATTCATGTGATTCCGATGACGGTCAGAGTCGGCGAACAGGATTATTTGTATCATCCGGATGAAAAGGAGTTAACCTGTAAGGCTTTTTATACAGAATTAAGCGCGGGAGCAGAGGCTGTTACTACGCAGATTACACCGATTGTTTTTAAGGAAATATTTGAAACGTATTTGAAGGCCGGTAAGGATGTGCTGTACATTGCCTTTTCTTCCGGTTTGAGCGGCACGGTAAATTCCGCACGTCTGGTGGCACAAGAACTTTTGGAGGATTATCCGGAACGAAAAATTGAGTGTATCGATTCTTTGTGTGCTTCCATCGGTGAAGGCTTTTTGGTGTATTTGGCCGGAAAACTTCGGAAGGAAGGAAAGTCCTTTGAAGAAGTAACAGCGTTTGTAAAGGAGAATTGTACAAAGGTTTGTCACTGGTTTTCCGTGGATGATTTGTTGCATTTAAAGCGTGGCGGACGTTTGAGCGGATTTGAGGCTGCGGTAGGTACTGCGCTTAAGATTAAGCCGGTGCTTTCGGTGGACAGAGAAGGCAAGCTTACGGTAGTGGCAAAGGTGCGCGGAACGAAAAAGGGAATGGAGTATCTGAAGGAACGTCTGGTAAATGACGGCATTGATACGGCGAATCAGACGGTAATGGTAGGACATGCGGATGTTCCGGAAATTGCGGAGCAGCTAAAGGAACAGTTGTTGGCCGAAGGTCTCGTAAAAGATGTGATTGTCAGCAATGTGGGTCCGATTATCGGTACCCATGTAGGAAGCGGTATGTTTGCACTGGTATTTCTTGGTGAAAACTATAAATTTTAAATAAACGAAAGGGAAGGAAAAGTTATGTATTCTTTTGAAGAAGTAATGAGAGCCGATGCGGATGTCGCAAAGGCAATGGACTTAGAACTCGGTCGTCAGAGAAAAAATATCGAATTGATTGCCTCCGAGAACTTTGTCAGCAAGGCTGTTATGGCAGCAATGGGTAGTCCGTTAACCAACAAGTACGCAGAAGGTTATCCGGGAAAGCGTTACTACGGCGGATGTGAGTGCGTAGATATCGTAGAGAATTTAGCAATCGAGCGTGCAAAGGAGCTTTACGGATGTACTTACGCAAACGTACAGCCACATTCCGGCGCACAGGCAAATATGGCAGTATTTTTCGCACTGCTTCAGCCGGGTGATACCGTTCTCGGTATGAACCTTGCCCACGGCGGTCATCTTTCACACGGGAGCCCTGTTAACTTCTCCGGTTCCTACTTTAACATCGTACCGTACGGTGTAAACGATGACGGTTTCATTGACTATGACGAAGTACTTCGTATTGCAAAGGAAGCAAAGCCGAAGATGATTATCGCAGGTGCTTCCGCATATGCAAGAAAGATTGATTTCAAGAGATTCCGTGAAATTGCGGATGAAGTAGGTGCATATTTGATGGTAGATATGGCACACATCGCAGGTTTGATTGCCGGCGGTGTACACGAGAGCCCGATTCCGTATGCTCACGTTACCACGACCACCACCCACAAGACCTTACGCGGACCGCGTGGTGGTATGATTCTTTCTTCCGCTGAATTCGCAGAAGAGCATAAGTTAAATAAGTGCGTATTCCCGGGTATCCAGGGCGGACCGCTGATGCACGTAATCGCTGCAAAGGCTGTTTGTTTCAAGGAAGCATTGTCTCCGGAGTTTAAGCAGTATGCGCAGAACATCGTTACCAATGCCCAGGCTTTGGCAAAGGGCTTACTGGCAGAAGGTTTCAACCTTGTGTCCGGCGGTACCGATAATCACTTAATGTTAGTGGATCTTCAGAGCAAGAACGTAACCGGTAAGGAAGCAGAGAAGCTTCTTGACGCAGTAAATATTACCTGTAACAAGAACTCCATTCCGAACGATCCGGCATCTCCGTTTGTTACCAGCGGTATCCGTCTCGGTACGGCGGCAGCTACCACCCGTGGCTTAAACGCTGACGATATGGCACAGGTAGCAAAGGCAATTGCCCTTACCATCGATAAGAAGGAAGCAACCGATGAGGCAAGAGCAATCGTTGAGGCAATTACGAAGAAGTATCCGATGTACGAATAATTCAAAATATCGGTAAATAAGCATAAGAAAAGGGGCCCGCTTCGCGGGAGAAAGGAGTTACTATGGGATTGATTGATGCAGCAAAGAATGCGGTACAAAATGTTTTTGCGGATACCTGGCGGGAATATTTCTATTGTGATTCCATGGATGATGACATCTTAATGGTAAAGGCACAGAAAAAGGTTTCCGGGAAGTCTTCGAACACCAAGGGATCGGACAACGTGATTTCTAACGGTTCCGTCATTGCAGTAAACGAAGGACAATGTATGCTGATTGTAAATCAGGGTGCGATTGTGGAAGTATGTGCGCAACCGGGTGAATTTATTTATGACAGTTCCTCGGAGCCGAGCATTTTCTACGGAAATCTCGGAGAGAGTCTGGTGAACTCCTTTAAGAGTCTCGGAAGACGTATTTCCTTCGGCGGAGATGTGGCAAAGGACCAGAGAGTTTATTTTGTAAACATCAAACAGATTTCCGGAAATAAGTACGGTACGGCACAGCCGATTCCGTTCCGTTTGTATTATCCGAATCTGAACATTGACCGTCCGGTTCAACTTCGTTGCAACGGTGAATACGTATTCAAGATTACCGACCCGATTTTATTCTATAAGGAAGAAGCGGGTAATGTGGTATCCGAGTATGAGAAGACCGACCTTGTACAGAATACCTTAAAGCCGGAGTTTTTAAATGCATTGCGTTCCGTATTGGGCGACTATGCACAGAAGGGTATCCGGTATGACGAGCTTACCTATCATTCCGAAGAGATTTGTACGGCACTGCAGGAAAAGCTGAGTCAGAGCTGGACGGAAAAGAGAGGTCTTACCCTTGTCAGTATCGAACTGGCACCGAGTATTCCGGAGAAGGATTTGGAATCCATTCAGAAGTACTCCGATATGCAGTACTACAACAATATGCAAAATGCTGCAGGTGCTTTGGTAGAAAGCCAGGCAGAAGGCATGAAGATGGCAGCCCAGAATTCCGGCGGAGCGATGCTTGGTATTATGGGAATGAATATGGCACAGCAGAAGGGTGGCATTGATGCCCAGAATTTGTTTGCTATGTCACAGCAGATGCAGCAGGGACAGGCGGTTCCGGTACCGCAGGCTTCGGTGGCAGATAGCTGGACCTGTGCTTGCGGTGCGGTATGTACCGGTAAGTTCTGTACCGAGTGCGGTGCTCCGAAGCCGGCAGACGGTTGGGTTTGTAGCTGCGGTGCGGTAAATAAGGGCAAGTTCTGTTCGGAGTGCGGCACTAAAAAGCCGGCAGGTGCTCCGTTGTATCGTTGCGATAAGTGCGGTTGGGAGCCGGAAGATCCGAAGAACCCGCCGAAGTTTTGTCCGGAGTGCGGAGATAAGTTCACGGATGAAGACATTCAGTAATGTAAGATGAATTCAGGCGGTACAGGTGTGGTTTGCACCTGTGCCGTTTGTTGCTATTTGGAGATATACAGAGGGGGATAAAAGGATGGAAGAACAGGAAGTACAGATGGAGGAAGTTTATACAGAGCCGGTCATTACCGATACGAAAAAGGAAACGGACCGGAAATGTCCCCAGTGCGGCGGTGTCATGGATTTTGATCCGAAGGCGGGGAAGCTTCATTGTCCGTATTGTGATTATGTGGAAGAAATTTTGCAGGAGGGAGAAGAAGATTCCGTTGCGGAGGAATTGGATTTTGAAACGGCGGAGCAGACCGGAAACTGCGATTGGGGCGTAGCCACAAAGACAGTGCTTTGTAAGGCCTGTGGCGGTGAAATGGTATATGACGCACTTGAAATTGCGGGAGAATGCCCGTATTGCGGTTCCAATCAGGTAATGGAAGCCCAGGCGGAAAATACCTTGGCACCGGGCGGTGTCTGCGTATTTAAGCTGGATGCAAAACAGGCAGCAGAGAAGTTTAAGACATGGCTTAAGAAGCGCTGGTTTTGTCCGAAGGAAGCAAAGGAAACCGCAAAGCCGAAGGACTTTAAGGGGATTTATCTGCCTTATTGGACTTTTGATACCCACACAACAACCCAATATACCGCAGAGTACGGGATTCGTAGACAAAAGCGTACAAAGAACGAGACGGTAACCGTAACGGACTGGTATAAGTGTAGCGGTACCTATCATGAGTTTATTGATGACCAGGCGGTGTGCGGTTCCACCAGACACGAAAAGGGCCTGTTAAACGGAATACAGCCTTTTAACACTGCGGATAACAAGACCTACAAGCCGGAATATGTGGCGGGCTTTGCCTCCGAGCGCTATTCCATCGGATTAAAGGATGCGTGGGAGACGGCAAAAGCCGTGATTACGATGCGGCTCAACCGAAATATTACAAGACAAATCCGGACGGAACATCATGCGGATGATGTACGCTTTTTACAGATAAAGCCTTCCTTTTCGAGAATCAAATACAAATATTTATTACTTCCGGTATGGATGGCGTGCTTTAAGTTTAAAGGGAAAGTATATCGTTTTATGGTAAACGGACAGACCGGAAGAGTCTCCGGGAAGATTCCGATTTCACCGGCAAAGGTGGTAATTACCGTGATAGGTGTAATTGCAATGCTGGGTATTCTGTGGTTTATTTCAAATCTGTAAGGAAAATGAAAGGGATTACGATAACGAGGAGGAATAGAAAAGGATGGAGAAAGGGTCAGATGAAATGAGAGCATACGGAGAGATGCCGAATCCGGAGGTAAAAAAGGATTCGGGGAGGAAATGTCCACGGTGCCGCGGTTTTATGGAGTTTGATCCGAAAGAAGGAAAACTTCGCTGTTTGAGTTGCGATTATTTAGAGGCGGTTTTATCCCGAAATGAAGAGGATACATGCGCAGAGGAAAAGGATTTTGAATACGCAGAGCGGAATGGAAATCATGACTGGGGCGTAGAGAAAAAGACGGTGCATTGTGAAAACTGCGGTATAGAAATGATTTATGATGCGGCGGATCCGATAGACGGATGTTTGTATTGCGGATCAAGTCGGGTGGCGGAGGTACAGACAAAAGACAGTTTGGCACCGGGAGGAGTTTGCGTATTTGAGCTGGATGCAAAGCAAGCGGCGGAGCGGTTTGAACAATGGATTCGAAAACGCCGGTTTTGTCGGAAGGAATTGAAGACATCCGTACATCCAAAGCGGTTTAAGGGAATCTTTTTGCCGTGTTGGACCTTTGATACCCATACCGATACCACATACGATGCAAGTTACGGAATCAGTTATCAGGGATCGAAAGGTGCCCCGCAGCTCGAATGGGATGGGTGCTGCGGCTCATATCGGGAATTTATTGATGACCAGATTGTGGACGGAAGGAATCGTCATGAACAGGATTTGTTGGATCTGAATCGGGATTTTCAGATGAAAGAGAATAAGGCGTACAGACAGGAATATCTGGCAGGGTTTGCGGTGGAGCGATATTCCGTAGATCTAATGGATGCATGGGAGTGTGCAAAGGAGAAAATCTCTACACGTTTACAAAGACATGTTACAAATAGGATTATGGCGGAGCGTCATGCGGATGAAGTAGCAGATTTAAAAATGTCGACGGTTTATACGAGAATCAAATATAAGCTGTTGTTACTTCCGGTATGGGTGATTTGCTTTGACGTTAACGGAAAATTGTATCGGTTTACGGTGAACGGGCAAAACGGAAGTGTGTCCGGGAAGGTTCCGGTTTCCCCGGGGAAGGTGGCATCCGTTGTACTTGGTGTACTTGTGATATTAGGTTTGTTCTGCTTTTTTCTGAGATAATAAAAGAATCCGTAGCTTACACTGCGGATTCTTTTTTTGTTTTTCTATTCTTCCGTCATTTGTTTAATCCGGGCAAAGGTACTCTTTACTGCCGGAATACAGAGAATCAATACCGTTACCACGCCCTCAATCAGTATGTAGGAGTAGTTATACACAATCGGATAGATGGCGGACAGTGCTTTCGGAAAGTTCTCCGGCATATAGTCCATCCAGTACAGGTAGCCGCCGATGGAATGGAAAGCACCCCGGAGGAAGATTCCTAAAAGGTAGCCTTTCAGAAGTCCGTTTTTCTTTCCGGCAAATACACCGGAGAAGCCCAGTGCGGTAAATGCGAAAAAGTAATCGCAACATACTTGGAGCGGAGTCAGTATGTAGGTTCCGCCACCTTGTAAAAATTGCAGGATACTGTAGGTGAAAGCCACTACAAGTCCGGTGCGCAGCCCGTACCAGTTACCGATCAGACAGATAAACAACATGCTGAATAAGGTAACCGAACCGCCCCACGGCAGCTTATAGGGTTGCAAATAGGACAGAATAAAGGCCAGAGCCAGACAAACCGCGGAAAAAACCAGTTTTTTTGCCTGCCAACGCGGTTTTGTATCTTTTTTCGGCTTGATCAAAAGGGTGGTCAGTACAAGAAGGAGCAGTACTGCAACGGCACAGGCAACATAACCTGCGGTGGTGAGAACGGCATATCCGTCCTCTTTAAAAACTTCCAGAAACATAAAAAACCTCCTTGCAAACTGCTTAGGAGGGGCCATGAGTGACCATAAAAAATGGTCTGCTTCCTTACGCCGGAATTGTCCGGATCAAGTTATGAGGGTCGGTAGTATAAAACTACCTCTCAGCATGGGGCTCCCCTAGCAAAATATGATATTTTACATTGCAAGTATAACGAGCGGTCTTTTTTTTGTCAATAGGGAAAGAAAGATTTATTGTTTTTCTGCGTTTGATATGGTAAAATATAATAGGCAAAGGAGGCGAAAAAATGAAGCGTTTTGCTTGGATTGCGCTATTATGCTGTGCGATGGTTGCGGCAGGATGTAACCGGAATCCTTTTTCACGGGTATCCGCCACATCCTGTTTTCAAAAAGGATGCGAAGCATATCAAAATAGGGAATATGCGGATGCAATAGATGCGTTTAAAGAAACTGTAAGAAATGAGGAAAATGAGGACTTACTGGTATATGCCTATAGCTACTTGGGACATTGTATGATGGAACAGGGGGATTTGGAGACTGCCGGGAAGTATTATGACATGGCACTGGCAACGGGGGAAGAGTCTGCCATGTGCTATACCAATTTGGGTCTGTTTTATCGGAATAATAAGGAGTACGAACAGGCAGAACAGTATTATCGTAAGGCATTGGAGGCAGAGCCGGAATGTGTCGAGTCGCTGACCAGTCTCGGAATGCTATATGTGATTTTGGACCGGGTTGAGGAAGGCGTGCCTTTACTTTCCGAAGCTATTAAGAAGTCGGAAGATGCACCGGCATTTTATTATGCAAATCTTGCATACGGATATGCAGCCACCGGAGAATTTCAGGACGGGAAGGATATGCTTTTGGTTGCGAAGGCAAAAGGGTATCCGGAGGAAGAATATCAGTTGGTGCTTTCCTATATGGAGAGCTTAGAACAAATGAGTTCAGAAGTAGAAGATTCAACAGAGCCGGAGGCAATCGGAACGCCGGCGCCGAGTCCAACGTCGACGCCGAAGTCAACGACAACGCCAATGCCGACAGCAACGGCAACGCCGACACCGACGCCAACGCCAACGGCAACACCAACGCCGATGCCGAGCCCGACATCGAAGCCGACGTCAACAGCAACACCAACGCCGAGCCCGACGCCAACAGCAACTCCGAGTCCGACACCGAAGCCGACGTCAACAGCAACACCAACGCCGACGGCAACACCGATGCCAACTCCGAAGCCGACGCCAACAGCAACTCCGAGTCCGACAGCAACACCGACGCCAACGCCGACGCCAACAGTAACGCCGACACCAAGTCCGACGCCAACGCCGACAGTTGCGCCAAAACCGGGACCGGGGCAGAAGCCGGGGGAGGAACCGAAGCCGACTAAGGAAGCGCCGAAACCACCGAAGGAACAAGAAACGGAAAAGGTAAAGAAAATTGTAATCGATCCGGGGCATCAGCTGAAAGGAGATTATGATACGGAACCGGTGGGACCGGGAGCGACGGAGATGAAGACAAAGGTTTCTACCGGTACTCAGGGGATTACGACGAAGATACCGGAGCATCAGTTCAATTTGGAACTCTCCTTGTTGTTAAAGGATGCATTGGAAGCAGAGGGATACGAGGTAATTCTGACCAGAGAGACGGCAGATGTAAATATCAGCAATGCAGAGCGGGCAGAATTGGCAAACGAAGTAGGTGCGGATATTTTTATCCGGATTCATGCGGACGGCGCGGAAAATACGGAAGCAAACGGAATCTCCGTATTGTATCCTTCCCCAAATAACCCGTATGTGGGCGATTTATCCGCAGAGAGTAAACGACTTGCCGATCATGTTTTAAAGAAGCTATGTGAGCGGACCGGTGCAAAGAAACGCGGCATTATTGAGCGGGATGATTTGACCGGGATAAACTGGGCACAGATGCCGGTGATTGTGGTAGAAGCCGGATTTATGACCAATGAAGTAGAAGAACTGAAGTTGGTAAGCCGGGCATATCAGACATTGTTGGCAAAGGGTATTGTAGAGGGAGTAAAGGAGTATTCGAAGAAATAAGGAGAACATAGATGCAACAGGAAAGAACAAGGAATATTAAACTTACGCTGGAATATGACGGTTCCCGTTATGCCGGATGGCAGAAAATGGCGGGAAAAGAGCGTATGGTAACGATACAGGGAAAGTTAGAAGAAGTATTGGAGAAGATGGAAGGAAAACCGGTGGAGGTCATTGGCGCAGCCCGTACCGAACCGGGAGCCCATGCCTACGGACAGATTGCGAATTTCCATACTGCAACGAGTATGAGTGTGACAGAGATTAAGCAGTATTTAAACCGGTATTTGCCGATGGATATTGCGGTACTGGAAGTCTGCGAGATGCCGGACCGTTTTCATGCGTCCTATCTTGCAAAAGAGTTTGTATATGAGTATAAAGTAACGGTAGGAGAAGTGCCATCGGTATTTGAACGGAAATACAATTACTATTGTTTTAAGCGTCCGGATATCGAGAAGATGAAAAAAACGGCTTCTTACTTAATCGGAGGGCATGATTTTAAGGCTTTTTCCGACAATCGTAAGATGAAAAAGTCCACGGTCCGGGTGATGAAGGATATTACCATTTACGGAGATGATTGCGAGATTTTGTTTTCTTTTACCGCAGACGATTTCTGGCCCCATATGGTGCGGATTTTAGTAGGTACGCTCTTAGCGGTGGGAAAGGGAGAAATTGAGCCGGAGGCGGTACAGAAGCTTCTGACCACCGGAGACAGAGAAGCGGCGGGAGAGACTATTGAAGCCAGAGGTCTTTTTCTGTCGGAAGTGCGATATGACGTGACGGAAAAGTAACAAAGAGAGAAAAAGAAAGGTACGACAAAATCATGAGAATTCTAATTAAAAACGGTTATGTCATCGATCCGGTGACCGGGCGTGAAGGACAATTTGATGTTTTAACAGAGGACAAGAAGATTGCACGTGTAGCAGAGAAAATCGAGGAAAGCGAAGCAAAGGCAGACCGGGTGGTGGATGCTACCGGAAAGCATGTTCTTCCGGGCTTTATAGATTTACATGTGCATTACAGAGAGCCGGGCCTTGAGTATAAGGAGACCATTGCCACCGGTTCCGCGGCTGCTGCGGCAGGCGGCTATACCACAGTTTGTCCGATGCCGAATACGAAGCCGGTAACGGATTGTGCCGAAGTGGTACAGACGGTGCTTGCAAAAGCAAAGGAAGCCGGCAAGGTCCGGGTACTTCCGGTAGGCGCGGTGACCATCGGCCAGAGCGGAACCGAGCTTTCGGATATTGAGGGAATGGCTGCAGCAGGTGCGGCAGCGGTGTCCGAGGACGGCAAATCTGTTATGAATCCGGCACTGTATGCGGAAGGAATGAGAAAGGCGAGGGAAGCGGGACTTCCTGTATTTGCCCATTGTGAGGAAATAACGTTAGTACGGGGCGGTGTGATGAATGCCGGTGCTAAGGCGGAAGAACTGGGTCTTCCGGGCATCACCAATGCAGTAGAAGATATTATTACCATGCGCGACATTTTACTGGCGGAAGAGACCGGTGCAAAGCTTCATTTATGTCACTGTTCCACTAAGTACAGTGTGGATTTTGTTCGGTTTGCAAAGGAAAAGGGCATTGATGTGACGGCAGAGGTTTGCCCGCATCATTTTGCTATGTGTGATGAGGAGATTACCGAAGATGCGTCTATGTTCAAAATGAATCCGCCGCTTCGGGGAAAAGAAGATGTGAAGGCGCTGATTGCGGGACTTCTTAACGGTACCATGGAGGTGATTTCCACCGACCATGCCCCTCACTCCGCAGAGGAAAAGAGCGGTTCTATGATTGGGTCTCCCTTCGGAATCGTGGGTTCCGAGACTGCCTATGCACTCAGTAATACGGTGCTGGTAAAGGAGTACGGTATGAGCCCGATGCAGCTTTGTAAGTGTATGAGCTATAATCCGGCAAAGGTTCTTGGCAGAGAGAAAGAAATCGGCGGACTTGCGGAAGGCTATCTGGCGGATATCGCCGTTGTGGCACCGGATGAGGAATATGTAATAAATCCGGAGGAGTTTTTATCCAAAGGACGGAATACGCCGTTCGGAGGAAAGAAAGTAAAGGGCAGAGTGTATCTGACGATTTGTGAAGGAACGGTTACGTACGAGAGATAAGGTATACGGACAAAGGAGCATGTATTGTGAAGAAGATAATCGCGGTAGTCGCAGGTGTCATGGTTGTAATTATTGTGGGAATTTTCCTGATTAATGAAAAACGGGAAAACACGGATGTAACGAAGAATGCTACGAAAGTAGGCTGTTTATTAATCGGAAGCTGTGATGATAAAAGTTATAATCAGTCTCATTACGAAGGACTGGAAAAAACCGCAAAGTCGTTGAATTTGCATCTCGTTTATAGGGAAAATGTGCCTACGGATGAGACTTGTTTGACAACCATAGAAGAGTTGATTGCACAAGGGTGTGAAATTATTATCTGCAATTCTTATGATTTCGGAGAATGGGCATTACAGGCGGCTGAGGAGCATCCGGAAATTTATTTCTATCATGCCACGGGAGTACAGCAAAGCAAGAATTTAGCTACGTATTTTGCACGTATTTATCAAATTCGTTATTTAAGCGGTATTGTGGCAGGACTTCAGACGGAGACGAATGAAATCGGCTATGTGGCGGCAATTCCGATTTCTGAAGTGAATCGCGGAATCAATGCGTTTACCTTGGGGGTGCGTTCTGTGAATAAAGATGCGGTAGTACACGTGGAATGGAGTAATTCATGGACGGGAGATGTGGCAGCGGAAGCTGCGGCAAATGATTTGATTGAAAATTATAATATTGATGTAATTGCCATGCATACCGATTCCAATAAGGTATTGGAGGTGGCTGAGGAGAAGGGAATCTGGTCTATCGGATACAATATAGATAACAGTGCCTTGTATCCGAACAGCTTTTTAACGGCACCGGTATGGCAATGGGAGAATTACTACGAACCTCACATTTTAAAATGTTTGCAGGGAAAGTTCAAAGGCGAAAATTATTGGGAAGGTACATCCACCGGCGTTGTAGGGCTGGCACCGTTGACGGGAAATGTAAAGGATGGTGTGGAAGAAGCGGTACTTGTGCAGAAGCAAAGATTGGAAAGCGGAATCTTTGATGTGTTTTATGGACCGATTACAGATAATACCGGAAAAGTGCGCGTGGAAGAGGGGGAAAATCTTTCGGATGATGCATTATTAAATCGATTTGACTGGTATGTGGAAGGAGTTATCATTCATGAGTAAGAAGGGAAAGAAGAGACTGGCGGTTGTATTGGGAGCAGCTGTAATCGTTCTGGTGATTTTGTTGCTGATTGTTTTTATGGGAAAAGAGAAAAAGGAAAAAACAAAAGTAGGTTTTATTATGTCCGGAGCGAGCAATGAAACCGGATGGAACGGAATGCATTACAACGGGGTGAAGAAAGCTTGTGAAGCATTGGGAGCGGAGTTAATTGTAAAGGAAAATGTGA
Organism: Lachnospiraceae bacterium; assembly: GCA_017938405.1. Lineage (GTDB taxonomy): Bacteria > Bacillota > Clostridia > Lachnospirales > Lachnospiraceae > SIG307. The sequence continues at coordinate 135,086 of JAGBBP010000021.1, forward strand.
AAGAATTTAACGGAGAATGCAGTGATGCAATTAAGGAACTGGCAAAAGAAGGGGCCGGAATGATTATTTTGTCCAGCTATAACTATTCTTCGGAAGTAAAAGATTTGGTGAAGGAGTATCCCGATATCGTATTTTACGGGAATTCGTCCGAGCATCATGCGGAGAACATGACCTCTTATTTTGTGCGTATGTATCAGGCACGTTATCTGGCAGGAATTGTGGCGGGGCAGAAGACGAAGTCTCAAACCATCGGCTATGTGGCGGCAATGAAGAATAATGAGGTAAATCGCGGAATCAGTGCGTTTACGTTAGGTGTAAGAAGTGTGAACCCGGAGGCGGAAGTGGTTGTTGCCTGGACGGGAGACTGGGATAACGAAGAGGAAGAACGGCAGGCGGCGAAGAAACTGGTGGAAAATGCAGGTGCGGATGTGCTGACATATCACCAGAATCAGACAAATGTAATACATATGGCGGAAGAACTCGGTGTATATTCCGTCGGATATCATGAAGCATTAACCGGACAGTCTGACCGGTATCTCATGTCGGTAGTTTGTGACTGGGAGATGGTGTATAAAGAATTAATAAAAAGCTTTCTGACCGGAAAGGCCAATGAAAAAGAGAACTATTGGATCGGAATGGAAGTGGAAGCCGTGGGGCTGTCTCCGTATTCAAGGGAAGTAACTGAGGAGATACAGCAAAGTGTGGAAAAAGCGAAACAAAGAATCATGTTGGGGGCTGATGTGTTTTCCGGGATGATTTATGACACGGAAGGAACGCTTCGTTGCGGCGAAAAAGAAATGATTGCGGATGAGATGCTTTTAGAACAGTTTGACTGGTTTGTAGAGGGTGTGAAATTCTATGAAGAGTAGATTACAATCGGGTAAATCAAGAATATTTGTGTTGTTGACGGTATTTGTTGCGGTGTTGATACTGGTGGGTGTCCTTATGCACGTGAAATTACGTGCTTTGTTGCGCGGAAATATCGAACGACAGGTGGCGGCACAGGTGAAAGGTGTGGCGCAGGTGGCAGAAAGTGAGCTGGAAACGGAGTTGAAAAAGTTGGAAACCGTTTCCGGCTTGTTCGAGAGCGGAAAAGTATCGATGAGTACGTTGTTTACAATGTTACAGGAGGAGAATCCGTCTTCTGTATTCGGAATTTTGGAACTGGATGGTGAAACGGTACAAGGAGAGGCGATGGATGTTTCCGGATTCTCCGGTGTGCGGGAAGCGTTTCGCGGAAACAGAGGGGTTTCGTATCAGGAAGGGACAGGTCTTTTGTTTTCGGTGCCGATTTATCATAACGGTAATGTGAAATATGTTTTGTATGAGTTAATGGAAGAGGATGTGTTGCCGGAAATGGTTACACTTTCCTGTTTTCACGGGGAAGGGAAGATTTTACTGGCGACCAGGGAAGAAGAGATTATAATCCCGTATGAGAGCTGGGGAGAGGAAGATTTACGGTTTTTGCGCTCGAATGCCGCAACGGATGCCTTTGCAAGTATCAGTGAAAAAATGATTATTGCTACGGAAGGCGCTGCGTATTGTAAAGAATACGGGAAACAGTATTTATTTGTGGCCAATGTGGGGGACTATGACTTTGTGGTAGTGGGCTCGGTGGATGAGGAAACTGCCGCAGAGGGAATTTTTGTGATTATTAAACTGGTATTCTGGGTATTCGGATTATTGCTTCTTTTACTGGCAATCGGTATGGCCTTTGTCTTCGGTGCGGAAGAAAAAGCAAAAGAAAGTGAAGAGTTACGAAGGGCAAAGGAAATTGCAGATAGCGCAAATCGCGCCAAAAGCGATTTCCTGGCCAATATGTCCCATGAAATCAGAACACCGATTAACACGGTTATGGGTATGAATGAAATGATTATCCGGGAATGTAAGGAGGAATCGATTAAGGAGTATGCCTGCAATATTCAAAATGCCAGCAAGACGCTTCTGACGTTAATTAACGATATTCTGGATTTGTCAAAAATCGAAGCCGGAAAGATGGAGATTATTAAGGAACGGTATTTCCTTAGCTCTGTATTAAACGGTGTGGTAAATATGGTACAGGTAAGGGCAAATCAGAAAAAGTTAAATTTTATTGTGGAAGTAGATGAGACGATTCCGGATGAGTTGTATGGAGATGAAATCAGATTGCGCCAGGTAATGGTGAATTTGCTAAACAATGCGGTAAAATACACCAGAACCGGAAGTGTATGGCTGAAAATTGAAAAAGAGGACGTCAGGGAGAAAGATATTGTATTGCGAATTACGGTGAAAGATACCGGTATCGGGATTCGTGAGGCGGATATCGGCAAGCTGTTCCATGGATTTGAACGATTGGATCAGGAAAAGAATCGTAACGTGGAAGGAACCGGTCTCGGCCTTGCAATTACCTCAAAGATTGTAGACTTAATGCAGGGTGAGTTAAAGGTAGAAAGCGTCTATAAGGAAGGTTCTACCTTTACCGTATTGTTACCGCAGAAGATAATTCGTCCGGACGGAATCGGCGATTTTGAAGAGAAATATCATGCATATATCCAGTCACTGCAAAGTTATCGGGAGTCGTTCCGGGCACCGGAAGCAGAGATTTTGGTAGTAGATGATAATGATATGAATCTGTTTGTTTTCGAGAATCTTTTAAAGAAAACCCAGGTGAAAATAACGAAGTGTACCGGTGGAGAAGCTTGCCTGGATCTGGTTTGCGAAAAGAAGTTTGATATCATCTTTTTGGATCACATGATGCCGGGAATGGACGGAATCGAAACCATGAAACAAATGAGGGAAATGGAAGAATACGCATCCAAGGGAGCTCCGGTGATTGCGTTGACGGCAAATGCGATTGTAGGTGTGCGGGATATGTACATTGCGGAAGGTTTTGATGACTATTTGAGTAAGCCGATTGTGGGAGATGAACTGGAAGAAATGTTACAACGGTATATTCCGAAAGGAAAGTTACTTTCGGAACCGGTAGAATCGGCAGAAGAAACCATATCGGAAACACTTCCTTCCGGGGAGGAAAAGCAGGAAGAGACGCAATGGATTGACCGGGAACTGGGACTTCGTTACAGTGGAGAAAGCGAAGAGATGTACCGGGAGTTTATGAAAATGTACTGTGAAATGATGCCGGAAAAGAAAGAACGGCTGGAGCAGTGTTTCAGGGAAGAAGATTGGGAAAATTACACGATTGCCGTACATGCGTTAAAATCCACCTCTCTCAGTATCGGCGGAAAAATATTATCCGAGAAGGCACTGGCACTGGAAAAGGCAGGAAAAGCGCAGGAGTTTTCTTTTATCAAAGAGAATCATCAGGATGCCATGGAATGCTACGAAAAGACGGTGCAGGAAGGACGAGAGAGAATACTATGAATAAAGTGGAAAAGGAGAAAGGAGCCGGCCCGATGAAGCGGATTAAGGAAATGATATCCCGGATGTATCGTGAAGATTTGGAAATCCAGCATAAGCTGTTAAATCTGATGCTGTCGGCTATTTTTGTCGGTGGTTTGGTGTCACTGGTCATTACTGTTTTTCTGCATCAGGGAGCGGAAGTGATTCTTTCCGTGGTACTTATGATTACTATAATTGCCACATCTCTTTGGCTGGCAAATAAGAAAAACGGAAAACCCAGGTTGGCGGCGTTTCTTGTTGTATTTGCGGCAAATATGTTTTTGTTTCCGTTTATGTATTTCACCAGTGGAGGGCTCGCTTCCGGAATGCCGGTTTGGTTTGTATTGGGTCTGACTTTTTCCTGGTTGCTATTAAAGGGAAAAATCGGTACAATTATGTATGTTTTCAATTTGGTTGTAGCGGTTGTCTGCATGTTATTGGAATTACAGTATCCGGAAATGGTATCCGCTATGGACAAAAAAACGGCGATTTGCGCCGATGTGATTCAATCCGTTGTGGTGGTTACCTGTATTTTTGGTTGTATTTTCAAATACCAGACCTATGTGTATGAAAAACAGAAAAAAGCTCTGGAGAAGGCAAATAAGGCAAAGAGTGAGTTCCTTGCCAATATGTCTCATGAAATTCGTACACCGATTAATGTGGTTTTGGGATATAACGAAATGATTTTAAGGGAAAGTAAAGAAAGTCAGACCGCTACCAATGCATTAAAGGTGCAAGCGGCAGGGCAGACACTTCTTTCTCTGGTCAATGATATTTTGGATTTTACGGCAATTGAGCAAGGCAAATTAAAGCTGAAAAAGGATTCCTATGATATACAGAAAGTATTGCAGGATGTTTTTGTGTACGCACAATATTGTGCGGGAGAAAAGGGACTGAAACTCGGTCTTACAGTCGAACCGGCGATTCCGAGAGTACTGGCGGGAGATGCAGTACGCCTCATGCAGATTATGGAAAATCTGATTTCCAATGCGGTGAAGTATACGAAGGAAGGCAGTATAGAGGTTTGCATTAAGTGGAAAGAGAAGGAAGACAAGGAAGGTGTATTGTGCTTTTCCGTAAAAGATACGGGAATCGGTATGAAGCCGGAAGATGTAGAACGTATTTCGGAAAGTTTTATCCGGTTTGATAAGAATCGGACGCGGAATATACAGGGAATCGGCCTGGGCCTGACCATTATCACCCGTTTGTTGTATGCAATGGGAAGCAAGTTATCGGTGGAGAGTGAAATCGGAAAAGGAAGCACATTTTCCTTCGAGGTAGTACAAAATGTTGTAGATACCGAACCGATTGGCGAAATCGTCTGGACAGACCTGAAAGCACCCACAAGAAAAGAAGAAGAGCAATTCGAAGCATCACAGGCAAGAATTCTTGTTGTGGACGACAATGAAATGAATCTTGATTTATTCAAGGGGATGCTTTGGAAGACAAAGTTGCAGATTGATACCGCAATGAACGGCGAAGAAGCAATTGCCTGTGTAAAAGAAAAGGTATATCATCTCATTTTTATGGATCACATGATGCCGGTTATGGACGGTATGACAGCCATGCAAAAAATGCGGGCGGGAAAGTTATGTGAGGATACACCGATTATTGTGTTGACGGCAAACGCGGTTAGTGGTGCAAAAAAAGAATATCTGGATGCGGGATTCGATGATTATTTAAGTAAACCGGTTTTGAGCGATAAACTGATGCTGTTATTAAAAAAGCATCTTCCACAGGAATTATATGTAAATCGTTTGGTTCGGGAAACGGAGAACCGGGAGGCTGTTGCAAAAGATGACGGAAAAGAAAATCCGTTGGCTGCATATTTGGACTTTAAAACCGGTATGGAATATTGCTGCAACAATGAAGAATTTTACAGAGAAATGTTAGGCTCTTATCTTTCCAACGATAAGCATGCATCTATTTGGAGCTTTTACAAACAGGAAGATTGGGAACAATATCGTATTTTGGTTCATGCGCTGAAAAGCACGTCCCTTTCCATCGGAGCAGTGAAGCTTTCCGAAGCGGCGAAGCAGTTGGAAACGGCGGCAAAGGACAATCGTATCGACGATATTCATGCCAATCATGAAAGTGTAATGAAAGATTATGCACAGCTGCTTTCTTTGATACGAAAGGAGTTGAACGGGGAAGACGCCAAAACACATATAACAACTGCGGAAGCGGATGAAAAAGAACGTATTTTGGTCGTGGACGATGATACGATGAATCTGAAGATGGCGGAACGGTTGTTAGAATCACATTTTTTTGTGGATTGTGTTACTTCCGGAACAGAAGCGCTGGAGTATTTTGAACAAGAGAAGCCGAATCTGGTGTTGTTGGATTTGCATATGCCGGAGATGGACGGTTTTGCAGTAATGCAGGAAATGAAAAAAAGAAGTCTGTTAAGAGATATTCCGGTGATTTTCCTGACTGCGGACAACGATAGTGAAAGTGAAATCCGTGGTTTTCGCGAGGGCGCGCTTGATTTTATTAAAAAGCCGTTTATTGCGGACATTATGCTACAGCGAATTCATCGTATTCTGGAATTGGATCGCTTGCAGAAAAATTTGCAACGGGAAGTAGAAAAGCAGACACGAAAAGCGGAGCAGAGAAGAGAAAAGGTAGAACGGTTGTCCATGCAGATTATGTTAACGCTGGCGGAGACCATCGATGCCAAGGATACCTATACCAATGGTCATTCCGTCCGGGTGGCGCAGTATGCAAAAGAAATTGCAAGACGTATCGGAAAGTCGGCACAGGAACAGGAAGACATTTATTATATCGGTCTTTTGCACGATATCGGGAAAATCGGTATTCCGAATACAATCATTAATAAGACCTCCGGTTTGACGGATGAGGAATATGCTCTTATGAAGGATCATGCGAGAATCGGCGCGGATATTCTGGGTACGATGACGGAGATTCCGGGTCTTTCCATCGGAGCACACTGGCATCATGAGTTGTATAACGGAACCGGATACCCGGATGGCTTAAAAGGGGACGAAATACCGGAGATTGCCCGTATAATCGGAGTATCGGACGCCTATGATGCTATGACGTCAAAGCGCAGTTATCGTGATGTGATGCCACAGGAAGTTGTAAAGGAAGAACTGAGAAAAGGAAAAGGAACCCAGTTTGATCCGAAGTTTGCGGATGTTATGTTACAGATGATGGAAGAAGATAAAGAATATCGCATGTGTGCGCATTAAGTAAGGAGGAAACGAGATGTTAAGAACGGTTTGGGTCGTGGATGATGACACAATGAATTTAAGAATGGCGGAATTTATTTTAAAACAGGAAAAGTACGATGTGGTAAAAATCGAATCCGGATTGGAATGCTTACAGTTACTGGGAAAAGAAAAGCCGGATCTGATTCTTCTGGATGTGCAGATGCCGATTATGAACGGAATTAAAACCTTGGAGCATATCCGGGAAAAGGAAGAAACCAAGGAGATTCCGGTGATCTTTTTAACTGCTTCTTCAGATACGGAGACTGTAATCGAGGCAGGCAGATTACATGTGGCAGACTATGTGGTGAAGCCGTTTATGCCGCAGGAATTGTTAAGCAGAGTGGAGAAAGTATTCACAAAAGAAGAAGAGTAGTTATTCCTTCGGGAACGGCGAGAAATAGGCTTGCAAGTCAAAACATTCTATGTTACAATGAGCGCTGGGGCATGGCGTCGGTAAAAAGTCATGCAAACGAAACGGTTGGTAAACACCAAGGAAAAGGAGACTACTATGGTAAAAGAGCTTATTACGAAGATTCAGAAGACAAATGCACCGATTGTTGTGGGCCTTGACCCGATGCTTTCCTATGTACCGAACCAGGTAAAGGAAAAGGCATTCGCAGAATTCGGCGAGACGTTAGAAGGTGCAGCGGAAGCAATCTGGCAGTTCAATAAGGCCATTGTGGATGCGACTTATGATTTGATTCCGGCGGTAAAGCCGCAGGTGGCAATGTATGAGCAGTTCGGTATTCCGGGCCTCATTGCATTCAAGAAGACCGTGGAGTATTGTAAGGAAAAGGGCCTTGTGGTAATCGGCGATATTAAGCGTGGTGATATCGGTTCCACCTCCGAGGCATATGCGGTAGGACATCTCGGTAAGGTAGCCGTAGGCAGCAAGAGCTACTATCCGTTTGACGAAGATTTTGTTACGGTAAATCCGTATTTGGGAAGTGACGGTGTGAATCCGTTCGTAAAGATTTGTAAGGAAGAAAACAAGGGTTTGTTTATCTTAGTTAAGACCAGTAATCCGTCCAGCGGTGAGTTCCAGGATCGTTTAGTCGACGGCAGACCGCTGTATGAGTATGTTGGTGAAAAGGTAGCTGAGTGGGGTGCTGATTGCATGGACGGCGACTACAGCAACATCGGTGCGGTAGTAGGCGCTACTTATCCGGAAATGGGTAAGGTGCTTCGTAAGATTATGCCGAAGAGCTTCATCCTGGTACCGGGTTACGGCGCACAGGGCGGTAAGGCAGCAGACCTGGTTCACTACTTCAACGAAGACGGTCTCGGTGCTATCGTAAACTCCTCCCGCGGCATTATCGCAGCATACAAGCAGGAAGC
>JAGBBP010000022.1 GCA_017938405.1 Lachnospiraceae bacterium
AAGTAATTAAGCGAAATGCTTTTGGATATAGAAACTTTAGAAACTTCAGGAATCGAATCTTCCTTGCTTTAACTTAAAGAGGCACAGGAACGAATTCCTATGCCTCTGAAATATTTTACCCCAACTCTTGACAAAGAGCCGGAAAGGGACTGTATGTCATTCTTTATTCAATTCCAACGATTTAGTTATCAATCAACTTATTCTCGTTGTTCCAGCTGTAAAGCTTACGAAGCTCTGCGCCCACTTCCTCTAACTGATGGGTAGCACCCTTTCTTCTCATTGCGTTGAAGTTCGGGCAACCTACCTGGTTCTCGGTGAGCCAGTTACGTGCAAATACACCTTCCTGGATGTCCTTTAATACCTGCTTCATAGCCTTCTTGGTCTCATCGGTGATGATCTTCGGTCCGGTAATGTAATCACCGTACTCAGCGGTGTTGGAGATGGAGTATCTCATACCCTGGAAACCGCTCTGGAAGATAAGGTCTACGATGAGCTTCATCTCGTGGATACACTCAAAGTATGCGCTCTCCGGCTCATAACCGGCCTCAACTAAGGTCTCGAAACCAGCCTTCATAAGGGCGGTTACACCACCGCAAAGAACTGCCTGCTCACCGAACAGGTCGGTCTCGGTCTCTTCACGGAAGGTGGTCTGAAGAACACCTGCTCTTGCGCCACCGATTGCCAGTGCGTAAGCAAGACCCATCTCATGAGCCTTACCGGTAGCATCCTGATGTACAGCGATTAAGCACGGAACACCCTTGCCTTCCTGGTACTGGCTTCTTACGGTATGACCCGGTCCCTTCGGAGCGATCATAACTACGTCTACATCCTTCGGCGGAATAATCTGACCGAAGTGAATTGCGAAACCGTGTGCGAACATTAACATGTTACCCGGCTCAAGATTCGGAGCGATGGAAGCCTCGTACATTGCCTTCTGCTTCTCGTCGTTGATGAGAATCATGATGATGTCTGCCTTCTTAGCAGCCTCAGCAGCCGTATATACTTCAAAGCCTGCAGCCTCAGCCTTTGCCCAGGACTTGCTGCCCTCGTATAAACCGATTACTACGTGTACACCGGACTCCTTCATGTTCAGTGCATGAGCGTGTCCCTGGCTGCCATAACCGATAACAGCTACGGTCTTGCCATCCAACAGTGCAAGATTACAATCCTGCTGGTAATAAATCTTTGCCATTTTCATATCCTCCTAATTTTTCTATATGGTATGCGCAAATATATGCGTCGTACGCTCGTAAAATACTGTGCGGATTACTCTGCGATATAATCCTCAATATCCCCCACACCACGTACCAGACCGGTAATACCGGTGCGTACAAACTCCTTAATGGTGAAGCCCTCAAGCAAACGCATGAAGGCATCAATCTTCGCCTGATTACCGGTCAGCTCAATCATCAAGGATTCCGGTGCCACATCAACAATCTTCGCACGGAAAATATCCGCCACGGAAATCACCGACTGGCGCTCCTTCTGATTGGCCTGTACCTTTACCAGTACCAGTTCTCTGCAAACCGACTCACCCGGAAGAAGTTCCGTAATCTCCACCACGTCTTCCAGCTTTGCCAGCTGCTTGTGAATCTGATCCAAGATACCGTCTTCACCGCTGACTGCCACCGTCATACGGGAATACTCCGGATTCTCCGTCTCACCCACGGAGAGACTGTCAATGTTGTAACCACGACGGCTGAACAAACCGGATACACGGCTTAATACACCTGCCGTATTCTCTACTAAAAGCGACAATACCATTCGGCTCATAAGGTCCCCTTCTTTCTCACTGTATTATATCAAAGTGTATTTTAACAATCCTGTCCGTTTTTGTCAAGCAAAACGGCAAAGAAAGTGCCCGAAAACACAATTTCCGCAAAAAGTTTTCCTTCCGGCTTGCATTCCATCTTTACAGGCTCTTTTTTAACAACTCGTTTACTTTCCCCGGGTCCGCTTTTCCCTTGGTTTTTTTCATAACCTGCCCTACCAAAAATCCGAACACTTTGTCTTTCCCCGCGCGATATTCTTCCACAATCCCGGCATTTTCCGTAATCACTTCCTCCACCGCTGCCTGCAACGCTCCCTCATCGGAAAGACTCATAAGGCCCTGTTGTTCCATATAGGAAAGAGGCTCCACATCCTCCAAAACAACTTTTGCAAACACTTCCTTTGCATTTGCCTGATTGATTTTGCCTTCTTCCACCGCCAAAATCAAATCCGCTGCGTACTTCGGTGTAAAGGTAAGCTCTTCCGGTTCTTTTCCCGCTTCCTTTAATAGACGAAGCAGCTCTCCCATAAACCAGTTGGCGGTTTTCTTCGGCTGTCCGGACAGCTTCGCCGTCTCTTCAAACAAGGCCGCCATATGCTTGGACTGGGTTAAAATCTCCGCATCATAGGCCGGAATATCATATTCCGCCACAAACCGAGCCGCCTTTTCCTCCCGGAACTCCGGTTGACGGCTTCGTATCTCCTCAATCCAGTCCTCCGAAATCAACACCGGCGGTACATCCGGTTCTGGGAAATAACGGTAGTCCTTGGAGTCCTCCTTGGACCGCATGGAGTAGGACTCCCCTGCCGTATCGTCCCAGCGCCTTGTCTCCTGCTCCACTTTCTTTCCATTCTCAATCAATGCAATCTGCCGCTCCCGCTCCACCGCGATGGCACGGGTAATGGCCTTAAAAGAGTTCAAATTCTTCATCTCCGTCCGGGTACCGAGAGTCTTGCTTCCGGCCTCCTTTACGGAAAGATTCACATCCACCCGCATGGAACCCTCCTGAAGCTTACAATCGGAAATCCCCAGATACAGGCAAATCATGCGAAGCTTTTCCAAATAGGCAATGACCTCCTCCGCATTTTCCATATCCGGCTCCGACACAATCTCAATAAGCGGCACACCGCTTCGGTTGTAATCCACCAGAGAAATCCCTGCCGCTTCATTGTGGGTCAGTTTTCCCGCATCCTCCTCCATGTGCATTTCATGGATGCGGATGGTCTTCGTCGTTTTGCTGCCGATGCTTTTTCCGCTTCCGCACGTTCCCGCATCATTCCCGGCATCATCTGCCGTCTCTATTTCCAGAAATCCCTCCTCGCAAATCGGCACATACAACTGGGAAATCTGGTAATTCTGCGGATTGTCCGGATAAAAATAATTTTTCCGGTCAAATATGGTTCTCTTGTTTATTCGACAACCGGTTGCCAACCCCAGGGCGATGGCATACTCCGCCACCTTTTTATTTAACACAGGAAGGCTTCCCGGCATGCCGGTACACACCGGACAAGTTTGGGTATTGGGCATTGCACCGAACTTCGTGGAACAGCCGCAAAATATCTTCGTCTTGGTGGAAAGTTCGATGTGTACCTCCAAGCCGATGACGGTATCGTATTGTTTTGCTGCCATCTTACACACCTTCCTTTCCGTTGCCCGCAGTCTGCTCACCCGGCATCGGAAAAGCCCCCCGCAACGCTTCATAAGCCTCTCCCACCGTAAACAACGTCTCTTCACAAAAAGCGTTTCCGATAAACTGTACACCAATAGGCAGTCCCTGTTTATCCAACCCGCAAGGTACACTTAAGGCCGGGAGTCCCGCTAGGTTTACCGCCACCGTATCCACATCTCCCAGATACATTTGCAGCGGATTTTGCAGACTGGTTCCCAGTTTCGAGGCTGTCCCCGGAGCCACCGGTGTCAGCAGACAATCGCAAGTTTTGAATGCATTTTCATATTCTTCTTTGATGAGACGTTTTACTTTCAATGCCTTTAAATAATAAGCATCGTAATACCCTTCGCTTAATACAAAGGAACCCAACAATATCCGACGTTTGGTTTCTTCCCCCAAGCCTTCGGTACGACTTTTTTTATACATTTCATGAAGCCCCTGCTCCCCGTCCACACGATAACCGTACTTTACACCGTCAAACCGGGACAGATTGGAGCTTGCTTCCGCACAGGCGACCAAATAATAGGTGGCCACCGCATACTCCGTAAGCGGCAAAGACATTTCTTCCACAATTGCGCCCTGTTGTTCCAAAAGTACGGCTACCTTTTTCACCGCTTCCCGCACCTCCGGATTCATCTCCGACTGCATATATTCCTTCGGAATACCGATACGCATACCTTTTAAGCGTGCCACACTATTTTCTCGCAACACATCCGCCGACAACCCTTCTTTTGCTCTACCAAGTGCGGAGTCCTCACACTCTTCGGAATTCCTTATCCCTCGTCTTACCGAGGTTCCGTCCTTTTCGTCAAAGCCTGCAATCGCTTCATACAATGCCTTGCAGTCCGCCACCGTGCGGCCCATAGGACCGATTTGGTCCAAAGAAGAGGCATAGGCAACCAAGCCGTACCGGGATACCCTTCCGTAGGTAGGCAGCAGGCCCACAACACCGCAAAAGGCGGCAGGTTGCCTGATGGAACCACCCGTATCGGACCCCAGGGCAAGAGGCGCCATTCCCGCTGCCACCGCCACGGCGGAACCGCCGGAAGATCCCCCCGGCACACAGGCCGGATTCCATGGATTTTTCGTAATCTGAAAAGAAGACGTCTCCGAGGTACTTCCCATGGCAAATTCATCCATATTGGTTTTGCCGAGAACAAGCATCCCGGCGTCCTGCAACCGCTTCACTACCGTCGCATCATAGGACGGAACGAAATTCTCCAGCATTTTGGAAGCACAGGTGGTCCGCAGTCCCTTGGTACAAATATTATCCTTTACCGCCACCGGCACTCCAGCCAACGGTCCGGTATACCGCCCGTTCCGGATACCTTCCTGTACTTTATCGATCTGTCTTTGCAAATCCTCCCCTGTTAAGGTTAAAAATGCCTGTAACTCCCCGTCTTTTTCTTCGATTTGTTTTTGGTAATGCGCCACCGCTTCCGCCACACTTACGGTGCCCTTTTTCAGTTCCCGGGAAAGCGCTGTTGCACCCATCTGTTCTATCTGCATTTCGCTTTCCTCCTTATACTGTTTTCGGCACTACAATCTGCCCGTCTTTTTGCTTTGGCGCACCGAAAAGCAACGCATCTTTTCCATCCGGATTTGTTACAACATCCTCCCGAAACGCGGTTTCCGACCACACGCCGTGGGACAGCGGTTCCACACCCTCCGTATCCAATTCATTCAACTTCTCCGCATAAGCAAGAAGCTTCTCCATTTCTTTCATGGTACGCTTCCGCTCGGAGGGTTCTATTTTCAGTTTTGATAAAAGTTCTGCCTTCTCCAAGGCAGCTTCGTCGATTTTAATCATGGTGGTCTCCTGTTTAAAACTTCTGTTTTTCCATTTCCGTCCTTCCAAATGTTCTATTCCTATTTTACCCAAATTCCCAAGGAAAGTAAATAAAAAATAATGGCTATGCGTTTGACGCATAGCCATTTGTTGTAGTAACTCCATTAGAGTTGCTAACGCTTTTAGCAGTCACACACTACGGCAGGACTCTCCGTTGATATTAGTATACCATATCTTCTTGTTAAGTCAATATAATTTAACCTTTTTAGTCTTTTTCGTCTTTTTATTTCCTCGCACTCTTAGTTCCACAAAAATGTGTAATACTCCTGATAATTCTCAAAGGTCATAAGGCTAACACACTCCGCCGGAAGAATTTCATCCACAATAACACTGGTGGAACCATTATCCCCGGCTACCAGTTCAAACCAACACTCCCCGTCGTAGTACGGAACAAACGTAATCTGAACCCACTCCCCGGTATTATCAACAATGCCACTGGCCACATTTCCCTCATCCATATACACACCATCCCGACTATATTCTAAGGAAGCAAAATACTGAGTTCCATTCATTACATACACAAAATCTACCCCATAATATGACTTCTCTTTCTTTACCCGGAATCCGTATTCCAAGTCTCCCACATTGCCGACTATGGTATATGCACCGTATGTCACATCGCGGAATATATTATCCCCCGTAAGCGGATCTCCGTAAGAGTACTCGTCTGTATTAATCAGATGCCCGTCTTCCCCGATAACAATATTGGTATAGCCTTCTCCGCTTACCCAACGGTCATATTCCGGCTTAAAATATGCTTCAAAATCGAATCCTTCATGCACAGGCGGATCGCTGTAAGAACACACCACATCAATAAACTCCTCCAACAACGGGTATGCATCCTCCTTCACGTCGGATTCTTCTTTCTTGTCCGCCACGACCGCTTCTGTCACCCTCGTCTCCGTCTGCTCCTTCTGACCGGAATCCTTCGGTGTATCGTTGTCCTGCTTCACGGTTTCTTGTTCTTCGCCATCCTGTCTTACCGTTTCCTGGGCTTTATTTTCCGGTTCCGGATTTTTCCCTTCGTCACCCTTTCCGAGGAAAACGATTCCGATCACAACCACGGCCACCAGAAGGACCCCTACCACGGCGGCAATTATGCCACCTTTCTTCGGAGCTTTCTTCCCGGTATTCCGCAAGGTTGGTCTTGGCTCTTCCGAATAGTTTGTTTGCTGTGATTCCGTGCTTACCACGCTCTGTGTAATAACTTTTTGCTCCGTTACACTTTGCACTTGTGCACCCGTTTCCTTTACTTCTTGTACTTCTTCATAATCGGATACCGGCGTTCCGCACTCGTCGCAAAACCGCATATCATCTTCCAATTGTGCGCCGCATTCTTCACAATACTTCATACTGTCCTCCTAAAAACGATAGCCGCATTTACTACAGAATTTACCGGTTGCCTTTACCGCCGCACCACACTGCGGGCAAGGCTTCGTTGCCGGAGCAACCGTCGGGTTTTCAGTCACACTTGCCGGCGCTGCCACCGGGGTCGCTTCCTCTTTAGTCTCCACAACAGCAGACTTTTCTTCTGCAGCCGCTTCCGGGGTCACAAGCTTGTGTTCCTCGACTACTTTGGCAATCGCTGCCTCGGATTCCTGTTCAGCATCCGTACTGCCTTTTTCTTTCTTCGGAAGCTTGTCCTTTACTCCGGAAATATTCAATTTCTTTTTCTCTTTCTTCGGTTTTGCAGTCCCTTCCTCTGTTGCCGCCGTCACCGTCTCCGACGAAAGCTCCACCGCGGTTCCGTCGATTACCTCTTCCTTTTTCTTCTTACCGAACGGAAGCTTCTTTATGAAGCCTTTTCCCTTGCCCATTACACTTCCTGCCGTAGCTGCCAGCTTTTCCTTTGCTGCGGCCGCACCGGCATTAAACTTTTCTTTCCGGTTCAGTTTCTTATATTTTCTTTCAAATACATCCAAAAGCTCCGACTTTTCCAGACCATGCTCCAGCTTCTTTCCCTGGGCATAGGTAACATAGCCCGCAATGGATTCTGTATCTCGGAACTCATCCACCTTCACGGAAATATACTCTAACAGCATTGCCTGGAAATCATCCCGGTTCTTTTCCGTAAGGGCATTGTCGTAGGTAGCGTCATACTTCTCCAGCAACTCATCCAGCTCCAGTTCCATAAAGCCTTCACCCAGGAATTCATAGAACTGTTTCTCGGCAAAATCGCGTTCTTCAATGGTATCATAAGTAAACTGACGGAAGGTTCTGCGTGCGATATACAAGGTCTCTTTCTTGGAAGCCACATCGTAAGTAAAGTTACATTCTGTCACTCCGAACTGTACCAACTCAGCAGCAACCACCTTTTCAAATTCCACCATAGCCTCGTAAGTAGAATAATCTGCCAAACTAAACTTCTCTTCCAGATAAGTGTCCGCCAGAGATGCCTTGTCCACACATAAATAGTCCATCAAATTCTTTAATTCATCCGTAATTCCGCCGTTTTCTTTCATCACATAGCAAAACATGCGAAGTTCATACGGATTCATCATAAGAACCTTATGTATCTGCTCCGTTTCCAATCCCGGAAGATCCTCCGCCTTAAAATTCCCCCGCAAAACATTCCGGCAAATCGGTTCAAACCGAAGAACATCTGCTTCCTTGGCGTAATAATAATGCTCCACACCGGTTCTCTCATTAATTAACCGGGCAATCGTACGATGAAGCATATATACATCCTGCTCCATTCCTTCCAGCACATCATTTTTTGTACTGCTCTTACTAAAAAGTGCATTCCGCTCCTTCTCCGCCGCTTTCTTTTCAATTGCTCTTACGCCGGCGGTCAACAACGCCGTACCACCCTTGAACACTGCATTAATCGCAGCCGTTTCGATTTGATTTCCCACAATATTTCCCATATCCGATGCAAAATTGCCGGACATAGAAACATAAGAACCTTCAATCGGTCCGGAATTACGAATCATGTCTTTTCGTTCCTGATCCGCTGCCGCCTGTTCCGCATCAATCGCTTCGATTCTTCCTACAAATTCATCTACCTTCTGTCCGTACTCGGAACCGATTTCTGCTTCAAATTCCTGTCGCAATACCACTTCGTCGATATCATAAATCCCGTACCGGATGATATCCGCCACACCGATTTGCAAATAGGTATCAAAAACATCATTCATAATGGAACGACAAAGTGCCACATAAGACGCGTAACCGTCTAAATTTGCATCATATACTTCGTCGGCTTTTTTTCGCGCCTCTACGGAAAGCTGCAAATACTTCTTCCGCAAAGAATTAAACAAATCCATTTCCTTGGTAAATACCAGTTCTTTCCCTAATAATAATTTTCTTACTTCGCCCATAGTTAGTCTCCTTTGTATTGTGTATAGTTAAAGATTTTTCTTCGCCGAAGCCTTTCCGCAATAGCCACAGAATTTCGCATTGATGGAAATCTTTTTGCCACAATAACCACAGAATTTTGTGGTTTTTTCCGGTGTTGCACCGGTAACGGTTGCGGTTTCTCCTGTTTTCGGCATATTTACTTCTGTCTTTTGCACTGCCGGTTGTGCAGTTGCCACATCATTTGCCGGCGTCTGTGGTTGCGGTGCCGGCTGTTCCTTTGGCACACTTCTTTCTCCACCGATTCTGTCATCCACCGCATAATCCCCGGAGCTCATACCGAAAATATAACAAATGAGATCCGCCAGAAGTAACATCTCCCGCTCCAAATCATCCAAATGAGAGGAATACCCCAATTCCTGTCTGCCCGCATCCGTAACCGCATACAAGTTATACAATCCCGAAGCGGTAGACGGCACAATCTCCAACATACGAATCCATTTATAGTCACAGTAGTACGGTTTTTCCAACGTGTTTTTGCCGTAAAATCCCCGTGTCGTCATGAGGAACCCTTCTTTTCCGCTTCCCAGAAGAGTAACATCACGCATCAGAATAACCTTTGCACTATCCACTTCTTTTGCATAGGCCTTCATTGCTTTTCCTACTTTTTTGTCAAATTGCTCATCATACGGAGCAATAAAGTTGTGATGTATTCTCCGCTGTAAGCTCTTTACATAAGTCTTGACAACCGGCGCATCCGCATATTTCAGATTATCCATACGCTTCAAGAAGCGAACTCTGATTTCATAGGTACCGCCGATACCTTTACTTACATTCTTCTCTGCTACTTCCTTTTCTGTCGTTTCCCTTACCACCGGTGATACCGGTCTTTTCACTTTCTCAGACGTTGCAGCGCATAACGGTCCAAAAGCAGCCGCCGTCATCAAATTCATTATACTCTGCCTCTTCTCTTCCTCCTCCTGCTGTTCTTTTTCTTTCGCCAATCGTTCTCTTTCCTGTTCCAGTCGTTCCTTTTCCTGCGCCAATCGCGCCTTCTCCTGCGCCAATCGTTCTTTCTCTTGTTCCTGTTTCAGCTTTTCCAGTGCCTGACGCTCCTGTTCCAGTGCCTGACGCTCCCGCTCCTGTTCCTGCCGTTCTTTCTCAAGAGCCAGTCGTTCTCTTTCAAGGGCCTGTCTCTCCTTTTCCCGTTCCTGCTTCGCTTTTTCAAGGGCCTGCCGTTCCTTTTCGCGCTCCTGTTCCACCTTTTTTAGCGCTTGTATCTCTTTCTCCTGCTTCTGCCGTTCCTTCTCAAGCGCTTGTCTTTCGCGAGCTTGTTTTTCCTCTTCCTGCGCCGACAATTCCTTTTCTTTCTTGCTCTTCATACTATTGATTTTCTTTATATGGGTTGCCTTACTTGCTCTACAGGTAGGAACTTCCTCTATTTCCAAAATCAACCGGTCCAGTTCTTCCAAGGAAAGTTTCTCGTATCCCTTTAGTACCTCATCCAATACCTTTTTGTCTCTCTTCAGAATCTCTCTGTTTATCCGAGGACAATACTGCTCTTCCGCTTCCTTTCCGAGGCTCTTCGCGATTTCTTCCATTTCCAGAAGTTCATCGATGGACCGTATTTCTAACGGACCGTTCAGCAGTTCCTCGTAGGATACTTCTTCGTCTTTCTCCTCTTCCTCCTCATAGTCCTCTTCGTCATCATCGTATTCGTCATACCCGTCTTCCTCTTCGTACTCGTCGTCTTCGTATGCTTCCTCCGCATACTCCTTTGTCTGATACGGCAAATACTCCTCCGGCTGTCCCTTTTTCAGTTCATCCTCCATTAGCCGTATTCTGTCTTCTTCAATCTCTCCATCCAAGTACTTCGCATAAAACATCGCAAACTGTTCCTCAGACAGTCCAAACCAGCCAAGCACCTCTTCCTTATCCTTAGCGTCTGCCTCAACCATTTTATCCATGTAGTAAAATGCTTCATCCAGATTTTGTTCTATCGGGCCCATTCCGAACAAATACATCTCGGCCAAATCACCATATGCATCCGAATCCCCCATTTGGGCAGCTCTTAAAACCAAATCCTCCGCTCGTTCAAAATCCCGTTTACATTCAATTCCTTTTCTCAAGTAAAAAGATAAGTTAATCATGGCTTGCGTATTGTTCTGCGCAGCGGCCTTCTCTGCATAAAAAAATGACTTTTTCAAATCCTTTTCTACCACATCGCCATACCAATATGCTTCACAAAGTAAATTCTGTGCTTCTGCATCCGTTTTGGCCAATCGAATTATTTCATCAATATTTTCAGCGGTAACCTTTTTCTCACCGGCCCGTTTTTGACCCGAAACTTTTTGGGATTTCATGACTTTTTCGATACACTCATCCAAAATCGCGTTATTCTCCGCACCGTTCACAATCCCTTTTATCTCGCGCAGATATGCGATTCTATCTTCGATTTCTTCTGCATCTGACACCATATTACAAGCAATCCGGTCCCTGATTTCGAGAATTATTTTTTTCTGGAATTTGCGTGTCTTACTGTAATAACCGTTCTCTAACTCAATGATGGTATCCCGCAGCTCCGCAAGGTCCATATGCGGCATTGTCTCGGTGAGGCGTTGAAAATACTCCTTCTCGGCATTTTTTCTTTCTTCTGCCTCTTTTCTTCGTCTCCACTCCTCCAGTTCCTTTTCACGTTCCTTCTCAGAGCTCTTAAACTTCGCAATTGCCGTTTTATTTCTCCGTGTTGCTTCGTTGATTTTACGTTGTTCGGACTCCGTTATCTCGTACTCGATATCATATACTTCTTTTGCATCTGCATACACCTCTTCCGTCTGCGCACTGAAATCCGGAAGCAGGTCTATGGTCTGTCCGTAAACCTCTGCTCCCGCCATATCCAAGTCGCCCTTTTTGGTTAAAATCGGCGTATCAATGACCGCTTTTACCGCTCCCGCAAGAGCTCTTGCCATTGCCAGCAGCTTCATATCTTCTTCGGAAAAGTCCTGTGAGGTCAGCTTTCTTCCGGCTGCTTCCGCTTCTTTCTCCGCAATGACCTTTTCAAGCAAATAGGCACATTCTCCGAACATTCCGTTTAATTCCGTAAGTAAGTCATTGAACATGTCAGCCCGTTCCGTAATTGCTTTGCACATGGTTTCCGACACCTTCATCTTTTCCACGGCCGCTTCCGCTTCCGCCATCATGGTTTTTGCCTTTTCCAGATTTTCATCTGCTTTAAAGCTGGCAGATAATCCGGAAAAAAACAACACCGGCGCTGCCACTGCCGCAAGCGGTGCCCCGATTGCCCAGGATAACGCCGCACCGGCAGCAAGCTTGACCCCTCCGTCAAAAACAGAAGAATTCAAATCCGTCATTTCCCTGATTTCAAGCATATCCTGCTTATCAACGGAGAATTTGGATATCTCACTCATTCCGCCGGTAGAATTAATCTGAATATGCTTTACCTTATCATAGGCATCCACAAATTGCTTCATAGAGGAAGACATGACCTTTGTTTTCGAATTTGCCAACTGCTTTAACTTATTTTTCGTCTTATTCTGTGCCTTATCTAATTTCTTTTTTTCCTTCTCATACAATTCCTGGGCCGCATTTGACACCCGTTCCGCTTCCTCATTTGTTACCGATGCACTCAAATGCCCTCCGGCTCCGATTGCACCTGCCGCCAGGGCCCCTAATCCCAATAAAAACGGTAATGGCATATTTCTCTCCTCCTGTTATAAAACATCACACGTATCATCATCCAAAAAACTTGCGAACTCCGATACCGTTTCAAAATGTACTTCTCCACCCAGTTTTCTTGTAATCTCGTTTGCGCCCGCAATTACACCGTCCGCATCTCCCGTTTCAAAGGAGAAATTCATGGAAGACAACGCACTGTCAAAGCAATCTCTGAAGTCTCTGAAATATTCATCCAAATAGGATTCCAACTCTTTCCGGAACGCTTTCGTCTGTTCCGCCATTGCCTGACATTCCGCAATAATCCGTAACCGCTCTTCGTGCTCGAATTTTCTTCTTTGCAGCTCCCCAATCAAATGATTATACACACTACTGGTCAGCATGGAACCTACTAAGGCTCCGATGGCACCGCCCACTACCGGAATCGGAATCAAAGTCTGCCCGATTGCCGTAGCATATCCCATGGTCAACATATTTAAGCCCTTATCTCCCAGCTCTATCAGACATTCTTCCGTTGTAATCTCTCCGTTACCCCACTTCTTTAACGTGTCTCCGGTTACCATGACCGTCGTAATGATTTTGCCCGGAATATTGGACTTTGCAAGACCTTGTACGAACTTGGATTTTGACGCAGTTAATGTATTGGAAACCACCGTTAAACCTCCGGTCATGGCATATCCGGTTACCGCTGCCTTTCCTCCTGTCTTAATCGTATCTACAATCGCTTCTTCTCCCGTTTTTTCTCCCTTAATTACAGATACCACATTCATAATTCCGGACATGGTAAGTGCTGTGGTACCGGCGGTTTTTGCCCCTTGCATTCCCGCTTGGTGACCGGTTTTTACAATGTTTTTACCGGTCTGTACCAATTCTTGCTTTTTGGTCCACTTATCCGCCGCCCTTCCGTCTCTGATTGCGTTTTGCCTTCCCTGCTCAGTTAGTTCCAATCCGGTCTGACTTTGATATTCCGGATCATTTGCCAGTTCCTCGTTAGTACGGCTTCGCTTCGCATTGTTGTATTTTCGCGATGTAACCTTTATGTTATGCTTATCATTGGCAATATCTTTGATGTTATCGTTGGACAACCATGGATTATTTCGTGTCTCATCATAGATTTGCTCCAACGGCTTAATATGGTCTGCCTCAGCAAGATGTTCCGTCCACTTATCTCCGTACAACATCTTTGCTTCCTGCTTTGTCAACACCAAATCTTTTCCGGTATACGGATCAACCACCTTATTTCCGCTCTTAAACAAATCTACTTTTGCATGGTGCTTTGCAACTCCGCTGTCATACAACGTTCGGTTTCCCGTATAAGTAGCCGGCTTTGCAAACTTCACCGCAGCCGCCTGGGTCGCCTGTTGTGCCGCCTGGGTGGCCGCCAGTCCAGCTCCCATTTCCGCAGTTTTTCTATCCCTTTTATTTTTATCCTCTAACTCCCCGCGCCGTTTATAATCCAGTTCCTCTTTTGAATATGCCATAATGCTGTCCTCTCTTTATCCAAGAATAAACTCATTCAGCTTTTGCTGGAAGGAAATGTACTCGAACAAAACATTCTCGCACTCCTCCACAAATCCCTCCTCCAGTCCGAAGGACTTTTCCAACGTAAGCATCAATTCCTGTTCATCGTCTCCGTAGATG
The DNA here is from genome assembly GCA_017938405.1 of Lachnospiraceae bacterium. Classification (GTDB taxonomy): domain Bacteria; phylum Bacillota; class Clostridia; order Lachnospirales; family Lachnospiraceae; genus SIG307. The sequence continues at coordinate 13,921 of JAGBBP010000022.1, forward strand.
CCGTCCGCAATGGCCAATCCCACCAATTCAAAAGTTATAATACGCTTTCCCTTATCTTCCGAAATTGCATTCACACGTCCCACAAGTTCCTCAAAGGGCTTTACCCCGGATGCGTCAAAGGTACATTGCATTTCCTGACAGTACCCTGCAATGGCACTTTTTTCTTCCTCTCCGTACTCTCCGTCGGATGTTGCCAAATGATATGCCATCCCTAAAAACAATTCCTTTTCATCCTCGTTTAAACACACTAAGTACATTTTACTTCTCCTCCTTTTTGAATTGTTTGCAAACGTTATAATTCAACGCATAGTACTCTTCTCTTGTAAATGTATCTTTGAAATACAATTCATACATCCGGTCCACATTGCAAAGTACCGGCCGGTTTTCATAAATATCGCACAAATTTGTCTCTTCGTTAAAAAACATGCAGACACCGTCTCCCCGGTCTAATTCCCGGTATAAATCGGATTCTGCCAGGTGTTTACAACACAGTCCGCAACAGTCACATTGAAACATACCATCATCCCGTTCTTATCCGGCTTCATCTGCCGTATTGTCGATGCCTCTATTATACTAAATTTTATGTTTCAACTCTTATGCTCCCGGCATACTTTCTGACTTTTTTTGATTTTATATGCAAAAAAACGTTCACCGGCCGTTGATTCACCGGTGAACGCAAACTTTTACAGCATTAATACTCAAAATAATTCTTAATTTCCTTCTTCCACCCGTAAATTCCTCTGCCGAGAACCATGGTCGGTATCTCCTCCGGAGCAAACCCCTTTACCACCAGGTCGATTCCTTCCTTTTGCCACAATATGGTCAATTCTTCGCAAACAATGTCCTGGAAGCCGAATACTGCGGTATGGTCATACAACCCGTTTACTAACCCGCGGGTATCGTTAATTCCGCCGTCCAGCCATGTCGGCATATAATCATGTCCCTGACAGGAGTACATCACCACCAGACAGTTCTGCGTGGTATCTACCTTTTCTGCCGGAATCCAAGCCTTAATCTCATCCATGGTCTTAAACTTCTTATAGCTTCGGGTGTAATCCACATAATTATTTACCCATTTATCTCTGCCGCAGTTGTCACTGATTACCTCCGTAAAGTCCATCACATAGTAATAACCGTCCTCGTAATACCAGTTAAAAATGTGTCCCTGATTACCGAACACCAGAATATTTCCCCAGTCCTCGAAATTATCCGCCAACATGTAATTTCCCATCTGGGCCACCTGTACACAAACGCCGCCGCTATAGGAGAAAATCGCTTCCGGATCTGCGGTCCACTGCCAGTTGTTTATGGCACAAAATTCAGGCTCTTTCGCAAAATTATACTTAAATCCCCTTGCCTGCAGGTAATAGCACATATCGGAAATGGTATTTACCGCATTTCTCCAGTAATGCACATCCTTTGCGTTATCGTAACGCCCCAAGTCAATATACGTGAAAGATCTTGCACTCAAAACATCCTTCCCGTCGTTATAAGTGGTAACTGCCACCGTCTTATCAAACAGCTTCTTTTTTGCGAAATCATAACCGGTCAAAGTAAATGTGCCCTGCTTTAACGGCACCAATTCGTTTCCTTCTATTTTTGCTATCTTTGTATCGGATACGGAATAATAGGCAGCCTTCTCATTCAGCTTCGGAAGATAATACGGCAAGCCCAGATACACTACCATATCGTATTCCTTCCCCGCCAAAAAGCTCTTACTCTGCTTGCCAACATAATACGGCATCACTGCTTCCGCATCTTCCGCCACATAAAAGGAACTGTCATTTTCACCAAAACCTCCCACATTCAGCCGCTCCACAGAGTTAGCCACTGCATGCAAACCGTTACTTCCGGTATTCGTTGTTTCCTTCGGCTTCGGTGTTGCAGTCGGTACAGGTGTTGCAGTCGGTACAGGCGTTGCCGTCGGCACAGGCGTCGCGGTCGGTACAGGCGTTGCCGTCGGCACAGGCGTTGCGGTCGGTACAGGTGTTGCTGTCGGTTCCGGCGTTGCGGTCGGCACCGGTGTCGCAGTCGGTTCC
>JAGBBP010000023.1 GCA_017938405.1 Lachnospiraceae bacterium
GCTCCACAGAAGTAAAAAATCTTTCAATTGGTATAATTCATTTTTCTTTATTTCTTTCATTTCTTTGCTCCTTTTTATCCGTCATTTCATAAATCCGAAGCAAAGTCTGAGGATATCAGCTAAAGCTGTTCCTCCATGCAGTCTCCTCAGACTCTGCATGGAGCTGTTGCAATGCAAAGTATCATTTTGTTTTCCTCTACAATCTATAATTCAATTTCGCAGTCCAATGCTTCCACACCCATCACCTCAAAAGGTCCCGGTGTTACATTGCCTGCCGGACGCTTCTTACCAAAGAAGTCTGTATCGAATACGATGTTTGTTCCGTCAGGATTCTCGTATGCCATTTCCGCATGGTAAGTTTCACCCAATGTATCCGCAGATAAAAGTTCTGAGCCTGCACCACCGAGTAACTCCGCGTCCTTAATACATACAAATACTTTATCTTTCTTTTCGGAAAATGCTATTGTAATGCCTGCCTGCTCGCAAACCTTCGCCTCCGGCTCATGAGCACATCCTACTGCGCCGCCAAAATACGCATTTCCATTTATCTGTACAGGAATCGCCCAGCGTCCGAGGGGATAAAGGCTTCCGTATTTTTCCTCGCGTTCCTTGCGTTCTTCCTCTGTAAACTCCCATGGCATCTTTTCATTTCCAACCGGATACTTATCATAAGCAGAAAGTCCTGATGGGTATAAATAGCATACAGAATCATCCGGTACACCATCCATAATCTGTCCCTTCTCTTTATTTTCCTTACGAGGAGGCAACGGCAAATGTTCAAAGAAGGTCATAGGCTTAACCGTCTTGTCTTCATCCCCGTCAAATAAGAACAAATTATTTACATAACGGTCATCGCCGCCCGAGAAATTGTTGTAACCGGCAACGGCCGTATCATGTGCAAAATGATACGGTGTCCATCTTGACAATTCCTCACGCAGAACCAGTTTCCCTGCAAAAAGATTATGTACAAAAGCACCACCCTGTGCCAAATTTCTAAAGTTCATCTTGGATAAAAACAGATTGTGGTCTACCAGGTAAGGTCCGTGACAAACTTCTACGAAAAAGTCTTCTGAAAGATTGTCAAAGAACACATTTCTGCTGATACGGGTACCCTGTGCCTGCCAATCCAGCCATACCGCACGATAGCAGCCGTAAATCTTATTATTTCTAATCTGAGTATCCAAAGATGCATGAAGCTTAATACCTGCTACTTCTGCGCCGTGGAAAATTCGTTTATGGTGAATGTTGTAAATCGTATTGCCTTCAATGATACTGAACGCACCACCCAAATGTCCTACCACACCGGCCTGCTCACAATCGTGAATAATATTGTTTCGTACAATATGTCCGCCGATAGAATCCTTATTCCAATTACCCTGCAGAGCATGGAAAATGACCTCCTGCTCTCTCTGCGTACCACCTTTGGATTTCCCTTTCGGGCCTCTGTTATGTCCGCTGTCCAAATCTTTGCCCAGACTGATTGCTACACATTTAGACTCGTAAATCAGATTGTCTTCTATAATCCAGCCTTTACTCCAATGCGGGCCTATCATACCTTCCTGCAAAGCAGTCGGCGGAGCCCACTGCGGAGATGCCTGACAAATCGTAAATCCCTTTACCGTAATATAATTAAGCCCTGTCTTCTCCGGCCAGAAACAGAACGGACGTACACTGATTTCCACATTTTCCTTTGTTGGATCTGCCTCGCCAAAATTCGCCCAAAACTTTGTTGTCTTCTCGCCTGCTTCGGCATACCATACCAACTTGGAGTCTTCGGCATATTTTGCCAACTCCCACGCCTCCGGGTTCTGCAATTTCTCTACGGACTCAGCTTCGTACAAGGACTTTCCGTTTAAAAACACGTCTCCCAGATGCGGTACAAACGGTCCCTTAAAAAGCCAGTCTCCGCACAAATCCTCTTTAAACGGATTGCGGTTTGTAAAAATAGTATTGTCTACTTCCGCCGTCCATACCTGACCGCCTTCGTTCTTCCAATCCTTTACCTGTTCTGCACCGGTAATCACTACCTCGCCATCCCCGGCAGATTGATAAACGATTCTTGCATCTTCTCTTCCGCCGTTTGCGGGATTTACCCACTCTCTGTACACACCTGCATGTACGATAACCACATCTCCGGCAACTGCGACCTGTGCTGCACGGGATATTGTTAAAAACGGTGCATCCTTGGTTCCTAACGCCGCGTCATTTCCTGTTTTCGATACGTGATATTCCATACTGTCTTTTTTCTCCCTGCTATCCTATCTCTTTTAGAGCTACTATCCTCTAACTTTCCATTCGGGGCATACCCCAGAATTCCAGACACATTTCTGCTCTTACCACACTGATTCTGTCTGCCCATTTCCGGTTGTTTTTCCCTTTGTCTCCAAGATAAATTCCATCTGAAAACTCCCAGTGTGTCACTTTCCTGAATTTTTCTACGCGGACGTTCGTGCAACC
>JAGBBP010000024.1 GCA_017938405.1 Lachnospiraceae bacterium
CTTTCGGACTTTACTGTTTCTGAGGTACGATTTCTCGTCTTCTCAGAATGAAAATTTCAAATGAATTTTCAGGGTTGTCTTACTGTTTAATTATCAAGGTTCATTCTTTTTGCTGTTCTTATTTTTACCGAAGCAGCTTAACCAGTTTACCACAGTGTGCTGTGATTTGTCAAGCACTTTTTTGAATTATTTTAAAAATCTTGTTTTCAAAACTTTTCAATTTTCTTTGCTTCTCGGTGACAGCTTCGTTAGTATAACACCTATTTCTTCTCCTGTCAACACCTTTTTTTCAATTTTTTTCAGTTTATTTTTTCCTTATTTTTCAAGGCTTTCCAAAACCTCTGCCTATTGTGTAAACCACTTATTTTTACCTCTACATCTAGTGTTCCTGTCACCAAAAAAATTTCTGCATTTCAAAGGACCGGTACGCACAAACGCACCGGTCCCAAATCTCTTATCTCTTTTTCATAGAAGAAACTTCTCTCTGCAAGCTACAGGCACTTCTATTTTTTCTGTACCAAATGTACCGCAAAGCCACCGAACTGGCCCTTTAAGTAAATTGCTGCCAGATTACCCTTTGCATCCTTCTTTGCAGTCAGTTCATCGAATTCAAAGCCCTGCAGTTCCATATGATACTTTGCACGATCGATATAATTGGTACGAATCGCAATATGACCGTGGGCACCCAGGTACGGAGCCTTCATTACTTCGATTGCGGAACCGGCAAATACGGAACTGTTACCGGTCTTCTTCGCAAAACCGAACAACTTCTCAAAGGAACCTGCAATTCCGTCTGCCTCTTCCTCGCTGTTTGCGTTAATTCCCACATGGGCAATTTCAAAACCGAGCATGGTATTTACCGCTTCTCTGGTCAAACGCTTAATCTCATCAAAGTTTCCTTCATTAATCAATGCGTCACTTACCATCCAGCTTCCGCCGCAGGCAATAATCTTCGGGAAATCCAGATAAGACATTAAATTCTTTGCATTAATACCGCCGGTCGGCATAAACTTTACCTTCGTATACGGTGCTGCCATCGCTTTAATCTTTGCAATACCACCGGATGCCTCTGCCGGGAAAAACTTTACAACTTCAAGGCCCAGTTCCAGTGCCTGCTCGATATCCGTCGGACTGGAGGTACCCGGAGTAATCGGCACGCCCTTCTCCTGACAATACTTTACCACACGCGGATTCAGCCCCGGGCTGACAATAAACTTCGCCCCTGCTGCTACCGCACGGTCTACCTGCTCCGTCGTAAGTACCGTTCCCGCACCTACCAACATTTCCGGACAAGCCTGTGCCATCTGACGAATCGCTTCCTCTGCCGCATCGGTACGGAACGTTACCTCCGCCACCGGAAGACCTCCCTCACAAAGTGCTCTTGCAAGCGGAGCCGCATCCTTCGCATCATCAATCTTCACTACCGGAATAATTCCGAGTTTCTGAAATTGTGTTAAAACGTCCATCTCTTTTTCCTCTTTCTTCTTATAATATAGTTTGTTATCCTGTTTCGTAAAATGTAAGTGCTTACATTTATAGCATAACAGAAAAGTGCTCGGTTTTCAAGCACTTTTTCCGTTGATTATCTTATCCTCTTGCGATATACTTGGAAACCAAATTATTCTTATATAAGAAATCCAACAACGGATTCTCTCCAATCATAGCCAGCGCATCCTTTCCGAATTCGGAACCCGCAAACATGGTTAAAATCGCAAACAACACCCAAACCAACAGCACGCCTTCCGCAATTCCCGCTGCCAGTCCCGCTATTGTATTGATTTGACGAAGCACCGGAAGTTTGGCTAACAAATCCAATGTCTTGCACAAAAGGGCCAGCGCGATAATCGCCAAAACAAGGGTAATCACAAAAGCAATGGCATTAATAATCACATTGGTAATCTGCCGACAAACATAGTCTTCGAAATTCTGCGCCTGCATGGAAATATAACTTTCCGCCGTATTGTTTTTCAAAAGCGTATCTTTAAAGGTTTCCGGAAGCGGCAAGGATTCGATTAAAGACTCCTGTTTACTTTCCGTTTCTTCCTTTGCTTCCTCCGGGGAAAAATCCACAATCGCACCGATTTTTTCATCAAAGAATCCTACAATTGCCTCATTGCTTTTCATCATACCGGAAACCACCGGGCTGAACAGCATCGCAATCAAAAGCGCCGCGATGGTAGACACCAAAGAAAACACCATTTTAATCAGGCCTTTTTTCATTCCCAACCATCCCAATACCGCAATAATAACGATTACCGCAATCAAAATCCAATTCATATAAAGTCCCCCTCTTTTGTTATACCAGCTTAATCACGCGAACCAAACGGTTTTCTACCAAATAATATCGATTTCCCCCGATTACAAACATCTGACGGATTCCGTTCTCCGACGTCCCCTGATAAATCAGACCTTTTTTCACATGATACACTTCGAAACCGGAATAGCTGTATATCACGACTTCCTCCCCCTCCGTATGCATCCCTACATAAGGCAGTGTCAGCACCTTCTTCATGCAAATCTGTCCGGTTTTATCATAGGCTTCCAGCACTTCCTGCCCGTCCTTGTTTTTTGTCACCATGCAAAGGTATTCGCCGAAGGAAATACTTTTTATCTCTGCGGAAATCTCCTTCTTGAAAACCGACTCCGGAGTCTCCGACATGGAGAACAATTCCATCACATTCTCCCCGATTACCGCCACCGTATCGTTATCCCAGAACTCAATCCGTGGCACCATACACTCCGCATATTGCGCCTGACCTACCAGGTTTCTTATATTATTTTGTCCCACTTCTCCGAAATTGTAGAACGTCACACTGCTTACCGGTTCGTCCCCTTCTACCTTCATATAAGAAGTAATTAGCTTTGTCCCATCCTCCGACAAGGCCAGTGAAAGCGGAAACCCGTCCCTGGCAACGACTGTTTCAATTTCCGAAAGAACTGTACCGTTTTTATCATATAAATAAATATAATCCTTTTCTTCCGCATTCATCAACACCGCAGTCACACCCTGCTTTGCCACACTGACCGCCTGTATCGGATACGGCGTCGTAAATGTCTTGGTACTTCCGGTTCCGTCCGACAATAAGTACTGCTTCGCCCCGATATCCGCCACTACCATCATGGAACCGCAGAATGCATATTTTGGGTTTTTCATCGTCGCATAAGTGACATTCCATAACAACGTACCGTCTTTTGCCACCGCCTGCGCGCCTTCTTTCCCGCATCGAACCAACGCACCGTCTGCCTCGGCATATTCCGACACCTCACTGATTTCCAGTTCTTGAACCGTTTCATAGCTCTTATAGCTTCGATTCCCAAGGAAATAATACACAGCGATACCCGCCAGCGAAAGAATCACAAACACAAGCACTGCTATTTTCACTTTTTTCAAGTCGTACACACCTCCCGGTCTTACGCAGCTTGTCCGTCCCCCGGAATCTGCGGCTGTCCTTCGTTATTCCACTCCGGCCGCGGCATTACGCCGCCCTCCGGCATCTGCGGCATTTCACCGTTATTCCATTCCGGCATTTGCGGCAAATCACCGCCCGGCATGTCCGGTCTTTCACCACCCGGGCGTCCGCCGAATCCGCCTTTGTTTCCAAAGCCGCCCATACCGCCGAATCCGCCTTTGCCTCCAAAGCCACCCATGCCGATCAGCTTTCCTACCACCGTAACCGTCTCCGTTAATGCCGTTTCACAAACAACCTCTCCGTCTATGCTTACACAAACCGTTGTGCCTTCTTTCATTTCCCCGGAGGACACTACAATATAATTCACACGTTTCGGCATCTCTTTTGCAATCACCTGCTGTCCGTCCACCGAAACGACAAGCTCACTTCCTGCCTGTCCCCCATTCTCCGCTACCACCGCCAGAGAATACTGACCGGATGCATCCGACGGCGTCTGTGCCATCTCGGAGCTGCCCACAGCCAAAAGGGTTCCGCCGTTTACATGAAATGCTCCGCCGAAATCAAGCACACCGTTTCCGCCTCCGGTAGGTCCGAATACAACCACGGTCCCTCCGTTTTGCGTAATATTTCCGTTGGCATCCAGGCCGTCGCCTCCCGCATTTACCGTAAGACTTCCGCCGTTTACCGTAATTTCACCGATTCCTTCCGCAAAAGGATTCCCTATCGGCTCCTCTGTATCGTCCCCTCCGGCTGCGTTTACGCCGTCATCCGTTGCGGTAACTTCAACTACACCTCCGTCAATTACCACTTCCGGAGCTTCGATTCCTTCCACACTCTTTGTTACGGACAACTTCGTATCTCCTTCTATACGGATTGTCCGTTCCGCGTGCACACCGTCATCCCCTGCGGACACGGTAACCTCCCCGCCTTTTACGGAAACGGTTCCTTCTGCCTGCAAACCGTCTTCGCCTGCCATCAGGAACAACGAACCGCCTTCTATTACAATATTACCCAGGGTCTCATCCGTATCGTTGGTAGACTTTAAGGCATCCTTTACCACATTAACGGAAACGTCACCGCCGCCGATGTACAAAAGATCCTTTCCGATAATACCGTCTTCCACACCGCCTACAACGAGAGAGCCTCCCATAATATACAAGGAGTCTTTGCCTTTTACCGCATCGCCGTATGCTGCGGTTACCGTCAGCTTTCCTTCTCCGTTAATAATCAAATCCTGTTTGGAGAACAGCGTGGCATCCGGCTCATCCTCCCCTTCCTCAAATACATAGTCGGCACCGTCGGTAAGTGTGTTTTCCGAACCTTTCGCCAAAGTAAGGGTCACCTTGGATGCTTTTTTACAAAACAACGCCGCACTTGTTTCGTTGTGTACGGTTACACCGTTCAATATCAGCCGCACTTCGCTCTCTTTGTCCGCATTCACGCAAATGCTTCCGTTGGACAAAGAACCGGTGATTTCATAAACGCCCGCTTCTTTAATGGTTAAACAACTGCCTTCTGCTTTGCAGCCGGTTCCGTTTATCTCGATTCCGTCATCGCTTAAGGTAATAACCGCAGTCCGTTCCTCCACTTCTACTGCCGCATCGTTGTTTTCTTCCTTTTCTTTTACCTTATCGATTGCCTCGTTTACTTCCGGAGCCAACGTAGTCTCCTGTTTTACCTGCTCGGTAGGAGTCGCCTCCGGTGTCACTCCCGGTGTCTGTACCGGTGCTTCGTTACACGCAGCCAATCCCACCAAAGATACCGCCAATAACAATGCCATGCCTTTTCTCACATTTTTATGTATCATATCTGTTTCCTTCCTTTGTATCTGTTCTTTTTTATTTTAACTGTATCTTACCAAAAAGTCAATTTTGTGTTTTCCCCGTGAATAATTTGTGAATTGGCTACGGAAGATACAATTCCTGGCCGGCAAAAATCCAATTCTCGTCCGGAATCTGATTAAGCCCCTTAATCTCTTCCAAACGCGAGGTATCCCCGTAAAAACTTCTGCAAATTCCCGCCAACGTATCTCCGCTTTGTACGATATATAATTTTAATGTACCCGCATGGGTTTCTTCCTCCTCTTTTGGGGTTGCTGTCGGCGCAGGGGTCGCGGTAGGTACAGGCGTCGGGGTCATTGTCGGCACAGGCGTTGCCGTAGGTGCCGGCGTTGGTGTACTTTTCTCCCCTTCTTCGCCTGACGATACAGAAGGACTCTCCGTAACCGGAATAAAGTCCCGTTCATAAAAACTTCCCTCCAGTTCCTTTTCCGGCAAAACCGCATCCGTCGGCTTTACCTCTGCATTGGTCTGTAATACCTCTTTGTCAAAATCACTCTGACTGAGACCCGCCACCGTCGGTACGGGCGTCAATCCGGCTGTATCGCCGTTTTTGGTCAGTTCCCTTTGCCGTAACGCAAAGGCCCCGATGGCAAGCAATGCCACCGCCGCCGCAACACTTGCCCCGTGGCCGGACTTGCTTTTTTCCTGCTTTTTTTCCTTTTGCCCCTCAGGCTTTCCCGGTTCCTCTGTCTGAGCCGCCGGCTCTGCCGTTTCCGTCGCCGGTTCCTGTATTCGTCCTACTTTTTTCCCGAGCTCCTCTAAAATCGGCTCTTCATATCCCGCATCCACGGAAGGCGGTGCCCCCGCCACAAGATAGTCCTGCATCTCTTCATTCTTTTCGTAGTATACGCAGTAGCCCGGCCACTCTGTCAGTTCTCCCTTATCATATAGGTAAAACCCAAGTTCCCGTTCTACCGGATCCATGCGGAACAATACCCGGTCTCTTCCCCCGAACCAATCCACATGCAACTGCTTGATTTCTTCCGTAATTTCCGTAAGAAATCCCGGTCCGCCGAGAAACCAGCCCACTGCTTCATAATATGGGAAATAGCGCTTTATTTTTTCATACACCCCGGCCCAGGCTTCCGACGTAAACCGTACCTTATTGTCAATCACCACGTCCTCGGCTTCAATCGCTCCCCGGATAAATACGTAGCGCTTTCCTTCCGATTTGACAAACTCACCTACCAATACCGCCACACGACATTCCGACTCGTTATTTCCCGTCAGTCTTTTTAAGTACCCCTCCGCATAATCTTCTATGTAGATTTCCGGTGTATTTCCTCCCATGCCGATTTGTTTAATATGTTTCGGCAATTTAAATGCTAAGTTTTTCTCCGTTCCCGTCTCATCCGACTCTTTTTGTACTATTTTTTCTACCATCTTTTCTTTTCCTTTCTACAACAGAATTTTTCCGGTCTTTTTTTGACTTCTTTTATCATAGCGGACAACTCCCGCTTTTTTTGCCAAACTCCGCTGTCGCAAAAAGGATTCGATTTACAGCAATCGGTAAAAACTTCCGCCTATCGCATCACAATCTTACCGTTTTCGGGACTTCCCTTTGTTTTCCGTCGTTTCCTGTCAATCATTTTACAATATTTCCCAATTCTTTGCTTCTATTTTTCCTACATTCGGGAATACTTTTATTATACATGCCCGCATTTTATTCACGGAGGACCATGAAATTGAATACCATTCATTACTATAATGCGGAGGATTTTGCTTCCTCTGCCCAATTCGGACAAGCTTTCTTTTCGTTGCTTCGGGAAAAAGTAACACCCGAGCAACCTTTGATTTTTTTATGTATCGGTTCCGACCGGGCCACCGGAGACTCTCTGGGTCCGTTAATCGGCTACAAGCTGGCACAACACACAGACCGGAATTATCTGGTGTACGGCACGCTGGAGGACCCGGTTCATGCAAAAAATTTGGCGACTGTCGTGGAACAAATCCACCGTCGCCATAAAAATCCGTATATTGTTGCCATTGATGCTTCCTTGGGAAAACAGGCCCATATCGGGTACTATACCCTGGGCATCGGTTCCCTAAAGCCGGGAGCCGGCGTAGGAAAAGACCTGATTGCCGTAGGTGACGTATTTATTACCGGCATCGTAAATCTTTCCGGTCTTTTGGACCGGATGCTGCTGCAAACAACGCGGTTACACACCGTCATGTCCTTAGCAGACCGGATTTACCTGGGAATCCGTTACGGCTTAAACTTATTTGCCGCGCAAAGCTCCTCTGCCAACCGGCACATGGCCGCTTTCTCCACCTTACAAACCTCCCGGTCATATGTGTAAAGTCCGTTGATTTCCTCTTCCACATCACTGACCTGGGTATAGATACAACCGCAAAGTCCTCTCGGAATTGCCGGCAATACCATCTTCCGGTACATCGAAACAATCCGGTCCGTCAGCTCCCGCTCCGACCGGCAGGTACCGTAGCCGTAGCTTTTTTCCGGAGAATAACAGTGCTCCTTGATTTGATAGGAAAATCCGCCGCATTCCGAAAGGAACAGCGGTTTTTCTTTGCCCTTTAATTTCTTATTCCGGAAATACACATGGCGACTGTCAAAGTCGCTTTTTTTCTTTGCAAACCAGCCGGAGGTTGTGTCAAACCAACGAGACGGGTCCGACTTTTTCGCAATTTCATACATTCGGTCCGCCGAAAACTGCCCCCAACCCTCGTTAAAAATCGTGTATCCCACCACACAAGGGTGATTGTATAGATGTCTGATGGTATCTTTCATGTGCTGTTCAAAAAAGCCACGGCGTTTCTTTTCGTCTTCCAAGGTCACTTTCCGCACCTCTTTTCGTTTTTGAAATCCCACCGTCGGTAGCGCCGTATCCCGTACAAAGGAATACGTTCCGCTGTTTACGATATCCTGCAATACCAGCATGCCGTGCACATCACAGTAATAATAAAACCATTCCGGTTCCACTTTGCAATGTTTCCGGAGCAGGTTGAATCCAAGCTCCTTCATGCGGAGAATCTCTTTCTCGTACTCCTCCTCGCTGCACGGCAGGTAAATTCCCTCCGGGAAATATCCCTGGTCCAACAATCCGTGTAAAAATACCGGCTCCCCGTTTAAGGTCAGGCGAAGCTTTCCTCCGATTTTCACCTGTCCCAGTGTCCGCAGGGCAAAATAGGTCTCGATTTCATCCTCATCAAAGATAATTTTAGCGGTATAAATATGAGGGGTATCCGGTGTCCAATGCTTCGGCGTAACCGGCACTCCTTTATCGCTGTTTCGTCCTGTCAAACGCACGTAACCCCCGGTCCCGGAAACGGTCTCCGTTAAGGTTTCCCCGGCGTCCAAATCTATGATAACCGTAAAGCCGTTTTCTTCCTCTTCTCCTTGCTTTCCGCTACCCGAAATATTTTCCGTCTTTTCCACCGGGTCCGGATTTCCGTACACCGTGCGGTTGCAATCAACCACCGTCACCGAAACACCCTCCAAGTCCGGTGTCAGGCATACGTCTTTGATATACCTCTCCGGCACATTTTCCAGCCATACCGTCTGCCAAATCCCACTGACCGGCGTATACCACATCCCACCCGGAGTCAGGCTTTGTTTTCCGTAAGGATAATTTTTCGATAACGTATCCGTTACTTTTACCGCCAACCGGTTCTCTCCGGTACGGGATACCGCCTCCGTAATATCAAAAGAAAACGGCAAATAGCCTCCCTCATGCGTGCCTACACATTGACCGTTCACCCATACCTCTGCCACTTGATCCACTGCTCCGAAATGAAGCAGCACCCGCTTCTTTGTAAAATTTTCCGGCAAAACAAAAGAGACCTCATAACAAAACTCTGTTCCGCTGTCTCCTTCATATCCCGAAAGTGGTGCCTGAGGCGGAAAAGGCACACGAATGCCCCGTCCGTTCAAGCTCCAGCCCTTATCCAATATTTGAAACATCTCCCGGCGCAATTGCGGACGGGGATGTTTCTTCCAACCGATTTCTTTTTTACTTTTTATCGTCATTCCCTCACTCCTTAAAACAAAGAATCCCATAGAGAAAAAAGAGTCCGCAATGCGGACTCTCGCAATCAGCGTGATCATTTGCGACATCTTGCGAGTCGCCTTCTGCTACAATTCTGTTCTTCCGTCCAACGCACGGAGCAAGGTCACCTCGTCGATGTACTCCAAATCACCGCCCACCGGCACCCCGCTGGCAATCCGGGTCACCTTAATGCCCGCCGGTTTGATCAGCTTACTCAGATACATGGCCGTGGCCTCCCCCTCCAGACTGGAGTTGGTCGCAATAATGACTTCTTCCACATCTCCCTGCAGACGAAGCATCAACTCCTTCATCCTAAGGTCCGCCGGACCGATACCAAGCATCGGGGAAATGGCACCGTGAAGCACATGGTATACCCCGTTGTACTTCCCGGTCTTTTCATAAGCCGCAAGGTCTCTTGCGTTTTCCACCACCATAATGGTGCGGTGGTCCCTGTCTTCTTTTGCACAAATCGGGCAAACCTCCTGATCCGTAAGGGTACAACACTCCTTACAGTAACGCACGTTATTCCGTGCGGAAATCAGGGTATCCGCAAACTGCGCCACCCGGTCCGCCGGTAAGTTAATCATATGAAAGGCCAGACGCTGGGCAGACTTTGCACCGATTCCCGGCAAAGAAGCAAACTCTTCAATCAATTTACTGATTTGACTGCTGTAATAATCCATTAGAACGGAAATCCTCCACCAAGTCCGCCGAGACCGCCTGCAATGTTACCCATTACCTTAGAAGATTCCTCTTCCATCTTACGAAGCGCCTCATTGGTTGCCGCTACAATCAGGTCCTCTAACATCTCTACATCATCCGGATCCACCGCTTCCGGAGCCAGCTTTACGGAAACTACTTCCTTTTTACCGGACACCTTTACGGATACAACCCCGCCGCCTGCGGTTCCTTCGAACTCTTTCGTCTCCAGCTCCGCCTGCTGCTCCTCCATCTGACGCTGCATCTTCTGTGCCTGCTTCATTAAATTTGCCATGTTACCCGGCATTGCACCGCCCGGGAATCCTCCTCTTTTTGCCATTGTATAAATCCTCCTTAAACAAATTCTTAATCTACAAATTCCACCGGAACCTTTGCCTTTAACTGGGAAAGGTCCGGATATGCCGCCATATTTCCTCTTCCTTTTTTGGCAAGCTCTACCGTAATCTCTACTTGTTTTCCGGTATGCTTCCCGATAAGATTCTGCAGAGACTCCAGATGGCCTCCGCTCTCCATGGCCGACTTATCAAACTCATCATTATATACCAAAATCAATCGGGTACCGCCTTCGTCCACACTGGGTCTTGCGGTCTGTAAATAAATCTTTAACGGTCCCGTTGCGGAAGATACAATGGAAGACCACTTTTCCGCTACGGCACGAATCTCGTCTCCCATGGCCTTCGGAAGCTCTGCCGCCACTACCGGGTCCGGCTCCGGCTCGGCCTGCGGTACGGTTCCCTGTGTTGCCGTTCCCCCGGCCTGCACCACCACTCCGTTTGCCAACTGCTCCTCCAAATGACGTACCCGGTCCAAAAGCCCGGAATAATCCGTCTCCGTTTCCGGACGACATAACCGGATTAATTCCACTTCAATCATTACACGCTTTGCCCCCGCATAACGGATGCGGTTGGTCAAATCCGAACAAACATTAATATAGCGTACCAGCGTCTCTGTTTTTGTCTCCTCCGCTTCTGTGAGAAACGCACCCATCTGATCACTGGTAATATCCAAAAACTCCTCCGGAGACTCTACCGACTTTGCCAGTAAAAGATTCCGCAAATACCAGGTAAAATCAATGACAAACTGGGCTAAATCCCGGCCACGCATGACCGTATCATCCAGCACCCGCATAGCTCCCGCCACATCACCGGTCCGAATGGCCCGTAGCAAGGTCCCGAACACTTCTGTATCTACCGTACCCAGCACTTCCAGTACATTGTCATAGGTCAGAAGCTCTCCCGGATAAAAGGCAATACACCGATCCAGGAGCGAAAGTGCATCTCGCATAGCTCCGTCTGCGGCCTTTGCCACATACCGCAGCGCCCTCTCTTCCGCCTGTACGCCTTCCCGTCCCACCAAATCCGTCAAACGCTCCGTTATCTCTTCCACCGTAATTCGGGAAAAGTCGTACCGCTGACAACGGGACAAAATCGTTACCGGAAGCTTATGGGCCTCCGTGGTCGCCAAAATAAAAATCACATAAGACGGCGGCTCCTCCAGGGTCTTTAACAGCGCATTGAATGCGCCGGTAGACAGCATATGCACCTCGTCGATAATATATACTTTATAGCGCCCTTCCGTCGGGGAGTAACGCACCTCTTCCACAATCTCACGGATATTGTCTACGCCGTTATTACTTGCGGCGTCGATTTCAATCACATTCATGGACGTCCCTGCCGCAATGGACTGACACATCGGACACTGCCCGCAAGGATTCCCGTCTACCGGGGATTCGCAATTCGCCGCCTTTGCCAAGATCTTTGCAATGGTGGTCTTACCGGTACCTCTGGTGCCGCAAAACAAATAGGCATGGGAAAGCCGGGACGATTTCACCTGATTGCGCAGCGTCGTCACAATCGGAACCTGTCCCTTCACTTCATCAAAGATGTCCGGTCTGAATTTTCGATATAATGCAGTATACGACATAATATCTATCCTTTCCATGAAAACAACAAAGAAGCAGAAGGACCTCCTTCTGCCTCCGTATTGTATTCTATCACATTTCAAAAAAAATAACAACCTTGGTTTGGATAATATTCAACAGTATCGAAACCCTCCATCTACACAAAATCCACCGTTTTACAGCACATTAGCACTAACTCCCATGTAAACTTCCATGTCAACTTCGTCCTCGTTTTTGTTGTTCAGCACCGATACAATATAGCCCACCGTAATCGGCACATAGCCTTTCTTTTCAATATACTGTTTCATTTCTTCAAAGACCGTTGCGAATCCACTTGACGGACCTTGGTACTCCATCTTTACCGCATCCTTTAAGAAAAATCTCGGCTTGCAGGTAAAATCCCCCCTATCCGTTATCTTTCCTTCTACCGGCAGCATCAACTCAACCTCCGCAACCTTTTCACCATCCACAAGCTCGACCTGATAAGTTGCACTGATTAAATTCTCACCGACCTTTGCCCGTTGTGCCTCCGCGCACTTCACCATCTGCCGGATTAGCAACGGTATCTCCCTCTGTCTCACCTTCCCGCGAAAGGAAATCAGATTCTCCAGTTCCACCTGTTGATTATCCAGGATTCTTCTCTTTCCCGATGTCGCTTCTTTTCTACGCAAAAATAAAAGCCTCATCTTTAACTCCTTTACGTATAATATTGTGCCTGTGCATTCCAAAGTTTCTGATAAACCGAGTTCTCTTCGGCTACCAATGCTTCGTGGGTACCGTTCTGAACAATCCTTCCATCATCAAACACGATTACGCGATCCGAAAATCTGCACGAAGACAGACGATGGGAAACATAAAGTACTGTTTTTCCGTTTGAAATTCTGTCCATATCACGGAAAATCTCCATCTCTGTTCTTGCATCCAGTGCCGAGGTAGGTTCATCCAAAATAAGCACCGGTGTATCCTGATAGTGGCTTCTTGCAAGAGCAATTTTCTGTGCTTCTCCTCCGGAACATTCGATTCCGTCCTCATAATCATGGTACAGAACCGTATTCATTCCGTTTTCTAAATTAGCAACTCTTTTTTCCATCCCCAATTCCCGGAAAATCTTCCTTGCCCGTTCTTCGTCGAACTCATTTCCCATAGAAAGATTATCCGATATGGAGAAAGAAAACAGCTTGAAATCCTGGAAAACAACAGACAGCATCTTTCTGTAGGCTTCACCGGGGATTTTCCTCAAATCGATTCCTTCCACCAATATCCGTCCCTTTTGCGGCTGATACAGACCGCACAAAAGCTTGATTGCCGTGGATTTTCCTGCTCCGTTTTTACCTACGATGCATATCTTTTCGCCCTTTTTTATGGTAAAAGACACATTATCGAGAGCCCATTCTTCCTCATTCGGATACCGAAAGGACACGTTCTCAAAGGTAATCTCCATCGGACTCCAAACCTTCTGACACTCCTTTGTTTCCATGCATTCCTTTGCTTCCTCCGCCATGGAAAGAAGCTCCTTTACGCTGCCCAATCTATTCTGCAATACCCCAAATTCTCCGTAGCAAATAAAAATATCCGACCAGGTTCCCAGCACCTTCCGGATACTGTCCGCATAAATCACAACACTTCCCACGGTAATGTGTCCCAACAGTGCAGCAAACGCCATGACAATATAAATCATTCCGCCCAAAATTACGTACACGATGTCGGAACCGGTTGACGGTGCACTCATAAAAAGACAGATCTTTTTATAACAGTCCGCCATACGATCTACCATATTTCCAAATTCCGTATTCACCAACTTCTCCGTATGATAAATACGAATATCTTTTCCCATATTGTAATTATGGACAATACGCTCTAGCAAATACATACCGAGACGGTTGCCTTTTGCCATATCGTCAAACAATACCGGAACCTTCCCGGAAGACACCTTTTGCAATTTCTTTACGATCTTGGTAAAACATCCCGCAAACACCACCAATACGGCAAACGCCGCTATAAATGCCGCGACCGCAACCGGTGAACTCGTTTTCACCGAAAACAGCATGGTTATCATAATTCCGATACCGATCACAAGCGTCATACAGCTTTCATAAAATCGTTCAAACACATTAAGAAGTGCCGGAAAAGTCCCCATATTATCATCCGAGTACCGGATATTCTGTCGCATATCCTGAAACTCCACCGTTTCCGTTTCGGCATAATCCACCGCAAAACAAGCAGCCGTTTTGCTTTTATTGTAATGTTGCTGTAAATAAAAGTTTCTCATGTTGATTACTTTATTCAGAACCAAACGGGCCACTGCCAAAAGCGCATTGAACAGTCCGATTCCCACTACCAGATACAATACTTCCTTTTTCTCTCTTTTACCCAACGCATCAATAATCAAACCCAGAGAAACAGAATTAAAATAGATTCCCACACAATTTACGACGCTACGCAAAAACATGAGTTTCAAGATTCCTTTATCATACTTCTTAACCAACTTTACCGAGTTAAGAAAATCGATTTGTTTATTTGTTTTTCCCATTTTTTCTCTCCTCGCTAATTATAATATTGACTTTGAAGCTTATAAAGCTGTGCATACTCTTTGTCCGCCGCAAGTAACTGCTCATGGGTTCCTTCCTCGGAAATTTTGCCGTTTTTCAAAAACAGAATCCGGTCACAAAAGCGCGTACTTGCAAGTCTGTGGGAAATAAACAGGGATGTCTTATCCTTTGCCAACTCGTTATACTTCTCGTACAGTTCCGACTCCGCAATGGCATCCAGCGCTGCCGTCGGCTCATCCAGCAGTAAAATCGTGGCATTTTTATAAACCGCTCTGGCAATTAACATACGCTGTGTCTGACCACCGGACAAATCGATTCCGTCGTCATGGGCCTCACTAACCAAATTCCTGTCCATATCGGAAGCAAGTACATCCAAGCCTACGTCTTCCAGACATTTTCTGACCAAATCCCGGTCTACATTTTCCTTCTCCGTCATTGCAACGTTCTGGGCAACAGAAAACGGAAATACGATAAAATCCTGAAAAACCGTAGAAAACATCCTATAAACATCTTCCAACGAGTATTGGTCAAGCGGAACATCATCAATATAAATTTGTCCCGCTGTCGGTCGGTACAGACCGCACATCAATTTTACCAAAGTGGTCTTTCCTGCGCCGTTTTCACCTACCACCGCCACTTTTTCTCCCTTTTTAATGCATAAATTCAGGTTGGAAATAACTTCCTTTTCCCCTTCTTCATAACAAAAGGATACATTTTCAAAACGGATGCCTGGGGCGTCGCTGGCGATTTTCTTCACGCTTTCCTTCGTCTCTTCCCCATCGTCACCCTGCTCCAGAAACTCTCTAATTACCTGTACGTCGTTTGCTCCGGCGATCAAACTTCCGAACGCTCCGAAGAAGCGACTCATAAAGCCGGAAAGCTCTGCAATCAGCCCTATGTATAGCACAAACTCAGAAATTGTAATCGTTCCGTTTAACACCGCAATTACCGCATGGGCCATAATCACTACATCATACACAAGATTCACAGCAAGCCGCACCCATCCTAACCGATTGTTGTATGCCAGCACTTTCTTTATCCATTTGCCCCGTTCCGCAATCACCGATTCCAAACGATCCAGAATCCAGTCTTCACAACGGTATGCCCGGATGTCCTTAGCATATTCCTTCATCACGAGCTTTTCGTTGATATAAGAAATTTTCCGGTCTGCCCCCATCCATTCATCACGATGCCTCTTAATATACCGATCCGCCAATCGCGTAAACCAGGTATTTATCAGAGATACTGCCAGAACAAACAATGCAATCCAGCCGCTTAACTGCTGCAATATGGTCACACAGGAAGCGATCCCCACTACCGTAAGCAACAAATTCAAAGATCCGGCAAGCACCGCACTGATTCCCAAAGAATCACTGTCTGGGAAAATAAGATCCGCCACCTGATCAATCTTGCTTTGCACTTCCGCACTTTCCAACGTCTGATACCGACACTTCATGATCTTACTGTTTACACGCAAAATATATTGCTGTCTATAGTTACTTTTGTACACCGTATGTGTCGCTGTCAAATACATAATTATGAGATGAAGTAGCACCATCCCCAAAATAAAACCGGCAACGGATAACGCCATACGAGGAACATCCCACTTCTCCTCTATCCCCTGCACTACCGTTGCCGGCATATACGTCCATAGCAATGACAGTAACACCGACAAGCCGGAAATGAAAAGGGCACATACCAACAGCACCGGATACGTTTTAATCGCATCTTTTATTACATAGATACAATTTTGAGTCACCGTATACTTGTCTGACCGATTACATTTCTTACTCATTTCTGATATCCTTTCTACGAAAAATAGGTTACAATTTCATTGGATAACGCTTCACAATAGTTTTCGTCCGCACTGGAGAAAACAGGTATTCCAAACTCATGATACAACTCCTTGCCCCACTTTTTCATTTCTTCCTCAGTTTTAAAATCTTTTTCTCCGCTGATTGTAGAGAAACGATATCCCACGGAAAAATGAGACAACACAATGGCAATTACCTTCGATGTATAAATTCCTTCCAGATACGAAATAGTTCTCTTAATATACTCCGTGTTTGCATCATCACTGACACATAGTATATAACCATCCGCCTGGCATCCAAGCAGCAGCTCATGCTGTACCACCGGATAATCCTGAGGACCTCCCACATGATACGGAACCGAGTTACTTTGACTTCCGAACAGAATAATATCCGGATCTTTACTCTGTAAATATCCCATCATACAGTTTAATTCAAACACCGCATCAAAACCTTTGATATACACCGCCGACTCATGTCCCATAGGATACACGCAGTCCATTCCGAACAATTGCGCCGTAGGTTCCGTTCCCAACTGGGCCACCTTATATCCCTCTTTTAACAGATGTTTACGAATTCCCAACTGCATTGTGAATTTTCCCTGACTTCCTCCGGTTCCTACAACACCCACAACTGGGCAACCCATAACATGCATCTTATGAAACTGCGGCATATAACGGTAGTCCACATACGGGCAATAATAGATCATTCCTTCCAACAAACTTCCGTTATCCCTGATATCGCGACACGAAAACAGTTTCTTTCCGTGCTTTTTACACAGCTCAATTATCATCCGTTCATAATCTTTTCTCGTTGTACTGGAGATAATACTTGTATGTCCCAATATCACGGTATCAAACGAATCATCCCAAGCCAATGATTCGATATTTCCTACCACCTTTTCATTTCCTTCAATACAGCAAACGTCACTCACTTTTTTCCCGGTAATTTTCGAATACTTTACGTCATAATAACCGACAACCTCAAAGCTTAAAAGATCTTCGAATCGAGCCAGACTGTGCATCTCTTTATTAAACGGAAAAACAATCGCTTTTCCCATCTCAAACGGTATGTTATGATTTTCGTATATTCTTCTGCTCACTACACTTCCTGCACCGTTGTTTAGCTGTTCAACCACCTCTTGATACGTCTTCGCTCCATCTCTTTTCAGTTTCGCAACCTTAGCAACAAATTCCGGAGCCAAAAAACTGTTTCCTGCACATATTTCGTACCCGTCTAATGTAAACAATCTTTTTTCGGTAATACATCCCACGTAATCCGCATTTTTGCCTTCTACTTTATCATAATATCCTGCCCTTTGCTTTACTCTTGCTCCGTCCACACCGATAACACAATCAAAGGCAGCCGGATAAGATATCGCACCTCCGTTATCATAGGCAGCAACAATTACCGTTCCTTTTTCCGTCAATTGTCTGCAACATTCTTCCAATCTGAAAATATCGTCACAGCTCACAATCCCGGCACTTATATTCACAATATCGCAGTCGATATGCTTTGTGATATACTCAAAAGCTTCACAAAGCACATTGCAGGATGCCATTTTTTCATTGCTCATTACTTTTAAAGGAATGATTTCCGCATCCTCTACCAGCATATCAATGTAGGAAGCAACCGCCGTTCCGTGGCCGATATCATCTACCTCTTTCTCTTTATAGAGAATCGTTCCTTCCTCATCTTCGTATATCTCGATTCCCCCATGAAAACTTTGCCGTTGTGCCAAAGGACTGTTTAAATTCAAACCCGAATCAATTACAACTATCTTCATATTTTCTCCCTAACTAATCCGAAAAACAGTTCATGAATTCTTTTTACTATGCAAATATTTCTCCCCAACGTCGTCCGCCCGGATTTTCCGGGCCACTCGGTCCCGCGTCAAAAGGTCCGTTTCCGTTACAACAATCATAGTTACCATTTCCGTAGGATTCCATTAATGTGCGCTCTTTCTTCTTCTTTAACTTAATCTCTTTTCTCATTTTCTATTCTCCTCATCTTTCCATCAAATATAATAAACAAGTCAGAAGCCGTACACTACTTAATTACTTTACCTTCTTGCCACCGCCATTATTGTTTCCGTTATCATTTCCGTTGCCGTTACCGTTACCGGTGTTGCTACCGTTACAACAATCATTCCAGCCATTGAAGTATGCTTCCATTAAAGTACGCTCATTGTTCTTCTGTAATTTATTCTCTTTCTTGCTCATCTTTCTGCCTCCGAAATCAAAATTATTTGTTTGTTGTTCATTCTCTTTCTTTTCGTTTCTTTGGCTTCTGACCTGTCATTACCAAACATTATGTATCTAACCCGTTAAGGTTCTCCTGCCTGTTCAGGCATTGATTAACTCCGGATATTTACACTCTATCGCAATATCACAAAGCATCTTTACAAACTCGCAATATGTCTCCGGAGTGGATGAAAAATACTTTTCCGGAATGGCAATATCAAATTCACATTCCATGTCCACCATAATCGAAATGTAGCTCAGAGAATCTACATCTACCTTATCTTCACTCTCATCCTCCAAAGATGCAATAAAGATACCATTATTATTCATAATCTCCAGAACTTTTTTCTGAATCTCTTCTTTCATCATGGCCTATCCCTCTCTTTCCTTTAGTTCCAATACGGAATCTTACCTTCCTTATCCTGCTCCACAACATGCTCGCTTACATTAGACAAAATATACTTATTACAGGTCTTCGTTTTCGTAATATTTCTGGAATACGGACAATGACCGCCCATACAGTACGGGAATAATACGCAATCGTAACATCCCTTGGAGATATCATCATTATTTACAATCCACGTTGCCAATTTGGACTCATCCACAACCTCATCACCCATCTCGTTGATATATCCGATGGTATCAACGTCTCTGTGCTCCTTGTTGTGATATGCCAGGGAACATTTATGCAATTCACCCTTAAAATCAATCAAATACCCATTTTTACGACACGCGGTACAATTTCCCACAATCGGCGCAAAGCTCAATTTCCCGGCACTACTCATACCCACTTCATTTACGGTTTTATAGGTATCGATATATTCTGTTCTCTCGTCATCAACAATCATATCCTGCTGAATATTATCGCCACCCCAGTCTCTGACACACTGGAAGGACAACATAAACCGATGATCATCCCCGAACAGACGCTTCATCTCTTCAATGTGTTCATCCAGGTAAGGTCTTACACCCGGTGTAATATTGGTCCGAAGCGCAATCTTAAACATTCCCATCTTTACGTTATCTCTGATATTCTTCAGATTTTCAATAATTCTGGTATAAGAATCCTTGTCCGTACAATGAGGTCTTGTTTGATTGTGGCACTGTTTCGGGCCGTCGATACAAATCTGAAACTCCGTGATATGATTTCTTACTAGTTCTTTAAAGGTATCCACATCCAGGTTGTAACCGTTGGTAGAAATTTCACCGTAAATCGGAACCCTGTATCGTCTACACATCTCATTGATTTTCTTAGACATCCTGAGAACCCGCTCCTTACACAACAGTGCCTCACCTCCGAACCATCCCAGTCGGAGCTGCTTGCATCGTGCTATTTTCTTTCCCAAAAACAGCAAAACTCTCTCTTCCGTTTCCTCATCCATATAATCTTCCATATGATTCTCGTAGCAATAACTGCACCGGAAATCACAATCGTTGGTCGGCATTATGGTCACGCTTAAGGTATCCGTACCATAGATCATCTCGTTCTGCTTTAACATAAGCAGCTTTACTTCATCCTCTTCTTCCCGGACAAACATTCCCTTCTTAATAAGCTGATTGTAACACTCTTTCGTTTCATCAATCTCCTTTACAGAATTATCTAACAGTTCCTTTACCGCTTCTGCTTCCTCCCCGGTTACTTTTACCTTCCCTTCGGTCCTCATATTCATAATCAGCAGTTCGCCCCTATCATTTGTTTGAAAATAATTATACTTAGACCCTTTATAGCGTCTCATTCCTTATTTCTCCCTTCTCATCCAGTTCCTTTTCCATTACCGCAAGCAGCATTTGTATCATTCCCTTTTCTTTTTCCCGTATTTCCCCCAAAAGTTCGATTACCCTTCTCAATATACCGCAATTCCCGGAAACACAGTATTTTACCATCAGCATAAAAATGGTACGGCCATCCTGTTCCAATCCCTCTGTCTGACATACAATTTCTTCCCCCACAGCCACATCCACACTCATTCTTTTTACTCGTTGCGTCATGAGACTTTTATGCTCCCAAAGCACTCTAAACGGTCGTATATCAAATACGCCATTAACCATGTAATCAAATTGCTGTTTCTTATCTGCATTCTCGCTTATCGTTTCCTCATCATTGCATCGTTCGATTTCTTTCATTACAAGGTCGATTAATCCATCATAAACCCGTAGTCCGTATTTCTTATGAGATTCCTCTTCTTCCGCCTTGCTTTCCGCATAATTGCGTAACTCCCTATAAATCGTCCGCAAATCATACTCGACTTTCGCCACATGACTCAGACGGAAGCTACAAAAGCTGGAACCATAATTTTCTTCCGAAAACAATCCGTCCACAATCTCTTTCATCGGGACTTTAACTTTCGATAAGGTTCTGTCCGAGTATGCCATTACCAGGAAGGCATCTTCCTCATATCCGTAAATATAAGTATCATGTACATCATGTTTAATCTGATAGTTCTTAGAATACGATAGGTAGTAATCATCGATACTGTACAGCAGTATATAATTATCCTGATCGATTCGTTCCTTTAAAAATTCTATCAGGTGAGTTTCGTTAAAAGTCCGGAAGTGATACAAATCCATTTCCGCGATTCCTTTGACCCGGTAGTACTCCCACTCCTCATTTACGAATCCCATCTCAATTCCATGCACATCCGCCACGTTTTTACAAGTCAGATTAATGTAATTGTTGTAACAAATATCTTTGGTTCTGTCTTCCGCCGTCAACACTCCTAAAACAAAGGCACTTCCCTGGTACGTTTTGATAAAAGGATCCGCCAACGGTAACACCTTCTCGTTCATCGTTATACTCTCCTTAAAATACCTCTGCATAAATTAAAACCACGGAAAAATGTCTGACAGCCAATCCCACGAACCGTTTGCTAAAAATGCTCTCATCTCGTTCACCTCCTGAAGCTGAAATAAAAAAGACTTAACTCATGCCCCTACTGTATCATGAGTTAAGTCTTCTCTCAATATTTTCCCGGCGAACGGTCATTCAAACCGAGTGAACGGTCATTTTATTAGTTATATTCCATTTGATAGCACGATTTTGGTGGTAAAATTACATTCCGTATAGCTGTATTCTACCTTACCACCGTTCCTATTTACACAATCTCGTACATTCATCATACCGAAGCCATGATTCTTTTTATCCGCCTTTTGCGTAAGCAGTTTTCCTTCTTTTTCTTCCACCGGCTTTTGCATATTATTTTCCACCACAATCTTTAATGCCTCCCCCAGTTCCTGGACTTTTACGCTTACTTTACCCTCCCCCTCACAACCAGCAGCCGCAAAAAACGCATTCTCCAATATATTCGAAAACAGCGTACATATATCTGAATTCGGCAACTGCATCTTCTTGGGAAGATGACCTTCCCAGTCTATTGCAACCTCCGTATATTTCTGGGAAATATCATTTAAAATCGCATTTACCAGCTTGTTTCCGGTCTGTACCGCCGGTCCCAGCTCCCGCAATGCTCCCTTTAAATCATTTAAGTAATGTTCCGCTTCCTGATACTCCTTCTCTTTCAACAAAACATCTACACATAAAATATGATTGGTAATGTCATGACGAAATCTGCGGGTCTCGTTCTCTTTGTCCAATAACACCTGATAATACTTTTCCTGGGTCTCCAAAAGCTTGTCATTCATTTCTACCATTCTTTTATATACTTTTTTGGAGTTATTGTTATAAATCAACATCGCCCAAATCAAAAGAAAAAGGACTCCGAAGATACAAATACACCCTGCGGTTACCCGTACTTTTTTCCAATTATCCATGAAATCAATATCTTGTAACAGCGTCATTGCAAATGTCATAAAAAACAAGCCCAAGGTACATAAAACCAAATAAACAACGCTGGTTCCTCCCAGCATTACTTCTGTTTTTCCTCGCTTTTTTCTCGTTTTGGACACTATCCACACCACAAGAACAATCAGATACACACTGATACTATTGATGCCCACGACTAACGCCGAATTCGCGTCCAACATCTCGCTGGAAATCGAAAGCATTCCTTCCACAACAAAATAAACCAGTTCATCCACACAGCAAATACCCAAATAGGACGAAAACGCCCAAAGGAAACGCCGTTTTCCTTCCGCCAACAATCCGCACACGATTACAGAAAAATATAAAAAAGTAGAGATACGGTAATCATTGTCCTGTATTCCCTTAATAACCAGACAGATCATACACACGCCCAGTACTACCCACGGTGCAACCGCTTTCTTTTTATACTTAAAATTCAAAATTCCAAACAAAGCCAACGAAAGCTTCACACATTCCATCGTAAAAAACATTATATTTATTATCACTTCGACATTCTCCTCTATCTCGTTTTGGCATTTTTATCAACATAGTTCAGATATGCTTCTTTAAACTCGCCCACATTCCGTCTGGCAATCTTAAGCGTAACATCAAGGTCGCTCAGTTCCAACATTTCCTTGTCCCTGCTCTTCACATACGCCATGGATACCATATACGATTTATGAATTCTGTAGAAACCCTTCTCCTGCAGTTTTTCTTCCCATTCTTTCAACTGCATGGAGCTGCTGTATACCTGTCCGTACTTATCATAGATATAGGTACCATCACCGAAAGCTTCCAAATATACCACATGCTTTAATAAGATGTCAAAGCTTTTCCCTTTCTGTTCCACCACTATTCTTTCGTCGCTTTGCTTCTCTTTCTCCAATTCTTGCAAAACCTCTCTCAGCTTTGCCGGATTTACCGGTTTATTTAAGAAACGAAAAGCCCGCACTTTGAATGCGTCAAATACACATTCCTTATGAGTTGTCAAAAATACAATATGAGACTCCACCTTCTTTTCCCGTAACTTTTTTGCAGTCACCATACCGTTACTTCCCGGCATCTCGATATCCAGGAAAATAAGATCATACACCTCGCCTGTCTGTAACAGTTTATCCCCACTTGTATACTCATGTAAAACAACCCTGTCATCATACGCCCTGATTTGCTTTATTACTTGTTCGCGAAATATTTTTTCGTCATCGCAAACAGCAATCCTGCATGTAACCTCTTCTACCATTTTACCTTCTCCGTTTAGTGCTTTTCCTGTTTTGCACACTTGCCCATACAATGTTACGTTTTGCAAAAACAATTCATCCTTACGCCCAACAACAAACACAACCCTACGTTATTTTACCACTACTAAGAATAAAACCAGTGTATCATTTCCACCTAGTGATGTCAATATGTCCACCGTACAATAAGTCTAGTCATTTAAAACACCTCTGCTTTTTAACGAAAAAAATTCAGAATTAACGATGTCGTTAATTCTAATCGTTAATTCTCCATCTGTTTTCATATCCCTGTATAAAACAACTCCTCTTGTTTTTTCTTCCCGGATATGATACAGTTTCATCAAAGGAGGCGTCCCTATGTTTCGTATGTGGTGTAAGCTTTGGAAAGACAATCATTTAATAAAAGATATGGTGGTGGAAAACGACAATCCGGACGTAAACCGCACAAAGAAAATCTTTGCCGCCATCGATACCGTCTGCTACGAATTTGATTTATCCAAGCCCATTTGGCTGGATTCCACTGTGGCGGATTTTAAAAAGCACGACAAAACCCGGTTCTATCAGGACAATTTCGTGGACAAGATTGACTTTGACTATCTGGAAATCCATGTTATAGAAGAAGATTAAGAAATTCGACAAAATAGGACTAAAGTCTTGCCTATCTTTATGCCGATGTAGTATACTGTATGTAAGATAAACGAAAACGTATAATTTTGTCCGGGAAATAACTTAACAAAGGAGATGTTCTCATGGCAGAAGCAAAAAAGAAAAAAATCGTTTCCGCATCTACGGGCAAGGAAGTATCCGGCTCCCGTAAAAAGGCAACTGTAAAAAAGCAGGCCGCTCCGGTGGGTAACGCAACCGGCCTTCGCGTCGGCGCAATCCTTCTCTGGGTAGCAGCCATCGCCTTCGAATTACTGGCTTGGTTCGTTTTCATCGGCAAGGTAAATTTAACGTTCCTTCCGGTTATGGCACAGCTCATCGGCTTTTTGGTACTGGATTTAATCTGTGTGATTATCGGTTCCTTACTCTGGAAAAAGGCAAACCACATCAAGCCGGCCAGCGAAAAGAATAAGACCTTGTTCTGGATTTGGAATAACATGGGCCTGATTGTTTGTGCCTTTGCTTTCGTTCCGTTTATCATTCTTGCATTAACCAATAAGAATGCCGACAAGAAGACCAAGACCATCGCTGTCGTTGCCGCAACTATCGCTCTTTTAATCGGTGGTGCTACCAGCATTGAGTACAACCCGGTATCCGCAGAACAGCAGCAGGCTGCTATGACCGCCATCGAAGGCAAGGTACTTTGGGCTCCGTTCGGCAAGGTATATCACATCGATGAGACCTGCCAGGCACTGAATCAGTCCGAGACCCTGACCGAAGGTACCGTAGAAGAAGCCATCGCAGACGGTCGTACCCGTCTCTGTGCATTCTGTGCAAAGAGAAACGACGTGGAAGGCGTTGTAACCGACCAGAATGTGGATGAAGTAGAGCTGGAAGATACGGCAGAGTAAACAATCATAAAAGAAAGTATTTAAGCGGAAGCCCCTATGGACTTCCGCTTTTTATTTCTTCAAGCACGGGTTATCCCACAAAAGGGCGCCTTTCTTCCCTTTTTACGCCTTGCGATTCGGAATTTATAAAAAGGGTGTCGGGCTAAAAGGAAAGTTCTGTTTTGCATTTCCCGAAGGGGCGCGTACTTAGCGCAGTCGAAATCACCTCTTAGAAAAGACTGGGCGCGAGGTCGCCCCCGAGCGTCCTAGTCGTTCTTAGAGGAAGTTTGACGAAGCGTTGCGCTCAGCAAAACAAACTATCCTTTTAGCCCGACAACCGTCTAACAACCCAGAAGCGCAAGGCAGACATAAAAAGGGCCGCCCCACTTTCGTGGGACAGCTCCTGACATTCTTCAAAGACCGTGCGCCTTGCTTTGAACGCCCGTCACAATCGTTACTCTGACAGTTAACTCGGCTCCGGCAACCTTACGGCACACGGAAGGTTTCGCTTAGTGCTGCTCCATTCCTGACCTGACACGGTTCACGAATTTCCGTTGCGCAAGACCAAAGCGTCAACATCACTTATCAAAGCCGGCATCGCAACAAAGCGCCCGAGGCAAAGCATCACCCCTGCTGTAGCGGATTGCAGGTACAGGGCACCGCTAACTCCCCGGCTGCACGGTAATTCTCAGTATACTTACTTTTTGCCCTGCTGTCAAGGGCGTAATTCGGAAAAATCCAATTGACATTTTTTGCTTTTCGACAAAGTCTCTACACAACTACCGTCCGCGCATCACCCGTAAGGGGATTCCTTGTCTCATAATCAAACAACACAAACCCGGGCTCTTTTTCCTCTTTTATTGCATCTCTTCCCGGCATTTCCCACACCGGATAGAAAAACGGCTCCAAATGAGTCAGTCGCGCCAGCTGCTTGGAATCATACGACCTATACTCCGGCAGAAACTTGCGTTCTTCTTCTTCCTTTCGATAAAACTCACGAATAATATCTCTGTACGGTTGCAATTCTATTGCAAAGGACGGTCGACTCTTTACATTTTCCCGCAAATACATATCATAAGTCAAAAGTTCCCGGTACACTGCCTCATGTACTGCATCCTTTTCACAGGCAAAAGAAAGCAAAACCTGATAGCGGTAACTTCTGGCCGGACTGTTTACAAAGTAACCCTTCTCCTCATAAAACTCCGCCAACGCCTCATACATGGAAAAAGGCGACACAAACGCCTGCTCCAGAAAGCGCAACGTATGCACAAACTGATTGCTGTTATAGTAAAGTTCCACCATTTCTTCGATGCGCTTTAATTTACGTACCTCGTTGAAAGAAAGCCATTTGGTAAACAGCACTTCGTAAGGAGCTTTCTCCGTATAACAAATGCCGAATTCTTCCGCCCGGTCCGCCATCTCGGAACCCTTTAATACCTTTAAAAAACCAAGTTGCAACTGTTCCGGGCGCATCTCATAGACCCGGTCAAAGGATCGTCCGAAGCTTTCATAATCCTCATGCGGCAATCCCGCAATCAAATCCAGATGCTGATGCACATTTTTTCCTTCATTTATCCGGGCCACAATGCGCTCCAGCTTGTCCACATCCATCTTCCGGTGAATCGCCTCTAACGTTTCCGGATTTACGGACTGTACTCCGATTTCCAGTTGCACCAGCCCCGGCCGCATCCGGGAAAGAAGGAGAAGCTCCTCTTCATTCAGTAAATCCCCCGCAATTTCGAAATGAAAATTCGTTACGCCGTTATCATGCTCTAAAATATATTGCCAAATAGCCGTAGCGTGGGCATGGTTGCAATTGAAAGTCCGGTCCACAAACTTCACTTGTTTTACCTTATGGTCCAGAAAAAATTGCAGCTCCTTTTTCACCGTATCCAAATCCCGCAACCGCACCTGTTTATCAATGGAACTTAGGCAATAACTGCACCGGAACGGGCAACCTCTGCTTGATTCATAATATATAATCCGGTTTTCAAAGGGAGATAACTCCTCATACAAAAACGGCAATCCGCTCATGTCCGTCAACTCCCGCGGAGCAGTATATCCGGTCCGCAGACAAAGACCCTTGATTCCGGAAAAGTCCCCTTCCGTTGTCCCTGCAAAGAAAATGCCTTCTCCGTCACGCTCCATATCGGTTTTTTCAATGCCTACATAATAAGAAAGCAGTTCCCGAAAGGTCTCCTCCCCTTCTCCCACCATAACGCCGGTCACCTCCGGATGTGCGGAAAGCACCTTCGGAGCATCATAGGACACCTCCGGTCCCCCCAGCCAGATATCCGTATGGGGCAACAACTTCTTCAGTTCTTTCGTCAGCTCAAACACCATCCGGATATTCCAAAGATAACAGGAAAAGCCCAAAACATCCGGCTTTCTCTTATAAATATCCCCCAGAATCTCCGAAAATTCATGATTTATGGTATACTCCGCCAGTTCAATCTGTTTCTGTAATTCCGGTCCGGCATATGCCCGCAAACTGTACAACGCCGGATTGGAGTGAATATATTTTGTATTTAACGCCACCAAAAGAAATTTCATGGTTTGTACCTCTCTTTTTTCTGCCGGTTTCTCTCATTATTTCTATTATACCACATTGTTTTTCGAAAGCAAAAGGGGCATCGCAGGAAAATGCGCGCCGGCACCGGGTGTGGCGGACTCTTGCGTAATCCTTGCAGATACACAAAAGTCGGTCTCATATATTTTTTTCCGTTCTTTTGAAATAGCCGGTGACTTTCGCATTATTCTCTTTGAACTTTACGTAGGATAGTAGACTTTCTTATTACTTCGCTTATCCGGCAGCAACGCACGGACAGGAGGTCCGGGCGAGCCCGCCATAAGGCATGGATGCCGCATCAGGGCGGTTGCGTCACTTAATCGTTTGTATGGCGAAGTAATTAGAAAGACTCTATCCGAAGTACGAGAAAAGAGGATGATGCGAAAAGCACCGGCTCATTCATATCCGTTAAAAAGAAAATATATGAGACCAACTTATTTTATATGCTAACAAGCAAGAGTGGGGGCGTCGCATTTTCCTGCTACGCCCCCGTCTGTTCGTTTTTATTTGGATAAGGTCTTTATCATCTCCGTAATGGTTTCAATTGCGCTGTTAAGCTTACTTTCATTCATTGCCGTTACATACTTTTCACGGTTTTCGAACACCTCATTTACCGCCGCAAGCAGCGTCTCATTGGTAACCTCCTCTTCCTTTAACACGTAGGAGAAGCCCTGACGCTCAAAGGACTCGGCATTTAAAATCTGGTCGCCGCGACTGGCAGCCGCCGACAGCGGAATCAAGATATTCGGCTTTTTTAATGCCAAAAGCTCGCAGATGGCATTGGCTCCCGCACGGGATACAATAAGATCCGCTGCCGCAAACAAATCCTTTAATTCTTTGTTGATATATTCAAACTGCACATATCCTTCTTTGCCGTTGTAGGCTTCATCCGTTTTTCCTTTGCCGCAAAGGTGAATCACCTGAAACTGCTGTAACAGGGTCGGCAACAACCCACGGATTGCATTGTTCACCGAAGCCGCTCCCGTACTTCCTCCGATAACCAGAAGCACCGGCTTATTTGCCGTGAATCCGCAGAAATCCAGACCCTTAATCTTATTTCCGGTAAACAGTTCCTTTCGAATCGGAGATCCGGTCAGAACCGCCTTTTCCTTCGGAAGATAATTTAAGGTCTCCGGAAAATTGGCACATACCTTGGTTGCCGACGGAATGGCCAGTTTATTAGCCAGACCCGGCGTAATGTCGGACTCGTGGATGATACACGGAATCTTACACTTTTTTGCCGCCAGTACCACCGGTACGGATACAAAACCCCCCTTGGAAAAAACAATATTCGGCTTTATTTTCTTCAACAGCTTTTTCGCCTGAAAGTAGCCCTTTACCACCTTAAACGGGTCGGAAAAATTCTTCGGATCAAAGTAACGACGCAATTTCCCGGAAGAAATGCCGTAATAGGTCACTCCCTGCTCCGTAATCAAGTCCTTTTCGATGCCTTCATAAGAACCGATATAAGAAATCTCATACCCGGCCTCTTTTACTGCCGGAAATAACGCTATGTTCGGTGTTACGTGACCGGCAGTTCCTCCACCGGTAAAAACAATATGTTTCATAAGGCTTTATGCCCTCCATTCCTTTAATGCCTTGGCAAGTTGATCCGGACAAGACGTGCCCTTAAAACCACACTTGATTCCTTCCAGTCTGGAAACCACTTCGTCTACCGGCATTCCTTTTACCAATGCCGCTACCCCCTGGGTATTTCCGTTGCAACCGCCGATAAACTTTACCTCTTTCACGACTCCGTCTTCTACTTCGAAATCAATGGCCGACGAACAGGTTCCGGATGTTTTATATCTCATATTCTATGCTCCTTTTCTATTCTTGTGCATGTTTCTTTTATTCCGTCTCTATTTCTTCAAATCTGCACTTATTATACGAAAACGTTCCGAGAAAATCAAGCAAAATCACAGAAAGTTCATTGTGCTTTTCCTTGTTTTATGCTAAACTTAAGAAAAATGTCGGTTCTTCTCCTGTCCGCTTTTCTTTTCCCACGGACAAATACCCGGAACCGCAAAGGAGCTTTTATGAAGAAACTCGGAATTATCGGCGCAATGGAAGAGGAAGTTGCGCGTATTAAAGAAGCTATGACAGATGTACACATTACCGAACGTGCTTCCCTGACCTTTTACGAAGGCATGTTACAAGGTTTGCCGGTAGTTGTGGTTCGCTCCGGTATCGGCAAAGTAAATGCCGCCATCTGTACCCAGCAATTAATTGATTTATTCGAAACCGATGCCATCATCAACACCGGCATTGCGGGCTCTTTAGATGCCTCCATCGACATCGGTGATATCGTTCTTTCCACCGATGCCCTGCAGCACGACATGGATGCAGTGGCCTTCGGTTACGAAGTAGGGGTGATTCCGCGCATGGATACCTCTGTGTTTGTAGCGGATGAAGCGCTTCGTACTTTGGCCGGCGAAGTTTGCCGTGATGTGAATCCGGAAATCACCGTCCACGAGGGACGTATCGTCACCGGCGACCAATTTATTGCGGACAAGGCAAAGAAAGACTGGCTTGTATCCACCTTCCACGGTATGTGTACCGAAATGGAAGGCGCAGCCATCGCCCAGACTGCACATAACAACAAGATTCCGTTCTTGATTATCCGCGCCATTTCCGACAAAGCAGATGATTCCGCAAGCGAGGATTATCCAACCTTTGAAGCAAAGGCCATTACCCATACGGTAAATTTGGTATGTGAATTTGCCAAGCGTTTGGCATAGGACTTACTTTTTGTCATATTCACGGTGCTGCTACAGTTTTGTGGCAGCACTTTTTCACATTTTTTCTCGGTTTTTGTGAAAAATTGCAACCAAACGGAAGATTTGGGTAGTTATATCAGTGAAAGAGCTCTTATCAAACCAAGGGAGGGAACCATGGAAGACAAAGAAATCATAGATTTGTACCTGGACAGAGATGAAACCGCTATTTCCGCCACCGCAAAAAAGTACGGAAATTACTGCTATACTGTCGCCTACAACATCTTATACAACAAAGAAGATGCCGAAGAAAGCGTAAATGATACCTACTTAGGGGCATGGAACAGTATTCCTCCCCACAAACCGGAGGTACTGTCCTCGTTTCTCGGAAAAATCACCCGGTATGTCAGTTTGAAACGACACCGTGACAAGCAGGCACAAAAGCGAGGCGGTGGCGAGTTCTCTCTTGTATATGAGGAGTTGGCAGACTGTATTCCCGCAAACTATGACATTGACGACGAATTGGAAGCAAAGGAAATTGCAACTTACATCAATACCTTTCTTTCCGCATTACCTCCCCCGGAGCGTCACGTCTTCATCTGCCGTTACTGGTACTTTGACAGTATTGCTTCCATTTCCCATCAATTCGGATTTCGGGAAACGAAAGTCAAATCCATGTTATTCCGCACCCGTACGAAACTTCGAAATAAATTGATAAAGGAAGGTGTTATGATTGAATATTGACAAACTGACTGATGCCATCGGACTGGTTGATGACAACATGATAAAAGAGGCAAAAGAAACAAAGAAAAAGTCCATCGGTTTTCCGGTTCAAAAACTGGCCGTTGCCGCCGTCGCGGCCCTTATCTGTTTCAGCTCGGTTCCTGCACTTGCAGCTGCCGATGTGAAACCGGCATACAACCTGCTCTACAGTGTTTCTCCGGCCCTTGCCCAGAAATTGAAACCGGTAAACCTCTCTTGTGTGGATCAAGGCATTCAAATGGAAGTAGACTCCGCTTATATTCACGACGATACCGCGGAAGCAATCATTTGCATTCAGGATTTAACCGGAGACCGGATTGATGAAACCGTAGACTTATTTGACAGTTACTCCATTCGCAATATAAAAGACAGCGCAGCCACCTGCAGCCTGCTGGATTACAATGAGGCCACCGGCGTTGCTGCCTTTGCGGTTCGGATGGAACAGATGAACGGTTCCTCTCTGGCCGGAAATAAAGTTACCGTTTCCCTATCCAAGCTTTTATGCAAAAAAGAGCAGTTTAACGGAACATTAGAGGATATCAGCCTTTCTTCCGTTACCGACACGCCTGTTCTTACGGATAACGTTAAAATCCGTGGGGGCGGAGGCGCTCCTCGACCGGATAATGCCATATTTTTACAACCTGCGTCCTCCCCTGTTTCCACTCCGCTTTCCGGTATCTCCGTCAGCGGTCTCGGTTATGAAAACGGAAAGCTTCATATCCAGATTTGCTACGAAGACATCGGAAACACAGATAATCACGGCTGGATTTGGTTACAGGATAAGAACGGAGAATTGTTGGACTGTTCCTATGATGTCAGCTTTTGGAACTCTTCCCTTACCGACAGCTATGATGAGTATATTTTCGAACTGCCTTACGAAGAACTGGAAAACTATAAGATATACGCGGAATTTACAAACAGCGGTCTATTAATTGAAGGAGACTGGCAGATTACCTTCCCTATGGAACAGATAAAATAAAAAAAGGGCTGCGCACACCAATGAATGCGTAGCGGCTCCGGGCGTGGCGGACTCTTGCGTAGTCCGTGTAGAGGTACAAAAGTCGGTATCTTATATTTTCTTTTACATTCTTGTGAATACAGCCGCCATCCTTCGCATTATTCTCTTTGAACTTTACGTAGGATAGTAGACTTTCTTATTACTTCGATTGCCTGTCAGCAACGCACGGACAGGAGGTCCGGGCGAGCCCGCCATAAGGCATGGATGCCGCATCAGGGCGGTTGCGTCACTTATTCAAACACTATCTCGAAGTAATTAGAAAGACTCTATCCGGAGTACGAGAAAAGAGGATACTGCGAAGGACGGCGGCTGATTCATATCTGTTAAGAGGAAAATATAAGAGACCGACTTATATTCAGACACCAATAAGCAAGAGTGGGGCTGCGCATTCATTCTGCACAGCCCCATTTTCTAGCCTACACGTAATTTAAACTTCTGAATCGCCTTTGCGTCCTCGGAATCTACCTTTTCAATGGCCGCTCCCAGTTCACACATCTTCTGTACAAACTTCTCATAGCCACGTTCCACATACTCGATATGCTCCACCGC
Source organism: Lachnospiraceae bacterium (assembly GCA_017938405.1). GTDB lineage: Bacteria > Bacillota > Clostridia > Lachnospirales > Lachnospiraceae > SIG307. The sequence goes on from JAGBBP010000024.1 coordinate 32,624, forward strand.
CGTATAACCGTCTGCCATCAGACCTGCCACCACAAGGGCCGCACCGCATCGTAAATCCAAAGCCCGAACCGTTGCACCGGTCAGCTTCTGTACACCTTCGATAACTGCGCTGTTACCTTCTACCACACGAATGCTGGCACCCATACGGGTCAATTCATCCACATACATAAAACGGTTCTCGAAAATCGTTTCGGTTACAATACTGGTACCTTCCGCAACGGAAAGAAGCGTGGTCATTACCTGCTGCATATCCGTCGGAAATCCCGGATACGGCAAGGTCTTAATGTTGGTATGCACCAGACGCTTGGAAGCCACCACACGAACCGCATCATCAAACTCCTCTACCTCGGCACCGATTTCCACAAGCTTTGCGGTTACCGCCTCCAAATGCTTCGGAATTACATTCTTAATCAAAACATCGCCCTTCGTAGCTGCTGCCGCAAGCATAAAGGTACCGGCCTCTATCTGATCCGGAATAATGGAATAAGTACTGCCGTGCAATGACTCTACACCGGAAATACGAATCACATCCGTACCTGCTCCCTTAATGTTGGCGCCCATGCTGTTTAAGAAGTTTGCCACTTCCACCACATGCGGCTCCTTTGCTGCATTCTCAAGTACCGTCTGACCCTCCGCCATACAAGCAGCCATCATCACATTAATGGTAGCGCCTACGGAGTTACAGTCAAAGTAAATATGGGCACCGATAAGCTTCTGTGCTTCCGCAATAATCATACCGTGCTGAATCACAACCTTTGCACCCAGAGCTTCAAAGCCCTTGATATGCTGGTCAATCGGTCTGCTACCGATATTACAGCCGCCCGGAAGCGGAACTTCCGCTCTCTTATATTTACCTAACAAAGCACCGCATAAATAATACACGGCTCTGATTTTTCTAAGGTCATCATATCCTGCCACACAGGTAGTAATACTACCGCCCATAATACGGGTCTCATGCACATTCGGACGCTCTACTACCGCACCCAAATCTTCGATTCCCTTCAACAGAATATCTACATCACTAATATCCGGAAGATTATGTACCTTCACCGGTTCATCTGTCATAATCGCTGCCGCAAGCACACCTAATGCAGCATTTTTTGCCCCTCCGATGGTAACTTCGCCAACCAACGGCTTACCACCTCTAATCACATATTGTTCCATAATTCACCTCGAGATTAGGTTTATTCAGACTATGCGCCCGACATTTCTATATATTCAATACATTGTTTTGCTTTTTGTTAAATTTGCACAAAATTTAGTTCTCATTTTTGTACAAATCTACTATCCCTACTCTGATTATACCACAAAGTTCTGTTTTGTAAAGGGGTTTCTTCAATCTTTTTCTATCGCAGTAGACTATTCTCTTGTTGTAGAACGCTTTTCCTTTTATTCCGCCATCTCTGCCTTCAGTTTTTCCACCATTTCGCCCAAAATCTCTCCGATCTCCTTCCCGGATACATCCACGGTCACCTTGGCATAACGCTCATAATATATCCGACGCTCTTCATATAACATTTCCAGCGTCTGGCCTTCTTTTAACACAACACCTCTTCGCTTCAAGTCACCCAACCGTTTTTGCAGTTCGGTTACCGGTACGTGCAGATAAACAATTACACCGATACGGGAAAAGTGCTCCATGGCCTTCTCGGAATAAATAGCGCTCCCTCCCGGAGCAATTACCGTCCGTTCGGTTTCGATTCCCGCATTCACTTCTCCTTCGATTTCCAGAAAACGCTGCATCCCTTCTTCTGCAATAATCTCGCAAAGAAGTTTCCCTTCCCGTTCCTGTATCAACAAATCCGTATCCATAAAACGATAATTCATAGCCCGGGCCAATAACACTCCCAACGCACTCTTTCCCGCTCCCGGCATACCGATTAAAATTATATTCTTGTTCTCCATACAGTATTCCTCTTTTCTGTGACTTTCTTTCCTGTCCGTGTAAAATATGGCAAAAAGGCTTGTAAACTTTCCGAATTTATACTATACTATATCATAAGCATGAACGCAAGCGAAAGGAGAACCGCTTATGAATTTGTTGGAAATCGAACCACTGACCGAAGACACCGGCCATCGGGTCAAACAAAACCTCAAATTTAAAACCGGAAAATTTATTTGGCGTGTACGTTTTACCGCTCCGTTAAATCCGGCCACCGTAAACAATGTTAATATGTTTGTTACGGCAGAAGAAAGCGGCTCCATTTTACGCACTACCATTCGTTACAATTCCGATACGAACGAGGTGGAAATCGAACCGCTGGATCCTTATGCCAAAGGCACGGCATATATTTTAAATGTAACCAAAAATGTCCGCTCAAAAGGCGGTCAAAATCTCAAAGATGAGATTAAAATCAGATTTACAGTATAGCTTCAAAATCTGCCGCTGTAAGTTCCAACACTTCTGCGGCATGGAAGTTTCCGGCACTGGCCATTGCAAGAATCGTCCCCTGGGTACGATAATCCGCATTGCTGAGGGCCTTTTTTACAAGCTCCATGGTAGCAACCAGTCTTCCGTCCTTCTGTCCCTTCCGTGTCAGATTCTCTAACATCAAATCCTCAATCTTCTGCTCCAAAAGTCTCTTGGCCTCTGCACCGATTTCATAATCCTGTTCCCGGATATATTCCAAAGCAAAGCCCATTAACTCTTTACTGTCATACTTCGGCAAATGAACACGGTTATTAAACATCCGGTTACATTCCGCATTGTTACGCAAAATCCGGTTCATGGCATTGGCATTGTCTTCCAGAATAACCGTTCCCAATACATCCGTATGCTCAATGAACTCTAACAACGATGCCACCGTTTCCTCTGTCATTTCTCCCGCACGCTCCACAATCAGACATGCATCCTGTAATTGCCCCTGCTTTTCAAACAGATTGATTTGGTTCAAACGCTCTGCGCCGATTTTTGCAACCCGCGGACTCTTAACATAAGAAAGCTCGTACAAAAGCTTCGCCAGATACGTTCCCAGCGTTGTTTTTCCGCTCTTCTTTTCTCCGGTAATGATGAGACAGTGACACTTTTTACGCACGGTTACCACAACCTCCAGCATACGAACCAACTGCTTCCGTACCCCTTCGATTCTGGCAAATTCGTGCAAAATATCTTCGAATACAATTCCCTTTTCCGCAAGTCTTGCCGAAAGCTCTTTTCCCAATTCCGTAACCGTCTGCACTTCCTCCGGCTCCGGCACCTCTTCCGGCGCAAACAAAGAAATCTGCTCGTATGCCGGCAACTCCGGTACTTCTTCTACGGATGCCTCCTCTTCCGCACAGGCCGTCATATCCGCTTCCCACATCGGTTCATCCATCTCGGCAGCAGCCACTTCATCAAGCGCCTCATACAGTTCTTCAAAATCGGAAGTCTCCGCTTTGTCGGTTTCTTCCTCATCATTATCCTCTTCTTCCGCACACGTAGCCTCCGAAGTCCAAACCGCATCCTCTTTCTCTGCCGGATAAGTTTCCGCATACGTACCGTCTTCCTCTGCCAAACTGCGCTCTTCCGCCACGGAACGGAACAACGCATCCAAGGCCAAACGTTCCTCTTCCTCTGCGGCCAGACGTTCTTCTTCCGCCAGACGACGGGCTTCTTCTTCCGCCGCAAGACATTCTTCTTCCGCCAGACGGCGCTGTTCTTCTTCAAAGGCTAATCGCTCTGCCTCTTCTCTGGCTCTGCGCTCTTCCGCCTCTCTGACACGCCGGTCCGCTTCTTCCCTGATATCTTCTACGGAAAGCTCTCCCCGGTAATAGGCCTGTAATGCCTTTGCCCGTTCTACATAAGTACCTTCCCCGAACCATAAAATAAGGTCCGCACATTCCGTCATACATTCCTGTTCTCTTCCCAGCTTATGATACAGCTTCGCCAGTTCATAGGCATACTTTTCCGTATACTCCTCTGCCTTTAAAGTCTGTAAAATCGGCAACAATTCCTCGTCCGGGCGATGTTTCTGACGCCCGATGCGATATTCATATATGTAATTCCGCGGGTCTCCGCCGGACACCTTCGCATACTCCTGCAAATAGCCTTCTGCTTCCTCCGGGTTCTTTTCCGCCAGACAAACTTCCATCAATTCTTCCAACACACGCCAGGTCACTTTCTTCTGATAGATGCGCTGCAAAAACTCCTTTGCGGTGGCATATTCTCCGCATTTTCTGTAAACAGAGGCAAGCAAAAACAAATCCGAACTGTCCTTTAAACGTTCCTTCCGGATGCTGTCCGCAATCTCCTTCGCAGCTTCGTACTCTCCCTGCTCCATCAATTCTTCAATTTCTTCCAACCGGACAATGGCCCGGTAACGCTCAATTCCCATACTACACCTCCCCGATGTTCAGGCTTGTCTGTTCAAATTGCAACGGAATAAATTCTACGGAATCCGCCTCTACGCGACTGCAATAATCCACTACAACGGTCTGTTGTCTGCCGTCGATTAACTTCTGGCCCAATACGTAATTTACGTCAAACCGTCCCGTAATGGCCGGCGTGGTTCCTCTGGCCGGAACAATCAACTGCACACGATTTGCCCGTAATAATTCAAAAATCGGCTCCCAGATATAAACGTCCTTTGCGGCACCGAACGGGTTATCAATAAAGATTACCTTCCGAAGGCCCGCCGCATCGCCCTTCGGCGAATAGATGCTGGAAATATAATTAATTACCGCAATCAGGAACTGAATGTAAATACCCTGGGACTGGCCGGTACTGCCTACCGCTTCCTCGTAACGCAGGTGTCTACTCTGTTCCTTAATGCGCTCTCTCTTATACAAAAGCAACTTAATGCCGTTCATATCCGAAACAATAACCGAAAACAGCTTCTTGTAGGACAAGGCCGTACGAATATACTTCATGCGCTCCGCCGGGCTTGCAATGGCATCTACCGCCTGTATTACCTCGTCGATATACTGTGTCATCCGTTCCTTGAAAAACTCTTCCTTTACATACGGAATCTGTAAAGAAATCATCGGAATCTGTTCTCCGTCCAACATAATCTTGGAAAGCTTCGGCAAGCGTTCCAAATCCGCCTTAATATTCAGGCAACGCTGCAGGCACTGGTTTTCGAAATTCTCTTTGATAGTCTCCAAATCGCCGAGGCCCGCCTCGATCCGGGTACGTTCCAGCTGCAGGCACTCCATCACTTCTTTTAATCCGCGGATTACTTCTTCCGTCTCTCGTCCACTCTTCGGCATCATGACATTGCCACCGATTTCTTCCGCCAAGGCTTGCGCTCCCAGCACCTGTAAGGTCTCCATGGTCTTTTGGCGGTTCCGGTAAAACTCTTCCTGCCGCTTTAACAATTCTCTTCCGCAGGCCGCATAGCGTTCCCGCGCTTCTTTATAACAATCCGTAAGACGTACGTTATTCTCGATACGCCCGCATTCCTTTGTCAGTGTCTCGGTGCCCTCAAACATACGGGCAATTTCGTTACGGATAATCGTATAAGCGGAAAGCTCTTCCGCAAGGTCTGCCTGTGCCGTCCGTAATGCACCGATTTCCTTCTGCTTCTCTTCCATCATCTGACGCCGTTTTGCAATGAAGGAAGACAACGCCTCTCCGGACAATTCCACCGGATGATACACGCCGTACTTTTCCGCAATTGCCGCTTCCGCCTGACTGTTTTTACCTTCCAGACGGAACAGCTTTTCCTGTAACTGCTTTAATTTAAGTTCCAACTGCCCCGCTTCTTCTCCAAGCTGAGAAATTTCTTCCCCGCGCCGGGTCAGTTCTGCCTCCGACGTCTCGTAAATCTCGTTCTTGTCATACAACTCGGACAATTCCGCTACACTGAAATCCTTGCTGCGAATGTTGCGAAGCAGCCGGTTCATGGCCGAGACATAAGAATCCAACAGACGTTGTTTATCTTCCAGAGAAGACGCCTCCGTATGCAGTGCCGCAATCTTTCCGTCAATCTGCACCGCCAACTCTGCAATATCATAAGATACCTGCGGTACTTCGCCCTCTCCATCGTAAACAGAATAACTCTCCCAAATTTGTTTTAACTCTTCTATGCGGGAACGAAGCGTTTCCACTTCTGCGGTTTTTGCCCGGTATGCAGCTTCCATAGCCTCTGCCGATTCGGTTGCTTCCTTGCTCCACTCCAGTAAACGGGCTTTCTTTTTTGTATACTCCTGAATCCCTTTTTCCTTCTCCTCTGCCTGCCGGTTTAATTCCACAATGGCATGGAAAGAGACGGCTTCCTTTTCCGCTGCCGTAATTGCATCCCGGCACACATCCGCATCCTTTTGTACCGTCTGTAACTGCCCGGTCAACAACGTAAGCCGTTCCGTTTCTTCCCGCAATTTCTCCTGCAGATTGTCCTCCGTCACATCTGTTCCGTAATCTGCCTTTTTTGCATACATGGTATCGTAATACTGTTTTACAAAACCGGTCAAAAACAATTCATCTTCCTCATACGCCTCAATAAGCGTATCCAGGCGACGAATGCCGTATTCCGCTTCTTCTTCTATCTTCTCCAGACGCACAATTTCCTTCTGTCTTGCTTTCTCTTCAAATAATGCCGCACCGTCTTTTACGCAAAGCAACATCTGCTCCCGATGGAACAGCTCTTTCCCCGCCCGCAAAGACTCCATACGAAGGAGCGGTACCATAACGCCCTCCGGAATATTCTCCGCCAGCAAGTGATCGTCAAACACATGCTCAAAACCTTCCGTAATGACCGCAAAGATCAGCCCCGGGAACTTTTGCAACAACTCCTCCTGCTCTTCCTTGGACTTCCCTTCCAGATATTCCGTGCCGGTAATTGCCTTCTTTTTATGTCTGGTACAAATATACTCCTTTACCTGCTGTGCCGCTTCGGTGGAAGCAAATAACTCTCCCGCCTCGATGGCCTGACGCCGGGCTTTTGCAGCAAGCATCTGCTCGGATAACCGGGTCTTTTCTCCGTAGGCATCCCGACAGCGGCTGCGTACCGCCAGGCGAAGGGCACGGTAATCCTTTTCCCCGTAAGCTTCCGCCAGCTTGTCCGCCCGAAACTTATCCCCGGAAAGCCGTTCCTTTTCCGTCGCCTGTTCTTCCTGCAATAAGCGATACTTTTCCAGCTCTGTTTGCGCCTTATGTACGGCAAGAACCGCGGACTCCCGTTCCTTTACCAGTCGTTCTTCTTCCTCCTTTAATGCGGTCAACCGAAGAGAAGCGGTAACCCCCTTCTCCTTGCTTTCCTTTTCATATTCATAGGCATCCTCTGCCAAAAGCAGACCTACCGCATCCTTTTGTTCCTTAATCTTTCCGTATAATGCAGACAATTCTTTCTTTGTCTGCTCAGCCAAAATCTCAGAAACCGCAATTTCCTTCTCCACATCTTTTCTGGTATTTTCGGCGGTTTTATATTTTAACAAAGCACCTGCGACCCCGCTCTCCGCCGTGGAAAGTTCTTCGGAAAGCCGGATTTCGTACTGTTCTTTTTTCTGCTTATACGCACGGACCAGGGAAGAAATTTCTTCCTGCAGTCCGCTCTGCCCGGCCATTGCCTGCAGCGTAACCGTCATTTCATCCCGCTTTTTCTTCTCTTCCAGATACTCCAAATAATCGTTGGCACATTCCTTCTTTTTCAAAAGAGCGGCTAATGCCTCCCGACGTTCTAACTTTTGCTCCTTCTCTGTGGACAAAAGCTCCACCTGTGCCGCATACTCCTTTGCCAGCTCCTTATCTCCGGAAATCCCTGCAGAAAGAAGCTCTGCTTCATATGCGCGCAGTTCCTCCGTTGCCCGTTCTTCTTCGGACTTTAACTTCTCTACCGCATCTTCCCTGCCGTCCAGATAATGCACCGCCGCATTGTAGATACGATTTAATCCGGTCTTTGCTTCCTGCTGTTCTCCGTACACGGAACCGAGAAGTTCCACGCGGGTGGAAAACTCGGAAAGCACTTCCTCCTGCCGGTCAAAACTGCGCATGGCATCCTTCTGCTTTGCCAGCTCCACCAGCTTATCCTTCATATCCAGAAGAGTCTGGGACATGGTATCCTCCATATCCTCTTTCCCCGCTTTTCTCCGGAAAGAGGTACCGAGAATCTCTTCGATTAACAAATCCTCCACTACCTTACGGGTCGTCTTATAGTTACTCTCAAAATAAGTACGGACATGACCCTCGGTCTTATTGATACCACGGATAATCTCCCATTCACTTTCGTAAATGCCATAATCCGCAATAAAGTTCTGGTATTCACCTTTCCGGTCAAAAATGCGCACAATCAGGGAATTATCCCGCTCCAGTTCCTTCAGATACCGGCGAAGTCCGCTATAGGTAATCCTCTCTTTGTCTTTTACCAAAGGAAGATTGCGGATGTCGTTCCCGTTATACTCCCGGTAAAAAATGCAATAGTTAAAATACTCGATGGACGCGGTGTCCTTCGACTCTCCTTCGGCTTCCGCCGCCTTTCTGGCGCAAAAACCGGTGGTCATATATTGAAAACCATTCTCTATATTCTCGTCATCCAGCTTCCATTCAATCAGGGAATGAATCGTCTTACTTCCCTCGCCGGTACGGAATAATTTTTCAATCGGTTGCTTTTCATCTAAGGTACAATTCGGAATCACATTCTGCAACAAAAGCAGCATAAGTACACTTTTTCCGCCGCCGTTTGCCAAATCGTACAACGTATTTCCGCAAAACGGCTTCATCAAAAAGTCATCGTATGCCTGGGTTCCGAAATTATATTTTACATTATTGACACGAATACGGTTAATATGCGGCACCGTCTTCTCCTCCTTTGCTGCTTCGCTGCTGTAACTCGTACAGTCTGCCCTTTTCCTCTTCGAAGTATCGGCGGATTAATGCATGCATCCGGCCTGTCGGATAGTAACGCTCTCCCACCTCGGTAAACAAGCCCTGAGACACCATAAAGTTAAATACAAGCTTTACAAAACCGCTCCTCGACCCGCGGCCTGCCCGTACCCCCTGGGTATCCTCATTTGCAATGACCGGAAGCTCATCCCAGGAAATCGCCAGTGCCTTAAAACTGGTCTCCTCCGGAGTCTCGTTCTCGAACCGGTGCAGTTCCGACACCATACCGGCCAGACCATGGTTGGTTGCCTCTAGCAAATCCTCAAGCTTAATATATTCTCTGAAATTGTAGGTGGCGGAATCCTGATAAAACAAGGCTGCCGCCTGGTAAATCAAATAGTAACAAAGATAAAGCTCTTTATTTAAACGCAAGCCCATCATACGCTTTAAATCTTCGTTGGAGTATCCGAAGACACGGTTCTTTTCCCCAACGGCAATATAAAGAGCATAATTATATTCATAAACCCGCAAGTTTAGCTTTTTCAACATCAAATCCAAGGCATCGTTTACTTCACCGGACTCGTGATATGCTTCGTACAGCCCCGCGTTTTTCCCGCCTTTGGCTTCCACCGGCTCCCCGATTAAAAGGGCTGCCAACAATTCCGTTGCCTTTTCCAAACTCTTTTGTTCCATGTTATCCCGCCTTTTCTTCCTTCAACCGTTCGAACACAATCTCTGTTGTTACAAAGATGGCATCCCGTTCCAACCCCGCAATCTGATGTACCAGTTCTTCCGCCTCCGGTTTCATAATAAGCCGGAACTTCAAACCGGCATATTTTTGCATGGCCGGTTCCTTTAACATCTCCGCAAGGATTCCTTCAAAAAACGTATCCTGCTTTTTTCGGATTTGTTCCAAATCGTAGTCTTTCTTTTGACAAATATGTACCAAAAACGAATAATAATCGCTATTCTTAAAAATACCGTCAAAGAACTTGAGCTCCAGTTTCCGGTTCAGCGTAGACAAAGGCACCTGCTCCGATGCCGTAAGCTCTTCAAATAAGGTTCTTACGATGGCGCCGTAGTTTCCGGAAATACGCTCCTCTTCAATCTCATCCTCAAAACGGTACATCTCTTCCTTTGCCTCTCCCAAAACCTCGGCGGTCTCTCCTGCCTCGGCCGGAAGGGAAAGAAGCTCATCCGTCTGCAAAAGTGAAAATTGCTTTTGCAGTTTCGGGAATAACAGCGGTTCCACCAAATGGGAAAGTAACGTCACATCCTGCGCTTCCTCCGCCGCTGCCACAAAGGCACGGAAATCAAAGGCGCCTCGCAGTCTGCTGTATTTATATTTGTGAATCATTTCATCGGCGCGCACCTGCAAATCCATACAATCGGAAAGCAGTTCCCCGTGATTCGCCATGGCTTTCTTAAGCTCTGTCTCCAGCTGGTAAATGCCCCGGAGTGACTCCATATCCTTTGCACCCTCAGCGGTTTCTTCTGCCTTTGCCCGGGCCCGTTCCATTAACTCCATATTGTGGGAAAACAGCTTCTGCTCCTCGGAAAACCAGCGCATTCCGGTCTGATTAAACTCCTCCAGTGCCTTCACGCCGTCAAACACATTACTTCCCAAAAGGGCAAGTACTTCTCTTTTCTGAAGACGCAACCGGTTTACTTCACTGTTAATCCTGCGGATCACGTCAATACCGCCCTTAAAGTTTTTCGTATGAATCATTTTCTCCAGCAAAATCTGCTGGATGTTGATTTTGCTTTCATCCCGGATCTCTTTTGTATCCAGATAAAATTCAATGGCATCCGCCGTTACGGTATAAAGTACCGTATTGCCGGAAAGGGTGGCATCGATTAATTTCATACGCACGGAAGCCTTCGCCTTTTTCACCGGATCGAAATACTCCATCACAAAAGGCTTTCCGTCGTTTTTTAATTTGTCGAAAATATAATCCACCAGTTCCTTTTCTTCCTCCGACTGTAATACCAGGGAGAAATCCCGGATTAAAACACCTGAAATAAAGGAAGCGATTTCCGGATACTGAACCGCCCGGTCGTTAAACTGATTCTCTTCAATAAAAAAACGAAGCACCGCCAGGGTAATATATCCCATGTCAAGGAAGGAATACTTTCCTTCCTTAAACAAATGAAACGCGGTATTTTGGAGACAGAAGAACGGATAATACCGCCGCAGATTCCGCATACGGTCATTATGAAAATCTATGATATCATGCAGCATCTGATAGGTGCCGTCCATACTGTACCTCCTTCCGGCGATTCTTCCCGCTCCTTAGTGGTCGCGGTAATACGCCAATGTATCGATTAATTCCTGCGGCAGCTCGATGCCGTTCTTTGTAAGGGCGTGATGTCGAAGCTCCGTCTCTCTTAACTTCTTTGCATTTTCTCTTCTGTGTCGTGCCATTGCATCTTCAAAGGCCGGTTGCTGTACCAGCTGGGCACGAATCTTTGCCTCAAACGGACAATAGGTTGCCAGAATTTCTCTTGCCACCTTATTTAACTTCATGGCACCGTTTACCTCGTTCTTCATCCACATCTCGTAATCCATGGCAAAGACTTCACGGTAATTGTTCTTACCCTTCTGCAACTGGGCCTTTACCCGCTCCTTCCGTTCCTCGGAAATATCGCGGTTCTTTTTATAGTACATCAAATAATCGGTATATTCGGACGTAAGGGACTTAATCTGGATATTATTCCATGCAGCACCCTGTACGGTACGGCAAAGTTCCCAACGATATCTTCCGCAAACGCGAATCATCAAATCCTCCACAGAAACTTCCGCAAACATCGGAAGCAGGAAGCGTCCCGGCGTATCTCTCCTGCGGCAACTGATATCCTGCCACAAAATGCTCTTGCTACCCATGGTCGGGAATAAAATAATATCCGGCAATACCTCTGCCATCTTGTACTCTTTCTCGATTCCCAATTCCTTGTTCATATATAAGAATTCGCGATAGAACAGGGAATAATCCATTCCCCGCAGCTTGTCCACCGCTGCCTGCACCGTAGCTTTGGATAAAAAGCTGCGTTCCGGACCGCCCGCCAAAAGCTCCTCATATAAGAACGGAACGAAAATACTGAGCTGTCCGTTTACCAGACGATGATTGTAACGGAACAAATTCTGAATTTCATAATGCAGACGTTCGTCATAATCCTTAACCTTCGCCTTCTCCTCTTCCTCCGTAATCTGACCGCTCTTTCTAAGATCACGTAACATCTCCGTATATTCCTGATCAAACTCGTTCTTGGAAGGCTCTCTTTTCCCTTCGTATACCCAGGAAAGCCATTCTCTTACGGTAAAGATATGGCATCCGTCCTTCTCCTTGGTTACCGGTTCCAGTTCCAGCTTCTCCAGTTCCAGCATCTGACTGCGGGAAACCAAAGTCTCGTCTATAAAACCGAAATCCAAAAACATACGAATCGGAAGCGGGATTTCTTCCTCCGCCAGGCCGTATGTCTTTCTGAAAATCGACTCATACAACTGGTAAAAACCGTCTGCCAACTGTCTTCTCAACCGGCGCGCATCATCTTCGGTGGAAGTCTTATCTTCCATTGCCGCAAAACGACGCAGTAAAGCTGTATATTCGTTTGCCATTTCTTCCGAAACGCCAGCCAGCGAAAAAATCTGCTCCAGGGTATGATTGCAAGGGTCTTCCCCCTCCACCGCCGGACCTGCGTTCTGTTTCCTTGCCAGACGCTTCTTTTCATGAGTCTCAATCGGCTCCCCGGCGTATTTTTTAAACAATACCGCCAATTCTTCCAATTTCTTTTCCACAATATCCCGCAACAGCACCGCCGTCTTTTTCGTTTCTTCCGTTGCTCCCTTCCCTTCCAGGTTGCTCAAATAGAAAAACAAATTATCCGCGCCGCCGTTCATCAATACAGCACCCTGTCGTCGCAGGAAATTTCCTTGTGTCTCACATTCTCCGAACAACCAGCGGATAATGTCCGTCTGCTCTTCAATGTGACGCATGGCAACGGTAACACCACAGGAAAAATAATTCTTCTGCACTTCCGCTCCGATTTTGGCGGACTCCAGATAATAGGAAAGCCACTCCGGCATCTCCGAAACGGAAAACTCGGATTTTCCGTTCCCCGGCATATCTGCCGCACGTAATTCTTCTGCCTTGCATCGGGCACAATACTGACGGTATACTTCCGCAATTACCCCCGGCAATACCTTTGCCGCCTGCACATACGCACTCCATCCTGCATACAGTTCCGTAATAAAACGTCCCAATGTGGCCGTCACCCGGCCTGCATATTCTTTATTGCCTTCCAATACCGTCTGCAAATCCTCCCGGGACTTTACCGGAAGAGCATACACCGTCATATCCTCCGTTGCAACGCACTCCGCATTGTAACTGCCGGTATACATATCCCAAATACCGAGGAAATCCCCGCTTACTATCGGCAACGCAACATTGGAATTTTGCAGAACCGCGCTTCCTTTTAACACCACAAAAATACCGTCTGCGGACATTCCTTCTCCAAATAACGTCTCGCCCTTCGGTATCTGATTCATTGCATTCATCTTTACTGTAATCGCCATAATTCAACCCCGCTGTAATAAAATCATTCCACTATACAGTATACTCCTTTTTCGTCATAAAAGAAAGCTATTTTTCAATCTTCTTGCCATTCTTCCTTAATTCCCGAAAAAACTCCTGTAACAGGTCGCTGCACTCCTTTTCCAAAACATTTTTTGTAAAATCCACCCTATGATTCAGCCCCGGTACATGAAACAAATTCAGCACCGAACCGGCGCAGCCCGCTTTCGGATTCATACATCCCGCAACCACTCTCGGAATCCGCGCCTGCACAATGGCACCGGCACACATGGGACAAGGCTCCAGCGTCACATAAAGGGTACACTCCTCCAACCGCCAGTCCTCCAAAACCTTGCTTGCCTTTTTGATTACCGCAATTTCCGCATGGGCCAAGGTTGTTTTGTCGGTATTCCGTCGGTTATAGCCTCTTGCGATTACGGTTCCGTCCTTTACCAAAACGCAGCCGATGGGAACTTCCGAAAGCTTCGCCGCCTTTTTCGCCAGACGCAGGGCCTCCCGCATAAATTTCTCATCTTCTTTTCGCTGTGCCTCCTGCGCTTGAGTACGTGTGGCAGCTTCCTTTGCCTCTTTTTCTTCCCGTGCTTTTTGTCTCCGTAAAAAAGCCCGTTCCTTCGCTTCTTTATCCCGGAGTCTCGTCTGCTCCGGACTCTGCTTTTCCTTGTTCTCCATTTAGCACTCCTCTGTCTTATAATACTCCCGCTCTTCCTCTGTTTGAAATCCCAGCTTCCGGTACAAACGCTCTGCCGGTTCGTTTTGGGAAGACACCTGCAGACGCATCATTGCCTCCTCGTTTCCCACATATTCTTTGGCAATCTCCCGAAGCAACCGGGTCGCCCTTCCGGTTCTGCGGAACTCCTCCTTTGTCTTTAGCCCGAACAAATAACATCCGCCACCTCCCGCCATAGGAAGAATCCGGCAGGACGTCGTCTCCTGCCCGTCCGCCTCCAGACTGTAGCACAGCGTCCCGTCCGCCTCCGGTGCCGGTTCTTTCCGGACCGTTACCGCCGATTGTTCCTTATCCTTTTCTCCCGTCCCCGCCAGCACACTCATTTTTACGGACAGCATATATTCCGACCACTCGTAGGTAAACCGTATTCCTTTTATTTTATCAAGTAAAAAACCGTATCTCGGATTTCGTACCGTATGCAGGCATTCCACGTCGATTTTCTTACACTCCCGCAGCGCCCTTTGATACAACAAAGACAACCCTTCTTCCGTCTCCGAAAACTCCGCTATTGTAATCTCACCCCTGGTCTCATCCGGGAAAAACACCGTAAGCAATGCCTTCGGATTTCGCCTGCTTCCGTAAAAAAAGAAACAATCCGCATCCGACAAAGCATTCATTTCTCCCTCCAAAAAAAGGGCAGCCGACACGTTGCCCCGCGCCTTTGCTTCCTCTGTTCTTTTTTGCAAACGTCTTTGCTCCCACCGATACAATCTTCGCGCCATTTTTATCATATTACACCGACTCCTTCTATCTATAAAAATCATAGCATATACCGAAAAAAAAGCCAATAAAAAAGAAATATTTTCTTAAACTTTACACCGCTTCTTGCAGTTCAAAAATTTTTGTGCTATTCTATACAAAGTTCATGTTAACAGGTTTTATGGGAGGGATTATGAACACAATTCGTTTTAAAAGTTTTCTGCACAAGTTATGGATACAATTTCGTTTATTTATAACCGAGTGTCTTCCTCTGGCAATCTTGCTTCATCTTTGTATTGAGGCATTTTCCAGAGAGTCCGTTGTTTTACCTTTTTTTTATCTGATACAGTCGCCTCTTGTGTTTCTTTACAACACGTTGCTGATTTGCGTTACCCTTTCCCTTTCCTTTTTCTTTAAGAGACGAAAGTTCGCACGCTTTTTCATTGCTGCCCTGTGGCTGGCCGTGGGAATTACAGACTTTGTATTACTGCAATTCCGTACCACCCCGTTTACCGCCGTGGATTTGTTACTGTTGGATTCGGCGTTCTCCATCATGGGACACTACCTTTCCGTCTTCCAGATTATTCTGGTCGCTGTGGCCTTTCTCCTGGTCGTCGGAATCGGAGTGTATTTGTTTTTGCATACCAAAAAGGCCTCCCGTGGCACTTCTCCCCTTTACGCCGGTCTGGTTTTCGGACTACTGCTTCTTTGCGGTATTTTTTCCACAAAGCTGCTTACTTCCTGTAAAATCGTGGAAAGCAATTTCGGAAACTTAGCCCAAGGCTTTCATAAAAACGGATTACCTTACTGCTTTTTTACCAGTATTTTCGATACCGGTATTTCCAAACCGGCGTCCTACTCCGAAGACGAAATCGACCGTATCGTTTCCACCATTACCGGTTCTCCTTCCTCTTCCGGAGGAATAACACCTACACCTACCCCGGAAAATTCGCCGTCCGCCGCGCCGGAGGACCCGTCCGTTACACCGGATGTACCTACGTCTACACTTGCTCCCACGGCTCCTCCGGAAGATGTCCCGCTCCTCCCGACGGAACATCCGAATTTTATCTTTTTACAATTGGAGTCCTTTTTTGACCCGACCCATATTTCCGGAGCGGAATTTTCCTCCGATCCGGTTCCTACCTTCCGTCGCTTGAAAGAGCACTATTCGTCCGGTTTTTTGACCGTGCCGTCCATCGGTGCGGGCACCGCAAATACGGAATTTGAACTGCTGACCGGAATCAGTCTGGACTTTTTCGGGCCGGGGGAATATCCGTATAAAACCGTATTAAAGGATACTGTATGCGAAAGTATTGCGTATAACCTTTCTGCCCTGGGGCTCACGGCTCATGCCATTCATAATAACGACGGCACCTTTTATAACCGTCATGAAGTGTTTTCCCGATTGGGTTTTCACACCTTTACGCCCATTGAATACATGGGCACCTATACAACCACCCCGTTAGGCTGGGCAAAGGACAGTATATTAACGGAACAGATTGCAACCGCTCTTTCTTCCACGGAAGGACAGGATTTTATTTACACGATTTCCGTGCAAGGGCACGGTGCTTATCCGGAAACCGCAATTTTGGAAGACCCGGCCATTGACATTCTTGCTCTGCCGGAAGAATTAAAGGAATCCTATTACGAATTTCTGTATTTTACAAATCAATTGTACGAAATGGATTGCTTTTTGAATGAGCTGACAACCTTTCTGGAGGACCATCCGGAAGAAGTGGTTTTGGTTTTATACGGAGACCACCTTCCGACCTTTCCCTTTACGGATGAACTGCTGACAAACGGGTCCGTCTTTGAAACCGAGTATGTTATTTGGACCAATCACCCGGAAAAAACGCCGATTGACAGGGATGTAGAAGCATATGAACTTTCCGCCCATGTTTTGAACTTATACGACATTCACGAAGGATTGCTTACCCGGTTCCACCAAACCCAGACAGACGCTCCGACTTATCTTTCGGACATGGAGCTTCTGGCTTATGATATGTTATACGGAGATTTAGAAAGCTTTGACGGCAAACTTCCTTATACCGCAACGGAATTACAATTCGGCCTGCATCCGATTATTCTCCGTTCCGCACATGTTCAGAGCAAAATAGAAGACACCTACTGTCTGTATATAAACGGTGAAGGCTTTACCCCGTACAGTATTGTTTATATCAACGACGAACCGTATAACACCACCTATATTAATCCGCAATTGCTTTCCGTTTCCGATTTTGACCCGGAGGACACCCTTACCGTTTGCGTAGCGCAGGTAGGAAACGATTCCCATCCTCTCTCCTTTACCGAGGCCATTACACTCTTTCTCCCGGAAGAGCATTCCTAAAACATAAATATTTTCATCATTTTCTGAGAAGCCAACCGCAATAAATGGGTGGCTTTTCTTTTTATAATATGATAAAATGATAATTGTAAGCGCTTTCTACGTTCACTTTATTTTTAAGGAGGTTTACCCATGAAAAAGAAACTTCAGGTATTACTTTCTGTGGTGCTTGCCGCTACCTTCCTTGTAGCATGCAACAACACCGCAGAACCATCCGATACCGATATCACCCCTACCGTAGCCGTAAGCGACGAGACTGCGAAACCGGCTCCGGAGACCCCGACTTCTACCCCGGAACCGACACCGGCACCAACATCTACTCCGGTTCCGACACCGACTTTGACGCCGGCTCCGACGGCCACTCCGCGCCCGGACATCAGTGGTGTCAGCTTAAAGGAACTTTATAAAGATTACTTTATGATCGGTACCATTTATACCCAGAGAATTGACTACGGTGCAGACAACGAATTGGTAAAGCAGCACTTTAACGTGATTACCCCGGAAAATCTCATGAAGCCGGAATACATGCAACGTCCGCAGGGCACCTTTAACTACGGTGAAGCCGACCACATGATGGAAGTTGCGGAGCGGGACGGTCTTACGGTAGTAGGACATACCCTCGCTTGGCACAGCCAGTCCGGTGATTTCCTCGGAATTAAAAATAAAGAGGGAAATCCGGTCACAAGAGACGAAGCCATCCAGCAGTTAAAAGACCATATTTACGGTGTTGCGGGTCAGTATAAGGGTCGCATCTACTCTTGGGACGTTTTAAACGAAGCCATTGCCGACGGTGCAAAATTAGGTGCCGACGGCGACTGGACCAAGTGTCTTCGTAAAACCCAGTGGACGGAATCCATCGGTCCGGAATATGTTGCCATGGCATTTCAGTTTGCCCACGAAGCAGCTCCGGATGCACTTCTTTACTACAATGACTACGGCATGAACAGTGCGAATAAGTCCGAAATTGCCGCTGCCATGGTAGCAGACTTACGTTCTCAGGACGTACCGATTCACGGCATCGGCATGCAGGGCCACTACAGCACCAACGATTCCGTTGATACCGTACGCCGTAGTTTAGAATTATTCTCCAAAATCGAAGGCATCCGTGTCTCCGTTACGGAACTTGACGTAGGTGTATCCGGTTCCAACGGTGCTCTTTCCGAAAAAGGCGAAAAGAAACAGGCTCTGTTCTATGCACAACTGTTTAGCCTTTATAAAGAATACGCCGACCTTATTGAGCGCGTTACCTTCTGGGGTTACCGGGACGACACCAGCTGGAGAAGTGAAAACTGTCCGCTTCTGTTTAACAAGGACCTGACGCCGAAGGAAGCCTTCTACGCTTTGCTGGATCCGGAGGCCTATGTTGCCGCTGCAAAAGCAGAAACCCCGACAACTCCGCCGCGTCAGATTACAGGTACTTACGGCACCCCGGTAATCGACGGCAAGAAAGAATCCGCCTGGATTAAAGGACCGAGCGGCCTTAAGATTAATACCCCGCTTTATGCATATCAGGGAGCAACCGCTACCGTCCGGGTTCTCTGGGATGAAAAACATATTTACGCTTTGTTTGAGGTAGAAGACCGTGACTTAAATGCCTCCTCCCCGAACGCATATGAACAAGATTCCATTGAGCTTTTCCTGGATGAACAAAACACCAAGAGAGGCTACTATACCGACCTTGCCGGTCAGTACCGTGTAAATTACGAAGGACTTCTTTCCTTCGGTGAGGTTCCGACGGAAACCGGTGTAACAGCGGCTGCTTCCTTAACCAAAACCGGCTATATCGTTGAACTTGCCATTCCGCTTAAGAGCACCGCTTCCGCAGGTATGATTTTCGGATTTGATGCGCAAGTGAACGACAGCAATAACATGGGGGTTCGTCAGAGTATTATGAAATTCTTTGACCCGACCGATAATTCTTATGCTTCCACCGCAAACTGGGGCGAGCTTGTTTTAAAGAATTAATTACAATTATAATTTCCCAAACGAAAGGAGGATTCCCTATGCATCATATTTTTATTTTAAATCCCAATGCCGGTCACGGCACGCTTGCAAAAGAATTGGAGGATACGCTTTCCGGGACCTCCTTTTGTTGGGAACTTTACACGACAAAATCCGCCGGGGACGCCGGACGTTTTATCCGGGAATGGTGTGACTCCCACACGGAGCCGGTTCGTTTTTACGCCTGTGGCGGCGACGGAACCATCCACGAGGTAGCCAATGCCATCTACGGTTATCCGCAGGCTTCCATGTCCTGTTATCCCATCGGTAGCGGAAACGACTACGTGAAATATTACGGCGGAAAGTCCCGTTTCCTTGACCCGGAAGCACTCTGTGCCGCTCCGGAAGAATCCATTGACCTGATTCGTGTGGGCGACCGTTACGCCATCAATGCCTGCCACTTCGGTCTGGACTCCTGCGTGGCTTCCATGATGGATAAGCTTCGCCACAAAAAAATCCTGGGTGGCAAGCGTGCCTACCCGATTAGCGTTTTATATGCATTTTTTAAGGGAATGCGCCACAAAGCAAAAATCTATGCAGACGGAGAATTACTTTGTGACAAAGAATTTTTGCTCTGCACCGCTGCCAACGGAACTCATGTAGGCGGTTCCTACCGCTGCGCGCCCCGCTCCAGTAATCAGGACGGCTATATGGAGCTTTGTTTGGTCCGTCGGATTTCCCGCCTGCGCTTTTTATCGGTGATTAATAAATATAAAGCGGGTACCCATCTGGACGATCCATCCTTGGAAAAGTACATTGTGTACCGCCGTTGTAAATCCATGCAGGTCATTGCACCGGAGGGATTTATCATATCCTTGGACGGAGAAGTGCATCAACTGTCCGAGTTTACGGCGGAAATTGTACCGGGCGCCATCCGTTTCGGGGTACCGGAAAATAAAAATTAGGAACTTTTTCTTTACAAACCGCATAGAGTGTTGTATGCTTAATGATGCGGGCGAAGTGAACGCTCACTTTGCCCGCGTTGTTTTGCATTTGTGTAGGCCGGTGCTTCGCACCACGCACGCACTTCGCTTTTGGGACAGGTGAGGTCACATGACTGATTCCTGACCGGTGGTATAGTCCACGAACTCCGAAAGGGAGCCGAACCGGTGAGACCTAGGTCAATTCCGGTACCGACGGTATAGTCCGGATGGGAAAAAGGAGGATATAACTATGAAAAAAACCAAAAGTAGTAACCCGCAGTCTATCTCAACCACAGCCAAATTGACCATCACGGCAATGTTTGGTGCCCTGGCAGCAATTCTCATGCTGTTTGAACTCCCCATCTTTTTTACACTGCCTTTTATTAAACTGGATTTTTCCGATATTCCGGTTATTTTAGGCGCGTATATGTTGGGACCGCTTTGGGGATGTATTATCGGCGGTATTAAAATCGCGCTGAACTTCGTTTTAAACGGCACCGTAACCGCTGGTATCGGTGAACTGGCAAACCTGATGTTTACCCTCGCTTATGTGCTTCCGGCCAGCCTCATTTACCGTGTAAAGCGTACCAAGGGTGGCGCGGTTTTAAGTCTTTTCGTTGCCTCCGTGTTTGCTTCCGTGGCTGCTGTTATTTTAGACTGGTTCGTAGTATTCCCGGTGTACATGAAAGCCTATCACCTGGATATGGAGGCAATTCTCGGCATGGCAACCGGCGCCAATTCTCTTGTTAAGAATGAGGGAACCCTTATGTGGCTTTCCGTATTCCCGGCGAATCTGTTAAAATACGCCTGCGCTTCCGTGATTACCTTCTTCGTGTATCAACCGTTGCGGAAGCTGATTAATTCGGTAACGCATAAATAGTACACAGAAATAACCAAAACAAAAGCGAAACAGGCCGTCTTTTTTCAAAGATTCTGTTTCGCTTTTTATTTCACTTTCCACCCTTTTACATAGTTCTGGTTTCCAACAATATCTTAGAAAGCTACGTTAGCTTTTTTCATACTTTCAATGGCGGTCCCCACAATCATCGTCAAATACCGTATTGTCTTCTCCTTATCCCTTTTATCCTTTTCCTGCGCCCAATCAATTAACATCCCGGCCAATGCCTCCGTATAAAACTTTGCCACGAACAACTTCAAATCCGCTTCCAATGTCAAATTTAAACGTGCTTCCTCCGCATCAATCACAGTCGATGTCACCCCGATAAAATCCGCATAGAAAAACCGTTTCATTTCTTCCCTACCCATAGAATGATACGCACAACTGATAATATAGTCATTCTCTTCCACATAGTTCATCACAAACCGAATAGCTTCCTCATAATCCACCAATAAATCAAAATGCTTCACAACATCAATCGCCTCTTCTTCAAGCATCCACTTCAACAACTCGTAAATATCCCCGAAGTGGTAATAGAACGTCTTTCGGTTTACACCACAATCCTCAATAATTTCACTGACAGTTATCTTTGCAAAAGCTTTTTTCTGCATGGATCTTTTTAACGAATCCGCTAACATTCGTTTTGTCTGAAAAGATGTCACCTCATGTTTCATTGTCTTCTCACTTCCTTTCTAACTACATCATACGCGCTTTTCTTCCGATCTTCAACGGACATTTCCCGGACATTTGTGGGGTATATGTCCGATTTTTACACAGTCGTTTCATCTTGACCGTACTTATATCCTTTTATCCATGTTATATTCACAGCATAAACAAAACATCTCATCGAAGGAGGTTCCCGAATGATTACACAAAATTTACTACATGACACGTCCATCCCAAAAGCCCGCAAAGAAAAAGCAAAGAGAACTTTCAGGAAATTAACCCGACTTTTCTCTTTGCTCGAACAAACAGTATTCTTTAATCCTACCACGAATCAGGACGGACTACGCCTGGCTATAACCGGCGATGGTTCTTTCCGCGAATCCATGCGCGCTCTTCGCAGACAAGAAGAATGTAACCGCCTCATAAAGGAACAGCTCACACAATAATTACTTCAGCCCTGCAAACACATTCGCCAGCTTCGCAAACTCTGCTAAGGTCAGCGCCTCTCCACGTATGGTCGGGGAATAACCGCAGGTCTCCAGTGCCTTTGTTACCTCTTCCTTTGTAAAGGAAAGCTCCGGCGAATTGATAAGACCGTTTACCAAGGTCTTTCTGCGCTGGGCAAAGGAGGCACGAATCAACTTGAACAAAAGCTTCTCGTCCGCCACCTCTACCGGTGACTTCTCATGCAGCGTCAGACGAATCACCGCAGAGCCCACATTCGGCCGCGGCATAAAGCAGTTGGGCGGTACGTTGGCCGCGATATACGGCTCCGCATAATACTGCACCGCTAAGGACAGGGCACCGTAATCCTTGCTGCCCGGTCCCGCCTGCATGCGGTCCGCCACTTCTTTTTGCACCATAACGGTAATGGACACAAGCGGCACTCCTGCTTCGAAAAGCCCCATAATAATCGGCGTTGTAATGTAATAGGGCAGATTTGCCACCACCTTAATGGGGCGGCCACCGTTCTCTTCCTCCGCCAGCTTCTTTAAGTCTAACTTCAACACGTCGGAATTGATGACCTTTACGTTATCATATTCCGCCAAGGTATCCTCTGTCAAAATCGGAATCAGGTTCTTGTCGATTTCCACCGCAATGACTTTCCCCGCATTCTCGCAAAGGTACTGGGTCATTGTACCGATGCCCGGACCGATTTCCAACACACAGTCATCCTTTGTAATGTCTGCCGCACGGATAATCTTTTCCAGCACATGGGTATCGATTAAAAAGTTCTGTCCGAACTTCTTTTGAAAATTGAACCCGTATTTATTTAAAATCGCTATGGTTTCTTTTGGATTTCCTAAGGTTGCCATACGTATCCTTTCTCTGATTAAAGTCTGTACAACTGTTTTGCATTTTGTTCCGTCAAAGCCTCTATTTCCTCTGCCGTCATTCCCCGCAGAGCCGCAATTTCCTCAATCACAAGCGTAAGCAGCGTGGAATCGTTCCGTTTCCCCCTGTGCGGTACCGGTGCCAGATACGGGCAATCCGTTTCAATCACCAGCTTATCCAGGGGCATGGTTTCCACCACTTCCTTTAACTTCTTTCCGTTTTTAAACGTCACTACGCCACCCACGCCGATATAAAATCCCATATCGGTATACTCCTTCGCAATTTCCGCCGAACCGGAAAAGCAGTGAATGACGCCTCGCAATTTCCCGCCGGATTTTTTGTATGCTTCCCGCATAATCTCCAGGGTTTCCTGTGTGGCCTCTCTGGAATGAATGACCACCGGCAAGTCCTTTGCAATGGCCAAATCAAGCTGACGCAAAAACCACTCTCTTTGTACCTCGTGAGGTGCCGTATCCCAGTAGTAGTCCAAGCCGATTTCCCCGATGGCAACGATTTTTTCTTCCTCCGCCAGTCGGGAGATCTCTTCAAACATCTCCTCTGTCAACTCTCCCGCATGGTCCGGATGAATCCCTGCCGCACCGTATACGAAAGGGTATTTCTCCGTCAGCTCCAAAATCCTCTTTAACGAAGCCGGGCTGGCGCATATATTTACTACCGTGCCCACTCCTTTTTCGTGCAAAGAAGAAAGCACCGCATCTCTGTCTTCATCAAACGCCTCATCATCATAATGGGCATGGGTATCAAAAATCATAACTTACTCCTCTAAAAATTTCCGCTGATAACCTCTTTTGTAATCGCAAAAAATTCCCGTACATAATACTGTATGGTAACCGCAAAAAAGTCCGTGGCACCAAGGCCCTCCACATCGGTATAGCCCAGATTTTCCGCCAGGCGGGTTGCCCGAAACACATGGAAATCATTGGTGACAAGCACTACCTTTTTGGATACAAAGCGAACCGGTCCGGTTGACTGTGCCAAAGTACCCTCCACTGTTTCATTTGTGGCAGCAACCTCTTCCCTTGTACTCCCTTGCTTTTCATACTTCTGTATCACCTTCGCGGAAAACCGTAAATTTTCTTCCGTACTGGTGGAAGCATCCTCCAACAAAATCCTTTCTTCGGAGATTCCCAAACGTACCAGTCCCCGTCTTATTGCCTCTGCCTCGCTGATGCTTTCCCCGGTTCCCTGTCCGCCGGAGGCCACTGCCACCGCCTTTGGATTTTCCTTTAAGTATTCCGCTGCCGCCTTAATTCTGGCATTTAACACAAGGGTCGGATACTCTCCTCTTACCTGTGCTCCCAGCACAATCACATAATCCGCTCCCGGTGTGGCGGTCTTTCTTCCTTCGGAAAATACAATCGCTTCCACAATCCCGAACACAGCAAGACAAATCCAAAACAGGATACTAAGGACTACCGCCGGTGTTTTTAACCGGGGCATCCGGTTTATCAGTACCAAAAACAGCAAAACCGTAGCTGCAAGTGCAAGCCCACAGGTCAGCGGCCAAAACCACAAAAAAGAAGTTGCCTTACCGGAAGCATATACCACCACCGTGGAATAAAGAAAGGCAAACACGGCATACAACAGCAGCACCGCCAGGGTAATCCACAAAAACACCTGCATTCCCTTACTCCTTTCCAGTCGTTTCACACGCTCTCCCACCGACAACCTCTCCTCCGTTAAACAACGCGGAAGCCTCGTACTCTCTGACTTCCCCCGTCCCAAAACTCTATTATGTATCTTCATATGTTAACCCTCCTGTGAAAACCGATATCATACAACGCATTTCATGCTGATACCACTCTAACACAGAAACATTAACCTATTCTTACCTACTTCTTAAAGCTTCTTAAACATTCTCTTTCAATTCGCGAAAGAAATATACCGACACATTGAAAAACTCCGCATGTCAAAACTTTTCCTTCGTTCTTCTCCTACATATAAACCACAGAAATCTGTGTAAAAATAAACTTTTTCAAAAACAGCCTCTCCCCTCCTACTTACTGTCGAAAACCTTCCGTCAAATGAATGGGTTTTCGAACTTTGTGCAGGGTATTAGGCAGTTCTTATTACTCCGAACGCACACTGCTATGTCCGAACAGGACGTTCGGACAAGTGACGCATGCGCCATGGACGGCGCATAAGGAACGGTAGCAAGCCTATTACTACATATCTTTCCCGGAGGAATTAGAACTCCTTATACCCGGAAGACGAGAGAAAACCCATTCATTTGACGAAAGGTTTGACCCGTACATCCGGAAGGGGAGAGGCGTTTAAAATCCTAGCAGATTTCTGCGCCCGCCGGCATCTTCTTCTCCGGCGTCATCAGTGCCAGCTCACCGTTTTCATCCTCGGCGCAAAGAAGCATACCCTCGGATACGATACCCGCAAGAGTTGCCGGCTTTAAGTTTACTAAAACCATTACTTTCTTGCCCACCATTTCCTCCGCGGAATAGTGCTGCTTGATTCCGGATACGATCTGCTTTACCTGACTTCCGATTTTTACCTGGGAGCAAAGGAGCTTCTTGGACTTCTTTACTTCCTCACAGGCAATGATTTCGCCCACCTGGAACTGCAGCTTTGCAAAATCATCGTAAGTGATTTCCGGCTTTGCCTCGATATCAATCACAGACTCTTCTTCCTTTGCTTCCTCTTCACCCGGTACCGGAAGGCCGAGACGCTTTGCTTCCGCAGCCGCCTCTGCCGCAGCTTCTGCCCGCTGCTTCTCCTGAATCACGGCAACCTTCTCCATGACTTCCTTTGCATCCAGACGGGCAAAGAGAATCTCCGGAGTCTCCGTTACCTTGGTGCCGGATACATATAAACCGTAAGTCTTCAATTCTTCTTCACTGCGCTCCTTCGCATTCAACTGTGCGAAAATCTTATCTGCGGTACGCGGAAGGAAGGACTTAAGAAGGGACGCACCGATGCAAATGCTCTCTACCAGATTGTAAAGCACGGTAGCCAGACGGTCTGCGTTTGCCTCATCCTTAGCGAGAGCCCACGGAGCGGTCTCATCAATATATTTATTACAACGCTTGAACAAATTAAATACTGCGGAAATGGCATCAGCCACACGAAGCTTCTCCATCTTCTCTTCCACAAGACCCGAAGTTTCCAATGCAAGGGCCTTTAACTCTTCATCCACCGGCTCTGCTACGCCACCGTTACGCACCACACCGCCAAAGTACTTGTTGCTCATGGAAATGGTACGATTTACGAGGTTACCGAGGGTATTTGCAAGGTCCGCATTGAGACGCTCAACGAGGAGTTCCCAGGTAATGGTTCCGTCGTTATCAAACGGCATTTCGTGAAGCACGAAATAACGTACCGCATCCACGCCGAACAGGTCAGCCATATCGTCCGCATAAATTACGTTTCCCTTGGACTTACTCATCTTATCACCGCCCTGCAACAACCACGGATGACCGAAAATCTGCTTTGGAAGCGGAATATCCAGGGACATAAGGAAAATCGGCCAGTAAATGGTATGGAAACGGATAATGTCCTTTCCGATTAAGTGTAAATCCGCCGGCCAGAACTTCTCAAACTGCTCCGTATGGTTGCCGTCCGCATCATAGCCGATACCGGTAATATAGTTGGTTAACGCATCCAGCCATACATAAACCACATGCTTCGGGTCCTCTTCCACCGGAATACCCCACTTGAAGGAGGTACGGGACACACAAAGGTCCTGTAAGCCCGGAAGCAGGAAGTTATTCATCATCTCGTTCTTACGGCTTACCGGCTGAATGAACTCCGGATGAGTGTTAATGTGCTCGATGAGACGGTCCGCATACTTGCTCATCTTGAAGAAATATGCTTCTTCCTTTGCCGGCTGTACCGCACGTCCGCAGTCCGGACACTTGCCGTCCACCAGCTGGGAATCGGTCCAGAAGGACTCACACGGGGTACAATACATTCCTTCGTAAGCGCCCTTGTAAATGTCGCCCTTGTCCACCATCTTCTTAAAAATCTTCTTTACCTGCGCCTCGTGATCCGCATCGGTGGTACGGATAAACTTATCATAGGAAGTATCCACCAAATCCCAGATACGCTTAATCTCGCCGGAAACGCTGTCAACAAACTCCTTCGGAGTCACGCCTGCCGCAGCAGCCTTCTCCTCAATCTTCTGACCGTGCTCGTCAGTACCGGTCTGCAAAAATACGTCATAGCCCTGGAATCTCTTATAACGGGCAATACTGTCTGCCAAAATTGCCTCGTAGGTGTTGCCGATGTGCGGCTTACCGGAGGTATAGGCGATTGCGGTTGTAATATAATACGGTTTCTTACTCATGGTTTTTCCTTCTTTCACTTCTTTTTTCTATTTTCTGCCTCCGCCCCATCATGGCGATGTTGCATCGACATTTGTATCATTTTATACGCTTCCTAATGCTTTACCCGTCTGTCTAACTTCACCGCCAGTTTTGTTCCCACGCTCTGGAACACCTGCACCAGCACAATCAGGATAATGACAGCAATCAACATAACAAGATACTTATAACGATAATATCCGTAGTTGATAGCGATTTTACCCAATCCGCCGCCGCCGATAATTCCGCTCATGGCGGTGTAACCGAGAATGGTAGTAATGGCAATGGTAAAATTGGAAATCAGGGACGGAATGCTCTCCGGCAACATTACCTTCACAATAATCTGCATCGGGGACGCTCCCATACTCTGGGCCATTTCGATAATATTCGGATTCAGTTCGCGAAGACTGCTTTCTACCAGTCGAGCCACAAACGGAAAGGCCGCTATAACAAGAGGGACGATGGAAGCCGTGGTTCCCACGGAAGTACCTACAATTAATCTTGTTAACGGGAATACCAAAATCATCAAAATCAAAAACGGAATGGAGCGTAACAGGTTAATCACCACATTTAACACGTGCATGACACCCTTCGGAAGAGGCAACACGCCGTCCTTTTCCCCTGCTACCAGTAAAATACCTAACGGCAAACCCAGCAAGATAGCAAAGGCTGTTGCCAATACCGTCACATAGGTAGTTTCCCACAACGCGAAAGGCATTTCTTCCTTTAAAATCGTCAGTGCTTCGGAAATTGCTTCCGATGTAAACATTTTATCAAGCATGTTCCGTCACCTCCGTTACCAGTACATTTCCCACCTCGGTCAGATATTTTACGGCACGCTGTACCGTTTCTTCCTCCTCCGGAAGACCCAGAAGCATGTTGCCGTATACCTTATCCCCGAGACATTTGGTGGATGCGTACAAAATATTTGCTGCAATCTTTTCATCCATGGCCATCTGGGTAATGAGCGGTGCTCCCGCTGCCATTGCCCCGTTAAATACCACGCGAAGAACACGCTCCCCCGGATGTACCGGAACCACTTCTTCTTCTCCGTCCGGGAATACCAGACGTTTTGCCGCATCGGACTGCGGGTCCGCAAACACTGCGGAAACCTCGCCCTCTTCGGCCACTACGCCGCCGTCCAAAATGGCCACGCGGTTACAAATCTCTTCCACCACACTCATCTGATGAGTGATAATAATAATCGTAATGCCGAGACGCTCGTTGATATCCTTTAAAAGCTCCAAAATATCGTGAGTGGTCTTCGGATCCAGCGCGCTGGTGGCCTCATCACAAAGCAGCACTTTCGGCTGGGTGGCCAGGGCTCTTGCAATAGCGATACGCTGCTGCTGACCGCCGGATAACTGGGCCGGATAATTTTCTGCCTTATCCGGAAGTCCTACGATGTTAAGAAGCTCCATGGCACGTTTTCTCGCATCCTCTTTCTTCACTCCCGCAAGCTCCAGCGGAAAGCAAATATTCCGAAGACAAGTCTTTTGCATCAAAAGGTTAAAGCCCTGGAAAATCATAGTCACATCCCGGCGCACCTTGCGAAGCTCCTTTTGTGTCAATGCGCCCAAATCCTGTCCGTCCATAAGGACAGAACCTTCCGTGGGCCGTTCCAACATATTGATACAACGTACCAGCGTACTCTTTCCCGCACCGCTCATACCGATGATACCGTAAATATCACCATCCTTTACGGTCAGGGAAATGTTCTTTAGTGCCTCCACCGTTCCGGCCGCTGTCCGGAAGGTTTTGGACAAGTTTTTTATTTCTATCATGATTTCACCTTTATTGTCCCTTAATTGCCTCTAAGGTAGTCTGCTTACCGCCGTAAATACCCATCGGCTCTACGTGCACGGAACTTGCGGAAACAATATGCGTACCGTTCTGTGCATTAAAATCGTCCAAATACGGGGTATGCTGGAAGTAGTTTGCATCCACCTCACCGCTCTCAACCACATTGTTCGGCTGCACATAGTCGGTGTACTCGATAATCTCGAGAGTAATATCCTTGGCTGCAAGAATATCCTTGGCAATTTCCAGAATCTCCGCATGCGGAGTCGGAGAAGCCGCAACGGAAATCTTCGTTCCTGCCAGAGCTGCATAATCCACGGAAGCATCGTAACCGTCTCCCGGCTCTGCCACAACGCTGACCACTGCACCGGCATAGGTCTTGCCGATATAATCAGCCACTGCCTTACTCTCTAACGCCGCAACAAGTGCCTTAATCTTATCCGTACCTTCGTTTCCTTCCTTTACCGCAAGAATGTTACTGTAAGCGGAAAACGCGCCTTCAATGGCAAGAGAATCCTCTACCGGATTGATGTCTGCGGAAATCGCATAGTTGGAATTAATCACTGCATAATCCACATCCTGCAATACGTTCGGAAGCTGCGCTGCCTCTACCTCATTGAAGGTGATGTTGTACGGATTCTCCGCAATGTCTCTTACGGTAGCAGTAATGCCCGCACCCTCCTTTAAGGTAATATACCCAAGTTCCTCCAAAAGAAGCAAGGCTCTTGCCTCATTGGTAGTATCGTTCGGAACCGCAATGGTAATTCCCTTGTCCTTGCCGCAACCTGCAAAAGTCGCGATTGCCAGAACTGCTGTTACTAAAAGTGCTGTGAGTTTTTTCTTCATAGTTTTGTCTCTCCTTTTCTTTTTCTGGGTGAGCAAAGGCGTTTTTTGTTTCTGTGTCAAAAAAACTTATGTTATACCAAGAACCTCCCTTGCAGGGAATGTTTCTTGGATTTAACGTAGGATGTTAGACTTTCTTATTACTCCGCTTGTCTGTCAGCGGTGTCCGAACAGGACGTTCGGACAAGACGACACGCGCCAAGGACGGCACGTCGGAGTCGGTCGCGTTCCTTCAAAGCAATATTTCCCGGAGTGATTAGAAAGACTACATCCGGAGGCCAATGACAAGAAACATTCCCTGCAAGGGAGGTTCTGCCTTTCACCAAAGCTTTGACACAGAAATAAAAAACCGCCTTTAAGCTCCTGCGAACTTAAAGACGGGATAATAATCTCCGTGGTACCACTTTAATTCATGTATTCCTCACGAAATACACCTCACTGACTGCTCCCTTGCGGTTTACAGTCGCACACGATAACGGGCGTACCCGTCGCAGCCTAAGAATCTTTCCTCGGTGCGAAGCTCCGGAACCATGTTCGGTAAGTATTCACTCTTCTGCTCTCAGCAAACGCAGAATTCTCTGTAAAGCCCTTCGTTACCTACTCTTTCCTTCACTGCCTTTTCCTATTTGTGCCGATTATAGCACGGTTTTCGGAATTTGTCAAACCTTTTCTTTTATTTTTCCCGTGCACCACTGCGTCCATTCAAAAATACCTAAGATTGCACACCCTATCCCGTAGCACACGATATCCTTCCCATCAAATACCGACCCGATGACTACCGACAATATACGGTTATTGGATAATCCTAATACTTCTACAATCCGAAAGTACTGCAACACCTCCACCCCTGCCGCAAACAGGAAAATATATAACGGCAACAGCCGTACTCCTTCCGGTATAAAAATACGAACAAAGCTGTAAATCAACACCACAACCAAAATATCTCCCACATAAGGACGTATAAATTTATCATGTACAAACAGAGCAATCAAAAGCTCGATACCAAAAAACACAAGCGTTGCAACCAAATATGCAATTCTCTTCTTTTTTCTGTCCATAAACACTCCTTCTCCGATACGTCCCGCTATTTTCCTTTGTTTTCCTAATTATAATCCACTTTTTTCCCTTTCGCAACCGTTCCCCCGCCCGAACTATTAAGAAAGTCTTACAAATCCATACTTTCCTTGCATATTTTATTTTTTTGTTGTAATATAAACGTATTGATTTACCCATGGGAGGCTTTTATGAATATCAAAAAAGCAATCACGTTTTTGCTAATAAATACATTACTGCTTGGCGGGTTCCCGGATTTCCGTCTTCCTGTACAGGATTATCGCGTTCCGGAACTTGCTGTGATACAGCAGACACCGTACGGACGCCCTATTTCTAAGTTGCAGTCATCGGTTTATCTTCCTACTCCGGAAGAGCTGCTTGCAACGCCCAAACCGACTGTGACACCGACCCCTACTCCGGTTCCCACCGCGACACCGAAGCCGACCGCCACTCCGAAGCCAACCGCAACCCCGAAACCGACACCGGTTCCTCTCGGCAAAACACAGGCGGTAACTTCGGGTGCCTTATCCTTTTCCTTCCCGGAAACAGCGCCTTTAAATACGGATACTTCCACCTATACACTTTTAGTGAACAAAGAGTACAAGCTTCCGTCCACCTATATTCCGTTTATGGTAGAACCGGACGTGGAAATTTATCACAAAGGAATCAATGAGCGTCGCTATTTACAGCCGGTTGCGGCAACTGCTTTAAAAGAACTGTTTGATGCGGCCGAAGCGGACGGGCTTCATCTTGTTTTACGTTGCGGATTCCGCTCCTACCGTTTGCAGAACTCCATTTATACCTGGAATCTCAAAACATACGGTTATTACGAAGTTTCCCGCTATCATGCGCTTCCCGGCACCTCGGAACACCAGACGGGACTGGCCATCGATTTGTGCTGTAAGGCAACCAACTATAAAAATAACTTTGACTTTTTGAAAACCAAAGAATATGCATGGCTTTTGGAAAATGCCCACTTATACGGTTGGATTCTGCGTTATCCGGAAGATAAAACCCATATTACCGGCTACAATTTCGAGCCTTGGCATTTCCGCTATGTGGGCGTGGAACTGGCTACTTATTTAAAAGAAGATAATCTTGTTTTGGAGGAATATTACGGCGCTCTTCCGACCACAAATCTGCTTGTTATTCCAGACGAATACCTAAAGTATTTGTCTCCGGAGGATTATGCTCTTATGTTACAGGATATTGCGGACTTCGAGAAAAAGCAGGAAGAAGCGGCCGGGCCGCAAGTTTCCCCTACACCGGCACCGACGCCGGCCGGTTCGCCGGACATTGTGCCGGGTCCGACTCCGACACCAACGCCTGACCTGACGCCGAAAATTATGCAGACTCCGTCTACATATATACAATAAGTATCACAAGAGACCAATGCTGCTTCCGTAAATCTCTACGGATCTGATATACACCAGAAAGGAGTTCCTATGAAACACTTCTTTAATAAAAGAATCGGCTCAACTGCCCGGTATTTTACATGCGTTTTTTTGTTCCTTTTTCTTCTTGCCGGTTGCAATGATGTGACAGAAACCTTTACTCCCCAAGAAAATCCGGAATACACACCGACCCCGACCAGTAGTCTGACTCTGGCTCCTACCATGACTCCGGAACCGACAGCA
This sequence comes from Lachnospiraceae bacterium, assembly GCA_017938405.1. Classification (GTDB taxonomy): domain Bacteria; phylum Bacillota; class Clostridia; order Lachnospirales; family Lachnospiraceae; genus SIG307. The sequence goes on from JAGBBP010000024.1 coordinate 65,213, forward strand.
ACACCGATTCCGACATCGACTCCGACACCGACACCTACCCCGACGCCGACGCCCACTCCGACACCAAGACAGGTCACTTTATTGGCAGTGGGAGACGATTTGGTTCACGGCAGTACCTTAAACGGGGGCTTACAGGAAGACGGTACCTACGATTTTAATCACTTTTACCGGCATCTGACCGATGAAATCAGTGCTGCCGATATTGCGGTTATCAATCAGGAAACCATTTTCGGCGGCGACCAATTCCAATACAGCGGATATCCTACCTTTAACACCCCGGATGCCATGGGACATGCCATTGTAAATGCCGGTTTTGACGTGGTGCTGCACGCTACAAATCACACCATGGATAAAAAGGACAAAGGTGTGGAACACTGCTTGGAATTTTGGAAAACAACATACCCGGATATTACGGTTTTGGGAATCTACGAATCGAAAGAAGCACAGGATACGGCAACCGTTGTGGAAAAAAACGGCATTCGTATCGCCATGTTAAACTATACTTACGGCTTAAACGGCATCAAAATTCCGGAAGGAAAAGAACATTTGGTAACCTTGCTTACCTGGAGTAACCGGGATTACATCCGCTCCCAGATCAGACAAGCCAAAGAAGTTGCGGACTTTGTCATCGTGTTCCCGCATTGGGGAACCGAATACGATTATGAACCGGATAAAAATCAACTTGCCTGGACGACCATTTTTGCGGAAGAGGGCGTAGACCTTGTTATCGGTGCCCATCCGCATGTACTGGAGCCGGTAGAATGGATTGACCGCCCGGACGGCGAAAAAATGCTGGTGTTCTACTCCCTGGGCAACTTTATTTCCGGCCAAATCGAAGCACCGAGACTTCTGGGCGGTATGGCAAACGTAACGCTGACGGAAACACCGGAAGGTACAATCGAAATCACGGACTGCTCTGTCATACCGGTGGTCACCCACTACAGCGATAACGTGGGTGACGGCACCTATTCCACCTACCGCTTGTCGGAATACACAGAAGAGCTGTTACAGCTTCACGGCATTCACAAGCGTGCGGAATATACCGTATTTACACTGGAAGATACCTGGGAACTGGCAAGAGAAATTCTGGGAGAATATTTAGAAGAATAAAAGAGGGGCCTCGCCGGATTCGGCGGGGCTTTTTTTAAAGGCAACCAAACAGGACCTCACCGTATCCCGGTGAGGCCCTTTACAATACCTTCTCTTTTTATAGTCTACTTCATTTCCTCATGGCAGTCGCAACTCTCGCGTGTATCACTATCCGTACTGCCGCATCCGCAACCTCCACCGCTACAACCACTGCATCCGCCGCAGGACGATCCCTCCTTTTTCGCCCCACAACTTCCGCCCGACGGACAGCCGATGCATTTCACGCCACGTTTCTTCGCTATTACGATATAAGCGATTGCCCCGCCGAGAATCGCTGCAAGCACTATAATCAAAATTATATTTTCCATAAACGACTCCCTTCCGTACGCTACATCGTACCCATCCTAGGTATCCGACACATCTCTCCTGCCACATTCTTTCGCATGCGTTACGCCCGCTGCTTTGCTGCCTTTTCCTTTGCCAACTCCTTGTTGGTCTTTGCAATCATGGCCACCAAAATTCCCACAAATGCTGCAATGGCAATCATACCCGGAATAAAGCCCTTACCGAAACTGCCGGTGGTAAATAACGTACCGAACTGGAATACCAGACAACCGACGGTAAATCCTACACCGAGCTGTAATCCGATACCACCCCAAAGCCACTTTGCGCTCTTCATTTCAGCGTTCATGGCGCCGATGGCCGCAAAGCACGGCGCAGTATATAAGTTAAACATTAAATAAGCCAGTGCTGCTACTTTCGTAATGGCAAACGCTGCCGCAACCTCTGCACCTGCGCCCTCCATAAGCTCCAATTCTTCGGTATCAATCAAATTCTCAAGACCTACAAAGCAAACCGCCAAGGTAGCTACCACATTTTCCTTTGCAATAAAGCCGGTCACCGCTGCCGCTGCCATCTGCCAGGAAAGTACTCCTATTACCGGTACCAAGAGATACGCAAACGGCCCCGCAATAGAGGCAAGAATAGAAGCATCCGCACTCTCTGCCACCGTAAGGCTCCAGGTAAAGGTCTGCATAATCTGCACTACCGTGTTACAAACAAGAATAATGGTTGCTGCCTTCACAATGTAGGACCAGCCTCTGCCGCACATGGTGGTAAATGCTCTCCAGAGACTCGGAATCTTGTACTCCGGAAGCTCAATAATGAAATAAGACTTCTTTGCACTGTTTCCCGTAATCTTATTTACCAAAAGCGCACCGAGGAAAATCAGTACAATGCCGGTGAAATATACCACAAAGCTGATCACACCCTTATTTTCTGTAAAGAAAGCACCTGCAAACAAGGAAATTACCGGAATCTTTGCCCCGCACGGCATAAACGGAGCCAGCATTGCGGTAGCTCTGCGTTCCCGCTCATTCCGTATGGTACGGGTTGCCATAACACCCGGCACCGCACAACCGATGGTAATGACAAACGGAATCACGGACTTACCGGAAAGACCTACTTTCTTAAAAATCGGATCAAGTACAACGGTTGCCCGGGCCATGTAACCGCAATCCTCCAAAAGCGCAATGAGAAAATACATTACCATAACCAGTGGCAAGAATCCGATAACTGCGATAACACCGCCAATCACACCGTCCACCAACAGGGCGGAAAGCAGCGGATTCGCATTCTCAAAGAAACCGCCGACAAAACCTTGGAAGCTCTCAAGCCAGCCAACCAGCGCATCCGCAACAAACGGACCTACCCACGCCTGGGAAATCTCAAACACCAAAAACATAATTATCGCAAAAATCGCCAGACCGGCAATCGGATGGGTCAATACCGAGTCAATCTTATCCTGAAAATTCTTATCTTTGGTCAGCACCTTACGGGTCTCCACCTCAGTCACAACCTTTTTTACAAAGGCAAATCGCTTCTTATCCGCTGCCACAACAGAAGTCTTATCGGTCAGATCAACCAAACCCTGATCAAACGGTGCTTTTTGCAAGCTTCCGGCCGCTTTTACCGCTGCATCCACAACCTCTTTCAAGCCCTCCTCATTAAAAGAAGTGGACACCGTCTCAAACACAGGACAACCCAGTCTCGCAGACAATTTCTTCACGTCAATCTTCGTCTTCTTCTTTGCATTAATATCGCTCTTATTAAGCGCTACCACCACCGGAATACCAAGCTCCAGAATCTGCGTGGTAAAAAACAGGCTACGGCTCAAATTCGTTGCGTCCACAATATTTACAATCACATCCGGCTTCTCGTTCTTTATGTAATCCCGAGTCACACTTTCCTCCGAGGTAAACGGAGACATAGAATAAGCGCCCGGAAGGTCCACGGCAATCAGTTCTTCGGTCCCTTCATATAAACTCTTTCGAATCTTACTCTCCTTCTTATCTACCGTAACACCGGCCCAGTTCCCTACTTTTTCATTTCTGCCGGTAAGTGCGTTGTACATGGTCGTCTTACCGCTATTCGGATTTCCCGCAAATGCAATTCTCATCCTTGTTCCTCCTCAATAATGATTCCTATATGTACCCCTGCCTTAGGTAGCAGAGGCTAACTGCATAGCAATAAAAAACTAAATCGTGATTGCTGCTGCCAATTCCCGATCTATCGTATATCTCCCGTCCTTGATAGAAATGACACATGCACGCTTTAAATGAGATATTACTGTCACCGGTTCGCCGCTGTAACAGCCCAGCGTAAAAAGAAAAGCATCCAGCTCTTCATCATCCGTAGCAATCTCTTTGATAATATATTCTTCGCCAACCTGTGCCTCTGCTAACGTCATATTTGCCTCCCGTTTACATTTCCGTCATATTTTCTCAGTTAGTCATGACTAACTGGTGATAAGAATAACACAAAAAAATTGCTTTGTCAAGTATTCTTCTTTATTTTATGCCATATTTTTCAAAAAAAGAAGCCGGACTTCCTCCGGCTTCTTCAAACTTCCTACTCCACTTTCACGCATCCTTATTTCATCGACGCTTTCCGATTCTTCGGCATGGAAAACATCTTTTTCTTTTGCGGCATATCCTCCGGTATCGCATCCGCGCTCCGCAATTCTGCCTCGTCCAAATCAATTACAACCGCATCTTTTTCTTCCTGCACCACAGCTTCCCTAGCTTCATGCTCTTCATTGACCATACCGTACATTTTGCGCAGGGATTCGGAAATCAATTCTTCTTCCTCTTCTTCCTTACTGTACTTTTTGATTTCCTCATTAATAGCGAGCATCTTACGGTCCAAAAATCCCACCAGGTCCGCACACTCTTTTAACTCGCGACGAATATTTTCCGGTGCGTTTCCTTCGAACTTATAATACATCTTATGTTCCAGACTTGCCCAGAAATCCATGGCTATGGTACGAATCTGAATCTCCACCTTGGTATCGATGGTCATGTCTGACAGGAAAATCGGTACCGTTACAATCATATGGTAACTGGTATAGCCGTTTGGCTTTGGATTTTCAATGTAATCCTTAATCTTTAACACCTTCACGTCGCTTTGCTTGCGAATCAGCTCGGAAATCCGGTAAATATCCGAAGTAAAGGAACAAATAATCCGAATCCCTGCCACATCGTTAATATAACGCACAATATTTTCTACCGTAATTGCCCGCCCCTGATGGCGAAGCTTTTTTGCAATACTTTCCGGCGATTTAATCCGGGCAGAAATATGTTCAATCGGGTTGTAACGATGGGCCATCTGAAACTCACTGTTTAATATTTCAAGCTTCGTCGTCACTTCCTTTAAGGCCGCACTATACACCAGCTGCATCCGCTTCCACTCGTCCAAAGACGTAGTCCGGGCTATGGCGTAAATCTCCGCCGGCGACTGTGCCCCGGCACCTCTGCTTCTGAAATCATCCTCTTCCATTCTATCTTCTTTTTCCAATGAACTTCCTCCGTTTATCCGTCTAACAAAAAATGGTATGTACTTGCATCCGTCTTAAGGATACTGTTCTCATACCATTACTATATCATACATTTATGAACAAATTTTGAAATATTTTAATTTTAATGGAATCTTAATCTTTCTTAAGAAACAAGAAACAGATACCTTTTATTCAAACTCCGGAATAAAACTTTCCCCCACCGCTTGTCCATCCTGCAAAAAACCATGACCGATTCCCAGTTCCAGCGCGTATTCCACTACCTCTTCATACTCTTCCTCCGTAACCGTTCGATTCAATTCCGGATATGCTTCCACATGGGGAAGCGGTGTATATTGGTTCAGAATACTGACCGCAATTGTATCACCGTAGGTTTCATACAAATACCGCAACACCCGTTTCGCTTCCTCTACCTGCCCCGGCAGCAAAAGATGTCGTACTATCACACCCCGTTTCATTAGGGCACCGTCCGGATACTCGGTGGCGTTCCGGATTTCTTTCAAATCCGGGTCCATGGCAGATTTCCTGCTACTCTTTTCCCGCTCATCTCCTTCTGTCTCACACACGTAGGTAATCCCTCCCACCTGGCGTACCATTTCCGCGATTGCCGCCTTGGCGGTTTCCGGATAATCCGCCGCATGGGAATATTTCTTTGCCAGCCCGGCATCCAAATACTTTAAGTCCGCCAGATAAATATCCACAAGCCCCTCCATCTGTCGCAGACTTTGTACACATTCATAAGAAGAAGTATTATATACCACCGGCACCGTCAGTTTTGCCTGACAAAGGGCCTCCCGAATTTGCGGAATATAATGACTGGGAGTTACCAGATTAATGTTGTGACAGCCCATTTCCTGCAAAGAAAGAAACGCTGCGGAAAGCTCCCGGATTGACATCGGTTTACCGGTTCTCCCCGCAGCAATTTTATGATTCTGACAATACACGCAACGCAGATTACAGCCGGAAAAAAACACCGTACCGGACCCTGCTTCACCGGAAAGACACGGTTCCTCCCAATAATGAGGGGCCACTCTGGCTACCATGACCTCCTCTGTCATTCCGCAAAATCCCCGTTCACCGTTCTTCCGCTCTGCTTCACACTGTCTCGGACAAAGGTTGCACGCCATATCCGCTCCTGCCTTTCTGTTAAATTCCCCGTTGCCGCGGAATCGTAATCACAAAACAACTACCCTTGGTATACTGGGTACGTACTAAAATCTTTCCGGCATGTCCGTCAATAATCAGACGTGCAATGGAAAGCCCCAAACCATGCCCTTCGATATTTTTCCCTCGGACCGTATCCGCCCGGAAAAAGCGTCCGAAAATACCTTCCACATCTTCCCGTTTCATTCCCAGCCCCGTATCCTCAATGGAAAGCTCACAGGCACCGTTACGATTTTTACAGGAAAGCGCAATCCGGTCCCCTTCCTTCGTATATTTCACCGCATTATCGAGGAAAACGCGAATAGCCTGCTTTAATGCCTGCTTGTCTCCGTAAACCCGTACGGACTCACACACGGTACACTGCATATCCCTGGTTTCGGACAAATATACCATCTCTTTTTCCAGTTCCCGCACTAGCTCCGCCATATCAAACCATTCCTTCGCAAAGGGAAGCTTCCGACGCTCATGACGGGACAAAAACAATAACTTTTCCACCAGCTCCTGCATGGATTTTGCTTCGGACTCAATCGCTTCTATGGACTCGGAAAGCACTTCCTTATCTTCCGCTCCCCAACGACGCAACATGGAAGAATACCCCTGTAACACCGTAATCGGTGTTCTAAGCTCATGGGATGCTTCCGATACAAACTGTTTTTGCGCCTCATAGGCCTGCTCCATACGGTCCAGCATCTCGTTTATCACAACCGCCAGAGTACGCAGCTCGTCTTTACTCCCCTCCACATTCAACCGTTCCTTGTGAATATTCTTTAAGTTCAAACGGCTTACCTGTACCGACATCTCCGCAATGGGCCGCAGTACCGCTTTTACCATCACGTAGCAAACAAAAATGGCCACAAGCAAAATTCCCACATACCAAAGAGAAAAGTGAAGCAATTCGGAGCCGATTTGTCTTCCTTCCTCCGTACAATCAAAAACCGCCTCCGCCACACACGCAGTACCGTAAAGTACCACCGGTTCCTTAACTTTTACATAAAGTTGCCCTTTACTTCCCGATTTCATCCAATACCATTTCCCGATATGAAAACGCCCCGGTTCTTTTCCGACCTGATACACCACTTCCCCGTTTTCCTTTGCGGTTACCTGAAAAGAAGTACAACGTTCCTCTAAAACACCCTCCTCCATGGTTTCGCTTCCCAATTCCCGCAAAAGGGTTTTCATGGTCTCTTTCTGCACCGCAGATGTACTTTTTAGGCGAATGGAGAGAAAAATGCAAAGCAGAAAAAGCCCCGTCACCAAAAACAAAATTGCAAAATACATTGCAATTCGGTAGGTCAACGAGGCACGTACTTTCACTTGTAATGCGGATTCGTTTCTCTTAGTTTTCATCCTGAATCATATACCCCACTCCCCGCACGGTTTCAATCAAATGAAGCCCCAACGGTTCTTCCACTTTTTGCCTGAGATATCGCACATACACATCCACAACATTGGTATCCCCGGCATAATCGTAATCCCAAACTGCCGAAAGCAATTCTTCTCTCGGTACCGCACGGTTTTTATTTTTTAACAAAAATGCAAGTAAATCAAACTCTTTTTTGGTAAGCGTCAGCATGTCCCCGTTAAAACTTACTTGTCTGGCTGCCAAATCCACCGCCAGCTTTCCGTGACTTAACAGCTTTTCTTCCTGTTTTGTTCCGTTTGCATGATTTTTTAATGCCACGCGCACACGGGCAAGCAACTCCTCAATGGCAAAGGGCTTTGTCATGTAATCATTGGCACCCATATCAAGACCTGCCACCTTGTCCGTTACGTCACCTTTTGCGGTCAACATAATCACCGGCACCGAAGACTCCTGGCGGATTCTGCGGCAAACTTCCATACCGGAAAGCTCCGGAAGCATAATATCCAACAAAACCAAGTCCGTCTGGGGTTCCAGTGCTTTTGCAAGACCGGTTCTTCCGTCTGTGGCCGTCTCCGTCTCATAGCCCTCGTGACGCAACTCCAGTTCCACAAACCGCGCTATTTTATTATCATCTTCCACAATCAGTATTTTCGCCATAACTCCTCCTAAGTTTTATCCAAACAGTTGCTTCCACTGTAGTGTTTTATCTCCAAGCCATACCATCAACCCGATTCCGAGAGCCAAATAAGGCCCCAGGGCAAAGGTACTGTTTTTTTTCCAAATCCACTTTAACGGTAATTGAACCAAAACCGCAATCACACACCCAAAAAATAATGCAAAAAGTATTTTCTGCACACCAAGCAACAGACCCGTCGCTGCCATTAACTTAATATCCCCACCGCCAATTCCTTTTTTCCCGGTAACCAGATACACCAACAAAAATATACCTCCGGCAAGCAAGCTTCCGGTAATATAAGAAGGCCAATGCCCCAAGTCTGCGAAAATTCTTATCATTCCCAGACCTGCAATCATTCCGTTCAACACCGGCGGAATCTCGTAAATGCAAAAATCAATTGCCGCGATTACGAGTAAAAGAGTACTTAACAGCCCAAATACTATTTTATCTGCCGCACTTTCATACAACACGGCAGTAACTCCCCATAATAAGCCGTTTATCAGCTCCCAAACCAAAGGCTTCATCAACCAAAACCGTTCTCTCCAACCATGGTCTGTTAAAACATTTTCCACATACCTTCTACCGTATTTTCCCAACACTGCCCCGGCACAACTCCAAATCAGCCAGTCCCATTTCCCTATCGTTTCTAACACCGTGACAACTCTCTCCCATCTTTACCGATATTTCCCCTTCTATGGGTCATTTTACCATAGAATACTTTTCATTTCAAGAATGGAAACGAAGAGTTCCGTATGCGAAGCTTGTATACCGATCCCACAAAAAAACTACCGTACCTGCCTTTGACAGATACGGTAGCCTATGTCACACGATATCACGTGTATCTTTTCTTACAGTACGCTCTTAACAGCCTTTACTACGTTGTCTACGGTGAAGCCGAACTTCTCGAACAAGGTGTTAGCCGGAGCGGAAGCACCGAAACCGGTCATGGTTACGGTAGCACCGTCAAGGCCTACATACTTGCCCAACCGTAGTCGATGAGAGCCTCTACTGCTACTCTTGCACGAACATTCTTCGGAAGAACGCTTTCCTTGTACTCTGCGCTCTGCTCCTCGAAAAGATCCATACACGGCATGGATACAACTCTTACGTCTACGCCGGTCTTTGCAAGCTCTTCCTTTGCATTTACAGCAAGGGAAACTTCGGAACCGGAAGCGATGATGATTGCATCCGGAGTAGCCTTGGTGGAATCAGCGATAACATAACCACCCTTTAACGCTTCCTTAGAGGAACCTGCAAGCTGCGGAAGGTTCTGTCTGGTAAGAACAAGTGCAGTCGGGGTCTCCTTGGAGGTAGCTGCACTATACCAAGCAGCAATGGTCTCCGTAGCGTCTGCCGGACGGAATACGTGGAAGTTCGGCATAGCACGAAGCATAGCTAATTGCTCGATCGGCTCATGGGTCGGGCCGTCCTCACCAACACCGATACTGTCGTGAGTTAATACATAAGTGGTCGGAATACGCATGATGGAAGAAAGTCTTGCCATCGGCTTTACGTAGTCACTGAATACGAAGAAGGTGGAAACAAAGGCACGAAGACCGTGTAAGGTCATACCGTTACCGATTGCTGCCATTGCAAGCTCACGAACACCGAAGTGTAAGTTACGACCTGCGTAATTATCCTTGGAGAAATCTCCCGCATCCTTCATATAGGTCTTGGTGGACGGAGCAAGGTCTGCTGCACCACCGATTAATGCCGGAACATAGTCCTTTAAGCGGTTAAGAACAATACCGGAAAGATTTCTGGTAGCTTCCGGCTTATCGTCGAATGCCCAGAACTCTTCGTTGTCGATTAAGTCCTTTGCGATGTCAAGGTTGAACATATCGTCCCAAGCCTTCTTCATCTCCGGGTACTTTGCGCAGTACTCAGCAAACATCTTATTCCAAGCTTCCTCATCCTTAGCCTTTTCAGCGGAGATTGCCTTGTAGTTTGCGTATACTTCCTCCGGTACAAAGAACGGCTCGGTAGACGGCCAGCCAAGGTTTTCCTTCATAGCTGCTACGTTATCAACACCAAGCGGTTCGCCGTGAGCGCTTGCCTTACCCTGCTTCGCCGGGCAACCGAAACCGATCTGGGTCTTGCAGATAATGAAGGACGGCTTCGTGGTCTCTGCCTGAGCAGCACGAATAGCTTTACCGATTTCTTCTAAGTTGTTACCATCCTCTACGGTAAGAGTCTGGAAGCCGAATGCCTTCATGCGGCCCTCAACATCCTCGGTGAACGCGATGTCGGTGCTTCCCTCGATGGAAATCTTATTGGAATCGTATAATACGATAAGCTTGCTAAGACCAAGGGTACCTGCTAAGGAGAATGCCTCAGAGGAAATACCCTCCATCAAACAACCGTCGCCACCTAAAACGTAGGTGAAGTGGTCAACTACATCATAGCCGTCCTTGTTGAACTTTGCAGCAAGGTGAGCTTCTGCCATAGCCATACCGACTGCCATAGCCATACCTGCACCAAGCGGGCCGGTGGTAGCTTCCACACCTCTGGTGTGACGATACTCCGGATGACCCGGGGTAAGGGAATCCAGCTGACGGAACTGCATCAAGTCTTCCTTGGTGAGGCCGTAGCCGAATAAATGTAATAAGGAGTAAAGCAAAGTAGAGCCGTGACCACCGGAAAGGATGAAACGGTCTCTGTTTGCCCAGTCCGGGTTAGCCGGATTGTGCTTCATTTCCTTTGCCCAAAGCTCGTAAGCAACAGCAGCAGCACCAAGCGGAAGACCCGGATGACCGGAATTTGCCTTCTGAACGGCATCAGCTGCAAGAACGCGGATTGCGTTTACAGACATATTGTCAATTGTACTCATATGTAGTACCTCCATATACTTTTTTAGGGGGTAGGCAAACCTACCTACCCCTATGTGTCAATGAAATATTACTTACCGAATACAGCAATGTAGTCCTTCTGGAACTTCTCGATACCCTGATCGGTGAGCGGGTGCTTGGTCATCTGCTCGATTACGGAATACGGAACCGTAGCGATGTCTGCGCCTGCTAAAGCACAGTCGGTAACGTGAATCGGATTTCTTACGCTTGCTGCGATGATCTCGGTGTTGATATCGTCGTACATAGCGAACATATCGGAAATGGTACGGATCAAATCGATACCCGGCATGGAAATATCATCCAATCTGCCAAGGAACGGAGAAACGTAGGTAGCACCTGCTCTTGCAGCTAAAAGTGCCTGGTTAGCGGAGAATACTAAGGTAACGTTGGTCTTGATACCCTCGGAAGCAAGAACCTTGGTAGCCTTTAAGCCTTCTACGGTCATCGGAATCTTAACAACCATGTTCGGATGAATCTTTGCAATCTCTCTACCCTCTGCAATCATACCCTCTGCATCAACGGTGGTAGCCTTAACCTCGCCACTGATCGGTCCGTCAACGATATCAGTGATTTCCTTGATTACTTCCTCAAAGATTCTGCCTTCCTTCGCAATCAAAGACGGGTTGGTGGTAACGCCGCAAATAACGCCCATGTCATTTGCCTTCTTAATGTCTGCTACATTCGCAGTGTCGATAAAAAACTTCATGGATAAATCCTCCTTAAAATAATTTTCTTTTGAACATAACAAAGAGTATACTCCGTTTCTTTGCCAAAAGCATAGTTACAGAGCATAAATACTCGTATACCATTACTATACACCGAAATCAAGTTTTTTTCAATCCTTTTTTCATAAGGGATACGAAAAAGCCCTCTGAAAAAGAAATCAGAACCGGTTTTCCCCAAGAAACTCCGTTACACTGCCGAAACGATAACCTTCCCGCTGTAATAAATCCAATACATCACCCAGCGCCTCTCTGTTAGATTCCGACGTATTATGCATTAATACAACACTTCCGTTATGATGATACTCCTCAAAATGGTTTACCACATAGTCTTTTCCCGGCTGGTTATTCACATCATAATCATAATACGCAATACTCCAGAGTACAGAGGAATATCCCATATCCTGCACTGCAGCAAGCACCCGTTCACTATATTCTCCCATCGGCGGACGAAAATACGGGTCCATCCGGTATCCCGTGAGTTCTTCCATAGTTTTTGCCACTTCGGATAGCTCGGCTTCCAGCTCCTCCGGTGACAACTGAGGCGAACTCAAGTGGCGCACCGTGTGATTTCCTACCAAATGTCCTTCTTCCTTCATTCGTTTCACATATTCCGGATTATCCGTCACAAAATTTTTCGTTACAAAAAATAAAGCTTTTACATTTTTCTCTGCCAAGGTATCCAGGATTGCCGGCGTATTTCCGTTTTCATATCCGCAATCAAAGGTTATGTAGATTACCTTATCATTCTCTGCAACTTTCTGATTTAAATATGCTGCGGAAAAGGGGGCAATCAAAAAGGTTTCGCCGCTTCCGGAAGGCTGATGATTTTTCTTTCTGGAAAACCACCACGCATTCTTTTCGTTGCTGTATTGCTCATAATTCGCATTGCTGATTTCAATTGCTCCCGGCATTTTACCGTCTATCATCTTTTCATCCCCGGTACTTCCGGCTTCATTTTCTCCTTTTGATTCCTCACTTCCTTCCGGAAAAAGCTCCGGCTTTTGTACTACCTCCATTTTATCCTGAATCACAATCATCTGGTCCGTAGTCACGGTTTCTTCGTCTCCGACAGTATCCGAAATCGGACTCTTTGTTACCTCCGATGTTCCTGTCGACGTACCCGTTATTTTTTCATTCGACATCTCTTCGGCAGATGTATGCTTCTTTCCGATGCCGATACTGACACCCATAAACAGAATCACCATGATACCGTATATTGCTTCCGCAATCCATTTTTTTGTCATTCTCTATCCTCTTTCTTCTATAATTAAATAATACATCTCCTATATACATTCTCCGGCAAATTTAATTCAGTGATTCGCCAAAGATATTTTTATTATATCATTTCAAACACTTCGCGTCTACTTTTACATTTTTCCACCTATTTTTAACGGAAACCTGTGCAAACTAACAAAATAAAAAAGCTCCAAGGAAACCCCTGAAGCTTTCGTACATGAGCCACGCGGGACTCGAACCCGCGACACCTTGATTAAAAGTCAAGTGCTCTACCGCCTGAGCTAGTAGCCCATCTTTTTTTGCTATGAACAAAAAAATAATGCCCAGAACCGGAATCGAACCAGTGACACACGGATTTTCAGTCCGTTGCTCTACCAACTGAGCTATCTGGGCAAGGTACCTCTCTATTATAGCAGATATTTTTATAAATGCAAGAGAGACTTATTAATCGGTAAAAAAAAACTTTCTACTGAGTTGCGGGGGCAGGATTTGAACCTACGACCTTCGGGTTATGAGCCCGACGAGCTTCCAGACTGCTCCACCCCGCGATATTAAATTAAATGGACAGAGAAGGATTCGAAACTTCGAAGGCAGTGCCAGCAGATTTACAGTCTGTCCCCTTTGGCCTCTCGGGAATCTGTCCATAAAGCCGATGATCGGACTCGAACCGATAACCTGCTGATTACAAATCAGC
>JAGBBP010000025.1 GCA_017938405.1 Lachnospiraceae bacterium
ATTACCACCGTTTCCACCGGTACCGCCGGTGCCGCCGAGGCCACCATCGCCACCGTTTCCACCGGTGCCGCCATTGCCGCCGTTTCCGCCAAGTCCACCGGTACCTCCGGCTCCGCCGTCGCCACCGAAGCCACCTGCTCCGCCGGAACCACCGTTACCGCCGTTTCCGCCACGAATGACATAATGCAATACTTCCTCTTCCTCCGGCTCCGGAGCCTGTGTTACTTCCGGTTCCGGCTCCGGCGTTACCAGCACCGTATCCATTACTTCGTACACATCACTGCTGTACTCATTGGTACTACCGTTGATGTTTTTTAAATTAATTGAATAATTGTTATAAGTCAAACGCTCGTTTGCCACATCAAACACCATGTCGTCACAGTACAAAACAATGGGACGAAGGGTCTTTGTATTAATCTCGGCATTTTGTAAAATCGCATTACCGGACTTATCCAGCGTAACGTACAAATATCCCTTGGTAGAAATCAATCCTTCTTTATCCCGGATAGTCCCTCCCTGAATCAGATATTTTCTGTCGTCCAGCTTATAAAAGCCTTCTTCCTGCTCCGAAAGTACTGTAGTTTTCTCTAAGGCGCCCACATCTGCCTGGGGAGAAATATAATATCCTCCGCCGTAAGTTGCCAGGCCACCGGAGGTGGAATTATAGGAAACCACCTGTTCCCCGAGACAAATCTCTCCTTCTCCCGGAATCGTCAAATAGTACTGGTTATCCCACTTTTTCTTAATCTTGCCTTCTTCGGACAAGGTAATCATACGGTTTTCCGCGTCAAACAAAATACTGTCAGACTCCACCACAATCGGTTTTTCCTGACTTTGAATACTCTTTACCGTCATTCCCGCAACGCCGCTTGTCATGGTAACTACCACAGAACCGAAGGCATAAAATGTGCGTAGACTTTTTTTCGTGAATTTACGTAAACTCATATGCTCCTCCTTTATCCTCTGTAGTTAAACGTTGCTTCTTTTTCTACCGTTCCGTCTGCTGCAAGGAACTTCACATAAACGGTATACCATTCATTCGGTAAAAATGTCGGCTTTAATGTAATATATAACATGTCCACGTTACTGCTGTCCTGCTGAAGCGTAGAATTGTAACGGAACATATCCGAATACGTGGTACTGGTTGTACCGGAGGTCACCGCATATACAATATTCTCAATCGGACAATCTGCCTCCAGACCTACCGAGTTATTGAAATACAACGCGGCCTTTCCGTCTCCCATAGACAAAATACTCATATCGCCTAAATCGTAGCTTTGATCCGCATCCAACGGCTTTGCCTGTACCGTCTTTCTGACTATATAGTCCAGCGAATCCGGCTCACCGTCATTGTTCATATCATTAATGGATGCAATCGTCATAGTTACGGTTGCCTTCTCCGGTAAATTTGTTACCTTGATTGTCCTACTTGTTACATTTTGTAATATACCGTCATCCGTCATTCCTTCTACCGTAAGTGTATTCGAAATATCGCTTCCGTTTTCATCCTTTGCCGAAAGCGCAACCTTATACTTTCCGTCTACGATAACCTTTTCCCGGTCTGTTACCGCAATTTTAAATGTAACGCTCTCCTGTCCCGGTGTAGCCTTTACGTTAAAGAATGGCTCCTTCGGCTCTTCCACATACAACTTAATGTAAATCGGATCACCCAGCGCTTCTTCTTCATCTACCAAAGAAACCGGTGTCAGACGAAGGTAATACTCATCGCTGCCAAAGACAAAATATTTTGTTTCCTCCCCTTCCTTCCACTGAACAAGGCCCGGATTCATCTTAAATTCCGCCTCGGTAGGATCGGTAATCATGCCGGTATTGGAAATAATTCCAAGCGTTTTTAAATCCTTCGACAAAATAATATCCGTATATTGCTTCTCTCCATCCACGGTACCTGTATACCATACAAAATCATACTTCACCTGGAAACCGGAGGTGGCAGTAGCGTTAAATCTTACCTTAATATGCTTGCTTCCATAACTATCGGCCTGATAGGTTATCGGCAATTCAAACAGGGAAATATCATCCGCAGTTTTAAAGGTATAATACTTAGACACTGCTTCGTGATAGTCTAACGGATACTTTCTATTCTCTTTATTCTTAAGCGACTCGTAATAATAGAAACAAATTGCATAGGTCTTATCCGTCTCCAAACCGGTAATCTCAAACTGATAGCTGGTTTTATTTTTCTCCAAAACAACCGGCTCAAATCTCATGGTTTTATCGGAACCTTCCGGTGTATACTCCGTCATTCCGTCACTCATAAGTGTTTTACGGGAACCGCCCACTACCTCGTATAACTCAATATACATTTTATTTTCCACAATCATATTTTTATCCAATAACGGTTCGTGGCCGGCAATACGCCAGTTTACCACTGCTCCGTCCGGACTGGTAATAATATTGTAGGAACTACCCAGAGACAAGTCCACCGTCGGTAATGCATCATTTACCTGAACTTCAAAACAAGCAAGCTTTCCTGTTCCGTCTGTCCCTGCCCAGAATAAGGTCTGCTCAGCAATTTCTTTAAAGGTAGAAACCGCATCCGGTCCACTTAAGAAATCACCCCGCATTTGTGCGGAAAAATCCAATGTTTTTTTATCGATTCCGTCAGTTTGATTATAACTTGCATCCAACGGTGAGGTGTATGCAAAGCTCACATATTTACCATTCCATGTTTTCTTTGTTACCGTAAATAAGGAATCTGTCGCAAGCCCGGAGTTACTCTTCGTAATATTACTATGTCCTATCGGCTCTAAAACCACATAACGGGTATCGCTTCCCGTGGATTCTTTCACGGTTTCGATGGCAAGCTTCACCGTTCCGGAATCTTCCGCAAGCTTCATACCGCTGATATTCGTATCATAAAGAGCAACCACTTCACCTTCCAGGTCATTGCCTACCAGCTCCGAAATCATACTGAAACTCAGATGTGCGGTGGCGGAATCCCGGGTTGCATACGCAAACGGTAAAATAAACTCTTTCGTTGTACCTTCCTTGTCAAGCTTTTTCCATATGTTTACCTGCATTGCCGTCAAACGTTCCATCGGCTCCTTATTACCGGCAGACGGCTTAATCTCAAATGTCAAACGGTTGGCATCGGTATCTGCCTCTACCGTATACCGGAAATCATCCGCGGTGAATCCTTTCTTTTGCTTATACACCTGTGAAATTACTTCTTTCGGAGAACTTCCTTCGTTTGCATAGCTTTTTACCTGAGCAGTAACTTTTACATTCGTTCCGTCGGAAAGATTGGAAATCTTTAAAATACCCATTGTTTCTCCGGTTGCTGTGTACGTAAGACTCGTACTGTCCAAAATACCGCCGGTACAAGAAACAGTTCCGTTCCCTACCAAAGCCTCCGGATCATCCGCCTCTACCCAGTAATGATACACAACCGTACCGTCGTCTCCGGCAGAAGAATACTGGCTAAAGTAAAACTTCGGCTCTAAATACGGCAAATCAATCTGGATGGAACGCATTACATTATTGTCTTCATACCCGGCAGAAAAATCATCCGGATAATACTTTCCTGTTTCCGTAAGTACACGTCCCGCAAAATAGTACTTATGTCCTCTGGATAACTGACCGTTGGGGTCGACATCCTTAAATAAAAATACTGCAGACGGAACCGTTTTATCGACTCCCGGGGTCACTTCGATTTCTTTGTGTCCCGCTATTTTCGATTCAATATCCTGATAGAACACATCTGCTTTGGTTACGCCGTCGTTTGTACCGCCGGCTTCCAAGGCATAATAGTCAAATCGCTTTGCCAGTCCCATGCTGTTGTTATACTTTGAAGTAACTACAATCCCGATGGTAGCATCCGACGGTAAATTCGAATTTTCCAAATTGGTATCCAGCTTAAACTTCTGTAAGCTTTGTGTATTATTTTTAATCTCGAAAATATCAAAGCCGTTGATAGCAAAGGACTCATCCCAGGACGGAGGCACCGCGTTTTTTCCGAACTCGTAATAGGTGTCACCGCTGAGGGCAAAGGTATTACGATACTCCGTATAGTCCTGAATTGCCACAATCTCTACAACATAGTTGTCGCTCTTGATATCCTCCGGTTTGATTCCGAAATCGCTTTCATTTAAGGAGAATACATCCCCCGAAGAATACAATTCCTGCCCCAATACACTCTTTTCGGCTTCGGCAGAACCCGCGTTTTCCCCCTGCTTCGCAGCTAATTCATCCGCGGTTAACGCCTTCGTTCCCACTAACGGAGCTGTCTTGTTGTTGTATGCAGTCTTGTCTCCATCGTATAAATTAAACAAAATACGATCCATGGTCTTTGCTTCATAATCCGAAGGATCCGTATCATCTGCACTTTTCAACTTCAAAGAAAAGCCCACGCTTGCCGCCGGATTTGCTGACCATTCCGCTGTAAAGCTTCGTGCCGCCGCAGTCTTTGGAATGATATTACCGATTAATATTCTGGTGAAACCGCTCTCCTCATCCGCCTCCGGTATCTCACCACCGATATCTGCCCACGCATATACGGATAATACATAATTGTCATCGGCACGGAGTCCCTTCAAGTCAATCGGTATATCAATAATATTTGTTCCGCCAACACCTTCAAAAATTTTATTTGCATCATCGTCCCAATAAGCTCTTTGTCCTACCTGACCCGTACTGCTCTTAAAGCTAATCGTAATCGGGTGACTCGCATCCACCCGGATTCTGGAATTGTTCGGATCAATCTTAAGGGTACCTACCAAGCGGTCATGCTTGGTATACGTCTCGTCGCCCTCCTGTTCCGGTCCCAACTTCGCATCATAGGTAAGTTGCGGAAAACCGGTAATATTCATGGAAAACGGTGTCGAATAGCCTGTGGCGATTTCCACCGTCTTTTCATTATCAAAGAAGCTTGCAACTACACGCAAACAATACCTCTTAGCCTTCATATCTTCCGTGACTTCACACGGAAGCACCTTGTTGGAAGAAATTAACATGGTCTTTTCCGGGTCTCCTTCACTCGGATTCCCGTTATTGTCACAGGTATATAACTCATAACGGAAGTACTGAATACCGTTATCCTTATCCTCCAAACCTTCCAATTGCATATCAAATACACCGGCTGCTTTATTCACAACAACCAGCGGTGCCCCTAACGACGGTCTCTGCTTTAAGGTACGTACCTCCTGCTTTCCGAGCTCTTTATACGTACTGTTTCCATCAAAAACCTCGTCCAAATATACATAATATGTGGTATTGGACTTAATTTGTCCGTCATAATCTGGCACAAAAGAAACCGATTCCATTTCATTTTCGCCTGCGGTAAAATTAAACGACACACTCATTACTTCTTCGTCGTCCGCATCCACCAACACCATAGTTCCGCTGATTACATCGGAATAATTGCTCTTATATACCGTAAACTCCATGCTGTCTTCCGCAACATAATTCTTTACAAAAGACAATCCCAAAGAACTGGTAATAAAGGTCTTGGATATGAACGGCTTTTCGTACTCATTGTTGTTTACCATATATCTGGCACTTACTACCATGCGATATTCCGTATCCGCAGACAACTCTTCAAAACTAACCTTAATCGGAATTTGCTGGCTGTCAAACTCCGACCGGCGCACCTCCCGACCGGTTTTTGCATTCATTAACTGCACGATAATATCGTCGCTTCCCGGTAAAGCTACCTCCTTGGAAGCGGATTCCGTATCAATATACACCTCGAACTCTGCAGTGCTGGAAGTAACCTTTGAATTTTCTCCCCAACGGAAGGTCGGTAACTCAATTGCTTCCTTCTCTTCCGTAGAATCTCCGCCTTCAATGACTGAATCTCCGCTTAAACCATCGTTTCCGTCTTCACCTGCAGAACCTGCATTTCCCGCAAGGCCGGCCATACCTGCAGAGCCTGCTGCACCGGAAGCTCCGTTCGCACCGGATGCTCCTGCCATTCCCGGCGTACCCGGTGCACCCGGAATTCCCGGCATGCCTACACCGCCCTCGGTTCCGTCTGTCCCGTGAATACCGGAAAGGCCTTCCATACCGTCCGTTCCCTGGGTGCCGGCAACGCCGTTTAATCCTGTCAGGCCTGCCTGCCCATGGGTACCGGCTTCTCCGTGAATACCGTCCATACCGTTTACACCGGCAACACCTTCCACACCGGTCTTACCCTTTTCTCCGTCAATGCCCTGCTCTCCGTTAATACCGTCCGCACCGTCAATGACCTCAAAGGTCGGAATATGTATCTTAATCTGTTCTTCTTTTACCTTGTCTTCACCCTTTACCGCCTTAATCGGAGAAAGCACGTCAATGTTATCATCGGAACCGATTACCATCTGCTCCATGGACATCAGTACGTTTTCCTTGGCCAAAACCGTCCGGCTGGCAAGGTCTACCTGCATCCCGTTCTCTACCGTTGCAATACAATCAGAGGAAACGGTACGCACCGCCCCGTCCTCGGACAAAATCAAAAGAATACCTTCGTTATAGTACTTTAACTCTACATAATCTTCGTATTCCAATTTCTGGTCATCTGCCATAGTGATAACAATCTCATCGGAAGCAAGCAAATACTTGGTTTCCCCGATTTTCCACATAAAATCCTTAAAATACATGGTAGAGCCCTGGGTTTCTAACGCATAAGAGCCACCTTGGTTCTCCAACGTGGCATAAGCGGATAAGTTATAATAGTTTAACATTCCGGTGTTCAAATCGTTTAAGTCAATCAATACACCCTGATTCAAAGCGGTCAGTGAACCGTCGTTGTAGTGAAGAAAAGAAGCCGCATCCGCCACAACATTGGCCTTTGTAGCATCCCGGAACACTACCTTATCCGGATACCGATACTCCAGCTTTTCTCCCGCTTCAAACATATATTTCGCAAACCCGTTTTCATGGGTTTCGTCCCCGTCAATAATATAGCCGCTTTCGGCAAAAGCCACCTTGGTCTGATTCTTTTTCACCACGCCGTAGGTGCCGATGCCACCGCCTAATAACACGGATGCAATTGCGATTACTGCGATACTCTTTGACTTAATCATACTGTTCCCCCGCTTTTCTTATGTTTATCTGCTTTTTATTCGAAATATCAGGTCAATCACACTTTCATATGTGCATAGTATTCCAAATATTATTATACCAAATCAAATTCTATATTTCAACGCTTTACTACAAAAAACAAAAAAATCCGGTCGCAAACAAAACATTTGCAACCGGACTGTCATAGACATTGTATTCCTTAGACTCCAAGTTTTGCGCCCCGCCATTTCTGACGGTTTGCTCATAAAATTAATCCCAAATTACTCTTGCATACTTGTACACCGTACGATAATTCACATTGGAAATCTCGACACCGTTACAAGAATGAATAATCTTACCGTTACCCATATAAATCGCAACATGATCCACTACACCGGTCTTTAAATTGTGGTAGAATACCAAATCACCCGGTTTTGCTTCGGAAGAAGATACTCTGCTGTACTTCTTCGCCATGTCTCTGGATACGCGCGGCGTGGAATAACCATACTTTTTAAATACCTGCTGTACAAAACCGGAACAGTCCACACCCTTCGTTAAACTGTTACCGCCCCATACATAAGGGGTACCAAGGAACTTCTGTGCATAGTCAAGCAAATCTACACGACGCTGGGATACTCCGTCACCGTAATTCGTTGTTTCTACTGCTTCAATATATTTGTAAGCAACCGTAACAAACTCGGAGCTGACATAAGCCTCCGCATCCTTATCCGCATCGGAGTTCCACTGAATCTGTACAAAGGTCTTGGCTGCCGGATCGTTCTTACTGATTACAACTTCCTTTACCACACGGAAGCTTTCTCCGCCGTTCACCTTTGCGATAATATTATCTTCCGTTGTATCTGGAGCGGAACGAACATTCAACCGGGTAATTCCTTTGTTTACCGTAGCGGTTAAAGTTCCCATCTTCTCTGCCATTGCTACCGCTTCATCGCCCATAATAAGATACTCGGTGGAACAATACCCCTTTACCTTACCGGAAGTAATCTTCGCCCAGCCGTTTTCCACGGACTCCACGATACAATGTGCATTCTTACCGAGCTTGCCCACACGGGCATAGCTGGTGCTCGGACCCTTTCTCACATTTAATGCATCCGTAACATTTGCGAATGCAATCCCTTCCGGAATCTCAACTGTGGAAAAAAGTTCCGTTGTATCTGTTGTATTTTCTTCTGCCGCGGTTCCGAAAAAATCATTGGAAACCAGGGAAAAACCGCTTAATGCATTACCGCCCGTAACCACAGCCGCCTGTGCTGTTTCTGCGGATCCGAATAAGGAAATCACTGCACCCAGCACAATGGCTAAGGATGCTCCATGCTTCACCTTCATCAAAAAGTACCTCCAAACAAGCAATCTCTATCTAAATGTTACATAATTATTAAATTTGTTACATGGGTTATTATAACAAGATTGCTTGTTTTTGTCAACATTGTGGCGAATTATTTTTTAATTTTATCACAAATTTAGTCATTTTCTACAAAAATGTGACTTAAATAATGAAACATATCACGCCGCCGTTGCTTTCGTTAATAATTTTTTCAATCGACTCCTGTAGTTTTGTCTGACATTCCTCTGTAATATTTCCGATTTTTGCGTTTACTCCTTCTTCCACCAATTGATTTACCGTTTTTCCGAAAATGCTTGCGGTGCGAAGTCCTTCTTCCGATTGTTCTTCCCGATTGGACATATACGCAATTAAATCCTTTGCCTGTTCCTCGCTTCCCACAATCGGCGCGATTTCCGTAACAATATCCGCCTGAATCATATGTACCGACGGTGCCGTGGCACGAATTTTTACACCGAACTTACCGCCCTGCTTGATTAATTCCGGAGTCGTGATATTGATTTGACTTGCAGCCGGCAAAACAACACCGTAGCCTTTTTGTTCCACCTCTTCGCATGCTATTGCGATTTTTTCATATTCATTCCTGCGCTTTGCCAGTTCCTTTAACACCTGATAAAAGCGATGTTCTCCCGTTACCTCACACCCAAGCAAATCGCTTAACATTTCATAGTAGTATTCTTTCTTCGGCTCCAGACGATATTCCGCCGTTCCGTTTTCCATCCGGATGGCCGACGGCAACACATGCGCAAAATAGGTACCGTTCCACGCTTCTTTTTGCTCCCTTACATCCCGCATTCTGCGATTTTTTGTTAAAATATCCTTTGCAAATTCCATGGCTTCTTTTTTAATATCATGGGTATTATCCAACAAATCCACCCATTTCGGCAGGTAGAACTCCATGGCACTGACCGGAAATGCAGCTAACAATTCCTCCAGCACTTCCGTTAATTCGGTCTTTCCCAGTCTGGTACAATTCGTCGGTAATACCGTTACGTCATATCGTTCCGCCAGTATTTTTGCCAATTCTATCGTTTCTTCCGCCCGCGGCTTTGCGGAATTCAACAACATTACAAACGGTTTCCCGAGACGTTTTAATTCCTGCACGGTACGTTCTTCCGGGATTTCATAGCTTTCTCTGGTCAATTCCCCGAAGCTGCCGTCTGCTGTTACCAAAACTGCCACGGTAGCATGCTCGTTGATTACTTTTCCGGTACCGATTTCCGCTGCTTTTGTGAAGGGAATCGCTTCTTCTGCCCAAGGTGTTTTTATCATCCGTTCCTGATTTCCTTCCATATGACCGGCAGCACCTTCCACCATATAACCGACGCAGTCAATCAACCGAAGTTTTACATTGGTCCCGTCCGGAAAAGCAATTTTAGCGGCCTCTTTCGGAATAAACTTCGGTTCCGTCGTCATAATGGTTCTTCCCTCCGCAGATTGCGGCAACTCATCCACAGTTCTTACCCGCTCCGCTTCCTCTGTCATCATCGGAAGTACCATTTCATCCATAAAGTGTTTGATAAAGGTGGACTTGCCGGTTCTCACCGGTCCTACCACACCGATGTATATCTCTCCGCCGGTACGAAGCTTCATGTCTTTGTATAAGTCAAACGTTTCCATAAAAAAATCCCCCTTGGCTCTGCTGTTACAGTATATGCCGAGAGGGATGTTCCTTATTCCCAACTAAGTGAACTATATTCGTTTACTTTTTCGCGAACAAGCAAGTCTACCAGTGCTTCCCTGGCCGGCTTATTCTCAAACAATACCGCATTGACTTGTTCCACAATCGGCATTTCCACGCCGTATTTTGCAGCAAGCGCCAACGCTGCCTGGGCGGAATTCACACCTTCTACCACCTGACCGACCTCTTGCTTCGCTTCCTCCAAAGATTTGCCCTGTCCCAACAAAAAGCCTGCATTATGATTTCTGCTGTGAAGGCTGGTACAAGTTACAATTAAATCACCGATTCCGGACAATCCCGCAAAAGTCTCGTATCTTGCTCCCATTGCCTCCCCCAGTCTAGCAATCTCTACAATACCGCGGGTAATCAGTGCCGCCTTCGTGTTGTCACCGTAGCCAAGGCCGTCAATAGCACCTGCGGCCAATGCAATCACATTTTTTAAGGCACTTCCGATTTCGATACCCAGTACATCAGGACTGGTATACACGCGGAAATACGTATTCATAAACATATCCTGAATGTACATTGCAACTTCCTTTTCCGCAGCTCCCGCAACAACCGTGGTCGGGATATGCCGGCTTACTTCCTCCGCGTGGCTCGGACCGGAAATCACCGCTACCTTTGCCTGCGGAATTTCCTGAGAAATAATATCCGTCATTGTATATAAAGTACCGTTTTCAATTCCTTTGGATGCATTTACAATAACAGTTCCATCTTTAATATAAGAAGAAAGATTCTTTGACACCTCTCTTACCTTCGGCGAAATTACCGTATTCACAATCAAATCCGGCCCGTTCGCGGCAGCCTCCGCCAAATCATTGGTCAGTTTTACGCTATCCGGTAACACCGCACCCGGTAAATTCTTAATATTCCTGCGGTCTGCTGCCAAAGCCCCTGTCTCTGCCGGAAACTTCGACCAAAGAGTTACTTCATGACCGTTATTCGCTAACAATATGGTGAGCGCAACACCCCATGTACCGGCGCCTAACACCGTAACCTTTTTCATACCGTCCACCTATCAATGCGTTTCTTACTCACGCATTTCCCTTTCCTTACTTTTCTTCCTCTTCGGAAGTTTTCGTCTCTATCTTTACTTTCTGCCCAATCTTATTTTCGGTACCGGCAAGTAAGCGTTTTATATTCTCTCTATGCGTGTAGAAAGCAAGCACTGCAAACACAAGGCTCAGTGCCAGCATATGCCAGTCTCCCGGGCGGGTTACCGCCACCCAGATCACAAACAACACTTCCATCACCAAAGACCCCAGTGATACAAACCGGGTAATGGCTAAAATCACAAAGAAGGTTGCGACACAGATTAAGAAAATCCGCCAGTCAAAGGTAAGAATCGTACCAACCAATACTGCGATGCCTTTTCCGCCCTTAAATTTCAAATAAAACGGGAAGGTATGACCGAGCACCGCACCAAGTGCCGTGTATAATCCCAGCAAGTCCGCATACGGTACATTCTCGAAAATCAAAAACTTTATTAATACGACCGGAATCGCACACTTAAACACATCTCCCAGCAATGTAATCAATGCCGCCTTTTTTCCAAGGGTACGAAGTGCATTGGTGGTGCCCACATTACCGCTTCCGTACTTCCGGATATCCACCTTCTGAATTTTTCCTACAATATATCCCGTAGAAATACAGCCGAATGCATATCCTAAAATCAAACAAATCGCAATACGCCAAATCATTTCTTTATCCTGCCATTTCTTTTACTGAGTCCGATTACTTCGTATTATCTTCACGTTCCCTGATAATAAACTTCAGGGAAGTCCCCACAAAGCCGAAGGTATCACGAATCTTATTTTCAATATAACGCTGATAGGAGTAATGCATCAGCTCCTTGCTGTTTACAAACAGCACAAACGTCGGCGGTCCTACCGCCACCTGAGTCATAAAGAAAATCTTAAGTCTCTTACCCTTATCGGACGGCGGCTGCTGTAAGGAGGTTGCCTCCATCAGGATTTCGTTCAGCACACCGGTCTGGATACGCAGGGTTCTGCTCTGGATAACAAGATCAATCTTTTCGAAAATCTTGGTCATACGCTGACCGGTCTTTGCGGAAATAAAAACAATCTCCGCGTACGGAATAAAGGACAGAATCTCACGGATACGCTCCGTCTGACGGTAAATCGTCTTATCGTCCTTATCCTCTACCGCATCCCACTTATTAACCGCAATAATAATCCCCTTACCCCGTTCGTGAGCGATACCGGCAATCTTTGCATCCTGCTCGGTTACACCTTCCGTGGCATCGATTACCACCACCACAACATCCGCACGTTCCACCGCACTGACGGTACGCACGATACTGAAGCGTTCGATTTCTTCTTTAATCTTATTCTTACGACGCAGTCCCGCCGTATCAATAAAAATATATTCCTTTTCTTCAAACTTTACTACCGTATCAATGGCGTCGCGGGTAGTTCCTGCAATATCCGATACAATGACGCGGTTTTCACCGGTCAACTTATTAATAATAGAAGACTTGCCGACATTCGGCTTACCGACTACCGCAATCTTCGGAAGTTCTTCCTCTTCTTCTCCCTCTACCGGAGCCGGGAAGTACTCTACAATGGCATCCAGAAGCTCACCGAAACCGAGACGTGACGCACCGGATACCGCAATCGGATCACCGATGCCGAGGTTATAGAACTCGTATACATCCGCCTGCATCTTTTCAAAATCATCTACCTTATTGACCGTCAGAACCACCGGCTTACCGGAACGACGTAGCATATCCGCCACCTTAAAGTCCGCGTCCACAAGACCCATGCGTACATCCGTCAGGAATACAATCACATCTGCCGTATCAATGGCAATCTGCGCCTGCTCTCTCATGTACGTGAGCATCTTGTCCTTAGTCTCCGGCTCGATACCACCGGTATCAATCATAGTGAACTTATAGTTCAACCAGGTTACATCCGCATAAATACGGTCACGGGTTACACCCGGATAGTCTTTTACAATGGAAATACGTTCCCCCGCAAGGGCATTAAACAACGTGGACTTGCCCACATTCGGCCGACCCACGATGGCTACAATCGGATTACTCATTTCGGAAAATTATCCTCACTTTCAAAAATCAACTACTCTATCACGGCCCGTACAAAAGCCTCTCCTTCTGATTTTACAATACGAATGCGGGTTTGTAAAGCCTTTTCCACATCGGAAATATTTAAATCATCCAAAAAAACGTCCTCTCCGCTGCGAAGCATTACCTCCGGAAGCAGTAAAACATCCCCCAATTCCTTATCCTTAAGCTGTGCAATAATATCCTGCGCCGTTACCAATCCTGCCACGGTAATACTGTTTCCGAAGAAATCATTTCGAACGGCAACTACCTTTGCATCAATGTTCGGATATTTCTTTTGAATCTTTTCCACCTGTTCTTTTATGGTGGATGCGGCCAATTCACCGGTCACAAGCGTCAACTTCCGCACCCGGTCATCTCCTTTGCACTCCGCCAAATACTCGTCCACTTCCACATTTAACAGGCGAAGCATACCTACCCCATTTTCCAACTGCGGATAGCCTTCGTAGTCCTCCTCCGCCGGCAGCGGCAATCCCGCCAGCAAATACCACTCGTCACTGGCGTGAATCATACGGGTACCGTAATGGTTCTGTATAATCTCCTGCCATTTCTTTATGATTCCTATCACTTCTACTGCATCTTCTTTTGTAAACGGCTCCACCTGTGCCAGCCCCTCACGGAACTTTGTCATTCCCATGGGCACCACGGAAACACTTTGCATGAGCGGCAAATAGGCCGTCAAATCATGAATGGTCCGTTCCAGTTCTTCCCCGTCATTGTAGCCCTTACAAAGCACAATCTGACCGTTCATCTCAAGGCCCGCATCATAGAACCGCTTAAGCTTATCCAGTGCTTCCCCTGCAAAACGGTTATTTAACATCTTACAGCGCAGTTCCGGATTGGTGGTATGCACGGAAATATTAATGGGAGACAACTTATAAAACAAAATCCGTTCCATATCCTCTTCGGACAAATTGGTCAGTGTAATATAGTTTCCCTGTAAAAAAGAAAGTCTGGCATCATCATCCTTAAAATACAACGTATCCCGCATTCCGGTTGGCATCTGATCAATAAAACAGAAGATGCACTTATTCCGACAGGAACGATACTCATCCATGAGCCCGTCCTCAAAGACCAGTCCCAAATCCTCATAAGCGTCCTTTTCGATTTCCAGTTCCCATTCTTCCCCGTCCGGCTTTCTTATCAGAAGAACAATTTCTTCATCCTCGGACAAATAACGGTAATCGAACACGTCTTTAATCGGCTGTTCGTTAATGGACACCAGCACATCACCGGCTTCAATTTCAAGTTCCTCGGCAATGCTACCCGGGAGTACTTCTTTTATGGTATGTTCTTGTAATTTCTTATTCATAGTTGCCTCTTTCTCATTTGCGAATTGCCGCTCCACTTATTTGTGCACTCCGCAACTTTGTTTTTGTATTCCTTCTACTCATCTGCCAGCATCAAAAATCCCACCAGACTGCCTCGGTCGTTTCCCTGTACTCTATGGGAGTATAACACATCGGAATGACATTTGGTACAAACGCCTCCGATAACAATATTTTCGGGTTTTACCCCTGCCTGTTCCAATATGATACGGTTCACCTGCCACAAATCCAGCTGACAGGTACCGTCTTTTTTCTGCTCCGAACTCTGCGAGGTTGCCTCCGGATACTCTTTCATAAAAATCTCCGCCACCTCACCGCCTACCGTATAACAGTCTTTGCAAATAGAAACACCGATATAAGATTCTATATTCTCAGGCTTGCTACCGAACTCCTTTTCCATGGCCTGCACCGTCTTCTCGGCGATTCGTCCGATGGTTCCACGCCAGCCTGCATGGGCCGTACCGATGGCCTTTGCCACCGGATCATAGAAAAACACCGGCACACAATCTGCCATAAATACCGTCAACGCCACTCCCGGTTCGTTGGTGATTTGGGCGTCCACCGATGTATAATCCCGCGGTTTTATGATACCTTTGCCGCAATCCGCCTTGATCGCTCTCCGAACCACAGTCTCGTGCACCTGTGCCGACAGCACCACCTGCTCTTTCGCAAAGCCCATGGCATCACATATCCTGTCATAATTCTCAAGAACATTTTCGTCCGCATCTCCCCGTCCGAACCCAAGGTTCATGGACGAAAAACACCCTTTACTCACTCCGCCTACTCTTGTAGAACAACCATGTTTCACCCCCGGATGTGCCGCCAGACGCTTAAAATATAAAAACGGTACTGAAGTACCCGATACTGCCATTTCCTTTGTGGAAAGAATTTCTAATTCCTGATTCATTCTTCCGCTCCTATCATTTTTATTTCATATAACTTACATTCTATTCGATCGTTTCAACCGAACTTACATCCAAAACGCATTCTCCGTAATCCGAATTTCTTCGTCTGTCACTCCTGCCACATCAAACCGGCATGGTGTATCAAAAGGAATCCTATTCTTATACATATAATATTGGGCCGCCGCAATAATTTTCTTCTGCTTTCTGAAATCTACCGCTTCCTCCGGTGCTCCAAACCTACCATCTGCACGGTATTTCACCTCAACAAATACCAAGTATCCGTCTTTTTTCGCAATCAAATCAATCTCGCCGTGCTTCGTATAAAAGTTCCGGGCAAGAATTTCGTATCCCTGTGTTTGCAGATACTCCTGTACTCTTGTTTCCTGCTCGGAGCCTACCCTGCGATGGTTCCAAACTTTGGAATAATTATTTATCACTTCATTATTTCCCATTCATTTCTCCCTATTAAACCCATTATATAGTCACCTTTAATACATCTTATTTTCATAATCCTGAAGTTCATGAAAAAACATATCTACAATCACCAAATCATCTACAATTCGATACAACATAAAATATCTGTGATTAAGAAAATTTATTCTATGATACTCCATTTCACGCAATTTAGGATTATCACATAGTTTCAAACTTCCTGCTACATATTTTAAACTTTCTATTGTTGCATCATAATCATCTAAAACATTTTTTGCTGCTTGTATGCTCTTTTTTTCAAACAGAAGATACTGAATGCATCGTTCAAACTCCTCTTCCGCAGCTTTTGTAACTAATATCTTATAATCCATATTTTGCCCTCATATTACTTGAAACTTCCTTTGCCTCCCTAACCAATCCTTGCTTTGCTTGTTCACGAGCCTTTTCTAATTTTTCTAACAACTCCTGTTCTGTCAATGCCTCATAAGGATTCGAATTTACCCTCTTAATCTCAAACGGAAATCCATTCACAGCCAAAGCTTGTGTCAAAAACATTCGAATTGCAGTCGTTGTATCTGTTCCTAAATCACGAAAAAGTTCATCCGACTTCACCTTCAAATCATCATCAACTCTTACCTGAATTGTACTTGCCATTCCAGCCACCTCCTAAACTTTTCTACTATAAGAATAGCAAACAACCAATGCTGTGTCAATACATTTGTAATGACATAGCATTGGTATCATCTTACAAGGAACCCTTTACCTTTCCCTTTATCTTATCCACCTTATCGACAAACAACAGCACCTCCGCCACTACCTCATAAAGCTCCGGCGGAATGGCGTCCCCGATTTCAAGCTTGGCCAATGTCCCTGCCAGTTTATCATCCTTATGCAGAGGCACGTTTTCTTCTACCGCACGTTCGATAATCTTCTCCGCCACATACCCGCGGCCGGAGGCCACAATCTTCGGTGCCTCCTCGGAAGGCTCGTATTCCAGCGCAACCGCAATTTTGCTCTTTTGTTCTTCCAAACAGACACCTCCCTTCGCTACTATAAGCATAACAAATAAACAATGCTATGTCAAAACATTTGTAATGACATAGCATTATCGTTTTCTTCTAAGCCTCTCCCAAAATCCCCTTAATAAAACTCCTTCTGTGAATCGGACACGGTCCGTCCTTACGTAGTTTTTCCATATGCTCCGCGGAACCATAGCCCTTATTTCCGGCAAAACCGTAGCCCGGATATACTTTATCAAACTCTACCATCATCCGGTCCCTGGTCACCTTTGCAATGACACTGGCTGCCGCAATGGACAGGCTTTTCGCATCACCTTTGATAATCGGTACTTGCTTCACGTTTTTCCCGCCAAACAATTCATTCACTCCAGGAATGGTTACCGCATCGTTTAAAAGCACATCCGGTGCACCACAGGTCTCAGCCATCTTACTAATTGCCTCCCGCATAGCACGGAAGGTGGCCTGTAAAATGTTAATCTCGTCTATGACCGTATGGGACACACAACCGATTCCGTAAGCTACCGCTTTCTCGAGAATCTCCGGAAACAGTTCTTCCCTCTTTTTCTCGGACAGCTGCTTGGAATCGTTCAAATACAAAATCCGGCAATCCTTCGGCAGTACCACACAGGCTGCCACCACCGGTCCCGCAAGAGGCCCTCGGCCCACTTCATCGATACCGCAGACCACATTGTACTCTCCGTATTCCCGCTCGAAAGCCAGCATACCGTCCACTCTGGCACATTCCGCCAGGAACTTTTCTTTCCGTTTTCTCGCCTTCTCAATGAGCTTTACCACACCGCTTCTGGTATCATCAGAGTACAGCGCAATCACCGATTCTAACGCTTCAAAAGAAGCACTTGTCAGCGCTTCTTTGATTACATCCATCTTTTCTGCCATAAACACATCCCCATCTTTCGTAAACCTGATTTGCCAAAGTCATTCTACCCATGCAAATCAATTTATCAAACCTATCTATTCTTCTTCCTGTACAGCCTCGGAAACCTCCGGTTTCTCATCCTTCCCCTTCGTTTCCTTCTCTACCCGTTCCAGCGTAATCCGTCCAATCTTTCCTGCCCGGTACTCATCCATCACAATACTTGCCGCACGCTCAATATCCGCTTCGCCGCCTTTTTTCAGGCAACCGCGTTTTCTTGCCACACGTTCCAAAGCTTCAAAACCGTCAGCACACTCTTCAATCCCGTACTTTGCATTCACAACGCCCGGATATTCTTCGTATAAATAGGAAAGCAACGTCATCGCCAGTTCTCTTACATCTAAAATATCCTCATTGATGGATCCGATCCACGCGATACGAAGTCCCACCTTCTGATCTTCAAACTTCGGCCACAAAATACCCGGTGTGTCCAAAAGTTCCAGTTCCTTATTTAAACGAATCCACTGCTTTCCTTTGGTTACGCCCGGCTTATTTCCCACCAGTGTAACGCTTTTTCCCGCAAAAGCATTGATAAAGGTGGACTTTCCCACGTTCGGAATCCCTACAATCATGGCCCGGAGCGGTCTGCCGATAATTCCGCGCTTTGCATCACGCTCTCTTTTCTCCTTACAGGCTTCTTTTACTACATTTAACACATTTTTCACGCCGGAACCTGCTTTGGAATTTACCGTCAGCACGAAATATCCCTTTTTCTCATAATAAGTCTTATATTCCTTTGTACGGGCCTCATCTGCCAAATCCGCCTTGTTTAACAAAAGCACCCGCGGCTTATTTCCCGCAAACTTCTCGATGTCCGGATTCTTCGAACTGTAAGGAATACGGGCATCAACAAGCTCTATAATAACATCCACCAGCTTTAACTCGTCCTGTATCTGGCGTTTTGCCTTACTCATATGTCCCGGATACCACTGATACTGCATGTTACACCTCCGTCCGGCATTTGCCGTCTAAACCAACTGTTATTTATTCTTCTCCAGATTCATCTGAGAAATAATATTAAACGGGTCCAGCGTCAACCACGCCTTTCCCACAATTTGTTCCTTTGTCACGTTACCGATATTGGCAAACCGGCTGTCTTCGCTCTGATTTCGGTTGTCTCCCAGGACAAAATATTCGTCGGTATCCAAAGTGATCGGCTCCGTTGCCAGACCGGATAAATGCATTTCCGGCAAATCCCGCACTACTTCCTTTAACGGTTTGTCATTCACGTACACAATTCCGTTTACAATCTGTAGGGTTTCTCCCGGCAAACCGATCACACGTTTTACATGATAATAATTATGTTCTTCTCCTTCTTGTTTGAATACAACCACATCAAACCGTTCCGGCCCTTTTCTGAAATAAGACAAACGATTTACCATAATCGGTGTATTCTCTGTCAAGGTGGGTGCCATAGAATCTCCCGGTACGGTGGTACGCATAAGCGCCACCCGAACCAATAAAAAGGCAAGCAAAATAACCGCAAGTGTCTCTGCTATAAGCAATACAATGCCGAGAATTCTCTTCTTGATTTTCTTTTTCTTCCGATTGTCCCCCAAATCAAAATCGTAGCCTGCCATTCTATCACCCTTTCTATGCTGATGCGTGTAGGCTCGCACTTCGCATAATAAACACAAAGGGACAATTTTCATTGTCCCTTTCGTCAACTTATTTTACAAGTTCCTTAACCTTTGCCTTCTTACCAACTCTGTCACGTAAGTAGTTGAGCTTTGCTCTACGTACCTTACCGCGACGAACAACTTCGATCTTCTCAACGATCGGAGAATGTACCGGCCAAGTCTTTTCAACACCAACACCGTTGGATGTCTTTCTTACCGTAAAGGTCTCTCTAGCGCCACCGTTCTGTCTCTTTAAAACGGTTCCCTCGAAAATCTGGATACGCTCACGGTTACCTTCCTTTACCTTTGCGTGTACGCGTACGGTATCACCTACGGAAAACTCGGTAACCTCAGCCTTTAACTGAGTTGCTTCAATGTTCTTAATAATGTCGTTCATGTTGCGACCTCCTTAAAAATATGGACATTCATACTACCAAGTACGGTACAGCGGAACATCTTGTCTCACAATCGATGATTATACCATGGTTTTACAGGAAATGCAAGCACTTTTTTTGTTTTATAAGTATTTAATTAATTCCTCAATTACACCGCTCATACGTGCATCCGACAAACCGAAATCCATTTCCTTATAGCTCCATGCACTGCGACCGATACCAAGCTCTTCAAAAGCATCGTGAATTGCCTTATACCACTTCAGGGCATCTTCCGGGGAAGCCACATCAATTACTCCGTATTCACCGCAATATAACGGGGAATTGTGCTTCTTTGCGGTCTCCACTGCAGATGCGAAACGCTCCTTGAAATAATTTGCATCGATATTCATCTCTTCAAAAGAATACCGCGCCTTCGGATCAAAATTATCCGTAATCCAGTAAGCCCCCTGATGAGTAAACTTCAGCGGATCGTAACAATGCATATTGTAAACCACATTATCATCCTGCGGCGGCAACAAATCCTTTACCGCATCCGGAGAATTGTTCCAGTAGCTTCCCAGCAAAATCGTTACATCCGGTGCATACGCACGAATTCTCTTAATACATTCTGCGGAAATCCGGTTCCATGCATCAATAAAGGACTGATCCGTTACTTCGTTTAACAATTCAAAAGCAACATGCTCCGGGTCATGACCGAACCGCTTTGCCATTTCTTCCCAAAGAGCGTAAAACTCATTCTGAAGCTTCTCATTGTCAAAAAAACCGCTCTCTTTTTCCCCGGCATCAAAGGAAAATCCCTTTGTCTTATGTAAATCCAAAATGATATTAAGCTTGTACTTCTTACTCCAATCCACAGCCTTCTGTAATCTTGCAAAGCCCTCTTCCATAAGGCTGCCGTCTTCCTTCTGCACAATATTATAGTCAAACGGAAGTCTTACATGATCTACGCCCCAGGAAGCAATTTTTGCAATATCCGGTTCTTCGATGAAATGATTCAAACGTTCTTCGCTGTAATCACACTGGGACAACCAGCCGCCAAGGTCAACACCCTTCTTAAAACCAACTAACTCTTTCATAAGAAACCTCCTATTGTCTTCTTACTAACACCGAATTCTTTTGTAAAAACGGAATTCGTATCCTTTATGACTTGAGTTTAACATTCTTACGGGAAAAAGCATATCAAATTCTTTTTCTTTTTGTCATTTATATATCATCTTTTTTGTACTATTCTTATTTTGTACGAAACTGTTGCTCCCGATATTCCCGCGGCGTTACTTTTACATAACGCTTAAAGGTGGCGATAAAATGACTTTCCGAACAAAAGCACAGACAGTTAGCAATCTCTGCGGAAGAAAACTCCGTATACCGTAACATTTTCTCTGCTGCTTCGATTCTTTTCTGGGTAATATACTGAGAAACCGATACCCCTACCTCTTTATGAAACAGCTTTGATAAATACGTAGGGCTTAACTTTGCCTGTTCCGCCAATACTTCTAACGTTATCTTGGTATGCAGATTAGCATAAATATACTCCAGGCAAAGAATAATTGCCTTAGAATACATGGTTTTCTTTCGAATACTCCGCATACGTTTCGCATAAGCTTCCACCAATTCCATATGCAATGACTCAATTTCTTCTTCTTTCGTAAACCCATCCAAACGCCGGATATAAATATCACTGCGGTTATAGGCTTCTTCCATTTCCATCCCGCCTTCGATACAATACCGGGTAATAAAGGCAATGGAAATAATCAGGTGGTATTTGAGGTTGCGCAGCTTATCTTCGCTTAATACTCCCATACCGTCGCTGTTAAAGGGACGTAGCAACTGCATTGCCTCTTCCACATTTCCCATCTTTATGGTCTGATAAAACTCGATTTCCTTATCGTAAGGCGTATGAAAACGATTATCTTCCCGATTTTCAAATTCGATTTTCGCAAGTGCTTTTTCAATATCCGTTTTCATCTATAAGCCTCCGTTCAAACAATTCCGAAACAATACAGCGATACTCACAAAGCTTCTCGCACTTTCGTATCTGTTTTCTTGTTTTATCGCTGTCACAAAAGCTATCCAGCAAATAAAACCAAAGTTCCTTCATCTTATACAACAGATCCCGGTCACAGGATAATACAGCTCCGTATTCTTCCATTAACTGTCCATGAAACGCCCGAATCGTATCCCTGCGTATCTGTTCCGACGGCAGTTCCTCTCCCCGTAACCGACCGATAAGATAGGGGTCACTTAACAGCCCTCTACCTAACATTACACTTTTCAGTGCCGGAAAACGTTCTTTTAACTTCTCATAACTATCCTTTGTAAAGATATCACCGTTATAGCACAGAAGCCTATCCCAATTTTCATAGGCATAAGAAAAGGTCTCCATCCGGACCTGCCCTTTATAAAAATCCTTCTGGATTCGGGGATGTACCGTCAGTTCCTTAATCGGATACCTCCCGAAAATTTCCACTATCTTTTCCCAATCTTCTGCATCATTCCGCCCCACTCTGGTCTTTACGGACACCTCAACCGTGCATTTTTCAAACACTTCGTCAAAAAACAGTTCCAACTCATCCAATTTGCTTAAGAACCCGGCACCCTTCCCTTTGGCCACCACCGTTCCCGACGGGCAACCCAGGTTCAGATTCACTTCCGCATAACCATATTCACTCTTTAAATGTTCTGCCGCCATCAGAAAATAATCCGCCCGGTTTGTAATAATCTGCGGTACCACCTGCATCCCTGCATTATTTTCCGGAAGTACATCTCTTTTTTCTTTATTTCGTAAAATTTTATTCCCGTCCGGAGAAATAAAAGGGGTAAAATACTTATCCGGTGCCGGGAAATATTTCTGAAACGCCCGTCTGTAAATATGTCCCGTAATCCCTTCCATAGGGGCAAAGTAAAAGTTCATGAGAATTCTCCTGTTTCTTCCATCTTTTCAATTTATTCTGTTATTTATACCTATTCCGTTACACTATCCGTACTGTATGCTTCCTCTTCCCGATGTTTCTCCGCGAGCAGCTTGTCCAGATACTGCTTCTCCTTTTTCGACAGTACCGCATCCGCAAGCAAATCCGGCCGTGCCGCCAATGTACGTTCAATGGACTTTTCCCTGCGCCACTTCTCGATATTTGCATGATGTCCGGACAAAAGCACCTCCGGTACCTTACGTCCTTCGTACTCTTCCGGTCTCGTGTACTGCGGATACTCCAAAAGATTGTCCTGAAAGCTCTCAAACTCCGCAGATGCCTCATTATTTAATACCCCCGGTACCAGACGGGACACCGCATCTATCATCATCATGGCCGGAAGTTCGCCGCCGGTCAGCACATAATCTCCCGCAGACACCATATCCGTCACTACCATTTCAAGGGCTCTCTCATCGATTCCTTCGTAATGACCGCAAAGGAAAATCAAATCCTCTTCCTTGGCCCATTCCTCCGCTTTTTTCTGGGTAAAGGTCTCCCCCTGAGGTGTCAAATAAATCACCTTTGTCTTTTCCCTGCGTTCCTCCGGAATGAGACTTTTCACATAAGCACAGGTCTTTACCACCGGGTCCGGTGCCATTACCATCCCGGCTCCGCCACCGTACGGATAGTCATCCACCCGTTTGTGCTTATCCTCGGAAAACGCCCGGATATCTACCGCCTTAATAGAAAGCAGTCCCTTTTCCGTGGCACGTCCGATAATGCTTGTATTTAACCCCTGCTCTACCATATCAGGAAATAATGTCATCACATAGAAATTCATTCTTAACCTCTTTCCGCTATCGCAGCGTCTTTGTAATAGTCCCATCCCTGTCATGTCTGAAATATGACATAAAGTTCAGAATAATTATACTACTTTTCTTTCTCTAAATCAACGAATGGTTATTTCATTTTTCTTTTTCCGCAAAAATCTCCTTTTATACTTAAGATTCGCATACTCCGTAATTTTCTTTAAATATACCACATCATAGGCTCCGCCTACCGCACCCACAACCGGAATGCCCTGTAAAAATTTCATATACAACAATTCCTTTGACAGACCTGCCGCCGTCCGCGCAATCTGTTGTTTTTCATCATAGTCCTCCGGTATCTCGTTTCGCTCTATGTACACATTTATCCTCTCATCAATCCGGTGCAGTTCTTCTCCGTAAACCACCGCTCCTTCAATAATCATAAGAATAAAATATCGTTCTGCCTCACTCTCATACTCAAATCCGTAATCCAGTGCAATCTCGTATACACTTCGCAAAAGAAAGCCCACAAACAAAGCAATATCCGGAATTCCAACCCCAAAAGCGCCCATACCGATTCCGGTTGCTCCGGACAGCAGCATATTTAACCGGCCTGCATTCTCTGCTTTCTTTTCAAAAACCTTTAATGAGCCTCTGGTCTGCCACACCTCGTCCGCATATTCGTTAACTCTGAAGTTTTTTTGCAGTTCATCCTTCTTATAGGTCTTCTCAATGATGCCGGTACCTTTTTCAAAAATCAGAGTGAAGGCCTTTGCAAAGGCAGTATCTAACGTTCCCTGCAGTTTTTCCGGAACCTTCTCCGCAAGTTTTTTATTCAAAAAGCTGTCCTTCTTTTCCACACGATTTGCCAAAAACTTCTGCTCTTTCTTTTGAAACTGCCACCACTCCATATCCAGTGCACTCTTTTTTGTTGCCATAACCATGCCCCCCTCTTTATACTTATTATAATCATTATACCATTTATTGTATCTTTTTCAATATATCCAGACTATGATGCGTCGCTCCGATCAAGTCCGTTCTCTCACAGATTGTAAAGTGATACTTCATCCACATTTCAAAGGTCTCATCATCCATGGAATCAATACATTCCCGCATGTAGTTTGTTGCTCCGTCCGATGCCACGATTTTTACTCGTATCAAAACTTTCGTTTTCAAACCTTGACAAATCCACTGCCGTTCCGTGATGGGTCCGGATATTGGAGATACCGTCTTCGGCAATCTTCTCATCCATAATCTCCAGATTATGTTCCGTATACTCAAGGGCATCCACTTCATGTCCTTCCTTTGCAAGAGCAATGCTGTATCGTCCGGTACCGGCTCCTACCTCCAATATCTTTTTCTTTCCGCTTCCCATACTATCATGAATATACTTCATGGTAGTCCGATATTCCACTTGTCCGTGTTTACTGGTAAGCCGCCCTTCCTCGTCATAATTTGCATAGTAATTCTCTAAATGATTCATACTTTGTTTACCTCCATTTCAATACAATTCCACTGTTCTCCCAACAGTTTAATGATACTTTCGTTTTTCTGTTCCATTGTCGATTCCTCCTTAGATTTTTATTTCAAAGGACATTGCCTGATTTTATATAAAAAAACACCACCAAACAATCTCCTTATTGTCTGATGGTGCAAATCAATTGCCATATGTATTATGAAAAATCTTCCTATAGTACTACATGCCCCGATAAGCACTCTAAGATTTCACAATGCAATATGTTCCATCAGCAAACAATCCCCACTGCCAATTCCAGACGGGATAAACAACATAAGAATGATTCTGCTGATGAAAACGATTCATATTCTGCATTGTGCTACTTCCTTTCGCGAAATTTGTAATTGTCACTTATCATACACCAATAAATGCATATTGTCAATACATTTTATAACAATCAAATCACTTAACATTATCAATCATTATAAACTCCTTCAGTTCCTTTGGGAAATCATGATATAACTCCTCAAAAAGTCCTTTTTTTACTTCGGAATATATATTTTTATAGTTTTTACTTTGCTTATCCTTTTGAAGTACAAAAAGAATTTTATACT
Organism: Lachnospiraceae bacterium; assembly: GCA_017938405.1. Classification (GTDB taxonomy): domain Bacteria; phylum Bacillota; class Clostridia; order Lachnospirales; family Lachnospiraceae; genus SIG307. Next base: position 25,567 of record JAGBBP010000025.1, read on the forward strand.
TCTTACTGACAAATTTATCAATATTAGTAGGAATTAACGTTACCGGAAACGACGTATTCCCTATTTTTTTAAATCCCAACGTAGCCATGCTTCCATAGCCATATGAAAAATCGACGTACTGGGATATTTTATCTTTCAAGCCTACTTTCATATACTTTGCATCTTGAATACGAAGCATATCAGCACAACAAGAACTCTTTTCATTCACAGTGGTGCGACTATGCTCTCTGGAATACGTACAGTCAGAAATTAGAATTCCATCACCGTTTCCTTCATTATAGGAATTACACCTCTCATGAAATTCCGTAGCACTTAATGTTTTACTATCAATTCCAAGCAAATTAATAACTCTGCATCAGAAAGTTTAGAACTAATTACCATTCATTTCTCCTACGTAAAAAGGTCCTGCTCCTGCAAGACCTTTACAATAACAACTGCATACTGGTTTATTTAGGTGCGTGCCACCCAATGGAAAGCCTTCCACCTTCCTGCGAAATCAACTATTTCGTAAAGTGTGTGCATAGTTTTTACGTTTCCAGTCTAACGGCGATACGCTCCTTATATCGCATATCCATACAAATATGGAGAAGATTTCTCTTCTGGCACCTATAGTATATCATAAATCCACTTGAATTACAATAGATTTTTATAATTTAATCCAACAGCCCCGGTAAAATGTGCACCGTCACTTTTCCCTCTTCCAGGGAAATCTCTTTTACACAATCTTCAATATACGGAATCAGCACGGTCTCCTTGTTCGGCAACATCACTTCAAACACATCATTTGCGCCGGTCTGTAACACCTCACAAAGCGTCCCCAGCTCCTCTCCTTTATCGGTAACAACCTTAAGGCCGATTAAATCGCAAATATAAAACTCGTTTTCCTTAAGCGGCATAGCATCCTCACGATCGATTAAAATATCCTTATTGCGGTATAATGCCGCCTTGTCCATATCATTTATCTCCTTAAACTTCACGATCACCATCTGCTTAAAAAACTTTACACCCTCCACAGTCACCGGAAGCAACTCTCTTTCCAAATCCAAATAAGCCTTCTTTAACTTCTTAAAACGATTGGCGTCATCGGTGGTCGGGAACACTTTTACCTCCCCCCGGACACCGTGAGTGGTGGTAATCACACCGACACGTAACATGCTATCCTTATCCATAGACAAAATCCTTTCTTTATACTCTTCCGTCTCTTTATGTCAATCATTAATTATCAAAATGCTTTATATTCGTTTATTCTGCTCTAGATTTTTACAGTATTTTCTTGCTTGTTCTTTTTCCAGACAGCCCCATGTCCAGTCCTGGCGGGCGCACCGATAAAATTCTAAAGAGAACCATAAGGAAATGTCGGCACTTAGCGAGGTATTATCGAGCTTAGTGTCCGCTACATTTCCGCATGAGCGAGAGCGGGTTCTCGTAGAAATTTATCGGTACGCCCGCCATTAAGCGTCCAAGGGGCTGCCCAGTCAAAAAGACCAAGCAGCCCTCAGTATTGGCATTATTGTAGTATTTCAACGACTACCTTTTTGTCGTCTCCGGCAGCTGCGGACTTTACCACAGTACGGATAGCCTTGGCAATGCGGCCCTGTTTGCCGATTACCTTACCCATATCTTCCGGTGCCACACGCAACTCGACGACAATCGACTTCTCGGTTTCCTTCTCGGTCACCTCGACTGCCTCCGGATGATCTACAAGTGCCATAGCAATAACCTTTACTAACTCTTTCATTACTACACACCTTGCCCTTTCCGGATACTGCCGTACCCGCACATCCTATTCCTACTTCTCGATACCGGCCTTCTTTAATAACTTAGCAACGGTCTCAGTCGGCTGTGCGCCGTCAGCAAGCCACTTCTTAGCAGCCTCCTCGTTTACGTTGAAAACGCTCGGCTCCTTGGTCGGATCATAGATACCGATTTCCTCGATGAATCTGCCGTCACGCGGAGATCTGGAATCTGCAACAACGATTCTATAGAAAGGTGCCTTCTTCTGACCCATTCTCTTTAATCTGATCTTTACTGCCATTTTAATTTCACCTCCTTGAATTGGTTTACATGTATCTTCAAAACGAAATAGTTCGTCTCGAAAGCAAAATCATTTAGAAGCCGAAAGGCATCTTAAAACCTCGTCTCCCCTTGCCTCCCATCATACCGGAAAGCTGTTTCATCATCTTCTTCTGTCCTTCCACCTGCTTTACCAGACGGTTTACTTCGGAAATATCCACGCCTGCACCTGCCGCAATTCTGCGTTTCCGGGACGGATTTAAAAGAGCCGGGTTGGAACGTTCTTCCGGTGTCATGGAACGGATAATCGCAATCATGCCTTTAAACATGTCATCATTTAATTCCACTCCCTTTAACTGACTGCCTACCCCCGGAAGCATGCTCATGATGGAATTAATACCACCCATCTTCTTCATGTTTTCGGTCTGTTCCAACAAATCGTTAAAGTCAAACTCTGCCTTCTTTAACTTCTTTTCCATCTCCTTGGCTTTGTCCATATCAAACTCAGCCTGGGCCTTGTCAATCAGGGTAAGAATGTCGCCCATTCCCAAGATACGGGAAGCCATACGGTCCGGATGGAACTGTTCCACATCGGTCAACTTTTCACCGGTACCCGCAAACAAAATCGGACGTCCGGTCACCGCACGAATGGAAAGTGCCGCACCGCCTCTGGTATCACCGTCAAGCTTTGTGATAACCACCCCTGTGATTCCGATTTCCTTTTCAAAGGTCTCTGCCACGTTCACGGCATCCTGACCGGTCATGGCATCTACGGTAAGCAATGTATTGGTTACATTCAGAGCTTCCTTTATCTGCTTTAACTCCTCCATCAGCACTTCATCAATATGAAGACGTCCGGCGGTATCTACCAAAACAACGTTATTGTTATTCTTCTTTGCATGCTCTAGGGCTGCTTTTGCAATGTCTACCGGGTTATTCTTATCCCCCATGGTAAACACCGGAACCCCAACCTTCTCACCGTTAATGATGAGCTGATCGATTGCTGCCGGACGATAAATATCACAGGCAACGAGAAGCGGACGCTTACCTTTGCTCTTAAACTGCCCCGCAAGCTTGGCCGCCATGGTGGTTTTACCGGCACCCTGCAGACCGCACATCATGATGACGGTGATTTCGTTCCCCGGTAAAAAGGTCAGCTCCGTGGTCTCGGAACCGAGTAAGGATACCATTTCCTCGTTTACAATCTTTATTACCATCTGCCCCGGAGTCAGGCTGTTTAATACATCCTGTCCGATGGCCCGTTCTTCTACGGTTTTTACAAAATTTTTAACCACACGGAAGTTTACGTCAGCCTCCAAAAGAGCCATTTTAACCTCTTTTAAAGCGGCCTTTACATCTGCTTCGGAAAGGCGTCCCTTGCCTCGCAGATTCTTAAAAATCCCTTGCAGCTTTTCCGAAAGGCTGTCAAATGCCATAACTCCTCCTTATAACCAATTCAAAATCTCCTCGGTTAACCCTCTGGCTTCCTTTAGGTCATCCAAATCTCCTGTATCGTAACTGTGTCCCAAAAGCTCGTTAATCTTTTCGACACACTCTTTTGTCTTGTTAAACTTCTCTACCAGATGAAGCTTTTCCTCATAGTCCCGAAGCTGCTTACTGCAACGCTTTACCATATCGTGAACACCCTGTCTCGTAATGCCTTCCGCATCCGCAATCTCGGACAAGGAAAGGTCGTTTAAGATATAGTCCTCGAATATTTGCTTGTTATGTTCCTTTAACAACTCACCGTAAAAATCATACAACATGGCAAGCTCCAAAAGCTCATTTACCTCTTCCATAAAAAGCACCACCTGTAAAGTAATTTTCTTTACAGGTGGTAGTGTAACAGATATTTCTCTGTCTGTCAAGTATTTTTCTTGATAAGTTATAAAAATTTATTAATCCTTCATATCTGGCTTCTTTACATCTGTCATAATAGAAAACGCAATGTTAGTGGAATGGTCCGCAACACGCTCAATGTTGGATACTATGTCAGTGTAAATCATACCGGTTTCCGCATCACATTCCCCCCGGGTCAGACGCTCAACGTGTGCTTCCTGTAACTGACGCTCAAATTCATCGATTTCTTCCTCTAATACAAGAATATCACGAAGATGCTCCTCGTGCTTCTTCTCAAACGCATCCAGAGAATACTGTAAAAGCGTCTTCGTCTTCTCAAACATCTCGCGAATCGACTGTTCCGCATACTTACTCATGCTCAAGTTATCATTCATCAACTGGGTAGCCGCATCTGCCATATTCTCCGCATGGTCGCCGATACGCTCTATATCGTTTACCACATGAAACAAACCACCGAGAAGCTTTCGATCTTCTACCGGAAGAGACAACTGGTTTGCCTTTACCAAATAGTTGGTAATCTGCTCGTTTAAGAAGTTGACAGACTTTTCGGTCTCATAAATCTCTGCAATTGCTTTCTCATCCTTTGAGAACAATACATCAATACCCTTGGACAGGTTTGCGATAGCGATATCTGCCATACGGGTGGTCTCTCCGATAATGTTCGGAAGTGCTGCCGTGGTAGAGAATACACTGTTCTCGCCGATATATTCCAAATGCATGTTGTCTGCCTTCTTGTCCTCGCCCGGTACAATCTTGTAAGTCAACTTTACAATCGGCTTTACAAGCGGGAAGCATACCAATACCTGGAATACCTTGAAAATCAAGTGGGTATTTGCCACATCGCGGGCAATCTTCGCATTCACACCGTTTACATAAACATCTTCGATGCCCATTGCGGTAGAAATGGAAGTAATCATCATTACAATCTGGTCTTTCAAGAAGAACAGCACTACCATAATCGCCGCCGAACCGATAATATTTACGATAAAATGGATATGTGCCGCACGCTTTGCCGACTTCTTTCCCCCGATACTTGCCATAAGCGCGGATACACAGGAACCCATGTTACAGCCGAGAATAATAAAGAAACAAATCTCTAACGGAATGAGACCCTGAGAAGCCATAAGCAACACGATACCGACAGTTGCGGAAGAACTCTGCAGTACCGCCGTTACAATAAACCCTACGAATACCGCAAGGAACGGATTGGTTAAAGAACCGATTACATCCTTAATGACAGCAGATTCTTTTAATTCAGCCATACCGCCGGACATAACGCTCATACCGAAGAACAACATACCGAAGCCCAATACAACCTCTCCGATACGCTTTACCATCGGCTGTTTAAAGAACATTACCATGACTACGCCGCCCATTAAGAAGAACGGAGCGATATCGCTTAAGTTAAATGCGATTAACTGTGCCGTAATGGTGGTACCAATATTCGCACCTAAGATTACGCCTGCCGCCTGGAACAAATCCATCAAGCCCGCATTAACGAAACTAACGACCAAAACCGTGGTTGCACTGGACGACTGTACCACAGCGGTAAATAAAATACCCATCAAACATCCGAGAAAACGATTCTTAGTCACTGCCTCCAAAATCTTACGAAGTCTGGCGCCGGCTGCTTTTTCCAAACCTTCGCTCATCAGCTTCATACCATACAAAAAGAGTCCCAACCCTGCCGCAAGTGCTATTACGACTTCAAAAATCATGTCTTCCATGTTTTCCTCCTCTTATGTACCTCACACGTTCTTCGTTTGAAACGAACACTACTATTTTATACGATTCCGGATAATTTTTCAAGTACCGCTTTTGCATTTATAAAATCTTCATTCATTGCTTCCTTTAACGACACGATATCCTGAAACTTCTTCTCCGGACGCAAAAAGTGTAAAAACTGCACTTCCACCTGTTTCCCGTACAAATCGCCATCATAATCAAATAAATGTGTCTCCACACTGACCTGTTTATCCGAATCTACCGTCGGTCTGAGACCGATATTCGTAATTCCAGCATACCACTGTCCGTCTACCATTGTCCGTGTTACATACACACCGTAAGCCGGTAACAGCTTTTCCGCAGGCGGAATCAGATTCATCGTAGGAAATCCCAAAGTTCGTCCGAGCTTTTTTCCGTGCAGAACTTCACCGAACACCGTATAAGGACGTCCCAAAAGCCGGTTTGCTTCTTCCACAGCCCCTTTCGCCAACAAATCCCGAATTCCGGTACTGCTGACACGTTGCTGCTTTTCTTCTACCTTCGGAATGCATACCGTTCGATATCCGTACTTTTTTTCCAATGCTTTTAAAAGCATCACATCACCGGTTCTGTTTTTTCCGAAGCGAAAATCTTCTCCAACGACTATCGCTTTCGCTTGCAATCGTTTTACCAATATTTCCGCAATAAACTGTTCCGCCGACATTTCCCTGATATCCTCAAAGGAATATTCCGCAATTACATCAATTCCCAGCATGTCACAAAGCAATTGCTGTTCTTTTTTTGTATAAATCATGCTTCTCTCTTTATCTACCGTCGTAGAAAACGTTACGACACAGGAAGCATATCCTTTTTCTTTTTCCCGTAACACTGCGGATATCAGACTCTGATGTCCCAAATGAAATCCGTCAAATTTCCCCACAGTCACCGCAGTCTGTACCGGAAGATATTCGGTTTGTTTTGTAATTTTAAGCACCAGGTCACCTTCCTCCGGTTTAAGGTAAAAACATTTTTTCCGGACGTAACTGTTTTCGTTCCCCACAATACAGATACAATCCCACTAACTTTTTTGATTCATCATATACCCGGAAACCGTCTCCGTCCGCCGGCGAGATTTTTTCCTGCAACATGGAAAGCGTCAATTGATTTCCGTTCATTAAATATTTGTTATATTCCGCCGCAACGTACACCGCCGGATATTTTACAAGAAAAGAATCAATGGGCAAAATCAGTTCGGAAAGTCGCCCTTCGTCTCTTGCCTGCTCTACTTGTGCAAGCGTCACGGCATTCCTGATTTCAAAGGCACCTGCCTGCGTCCGTACAAGAGATTTCATACAGGCTCCGCAGCCCAAATGTGTTCCCATATCCCGAAGCAAACTCCGGATATAGGTACCTTTGGAACATCGTACCCGCAGGGTAACGTTCTTTACAAAACCTTCTTCATCCCGTTCAAAGGACAACGGAGTATTTTCGAAGATTTCTACCTCCCGGGGCTTCCGATCCACCTCTTTCCCTTCCCTGGCCAGTTCATACAGACGTTTTCCGTCTATTTTTAATGCAGAATACATCGGCGGAATCTGTCCGTAAATCCCGGTAAACTTTTTTGCTGCTGCCCGCACTTCTTCTTCGTTAATCCGTGCCTTCGTTTCCGTAAGAACGGCTCCGGTCATATCCTCGGTATCTGTCGTTACACCGAGAATCATCACCGCTTCGTAAGTTTTTTCTTTATCTAAAAGAAGCTCACACAGTTTCGTCGCCTTTCCCACACAAACCGGAAGTACTCCCGTGGCTTGCGGGTCCAAAGTCCCCGTGTGTCCCATTCTTCGTTCTTTTAAAATTCCGCGAAGCTTAGCTACCACATCAAAAGACGTATAACCTGCTTCTTTGTAAATATTTATAATACCGTCCATGCACCGCTCCTATTTCAAATAATCCGCAAGCTGATGCTCGATTTGTCCGGAAAGATTATTAATCACATCGTGCACGGAACCGGTCATCATACAGCCTGCCGCCATCTTATGACCGCCGCCTCCGAACAGACCGCAGATTTTACTTACATCTACTTTTCCGTTGGAACGCATACTGATTTTATGATTTTGCAATCCTTCTTCTCTTACCAGAATTGCCACTTCCACACCTTCCGTTACCCGGAGCTGGTCGATTATCCCGTCTAAGTCTGCCGGTACCGCACCGTACAACTCCATCATCTTTTGGGATACGGCCGAAAAAATAATTTTACCATCCAATAAAAGTATACTTTCCAACAGGCAACGCCCCAAAATCTGATTCTGCATATAAGTCTTGCGATAAAAGGAATCATCAATTACCTTTGACGCCGAAACACCCTTTTCCAACAAACTTCCGGCAACATCCATGGTCTTTCTTGAGGTATTGGAATGCTTAAACACTCCCGTATCATGAACAATTCCGAGATACAAACACTCCGCTGTTTCCTTACTGATACAGGAACCTTCAAAGAAACCACAAAGCACCTCACAGGTAGAGCTGGCCTCTCCTTCTACATGATTTTGCTCCGCAAACATGGTATTACTGATATGATGATCAATGTTTATTGTATATTTTGCGGAAAGAAATAACTCCTCCGTAAAACCGAGACGGTCTCTGCTTCCACAATCCAATGCGATAAACAAATCATAGGATGTCTCCGTCTTTGCCTCCGAAAAAGCACAATTCGTATTCTTCAAAAAGGAAAACGCAGCCGGAACCGACTCCAAATATACGTCAATCTGTTTGTCCTTTGTGTTTTCAAGCAAATAATTGTATAAACCGAGGCAGGAACCCACACAATCCCCGTCCGGACGTACATGTCCTGCAATTGCAATGGAATTCGCCTCATTTACAAACCTCATTAATTCCAACGTTTCCCCTCCTTAATCGAACAGGACGCCCGTCCCCTATCTCACGGGAACGAGCGCACTTCATTTCTTATTCTTCTTCCGAACTTTCTTCTTCGTCGGAACGGTCCGGAAGCTGTGCCGTTACATCATCAATTAACTTTGACATGGACACTCCGTACGCGATGGAACGATCCCCTACAAAGGTCAGTTCCGGCGTATTACGCAGATTCAAAGACTTTGCCAGCTTGGAACGCAGATGGGAAGCCGCACTTTTTAAGCCTTTTAAGGTGTTTTCGATGGCTTCTTCATCTCCCATTACGCTGATATAAATCTTTGCTGTCTTTAACCCCGGTGCAACCTCCGCCGCAACCACCGACGTAAGCGGATGGATGCGCGGATCCTTACACTCCTCACGGATTAAGGTGCTGAGTTCTCTTTGGACCTCAGCATTAATCCGCGTATTTTTTACACTGTTTTTTTTCATTATCTCGGTACCTCTTCCATTACATAAAGCTCAATCTGGTCAAATTCCTGCAAATCATTGAACTTCTCGAATACAAGACCACACTCGTAGCCGGTTGCCACTTCCTTTACATCGTCCTTGAAACGCTTTAAGGATGCAAGCTCGCCCTCGAAAATCTGCTCGCCTTCACGGGAAATACGAGCCTTACAACCACGGACAATCTTACCGTCAAGTACATAAGAACCTGCAATCATACCAAGGCCGGATGCCTTAAATACCTGACGAACCTCCGCATGACCGATTACCTTTTCTACAAATACCGGATCAAGAAGACCCTTCATTGCAGCTTCCACGTCTTCGATTGCGTTATAGATGACACGATACAATCTTACGTCTACCTTTTCGCGATCTGCCATTTCCTTTGCCTGATTATCCGGACGAATATTAAATCCGATAATAATCGCATTGGATGCACTCGCGAGTGTAACGTCGGACTCATTTACCGCACCTACACCGCTGTGAATAATGCGGATTGCAACTTCGTCGTTGCTGAGCTTAAGAAGACTCTGCTTCACTGCTTCCACGGAACCCTGTACGTCAGCCTTAACAATAAGGTTGAGTTCCTTGATATTACCTGCCTGAATCTGGGAGAACAAGCCATCCAGGGAAAGCTTCGCCTTGGTATCGGCAATCAAACGTTCCTTACCCTGTGCAATAAATGCTTCCGCAATATTTCTTGCTTCCTTCTCGTTCTCACATGCCATTACGATTTCACCGGCATTCGGCACTTCATTTAAGCCAAGAATTTCTACAGGTGTAGACGGGGTTGCTTCCTTAACTCTGCGTCCCTTATCATCCATCATGGCACGTACTTTACCGTACGCGGAACCGATGGCTACAATATCGCCCACATGGAGCGTACCCTTCTGTACAAGGATGGTTGCAACCGGGCCCTTACCCTTATCCAGCTGTGCCTCGATTACGATACCTCTTGCCTTACGATTCGGATTTGCCTTTAATTCACACATCTCCGCAGTCAAAAGTACCATCTCAAGAAGCTGGTTAATACCTTCCTTGGTATGTGCGGATACCGGTACGAAAATGGTGTCGCCGCCCCAGTCTTCCGCCACTAACTCGTGCTCCGTAAGCTCCTGCTTTACACGCTCTACGTTTGCACTCGGCTTATCAATCTTATTTACCGCAACAATAATCTGAATACCTGCCGCCTTTGCATGGTTAATCGCCTCTACGGTCTGCGGCATTACACCGTCGTCCGCCGCAACTACAAGAATTGCGATATCCGTAGACTTCGCACCACGCATACGCATGGACGTAAACGCTTCGTGTCCCGGAGTATCTAAGAAGGTAATCTGCTCGCCGTTTACATCCACGGTATACGCACCGATATGCTGGGTAATACCGCCTGCCTCACGGGAGGTAACATTTGCCTCACGGATTGCATCCAAAAGGGATGTCTTACCATGGTCAACATGACCCATAACACAGACAACCGGCGGACGTTTTACCATTAAGCTTTCGTCTTCCTCTGCCTCCTTAAGAAGCTCCTCTACAATATTTACCTTAACTTCCTTTTCTACGATACAATCGTATTCCAAAGCAATTTCTTCCGCTTCCTCAAAAGTAATCTCCTGATTAATGGAAACCATCTTTCCTGCAAGGAACAACTTCTTTACCAATGCGGATGCCGGCTGCTTTAACTTGTCGGCAAGCTCCTTCACGGTAATCACTTCCGGAACTACGATGGACTTAATCTCTTCCTCTACCGGCTTTACCACCTCAGGCTTAATGAAAGCACCCTTACGATTCGGGTCCTTCTTCTTAAGCATCTTCTCCATGGAATCCTCATCCATCTCCCGCTCTTTCTTCTTTTCTCTTTCCTTATCGCGGTCACGATGGCTGAATGCCGCCACTCTTTGTTCTTTTGTCAATTCATTTGCAAAATCTGCTTTAATACTGCTTGCCGCACCGTTTCTGCTGTCATTACGACCACGGGCTGCCGGTCTCTTCTGCTGTACTGCATCCTTATCCGCATCCTTATCAAAGAAACGGTCCTTATTAAAGCCGCCTCCCTGCGGTCTTCCGCCCATACCGCCTTGCGGACGATTACCCTGCGGTCTGTCACCGAATCTGCGCTCACCCTGCGGGCGGTCTCCTTGCGGACGATTTCCCTGCGGGCGGTCACCGAATCTGCGCTCACCCTGCGGGCGGTCTCCCTGCGGTCTCTGGCCCTGCGGGCGGTCACCGAATCTACGCTCGCCCTGCGGACGGTCTCCTTGCGGGCGATTTCCCTGCGGTCTGTCGCCGAATCTGCGTTCTCCCTGCGGGCGGTCTCCTTGCGGACGATTTCCCTGCGGGCGGTCACCGAATCTGCGCTCACCCTGCGGGCGGTCTCCCTGCGGTCTCTGACTCTGCTGCGGACGATTGCTCTGAGCCTGTGCGGCTTTTTCGGCAGCCTTTGCAGCCTGACGCTCTGCCTGCTGTGCATATACATTTCCGAGAATATTGATACGCGGTTCTTCTTTCTTTTCTACCGGTGCCTCACTCTTCTGCGGTTCACTTACCTTTTCTTCTTTCTTTTCTGCCGGTGTTGCTTCTTGTACCGGCTTCTTTTCTGCCACCGATTTCTTCGCCGGTTTCTTTTCCGCATCATCCTTCTTTGCGGAACCGGAACTTTCTCCTACCGGCAACTTTCCTCCGTTAATGGAAACACTGCCGCGAATCATAGAAATCATCTTATCATCCAAATTGCTGGAATGACTCTTGATTTCCAGTCCGAAACCGTTCAGATAACTTATAATGTCCTTACTCTGGATATCTAATTCCTTTGCAAGTTCACTTACCCTCATTTTTGCCATGTATTCATTACCTCCGTCGTTGATCCTCATGTTCTAAAAATGCCAGTTGTTTCATCATTGCCGTTGCAAATCCCGAATCCGTTATTGCAAGCGACGCTCGGAACTCTTTTCCCATCGCGTGGCCCAGTTCGTCTTTTGTTCCGAACAAGTAAACAGGTACGGAATAATAGGTAGCACTGTCAATAAATTTCTTTTTTGTATTATCGGAAGCCTCCTCGGAAACCACCACCAGCAAAGCTTTTCGCTCTTTAATCGCCGTTTCCGTCAAAAACTCTCCGGCTGCCACCTTTCCTGCCTTTTGAGCCAAGCCGATATAGGACAAAATCTTCTTTTTCACAGCCTCCTGCATTGCTGCATCATTGTCCTGCATCGTCTGTCGTCAACTCCTTTTCCAATTCATCGTACACTTCTGTCGGAATTTCACACTGTAGCGAACGTTCCAAGCCTTTACTCTTTCTGGCTTTTCGGAAACACTCTATGTCATTACAGAGATAAGCGCCTCTTCCGTTCTTTTTCCCTGTCTTATCTAATACTATAGTGTCCTCCGGCGTTTTTAATACACGAATCAATTCTTTTTTTGTCTTCATCTCACCGCAACCGGTACATTTACGAAGCGGAATTTTTTTCATTCACATCAATCCCTTCTTCTATTCTTCGCCCATCCAGTTGCCCATATCATCATAGTAACCTGCATTTGCCTTCTTCTTCGGCTTAGCACCGCCCTGCGCAAGCTCAGACTTAATATCAATCTTGTAGCCGGTCAATCTTGCCGCAAGTCTTGCATTCTGACCCTCTCTGCCGATAGCAAGGGAAAGCTGGTAATCCGGAACAATGACCTGTGCGGTACGTGCTTCCGTATCTACGGTTACGGAAACCACCTTCGCCGGACTTAACGCATTTTCAATCAACACTTCCGGAACATCGCTCCAGGTAATAATATCAATCTTTTCCCCGTGCAGTTCATTTACAATCGCATTTACACGTGCGCCGTTTACACCGACACAAGCACCCACCGGATCAACATTCGCATCGTAGGACTTTACTGCCATCTTCGTTCTGGAACCCGCATCACGGGAAACCGCCTTAATTTCAACTACGCCGTCACGAATTTCGGTTACTTCCTCCTCAAACAAACGCTTTACAAGCTCCGGATGAGAACGGGATACGGTAACACGCGGTCCCTTGGTGGTTTCCTTTACTTCCATCACATACACCTTGATACGATCGTTCGGGCGATAAACTTCACCGCGAATCTGCTCACCCTCCATGAGGATTGCTTCACACTTTCCTAAATTCACGCTGATGTTATTGCCGAGATAACGCTGAACCACACCGGTAACAACTTCTCTCTGCTTTTCGCTGTACTGGGTGTAAATTGCCTTACGTTCTTCCTCACGAATCTTCTGTACCACAACCTGCTTTGCCTTCTGAGCTGCAATACGACCGAAATTTCTCGGAGTCACTTCAATACTTACGATGTCACCGATCTCATATTTTTCTTTCGGGAATTTAATGGTTGCTTCCGCAAGAGAAATCTCTTCCACTTCATCCTCTACCTCTTCCACAACTCTCTTTTCTGCCCATACCACAACTTCACCGGAATTGCGATCGATATTAACCTTAATATTATCTGCCTTACCGTAGTTATTCTTGCATGCGGTAATCAAAGAATTCTCGATTGCCTCAAGCAAAATATCCTTACTGATTCCTTTCTCCTTTTCCAACAGATTCAATGCCTCAATTAATTCCTTTGCGTCCATAATATCCTCCTTATCGTTTTTTGTTCTTAACTTAAAAATGAATGGCTAACTTTATCATTGCAATGCTTTCTCTCGGAATCGTCATCGTTTCCTCTTCCGAAATACCCAGCACAATGTTTTCTTCATCGAAGCTTATAAGCTCACCCTCGAACTCTTTTTGCTTATTTAACGGCTTATACAGCTTTACCTCCACATCTTCCCCAATACTGCGGGCAAAATCCTTATCTTTTTTCAACTGTCTGCCCAGTCCCGGTGAACTGATTTCCAAAAAATATGCTTCCGGAATAAAATCCTCCACATCCAGCAAATCACTTAACTCTCTGCTGACCGCCTCACAGTCATCAATGGTAATGCCGCCTTCCTTGTCAATGTAGGCACGCAGATAATAGTTACTGCCTTCCTTCACATACTCCACATCCACTAATTCGAAGCCGTTCCGCTCCATAATCGGCAGGAGCAACGCTTCGGTCTTCTGCTCGTAATCGTCTCTTTTTGCCATAAACTCTCCTTTAGCACACTCTTTCTTGTTGGAAACCGTTGGAACCTCTAAAATCGAGTTCTGCTTGCAGAACTCGGGCGCGCGAGCGGTGTCCGAAGGACTATCTACCATTCCGCGAGCTGCGCATCCACGCGGAGCGTTTCTTAATGCAACGAGAATCGCTTGCATTAAGAAAGAGTGGACTTTCGTCCACTCTTTGCTCAACCTTTATGCTACCAAAAGGTATTATATCATGTAAATCAGGAAAAATCAAGCATTTTTTGGAAAAAACTTTCTTTTCCTATCAATACTCTACCGAATTATCCTCTGTAGTAGTTGATAAGACAACCCTTTGTAATAATCTCTCTTTCATCGTCGGTCAACTCGCCGAGACGTACAGTAAACGGAACAAGCTTTTCGCCTACCACATACGCGGTAATCTCGGACTGCTTCTCAACCACGGCCTTCTTAATATCCTTTAAGAAGATATAGTCACCGTTCTTAAACGGTAACTCTCCGTCGATTAAGAACGGAAGCATACCCCAGTTGATGAGGTTACTGCGATAACGCTTGGTTGCGTATTCCTTTGCAATGTTTGCAAGACCGCCGAGAACCTTCTGACAGCTTGCCGCCTGCTCACGAGCGGAACCGTCACCCGGCTTCGTTGCGTAGATTACGCTACCGATTTCGGTGGCAGCCGGATTTACCGCCATCTGCTTTGCTACCATATCAAATGCAGCTGCAACTTCCGCATTTGCCTCACTGATGGATGCACCTGCGATTCTTGCCTTCTCAGCCTTCTGTACTTCCTTTGCACGACCTACGTATGCCGGATCCTTTCTGGAAAGAGTAAACTCAGCTAAGCCGAGCGGATTGGAACGGTAAGAGGAAGTCTCACCGGACGGAATCAACTCGTCGGTGGTAGTAACCGGATCATGAATCTCGGAAACAACCTTAAGAAGCATATCGTCGGTCAAAGCGGACATTACCGGCCAGTCAACGATACCCGGACCGAACTTCACTTCCGCATCCTTATCCGGCTTTCCTGCGCCGAAGTATACTCTATTCTCATAAATGGAAGAATCAAAATAATAAGCCGGCTTCGTAAATACGGTATCAAGCTCATCTGCACCGGTTAAGAAGCCCTTGTTTGCTGCGGTTGCTGCGATGGAACGAGCGTCCATAAGAGCAACGGAAGCAATCTGACCGTTGGTAACCTTGGAACCTTCGCGGTTCGGGAAATTACGGGTGGAATGACGAATACTTAAGCCGTTGTTTGCCGGAACATCACCTGCGCCAAAGCACGGTCCGCAGAATGCGGTACGAATGGTAGCACCGGCACGCATCAGCTCTGCCACTCTGCCATTCTTCACCAGTTCCATGAAAATCGGCTGGCTGGCCGGATATACGCTTAAGGAGAACTCATCGTTACCGATGAACTTATCCTTTAAGATATCCGCAGCGTCACAAATATTTTCGAAGCCGCCGCCTGCACAACCTGCGATAACGCCCTGCTCGATGTAGAGCTTGCCGTTACGGATCTTGTCGCGAAGCTTATAGGTAACCTTGTTATTATCAAGGCTCACAAGTGCCTTCTTTTCAACTTCTGCAAGGATATCCTCAAGGTTTGCCTTTAAATCGGCAATGGTGTATACATTGCTCGGATGGAACGGCATAGCAATCATCGGGCGGATCTTGTCAAGTTCTACCTCGATAATACCGTCATAGTAAGCTACCGGCGCAAGCTTTAACTCCTTATAGTCTTCCTTACGTCCGTGCATCTCGTAGAACTCTTCCACTGCGGAATCGGTCTCCCAGATGGAGGAAAGACAGGTAGTCTCCGTGGTCATAACGTCCACACCGATACGGTAGTCCACGCTCATGTTGTGAACGCCTTCACCGAAGAATTCCATTACCTTATTATTAACATAACCGTTGGCGAATACAGCACCGATGATAGCCAGTGCAATATCCTGCGGGCCTACACCCTTAGCCGGCTTACCGGTCATATGTACGCCCACTACCTTCGGCATGTTGATATCGTAAGTCTTGTTAAGAAGCTGCTTTACAAGTTCCGGACCACCCTCACCCACTGCCATGGTACCCAAAGCGCCGTAACGTGTATGGCTGTCGGAACCGAGAATCATTTTACCGCCGCCTGCCAGCATTTCTCTTGCAAACTGGTGAATAACAGCCTGATGCGGCGGAACATAAATGCCGCCGTAACGCTTTGCACAGGAAAGACCAAACATGTGGTCATCTTCGTTAATGGTACCGCCTACCGCACAAAGACTGTTGTGACAGTTGGTCAAAACGTACGGAACCGGGAACTCGGTGAGTCCGCTGGCTCTTGCGGTCTGAATAATACCTACAAACGTAATGTCATGGGAGGTAAGCTTATCAAACTTAATCTTAAGCTTATCCATGGAACCGGAGGTATTATGTGCCTCTAAAATTCCATACGACAACGTTGCCTTCTTTGCCTCTTCTGCTGCCGGAACACTTCCGAGCAGCGCAGTTAATTTCTGCTTGCCGTCTGCGGTATCTTCGATTACTTCACCGTTTACCACATACGCGCCGTTTTTTAATAATGTAATCATCGTTCTACCCTTTCTAACGTCCTGCGACGCCTTTCTATTCTATATTATTTCAACACGAAAGAAGGGCTATACCTATTCGATATAGCCATCCTTCGGGTTAATATAGTATACATCATCACATCCGGTTACTGCGGTGGAGTTAAACAAACCTTCTCCGGCCTTTAACCATGCTGTCACTTCATTCTCAGCCGAGTCCTTCAACTCCAGACTGATTTTTCCGTTAAAATCATACAAGAACTGGCCACTTTCCAACACAACATCGCCGCCGTCTGCAAACTCAATATAAACGCAAAGCAATGCTTCTCCGGTCAATTCGGAGAGTTTATGACTTTCCGTGGATTCCTTCCGCTTCTGCTTTGCGGCAACCGCCCCGAGATCCATCACTTCCGTTATCTGCACCTCTCCGATTTCTTCCCCTTCTTCGTCTTTTGTACTATCGTATCCGGTGTACCAATAAGACACTTTTGTAATAGCATGCGATGATTTGTTCTTAATCACAAATTTGTTCTCCATGCCCTTTTCAACACAAATCAAAACTACTACCACTGCCATCAAAAATCCGAAAACCCCAAGCCCAATTCCGATTGCTTTTTTATTAAGCTTCGGCTCCTCCTGCTTTTTCTTGCTTTCGTATCCGTAATTCTTTGCTTTTACTTTGCTCATTCCGACTCTCCTAAACCTTAATAATCCTTTCAAAAAAAGAGGTGATGCCCATTGCGTCACCTTCTCTTTTGTATTTCCTGCCCTTACGACAGTTTCAATAAGAAGAACAACTTCACTTCACCGCCCTCATATAAAAGCGGTACCTTAATTGATGTCATATTCGGTGATGTTAACTGCGCATTTCCCATACCAAGGGTCGGCGGAGTAATATCAATTCTGATATTATTATTGGAAAGCAACGTTGCCGCATTTCCCATAATCATATTACCGAGTTCACTCAACGCACTTTTGGCCATATCATCGATTTCCGCAACAGGCATTCCCATCATCATGCGGGATGCAATATCCTTTGCTACATTCATATCAAAAACGATACAAACTTGTCCAGACATTTCACCTGTTACACCAAGCATAATAAACACCGGTTCCCCGTCGATGGACACGTTATCCTTGGAAAGCGGGCCTACCTTTGTCTGAATAGCACAAACCTGTGATAAAATCTGCTGTGCCGAAACTAAAAACGGGTTGATATGTTCTACCGAAATAATTGTTGCCATAGAATCCCCATACCTTTCTTGCTTTACGCCGATTCTTTTGTAGTTAAAAAACAAACAAATATCCATCCACCCTTAACTTGTTATTTCTATCATACCAAATTTGCGCAAGAGTTTCAATAGTTTTCAAAATTTTTTAAAAAAGCAAATAAATCAATGTAATCGCAAGCCCCAGTGCAGCAAGTAACAAGCCGAAAGAAACACTTCCGGTAATCAAAGAAAAGGTTTGTCTTGCCTCCATTTCACTTACCGCAAATACCGATACAAAGGATTTTGTAATCGGATGATTATGAAACAGCGTCTTATTCAATACCGCTATAATTCCGTCCATTGCCGTTCCAAGGGTATGGGTTACTTTGGTTCCGACCCAAATGGACATTTTACGCTTCCGCGGGGCAAATACCGTCGCTTTCAAAAGACCGGAAACTCCGTCAATCAGAGTATCAAGGATTCTGGAGAAAAACGCAAGAACAAACGGTAATGCAACCAAAACAACCGGCCGATACACCGATTCTTCCAAATCAAACCATTCCGGAATCCGATTTACATACACCTTCCTGCCGTTTTCTTTTTTCATTAACATTCCGCGAACAACCAAAACATATACAACGATTCCGATGATAACAGATATCGCCGCTCCTTTTAAATTTTCAAACGCAAGCCAGTGAATGTTATGTGTCTCACCGGCAAGCACCTCTGCCGGACATAAAAATTTCTCCGCCGCATGTCCGATTTTTGCAAAAATCACATTCGGAGTCAATCCAAGCACCGGTAACAATATCGCAGAACCGCAAACAGCAATTCCTGACAATATCGTCATACTGCTCTTTTTCTCCTTTTCCTCACCGTCGCCCTTTTCTACAAAAATTGCAACAAAAAGCTTTAACATATAAGCAAGAGTCAAACCTCCCGCAACTAAAAACAGTACCTCTACCGTTTTGAACATCCCGATTTCGGAATGCAGTCCCTGTGCCTCCAAATGATGCATATGTTCCACCAGGCTCTCATGCAATAAAGTCTTACTGATATACCCGTTAAAGCCCGGAATTCCTGCCAGTCCTAAACCGCCGAATGCAACTGCAACCGCTAAAAACGGATGCTTTCTTCCGTATCCGCGTATCTTATTTAAATCCAGGGAATGAAGATTCATATATACTACACCTGCCGCAAGAAACAGTACAAGCTTTAACAAAGTATGATTTACCATATGATATACCGTTCCCTGCAAAGCAATTCCGTGACCGCCCATAATAGCGATCATGCCTGCCCCCAATGTAATAAAACCGATTTGGGACACGGAAGAACAAGCCAGAATCCGCTTAATATCCATAGAAAACAAGGCAGAAACCGCACCTGATACCATGGTAATCGTACCGAGAATCAAAATCACTTTTCCCCATGTTGCATCCGCAAACAGCAAATGACAGTTTACCAAAAGCATACCGAAAATACCGCACTTGGTTAACATACCGGAAAGCAGAGCCGATGCCGGTGCCGGTGCCGCCGGATGTGCCTTCGGCAACCAGATATGGAGCGGAAACACTCCCGCTTTTCCGCCGAACCCTACCGTAAGCAGTGCCGCAGCAACATATAAATAGGTCTGACGGTTTCCGAAATTTCCGCCCGTACCCTCCAAAAAAGCGGTTGCGTAGGAACGTAACTCGGAAATCATCAGCGTTCCGAATGCATGATCCAGCATAAAAATGCCCATGAGCATGGATAATCCGCCGATAACCGCCACTGCAAGATAGGTCTTTGACGCCCGCAATGCCGCTTCGGTTTCCTCCTGTGCCACCCATACATAGGAAGTAAAGGACATAATTTCAAAAAACAAAAACAACGTCAACAAATCCGCGGCAAAGAATACCCCCAGTACAGCGGCATAAGTAACAAAATAGAAAACAAAGTATCGTGTCAGATGTTTGTGGCGATAGAAATATTGCTTGGAAAACAGTAACGTCATTACCCAAAGCAAGGTTGCCAGCAATGCATATACCACACGAAATCCATCCGTTGCAAATTGTAATGCTCCTATCATAACAGGCTACCTCCCTTCGCAATGGCAGAAAATACTTCCGTAAGCGGCTGTGCGAACACGCCCAATAATACAATCATAACACATAACAAAACCAGCGGAACCGTCATATAAGCATTGGCCTCACAGCGTTTTGTCTCCGGCTGCACTCCGACTCTGGACGGAAAACACACCTTAAATACGACCAAAAACAGATAGATTGCAGTCAGTACAGCAGAAATCAACAATACAACAATTCCCGCATAGGCAAACGGATTCTTTCCCGCAAGCGCACCGGCAGCCAGATTCCACTTACTCAAAAAGCCCGGAAGTGGCGGAACCCCTACCAAGGCCGCAGATGCCAAGGTAAAGCATGCAAAGGTAACCGGCATACACTTTCCCATACCACGCATATCACGAATATACTCCTGTCCCGTCTTATACAGCACCGCACCGGCACAGAAGAACAGAGTAATCTTAACCACACCGTGTACCACCATATGCGTCATGGCACCGGTCAATCCCTCCGGTGACATCAAAGATGCCCCGAATACAATATAGGATAAATTACTGATGGTAGAATACGCCAAACGACGTTTTAAATGTTGTTCCTTTAAGGCCATGGCGGAGCCGAACAAAATCGTCACCAAAGCCGCACCCATAATGATGTACTGCGCAAATGTTCCGGAAAGCAACTCCGTTCCGAAACTGAAATAAGTAATCCGAATGATTGCAAAGGCACCGGCCTTTACTACCGCCACCGCATGCAAAAGTGCCGTCACCGGAGTCGGGGCCACGGAAGCCGTCGGTAACCACTTGTAAAACGGGAAAACAGCTGCCTTTACGCCAAAACCAAACGCAGTTAACACATACGCCACACGTAACAACTGCTCCTGCAATTCCGTATACTCTCCGGTCAACACACCACCGTATACAAAATCAAATCCTTCACCGAACGTTAAAATGAACGCAATTCCGATAAATGCAAACGCCGCTCCGCCTACCGAATAGGTCACATACTGTCTGCCTGCAAATACGGACTTTTTGCTCATTCCGTGCATTACAAGCGGTAAGGTTACAAAGGTAAGTAACTCATAGAACAGATACAGTGTCATTAAGTTTCCCGCAAACGCAATGCCTACCGTAATACCGTAAGTCATCGTGAAAAAGGTAAAAAACGTATTTTCTTTTCCCTCATGCTTCATATATTCAAAAGCATAAAAAGTCGCAATCGGCCAAAGTGCCGCAACCAAAGAACCGAATACACATCCCATTCCGTCCACATGGAACGTAATCGACAACTTTCCTGCCATATTAAGCAGCATAAAATTTCCTTCCGGCCGCACCAAAAACATGACAGCAAACATTAACAAGGTATTAACAATTGCAACACCTCCGACATAAGTTTGCCTGCATTTCGCATTTTCAAACCGAAACAGCGGAATAATCGCCCCGAATATAATCGGCACAAAAATCGGAAGTAATATAAAGTATTGACTCATTTTATTCTCCTTTCCGCTTTTTAAAGTAAGCCGGTTCCCAACGTTGTTACAAACTCAACCAACGGTTCGGCAAATATGCCGAGAAGCAGTGCCGCCACCGCAAAAATACCGCAGGGTATCACCATGGATACATGCCCTTCTTTCGGTTCCGGCGTTGCATCCACAAAATCCTTTCCCGGAAAGAACCCATCCGCGGTAATCGAAAGCAAATATCCTGCTGTTAATAATGCACTTATCAAAAGAACCGCAGGTCCTATGTATGAAAAAGCACCTACCGATGCCTCCATTGCTCCTTTTGCCAAATACCATTTGCTGACAAAGCCGGACATCGGCGGAATTCCCACCAAAGCAAGTGACGCAAATGTAAAGCACCAAAATGTCACCGGCATATACTTTCCCATACCTCGCAAATCCTCTACACGTTCTTCTCCGGTCTCATGGATTACCGTCCCCGCAAACAGAAACAATCCATTCTTGATCACGGAATGAAATACCATGTGAAGTAACGCTGCAACAAGACCTGCCGGCGTAAACAAAGCCAGACCGAATAACACATAAGACACCTGACTGACCGTAGAGTAAGCCAAGCGCTTTTTTAACACCTTTTCCTTATAGGCCAGCATAGAGCCCATAAACACCGTAACAAGCGCCAATGTTAAAAAAACAGTCTGTACATAAGTACCTGCCAGATACTCCGCGCCGATGACATAATACAGGCTACGGATAATACCGAGTACGCCTGCCTTTGTAATCACTCCGGACAATACGGCAGAAGCCGGTGCCGGAGCAACCGGATGTGCGGTCGGAAGCCACCCGTGCATCGGAAACATACCTGCCTTGGTTCCGAATCCGATAATCAATAACAAACTCGCCAAAAGCACTTCCGTAACATTTGCGTTTTCGTTTAACGCACCTTTTGCGAAATACAAACCTTCCGCATTTCCTGCCAGAAGAAAAATCCCCGCCAGTGCAAAGCTTGCTCCCGCTACGGAATAAAACAAATATTTTCTGGATGCACGAATCGACTCTCCTGTCCGGTTATAAAACACAAACGGAACCGTCATTAATGTCATCCATTCATAAAACAAATAAAACGAAACAAGATTTCCGGCAAGACTGAGCCCTTCCAGAACCCCCAATGCAATCAGATAAAAGCCGTAAAACATCACCGGCTTTCTTGTTTCCTTCAAATACCGCAAGGAATATATCCCTACCAACAACCAGACCGACACCACCAGTATTCCAAACAAGCCGGAAAGCCCGTCATTACAAAGCACCAACCGTATGGACGGTGTTAAACAAAATAATTCCACAGTAATCTCCTTGCTCAGGCAAGAGCAAAGAACCAGAATTACTTCTATCCCAAGTATGGTAACCACATACATATTCTGTATGCTTCTGTTGTTACGACGTGCAAAAACAAACAAAAGGCAACCGGCAATTACCGGAAATAGAATCTGTAACAATAATAATATTTCTCTTCCCATCGTTTGCCTCCTTTGTTACGAAAACATCTGTAAGCCCTGCTCTATCGCATTGATAATCGGATACGAAGCCAGACCCAGAACAAAATTAATCACCATAAAACACGCCAGACCAAAACAAAATGTCTTCCCCGGACGAAAACCTTCAATCCGGTAATGTTCATTTCGCGGTGTATAAATCGAAATGACCGCACGAATAAAATACAGTGCATTCAAAATGGTACTGATTGCCAAAGTAATCACTGCCACAAGCATCTTTACGGACATTTCCTCAAGAGCGGCGGACGTCAAATAGAGCTTTGAAATAAATCCCGCAAAAAGCGGTACGCCCACCATGGAAAATGCACCCACGGAGAAAGCCACTCCCGCGATTATATTTCGAAAACCGGAGCCCTTCAAATCCGAAAAATCCTTTTTATCTCCCGATACTTCAGATAAACCGCGACAAGCTACAAAGAGCATGGACTTGGTTGCCGCATGGGATAAAATATGAAACACCGCAGCTACCATACCAAGCTCCGTACCGAAGCCGAGCCCCATATAAATATATCCGATTTGAGCCACCGAAGAAAACGCAATCATCCTTCGCATATCATGTTCTTTAATTGCACTGAAAGAACCGAACAGCATTCCGGCAATACCCAGAGCAAAGAACACGTTGGTAATTTTACTGTCCCAGAATACATCCGTTCCGATGACACGGTACATAATCTTGATTAACAGAAAAATATATGCCTTTGACACCAGACTGGATAAAATTGCGGCAGAAGACGCCGTGGAATATCCGTAAGCATCCGAAAGCCATGCATGGAACGGAAACAAAGCACTCTTAATGGCAATACCTACACTCATTAAGCCGATAATTACCGTAAGCGGTACCGTGTACTCTCCGTTTGCAGCCAGAGCACCGATGGATTCCTTAATATTGCTCATCAAAAGATGACCGGTCAAATCATACTGTAACGTAATGCCGATTAACAACAATCCGGATCCCAGCAAGCTCATAATCATATATTTCATAGACGCAAGGATACAATGTCCGTTACTGCGAATCATAATCAGACCGCCTGCCGCAATCGTATTGATTTCCACAAAGACGTAAGCGGTAAACAGGTCATTGGTATACACAAGAGCTAACAAAGAACTGAGCAAAAGATTTATCAATACAAAATACAAATTCTGCTTCGGTTCTTCAATATCCACTTTCAAATATTTTTCTCCGCCCAGCAATGACAGCAGCATAATAACGCAGAAAAAGCTTGCCATCACGCCTTCCAGTACACCTGCGCGTATTTCATTTCCCCACGGTGCCGGAAAATGTCCCATCATATAAGTAAAGGACTCTCCCGTTCCGATGGTATAAAACAACACACAAAAAGAACAAACAAGACATACCGAAACAAGCGTAACCGAAACCGCTTTTGCCACCTTCGGCTTTAAAACGGAAGAAATTACACCGGTTGCCAAACACAGCACGATGCAAAAAAACGGAAAATTACATACAAAATCCATTACTTTTCCTCCTTCACCAAACGCGTGATTTCATCGATATCCAGCGTATGATATCTTCTGTACAATCGAATGGTCAGCGATAACATTACTGCAGTAACACTGACGGATACAACGATACCGGTAAGTACAAGACCGGTCGGAATCGGGTTGATATAAGTCTCCGGCTCCGGCACGGTTCCCGTAACAATCGGAACCTTTCTGCCAAATATGTATCCCTTTGCTGCCAAAAACAAATAAATTGCCGTATCCATAATATTCAGTCCCATGATTTTTTTAATCATGTTCCGGTTTAACAACAACGTTGTAAAGCCGATACCGAACAAAATCATGGATACCGCTTCATAATAATTTGCAAACAAATTTCCTAACATCTTACATTCCTCCTTTGCGGAACAACGTATAGAAATGATACATGGTGCAAGCAACCACAATACCCACACAAATGTTTAACGGCAAAATAAGTCCACCGGAAAGGATTGCCCCCGGTGTTCCCGTCGGAATTCCGCTCTCCAGGTGATTTGCACCCGTAAAGAAGGAATATCCCTTTGCAATCGCATAAAACAATAACGGAACCACAGAGATTATCGCATAATTCTTCCGGTTCATAATCCGTTTCGCTTTTTCAAAACCAAACGCATTGACATACAAAATCAAACCCGCACCGATAATGGCACCGCCGGAAAATCCGCCGCCCGGTGATAAATGACCGTTTAAGATTACATAGATACCGAACATGATAATCATCGGCACAAGAATTTTTGCGGAAAGTTGTAAAATCTTGTCATTCTTCGGCTCATATAAACGATCGTTTTCCTCCTCCGCACGTTTTACGTCCGTTGGTTTTCCGTCCTTTGTAAGTTCCAAACGAAGTAAAATCATAACACATACCGCAGCCACAAACAATACATGAGACTCGCCCAAGGTATCAAAAGCACGGTAATCCAGAATCATGCTTGCCACATTATTGGTTGCACCGGTATCGTACAAACCGTCTTTATTATACTTTTCTACCACTTCATTGTTATTCGGATTATCCGGACTACCGTATTCCGGTAAATAAGAAACGGTAACAAGTAATGTGGTAATAACAATCGCACAAAGTAACACTGCCATCACCGCATACAATCGACCGAAAATCTTTACACCATGTTCCTTCGGCCAATTCTTATACTTTTCAAGCAACGATTTTGCTTCTTTTTCATGTTCCAGTTCCAAACGACGCTTACGGTCCTCTCTGTCTTCCTTTTCTTCCTGTTCAAACCGCTTTTCTGCCTCTGCGTCCGCCATCTGCTGGTTTTTTGCATCACTTTCCCTGTTTTCTTCCGCACGTCGTTCTACATCCGCCAATGTTTCACCGTCAACAAAACGAACAAGACGGCGCCATAACGAAAGTTCATAATCACTCCTCGGCTTCATCGTCTTCTTCCCCCTTCATTGCGTGAATCTTCTTTAATGTAATATAGAACAACACACTGGTAACTCCGGCACCTACCGCAGCCTCGGTGATAGCCAAATCCGGAGATTCCAGAATCATCCAGATGATAGACATAATGACACTATACGCCATAAAAATAACGATAGACGTCAGCAAATTTTTGGAAAGTGCCACCGAAACCGCACACACTACCAAAAAAGATAATAAAATCATTTCCAAAATTTCCATTATTCCCGCACCTCACATTCCTCGGACAGATGCTTGTCCGTCGTTACTTCAAGGCGTGCAATCAAATGTCCGGAGACCGGACTTGCCACCCAGACTAAAAGCACAATCAACACTACTTTCACCGTAGCAAAGTTAAAGCCGTATGCTACCGCAACACCGATCATTGCCAGCAAAAGCGCAAAAGAATCAATAATCGCCGCCGCATGCATCCGGTTCAGAATAAACTTAAACTTAAACACACCGGCCACGGAAATCACAGCCATTCCCAGAGACGCCGTCAAAAATAATGCTACCACACAAAAACGTAACCATTCCATTACTTTGTCTCCTCCTTCTTCTTTTGTTCCGCTCTTCTTTGCGCCCTGATTTCCTCATGGCGATGTACTCCCATATATACCTTCGTCAACACCACTACCGCAAGAAAACTTAGCATCGCGTAAATCAAATCGATATCCAGTAAAAAACTCTCCTCCAAATAAAGAGACATCACCGCAATCATAATAATTGACAGGGTCCCGATCATATTAATTGCCAAAATACGATCCATCGTCCGCGGCCCCTTAATTGCACGAATCAAACAACAAAAAATGCAAATTGCAAATCCTATCATTGCACCGATATATAACACGGAATATGCTGTTTCCATATGTACGCCTCCTTACATTCCCGCTGTCTGCTCCATTTTCATAAGCAGCTGCACAAATACGGAATTTTCAATACCTTCTGCCATCTCTTTATCCAGACAATGCACCTTAAACTCCTCATCCGTAAGTTCCACCGTAATCGTACCCGGCGTCAGCGTAATGGAGTTTGCCAGTACCGTCCGGGCCAAATCCGTCTTTAGCGGAGTACGAAAGGTAACAAGCAACGGCTCTACCTCATATTTCGGCGAAACAATCAGACTGATCGTCCCACAATTTGCCTTTATAACTTCCCAAACGAGCACAAAAAAGTAGCCGATGCCCTGCGGCAAAAGTCGCAAAGCAAGCAGCTCTTTTTTCGGGCTATATTCTAAAAATTTCCAACAGAACAAATATACTGCTATCGATAATACAATACCGAACAAAACAAGTTCCAGCGTTACTTTTCCGTTAAACACCAACCAAAGCGCAAACAATACAAATAACATAATTTTTCACCTCTCGGATTCTTTTCCCACCCCTCTTGGGATAAAACCCAACTCATCTTAGCACTTTGTTCCTGGACTGTCAAGTAAACGCAAAGAAATCTTAACATTATCCGACATATTTCTATTTTTCTTTCTTTCGCTCCGATAAATACGTTTTCATCCCTTTTAATGCATTCTTTTCCAGTCTGGATACCTGCGCCTGGGAAATATGAATTTCTTCTGCCACCTCCATCTGTGTTTTTCCGTGAAAAAAACGCAAATCAATAATTAATTTTTCCCGTCCCGGAAGACGACTCATGGCATCCTTCAGTGCGATTTCTTCCACCCAGGCATCTTCTTTGCTCTTTGTATCACAAACCTGATCCATAATGTATAACGCATCTCCGCCTTCTTTATAGACCGGTTCATACAACGATACCGGGGTTTGTATCGCATCAAAAGCTTCGTTGATTTCCTCCACTGTCTGTCCTGTCCGTTCCGCAATCTCTCCTACGGTAGGATCACGATTCAGTTCTTTTGTTAGAACTTCCTTGGCATAAATTGCTTTGTACGCCGCATCCCGCAAAGAACGACTGACGCGAATTGCATTATTATCCCGCAAATATCTCCGGATTTCACCGATAATCATCGGAACCGCATAGGTAGAGAATTTTACCCCTTGTGTAATATCAAAATTATCGATTGCTTTCATGAGACCGATACAACCGATTTGAAACAAATCATCCACATTTTCGTTATTTCCAGAAAAACGCTGAATAATACTTAACACCAATCTGAGATTTCCATGAATATATTGTTCTCTTGCCAATGTATCCCCTTGTTTAATTCGTACAAAAAGCTCTTCTTTTTCTTCATTGCTTAGCAGTGGCAACTTAGCTGTATTTACACCACATATTTCAACTTTATAAAGCGCCATGACACATCCCTCCTGTACTAACAGTTCCTGAGGAAAATTTCTCATTTCCTGTTACTTTAAGGATGCGCCATGGCGCTCTTTCTTATACTAAGACCTTTTGTCAACTTCTGTCAGGCAATCATCATTTCCTTCCGAAGACGTTTCATAATCCGCTTTTCCAATCTGGAAATATAGGATTGGGAAATTCCCAATAAATCCGCCACTTCTTTTTGCGTATGTTCGTTTCCGTCCCCGCTTTCCAACCCGTATCGAAGATTGATAATTAACCGTTCTCTTTCATTCAAGCAGGTAAGTGCCTGAAATAAAGAATTGCGGTCCGCCTCCTCTTCCATTCCGCGATATACTTCGTTTTCATCTGTCCCTAAAATATCCGACAACAACAATTCGTTTCCGTCCCAATCCACATTTAACGGTTCATCAATGGACACCTCCAACTTTTGCCTGCTGCTCCGTCTGAGGTACATTAAGATTTCGTTTTCAATGCAACGGGATGCATAGGTAGCCAGTTTAATATTTTTCCCCGGATTAAACGTATTGATAGCCTTAATCAGTCCAATGGTACCGATGGAAATCAAATCTTCCACCCCGACTCCGGTATTATCGAATTTCTTTGCTATGTAAACCACCAGACGCAAATTATGTTCCACTAAATCGGACCGGATTTCTCCGCTTTCGTCCTCCGCCAGGGCAGCAATCATGGATGCTTCCTCTTCCGCAGTATACGGCGGCGGCAACACTTCTGTTCCTCCAATATAATGGATTTCTCCGTACTGTCCTAATAACAATGCGGTTAAATTCGGTATCATCCGAAACTGAAAACGATTTGGTATTGAAACTTTAAACAACATTTTGCTCTCCTTCCTGTGTATTTCTTACACATACCATTGATAAAACTTCCGGTTGTAATATCATTTGATATTGACATCCGTGAAACAACCTATGTTCTGCCGCTAACGCAGCCACCTCTCCTTCTACAGCCCCGTTATTTTCCGTAATTATCTTGCATTGCAACCGTATTCCCTGCAGAAGCCCCTTTCCTCCTACGCCCTTATACGGTAAAATAACCAACTTCTGAGGTGCCTTCTCCTTTGCTTCCTTTACCCATTCCGAAAGAATACTATCATCCACCAAAACCACCGGAATACTGCTCCCGTATAAACGTAATCGATTTCCGGTGTCCATAAATGCACACATACATTTCTGTTGATTCTCAAAATGCAACACACACTCATACAACATTTGTTGTACTTGCTTTACACGAAATACCGCTGTTATTCCATGAATAATCCCCGGCATAAGCACGGTTCCCGTTAAGCAAAACAATCCTACGTTTTTCAACGGTAGCAGCTGAAACACCCCGGCAAGTAATGCCGTTATCACAAATAACAGTAAACTATTTTGCAACAGTTTTTGTTTTCCGTAAGCAATTCTTGCAGAACCAAGTAATTCCGCTACAACATAAATAATTACAAGCCAAGTGCTCGTTCCGTTCCAATCACGCAATAAAATCATTGCAACGACATCCAACCCCGCCCCGAATAAGGCCGCCGTTACCAACTTTCTTTTTTTGATTCTTATTTGCTGCTTTTTCCCGAATGTGCTTCCAAGATACAGACATAACAAGTGTAGCCAAAAACTTGCTACTATGTAACTGTCCAGATAAATCTTTACCTTGTTCCACCTCCTTTGTCTTTCCTCGTCCAGTATACAACAAATAATTTACAAAATCTGTAAATTATTGGGGATTTTTCCCAATTCTCATCGCAAAAAAAGACCGGATTCGACAAAGTGTGACAAACCCGATATAACAAAAAATAATTAAGAAGAGGTCATACACCGTAACCGTGTACGACCTCTTCTTTCATTTTACATAGAATGCTTACTGAAAACAGAACTAAATTTCTGTCTTACTTTTCAATCGGCGCATCTACAACATTCTTCTTAACGCTCTCGATACCGTTTAAGCAGGATGCCTTTGCCTTATAGCCTTCACCGGTTGCAATTACCTGACCGTTGGTTGCCTTTAAACGGAAACGGAACTCACCGGCCTTGTCCTGGTATACTTCAAACTTCGGATTCTTAACCGCAACAACATCCGCTACTGTCTGATCTTCTACGCCTGCAACAGGTGCATTCTTTACAACGCTCTCAATGCCCTTCTTACAAGCAGCTTCCGTGGTATACACTTCACTGGTAGCAATCACTTCACCGTTTCCGGCCTTTAAATCAAACTTAACACCGCTGGCAACTTCTTTCATAACAAACTTTCCCATAAAATAAAGCCTCCTTAGTAAATTATTTATAATAATCATACCACATCATAGAAAAACCGTCAAGTAAACTTTCACGTTTTTTCGCTGTTTTGTGCTTAATTTTCAGAAAACTATTCTCCAAAATCTTCATCCATATCTCCCATTACCCTTCGAATGTCCGACATGGAAAATCCTTTACGATACAAGGAAGCCACCAGCTTCTTTCTCTTCTCCGGTGTAACGTTATCGGGACTGTAACCCTTCTTCCGTAAAAAACTGCGAATTGCTTCCAGTTCCGGCAAAAACTCTTTTTCTTCCATACCTTCCCGTTCAAAGTGATACCGGTCCTTTGCCGCCTTCAGAGCCTCTTTCACCAAATCCTTCCCTAAACCCTTTTGCAACATCTTCTGTACCAGTTCCCGCTCACTGCACCTTGACAATAAAGAAAAGGCATAACGTTCCGCATAAGAAAAATCATCCACATAGTGAAGCCCGGAAAGATACTCCTCTACTACGGTAATTACCGTTTCGGAATAGCCGTCAAGAAAAAGCTTCTTTTTCAATTCTCCGCTTGTATATTCCTTCTTGCCGAGAAGAAACAGGGAACGACGCTTTGCGCGGGGCAAAAGCACATTTTGCTCGAAATGCGCTAACACATCATCCGAAAGCATAAGCTCCTGTCCTTCCGAAATGTCCGTAAAGCCCAACGTGCGCAAATCTGCGGGATAACAACGACCGTAGCATTCTCCGTTTATCCAAAGAACATACTTTTCCCCGGACTTTTCCTTTATTTCAAGTATCATTCCTCAACACCATTGTCAACAATAAAACCGTACACCTCGCGTACCTTCTGCTCAACCTCCTGCATCATTTCCGGATGCTCCTTCAAATACACCTTTGCATTCTCACGGCCCTGACCGATTTTCTCATCGTTATAGGCAAACCATGCACCACTCTTCTGAATGATATTCTCTTCTACCGCAAGGTCTAATACGTCGCCTTCTTTGGAAATACCCTGGCCGAACATAATATCAAATTCAGCCTCACGAAACGGCGGAGCCACCTTATTCTTCACTACCTTTACTCTGGTACGGTTACCAACCACTTCGCCACCGGCCTTTAACGCCTCAATACGGCGTACATCCAAGCGAACGGAAGCATAGAACTTCAGCGCACGTCCGCCGGTAGTGGTCTCCGGATTACCGAACATCACACCGACCTTCTCACGAAGCTGATTAATAAAGATAACAATACAGTTGGACTTACTGATTACTGCGGTCAGCTTACGAAGTGCCTGAGACATCAAACGAGCCTGCAAGCCGACATGAGAGTCTCCCATATCTCCTTCAATCTCCGCCTTTGGGACAAGGGCTGCCACGGAGTCTACGATTACAATGTCTACCGCACCGGAACGCACCATGGTCTCGGTAATCTCCAAGGCCTGTTCTCCGTTATCCGGCTGGGAAATATAAAGATTATTAATATCTACACCGATATTTGCGGCGTAAACCGGGTCAAGGGCATGCTCCGCATCGATAAAGCCCGCAATGCCGCCCCGCTTCTGCACCTCGGCTACCGCATGCAACGCAACCGTAGTCTTACCGCTGGACTCCGGACCGTAAATCTCGATAATACGTCCCTTCGGAAAGCCGCCTAATCCAAGCGCTGCATCCAGGCTCAGAGAGCCACTGGTCACCACTTCTACGTTCATATTTGCACCGGTATCCCCGAGCTTCATAACCGAACCTTTACCGTACTGCTTCTCAATCTGCTGCAGGGCAGACTCCAAAGCTCTGATTTTCTCTGTATTTGCCATAAAATAAATCCTCCTCCGAAGTTAAATGTCGTTCATATGTTCGTGAACAAATGTTCTTTCTAAGATTATAATACAACTATCTTATGCATTTGTCAACCGTTTTAAAAAATAATTTTGGAAAAAATGTTCCGAACAGAACACTAAGGACAATTTCAGTATAGCATAGTACTTACGCCTTGTAAACCATTTTCGTCTATAAATTTTCCGCCTCTCGAAAAAGGGGTGTCGCATAGAAAATGCGACACCCCTCATTTTATCTGTTTTTTACTTCTTCCCGGTTCATACTCATATCCCGGCAGGTCATTTTTACGTTGTCCCGCTCCTTGGAAAACTCCTGCTCCATCCGATATGCAAAGGCAGTGGAACGATGCTGCCCGCCGGTACATCCGAACGCCACCACCAGCTGTGCTTTCCCTTCCTTTTCATAGAGAGGAACCGATAACTCCAGTAAATCCTTAATCCGGGCAAACAATTCTTTTGCTTCTTTTGTGGAAAACACAAAATCACGTACCGGCGCATCCAGTCCCGTCTGTAACCGTAAGTTCTCCTCGTAAAACGGATTCGGAAGACAACGTACGTCAAACACCAGATCCGCATCTGCCGGAATTCCGTACTTATAGCCGAAGGACATAAAATGAAGCAACATACCGTCATCCGCATCCAATTCCAGGATTTCCATGATTTTTCCTCGTAACATTGCGGTTGCAAGGTTAGAAGTATCAATAAGAAAATCCGCAGTTTCTCTTACGGAAGATAACACTTTACGCTCTTCCGTAAGTGCCGTGGAAATATCTGCACGGTTCTCCAAATTCATCAAAGGATGCAATCGTCTGCTTTCTTTGTAACGCTTCATTAATACCGCATCTTCACATTCCAAAAACAAAACCTTCGCCGGAACACCTGCACTCTTTACCGATGCCAATGCCGCAAAAAAGCTGTCGGAAATATCTTTGCTCCGGATATCTAACGTAACCGCTACCTTCTGCGGAAAATCCGCGTTATTCGCCATCCAGCTTACAACGGAAGGCAACAGTTTTACCGGAAGATTATCGAGACAATAATAACCCGCATCCTCCAAAAAATCCACTGCCTTTGATTTTCCCGCACCGCTCATTCCCGTTACAACAAAAAGCTTCATACACCCTCCGTTAACAGTTCTTACTGATACATTGCCTTAGATGCAACCACATTCGGCTCATAGCCGGCTTCTCTTAACGCGTTTAAAATCTTCTCCTTATGCTCCGGACCAAAAGCCTCCAGCGTAATGGTAAGCTCCACTGCACTGTTCCGGTTGATGCTGACAAACTGGTTGTGATCCAGACGGATAACATTGCCTTGATTTTCAGCAAGAATAGACGCTACATGTACCAATTCACCCGGCTTATCCGGAAGAAGTACCGAGAAGGTAAAGATACGTTCTCTGAAAATGAGCCCCTGCTGTACTACGGAAGCCATGGTAATGACATCCATGTTACCGCCGCTCATAATGGCAACCACCTTCTTATTCTGGCACTTCAGCCGCTTTAATGCAGCCACCGTAAGAAGTCCGGAATTCTCCACTACCATTTTATGATTCTCAATCATATCTAAGAAACATACAATCAGTTCCTTATCGGAAACCGTCATAATCTTGTCTACATTTTGCTGGATATACGGGAAAATCTTTGTTCCCGGCGTCTTTACCGCAGTACCGTCCGCAATGGTATCCACGCCCGGCAACGTAACAACTTCACCGGCTTTTAAGGAAGCCTTCATACAGCTTGCGCCTTCCGGCTCCACACCGATGACCTTAATATTCGGATTCAGCATCTTAGCCAAAGTAGAGACACCGGCCAAAAGTCCGCCACCGCCTACCGGAGCCAAAATAATGTCCACCGTCGGAAGCTCCTTAAACAGTTCCATTGCAATGGTACCCTGTCCCGTTGCCACAGTCTCGTCATCAAACGGATGAATAAAAGTATACCCCTTTTCTGCTGCCAGCTTTAACGCATGCTCACAGGCCTCGTCATATACATTTCCGTACAATACCACTTCCGCACCGTAGCTTTTGGTACGGTTTACTTTAATAAGCGGTGTGGTGGTCGGCATTACGATAACCGCCTTACAGCCGTATTCCTTTGCCGCATAAGCAACACCCTGGGCATGATTTCCCGCAGAAGCGGTAATTAAACCCTTTGCACGTTCCTCTTCGGATAAAGTGCTGATTTTGTAGTAGGCACCGCGAATCTTATACGCACCGGTCACCTGCATGTTCTCCGGCTTTAAATATACCTTATTTCCGGTTAAATCGGAAAAGAAATTGCTGTACACAAGCTTGGTCGGCGCAGTCACACGTTTTACCGCCTCACAAGCCTCTTCAAAATGCTCCATTGTCATCATAACCACATATCCTCCGTTTCCTTACTCCCCGTCAAAAAGCGCATCCGTAAATGCCTTTGCATCAAACCGTTGCAAATCCTCAATCTGCTCTCCGACACATATATACTTTACCGGAATATTCATCTGGGACTGGATTGCCACCGCAATACCACCCTTTGCCGTTCCGTCCAGCTTCGTTAAAATAATACCGTCAATCTTTGCGGCCTCATTAAATTCCTTGGCCTGAGCCAGGGCATTCTGACCGGTAGTACCGTCAAGTACTACCAAAGTCTCCCGATACGCATCCGGATACTCTCTGTCAATGACACGGTCAATCTTCTTTAATTCTTCCATCAGATTCTTTTTGTTGTGCAGACGTCCTGCCGTATCGCACAGAAGCACATCCGTACCTCTTGCCTTTGCTGCCGTCAACGCATCAAATACCACTGCCGCAGGGTCTGCCCCTTCCTTTTGGGATATAATCTCAACACCGGCTCTGTGACTCCACTCGGTAAGCTGTTCCGCCGCCGCCGCACGGAACGTATCCGCCGCCGCCAACAGCACCTTCTTACCTTCATTTTTTAACATACCGGCCAGCTTCCCGATGGAAGTGGTCTTACCCACACCGTTCACACCGATTACCAGTACAACGGACTTTTTATTTTCAAATTCATACGCGTTTTCCGGTACATGCATCTGTTCACAAATACTTTCCTTCAACAAAGCTTTGCATTCTTCCGGATCTTTGATACGACGTTCCTTTACTTTTTCCTTCAAATCCTCAATGACCGCTTCCGTGGTAGCCATCCCTAAATCTGCCATAATGAGAATCTCTTCCAGTTCCTCGTAAAAATCATCATCAATGCCGGAAAAACCGGAAAATAAAGAATCAAACCCGTTTGCAATCTGCTTTCTTGTTTTGGAAAGTCCTTCCGCAAGTCTTCCGAAAAAGCCCTTCTTTTCTCCCATAGAACACCCTCCTTTATGCATCCAACTTATCCTGAATCAAGTTTACGGAAACCAATGTGGAAACACCCTTTTCCTGCATGGTGATTCCGTATAAGGTATCCGCCGCCGCCATAGTTCCGCGACGATGGGTAATTACAATAAACTGGGTGTGCTTCGTCAGCTTATGTAAGTAACCCGCATAACGCTTTACGTTGGAATCGTCTAACGCAGCTTCGATTTCATCCAAAAGGCAGAACGGAGACGGTTTTAAGTTCTGAATCGCAAACAACAGCGCTATAGCGGTGAGTGCTTTTTCTCCACCGGATAACTGCATCATATTCTGCAATTTCTTTCCCGGCGGCTGTGCATTAATCCGGACGCCTGCCGTCAGAATATCCTCTTCCTCCTGCAATTCCAAGGTACCCTTACCGCCACCGAACAACTCACGGAATACCACATCAAACTGATCCTTAATCTGCTCGAATTTTTCTTCAAACTGCGAACGCATCTTTCCATCCAGTTCCTCAATCATCGCAGCCAACGTTTCTCCTGCAGCCACCAAATCGTTTCTCTGGGCATCTAAGAAGGTAAAGCGTTCCATGCACTCTCTGTACTCTTCGATGGCATTTACGTTAACGGAGCCCAGTCCCTTAATCTTGTTCTTCAGTTCCGCTACCCGCTTCTTTGCCTGTGGCAGGCTGTCAAAAGCTTCATCTTTTAACTCGGCCGCATCGGAAAGTGTCATTTCATACTCATCCCACATGTAAGCACACTGGGCTTCGATTTGTTCCTTTAACTTTTCCTTCTTATCGTTTAAACGGAATAATTCCTTATCCAATTCCGCCTTACGTTCAGATAAATTCTCCCACTTGGAAAGGATACTTTTATGCTTGCCGCTTGCCTCTTCTTTCCTCTTTGCAATATCTTCCGCTTCCTTCTCCAAGGCTCCGCAAAGCTTATACAAAGTCTCGATTTCCTGCTTGGTACGGGAAATTGCATTTTCTTTTTCGGTAACCGCATCCACCGCACCGGCTCCTTCGTCCGTAAGCTGGGTTTCTTCTCCCGCAAGCTTTGCTATCTCTGCTTCGATACGGGCAATATTTTCACCCAGATAGCGGCTGTTTTGCTGTACCGTACTGAGTTCCATACGAAGGCTTTCGCCTTTTTCCATGGCATATTGCTCCAAACGGCGTTCTTCTTCCAACCGGTGCCCGCACTCTTCGATACAGCTCTCGTTGTGCTTACTTTCTTCTTCGTTTTCGCGAAGCGCCTGTTCCATCTTGGCAATATTCTCGGTAAGCTCCGACTCCTGGCCTTCGATTTCCGTAAGTTCCTTATGAATTTCATCGTAGGATGAAATATGTTCCTTTGCTTCTTCCTCCACACGGTTCAGTTCCAGCTTCGCCGTATTCTGTAATAAAAATTCTTCCTGTAAAGCCGCCTTGGATTCTTCCAGGCGTTTGGAAATTTCTTCTCTTTTGGCACGCAACACCGTTCTGCGTTCTTCCATGGAAGCAAGGCGTTCTCCCAATTCCTCAACGCGCTTCTGTGCTTCTTCCACCTCACGACGTCTGCCTAAAAGATTACTTGCGTTTTTATATGCACCGCCGGAAATGGAACCGCCCGGATTGAGCTGCTCCCCCTCTAACGTGACAATACGCAGGGAATACTTGTATTTTTTTGCCAACTGTAATGCATTGTCAATGGTATCCGCCACCACGATTCTTCCCAGCAAAAAGTTAATTACGGACCGGAATCGTTCTTCCGTATCCACCAGTTCCGCCGCATATCCGATGACACCCCGTTCTTTCTTAACGTCCTCGGAAACACCGCTTCGCTCCTTTACCGCATCAAGCGGTAAGAAGGTAGCGCGACCGGCTTTATTCTGCTTCAAGAACTGCACCATACGCTTTGCGGTAACTTCCGTATCGGTTACAATGTTCTGGATATTGCCGCCCAATGCCGTCTCGATGGCAGTTTCATATTCTTTTTCTACTTCGAAGATATCCGCAACCACACCGATAATACCGGACTCTTTCTCTTTCAATTCCATAATCCGGCGAATACCGCCGCCGTAACCGTCATACCGTTCGGAAATATTCCGAAGCGACTCGGCTCTGGACTGTTCACGGATACAATCTCTCTGGGTCTGCTCATAGGAATCCCGGATACGGTTTAACTCTTCCCGGATTTTTGTAAGTTCCGCATCATCCGCGCGATTCCCGGACAAACGCTCGGATATCTTATCGGAAATTGCCTCAAGACGCTTTCTCCCCTCTTCCACCGCAGATTCCGCCGCAGACTTATCCGTCTGGTTTTTTAATACCTTCTGGGTCAGGGAAGCCTTCTTGATTTGATTTTGTTCCTTTATGGTACGATAACGTTGCACATTGGTCTTAATGGTGCCGTTTTCCGTAAGAAGGCGGAATACATCCGCATTCCGATTCTCCAGTTCGTTGGTATAACCGTTAATCCGTTCCCGGATTTCTTCCAGTTCCCTGTCTGCTTCTTCCTTGGCATCCTCTAATTTATAAAGCTTCTGATCCACATCCAGCTTTTCGTTTTTGTAACGGGCAAGCTCGTTGTGCTTTTCTTCCCGTTCCTTTTCTACTACGCTCTTACGCTCCTTTACATGAGACTCGCCTACACGGATGGTGGCAATCTGCTCCAGCAAAAGCTTAATTTCACTTTCGTTTTTCTGAATGTCCAGCTGTAACTCACTCTTACGTGCCGCATTATCGGATAACAGCTCCGTTAAAGCCTCTGCCTCCTGTTCCAGACGTTCATAAGCTTCCTTACTGCTTTCGTATTCCGCGGAAGTTTCGTTAAAGTCATTTTGTACGATGGAAATCTTTCCGTCTAAATCCTTCTCCGCCTCTTCCTGCTTTTCCTGCTCCAAAAGAAAGGCGTTTACTTCCACCTGTTTTAACTCATCCTTTAAATGCAAATACTCCTTTGCCGCCGTCTGCTGTTTTTCAAGCGGTCCCAACTGCTTTTCGATTTCCGCAAGAATATCCGTAATACGGGAAAGATTTAACTTTTCCTCTTCCAACTGCTTTTCCGCGGTTGCTTTTCTCTTTTTATACTTCACGATACCTGCAGCTTCGTCAAACAACTCTCTGCGCTCTTCCGGTTTTCCGCTCAAAATCTTGTCAATCTGGCCCTGTCCGATAATGGAATACCCTTCTTTACCGATACCGGTGTCTAAAAACAACTCCTGTACATCACGTAAACGACAGTTATTGCCGTTCATCAAATATTCACTTTCACCGGAACGATACACACGACGGGCTACCGTTACCTCATCATACTCAATCGGAAGCTTGTGGTCCGAATTATCAAGCGTAATGGCAACATAAGCATAGCCCTGGGGCTTACGCATCTGGGTCCCTGCAAAAATAACGTCCTGCATGGAACTTCCGCGCAACTGCTTTGCACTCTGCTCACCCAAAACCCAGCGCACCGCATCCGCCACGTTACTTTTACCGGAACCGTTCGGTCCCACAATGCCGGTAATACCGTCGTGGAACTCGAATAGTATTTTATTTGCAAAGGACTTAAAGCCCTGTACCTCTATGCTCTTTAAATACATAAACCTTCTCCCGTTCTTTCGTCTTTGGCAGTATTCCGCAACATTAAAATGCTTCGGTATGCTGCCTCCTGCTCCGCAGCCTTTTTCGTCTTCCCTACACCTTTTGCCAGTGGTTTGTCCTCTAAATAGGCACATACCGTGAACTGTTTCCTATGTTCCGGCCCTTCTTCCCCAATCAGACGATAGGAAGGTGTTCCTTTGTGCTCACTTTGCAGTATTTCCTGCAGGATAGTCTTACTATCACGGAAGAGCGTTCGGTTCTCAATATCGGAAAGCACCGTCCGTTCCACAAACTCTTTCGCATTAGTAAATCCACCATCTAAATAAATTGCACCGATGACCGCTTCAAAAGCATCGGACAAAATGGAATCCCGTGTCCGACCGCCGGTTCCTTCTTCGCCTTTTCCCAACAGTAGAAACTCTCCCAAATCCATTTCCCTTGCACATTGTGCCAAAGTCGGCTCACAAACAAGACTGGCCCGAAGCTTGGTTAGCTCTCCCTCCGGCATACGTGAATCTTTTTTATACAGGTTTTCACTGGAAATCATCTCAAGTACCGCATCCCCTAAAAACTCCAGACGTTCGTTGTTTTGTTCCCTTTTCAGGTGATGCTCGTTTGCATAGGAACTGTGGGTCAGCGCATGAAGCAGAAGCTCCGTATTTTGAAAACGATACTTTAAATTCTGTTCCAATTTCTCTGTCTGTAACTCTGTCATGGTACGCATGGATCCTCCTTTCCGCAAAACATTTATCGATTTCCCCTACAACAAATGAACAAGGGTGTCATGACGACACCCTTGAATCCTATCCGGTGCAATCCCTAGTTCAATGCACTTTTAATCTGCTCTACTGCATCCGCAACGGTAACAATTCCTTCTGCTGCTTCATTTGCAATCTCGATATCGAATTCTTCTTCAATACCCATCAGAATCTGAAATACATCTAACGAATCAGCGCCAAGGTCATCCACAAAGGTAGTATCCATTGTGATTTCCTCTGCATCCACATTTAAAACCTCACTGATTATTTTCTGTAATTTCTCGAATTCCATGATTCTATCTCCTTTCAATTATTATCAACTTATTCATTGCCTGCATTTACCGAAATGCTGTCTTTTATCTTCTCGTTAATGTTCTGCTCCTTAAACGCAATACATTGTAAAATCGAATTCCGAATCTCGTCCGACTTGGAATTGCCGTGGCTCTTTACCACAAGTCCCTTTAATCCAAGCATCGGAGCTCCGCCGTATTTGGAGGAATCCAATTCCTTTAAGGTACCCTTCAAGGCCGGCTTTACAAGTAACGCACCGATTTTACTGCGAAGCGTACTCATCATCCCCTTCTTTATCTCACCCATTAAGGTTGCCGCAAGACCTTCGTACAACTTTAAAATAACATTACCTACAAACGCCTCGCACACGATAACATCGGCATAGCCGGACGGAATTTCTCTTGCTTCGATACTTCCGATAAAATTAATCTCATTACAGTTCTTTAATAACGGGAAGGTCTCTTTTACAAGTGCATTTCCCTTTTCTTCTTCCGCTCCTACATTTACAATCGCAACCCGCGGATTTTTGATACCCACAACATGCTCCATATAAACGGAACCCATCTTTGCAAACTGAACTAAGTGGGAAGACCTTGCATCTACATTCGCACCGCAGTCAATCAAAAGAGAAACACCCTTACTGGTGGGAAGAAGCGGCGCGAGCGGGGGACGTTCTACTCCCGGAAGACGCCCTACAATCAGTTGGGCACCTACCAGAACCGCCCCTGTACTTCCTGCAGAAACAAATGCATCTGCTTCGTTATTCTTTATCAGGTTCATTGCCTTTACAATGGAAGACTCCTTTTTCCGGCGGATTGCCATAACCGGCGCTTCCTCGTTGGTAATCTCTTCTTCCGCATGTACAATGCTGATTCGTTCTTTCTCATATGTATACTGCTTTAACTGTTCCGCGATGACATCTTCCTTGCCTACCAGGATTACCTGAATCCGCTTATCATCGTTCACGGCACGTACTGCACCCTTTATCACCTCTGCCGGAGCATTATCTCCTCCCATGGCATCTACGGCGACTCTGACTATCGTCTGTATCCCCATAAATTACTCCTTTCATATCTATACATCACTATACTAAATCTCTCTTTAAAAATCAACAGTAATTTAAAAAAATTACGCTTTCCGGTAAAAGAAAGAACGATAGGTTTTATAGCCCAATGCCACCGGTTGGATAATCTGTTCCGTAGAACCTACGAACAGGAAACCTTCCGGACGAAGGGAATCGTTAAACTTCTTGTAAATATCCACTTTTGCCTCTTCGGTAAAGTAGATTAAGACATTACGGCAAACAATCAAATCACAGTTTGACGGATATGCATCTTTTAACAAATTGTGCTCTTTAAATTCCACGCATTTCTTTACATCCGCATTAATCTGATAGTTCTGCTCGTTTACACGGGTAAAATACTTTTTTAAAAACTGCGGCGGAAGCCCCTTTAAACTCTTTTCGTTGTAAAGTCCCATCCGTGCCTTGTCCAATACCTGTTTATCAATATCCGTAGCGATAATATGTATCTGGGAAAGCGGCAAAAACTGATTTAATAGCATTACGAGAGAATAGGGTTCGTCTCCCGTAGAGCACGCCGCACTCCAAATCTTCGGCGTTTTCGTCTTTTCCAAAATCACCGGAAGAATATCCTTTTCCAGTACCGTCCACAATTCCGGATTGCGGTAAAACTCCGAAACATTAATGGTAAGGTAGTTTACAAATTCATCAAAACGGTCTTTGTCTGTTTTTAATAACTTTACATAATCGGAATAGGTCGTAATCTTATGCTTTCCGATTAACGCATCGATTCTGCGCTTCATTTGGCGCTCTTTGTACGCATTCAAATCAATTTTGGTCAGTTGAAATACATCTTTTTTAAACTGTTCATAATTATCTTCCATAGGTAAACCCTCCATTGATTTTAAAAAAACGCCTCGACAAACCGTCACGGAACAGGGAACCTTCCGGTATCTCCCACCCCGTTCCGGATTGCCGAGGCATTTAAAATTTTAACGGATACTACTCAGCATCAGTAGCTTCTGCCGGTGCTTCAGCCTCGGCAACTTCTTCCTCAACCGGAGCAAGCAATGCCTTAACACTTAAGCTGATCTTCTTGTCGTTTAAGTTGAAATCAACAATCTTTGCTTCGATTTCCTGACCAACCTTTAATACATCAGCCGGCTTCTCGATGTGCTCTCTTGCAATCTGAGAAACATGAAGTAATGCATCTACGCCCGGAACAAGCTCAACGAATGCCCCGAAATCGGTCATTCTTGCTACCTTACCGGTAACTACGTTGCCTACTGCGAACTTCTCTTCTGCATCTGCCCACGGATTCTGATCCGGGAACTTCATGGAAAGAGCAACCTTCTCGCCCTGGATATCCTTAATGAAAGCCTTAACGGTCTCGCCAACCTTAAATACCTTCTTCGGACTTTCGATTCTGCCCCAGGACATCTCGGAGATGTGAAGTAAACCGTCTACACCGCCAAGGTCGATAAACGCACCGAACTCGGTCACATTCTTAACCTTGCCTTCTACTACGTCGCCAACCTGAATCTTAGCGAAAAGCTCCTTCTGAAGCTCTGCCTTCTTTGCAACGAGTAACTGCTTACGGTCACCGATAATTCTTCTTCTGCGCGGATTGAACTCGCTGATTACGAACTCAATCTCCTGATCCTTGTACTTGCTGAGATCCTTCTCGTAAGAATCGGATACAAGGCTAGCCGGAATGAAAATTCTTGCCTCATCGATTACAACGCTTAAGCCGCCTTCCAATACGGCAGAAACGGTTGCGGTAAGAACTTCTTTGTTGTTGAATGCTTCTTCAAGCTTCTTGTTGCCCTTCTCTGCAGCAAGTCTCTTATAGGTGAGAAGAACCTGTCCCTCTCCGTCGTTTACCTTAAGAACCTTAGCCTGCATGGTGTCACCTTCCTTAACCAGAGTG
Source organism: Lachnospiraceae bacterium (assembly GCA_017938405.1). Lineage (GTDB taxonomy): Bacteria > Bacillota > Clostridia > Lachnospirales > Lachnospiraceae > SIG307. The sequence continues at coordinate 68,601 of JAGBBP010000025.1, forward strand.
GTTAAGTCCACATTCGGAGTATTGGTGTATTCGCTTCTGGTAATGATACCGTCAGCTTTATAGCCTATGTTCAAGACGATTTCGTCTTCTTTAACGCGAATCACAGTGCCCTCGACTACCTCTCCGTTGTGTATTGTCTTTAAAGACTCCTCCAATAATTGGTCAAAACTCATTTCAGACATGATTTTCTGAACCTCCTTGATAATATTATTTGGGGTGGAAGCCCCCGCTGTAATACCTACGCAACGAAAAGATTTAAACTGACTTAAATCCAGGTCATCGAGTTTCTGTATATAGTAAGTATTTCCACATGCGTTCTTTGCGATTTCATACAACTTCTTTGTGTTGGAACTCTGCTTTCCGCCGATCACAATCATGGCCTCCGACTTAGCCGCTAACCGTGCCGCTTCCGACTGTCGTTCTTCCGTTGCATTGCATATCGTATTCAGAACAATTATATCATACCGCTTTTTTTCAAAAATTTCAACTAATTCTTGAAATTTCTTGTAATTAAATGTCGTCTGCGCCACGATACAAAGCTTTGCATCCTCCGGAATGTTCATTTTTTGCAATTTTTCCGCAGAATCCACAACAAAAACTTCTCCGACAGCCCAGCCGCGAATACCGATTACTTCCGGATGCGTCTCATCTCCGATAATTACTATCGTTCTTCCGGCAGTACTTTGCTCCTCCGCAATTTTATGAATCTTTTTCACAAAAGGACAAGTAGCATCAACTACCGCAAAACCGTAAGCTGTCATTTTTTCCTGCTCCGCTCTTGTGACTCCGTGGGAACGTATTACTATTGTACCCTTTTCCACGGATTCCCATTCATCTTCCGGATTTAAAATACAAACACCTTTTTGTTCAAACTCCCGCACCACTTCTTCATTATGGATAATCGGACCGTAGGTGTATACTTTTTTCCCTTGTCGCAGCTGCTCCTCCACCTGTTCTACCGCACGTTTCACGCCGAAGCAGAATCCGGCGCTCTTGGCTACCTCAATCTCCATTTTACTATCCTATCCTCCGCACCGTTCCGTCCGGATGCTTTTCGTAGATTATTTCTGTGCCGCTTTGCACATCTCATACAACTTTTCCACATTTTCTTCAATGGTCATGCCGGAATTATCAAAGAACACCGCATCTTCCGCCTGCACAAGGGGTGCAAATTCCCGGTGGGAATCTCTGTAATCCCGTTCCCGAATATTTTCTTCGATTTCCGTCAGACTGCATTCGATTCCCTTAGCAACCTGCTCATCGTAACGACGCTTTGCTCTTACTTCCACGCTGGCGGTTAGGAAAACCTTCACATTTGCATCCGGCAGCACGTAGGAACCGATATCCCTGCCATCCATTACCACATTTTCCTGTTTTGCAAGAGCACGTTGCAGTTCCACCATTTTTAAGCGGACCTTTTTATTCACGGAAGAAACGCTGGTCATGTGACTGACCTCCTCCGTACGAATGAGCCCGTTAACATTTTCACCGTTTAATAAAACCACCTGCTCACCGTCTCTATGAGTAATAGTCACATCTGCCGTATCACAGGCTGCCTCCATTGCCGCAAAGTCATCTTCGGCAATACCGTTTCTGAGAAAATGCAACGCCATGGCACGATACATTGCTCCCGTATCCACATAAATATAACCCAACTTTGCGGCAAGCTTCTTTGCCACCGTACTTTTTCCGGCTCCCGCCGGTCCGTCTAACGCAATACTGAAATATCCCATTGTTCTTCCTCCGTTATTCGTTTGTAGCTGCGGAACTACCTGCCAGATATCCGGTAGACCAGGCAATCTGCAGATTATATCCGCCGGTCAATGCATCCACATCCAAAACTTCACCCGCGAAATATAGACCTTCCGTAAGCTTGGATTCCATCGTGGAAGGATTTACCTCCTTTACGGACACACCACCTTTGGTAATCACCGCCTCATTAAATCCGCCTGTCTTTTTTATATGCAGTTCCATACCTTTTAATACATCCACAAGAACATTCCGCTCCTGTTTGGTTACGGAATTCACCTGTTTATCCTCCGGAATTCCGCATAATCCGATTATAACCCGAATCAGCCGTTGTGGCAACAGTTTATCTAACGCATTTCGGAATTGTTTGTTCTTCGCTTCTTCAAAATCCCGCAAAATCCGGCTGTCTAACTCTTCCTTTGACAGCGCCGGCTTTAAATCCAACAGCAATTTGATTTCACCGTTCTCCAGTTTATCCGTTACCACCGTACTTGCGGAAAGCACCAACGGCCCGCTGACCCCGTCTGCCGTAAATAAAAGCTCTCCGAAGTCGTTATAAAGTTCCTTTTTTCCTTGCACCGCACGTAGGCGTACTTTTTTTAAAGACAAACCTTCCAGTTCCTTGGCAAAAGGCTCGGTGATTTTTAATGCAACCAGGGACGGATAACAATCCGTTACCGTATGACCGCACAATTTCGCAAAGGTGTATCCGTCTCCGGTGGAACCGGTGGAAGTATAGGAAAGACCTCCGGTTGCCACAATACAGGCATCACAGGCAATTTCTTCTCCGCTTCGCAACACCACACCGGTTACCTTTCCGTTTTCTGTACACAGCTTATTCACCTCTGCACCAAACCGCACCGTTACACCGACATCCTTCAAACGCTTCGCCATTCCGTTAATTACATCCGATGATTTATCGGATACCGGAAAAACCCGGTTACCCCGCTCAATCTTTAACGGTACGCCGCAATTTTCAAAAAACTCCATGGCATTTTCATTGGTAAAAGAATACAATGCACTGTATAAGAAGCGGCGGTTTGTTACAATGTTTTTAAACAAATCCTCAAGTTCGCAGGCATTGGTCACATTGCATCTGCCTTTTCCCGTAATATACAGCTTCTTTCCCAGTTTTTCATTTTTTTCCAACAACAAAACGGCGGCTCCCTGTTCTGCCGCTGCGATTGCTGCCATCATACCTGCGGCCCCTCCGCCGATGACAATTATGCTTTTCATGTATACTCCTTTTAATGAAACAGATAGGCTGCCGCAAAATACGACAGCCTTATTTCTCCTATGTTTATCGACGCATATAAATATCGTTTTCTCCGAACTCAAAATGACCGGAAGAATACACTCCGCCATCTGCCGTAAAACCGATTCCTCTGCAATCGGAGATATTATCTAAAATACTCTGTCCGAAAGCATCCAAAATCAATCCTTCAATGCTGGATCCTACCTGACTGACCGGCGGTGCCGATGCATCGAAATCAACGACAATGATATCATTTTTGCGTGTCACCCGGTTCACTTTTACATAAATCATACTGTCTGCCAACGCTTCCATCACAGCTTCGGCCACAACCTGTTCCGTAATTTCCTCGCTCTCTGTTATCAAAGCGGTCACCGCCGTCAATTCCGTCAAATCTCCGCTTAAGGTGTAAATGGGAAGTTCCGTTGTCTTGGACGGAGCCACCGTTAACGGGATATCTTCCCCGGTAGGCATTGGCGTCTGCGTAACTAAAACCGGCGTAGCGGTTGGCTTTAACCCATCGTCTTCGGATGGCTTTTTACAAGCTGCCAAGGCACAAAGAACGAGAATACTGCATAAAATTATTCCGATCCTTTTTCGCATAAGGGCTCCTTCCTTTCCTGATTTTAAAGAAATCTCTCCCCCTCATCCACTGCTCCCTCATTTACCTTAACAGCCAAGTATGTCATTTTCATGGTAAAACCATTAACGATTCGTTAACGATTCCTGTTATTTTGTCTCTTTTAATACATTTCTGTTCTTCCAAATATACTCACAAAGAGATACTACCGTAAGAATCAGTGACAACCAGATAAACACCTGCTCCACTACATCTATCCAGGCAAACGGCAACTGCACAATCAGCAAAATGCAAGTAATCATCTGGGCAATCGTCTTAAATTTCCCCCAGTAGCTTGCTGCGATTACCACCCCGTTATCGGAGGCAATGAGCCGAAAACCGCTGATGATAAACTCTCTTGCAATAATCACAACCACGATCCACGCCGGCATATAGGAAAGCTCCACAAAACAAATCAGTGCAGAACAGACAAGAAGCTTATCCGCCAACGGATCCATAAACTTTCCGAAATTGGTAACCAGATTATGCTTTCTCGCAATATGCCCGTCCATTGCATCGGACGCACAGGCAATGGCAAATACTGCCGTAGCGATATAATTCCCGAACGGTATCCCCGGAACCAACATAAACACAAGAAATACCGGTATCATACATACACGGAAAATCGTAATTTTATTCGGTAAATTCATAACAGCCTCCTAGATTATCTTTTTCTTTTCGGTATTGACACCCACCAAATCGTAGCCCTTTGCTCCGGTTACTTTTACCTTTACAAACTCGCCGGACTCGTAATGCTCTCCCGATTCCACAAATAAATATCCGTCAATATTCGGCGCATCCATATAAGTACGGGCAAGATAGACATTATCCTGGGGCATCTTTCCTTCAATCAAAGCCTGATACCGCTTGCCGATACGTCCCGCGGCATTTTCAAAGGCGATTTTCTGCTGAAGCTTCATAATTTCTTTTTGGCGACGACGCTTTTCCTTTGCGGTTACCTGGCCTTTCATCTTTGCGGCAGGGGTATTCTCCTCTTTCGAATAGGTAAACACACCCAAGCGGTCAAAGCGAACCTCTTCCACAAAGGAAAGCAGCTCTTTATGTTCCTCTTCCGTCTCCCCCGGAAATCCGGTAATCAGGGATGTACGAAGCACAATGCCCGGAAGATTCCGTCGAAGCTTTTTAATGAGACGCACCAGCTCTTTCTTTGTGGTGCGGCGTCCCATACGCTTTAATACCGTATCGGAAGCATGCTGGATCGGCAGGTCCAGATAACGGCAAATCTTCTTTTCTTCCTTCATCACGGCAATTAACTCATCCGTAATCTCCTCCGGATAACAGTACAGCAGACGAATCCATTCCGGGCCCTCGATGGCACAAAGCTTCTTTAAAAGCTCCGGCAACATCTTTTTTCCGTACAAATCAACACCGTACAGCGTAGTTTCCTGAGCAACCAGAATCAGCTCTTTCGCCCCGTCCTTTGCCAATTGCTCCGCTTCAGCTAAGATACGCTCCATCGGTACACTGCGGTACTTTCCCCGAATGGACGGAATGACGCAGTAGGTACAGAATTTTTCACAGCCGTCCGCTATTTTCAAATAAGCGGTATAACCGCAGGTGGTATTGACACGCTTTGTCTCCGGCAGCGGCAAATAGGTCAGCTCCTTATATACCTCTGTCTGTTCTCCTGTCTCCGCCTTTTTTAGCACCTCTGCAATTTCATCAAAGGAAGCCGTACCGAGAACCGCATCCACCTCCGGGATAGACTCGGTAATCTCACTGCGATAACGCTCCGCAAGACACCCCGTCACGATAAGGACACGACAGTTTCCTGCTTCTTCCTCCTTATAGGCAGCCGCCTCTAAAATCGTCTCAATGCTTTCTTCCTTCGCATCATGAATAAAGCAACAGGTATTGATAACGATTGCCTCCGCCTCGGCCTCATCTTCGGTTAACGTATGTCCCGCGTCCCGAAGAAGACCTAACATATATTCACTGTCTACCAGGTTCTTGTCACAGCCCAGTGAAACAAAATAAACTTGCATAAAATCCCTCGTTCTACTTCTGTAGTTCAACACTTTCTACACAGTTCTTCATTAACATTGCAATGGTCATCGGACCCACACCGCCCGGAACCGGGGTGATTGCACCCGCAATCGGCTCTACCTGTGCAAAATCCACATCACCGCAAAGCTTGTTATCCTCACCTCTGTGGATTCCCACATCGATGACGGTTGCGCCTTCCTTTACATAATCAGCGGTTACAAAACGCGGCTTACCGATAGCTACGATCAAAATATCCGCACGCTTGGTAATCTCCTTTAAATTCTTCGTTCTGGAATGACAAACGGTCACGGTTGCATTCTCACGAAGCATCAGCATGGACATCGGCTTACCTACGATATTACTTCTGCCGAGAACCACGCACTCCTTACCTTCCATTTCGATACCGGTACGCTTTAAAAGCTCGATTACACCTGCCGGCGTACAGGATACAAAGCCCTTTCTGCCGATGCTTAAGTTACCTACGTTCTCCGGATGGAAACCGTCCACGTCCTTAAGCGGAGAAATTGCAAGCAAAATCTCCTCCTCGTTAAAGTGCTTCGGAAGCGGAAGCTGTACCAAAATACCGTTAACATCGTCTCTCTTATTTAAGTCGGCAATAATGTCTAAAAGCTCCTGCTGGGTAGTCTCTTCCGGAAGCTCATACGCCAAAGAACGCACACCGATATACTCACATGCCTTCTTTTTGTTGCCAACATATACGGAAGAAGCCGGGTCGTTACCTACCTGGATTACCGCAAGGGTAACCTCGGTGCCCTCTGCCTTAAGTGCAGCCACCTTCTCCTTTAACTCATCCTTAATCTGTGTGGAAATTACTTTTCCGTCGATACGAATTGCCATTTCTTTATCCTCCATTTATTTTTACATATTTATAACAGGGGCGCAAACACACGTAAAATCGCCTGTACCAAACGTACCGGCAACTTTCGCCGCGCCTGTTCTTTCGTAATTAGTCTACTCTGCTCCATCGTTTCAACGGCATCCTGCTTAATCACTTCGATTTCACTGCAATGACTTAAGAACACACCGCATTCGAAATGCAAATACAAACTCCGATAGTCCAGATTGATGGTACCTACCGTAGCGTACACATCATCACACACAAATACCTTTGCATGAAGAAATCCAGGCGTATACTGATAAATCTTTACTCCGTTATCAATCAGCTGCCGATAATAGGACTGGGTTAACCAATATACCAACTTCTTATCCGGTACCCCCGGCGTCACAATCCGTACATCCACACCCCGTTTTGCCGCAAGACAAAGAGCAGTCATCATCTCATTATCTACAATCAGATACGGCGTAAAGATATACAAATACTTTCCGGCGGCAGAAATCATGTTAAGGTATACATTTTCCCCCACCGTCTCCTTGTCCAAAGGCATGTCTCCATAAGGCTGAACAAACCCATCTCCTTGAAATATGCCGGAATGATAGGCATGGGGAAGCAATCTTGAAAAATCCGTATCCGTGGGACGTACCGCATTCCAAACCGTTAAAAACATGGCAGTCAGATTTACGGCAGCCTCGCCCCGTACCATAATACCGGTATCCTTCCAGTAGCCGAACTTTTCTTTTTTGTTGATATATTCGTCCGCCAGATTGATTCCTCCGGTAAAGGCGGTATGACCGTCAATGACCAGAATTTTTCTATGATCCCGGTTATTCATAACCAAGGAAAAAATAGGAATAAACTTGTTAAAGGCTTCACACTTAATTCCGTAGGCCTCTAACGTCCGGTAATACTTATACGGAAGAACGAACGCCGAGCCAAGGTCATCATACAGCATACGAACGTCCACTCCTGCGGCTGCCTTTTCCTTCAAAACTTCCAAAATCGAGTTCCACATTTCTCCTTCTTCCACAATAAAATATTCCAGGAAGATGAAATGCTCCGCTTTCTTCAGTTCCTCTAAAAGGACAGGAAAATTATCCTCACCGCACCTAAAATACCTCACAATACTGTCGTTCCAAACCGGAAAACCGGCATAATCTTTAATATACCGTGCCTGTCCCGCAGCAGTCGGATCCAGTTTCTGCAACACATCAAATACCGCATCGTCCTGCTTATAAAACGGACGCATCTGATTCTCTGCCTTAGTCAACTTTTCCCTCAATTTCTTAGTCGGAAGCCAACCGGAAAAGAGCAAATACATGGCACCGCTAAATAACGGAAATGCCAAAATCGAAATAACCCATGCCAACTTATAGGACGGATTATCTCTGGTATTTACCACGACCAAAACCGCCACAAGACTTAATAAATTCAGGCTGTGGTAAAACCATGGGTAAACGGTTGCCAATTCTGTCAATGTCAGAAGCATCCAGATAATTTGCAACAAAAGAAGAACACCGACAATCACAACCCTGTGTGACAAAACCTTTAATACTTTTTTCCAAAGCTTGAACAACTTCATCCGGCACTCCTTCCACCCTTATTCTTAATATCTAAAATCTCCCTTATAAACTATACCTAATTCTTCCTTATTTGTCAACGCAAAAGACTTCTGTGTTTTCCCACAGAAGTCTTGTTTTCTCCATATTTCTTGTTTTTTAACAATAAATTTATATCCTTTTTATTCCATGGTTCCCTTCACTACCTTGCCCACATAACAAAGTACCAATACTCCCGGGCCTGTATGGGCGCCGATTACCGGTCCTACATCTCCGCGCAAAATCTTCATCTGCGGATAGGCTTCCTTTACCATAGCCTCTAATGCATCCGCTTCCTCGGCACAATCGCCGTGAAATACGGAAATATACGGAAAACGCTCCGGATCGATGGTGGCCTTCATACGATTAATAAGCTCATTCATGGAGCCTTTTCTTCCGCGAACCTTTGCCACACTGCTTAACTTTCCGTTCACATCCACGTTGATAATCGGCTTAATCTTTAACATGGTGCCTACAATTGCAGACTTGGCATCGATTCTGCCGCCACGCTTTAAGAAAAACAAATCCTCCACCGTAACCTGATGATGCACATAATCTCTAAGGCTCTCAATCTCTGCCTTAATATCTTCCATGCATACCCCGTTCTTTTTCATCATGGCCGCATGATATACCATAAGCGCCTGTCCACCACTTCCGCTGGTGGTGTCCACATACAGAATCTTACGGTCCGGGAACTCTTGCCGTAACTCTTCACAAATCATCACGCCGTTATTGTAGGTAACGGAAAGTCCGGAGGAAAATCCGATATAAAGAATATCCTTACCCGCCTCCAGACTGGCACGCATATGCTCTTCGAAAAAGCCCGGCGTAACCGCAGAGGTCTTTGCATTGGAACCGTTACGTAAACTGTCATAGAAAGACTTACTCTCTACCTGACTGTTTAATACCGGAGGCTTATCATCCACAATTACTTCCAGCTGCATTACCTTTAAATCAAGCTCTGCAATCAATTCCTGGGACAAATCACAGGAAGAATCCGTAAAAATATCAAAGTTTAACATAATTTATCTCCTTTATTGCAATCTCTAATTTTTTCATATTCTTTATAAGGCAAAGAATAGTCCGCAAAAGCCACCGGATGTTTCCCCGCTTCCTTTTCTTCCTCGGAAGGCGGAGTCATGTAAGAATCTCCGTAAAGACAGGTCAGATACCGCTCCGGTTGCTCTGCTCCGTAATATCTTCTTCCTTCAAAAGGATACAACACCGGGGTTCCGAAGATTTCTTTCTTTATATTTTCCTTCCGGCCCCAATGTCCCAATAGGTTTCCGTACATGGAACTCTCTTTCGGACCCTTTTGTATGCAGAAATCCAGCCTTCGTGTCACCTTATCCACCCGGAAGAATGCCCGGATGAACCGGATGGTACAAGCCTTCATGAAAGTCCGTTTCTTTTGTCCGTAATCCAAAATCAGACCGTACAAAATCCTTTTATAATAACGTACCCGGAAAGACATCCACTTTTGTTTCCATCCGGACTTCGGCACCGTATCCAAAGGAAAAATTTCGAGATAAACCCCGCCGGCATAAGAATCCTTGCTTCTACGCCGTTCGATGTAAGTGGTATTCATATCTTCCAAATGGGTAAAGGCATAGGGAACTCCTGCTTCAAACCGGTGATTCCGGACTACATACCCTTTCCGCATCTTATCCTTCAAAGCTAAAAAACGCTCATAATCCGCCCGGGGCATGCCGATATCCACATCATCGTCCCAGGGGATAAAGCCCTGATGCCGGTACGCTCCCAACATGGAACCGCCTAACAAATAGTAGGTAAGCCCATGCTCCGTACAAAAGGAGTGAAAAACATCCATTGCGTTCGTCAATTTTTCGTGTAATTGCTGCATGTTTTCTCCTTTCCCATGTCTGCATAGCGTTCCAAGATACAGTATAGCAAACATTTCCAAAAAAGGCAACGCCAAATCCAATAACTTCACTTTGCTTTTCCGAGGTTTTCTGCTATAATAGTACCGTAATTTTTATTTGCAAGTCATGTCGCAAAAGCGACGGAACGGAGTTTTCCATGAAAACAATCATTTTAGTTGCCGCACATAAAGAATATCCCATGCCCGCCGATTCCCTTTACCTGCCGATTCATGTAGGAAAAGCGATTTCGACTGTATCCCTTCCTTTTATCGGCGATAACACCGGAGATCATATTTCCGAAAAAAATCCCTACTACTGCGAGCTAACGGCTCTTTACTTTGCATGGAAAAATATCGATGCGGACTATATCGGTCTGGCACATTACCGAAGACATTTTGCGTTAAGAAAGCCATTCCTTCCGAAAAAAAATAAGTTTCCTTATGTATTAACCGAAGTACAGGCTACTGCTCTGTTACAAAATTATGATATACTCCTTCCGAAAAAGCGGAATTATTTCATCGAAACCGGTTACTCCCAGTATATCCATTCCCATCCGGAAGAACCGCTTTTAAAAACAAAGGAATTAATCCAAACCCTTTATCCGGACTATATGGCAGCGTTTGATCAAGTAATGAATTCCACCAAAGCCCACCGCTTTAATATGTTTGTTATGAAAAAGGAGCTTCTGGATGATTACTGTTCCTGGCTCTTCTCTATCTTGTTTGCGTTGGAAAAAGAGTTAGACATTTCCTCCTACGATACCTATAATAAGCGGGTGTACGGTTTTCTTTCCGAACGCTTACTGGATGTGTATCTGGTAAAACACAAACTTACTTACAAAGAACTTCCTGTACTGTTCATGGAACAGGAACACTGGTTCAAAAAGATTTATGCCTTTTTAAAGAGAAAATTTTTCCGATAGTCTCACCGAAACTTCATCTTTTTATCGAAAAGCAAGCAATTGCCGAACATAAAACGTCCGAAGAGAGTTTCCTCTCCCCGGACGTTACTTTTACTTTGCAATAAACGTATAACCGTTCTCCTTGGCAAAACTTTCCGCCACAGAACCGGACTTACCGTAAATCGTAGTCAATGCCACACAGCCGTCGAAGGCATTCGGTGCAATATAGGAAACACATTCCGGAATCTCAACGGAGGTAATTGCATTACACCAGAGAAACAAGCCCTCCTCCAGTCTTTCCAGATGATCGGAAAGTACAATCCGGCTCATCCCCTGACAGCCTTCCAGTGCTCTTTCTTCCATCTGAATTACACTATCCGGTATCACAACTTCCGTTAATCCGGTACAATCCCCAAGGGCAGATTTTCCGATGCTTGAAACAGAATCCGGTATTATAAGTTCCGTCAAACTGCTACACTGGCGCAATACACAGCTTTCCAATCTTGTTAACTTCTTCGGAAGCACCAGACCGGTCAGGTTATAACAACTTTCAAAAGCATGCTCCCCGATACTTGTTACACTATCCGGCAGAATCACTTCCTTTAAGTTATCGCATACAAAAAATGCATGTTTTCCGATTCTTGTTACTCCATCCGGAATTGTTACTTTTTCCAGACTTGTACAACCTCCGAACAATCCGTCGGAAATTTCAGTTATGTTTTTCGATAATTGGATGTTTTTTAATCCGGTACAGCTTCCGAATGCGTCCGCACCAATCATCGTTACACTATCCGGAATCACCAAATTCATCAATCCTTCACAACCGTAAAAAGCATTTTTCCCGATTTCCTCCACACCGTTTTGTATGATTACGGTTTGCAGGTTTTTACATTCGTTAAACAGATTATCCTCAATTTTTTTCACTTTTCCCGGAACCGTAATCTGTTCCAGACTTGTACACCCGTTAAATACATCCGTTCCGACCCCGGACAAATTTTTCGAAAGCGTTATTGTTTTCAGTCCTTCACACCCACGGAAGACTCCTTCTCCGATTTCGGTTACACTGTCCGGAAGTTCAATTTCAACCAAGCTGTTGCAACCGTTGAAAACGTCCGCCCCGATGCTTTTGATTCCCTCCGGAAGCTCTACTTCGGAAAGGGATGCGCACCCGTAAAAAAGTCGCTCCACAAGGGACTCTGCCTTTCCTGAAAGACGAACCTTCTTTAGTCCGGTACAACCATTAAAAGCCCCGGAATCAATCTTTGTCACGCTATCCGGAATAATAAGCTCGGTCAAACTGCTGCAACCGGCAAAAGCATAACTTCCGATTACGGTTACCGTATCCGGAATGGTAATCTTTTTCAGACTCTCACACCCTCGGAATCCGTTCTGCCGTACCACACTACATTCTTCCGGAAGAACGATTTCCTCCAACGACTTGCAATTAAAGAACGTGTAATTCAAAACATTTGCACACCCCTTCGGTGCGATTACCCTTTTTAAATTCGTACAGTCCCGGAACGCAGCATCCGAAAAATTCATCAAATACCCGGAAAATACCGCTTCTTCCAAGGAAGTACAGTTTTCAAAGGTACTGACACTCAGGCTTTGCAAACTCTCCGGAAATGTTACCTTTTTCAAATCGGTACAATTTTGAAAGGCCATACCGGTAATGTCAAGAATGCCTTCTCCGATTACTACCTCTTCAATCTTTTGACCGGCCCATGGCATCGGTTCCCACAGACTGATTACTTTACTCATGTATCCTTGTCCGGAAATCACTAATGTGGTACCTTCCATATGCCAGTCAATAAAATGCTCATAATTATCATCGGACTCACCGCATCGGCTGCAATGCAGTTTCCCATTAAACTCATGACCTAACGCACTCCCCTGTCTGTCTCCGCAGTTTTCACAAATTGCCGGATACTTACAAGTCGGTTCCGAATATACATGGTCACAAACCGGCTTCGGAGTTGCGGTCGGGGCCGGCGTACTTGTCGGCTTCGGTGTCGCGGTCGGGACCGGGGTACTTGTCGGCTTCGGAGCCGGCGTATTTGCCGGTTTCGGCGTCGTCTTGTCCCTCAATTGCGGTAATTCATCCAAGGTAATGAAATATTCCCCATTATAAATCTCTTTTAAGGCATCTTTTGTATTATTGTCGATTAAATACTCCGTGGTCCATGTCATAAAGAACAACCACGGTGCATTTTCCTCCTTCATCTGTTCTTCCGTCGGAATGGTTCCGCATTCATGGAATACAAGCGGAATTCCCTCCGGTGCCAGTGCCTTGCATTCCTCAAACAGGTAACCGTTGGCTCCCGCCGTATAACTGTCGGCACCGATGAGGTCCACATAGGAATCTCCCGGATACCAGGACGCCATCTCTCCACCGTTGGCGGAATATCCCAATACCCAAATTAAATTATCCAATCCCCAGTAATCCGTATAACGACTGTACATCAGCTGCCAAAGCTTTACAAAGTTTGCGGAACCGCCTTTGCTCCACCAGAACCATCCGCCGTCCAGTTCATGAAACGGTCTCCACAAAACCGGAACCCCCGCATCCTCTAACTCCTGTAAATACGGCACTGCACGGTCCATGCCGGCAAGTAACGCATTGTAAGTTTCAGAACCCGGCAGAAATGCTTCCTCCCAGTTAATATTATCTGCTTTGCTTTCATCATAGGCACTGGAAAAATCCGCGCCGGTATGCCAGCAAACGGTCGGAATACCGCCCATCTCCCACCACTCCTTTGCACGTTTCGTTACGCCTGCAAAATCATTATGAATAAAATCGAATCCCCGGATTGCCGGAAGTTTCCCCGTATGTTCTTTGATATAGTCCATCTCATAATCCGGAGAACCCATCCAGGTAGACTCCATCTGTCCGGTCAGACAAGCAGTTCCGTATACTTCTTTCAGATATTCATATACCGTTTTTGCGTTTTCGATTGCATTTTCATTGGACAACGCTCCGGTATAGGTATGTATAATTTGTTCCGCATCTTCCACTTCTGCCCAAAAGGTCGTTAACTCCGTATACACTTCTTCCGGCAAATAGTACAAACCGGCAACTCTTCCGCCGTTCCATGCACCGATGGAAAAATGAGTCAATTGGGACGGTTCCGTTGCCCCCACAAGATGCATCAACGTTTCAATGGAATACAGTTCCAGACGTTCCCTGTCCGGTTCGTCGGAATACGCTTTTACTTCCTGCATCTTATCCCCGATTTTATTCGCTTTTACCGAAATGCCCAAAACGCCCCAACCGCCGTGTGTTACATCATCACAGGCAAAAACCAGAGCCACCGCGTCCGTTGGTTTTGCTTTCCTTAACCAGGAAATATCCCCCGGATAAAAACCGCGATTGGTGGCGCCGGAAAACAAAAAAGTACCTTTTTCTAAAATAGCGGTTTGACGTGTCATCTTTTCCTCTTCCGACATTGCATTCCGGACTGCCGGTGCTTCCCGCGGAAGCCAGGTCCCTTCCGGAATCACATGCTTGGTAGGCTCCGGTATCGGCGTATCCGTAGGCTGTGGTTCCGTGGTCGGAACCGCCGTTACCGTCGGTTTCGGCGTATTTGTCGGCTCTGCCGTAGGCTCCGGAGTTCCCGTAAGCTCCTGTTGTGCACTATCTTCAGTCTCTGCATCTTCTTTTCCGACACTTTCTACCCCCTTGGTCGGAACCGGGTCCACAGGCGGCTCCGGCGTCGCACAGGCTGAAAGAGCACTGATTCCCAATAACATACATACCAAGTAAATTTTCTTCTTCATACTGTTCACCTCATCCTTTGTGTATCTTTTACGCTAACGTTTCGGTCGACAGGAGCATCCAACAGCCAGTGCACCCTCACCGGTATGACAACAAATCGCCAACGGCAAATAATCAAACAGCAAGTCCATCCCCGGAAATTCGACTTGTATCTCCGCCAACCACTCCTTTGTGGTCTCCTCATCCGCCGAGGACGCCGCCAGCAAATACACCTCTCCCTTTTCATAGGATTCCCGGTATCTGGTTTCCATATCGTTTTTGATTGCCGCAAGCATCTCTTTTCTTGCCTTTTTCATTCCGCGACACTTGGAAAAACTTTCCAACATCCCCACATCCAGTTGTAATACCGGCTTAATATTAAGCAACGTCCCGATTGCAGCCGTTGCCGGAGTAATACGTCCGCCTTTTTTCAAATATTCTAACGTCTCTACCGCAATGTAAATGGATACCTTATCCCGTTCCCCCTCTAATATCTCCTTTATCCGAGGCGCCGTATAACCTTCTTTTACCAATTCCAAAGTATCCAGAATCGTTCTGCGAAGAGGAGAAGCCACTCTGCCGTGATTCACTACGTAAACTTTATTTTCAAACTCCTCTTCCATCGAGAGCATATGTGCGGTTTCATAAGAACCGCTAAGTCCGCTGCTGATCGGCAGATACAAAATAGTTTCGTACTCCTTCAACACTTCCGTCCATAACTTCATTACATCTCCCGGAGAAGGCTGGGAGGTTGACACATTCTTTCCTTCCCGAAGTTCTTTAAAAAAAGTATCCCTGGTAATGGTTACATCCTCATAAAAGCACGCTTCTTCGATATAAAACGGCATAGGAAGCACATAAATCCCCATCTTTTTCGCTTCTTCCTGCAAAATACCGCTATGACTGTCCGTAACAATTCCGACTTTTTGCATATAAAACCCTCACTTCTTTCACTTAGTAATAGTATACCCAAAATTGCTACAAATCGCAACGGATAATATAGTTTATTTTCCTTTCGCTTCGCACAAGCCATGCCTATTCGGAATCCACTTCGTTCCTTCCTCATATCCGTGCGGCGCACGATAGAAATCAAGCGAGCTACAAGCCACGCCTATTCGGAATCCACTTCGTTCCTTCCTCATAGGGGGCTGGCGCCCCAACGAATAACAAAACAAAACGTCCAATAGAGAGCAAGCTCTCCTTGGACGTTAATTTTGTTATTCTGCGTGGCTTGTAGCTTATACTACATAATACTGTGCTTGTGCATCCCACATCTTACGGTAAACTCCACAATCATTTGCTACCAATTCCTCATGGATTCCGGTTTCCACAATTTCTCCCTCATCAAATACTACCACTTCATCGCAGAATCTGCAACTACTCATGCGGTGGGATATAAATATGGCGGTTTTATCGGATACCATCTCATTAAATCTCTGGTAGATATCCTGCTCCGCAAGCGGGTCCAATGCGCTGGTAGGTTCGTCTAAGATAACAAGGGGCGCATCCCGGTACAATGCACGGGCAAGGGCGATTTTCTGCTTCTCGCCGCCGGAAATCTCGATTCCTTCTTCATCATTGTCCTGCTGGTCTTTTAACAACCGGCTTTCGATACCGTGTTTCATTCGGCTGACACGTTCATAAATTCCGGCTTCTTTTAAGCATTCCTCCACACGTTTACCATCATACACAGGTCCGGCCGCCACATTTTCCGCTACGGAAAAGGAAAATATTTTATAGTCCTGAAACACAATGGAGAACAAACGAATATACTCATCATAATCATATTTCCGGATATCGATTCCGTTTAACAAAATCTCCCCTTCCGTCGGGTCGTACAAACGACATAAAAGCTTAATAAAGGTGGTCTTTCCGGCTCCGTTGGCTCCTACAATGGCCAACTTCTTTCCGGTGGTCAGCTTAAAGGAAATGTTTTTTAATATTAACCGGTCACTGTTTGGATAATGGAAGGAAACATTGCGAAACTCCAATTCATACTCGTGATCCAACCGCTTTTCCACCGGAAGGGTTCCTTCGTATTTTTCATTCGGCGTTTCCATTAATTCCGTATAACTTTTCAGATAGGTATTGTGGGTCTTAAGCTCAATCCAGATACCGAACAGGTTGCTGACTTCCTGTTGCAATATAATAATCGCTCCGCTGTACATTGCCACATCACCCACACTAATCATACCGTACACAGCCTTCATCCCCACAAAGAGATAGGCCGCGAATATAAAAATGTTTTGTGAAAGAAGTTCTCCGATATAAATTCTCAAACTGTCACGAATGGACTGTTTCTGTACCCGTTCGATATCCTCCCGCGCTTTGGCTCCGTTTTTTTCAATCATATTCTGCATCTTAAAAATACGGATATCCTTTCCCATGGGATAATCACTTATCAGGTTAAAGAAAAGCCAGTAAATTCTCCCGCTTAAAGTCTGTGCCTGGGAACTTTCGTATTGAATCTTCTCCTGCTTTTCCTGACATTTACTGTTCACAACAATACTGAGAATAACCAAAAGGAGTAATACTACATAACTGATATTTGAGTTCAAAAAACGATAGAATAAACCGGTTCCCGTTCCTTCGGAAGCCACAAGCATTCCGCTCATGGTCACCAATGCCACAATGCAGGATAAAAAGGCACCGCACAAATTTATCGTTTTTTGAAGGTATCCGCCAAGTCCGCCCACAGCGTCCGTATTACTGTCCGCTTTGGAAATCAGTTCCATGGTACTGTTTCGTTCCAATATTTCGTAATCCAGTCTCATGGCCTTATAACCGATATCTCGTCTCTTCCGGTCGGACACCAGACATCGTCCGATTTCCAGTGCATGATCCAAACAGTGGCGAAGCAGAGTAATCACAAGCATGCTGCCTACCAGAATCAAAACAATTTTATAAATCTCATGCTTTTCCTCTCCGTCTAAAATCATATCAATGATTTTGGCACTGAGAATCGTAGAAACAAAAGGACTTCCCTTCTTTAAAAGCATATTCATAATACTGAATGCCGGATAAGAAGGAGCCAGTTTATGAATATATCCCAGATTCTTTTTTATCTCATGCCATTGCTTCTTCATTTGCTTCGCCTCCTTCCTTGTAATATTCGCTTTGGATTGCAAACATTTCCGCATACTTCCCGTCCGCACCAAGCAGTTCTTCATGGGTTCCGTCCTCTAAAATCCGTCCCTGTTCCATAAACAAAATCCGGTCACAGAACTTTGTACTGGCCAGCCGGTGAGAAATAAACAATGCCGACTTATTCTTTGTAATCTTATCATATTCCTGATACATATTACTTTCCGCAATTGGGTCCAGTGCCGCGGTAGGCTCGTCCAACACAAGAATCGGCGCATCCTTATAAATACAACGGGCCAACATCAGCTTCTGTACCATACCTCCGGAAAGCTGAATTCCCTCCGGGTCTATGGCTTGGGAAATATTTGTAAACTCCTTTTTTTCCATTGCCTCCACGTCCTTCCATAACCCCGCGCGTTTGAGGCACTCTCTTACCCGTTCTACATCTGTCTCCTCTGCCGTTTTTCCCGATACATTCTCGGCAACGGACACCGGAATTGTATTGACATCCTGAAAAATGGTAGCAAGCAAATCGTGATATTCCTCTAAATTTAATTCCTCAAGTGGAATTCCACCAACTAAAATATCTCCCGCCGTCGGATGATAAAACCCGCACAATAGTTTTACTAACGTGGTTTTCCCTGCACCGTTATGACCTACTAACGCAATTCGTTCTCCCGGCTTTACGGTAAAGTTCACATCCTTTAAAATGTCCTCTTCACAATCCTCATACCGGAAACTCACATGACGAAATTCGATTTCAGGCAATGCCCCGGTAAACCATTCCTTTGGAACCGGCTTTCCCTCTTCTCGCAAAAAAGTATTGGGATAATCCATCATTTTCCGGTACTGGCACATCATATGGTTTCCCTCTAACAATTCCCCCAGTTCATACCGGATTCCCGAAAGCCAGCCGGACAATCCTGCGATTACACCTAACCCTAATGTAAATTCCGCAATGGTAATTCTTCCGTCAATAACCTGTGCAATTAAAATCACATAGGCCAAAATATCTCTCCCTGCCGTCATAACAGTTTCCGTCGCCTTTGAAAAAACAACCCGGTTCATTTTCCCTACGGTAAGTACTTTATTTTCCCCTACCAGACGGTCAAAGCCGCTCTTAATCCAGTCCGCCATATTATAAATGCGGATATCCTTCCCGTTAGGTACCGATATGGATTGCTGGGTCAGATAATGAAATCTGCCCCAAATCCGGTACTGTTCTTCCATGGTGTTTGCAATATATTTCCGTTTAAAGGAATCCAAATAGGTATTTATCGCAAACATTCCGAGAATCACAAGCAAAATACGATAATCAATAAAGGTAATGGTTAATGCATACAACATCATTCCGAAAATATTGGAAACTACATAAGGAATATGCGCATACATCTGGTTTACACCCTGTCTGTACATATGTACCGCATGACTTGCTTTCATTAGCATTCTCTGCTTAGAAGGCGATTCCACATTTTCATAATCTGCCGTCAGGCTCTTTCGTACCAGACGCATCAAAAATTCCCGGTTCTGGGTGTTTTCATAATAAAAACCGCTCCAATCTCCGATAAATCCACCCAGATAATCACACAGCAAATACAACAAAAGCATAACAACCACGGTAAAAATAAAATGCTCCACCGTACCTTGTTCCGTAATACTGGCCACAATCACCGGCAACGTTAAGGTCTGCAATACACGACTCCCTAAATTGGTGATTATAGTTCCGATTATACCGAGACGCATCCAGCCGCATTTTTGAAATAATGTTTTATATGCATACCGGATATTGCCAAGTAAAGAATAGTTCTTTTCCTTCTCCATCCTCTTCTCCCCTCCGACAGCTTTCCTGTAACTTTTCTTCTACATCATAACACAAAATCAGCCTTTTATAAAAAAAGTGCACGAATTGCATTTTTTCGTGCACAAACGTCATCGTTTCCGCAAAAAACTACAGCGGAAGCATAATTTCCGTAGCAAACACTCCCGGTTCGTTGGCTCTTTTAATAAAACCGCCGTATTTGTCCACTACAATATTAATCCGTTTCAAGCCGTGTCCGTGGTCGCCCCGCTTTTTTGAAATATACTCCGCATCCAACTTCCGGATTGCCTCATTGGTAGCATTGGACACCGAAATATACAACTGTTGCTTCCGGATACACATATAAATTCGCAAGAACCTCTCGGATTCTTCCGGTATCACCCGGCAAGCCTCCACCGCATTATCAATGAGATTCCCCAGTAAAATGCACAAATCAATATCCGACACCGTCAGATTCTCCGCGATTTCCACCTTACAATTGATGGCAATCTTTTCTTTCTCCACAATGGACAGTTTACTGTTTAAAATCGCATCCAGGCTGACATTCCCGGTCTGATACTTTGTCTTAATATCATCCAGGCTTTCTCCCAGTTCCCCGATATACTTCTTCGCTTCTTCAATCTGCCCCTCCTGCAAATGAGCGGAAAGCTTCTGAAGATGATTGTGGTAGTCATGCCGCCAGCCCCGCATGGTCAAATAAATTTCATTGACCTCCGCCACCTGCTTTTCCATGGCTTTTCTCTGGTATTCCAAGATTCGTTTCTCGTAACGTCCGAACATTCTTATAAACTCCTTTATCCTACGTAAAACTTCATGAATGCCTCATTCAATCCCTTATATGCACCCTTACTGACATGAATTACCGTTCCGTTCTCCAGCAAACACTCTTCCCTTGCAATTTTGCTCACATATTCCATATTTACAATGGTGGAACGATTCGCCTCCACAAAACGTCTCGCATCCAGCTTACTTCTCATACTTTGCAAGCTGTCCTTCCATTCATAGGTATCCGTTTTCGTCACCATCCGAAGGTAATGTCCGTAGACCTCCACATAATAAATATCCGAACGAAGCAGTCGAAGCTTTTCTCCCTGATACTTAAAAGATATATAGTCATCACTCTTTTGCTTTAGCTTTTCCACACAAACCGCCATAGTTTCTGTCATTTTATCCTGTTCCACCGGCTTTAGAAGGTACCGCACCGCACCGATTTCATACCCTTCAAACACATAATCGGAAACACCCGTCAGAAACACCATCTGCACTTTCCTGTCAAACTTCCGTATCTCCTTTGCCAGCTCCATGCCGTTCATCTGCTTCATATATACATCTAAAAACAACACATCAAAGGTATCCGGCTGATTATAGTTGATAAGATACTCTTCCGCACAGGTAACATGGGTTAATGCGATGCTTTCACCGCTCTGCTCCGACCATTGCGTCAGCAACTTTTTCACATATTCGTACTGCTTACTTTCGTCTTCTACGACGGCAATTCGTATCCGCATGGTCATGACTCCTTTGTTCTGTTTCGTTACTTTTTATCATATCAAATCTTATTTATTATGCTTCTCTAAAAACTCCTTTACATAGGCGCCCCAATAGGTTGTCGGTGTAAAATCAACCAAATTTTCTACAAGACAAGGACCCGCCTGATGGTGAAAATCCCATGCTGTCATATGGTAATCGTTGTCGTCTACCCATTTTAAGAACTTCGGTACCCATGTGGTGCTTACTTCCAGTTGCGGCCACTCATGGGGTATCGGTGCTTCCCCGTAATGTCCGCATTCCCCTAAAAGAATCGGATATTGTTCCTTTGCAACCGTTACCTTTTCATCCCAACTGTCCAATGCCTTACACGGATAAAGATGACTGTCCAAAATAATACCGTTTCCGCCATTATCCTTGATCCCATATCCGTTTACGATACCGTCCAGTTCATAGCTCCAATCCAGGCCACCGATAATCAAAATATTTTTCGCTCCCACGCCGCGTACCGCATCTGCCAGGCGTTGCATTCCCGGTACCAAATAAGTCATGGATTTCAACCAGGCTCCCTCCGGCTTATCAAACATAATCTGCTGCCCCACATCCTTATCTTCATACTGAACCGTGATTTCTCCTCCGTCTCTCCATGTCTTCCAATCCACATGATAAGGCTCATTGTACAAATCAAACAAAACATTGGGATGATTTTTATAGCGAACCGCAACATCCTTCCAAAACACCATACTGTTCATATCCGATAAGCCGCCACTGATATACTCTCCCCAACGATTACAATTGCTTCGATGTAAATCCAGAATAATGTATTTATGACGACATGCCACTGCAGCCACAATGTCATCCACCAAAGAACGATACCGTTCTCCGCTCTCATCCACTCCCTTTTGATCATCTGCAAAACCAAACCACCGGTCCTGTGCCAAAGGGAGTCTTATGGTATTCGCTTTCCATTCATCACAAGCGTAGGTAATCATATTCATAATTTCTCTCGAATAACTCAACCAAACTAAGGGTGCACAATTCACCCCCAACAAACGCACTTTTTCCCCCTTCTCGTTTAACACCTGATTGCCTTCCGTATGTAACATCTGCCATGCGTTTTGTACTCTGTATAAATCAAACATAAGAAGCCTCCCCTCTCACATTTTCAGAATGTTAGAAGCTTTACGCTATTTCTCTAATTGATTTCTATTATAAATCTAAACATAAAATTAAACAAGAATTTCTACAAATTATCCAACAAACAAAAACGGTTGTACACTTTAGATGGGGGTAAATAAAAAATAGAATAGGCATAGGACTTCAATTCCTGTATAATTAAGTCACCACAACAAAACACACAGAAAGGATTGAAGCCTATGCCTATATATGATTTTATAACAGAACTCCTC
>JAGBBP010000004.1 GCA_017938405.1 Lachnospiraceae bacterium
CCTGTGCCGACAGCGACGCCGGTCCTGACGGCGACCCCGCTCCCGACGGCAACGCCGGTCCCGACGGCAACGCCTGCACCGACAGCGACGCCTGTGCCGACGGCAACGCCTGCGCCTACAGCGACGCCGACTCCGGTTCCGGAGAATACGGATATTACCTATGACTTTAATGACCTTTATTATTGGCAGTCCTACGGTACGGATTATATCATAGCGGAGGATGGTTCCATTACGCTCCGGTACACAGACAGATACCAAGAGATTAAGTTGCAATTGCCGGAACCGATTGATATGAATCATTGTCTCGGTGTAACCGTAAAGATGAAGAGCGAGGTGGGGGACCTTGCCGTAAAGTTGTACGATGAGAATTTTAATGAGGTATATGTTCGTTATGACGGCCGTACCTCCGGTGTTGTAGATCACCAGCTTACCCCGGCACTGACCATGAAGGTGGGGGGCATCGGTTTGATGCAATGTATGTTGATGGAGGATTATTCCGACTTTGTGGCAACGGTATATTCCGTTACCTTCCATATGGATGGGAACGCAGAATCGGATGTCCCTTCCACACCGAGACCGGTAGTAACGGAGAAGGAAGGAGCGCTTGTCCGGGCAGCGGAACAGAACGGTTTCAGTTTCGGTATCGTAATGAACAGTAACAATCTGCTGGATAATGCGTACAAGGAGTTGCTGGGTACGGAGTGCACCAGCGTAAGCTTCGGTAACGAAATGAAGGCCTATTCTCTTTTGAATCAGGCAGCTTGCCAGCGAAGCACGGACGGTATGCCGGTGATGAATTACGGCGTTGCCGACCGTATGGTGCAGGTAGCGGTGGAACAAGGCGTGAAGATTCGTGGCCATGTACTGGTATGGGATGCCTATATGAGTGACTGGTTTTTCCGGGAAGGCTATCGCAACGACGGTGCCTATGTGGATCGTGACACCATGTTAAAGCGTCTGGAATCCTATATTGAACAGGTAATGACCCATTTTGAAGAAAAGTATCCGGGTGCCGTATATTGTTGGGATGTGGTGAATGAGGCAGTGGGAGACGGCAGCGGAGATTATAATTCCTCCGATAAACGTCATGTGCGTACCAAACGTAACGGAGACGACAATCCGTTTTATAAGGTCATCGGAGACGACTATGTGGAGCTTTCCTTCCTGTATGCAAAGAATACGGTAGAAAAGCTTAAGGCGAAAAATCCGGAGGTGGACATTGCACTGTTCTACAATGACTACAGTACCTTTTACGGTGCAAAGCGGGATGCGATTTGTGAACTGGTGAGCAGCATCAATTCTTATGCAAAGGATGCAAACGGAAATTACCGGAAGCTGTGTGACGGAATCGGAATGCAAAGCTATATCGGCGGTTACGGACAGCAGAACGGTTGTATGAACAGCTATGATATTTCCCTAATTAAAACTGCGGTTACGAAGTTCCATGATTTGGGCGTAGATGTTCATGTGACCGAAATGGCAATCCGGAATTACGACCAGTCAAAGGAAGCCGAACATGCGCAGTTCTGCGGCGATTTGTTCCGGGCGTATGCACAGTTGAACGCCAGAGAGACTTTGATTTCCAATGTTACGATTTGGGGGTATTGTGATAAACCGAACATGCCGACTTCGGATTACGGCTACAAACAGAACAGTCCGTATTGCGGATTGTTCGACGAGAATTATGAGAAAAAGGATGCCTACCATAAGGTAGTGGAAGCATTACAATAGAAGCAGACGGGGGCTGTCGCATTCTGATGCGCGCCCCCACTCTTGCTTGTTAGCATAAAAAATAAGTCGGTCTTTTCTATTTTCTTTTAACAGATATCAATGAGCCGGTGCCTTTCGTATTATCCAACCGCAGGTTGGACAGAGGAGAAGTGTTTCAAACCAACACGTTATTGTTTTTGCTGTTACTTGTCGGTAAACTATAGGTGTAGCTACAAAACAAAATTCAAGGAGGTATCCAATGAAAATACAGGAACAAATTGCTTTTTTAAGAAAACAAAAGGGACTTACCCAGGAGGAGCTTGCACAGGCACTGGGGGTTACCAATCAGGCGGTTTCCAAATGGGAATCCGGAGCGTGTTGCCCGGACATTCAGTTGCTACCGGAACTTGCAAAGCTTTTCGAGGTGACCGTGGACGAGCTTCTCGGCTGTGCTTCGACGAAGGGGCTGGGAGATATCTGCTTAAACCTGAAGGACTATTTTACGGCCCTTCCGGAGAAGGAATCCTTTGAAAAGTGCTATCGTATTGCGGCATTGTTGCATGAAATTGCGGTTACTGACGGATGCAAAAACTTTGTTCCATGGGACGAGCGGGACTATGCCGGAGGTAATATCTCCGACTGGGGATGTTCTGTTTGCTCCGAACCGGAGGGCAGTACGGGTCGAATGACCGACAGCGTTTTTTTCTCTTTAGGGAAGGCGTTTCAGAAGCCGAATATTTCCCAATTATACGAGTTGTCCGTTGCTATGGAGCGCTTTTCGGACCTTCGCGTGCTGAAAACCATGTACGCTCTTTATGAGTTAACCATAAAAGATTTTGACCTGTTCGTGTCCTTGGAGGACATCGCTGCCGGGGCACAGTTGTCGCAGGAGGAGACGAAGCAGGCCATGGAGAAGCTGCCGTTGACGGTAAAGGAAGAAGCGGGCGAACTACGGTATCGTTTGGAGGGTTCCTTCTGTCATATGCCGGCGTTATTGACATTTTTGTTTAAATTCCGGTAGGAATGTCCGGTATTTGCAGGATGCCTTTGATTTGCAAACGGTGCAAATCGGGGCATCTTTTTTCTTTGGAGAAGGTTTTGTTTGACTTTTTTACTGTTATGGTCTATAATATCGTTAATTGATATCGATTAACGATATTGCGAAAAGAGGGATGATAATGCCGAAAAAAGCGATGGAGATTTTAACGGAATCCATGTTTTACGTGCTGATGGCTTTTTCGAAAAAGCCCATGTGCGGAATCGACGTGGCGGATTATATTGAAAAAAGGACAAAGGGGCGGGTGGTAATCGGCCCTGCCACGTTGTATACCATTTTGGGGAAGTTCGAGAAGGAAAAGTGGATTAAGGAAACGGAAGTGGAAGGCCGGAAACGTACGTATCGTATTACGGAAAAAGGGCTTACGGCGTATGAACAGGAAGTGACGCGGTTGCAACAATGTGTCAAGGATGCGAACGATGCGTTTTTGTATGAGGAATAGATGGGAGGATGTAAGATGGAAGAGGGGAAAACGGTAAAAACAATACGGCGGCTGATTCCGTGTCCTGTGTATGACGTAAGCGGGACGGAGTGCTGGCTGGAGGAGATGGCGGAACAAGGCTGGATGTTACAGGAAGACGGGTTCTTTTGCGGAGTCGCTACCTTTGAACAGTCCGAAGCCTGCAGGGTGCAATACCGGTTGGCGGCAGCGAAAAACAGCACGAGTATGTGGGCGGACAATAACGGAGACCCGGAGGAAGAAGAGTTGGAACTGAACGAGGCCTTCGGCTGGAAATATGTGGCAAAGCGGGGAGAATTTTATGTATACCGCTGTTGCGACCCGGAAGGAAGAGAACTGCACACGGACAAAGAGGTGCAGGCGCTGGCGATGAATGCCATGAAAAGCAGACAGTGGGATAATCTGTTTCGTTGTTTTGCGTGGGGCATTGTGTATCCGTATGTGACATTACACGGGAACTTTATGCTGGCAATGGTCGGTATCGGGACAATCCCGGTGGGGATGATGATACTTGCGGTGCTTTTTTTGTTGGCGGTGCCTATGGGGAAAGCCGTAAAATTAATGCGACTGCGGAAAAAAGTGTCGGCAGGGAAACCGCTCGGTTCCGGAAACGGTTGGAGAAAGGGCATTTGGAAGCATTGCGCGGTGAATGTGCTGCGTTTGTGCGCGGTTGTTTATGCGGTAGTCTTTCTGTTAACGGTATGGGACAATGAATTAATGCGGGAAGATTATATTCCTCTTACGGAGTATGCCGGAGAAGTTCCGTTTCGGACGGTGGAGGACCTGTTACCGTTCGGAGAGGTGGATTTGTGGAATATGGGGAATATGAATACGGTACGGGAGTGGTCGGATATTTTATCACCGGTAAATTTCGAGTGGAATGAGAACGGCGATGTGCATACTCCGGACGGGTCGCAAGTGTACGGAAGACTGGATGTGATGTACCATGAAACGAGAGGAAAATGGATTGCAAAGCGGTTGGTACGTGAATATAAGCGCGAAGGAAAGCGGATAGATGTGTATGAACCTCTGGAGCTGGAACTTCCGGAAATGGATGAGGTGGTCGCCTTTTCTTCCATCGTTAAAAGTCATCACATCATTTTACGAAAG
Organism: Lachnospiraceae bacterium; assembly: GCA_017938405.1. Lineage (GTDB taxonomy): Bacteria > Bacillota > Clostridia > Lachnospirales > Lachnospiraceae > SIG307. Next base: position 4,338 of record JAGBBP010000004.1, read on the forward strand.
GGAGAAAAGGTGATTAGTGCATCTTTTTATTCGAACGGAGAGGAGGCTCTTAAGCCGAAGCTTTCCGAATGGGCAAAAAAGATGGCGGAGAGCTTGTATTGATGAAAAGAAAAATGTAAATAAAACTTTACAAAAACAGCATGTTTTGATGTAAAAAAGATGTAAACATGATGCAAAATCAATAAAAACAACCGAAATGCAACTGTAAGTTGCAAAAATAATATACGAAAGTTGCTTGAAACCCCTATGTTCTTCTGCTATAATAAAGCGCGTAGAATCGTAGTATGTGAAAAAAGGAGAATGTGTATGACCATCGGACAAAAACTCATTCACTTACGAAACGTGGCGGACATGTCCCAAGAGCAACTTTCGGAAGAACTGGGGGTATCCCGTCAGTCCATTTCCAAGTGGGAAATGGATCAGGCCCTTCCGCAGATTGACAAGGTGATTCAGCTTGCGGAGATTTTCGGTGTAACTACAGATGAATTGTTATTGGATAAAATAGAGATTAATCGTACCCCGTCAAAGGGGCCGCGGAAGCTCAAGTATTTCGGTACCGACGGATTCCGTGGGGAGGCAAATGTGAATCTGACCTCCATGCAGGCTTACAAGGTGGGCCGGTTCCTTGGATGGTACTTTTCTTCCAAACTTTCCGGGTGCAGAACACCGGGATATCGCCCGCGGATTGTCATCGGTAAGGACACCAGACGTTCCAGTTATATGCTGGAGTATTCCATCGTGGCGGGTATGACTGCCAGCGGTGCGGATGTTTACATGCTGCATGTTATCACGACGCCGGGTGTGTCCTATGTGACCCGTAAGGATGAGTTTGACTGCGGTATTATGATTACGGCGTCTCACAATCCCTTCGGTGACAACGGAATTAAGGTGTTGAACCGTTACGGGGAAAAGTTGGATGATGAGACGACAGCGTTAATTGAGGCTTACATCGACGGAGATTTACATGAGCTGGGTGTGACCGGTGAGGATTTGCCGCTGGCACAGGGAGCGAAGCTTGGATGTATTCATGAGTATTCTGCAGGTAGAAACCGCTACACAGGATATCTCATCTCACTGGCTTCCAATTCCTACAAGAGACTGAAAATCGGTCTGGATTGCGCCAACGGTGCAGCCTGGAGCATTGCGGGAGCAGTGTTTTCCGCATTGGGCGCCCAGACTTACGTTATCGGGGATGAGCCGGACGGCGTGAATATCAACGAGGGCTGCGGTTCCACCCATATCGAGAAATTAAAGAAACTGGTAAAGGAAAAACACTTGGATTTGGGGTTTGCTTTTGACGGCGATGCGGACCGGTGTATTGCAGTGGACGAAAACGGCAACGAAGTAGACGGCGACGCCATGATTTATATTCTGGGCAAGCGTATGAAGATGCGGGGTACTCTGAATGACAATACGGTGGTGACTACGATTATGTCTAACTCCGGCTTTGTGGCAAGTCTTGAAGAGGCCGGTATGAAGTGTGTACAGACAAAAGTAGGTGACCGTTTTGTTTATGAGTGTATGCAGAACAACGATTATGCCATCGGCGGAGAGCAGTCCGGTCATATTATTTTAAAGAAGTACGCCACTACCGGCGACGGTATTTTAACGGCGATTATGATTGCGGAGGAGATTTGCGATTCCAAGTCTTCTTTGGCGAAGCTGGCAGAGCCGATTCATTTGTATCCGCAGTTTTTAAAGAATGTGAGAGTCAAGAATAAAGCAGCGGTGCTTGCCGATGCCAAAGTATTAAAGGCGAAGGAAGAGGTAGAAAAGCTCATTAACAAAAAGGGCAGAGTACTTCTTCGCGAAAGCGGTACGGAGCCGGTCATCCGCGTTATGGTAGAGAGCGAATCCCAAGAGAAGTGTGTGGAGTACGCGGAGATGATTGTAAAAGTAATTACCGAAGGAGGACATTGTGTTGAATAAACTGGTAAAGACAAAGGAGTTGTATGCATCCCAGCCGGAGTATTTAGTAGAGTTGTTTGAGAGCTGTGAGTATCCGTGGGAGATGCTGCCGAAGTTAAAGGGCTACATTCAGGCGTTGATTGATAAGGGCATTCCGGGCTATACCTTGTATGCGGACGGAGTGCTTGTAGGTGAAAACGTAAAGATTTATCCGACGGCCACCATCGAAGGACCGACTATTATCGGTTCCGGTACCGAGGTGCGCCCGGGTGCGTTTATCCGGGGCAGCGTTATTACCGGTGAGGGGTGTGTGATGGGGAATTCCTCGGAATTTAAGAATTGCGTGCTTCTCGATAAGGTACAGGTGCCGCATTACAACTACATCGGCGATTCCATCATGGGCAACAAAGCCCACACCGGTGCGGGTACCATTTGTTCCAACTTAAAGTCCGACGGTAAGGCAGTGGTCATCCATGGTGATGTGGATTACGAGACGGGCCTTCGTAAAATCGGCGGTATCTTGGCCGACGGCGCGGACGTGGGTTGCGGTTCCGTCATCAATCCGGGTACGGTAATCGGTAAGAACACTTCCGTATATCCGTTAACCTCCCTGCGCGGAGTTTATCCGGCGGATTGTATCGTAAAGGATACGAAGACGGTTGTGAAGAGAGTATAAACAAATTAAAATGAAAAGGAGACTATAATCATGAATTTTATCAAAGTAAACAACTACGACGAACTCAGCACCAAGGCAGCAGCCCTGATTTGCGCACAGGTTGTGATGAAGCCGAACTGCGTACTCGGTCTTGCAACCGGTTCTTCCCCGCTTGGCACTTATGAAAAGATTGCAGAGAAGTGTGCAAAGGGTGAGGTAGATTTTTCCAAGGTTTCTTCCATTAACCTGGATGAGTATGTAGGCCTTGACGGAAGCAATGACCAGAGCTATCGTTACTTCATGAACACCAACCTGTTCGAAAAGATTAATATTGATGTAACCAAGACCAACGTGCCGAACGGCTGCGCAGCAGACCTTGAAGCAGAGTGTGCGGCTTATGATGCGTTAATCGCACAGTCCGGCGGTATTGATCTTCAGCTTCTCGGTATCGGCCTTGACGGTCACATCGGTTTTAACGAGCCGGATACTTACTTTGAGAAGGCAACCCATGTGGTAGACCTGGACCCGTCCACCATCGAAGCAAATGCACGTTTCTTCGCATCCGAGGCAGATGTGCCGAGAAAGGCGGTTACCATGGGTATGGGCGGCATTATGAGTGCAAAGAAGGTGCTCTTAATCGCAAACGGTAAGAACAAGAAGGATATCGTGGAGAAGGCATTCTTCGGCCCGATTACTCCGTCCTGTCCGGCATCCATTTTGCAGTTGCATCCGGATTTGACCGTAATTTACAGTGAGAATTAAGAGCTATTTATAAAATAAAAGACTTCCCTTTGTTAAACGTTGTTCAAAGGGGAGTCTTTTTTTGTTTGAGTGCAAAAATTTGTCGAAAATAAAAGTTTTTGCACTTGAGTGCAGAAACTTGATTTTTTTGCAAGTTTATGCTACGATATGGTTGTGAGGAGGTACGAAACTATGATTGAAACTCGTACGTTGAAAAAGAGAGACATTTATTTAAACAGATTAATCGCATTTCAGGACACAGAACCGGTAAAGGTAGTTACCGGGATTCGTCGTTGCGGTAAATCCAGCCTGCTACAATTAATGGCGATGCATTTAAGAGAAAGCGGAATTTCTGACAATCAGATTATAGAAATGAATTTTGAGTCCCATTATTTTAACCGGATGTCTGCGGACGAATTTTATGAATATGTAAAGCAAAAGGTTTTACCGGAGAAAAGGATGTATCTGTTTTTTGATGAGTTACAGAGAATACCGGGTTGGGAGGAGACCGTGAATTCCTTTCGGGTGGATTTTAATTGTGATATTTATATCACGGGTTCCAATGCATGTTTGCTGTCTTCGGAGTATGCTACGTATCTTTCGGGTAGGTGTGTGGAGATAAAGATGCTGCCGCTTTCCTTCCGTGAGTTTTTGTATTTTCATGACTTTGAAGTGAAAGAAAGTGAAGGGTTATTGGGCGGGAAACGGTTGCAGGTTTTTGACAAGCAGGGAGAGCGCTATGATTTGAGGGATACCTTTGAGGCATATATGCGTCTTGGCGGGATGCCGGGCATTGCGGAAGTGGGGCTTGACCAGGAACGAGCATTGGTGCTGTTAGACGGAATCTATTCTACGGTCATTGTGAGGGATATATTAGAAAGAGAAAAAAGAAGGGGACAAAAAAGTATTACAGATCCGGTGTTGCTTCGAAAAATCATCTTGTTCCTTGCGGATAATATCGGAAGCAATATCTCTGTTTCATCCATTGGGAATGTTCTTGTAAATGAAGGACTTTTAGAATGTGAAGGCCGGAAGGGCGTACCGAGCGCGCATACAGTACAGGCATATGTGAATGCGTTGCTAGAGTCTTATTTTTACTATGATATCAAGCGGTTTGATATTAAGGGCAAAGAGTATCTGAGGACACTGGGGAAGTATTATATTGTAGATATGGGACTTCGGAATTATCTTTTAGGATTTCGGAACAGAGATAGTGGCCATGCATTAGAAAATGTTGTGTACTTTGAATTATTGCGCAGAGGGTATGATGTGGCAATCGGCAAAGTGGATAATAGTGAAGTGGATTTTGTTGCTACGAAAGCAGAGGAGAAGCTGTATGTTCAGGTGACCGAGTCTATGACAAATGAGGAAGTTCGTAAGAGGGAACTTGCTCCGCTTCAGAAGATAAATGATAATTACGAAAAGATAGTGTTATCACTTGAAACGGGACTTGATTCATCCTATGAAGGAATAAAATCATTGTCAATTGTCGATTGGTTACTTGCGGAATAGTTTGTTGGCAAAAGGAATAGCCGGAAAAGGAGCGATTGCCTTGGATAGAAAAAAGAAAGGTCTCTTCGTGGGCCTTTGCACGAAAGATATTTTATATTATACCGACGACTTACCGACCCACAATCACAAGTCTAAAACCGAAGACTTTGCCGCCTATATCGGCGGTCCGGCGGCAAATGCAGCCATTACCTATGCGGCACTGGGAGGAGATGCCACCCTGGCCACCTGTCTCGGGGACAGTACGGAGAGCCGGGCTATGATAGAAGAGTTAAAGGGTTACGGTGTGAACGTGTTAAATTATTCTGAGTATGATACCCTGCCGAATACGGCCTGTATCGTGGTATCAAGCGACGGAAAGCGGACCATTTTAAGCGGGCAACATAAGTTTGAGGTGAATCGGGAGTATGATTTGGATGTTTATGACTTTGCGCTGTTTGATTGCAACCAGCAGGAGATTTCCTTGGATATCCTGGAGTATCTGAGCAGGGTGGAAGGAAAGACGATTGTACTGGATGCGGGAAGTTGGAAACCAAATATAGAAAACTTTCTTGGGAGGGCGGACATTGTGATTGCTTCCGAGGACTTCAAAGATGAAGCGGGACATACGGTGTTTGATATGAAATGCAATGCATCCCATAAGGCGATTACAAGAGGGGAGAAGCCGATTTTGTACCTTGGAACGGAGATTGAGCAGAGAGTGTGTTCAATTTTGCCGGAGAAAAAAGAGATTCCGGTGGAACCGGTTGTGGCGGTGGATACCCTGGGGGCAGGAGATATTTTCCACGGAGCCTTTTGCTACGGGTATTTTGAACAGGGGTATTCCTGCGAAGAGGCGCTTAGGTTTGCCGGGAAGGTAGCAAGCGAAAGTGTAAAATACCGGGGACCGCGGGAGTGGATGAGACATTTTCCGGTGGACGGTAAAGTGTGAAATCAACAAGTACGAGAAAATATCAAAATAGAAGAAATGATAAAAATTTATTTTTTTTCAAAAAAAGTGTAGTTTTCCCAAAAGAATCCTTAGTATATAAGTGAAAGGCGGTGACACGAATGTTAGATGAGGAAATTATTGAGCTGTTCTTTGAACGCTCCGAGATGGCCATTAGCGAGTTGAAAGCAAAGTACGGCAAAGCATGTCTGCAGACTTCCTATAACATTCTGGGAGATTATTTTGATGCCGAGGAGTGTGTGAACGACAGTTATCTCGGTGTTTGGAATGCCATACCGCCGACACGACCAAACCCTTTGCTTACATATGTACTTAAAATTGTAAGAAATACATCACTGAACCGCTATCACACAAATCATGCACAGAAGAGAGACAGTTCCTATGACTTGGCAGTGGAGGAGCTGACGGACTTTCTGGCGGCACCGGACAGCGTAGAAGCGACTCTGGAGGCAGAGGAGCTTACGGCAGCAATCGAAGGCTTTCTGGAGGAACAGAAACCACTGAATCGTGTTATTTTTGTCCGCAGATATTGGTTTTATGACAGTTACATGCAGATTGCAAAGCGGACAGGCCTTTCGGAAAAAAATGTATCGGTAAAATTAACCAGAATACGGGAAAAGCTTAAGGATTATTTGGAAGAAAGGGGAATCTTTCTATGGAGGAAAACAAGCTGATAAAAGCGATTGATAACTTGGACGAAAAATACATAAACGAAGCGGAACAGTACCGGAGAAAAGCAAGAAAACTGCCGAAGGCCTGGATGGGTGTTACGGCTATGGCAGCCTGCTTTTTGTTGGTGTGCGGAATCGGATGGACGAAAATTGATAAAAAGGCGGATTCGGTTGTTTGTATTGACGTAAATCCGAGTATTGAAATTACCGTAAACAAGAAGGATGAAGTACGGAAAGCAGTGGCTCTAAATAAGGATGCCGAGATTGTATTGGCGGATATGGACTTAAAGGGCGTGGATCTGAGCGTTGCGCTCAATGCGATTATGGGGTCGCTCTACAAGAACGGCTACTTGGATGATGTGTATAATGCGGTAAATGTTTGTGTAGAAAATGATGATACGGAGCGTGCCAGTCAGCTGGGAGATTTGATTTCTACTGAAATCAGCAGCATATTGGACAAGCAGGATGTCATCGGTGAAGTAAATGCACTGTATTGCGAAAAGGACAAGGAGACCAAGCAGCAGGCAGCGGATTATGAAATATCGGTAGGTAAGCTGATCCTGGCACAGAAGGTGGCTTCCCATATGAATATGACCGTTGCGGAGGCAGCGAAGTTGTCCATTGAGGAGTTGTGGGATCTTCTGGATGCGGACAGCGTAACCCTTCTTACAAAGGAACAGGCATTGCAGATTGCGGCAAAGGATGCGGGAGTAGAGGTTGCGACACTTACGGATGTCAGCCAGAAGGTACAGGAAACAGCCGGAATTTATGCCTATATCGTTAAATTTACCGTGGGTGGGAATAGAGAGTACGAGTATAAACTGAATGCGGTGGACGGTACGGTGATTTCCTTTGATTACAGATATGTATTAAAGGAGGAAAAGCCGGCAGTAACCCCGACGAAACGACCGGAGATTCCGAACAAGGGAACCCCGCCGGTACAGCCGACGGCGACGCCGGAAAGTATGCCGACACCGACCGCAAGCCCGACCCAGGCACCGGAAGCAACGCCGACAGCGGCACTGACCCAGGCGCCGGAAGCGACGCCGACCGCAGCACCGACCCGGGAACCGGAAGTAACGGCAACTCCGACAGTAGCTCCGACAATGCCACCGGAGATTCCGGATAAGGGGACTCCGCCGATACAGCCGACTCAGGCACCGGAAGCGACGCCGACCGTGGCACCGACCCAGGCGCCGGAAGCAACGCCGACGGCAGTTCCGACCAAGGTACCGAAGCCGACGAAGGTACCAAAGCCGACCGAAGAACCGAAACCGACCAAGATACCGTTGCCGGAGCCCGAGGAGCCGAAAAAGGAATATACCAAGAAGGAAGCATTGGCTCTGGTATATCAGGAAGCGGGAATCAATGAGAAAGACGCAAAATTGACCAAGCTGCAGCACATGCCGAAGGAGAAACAGTATCATATCGAGTTTTCGGTAGGGTTGATTGATTATGTTTACGATATCAGTTCCGTGGACGGAAGTATCGTGAGCAAAGAAGTAATCGACCATGCGACATCCGGAGGAATGGACAATTCAGGACAGGACGCAGTGCTGACGGAAGATGCGGCATTGGAACTTGCTCTTACCAAGGCCGGTGTATCCTTTGCACAGTTGACGAAATGCGAAGTGAAGTACAATGCAAAGAAGGATGGAAAGGAATACAAGATACATTTCCATGTAGACAAGGATCATTACGAATATATTGTAGATGCGGTTACCGGCGAAATCACGGAAAAGGGAACTCCGGGTCCGGCTACCCCGGAAAAACCGGTACCGCCGAAGGAGAAAGAAGACAAGAAGGAAACTCCGGTGGGTCCGAAAGAAAAAGAGGGAGGAAAGCTTCCTGTTGAGAAAGTTACACCGGCCGGGCCGAAAAAATGAGAAAATAAATAACGGAAAAGGAGATTCTCCCGGGAATGGGGAGTCTCCTTTTTTGCATGTGTTTTGCTGAAACGGGACGATTGCATGAAAAGGATGGTTTTGGTAAAATAGAGAGAAAACATAGAGATAGTAAAGGGGAGCAGTACGGTGTAATAACTAAAAAAAATTTTTTTCTGTGTGTGATATTTTCCGTTTCTTATGCGTTCATTAATTGAAAAGCTTTTCAAAAGAAAAAAGAGGTGGTTGGTTTGGACACAAAAGAATATGAGCGGTTGGTGAATCTGTATCTGGGAAGCGTTTACCGTGTAGCGTTAAACGGTTGTACCTGTAGCAGCGACGCAGAGGATGTGGTACAGAACACGTTTATCAAGCTGTGGGAGCGGAAGGAAGCCTTTTCGGATGATGATTACGCCAGGAAGTGGTTAATCCGGGTGACGGTAAACGAGTGTAAGAGTTTGTGGAGGACGGCGTGGCACCGGAAGACTGCTTATCTGGAAGAAACAGAACGGGAGCCGGTGTTTTCGATGCCGGAGAAGAGCGACCTATATTATGCGGTCAGGGAACTGCCCGTGAAGTACCGGCAGATGGTACATTTATATTATTTTGAAGACTACAGTGTAAAGGAAATCGCCGGACTTATGAAACTCTCGGAAACAGCGGTTCAAACCAGACTTTTAAGAGCAAGGCAGCAATTGAAGGAAAAGCTAAAGGAGGCATGGAAATGAGCGGAGAAGAACAAAACAGAAGCTTTTATAAAGAAACCTTTGAGGAAATTCCGGTGCCGGAAGGGCTGGCGGAGAAGGTGGGAAGAATAACCGAAAGAGAAGAAAAAGGCAGAAGGACTGCTGCGGGACATGTGATGAGAAAAGTGGCCATAGCGGCAGCGGTTTTGGTGGTTCTTTTTGCCGGAAGCAACGGAATTGCCTATGCTATGACGGGAAGGACCTGGCTGGAAGCGATGATGGTTCGGATCCCTATCGCCGGAAAGGAATATGATGTGAAACTGAGAGAACAACAGCTCAGAAACGGAGAAACCATCTATATCGGTGACATAGAAGCGGAAAATGGAGATAACTATCGTGTTCAGATCTATGAACCGGGACAGCAGGGAACGTATATTGAGATGGCCGGTGCGGCAATCTGGATGAAGGATGACAAGGTCTATGTTTGGGACGATGATTTGGAAATCGATATTACCGAGGATTATGCAGAGGACGGTTATGCGTCAGGGACTTATGAAGTAAATGGTATTTTGAAAGGGTACAAACTCTGGAAAACAGACGAAGGAGCCGGTTGCTGGATAGAAGTTCTTCGCGACGGAGAGAAAGAAACCTTTTGGATGAGAGATTGGATGGAGTAAAGGAATAGGAACAAGAATAAGGGCATCCCTTAGTCGTATTGACTTTGGGATGCCCTTGATTTATTACTTAGATGATTCGTTCCGAGGAAGAAAGAATCTTACATCTCTTCCATGGTCTTATACTTCTGATATCTCACGCCGGAGTCTTCCTTTGCGGCCTTAAATAAGCTTTCCGCGTGTTCCGGGAAGGTACGCTTTAAGGAGGCGTAACGGGTCTCGCCTTCTAAGAACTCTTCGTAGTCTAAGCTCGGCTCCTTGGAGTCTACGGTCAGCGGCTTTTCCGCGTTCGGGTTGTAGCGGTACAAAATCCAGTAACCTGCGTCCACGGCACGCTTCATTTCCTGCTGTACGTTTGCCATACCGGCCTTAATGCCGTGAGCGGCACACGGGGTGTAAGCGATAATTACGGATGGACCCTTATGCTCCTCTGCTTCCTTGACCGCCTTGATTAACTGGTTCGGGTCCGCACCCATGGCAACCTGAGCCACGTATACATTACCGTAGGTCTGGAAGATGGCACCTAAGTCCTTCTTGCGACTGCGCTTACCTGCGGAAGCGAACTGTGCCACGGCACCCAGCGGAGTAGCCTTGGAGCTCTGGCCGCCGGTGTTACTGTAAATCTCGGTATCGACAACGAATACGTTGATGTCTTCGCCGCTGGCTACTACGTGGTCCAAACCGCCGAAGCCGATATCGTAAGCCCAACCGTCGCCACCGAACATCCAGAAGCACTTCTTGGAGAGCTGGTCCTTACGCTCTAAAATCTTTGCGGCGGTCGCGGAATCCATCGTTTCAAGCTCTGCTACCAAAGCATTGGTAGTCTCGCGGGACTTGTCAAAATCATCAAAGCTGTCTAACCAGTTCTTTGCGGTTTCACTGCCGGTTTCTGCGACATAAGCCTCAACGAGAGCTTTCTGTGCCTGACGCTGTTGCTTTACGGATAAGAACATACCCATGGCCAGCTCGGCGTTGTTCTCGAATAAGCTGTTGGTCCAAGCCGGTCCGAAGCCTCTCTTGTTGGTGGTGTACGGAATACCCGGCATCGGGGAGCCCCAAGCCTGGGAACAACCGGTTGCATTTGCCCAGTACACACGGTCACCGAAGAGCTGGGTGAGAAGCTTTGCGTACGGCGTCTCGCCACAGCCTGCGCAGGCAGCGGAGAACTCGATTAACGGCTGACGGAACTGGCTTCCCTTAATGGTGTACGGGGAGAACAAATCGCCCTTGTCGGAAACAGAAAGACCGTAGTTCCATAAAGTATTCTTTTCTTCGTTTAATTCCACCGGCTCCATGGTAATTGCCTTTTCCTTTGCCGGACAGCAAGCGACACAGCTGCCGCAGCCGGTACAGTCGTAAGCGGAAATCTGCATGGTAAAATGCAGGCCCTTTGCTGCCGGACCGTTTGCCGGGGCGGTGATAAAGCCCTCCGGAGCGTTTGCTTTTTCTTCATCGTTCAATAAGTACGGGCGGATAACCGCGTGCGGACATACAAGAGCACACTTGTTACACTGGATACATTTCTGTGCATCCCACACCGGTACCTGCAGGGCAATACCGCGCTTTTCATATGCGGTAAGGCCAAGGTCGATGCGGCCGTCTTCGTAGCCCTTAAATGCGCTGACCGGAAGGTCGTCGCCCTTCTGCTTGTTAATCGGTTCCAAAATGCCGGTCACTACAGCCGGAACATCCAGAGCAGCGGCTGCTTCGGATACTTCCTCCGCGTCCTTCCAGGAAGCCGGAACCTCTACCTTTACAAGCTTCGTTGCGCCTGCATCAATCGCTGCTACGTTACGGGCTACCACGTCGTCACCCTTTGCAAAGTAGGTCTTCTTGGTAGCGGCCTTAATCATTTCCAGAGCTTCTTCCGTCGGGATAACCTCCATAAGAGCGAAGAAGGAAGCCTGAAGCACCGTATTGGTATGACTGCCGAGGCCTAATTCCTGGGCAATCTTATTTGCGTCAATGACATAGAAATTGATGTTCTTTTCTGCAATCTGGCGGCGTACCTTTGCCGGAATGTGAGCGGTCAGCTCGTCGCCGGTCCAGCTACAGTTCAGAAGGAAGGTACCGCCTTCTACGATTTCATCTACGATGTCGTACTGGGTGATGTAGCTCTGGTTGTGACATGCCACGAAGTCTGCGCTCTTTACGTAGTAGGAGCTGGTAATCGGCTCGTCGGAGAAACGCAGGTGGGACTTGGTCACACCGAATGACTTCTTTGCGTCATATTCAAAGTACGCCTGCGCGAACTTGTCGGTATTGTCGTTAATAATACGAACGGTATTGTGGTTTGCACCTACGGTACCGTCACCGCCCAGACCCCAGAACTTACAACGGATTACGCCGGCCTTTGCATCGGAAAACGGCTTTACCGGTAAGGACAGGTGGGTCACATCGTCGTTGATACCGATGGTGAAGTTGGTCTTCGGGCTTGCGGAAGCCAGGTTCTCAAATACAGCCAGAATCTGTGCCGGGTCCGTATCCTTGGAGCTTAAGCCGTAACGGCCGCCGATGACTTTAATAGTTCTGTCAGAGCTCATAAGTACGCTGCATACGTCCTCGAATAACGGCTCGCCTGCACTGCCCATTGCCTTACAACGGTCAAGTACCGCGATACGCTTTACGCTTTCCGGAAGCGCCTTTAAGAAGTACTCTGCGGAGAACGGACGGTATAAGTGTACCTGTAAGAAGCCCACCTTCTTGCCTTCTGCACGAAGAGCGTCTACCGCATCGCGGATGACACCGCTTGCGGAACCCATAGCGATTACAACGTCGGTTGCGTCCGGATCGCCGTAGTAGTTAAATACATGGTATTCGCGGCCGGTAATCTTTGAAATCTCGCCCAGATACTTTTCTACGATGTCCGGAAGGGCATTATAGAAGGTGTTGTGTGCCTCACGTACCTGGAAGTAAACGTCACCGTTCTGTACGGTGTTACGTAAGGTCGGGTGTTCCGGATTTAAGGAACCGTCGCGGAATTCTTTTAAAGCATCCTGATTGATGAGACTGCCTACCGCATCCATATCCGGTAGCTCGATTTTATTAATTTCGTGAGAGGTACGGAATCCGTCAAAGAAGTGCATAAACGGAATCCGGCCTTCGATGGCGGATAAATGTGCCACCGGAGCTAAATCAGCTACCTCCTGTACACTGCCGGAGGACAGCATGGCAAAGCCGGTCTGACGGCAGGCCATAACGTCGGAATGGTCGCCGAAAATACTCATGGCATGGGTACCTACGGTACGGGATGCCACATGAAGTACTGCCGGAAGACGTTCGCCGGCTATACGATAGAGTACCGGCACCATTAACATGAGTCCCTGGGAGGACGTATATGTAGTCGCCAAAGAACCGGTCTGTAATGCACCGTGTACGGCGGTAATAGCACCTGCCTCGGACTGCATCTCGGTTAAAGTTACGGTCTGGCCGAAAACGTTTTTACGTCCTTTTGCGGACCAGGCGTCGGTGAGTCCCGCCATCGGCGAGGACGGAGTAATCGGATAAATTGCGGCTATCTCGGTAAAGGGATAGGCCATATGTGCGGCAGCTTCGTTGCCGTCCATGGTGACAAAATTTTTCGCCATTTTTCTTACCTCTTCTATATGTTCTGATTGATTTTCGAAGTGCCGGAAGACCGGCCCTTACCTATTTATTGCTCTTTGCGGTGTCGATGCCTGCGGCGCCTACCAAGCCGAGACGCTCCGCAGCTTCTTCACGCATTTTATATTTTAACACTTTTCCTGCTGCATTCATAGGGAAAGATTTCACAAATTCGATATATTTCGGAACTTTGTGACGGGCCATGCTTGCGGCAATGTAGTCATGCATTTCTTCTACGGTGACGGACTTGCCTTCCTTTAAGATGATACAAGCCATTGCTTCTTCGCCGTATTTCTTATCCGGAACACCGATGACCTGTACGTCCTGTACATCCGGGTGAGTGTAAATGAACTCCTCGATTTCCTTCGGATAAATATTTTCACCGCCGCGGATAATCATATCCTTCAAGCGGCCGGTAATGCGGTAGTTGCCGTCCGCATCCTTGCAGGCAAGGTCTCCGGAGTGGAGCCAGCCCTCTGCATCTACGGTGCCGCGGGTGGCTTCCGGCATTTTATAATAGCCCTTCATGGTGTTATATCCACGGGAACAGAACTCGCCGTTTTCACCGGTTGCCACTTCCTCGCCGTTTTCCGGATCGATAATTTTACATTCGATGTGCGGGAAATTGTAGCCTACGGTGTCGCAGCGTAAGTCTAACGGGTCGGTCCAGGCGGACATGGTGCTGCCCGGAGAAGACTCGGTCTGGCCGTATACGCTGACAATACCGGTCATGTTCATTTCCTTCGGATCTGCCGCACGACGCATCAGCTCCGGCGGACAGCCTGCGCCTGCCATAATACCGGTACGCATGTGGGAGAAATCGGTCTTTCTGTAGTCTTCATGATTGAACATTGCGATAAACATGGTCGGCACACCGTTAAAGCAGGTGATACGTTCCTGATTGATGCAGGCCAGAGAGGACTTCGCGGAGAAGTACGGCATCGGGCAAACGGTTGCACCGTGGGTCAGGGATGCGGTCATGGAAAGTACCATACCGAAGCAGTGGAACATCGGCACCTGAATCATCATACGGTCCGCAGTGGACAGTCCCATGCGGTCACCGATACATTTACCGTTGTTGACTACGTTATAATGGGTCAGCATGACGCCCTTCGGGAAACCGGTGGTTCCGGAGGTGTACTGCATATTACAAACATCTTCCGGCTTTACCTTTGCCGCCATACGATTCAGTTCCTCCTGCGGAACCAAATCACCCCGCTCCATCGCTTCTTCAAAGGTGAGACAGCCCGGCTGCTTAAAGCCTACGGTAATGACGTTACGCAGGAACGGAAGACGCTTACAGTGTAACGGTTCACCCGGCTTCGTGGTTGCGATTTCCGGACAAATCTCGTTAATGATTTCTCTGTAGTTGGAATCCAGACAGGATTCTACCATAACCAGGGTATGGGTATCGGACTGGCGGAACAAATAGTCTGCCTCGTGTCTCTTGTATGCCGTATTAACCGTAACTAAAACCGCACCGATTTTTGTGGTAGCCCAGAAGGTAATGAACCATGCCGGAACGTTGGTAGCCCAGATGGATACCTTGCTGCCGGCCTTTACACCCATGGAAATGAGGGCTTTTGCAAACTGGTCCGCGTCCTCACGGAACTGCTCGTAGGTACGAACGTAATCCAAAGTCGTATACTTAAATGCGTACTGATCCGGAAATTCCTCTACCATACGGTCCAGTACCTGGGAGAAGGTCAGGTTGATGAGCTCATCTTTTTTCCATACATACTGGCCGGTACCGTCATGGTTCGGGTACAATACCTTTTTCTTGCCCCGGGTCTTTTCGAAACGGCTCATATAGTTAACAAAATGGGTAAAGATAACTTCGTGATCCGGCAAATCTTCCATCCATTCGGTTTTCCATTCCAAGGAAATAAATCCGTCATAATCGATGGAAGAGAGGGCACGCATGATGTCTGCAACCGGCATGGTACCTTCACCGATTAAGTTGTAGGTATCTTTGTCGTCGGAATCGCGCAAATGTACATGCTTTACATAAGCACCGAGATTTTTGATGGTAGTATCCGCGCTTTCTTCGCAATCGCGGTACGGGTGTTGCACATCCCACAATGCAGCCAGCCAGTCACAGGCGAAATCGTCCAACATGGCGCGGAGACGTCCGGTGTCGGCAAAAATGCCGCTGGTTTTTACTAAGACAGTAACCTCTGCTGCTTCCGCATCCTTTAACAGTTCGATTAAACGGGTGCGCACCAGATCTTCTTTATCCTGCAGGGCAACAACGGATACATACGGTACCTCGGCCTGCTTTGCAACCTGAATTAATTGGCGGAGAATTGCTACGGAGCCGTCATCCTCTGCGGATAAATCGCAGGAGGTGTCAAAGCATGGGATGGCAAGTTTCTTTTCTCTTAACTGGCGAACGGTTGCGCCGATGTTATATTTATGGAACGGACCGCTTTTTTCGGTCAATGCCGGAACGTGCGGTAAATTGTATATTTCAACGCCTTCGAAACGCATATCAACGCCGGCGGCGAGCCATTCTTCCCAAGAAAGGTGGGACCAGCCTCTGGTAGAAAACGAAAGTTTCATAGATTAAGCCTCCTCGTAAACGATTTTGTTGATTGCACTGATATAAGCCTGGATACTGGAACCGATAATATCGGTGGAGGTACCGCGACCGGAGTAAAGTTTACCGTTGGAACGAAGTTTGATAACGGTTTCACCCATTGCTTCACGACCTTCGGTTACGGCACGAACCTGGAAATCATCCAGCTCGTAATGGCATCCTAAAATATTTTCCAGAGCCAGGAAAGCGGCGTCCACCGGACCGTCGCCTAATGCAACACCTTCTAAGGACTGGCCGTTCTTCTCTAACTTCATCTGTGCCATGGAAGAAGCGGTATTGCTGGCGGTAATGTGATAGCTGGTTAATATGTAGGTGGCCGGTACCTGCATTGCCGAGGAAGCCACGATGGTATCCAGTTCCTTGGAGGAAATCACATCTTTACGGGTGGCAATCTTTTGGAATGCTTCCCATACCTTTGCGCCGTCCTCTTCACTTAAATCATAGCCTAATTTTTCAACGGCCTTTAAAACGGTAGTCATATTATCCTGTGCGGTAAGATTCATTTCTTCTACGGAATCTTCTACTCCGTTGTCAAACGGGGAATTCTTACTGCGGGTGGTTTCGCAAATTCATGCAATCTGCTTCACGATGCGGTTCATCTCCACGGTACGAACCGAGCAGATAACACCGCAGGTTTCTCCCTTTGCTGCCAAGAGGCGGGCAATGTGCGGCAAGGAAACCTGGTTTGTACAATAAGCGGAAGCCTTAATCTCGCGAACACCGTGTTTGATGGCGGCGATGGCACAGGCATCTGCCATGGCCAGTTCGTTGGAACAGGAAAGACCGAGAACTACGTCTGCAAGTTCCGGAACGTTTGCGTTTAAGGCATCCAAAAATTCTGTGAATTCTTCCGGGAGCATGGCGCCGGTAGCGTCGCATACCGTTACGGTCTTGGCACCGGCCGCGATAGCAATCCTGATTGCCTGATACAGGAATGCCGCGTCGCTTCTGGTAGCGTCGTCGGCAATAAACTCTACATCGGAAGTCTTTTCGCAACAAGCGGTTACGATTTCTTCGATGGTCTTTAACATGGCATCCGGCTTTTTGTGGAACAAGTACTCCATTTGTACCGGACTGACGGAAGCGAACACCTGCAGGCGCGGGCTCTTTGCTTCCTTTACCGCATTCCAGGTAGCCTCAACACTTTCCTTATTTAAAGAAACCGGAACAGCCACAATGCTGTTTTTAACGGTAGAAGCGATAGATTTAATACGGAGTGCGTCTACCTTCGGCTGGGAAATACCTTCCAGCTCGATAACATCTACATTTAATTTATCTAATAGTTTCGGGAGCTCGATTTTTTCTTTAAAGGATAGGGAGAAATCTTTCCCGGTCTGTTTTAACGTTGTGTCACTGATTCTGATTTGGTTCATGATAATCCTCCTTGTTCTTTTTGAAAATAAAAAAGCCCTCGAAACCATACGGTCTCAAGGACGAATAAACGATTCGCGGTACCACCTTGCTTACAGCCTCCTTACGGAAAACTGTCACTCTCGGACTCAACCAAGCCCATAGCCGATAACGAGGCTGACCGTACTCCACTACACAAATAAAAATCCTTCGCAGAGTCGACTCGGGAGTGAGATTGCTAACTTTCATCCGTACCGGTTCACACCAACCACCGGCTCTCTGAAACCCTCAAAAAAGAAGCATAATTCCGTCACAGTCGTTTGATTTCATTTGGAAATTGCACTTATTATATCACGTTGGTGTGATAAAGTCAAATGGTAATTTTATTTTTCAAAAAAATTTTCAAAATGGTCCCGGATATTTGTTGAAAAACGATAAGAAGGGCTATCGTTTTTCTGAAATATATGTTATAATAATATAATATAAAATAAAATAGATTACTTGAATATAAACGGTGTTTCGGAACAAGAAAAGACAGGGAGGACGTACCTATGAAGAAGCAAAAAGAAAAGAAGAAACTAACCAGAATTCATATGATTCAGTCTAAGATTTACGGGGTTGTTATTCTGGGCGTTGCCGTATCTGTAATCGTTACGGTGCTTTTGATGCTTTCTTACATGAAGCAGCTGGAGATTGATTCCGCTTACGGTAAGATGTTAAATATGGCGACCTCTTACGGAAGGCTGATTGATAAGGAAGAGGAGAAGTTAGATAATTCCGTAACAAGAAATAAGCTGTCTACGGAACAGTTTAAAGGAATTCTGAACGGGATGGAGATTACCGGTTTGGAGGAGTTTGACTGTTATGTGGTAGATCGTACCGGAATTATCTTATATCATGATGACGCGGAAAAAATCGGTAAGCCGAATCGGAATGAAGTAATTACCGATGTAGTAGCCAGCATTAATAAAGGTGCCATATTGAAAAATATGACTGCGGAATATGTGGAAGACGGAGTACAGATGTATGCCAGTTTCTATGTCACCTTAAACCGTTCCATTATGGTGATTTGTACCGAGGGAAGCGTACTGATGCGTCCGGTAACGGAGATGGCGACAACGGCCTCTATAGTAGCGCTTGTGGTGTTGGCTCTGATTATTATTGTGTCTACTTTTGTAATCGGTCGTTTTACAAAGCCGTTAAGACAGGTGACGGATATTATCAGTGAGACTGCAAAGTTGAATCTTAAGTTACCGGACAATATGGAAAAACTCTGTACCAGAAGAGACGAGACCGGTGTCATCAGTCGCGCGGTCTATGAGATGAGTAATAATCTGCAGGATGTAGTTACAAAAATCGATCATGCCAATGACATGATCGGGGAGAATATGACAAAGCTGGAGGCTTCCAGTAATCGGGTGCATGAGTTCTGTACGGATAATTCCGCTACTACGGAGCAGCTGGCGGCAAGCACCGAACAGGTTAGCGAAATGACCCAGGTTATGAACCGTCATATGGCGGACATGCGGGAACAGGCGGAAGAAATCGGAAGAGAGACCGAGGTCAGCAACAAGTTTTCCGATGAGGTTGCGGAACGTGCGGAGGTAATGCAATCCTCTACCCGGGCTGCAATCGATAAGACAAAGGCGATGTATGAACAGATTCGCGTGAAAACGGAAGAAGCTTTGGAGGGCTTGAATTCCGTTGTAAAGATTAATGAATTGACAAAGTCCATTGTGGCAATTTCCGAGCAGACGAATTTGCTTTCCTTAAATGCCAGCATTGAGGCGGCAAGGGCGGGAGACGCTGGTATCGGTTTTACTGTGGTTGCACAGGAAATCAGTAAACTGGCACAACGTTCCCTTGCATCCGTAAATGATATTAACGGTATTATTAAAGAAGTGAATGTGGCCGTAGCTAACATCACGCAGAGTATGGAGAACACCACGGAATTTTTGGAGAAGAATGTTCTTACGGATTATGATAACTTTAATCAGACCGGTTTGCAGTACATGAAAGATGCGGATGATTTCAGGGCACGGATGGACAATGTTTCGGATCAGCTTGCGGTGTTAAATGATTCCATTCGGACTGTATCGCAGGCAATCGGAGATATTTCTGTGACAATGAACGAGACTTCGACAGGTGTTACGGATATTTCCGAAAAGACATCAAATGTAGTAACAGCAACCGGCGATAATCGTGAGTTGGCGGAAGGTACGGTTGAGAGTGTAAATGAGTTGCGTAATATTGTAAATCGTTTTGAATATTAATTTGTAAAGAGGATCCTTATGATAAGAAAAAACTTACATACAAATTGGACGATGAAGGACAAAAGCTGGGATAGTTATATCCCGGCTTTTGTGCCGGGTGACCTTTATTCGGACCTGTTAAAAAACGAGAAAACCGAAGATCCGTATTATCGGGACAATGAGCTGGAGGCTTTGAAGCTTTCCGAAAAAGAATACGAATATGTTTGTACCTTTGAGGCGGAGGCGGCGATGCTTTCCGAAGAACGTGTTTTGTTGCGCTTTGAAGGAATCGATACGCTGGCGGAGGTATTCGTAAACGGAGTCTGTGTGGGTACGGCAGATAATATGCACCGTATTTGGGAATATGATGTAAAGCGTTATATTACCGTAGGGAAGAATGAGGTAAAGATAGAATTTCATTCTCCTACAAAGTATATTCGGGAAAAATACGCGGCGCATCGTCTGGATGGTACCTCCGATGCCATGCGGGGGTTCCCGTATCTCAGAAAGGCCCACTGCATGTTCGGTTGGGACTGGGGTCCGAGATTACCAGGTGTCGGTTTGTGGCGTGATGTTTCCCTTGTGGCATACAGTACGGCGCGAATCGACAGCACGTATATTACACAGGAAGTAATCAATAATGCGTTCTTTTTGGATACACGCGTAGAACTGGTATCTTCCGACGGACACGGATTTGTGTTCGGAAAAGAAGGACAGCTTGTTGTAAAGGCGGATTCTCGCTTGACCGGACTTTCTGTTTTGGTGGAAGTGTTTGACCCTGTGGGTGCATTGGTTGCCAAAGGAAACGGTACGGACCGTATTTTGATTGAATATCCGCAGCTGTGGTGGCCGGCCGGTCTGGGAGAACAGCCTCTTTATACGGTAAAGGTATCGTTATACGATAAGAGTACGCTTTTGGATACCTGGGAGCGTCGTATCGGTCTTCGTACCATGACTATGTCTACGGAAAAGGACGAATACGGCGAACGGTTTGCCCATAAGGTAAACGGCGTAGAGTTTTTTGCCATGGGAGCGGACTATATTCCGGAAGACAATTTACTTGCCAGAACGAGTAAAGAGCGGACAAGACAGTTGCTTACGGATGCCAAGCTTGCCAATTTTAACTGCATCCGTGTTTGGGGCGGCGGCTATTATCCGGAGGACTGGTTCTATGATATTTGTGACGAACTGGGACTTGTGGTATGGCAGGATTTCATGTTTGCCTGTGCGGTATACGATTTAACGGAAGCGTTTGAAGAAAATATTATTGCGGAGTTTAAGGACAATATCAAGCGTTTGCGCCATCATGCTTCGCTCGGTTTGTGGTGCGGCAATAACGAGATGGAGCTTTTTGTAAAACAGGGAGAATGGGTAAATTCCCCGAAGGAACAAAGCGATTACGTCAAGATGTACGAATACATTTTGCCGAAGGTATTAAAGGAATATGACCCGGCGACTTTTTATTGGCCGGCAAGTCCGTCCAGCGGCGGATGTTTTGATGAACCGAACGATGAAACCCGGGGCGATGTGCATTACTGGGAGGTATGGCACGGAAACAAGCCGATTACGGAGTACCGGAAGTTCCATTTCCGTTATCTTTCCGAGTTTGGGTTCCAGTCCTTCCCGTCGGTAAAGACCATTGAGACCTTTACGTTGCCGGAGGACCGCAATATTTACTCCTATGTGATGGAAAAGCACCAGAGAAATGCGGCAGCCAACGGTAAGATTTCCAATTATATGTCCCAGACCTATTTGTATCCGACGTCCTTTGATACGGTGGTATACGCGTCCCAGTTATTGCAGGCCCAGGCCATCCGTTACGGCGTAGAGCATTTCCGCAGATGGAGAGGACGTTGTATGGGTACGGTGATTTGGCAGCTAAACGATTGCTGGCCGGTGGCAAGCTGGTCCTCTATCGATTATTACGGCAGATGGAAAGCGTTGCATTACTATGCAAAGCGTTTCTTTGCACCGGTATTGCTTTCCTGTGAGGAAGAGGGAATTCTGACCCAGGATACCAATCCGAATGCGGAGCCGTATGAAGTAATCAAGTCCGTAAGATTTAATGTGAGCAATGAAACTCCGGAGACGAAGAAAGTACTTGTGGAATGGAATCTTTGCAATCCGAAGGGTGAGGTGTTATGGGCACAGCCGGGCGTGACGGTAGAAGCAGAGCCGCTGAGTGCCGTATGGTTGGACAAGGTGGAGTTACCACAGGCGAATTTGCAGGAAGACCACGTTTTCTATACGTTGCTTACGGAAAACGGTGATTTTATTTCGGAAGGCAGTGTGTTATTCTGTCAACCGAAATATTATAAGTTTGTAAATCCGGAACTTTCTTTGAAGTTAGAGGGAGACGAGATTGTTGTAACGGCGAAAGCTTACGCCAAGGATGTAGAGATTTTAAACGAAAACGAAGATTTGGTTCTTTCCGATAATTATTTCGATATGGAGCCGGGAGAACACAGAGTAAAGATTTTACGGGGAAAGACAAACGGACTCCGGGTACGCAGTACCTACGATATTCGTTAAGAGCCGGGAATTGCAGAGTTTCTTTGCGGAAAAGAGGGAATGCCGATGAATGAGAAGTATGGAATCGATACAACAGAAAATAAACAGTTTTTACAGGAACTACGCTTGGAATTGCTGGAGTTCGGGCGCAGGTTTCCTTCGCCGGGAGGCGGGGCGTATTATTTGGGGGATGACGGAACTCCGTGGAAGGAGCGGAACCGGGAAACCTGGATTACCTGCCGGATGACTCATGTTTACAGCATGGGTATCATGTTGGGAAGAGAGGGATGCGACGCTCTGACGGATGCGGCTTTAAAAGGCTTGCAGGGAGAACTGCGGGATAAGGAGAACGGAGGCTGGTATGCGGGACTTACGGCAACCGGTGAAATTGTGCCGAATAAGCAGTGTTATGCCCATGCTTTTGTGATTCTTGCGGCAACATCGGCCCTTCTTGCCGGTCGTCCGGGAGCAAAGGAATTGCTTTCGGATGCGCTGGAGTTATACGACGCTCGCTTTTGGAACGAAGAGGAAGGATTGGCTTGTGATACCTGGGATACCGGTTTTACGACGCTGGATACTTATCGGGGATTAAATGCTAATATGCATACGGTGGAAGCCTTTCTTGCGGTAGCGGATGTGTTGGAAGATGAGACCTACCGGAACAGAGCCGGTCGTATCATTGGTCGTGTCACCGATTGGGCAGAGGAAAACGATTGGAGAATTCCGGAACATTTTACCGGGGACTGGACTCCGGATTTAGAGTGCAACCGGGAAAAGCCGGATGATCCGTTTAAGCCTTACGGGGCCACACCGGGACACGGAATCGAGTGGGCTCGCCTGATTACCCAATGGGCTGCGTCTTCTTTCGGAGAAGAAAGCGAATCGGCCAAACCGTATTTTGGCGTGGCGGAGCATTTGTATAACAGAGCAATTGAGGATGCATGGAACCGGGACGGGGCTCCGGGAATTGTGTATACCACGGATTGGAGCGGGACACCGGTGGTACATGACCGGATGCATTGGACCTTAGCGGAAGCAATCAATACTTCGGCGGTACTTTACCGGATAACCGGGAAGGAAAAATATGCGTCGGATTATAGAGAATTTATGAAATATCTGGACGAAACGGTGCATGATAAGAAGCTGGGGTCCTGGTTTCATCAGATGGACCGGAACAATCGGGTAATCGGTACCGTTTGGCCGGGAAAGTCTGATTTATATCATGCATTTCAGGCGACGCTGATTCCTTATACACCGGTGGGACTTTCGGTTGCGCCGGCAGTGCGGGAGTCTGCAAAGAAGTAGTGCGGAAAAGAACAGAACCTTACGGAAAGCGTGTTTTGAAAGTTCAGAACACGCTTCTTTTCTTGCTTTTGCGGAATACTTTATAATAATGTGGCAAAAATAGAAAATAGTTCTCGAAAAAGAGAAAAAGGTGTGATATAATGATTGAATAGATAAGATGGGGGAGTAGTAGCTTTCATTTGGAGGAGTTAAGGGAGGTTTTCATGTTAAATAACAGAAAAGTCCGGTTGATGTCCCGCCTTGCCATGTATGAACAGAACGAAGGCAAGGAAGATGTTCGGCTGAGTAAATATTTTCGAACCGACTATGTTCGACTGAATGTATTAAAAACCGTGGTTGCGGTGACCCTTGGATATTTGCTTGTTTTGCTGCTTTTGATCGTGTACCATTCCGAGTATCTGATTCAGGAAGCGGTAACCCTGGATTACAAAGGCATTCTCCTGCGTTATGTGGGAATCTATATTATAATTCTCGTGGTGTATTGCTCTTTTGCGATGATCGGTTATATGCTGAAATATCGTGCATCGAGAAAAAAACTGGCAAAGTATTTTCGCATGTTACGAAGATTGCGAAGCTTGTATCGGGAAGAGGACGGGGAATTGATGAATGTAGAGGAGGCAAGTGTAGATTATGATCGTAACGATACTTGAATTACGGGCGCATATTTTGCGTTTTTTGCAGAAGTTTCAATTGATTGTGGAACCGGTAATTAAATTTGTGATAGCGTTTGTGGTGTTTCGCAGTATTAATAATGCAATCGGTGCCCATGAGCTATTAATGAGTTTACCGGCAGAACTTTTGTTGTCTTTGTTGGGAACCTTTGTGCCACCGGTTATTTTAACCTTGATGGCGGCAGGGATTTCGCTGGTCCATGTATATGTGGCATCCCCGCTTTTGGCGATACTGGTTGCGATTTTGATGGTGATTTTGTATTGCTTTATTGCCCGGTTTTCCGGAAAATACGGCTACGTGGTGCTGGCTGTTCCGGTATTGTTTTTATTAAAAATTCCGTATGTGGTTCCGCTTATTTTAGGTTTAATCGCAACACCGATGACGATTATTCCGGTGGCTTGCGGTGTAATTATATACCGGATGTTTGTGGTAATCAGTAATGCCGCATTGGTGGAGAACACAACGGCGATTGAGGATATATTGGCGTTGTATATTGATGTAATCGACCAATTGGTTGCGGATAAGCAGATGCTGATTACCATAGCGGTATTTTTTGTTATGATACTGGCCATGAGCTTAATCCGGAAGTTGAGCATTGAATATGTGTTTGAAATTTCCATTGCGGTAGGTGCAATTGTTTGTATCCTGAGTTTCCTGGTAGCAGATGTCATGTTGGATGTGGGTCTGAATATTACCGAGATGGTATTCGGAACGGTAGGTTCCATGCTGATTGCCATGGTGTTTCAGTTTTTCCGTCTGGCCTTGGATTATACAGCTGTAGAACGTGTGCAGTTTGAGGATGATGATTATTACTACTATGTAAAAGCGGTGCCGAAAATTAACCTTGCGGTGCCGGAGCGTAATGTTAAAAAAATCAGCGCGAATACGGAAGCCGGATTTCGGGAGGTAACGGCAGAACCGGAAGAAGAAAATGCCTACGAGCCGGAACTTTCGGAAGAAGAGCGTTATGCAATGGGGGAAGAGTTGGAAGAGGGAGATTCCGAAGAATTTTAGGGGTGTTTACGAAGGTTATGCCGTAAAACGGTAAATTAAGATACAAGGGGCGGTGGATATGGAAGGCCTGAAGGACTTTTTTCTGAAGATTATAAAGTGGATACGAATTCCGAGCATGAATGTGGTGGATATACTGGAGATTATTATCATTGCATTCATTGTTTACCATGTAATTAAATGGGTCAGATCAACCAGAGCATGGATGCCGGTTAAGGGCCTGATGATTTTGTTGATCTTTTGGGTATTGGCATCGATTCTTAAGATGGATGTTATTTTGTGGATTTTAAATAATACCATCGGTGTCGGTATTACAGCAATTATTATCGTATTCCAGCCGGAAATCCGTCGTGCATTGGAACAATTGGGTCAGCAGAGTTTTGCCACGTCATTACGTATTTTTTCCGAAGGAAAAGAAAACGGAGAACGTTTTTCCGAAAAGACCATTGAGGAGTTGGTAAAGGGTACGTTTTTACTGGCAAGACATAAAACCGGTGCATTGATTGTATTGGAACAGGAAGTATCCCTTGCGGAGTACGAAGAGACCGGAATTGCAATTGATGCGATTGTTACCAATCAGCTGTTGATTAATATCTTTGAACATAATACGCCGTTACATGACGGTGCGGTTATTGTACGCGGAAACCGGATTACATCCGCCACCTGCTATCTGCCGGTGTCGAAGAATATGAAGCTCAGTAAGGAGTTGGGAACCAGACATCGTGCCGGTGTGGGTATCAGTGAAGTGACGGATAGCTTTACCATTATTGTGTCGGAGCAGACCGGAAAAGTGTCTATTGCGAAAAACGGTACGTTGATTCGTAACGTGGATGCGGACTATTTGCGGATGAAGTTGCAGGAAATTCAGAAGGATAAGACAAAGACCTCTGGAACAAAGAAGAAGTCGTTCCGGAAGAAGGGAGGAGAGCAGGGATGAAAAAGAAGTTAACGCATAATTTGTGGCTGAAGTTGCTCTCTCTCGGTATTGCAATCGTATTTTGGTTTGTGATTATTAATTCGGAAGACCCGATCGGAAGCAGAGAATTTAAGAATATTCCGGTAAAAGTGTTGAATAAAGATCAGGTTTTGGAACGGGAAAAAGTGCTGGAAATACTTGACGGAGACACCGTAGATGTAGTGGTGGAAGGCAGACGTTCCCAATTGGATTTGTTAACGGAATCCGATATTGAAGCAACTGCGGATTTGCTGGAAGTATCTTTTATGGATACGGTGCTGGTGAAAGCTACTGTCCCGAATTATCCGGATATTACCGTTATGAATAACGGGGAAAATGTTATGAAATTGTTGTTTGACGATTATGTGACGGAACGGTTCAGTTTCCGGGTAGATACGACCGGGGAGCCGATGGCGGGGTATTATGTGGGTGATGCCTTACCGAGCCCGAATATTATTCAGATTTCCGGAGCAAAGACGGTATTGGATAAAATCAAAGAAGTGGTACTGGAAGTGGATGTCAGCGGAAGAAGCATTGATTTTACCACAATTACGATTCCGGTGGTATACGATATGAACGGGGATAAGATCTCTTCTTCCAAACTGAATCTGCAGGTGGATTCGGATGCCGTTACGGTCAATGTGCCGATTCTCGCTTCCAAGGAGATGAAAGTACGTGTAACGACCACCGGTGAGGTCCCGGACGGTTATGAACTGCTACCGGAAAATATTGCCTTCCAGCCGGAGACAATCCGGGTTGCGGGCTCCAAGGAAGACCTGGAAAAGCTGGGCTACTATCTGACGTTGGAAGTAGATGTAACGGGACAAACCGGTACCATAGAGAAAAACATTCCGATTAGTACCATGTTAGACGATGCATTGACCAGCCTGCGGGTGGTAGATACCCAGATTGCGGCAGTAAAGGTGACGGTGACGCCATATGAGGAACAAACCCTGGATATTCCGGTCGGTAAAATCGAAGTTCAAAATCTTGAGAACGGTTTGAAAGCGGATTTTGGTCAGGATGTAACCATTCCTGTTACGTTACGTTATAAAAAGGCGCGGGCGCCGTTGATTACCGTAGAGCATTTAAATCCCTATGTGGATCTTGACGGATACACAGAGGGTACATATAAAATACCGCTCCGGTTGGAACTTCCGTCTAAAGTGCTATGGGACGAAGAAAAAGAACTGGATGTGGTAATTTCCGGAGATGTTCAGTAGAACCGGCGGGATGCTGCGGGCGGAATGAAATTAAAGAGATAGGAGACAGGGCAGAATGTCAGTTGTTAAGACTTTTAACAAGTACCGTAATCTGCTTGTGGAGCTTGTAAAAAAGGATATCAAATTAAAATATCGTAATTCCTATTTGGGTGTCATATGGACCATGTTGGAGCCGTTGTTGACAATGGTTGTTTTGACGTTGGTGTTTTCAAAATTGTTGGGAAAAGGAACGCAGGATTTTCCGGTTTATATTTTGACCGGCCGGTTGGTGTACTCTTTCTTTTCCAACGGAACCAAAGCGGCGCTCAGGGCGGTTCGCGCCAATGCAAGTATGATTAAAAAAGTATATGTGCCGAAATACATGTATCCCTTTGCTTCCGTATTGTCAGGGTATGTGATTTTTCTGATTTCGCTTGTTGTGTTGGCGATTGTGGCGGTAGTCAGAGGAGTGTATCCTACCTTGCAGCTTTTTTGGATGATAGTGCCGTTGTTGCAGATTTTATTAATTACAACGGGTGTGGGAATGCTTTTGGCCACAATGGCGGTATTCTTCCGGGATGTAGAATATCTTTGGGGCGTGGCGTTGATGCTGATTATGTATACCAGTGCGATTTTCTATCAGGTGGAATCGGTAATCAGCGAAAAGAATGCCTGGATTTTTAAATTAAATCCGCTGTATGCCGTGATTGAAAATTTCCGTAATGCCGTATTCGGGCAACCGATGAATTTTCAGGCCATGGGTTATGCAACGGTATTCGGTGTGGTTTCTTTGCTGATTGGTGTGTTTGTGTTTTATAAAAAACAGGATAAATTCATTTTATACCTGTAATTGCGGAGTGAAAAATGAGTGAGAAAACGATGGTTTCTGTTCGTGATCTTGGTGTAAAATTTCACCTGAGCGAACAGAAAGTGGACAATCTGAAAGAATATATAATACGTATCATAAAGCGACAGATGCGATATAAAGAGTTCTGGGCATTGCGTGAGGTTTCCTTTGAAGTAAAGCAGGGAGAGCGGGTAGCAATTCTTGGTTTAAACGGGGCGGGAAAGAGTACGATGCTAAAGGTGATTGCAGGAGTGCTGAAAGCGACGGAAGGGTCCGTGAAGCGTTCCGGTGTTCTGGTACCGCTTTTGGAATTGGGGGCAGGATTTGACCCGCAGTATACCGGAGCGGAGAATATTTATCTTTACGGAGCAATGTTAGGCTATTCCAAAGCGTTTTTAAAAGAGAAGTACGATGAGATTGTTGCATTTTCCGAGTTGGGAGACTTTATTCATGTTCCGGTAAAAAATTATTCTTCCGGTATGCGGGCAAGACTCGGGTTTTCTATTGCCACCTTAGTAGAGCCGGATATTCTGATTTTGGATGAAGTGCTTTCCGTGGGAGATGCGAAATTTCGCGCGAAAAGTGAAAAACGAATCAAAGAGATGTTCAGTAAGGGAACGACGGTATTGTTTGTATCCCACAATCTTGCACAGGTGCGTTCCTTGTGTACCAGAGCAATTTGGCTGGAAAAGGGCCATGTGGTGGAAGACGGACCGGTGGCTGAAGTAGCGGAACATTTTGAGGCGACAATTACAAAAGGATAAAACAGAAGTGCCACAAGGCCGTTGGATTCAGGCTTTGTGGCACTTTTTGTCTGGAAAATGCGTATGCACAAAGTATTGCAGGAGTAGGAACTAGCGCGGCGCATTCTCGGTAAGTGTCGGATTTTGTTGTAACGTAACGGAAAACTTGAATTCCGTATGTTGTCCGTTGATAACGCGTTGTAAGGTAATTTCAACCACCGTACCGATCCGGTTGGAAGTAACGGCATTAATCAACTGGTTTGCAGTGGTAACCTTTTTGCCGTTTACATGGGTGATAATATCACCTTTGAAGATGCCTGCCTTTTCTGCGGCACTGTCTGGGGCTATATCGCTGACATAGACGCCTTCCGGCCAATTATAGATTTGGAAAACGGAAGGATCCAGTTCGGATACGGTTACACCGAGATATCCTTTTTCCGTATCCGAAAGAATTTCTTTGGTCATCAAATCGTTTAAAATCGGGGTGGCGGAAGAAATCGGGATGGCAAAGCAGATGCCTTCGATTTCCGTACTGGTAAGCTTTGCATTGTTAATGCCGATGACTTCACCTTTGGTATTCAGAAGGGCACCGCCGCTGTTGCCGTTGTTAATAGCGGCATTGGTCTGCAGTAAAACCATATCATTTCCCGAAATGGTAAGTTCCCGGTCTTTTGCACTCAGGTATCCTACAGTCACAGTCGGACCGTATCCCAAGGCATTACCGATGGCAATGACCATCTGGCCGATACGGGAACTGTCGGAATCGC
The DNA here is from genome assembly GCA_017938405.1 of Lachnospiraceae bacterium. Classification (GTDB taxonomy): domain Bacteria; phylum Bacillota; class Clostridia; order Lachnospirales; family Lachnospiraceae; genus SIG307. Next base: position 33,831 of record JAGBBP010000004.1, read on the forward strand.
CTAAAACGGCCACGTCGATACTGTCCAGGGTTTCCTGCGTAAGCTCCTTGATCGGAAGGGCCAGGATGGCCAGGTCGGCTTGCGGGTCGGAACCTTTTACGGTAACGGTATGGGTGGTTCCGTCTGCCAGTACGGCTTTAACGGAAGAAGTACCGTCGATGACATGGTAGTTGGTAGCAATCAGCAAATCGCTTTCGTTGGAACCTACAATGATACCGGAACCGCCGCCTTCGCTTTCGTTGGAAATCGGTTGTCCCCAAAAATAAGTTGTAGTAGTTGTAATTGTTTGAATGGAAACCATGGCCGGCATGGTCTGTTCCACAACCGCAGCGACGGTTTCGGAAGCATCGGTATCGCCTACGTTACTAAGCGACGTAGAGGCAATGGTGACTTCCGGTCGTTTTCCCGGCTTATTCATGCTGTCCGTAAGCTCGTCCATATGAGCGGTTTCTTCCGGGAAAAAGTGGGAAAAGGCACATTTTACACCGAAAAATGCACCGCCGGCCACAATGCCGAAGCAGGCAGCCAGTCCGATACAGCCGAAAAACTTCTTTAATTTACCGCGGCCTTTTTTCTTTTTCACAGACGGAGCATCCGCGGAAGGAATAACCTCCGGAGATACGGACTCTTCCGTGGTTTCTTCCATGGTTTCTGCCGTGGATGCTACCGTGGATTCTAACGGGGGTTCTTCCGTGCAAACCGGTTCCGGAGCCGGAGAGACTTCCTCCGCCCAAAAGTGATAGGTATCGGTTGTATGATCTAAATTGTTGTCTTGATTTTTATCCATAAATAACCTCCCAATCTGTTTCTTTGTGTGATTAGTTTAGCATGGGTTTGTGTAGGCTTTGTGACGAATTGGTTAAGAAATGTTGTATTTCAAAAATTTTTGTTGAGGTTTTGGAAAGAATAAGGTAAGATAACATATATGAGATATGAGTAAAGTAGGAGACCCAAATGATTAAAGACAATCAAAAAACTTTTAATCAATTGCATATTCTGGCAGACGGCTTCTTTGTTCTGCTGTCTTATTTTATGGCATATATGCTTCGTTTCGAATGGTTGAACATGTCGAAGTGGGGTGATTATACCATTGAGTCCTATGCCCGTTTTCTGCTGATTGTGTTACCGGTATATCTGGTGATTTACTGGTTTTGCGGATTATACGCACCGAAGCGGGGAAAAGAATTGTTCCGGGAATTATGGTATCTGATAAAAGCGAATGTGATCAGCGGTGCTGCATTTATCGTATTGTTGTTTTTATTTAAGCGTGATATCTCCCGAGGCTTTTTGGCGTTTTTCTTCAGTACCAATGTGATATTAGAAGGTATTTTTCGTATTTTGGTACGGAAGCTTTTGGAGTATTTCCGACGGAAGGGTAAGAATCTAAAACACATTTTGATTGTGGGATACAGTCGTGCGGCAGAGGCTTACGTAGACCGTATTTTGGCAAATCCGCAATGGGGATATTTTATTCACGGTATTCTGGATGACAAGATGGCGGTAGGAACCCGTTACAAAAAAGTTTCGGTAGTAGGTACCATGGAGGAATTGGCGGCCCGGTTAAGTGAACGGGAGTATGATGAAATCGCCATTACTCTGGCAATTGAAGAATATGAGAAACTGGAAAAATTAGTGTCGATTTGTGAATATTCCGGCGTGCATACCAAGTTTATTCCGGATTATAACCATATTGTACCAACGGTACCGTATATCGAGGATTTGGAAGGATTGCCGGTAATCAATATCCGGAAGGTACCGCTCAGTAATGTGGTGAATCGTGCCATGAAGCGTACGGTGGATATTGTGGGTTCGTTGGTGGCACTTGCCCTTTTTGCCGTTCCGATGGTGATTGTGGCAATCGCAATCAAATGTACGTCCAAAGGCCCGGTGATATTCACCCAGGTACGGGTAGGACTTCATAACAAAGAATTTAAAATGTATAAGTTCCGTTCCATGGTAGTACAGGATGCGGCAAAAGAAGCAAATGCATGGACAACCAAAAATGATTCCAGAGTCACCGGCGTGGGACGGTTTATCCGAAAGACCAGCATTGACGAACTGCCACAGTTTTTGAATGTATTAAAGGGAGATATGAGTCTGGTGGGACCGCGTCCGGAACGTCCGAAGTTCGTGGAAAAGTTTAAAGAAGAAGTGCCGCGCTATATGATTAAGCATCAGGTACGTCCGGGAATTACCGGCTGGGCACAGGTGAACGGGTATCGCGGCGATACATCCATTCGAAAGAGAATCGAACATGATGTGCATTATATCGAAAATTGGACCATGGGCTTTGATATTAAGATTTTGTTCTTAACGGTTTTTAAAGGATTTATCAATAAGAATGCGTATTGATGCGGAAAGGTGTAACAGATGGAGGACGAAAAGAATTTAACGGAAGAAAAGAAAGAGGAAAGTGTAGAGGAGAGAAGGGAAACGGAACGGGCAAAGGAAGAGAAAGAGTCCGGTTATGAAAGATATTGTCAAATGTGTAAACGCCCGGAAAGCCTGGTGGGCAGATTGATTCAACTGCCCAGCGACTTCTATGTTTGTAACGATTGTATCCAAAAGACTTTTGATTCCATTAACGGAAACAGTTTTCCATATATGGAGATGTTGACGTTGGACCCGTCCATGTTCCGGATGGGTGGGGATTTTATGAAGATGCCGAAGGTAAAGAAAAAGGCAAAACCGGAGGAAAAGGAAAAAGAAACCGGAGATGAAAAACCGGCACTGGATATAAAGAATTTGAAACCGCCGCATAAAATCAAAGCAGAGCTGGATGAGTATGTCATCGGGCAGGAGCATGCGAAAAAGGTAATCTCCGTTGCAGTATATAATCATTACAAGCGGGTTGCGGATCAGAGTAATACCATTGAACTGGAAAAGTCCAATATGCTGATGTTAGGTCCTACCGGTAGCGGAAAGACCTATCTGGTAAAGACATTGGCAAGATTGTTAAATGTACCGCTTGCCATTACGGATGCCACCACCCTTACGGAAGCAGGCTACATCGGTGACGACGTGGAGAGCGTACTTTCCAAGCTTTTGGCAGCGGCGGATAACGATGTGGAGCGTGCGGAACACGGGATCATTTTCATTGATGAGATCGATAAGATTGCAAAGAAACGTAATACCAACAGTCGTGATGTCAGCGGCGAATCGGTACAGCAGGGATTGTTAAAGTTGTTGGAAGGCAGTGAAGTGGAGGTGCCGGTTGGTGCTACCAATAAAAATGCCATGGTACCGATGACCACCATTAATACCAAGGACATTTTATTTATATGCGGTGGTGCATTCCCGGATTTGGAGAAGATAGTTAAGAAACGTCTGAATAAGACGGCAATGATCGGTTTCGGTGCGGAGCTGAAAGATAAATATGACGAAGATACCATGCTTCTTTCCAAAGTTACGGTGGAGGATTTGCGGGAATACGGTATGATTCCGGAGTTTCTCGGGCGTTTGCCGGTGATTTTTGCTTTACAGGGGTTGGGAAAAGAGCAGCTGATTCAAGTGTTAAAGGAGCCGAAGAATGCGATTTTAAAGCAGTACGAGCATTTGTTGTCTTTGGATGAAGTACAGCTTGTGTTTGATGAGGATGCCCTTCTTGCCATTGCGGAGCGTGCCATGGAGAAGGATACGGGTGCCCGTGCGTTACGTGCGATTCTGGAAGAAATCATGCTGGATATTATGTATGAGATTCCGAAGGATGACAGCATCGGAAAGGTGACTATTACCGGAGATTATGTGAGAGGATGCGGTGGTCCGGTCATTGAATTACGGGGCGCGTAAAAGAAGAATAAAAAGGTAAAAAACGTAAATACTCCTCAGAGAGGCCTAAAAAGGCAGAGAGGAGTATTTTTTATGCGGAACATATGGAAAAAGAAGAAAATAAGTATTGTGGGAGGCATGGCGGCTGCGTTGTTGCTTGCGGCAACGTTTCGGGTGATTACGGAACGGGCCTTTTTGGCCCAGGCCAGTATGGAAGGAGCGTTTGCAACGCTTACACCGGATGAAAGTACGGGAACCGTTACCCTGACCGGTCGTTATTTGCCTCCGCCGTACGGGTTTTCCGAGGAAAAATTATTGCGACATTTCGGAGAACAAATCGATTTAAAAATTGATGGGGAAATCCGGGAAGTATCCTATGAGGGACGAAAGGAATATGTTTATGAAAAAATTGCGGCAGAGGCCCATTCCGTAATTAAGCTGGTGTATCTGACGGAAACAGAAGATTGGTATTTGTGCGGAGAAATCACCTTGTCGGGGAAAAATGCGGCAGGTGTTACCGGGTTTCAGGAACAATTAAAAAAGGTTGCAAAAGATATGCAACTGAAAGAAATTTCGTCCACGCTGGAGTTGTGCGGAGTTTATGAAGGAGAGATTCCGTTGGGGGAAAAAGATGCCATCACAGACTGTTTGCTTACGGAGCTCTACGCGCAACCGATATATGAAAACCGGGAGAATAAAAACTACACGGTATATGCATATACCGGTGCGGTAGAAGAGTATCTGGTGGTAGAAAAAAACAAAATCAATGTGCAAATCGGAATCTATTATGACCGGGATGCAAATTGTACGGAGGTGGTACTTGCCTCTCCGTTGGGATTGCGGTAAAGACAGCGCTTGCGACACAGAAGTTCCGAAATCACGGTGTCGGCAAGAAGATTTAACCAGGAAATGGGACAGCCTTCCTGCAGAAAGTTTTCCGTGATCTCGGAATTTTCCCGTAACAGGCGATCACGCATCAGTCGCAGCGATAAATAGTCCGGATAGGCGTCGTAAATAAAGTCATGTTTCGGATAGGTGTCCAAAAGAACATCGGCGGCATTGTAAAGGCGCTGTAATAAAACCGGGTGGCGGTGTGCAAGATAGGCAGCATCGCCTCTTTTTTTACGCCCGGAAACAGTGGCTTGTTGCAACGGAAAGGAAGGAGTGTCCGGGAGCGTTTGTTGCGGTTGTTCGCCCTGCGGCGGATAGAATCGACGCAGAGGTTCGTTCTGTGTATGGTCTGTCGGAATGTATGCCGGCATAGGAGGACCTGCCTTATAAAATATGTTATTGTAATATATGGGAGTGGCCGAAAAAGGTGCGTGAAAGTCTTGAATTTCAGCCGAAATATGCTATACTGAAAAGTGGATAAGTTTGCAAGGAAGGGACAGTCATGGAACAGACAGTAAAGGATGCAATCGCAAAAAGTATAGAAGAAGGCTTACAGCGTTTGGTGTTGAGTAATGCACCGAAAAACGCGGAACTTTCGAAAGTGAAAGTGCACCCGGTGGTTATTGGAAAAAAACAACAGTACCAGGTGGAAGAGTACCGGGGAACCCAGGTGTTCCATGCAAATTGCGACGAGACCGGGGTGGAAACCAAGGTGCTTTCCTGGCTGGAAGCCGGTTGCTTTAAACAGGCGGAACTGCTGTCGGTGTTTGAACAAAGAACCATACTGATCGGAAAGAAGGGAACCGCCACCGTAAAATGCCGGAAACGACAGGACGGGGTCGGTGTTGTGATGCCCCGGGAACATAACCGGAAAAAGCAATATCTTCTGGAAGAAGGAGTTGCGGTACCGTTTCTGGTGGATTTGGGTGTAATGACGAAGGAAGGAACGGTAGTAAAGGCAAAGTACGATAAATTCCGCCAGATTAACCGCTTTTTGGAGTTTGTGGAGGATATCTTGCCGTCGTTACCGAAGAATCGCGAGGTAACGATTTTGGATTTCGGATGCGGAAAGTCGTATTTGACCTTTGCACTGTATCATTACCTTCATACCGTGAAAAACTATGATATCCGCATTGTGGGATTGGATTTAAAGAAGGATGTGATTGCTCATTGTAATCGCCTGGCGGTTTTCTACGGTTATGAGAAGCTGGAGTTTTTGTGCGGAGATATTGCCGATTATACCGGTATGGACCGGGTAGATATGGTGGTAACGTTACATGCCTGCGATACCGCTACCGATTATGCACTGTATAAATCGATTTTATGGAAGGCGTCGGTGGTGCTTTCCGTGCCGTGTTGCCAGCATGAATGGAACCGGCAGATGGAATGCGAGCCCCTTGCTCCGTTTGTAAAGTACGGAATTGTAAAGGAACGGATGTCGGCGCTTATGACCGATGCGTTTCGTGCCAATGTAATGGAGGCTTGCGGTTATAAGACCCAGTTATTGGAGTTTATCGATATGGAACACACGCCTAAAAATATTTTGCTTCGTGCGGTAAAGAAGGAAGCTTTGGAGCCGGAACAGCAAAAAGAGCGTGTGGAACGGGATATGAGGGAGATTCTTGATTATTGCAAAACAGAGCCGACGCTGTATCGGCTTTTAACGGAGAATAAATAGGATGAAAAGAGTTTATCGAATCGTATATTTGGTTATCGTCTTTTTTGCTGCCGTGTTTTTCTTCGGCAGCCGCATGGGGGAGACGATTTTTGCCGGAAAGTCCGAGACGGTGCCGGTAGGAGAGGCGGCGTTTCCTACGATTTCCGTGCTTACCTGCGGCGAGGAAATCAATTGCCTGTACGGTTACAGTTCCAATCTGGACACGATACTGAACCGGGAAGATATGATTCCGGTAGGGGCAGACGGCATTTTTGAATTGAAAATAAACGAGTACGCCATGGATATCCGGCGTCTGAAATACGAGATATTGGATGTTTCCAGTGAAGCGGAAATGGAATCCGGAACGATTAATGCCTTCGAGAAGCAGGAGGACTGTAAAATCGTACGCATTAAGTTAAAGTCGGAATTAAAAAAAGGAACGGAATACGCCGTAAAAGTGACTTTAATCGGAAATACCGGAAAACGTATGTATTACTATTTCCGGATAAAACAATATGAGACGCCGTTGTTACAGGAAAAAATAGCGTTTATTCGGGAATTCGGAGAGAATGCGCGTAGCGGTGTGGCTGCGGATAATGAAAAGATCATTCCGTATTTGGAAACAAAAGCGGGACGCAGTGTCGATAGCTTTCATTATGTAAATATAGAGGATGATTACAGAACGGTGTCCTGGAGAGGATTGAAGCCGGAGTTATTAACGGAACCGGTCTATTCCGTAACAGAGTTTTACGATGAGATTATGACAGCGGTGGTACGGTATTGTGTATCGATTGATGCGGGATACGGCCCGGAACAGTATTTCGTGGAAGAATATTTCCGTATTCGTCATTTGGGCGATGTGGTTCACTTGCTGAATTATGAACGTTATACGGAAACCTTATTCGATGTGGAAGATGCCAGTTTGTCCCAAAGTGACTTAAAAATCGGTGTTGCGGCAGGAGATGAGATGGCATTATATCCGAATAAGGATAATAGTATGGTTGCGTTTCTTCGGAACGGTTCCTTGTATTGCTATAATCTTGCGGAGAATACCATTGCAACGGTATTTCCGGCGGGGTACGGTTCTCTTACAAGGATGTGCGGACAGCAAAAGGCGTATGATATTCATGTACTGAAAATGGAAGAGGACGGAAATCTTACATTTTTGGTAAGCGGTTATATGAACCGCGGTGTATATGAGGGCCGGGTGGGATTATTTGTATACCGCTATTACAAGGATGAGCAGAGACTGGAAGAACTGATTTATATTCCGGTGAATACCACCTATCAGATTTTAAAGGAAGAGCTGGGTGAATTTGCTTATCTGAATGAATACGATGTGTTTTATTTTATGGTAAACCGGGGCCTGTATGCCTATAATCTTGTAACGGAAGAACTGAAAAAGATTGCGGAGAATGTGGGGGAAGGCGATTATGTTTATTCGGTACGGGAACGGTTTATTGCATATCAGGAACATGGGAAAACAGAGCAGGTAGATATTTTATATCCGGAAACAGGAAACATGATTTCGGTAAAACCGGAGAACGGAGAGTATATTAAATTATTGGGAGGCTCCGACGAAAATCTGCTTTACGGCTTCGGGAGACCGGAAGATTTGCATGTGAACGAAGACGGAAATATGGTGTATGCCATGTATAAGATGCAGATTAAAACGGCTGCGGGAGAGTTAAAAAAGGAGTATGAAAAGCCGGAATATTATGTGGAACGGGCGGAATCTTCCGGCAATGTAATTCGTCTGGAGCGTTTGGTGAAAGCTCCGGGAGGCGGTTATGAGCCGGCGGAAAGCGATTATATTTTAACCCAGGACAAGACGGAAAATACGAGGATTTCCCTGGCAACCCGTGTGACGGAACGTATGCTGACGGAGTATTATATTTCATTTCCGTATGATTTTGTGATGGAGAAGATACCGAGGGAAGAAGAGGTATTGTACACTGTGGTGGAAAAGGACACTACATTGCGTCTTGCCCAGTTGGAAACGGAACAAGAAGCATACTATACGTATTATTACGGCATGATTGACGGCATTTACGATAGCGCCGGGGAAGCAATTCCGGCGGCGGATGAAAAGGTGGGTACCGTAATCAATCAGGAAGGAAAGATTGTTTGGGAACGCGGAATTAAGGAAAATTCCGGTTCCGTTTCCGGTGTTACTCCGGTGAAGGCGACAGGAGAAGCGGGAGCACTCCGGGCGGCCCTTCAGACAATGCTTTCCGCGAAAGGCGTATCTGCGGAACTTTCGGAAGAGGAAGTAAGGAAGCCGTTGCAACAGGTGCTGGAAAGTCATACGAAATCGGAAGCAATTGTGCTTACCGGAGCTACAATGGACGAAGTGTTGTATTTTGTGTGGAAAGGACAGCCGGTGCTTGCCATGAAAGAAAACGGAAATGCGGTGGTGCTTACGGCATATAATTCCAGGGAAGTAACGTATTACGATCCGGAAAAGGGACGTACTGTAACAGTGGAAAAGTCTAAGGCGGAGACAACCTTTGAAGAAGGCGGAAATCTTTTTATCAGCTTTTTATACTAAGTATATGCGCAAAAAGCGCAGGAAAAGAGGGATAACAATATGAAAGTAATTTCAGCGGTAGTACCGTGTTATAATTCGGAAGCTTATATGGAAAAAGCAATCAATACTTTACTTTCCGGTGGGGAAGATATGGAGATTATCGTGGTAGATGACGGTTCTTCCGATCGTACCTTGGAGATTGCCAAGCGTTATGAGGCGGAATATCCGGGAATCGTCCGGGCGGTGCATAAGGAAAACGGCGGACACGGAGATGCGGTGATGACCGGGCTTGCCCATGCCGAAGGTTTGTATATGAAAGTAGTGGACAGCGATGACTGGGTGAAAGAAAGTGCCTTGGCCGAGATTTTAAAGACGATTCGGGAACTGTTAAAGCAGGGAACGGCACCGGATATGCTGGTGGCGAATTATGTTTACGAAAAAGTGGGAGAAGAGAAGAAAAAGGTAATCCAGTACCGGAGTGCCCTGCCGCAGAAGAAGATTTTTACCTGGGCGGATACGGGACATTTTCATCAGGGACAGTACATTTTGATGCATTCGGTGATGTATCGTACCGAATTGTTACGAGAGTGTGGATTGAGTCTGCCGAAGCATACCTTCTATGTGGATAACATTTTTGTATACCAGCCGTTGCCGTCGGTAAAGAGCATGTACTATATGGATGTAAACCTGTATCGTTATTTTATCGGCAGAGACGACCAGTCCGTAACGGAAGCAAATATGATGAAACGAATCGATCAGCAAATCCGGGTGACGAAGCTGATGATTGAAGCTCATGATATTTGGAAAATCAAGGAAAAACGGTTGCGCAATTATATGATTAAGTATTTGTGCATTATGATGACCATTTCTTCGATTTATTTGTTAAAGAGCGGAACGGAAGAGAATTTGGCGAAGAAGCAGGAACTTTGGGCTTATTTAAAAGCCTATGATAAGAAATTGTATCAAAGAATCAGTAGAACCATCCTCGGAACCTCCTCAAAAGCCGACAGTAAGGCGGGTCAGAGCTTTTTTAAGGTGGGTTACGAGCTGGCAAGAAAGATTTTCAAATTTAACTAACAGGATTCGGAAACGGTGTCGGTACACTGTTTCCGTTTCTTTGCATGAATTCCGTAGAAAACAGGTGCTGCGATGAAAAGCAGAATAAATGCCCAAACTACATCGATTACGGAATGCTGCTTTAAAAATACGGTAGACAGGCAAATCAGAACGGTTAATATCAGAATGCCGGTCTTAAGGAGCCGTTTTCCTTGCAGATGTTTGGAGGTGAAAAAGGCCAGACAAACCGCAATGGAATTATAGACGTGAATGCTTGGACATACATTGGTAGAAGTGTCCGCTTTGTGTAATGCGGCTACCAGATCGATAAATACATTTTCCCGGCCCAGGGAAGACAAAGCCGGACGTAAAGCCAGACCGTTCGGGAAGACGGTGGAGACAATCAAAAACACGGTCATACCGGAAATCAGAAGACCGCAGAGACGGTAATATTCCGCCTTGTCCCGGAAAATAAAGTATAAAACGGAAACCGCAATAAACGGGAACCAAAGTAAATACGGGATAATAAAGGCTTCCACAAAAGGAATGCGGTCATCCAGGGCAGATTCAATGACAAAATAGTCGTCGGTCACGTGTGCTTCCAACAGAAAGAACCAAATCAGATAAATCGGCAGATAGGTAAGAATCAGCCATGCGTGTTGATATTTTTTCAAAAAAGCTTTCATGGGAAATCCTCCTTTCCTACCTGGACAGTTACCAGAAACATTGATATGTATTTTAGCATATTTTTTCGGAGGAGACAATAGAACGGAAATAATTTTCGAAATTGTTAAGAATTGTATAAACCGGAGTGTTTATGCAAAGACTAACGAAAGGAAAATCAAACGGAGGTAATTATGGGAAGAAGAGTGTTTTTAGTAGTTTTGGACAGTGTGGGAATCGGTGCGTTGCCGGATGCGGATTTGTACGGAGATGCAGGCAGCAATACGTTGGCCGCGGCGGCAACGAGTGCGGGCTTTTCCATGCCGAATATGGAACGGTTGGGCTTGTTTGAAATAGAAGGTGCGAAGCAGTTAAAGACAGGAAACGGGACTCCGGAAGGTGCTTACGGCAGAGCAAAGGAGGCATCCAAGGGAAAGGATACCACCATCGGGCACTGGGAAATTGCAGGTATTATATCCGAACGTCCGTTGCCGACTTTTCCGGGCGGTTTTCCGCAGGAATTGTTAATCGAGTTTTCGGAGCGGACCGGACGGAAGGTGCTTTGCAATAAACCTTATTCCGGGACGGAAGTGATTCGCGACTACGGAAAAGAGCATATGGAAACGGGAGCGCTGATTGTGTATACATCGGCGGACAGTGTCTTTCAGATTGCTGCCCACGAGGCGGTAGTTCCGGTGGAAGAATTGTATCGCTATTGTGAAATCGCAAGAGAACTTTGCCGGGGAATTTACGGTGTGGGAAGAGTAATTGCTAGACCGTTTGAAGGGGAGTATCCGTTTGTGCGTACACCGCGCCGCCATGACTATTCCCTTGTGCCGCCGGAACGTACCATGTTAAATATTTTGGCGGACAGCGGATATGATGTCATCGGTGTAGGGAAAATTAATGATATTTTTGCCGGCAGCGGAATTACTGAGTTTGTGAGGACATCCGGGAACGAGGAAGGCATCGAGCAAATGATTTCCTACGGCGACCGGGACTTTAACGGACTTTGTTTTGTGAATCTGGTGGATTTTGATTCCAAATACGGTCATCGGAACGATACGGAAGGGTACGGTGCGGCGTTATCTTACTTTGATGCACAGTTGCCTCGTTTGCTTGCAAAGTTAAAAGAAGATGACTTATTGATTATTACGGCAGATCACGGATGCGACCCGGCCACGCCGTCCACAGACCATTCCAGAGAATATGTGCCGATTATCGTTACCGGACCGGGTGTGGAAAAAGGTGTAAATCTCGGTACCAGAGAATGTTTTGCGGATACCGGGGCAACGGTGTTGGACTGGTTCGGAATTTTCGGAGGAATTGCCGGTTCTTCTTATCGGTCACAATTACTGAAGAAGTAGGAAACAGAGGAAAAAATATCCCTTGTCACAGCGCAGGGAATGCGATACAATAAAGAAAAACGCAGAGGGGGAAGCCGGAATGCGGAACAAACGATTTCATGCAGGACTGAAAAAGAGAGCGGTATGCACCGGTCTCTTTCTTGGCGTGTTGTGCGGCATGTTGGGGTGTGTGAAGCCGGGTCCTGCGGTACAGCCGGTAGGGACGAAAACACCGGTACCCAGCCCTACGGAGGCGGGTTCTTTGTTGCCGACTTCTACTCCCGGGGGAACAAAGACACCTGTACCTACTGCCGGACCGACGAAACCGATACCGGTGATAACGGCAACGCCGATGTCTACTGTGACACCGATTCCGGAGAAGACAGATTCTCCGGTTCCTACTGTGACAATAACGCCGGAACCGGAGTTAACCGCTACCCCGGTTCCTCAGGTAACCGTCACTCCGGAGCCTGAAGCAAAAGGGACACCGAAACCGCAAATAACGGTTTCTCCGATACCGGACCCCACCGGGATTCCGGAGCCGGGAGTAACCACAATGCCGGAACCGGAGTTAACCGCTACCCCGGAACCGGAAGCAACCACAACGCCGGAGCCGGAAGTAACCGTAACGCCGGAGCCGGAAATCACAAGCACACCGGAGGTGACATCTGCTCCGATGCCGGATTATAATGCGTTGTTGCAAAACGGCTGGCAACGGACAGAGGACTTTTTCGGCTGTCGTGAAATCTTTTTCTCGGGACAATTTACGGAGACGGAATTGATTGCGGAAGAAGGTTACTATGAATACCGCTATAAAATGAACGGAGATACGACGACACAACTTTCAATCATCGGTGAAACGGCACCGTTGCAGGAGTTTTTGGATGAGCTTGCACAAAGAGGAACGGCGTGTGTAATTTTGCAGGAGGAAGAATCTCTGTACGGGTATGTTTATACTGAAGAAGGGATGATCGTAAAAGGCAAGGTATATACCTGTGTTACAGAGGGGGAGGAACACCGGATGCGTGTAGAGGTACATTATCCGGAGAACGAAGAAGAAAAATCGGAAGTTTTTGATTTTTATTTACGATAGAAGAGAACAGGGATAAAGGAGGATATTATGCAGGATAAATTGGAACAGATTATGCGCCAGATTTTTTTGATGCTTTCCAATTGTGAGGAAAGTGCATATTCTTCGGAGGATTTGATTGTGCCGAAAAAGCGTCTTTTTCAGCTTTTGGAAGAGTTAAATTATACCGTATACGATTTAAAGGAGCAATATGAAGGGACCGTGGCGGCCAGAGAGCGGGGATTGGCGGAACACGAAAGAAGAATGGCGGAGATTAAGGAAGATGCCAAAGGCCGTGCGGAAGATACCTACGCCGCGTCTTTGTTGTATGCAAGAGAAATGTTTATGGATATGCAGAAAACAACGGAACAGCTTTGCCAGAATCTTCGGAGAGAGTACAATGCGGCGCTGCGCAGTTATGAAGAGAGTCTTGGTTTCCTAAAAGAAAACGAAGAGAGTATGGTGGCGCAGATGGAAGTGATGCGGGATTCCAAAAAGTATTTGCGCCTGATTGAACAGCAGAATCGGGAAAAAGAGAAACAGCAGGATTTGACGGAAGAAGAAAAGAAGCGACAGGAAGAAGTGCGTGCCCAGCAGGCTGAGATGGCGGCGGCAGAGGCACAATCCGAACTGAATCAGAAATTGTCCGCACCGATTGTGGTGCAGGTAAACGAACAACCGAAGGTACCGGAGGGCTTCGGTAAGAAGACGAAAGGCAAGAAAAAGTACGCACCGAGTCAGGTTTTAGAAGAGACGGTAGTGGAAGGTGAGGGTGTTGTGGCACCGAATCTGCCGAGTGCGGAGGAACTGGACGGAGAATATTTCGACTGGAAGGAAGAACAGGAAGGAACGGAGAAACAGGCGAAAAAAGGCGGAAAGAAGTTTTTTGGAAAGCGTTAAATCGAAGGATTTCCATAAAAAATAAAAAAATTAAAATTGTTGTTGACAATTCGAAAAAAAGGTGTTAGTATAATAGGGCAGTTCGCAGTTGTGGCGGAATTGGCATACGCGCATGATTCAGGTTCATGTCCACGTACGTGGGTAGGGGTTCAAGTCCCCTCAACTGCATCGTACCGTATGCGAACAACGTGAGGTGCGTATCAATATGCGGAAATGCTGGAATTGGCAGACAGGCATGACTAAGGATCATGTGGTCCCCGACCGTGAGGGTTCAAGTCCCTTTTTCCGCATTGGTTTGAATAGTCCCGAAACTCTTTGAAATAAAGGGTTTCGGGATTTTTCTTTTTCGAAAAACAAAGCCCGATTTTGTTTACACGTGTTTACATAACTGTGAAGTTACGTTATAAATTATCCGTAAGAAACCGTATTCCGTTTCTGTAAAATATTTTCTCTACAGCAGTAGAATTAATCCCGGCCTTTAAAAATGCTTTTTCCAACCGGTACAGTTGCGTTATATCCGGAACGGCTCCGTTTCCCGGAATTCCGTCAAAGTCGGTGCCCAGAACCAAGGCATCGGAGCCGGCAACAGAAAGAATATGTTTCGCGTGCCGAACCAGGGCGTTTAACAATTCTTCCGGTGTGGCGGGACCGGAAATAAGGTACGGTTCGTAAAGGGTCAGTCCGATAACACCGCCCCGCTCGCCAATGATGCGTAACATGTCATCGGTGAGATTTCTGGGATGATTACAAATGCTCCGGGCGTTGGAATGGGTGGCAAGAAAAGGCTTTTTACTGTAGGAAGCCACATCATAAAAAGAGGCATCCGACAGGTGGGAAACATCAATGAGAATCCCCAGTCGCTCCGCTTCCGCAAGAAAATCATGTCCCAAAGGAGTGAGACCGGTATGGGGAGAATGGAGTTTTGTCAGGGAAGAGAAGGGATTGGTGGTTTGTTGCTTTTGGGAAGGAATGACGTTTAATGCGGTGGTTCCGAGAAGGTTCGGATAATCCCAGGTAAGGGTGGCGATACGAATACCCAAGGAGGCAAATTCCGGCAGAAGTCCGAGAGGGTCATCGGAGAGGCTGCTTTCTTCCAGAGTCAATAATGCGGCAATTTTCTTTCGGGAAAGACAGGCGTTCAGTTCGGCGGCGGTACGTACCTGGACGAAATGTCCGTTGGAACGGTTCAGAATTTTTTGAAAGCAGGCAAGTTGTTTCCGTAGCCGGGAAATCGGAGAAGAAAAGCTATCGTCGAATAGGTCTGTAAAAAGAGCAAAACACTGTAAAACAGAACCGGCGGAACAGAGCCCTTCGTAAGAAACATGGGAACGGGAATGCTCGGCAGGAAGGAAAAAACGGTCGGGAGTTGCGGAGAGTTTGTAAAGAGTGTCGCAATGAAAATCAACGATAGGAACCATAAAATCGAATCCTTGTGATGCATGTTGTAACAGTATATGCAATATCCGCGAAAGCAGAAGGAAAATCAAAGGGAAAATTGCAGAAAGAATGGACAAAAACGGGAAAAAGGAGTATACTTAGAGTAAACAATGGAGGAGGTGTCCCGTGAGTTCGGAGTTATATCGCAGAATGCAGCCGTTTTTAGGCGATGAACAGGAGTTGTGCCGGCGGATGGCGGGACAGATGGATTTGTGGGAAGAGTGCGTGCGCTTGTTCCCGGGAGTCGAGATAGTGGAAGAGATGGATGCTACCCTGCAAAGAGAGGATTTTTCGGGGTTTTACGCAGCGGTACACCGCTTGAAAGGCAATTTGGCGAATTTCGGTTTTGACGGTGCAGCGGAAAGGGCGGCAATGACATTGCGTGCCGTAAAAGAAGCGAATGATACACAGGTACGGTTATATTACAAAGAGTTAAGAGAAGAGTATCTCCGAATAATAGAAAGGATAGGTGAGGCGGAATGAGTCGTAAAAAATTAGGAGTTTTTATCGGTTCCGTTACGCAGAATTTTTCCAGCAGAGTCTGTCAGACAATCAGCGCAAAAGCGGATGAATACGGGTATGATGTTTACTATTTTACTACGTTTAATTCTTTCGGAGACAATTTGTTATACGGAGAAGGCGAACAGCAGGTTTTCTCTCTGGCGGATTATACGGAGTTGGACGGCATTATTCTTGCGGTAGACACGTTGAATATTTCCGACGGCGGAGCAGCGTTGGTAGAACACTTAAAGAAGCGTTCCTGCCCAATTGTGTCTCTTCGTGTACATTTTGACGGAGTCTATAATGTATCCGTGGATGAGAATGTTTCCATGGAACGTATGATCCGGCATTTTGTGGAGATACATGAGTTCCGGGATATTTGTTTTATGACCGGTAAGATGGAATTGGAGGACGCAAGACTTCGTTTTGCCTGCTATAAGCGTATTATGGAGGAATACGGGATTCCGGTAACGGATGATATGGTATTTTACGGAGACTACTGGAATGCCAAAGGAAAGGCTGCCGTGGACCATTTCCTGGCCGGTCGCGGGAACCGGTATCCGCAGGCTATTATTTGTGCCAATGACTACATGGCGTTGGCGGTCTGCAGGGAACTGGGAGAACGGGGAATCCGTGTGCCGGAGGATATTTGTGTATCCGGTTATGATGATGTAATCGGGGCACAGCATTGTGAGCCGCCGCTTACGACAATCTCGGTTAATTTTGAAGAAATGGCGGGGCGTGCCGTGGAAGTGATTGATGAAGTCAGTCGGGGAGAAAAGCCGGACATGATGCAGTACATCTCCACCCAGGATAAATACCGCGGAAGCTGCGGTTGTAAGAGACATAAGGTGAAAAGTAAGTGGTATACCTTGTCCGCAGAGCTGGAGGAACGCAAGGAAATCAACTACCAGACGATTTTTATGAATGCGGATTTGGAAGGTGTTACGGATGAAAAGGAACTGTTAAATGTAGTTCATAAGTACAATCTTCGTAATAATGCAAGGAAGACCTGGATTTGTTTGTGTGATGAGTCGGAAGAGTTGACCGAAGAAGAGAAGAATCTCGGTGCTACCCGTATGGAATATACGAAAACCATGGTTTTACGAATGGTGAAGGGAGCTAATGATGCGCTTCACCTCATGGAGAAAAAGTTTGACCGCAGCGAGCTGATTCCGGAGGAGGAACGGAGCGAGTACGAGACCGGCAGTTTCTTCTTCAGCCCGCTTCATTATAAGAATCACAACTTAGGTTATGTGGTAAATAATTTTGATAATTTCGGACATTACAATGACTTTTTACAGCCGTGGGCCATGAACTTCGCGGTGGCATTAGAGAATTACGCATTGCATGAGCATCTGAATGCAATGAAGGATATCAGACGCTTGTATAAGGAAGATACTTTAACCGGAATTGCCAATCGGCGCGGATTTGAGGAGCAGGCGCGTAAGATTTACAATGATGCGAAGTATTTGAGAATGCGTGTTGCGGTAATCAGCGTTGATATGGACAATCTGAAGAAAACCAATGATGCTTACGGACATTCTGCCGGTGATGATTGTCTCCGGCGTATCGCAAATGCACTGGAGAAAGCGGCGGAAGGCAGAGAGAATATTACCTACGCCCGTACCGGCGGTGATGAGTTCGTGATAGTAATGCGCGTCCAAAAACAAAACGAAGGTGCGGAACTGGTTCAGAAAGTACGGGAGGAACTGCAAAAGATAAACGAGCAGGGAGGCCAGCCGTATCAGGCGGAAGTCAGTTGCGGTGTGTACGAGGTAAAAGATCCTTCTAAGATTGCATTGGCAAAAGCGCTGGAAATGAGCGATGAGCGTATGTATGAGGATAAGCGACAGAGAAAGGCACAACGAAAAGATTGATTTTGGTATAAAAGAAAGGTCGTCACGGAATGTGACGGCCTTTTTTGTAACGTAAATCATTGTATCGGGGATAGAATGACAGTTTATAGGAAGCCTCCGTCAAAACGGATAATTTGTCCGGTAAGATAAGCCGGCATTTTGGAAAGCAGGAGAACCGCTTCCGCAACTTCTTCCGGATCGGCAAACCGGTTGGCCGGAATTTCGTCTGCCAGGGCGGCACGCTCTTCTTCGGAAAAGCAGCGGTTCATGTCCGTGTCAATTACGCCGCAGGCCAGGGCGTTTACGGCAATGTTACTGGGTGCCAATTCCTTTGCCAAAGCTTCTGTAAAGCCGTTCAGTCCCGCTTTTGCGGCGGAATAGGCAGCCTCACAGGAGGCACCCGCACATCCCCACACGGAGGAAATATTAATAATAGTTCCGCAGGCTCCGTATTTCGGAATGTCGTTTCTTTCCCGGTTCTTTAACAGGTGCGGAATCGCAGCCCGGGAACAGTAAAAGGCAGAGGAGAGATTGGAAGAGAGCATATGCTCCCAAAGGGAATCGTCGGTATCGGTAGCCAGCCGGATTAAGGAAGATCCGGCATTGTTAATCAGTACATCCAGGCGACCGAATTTTTCTGCGGTCTGTTCCACAAGGGAAGCGGCAAAAGCGGAATTCTGCAATTCGCCCTGCAAAAGCAAATGAGGTGTTCCCAGCGCGGTTAATTCGTCAGCCAACGTATCTAAAAGATCTTTTCGGGTATGACAACAGCCCGCAACTGCATAGCCTTCCTTTGCAAAGGCAAGGGCGCAGGCCCGGCCGATGCCCCGGGATACGCCGGTAATCAATACGGTTTTTTTCGACATAAGATTCTCCGTTTCTATAGATATACATTTTGCTTTTTGAATAAAAAACGAGGTACGGTTTATATTAGTATAACAGAGAAGGAGTTCGTTGCGCAAGAGGAAAAAGTCTGTTATACTAAAGGATGGAAGGAGGCGGAAAAATGAAAAAAGGAAGTAGGATATTGCGTTTTTTTTTATATGCTTCTTTGGTTAGTCTGGTATGGCTGGGGGGCTATGTACTGTTATCCGATTTGTTTGCCGTGTCGGAACCGCAGCAGTCGGCACCTGTGCCGGAGGCGACGCAGACGGTTTCTTTACCGAATCCGGTTTCTGCCCAGTGGTCCGTATTGGCAGTGGAGGACGAGACATCGGAGATAACTGCTTTTATGTTGCGCTATGCGGATTTTCTGGCAGATGGGATGGCTTTTATAGAAGTACCGGTAAATACAAAGGTGGAATTGACTTCCGGAGGTTATGAAGTGTTAAATGTATATAATCCGGAAATACCGGAGATGTTTATGGTTTCGGATTTGTGTAAGATTTTTTCGGAAGAAACCCGTTGTATGGCGGCGGAGGAAATCGGAGTTTCCCTGCTTGGTGTCCGTCCGAAGGAATGCTATATATTAGATAAAAATATATATGAAGAGATTACGGAACTTGTGGACGGGAAACGTCGTTTTAAATCCGGCTTGTCTGTAAAAGAGGTGATTTCTTCCGTGACGGAATACGGTAGAACCGATGACACGATAAAGGAAGAAATGGTGTATTGGGAAAGCTATCGGGACATTGACACCATAGTATACCGGGTGCTTCCGGGGGAGGCATCGGCCCAGGAATATCGTCCGGATTTGAATGAAACGGCGCATTTGGTGGAAAATCTTCGCACCGGTATATTTGAGGAATAAAAGAAGGGAGACAGAAAGATGCGGAAAGTAAACGGAAAGAAACTGGGAATCGGTGTGCTTTGCGCACTGCTTTTGGCGGGAGCATTTTTGACCGGTCATTATGCCGGTGCCGCGTCCAAAACTCCGGGTGGCGCGGAGGATCCCCTGATTACCCTGGGGTATTTGGAAAAAAGACTGGCGGAAGCAAGCGGAAGTTATGAAAAGGTGCAATTGAATAAAGGAGAGAAGCTGCTTTGCGGGGAAGGCACCGGCATCATTGTGCTGGGCGGCTCGGTAGTGGCAGCGGAAGGCGGCCTGGTGGATGTGACGGCGGGCACTTTTACGGAAGAAGATACCTCCATGTTTTTGTATCACAGTTACATAGTTCCCGAAAACGATGCAGGTTGTGAGGCGCTATCCGCATGTGTACTGTTTGTTTCCGGTGAACACGGGATAAAATGACGAAAAAAAACAAAAAAAGTCGATTTTGTCTGAAAAAATAAACAATAGCGGGATTATAATAAATTATTGTTGGAATAAGTGTTTTAAGTGAATGAAAACAGTTGAAAAAAACTCTGTGCAAATGTTACAAAAACGAAGGGCGGAATTTGGTAAATTGAGATATGGTAATTTATGCGAGAATAGTGTATGATAATAGTACACTGTAATTCTGATGGGAGCAGTGGGTATTACATCATATTTTAGGAGGAAAATGAAATGGCAAGTTTATCGTTGAAGAATATCAACAAGACTTATCCGAACGGCTTTGTAGCTGTTAAGGATTTCAATCTTGAGATTGAGGATAAGGAATTCATCATCTTCGTAGGTCCGTCCGGTTGTGGTAAGTCCACTACCCTTCGTATGATCGCAGGCCTTGAAGAAATCACCGGAGGAGAACTTTACATCGGCAACAAGCTTATGAACGATGTAGAGCCGAAGGATAGAGATATCGCGATGGTATTCCAGAACTACGCATTGTATCCGCATATGTCCGTATTTGATAATATGGCATTCGGTTTGAAGTTAAGAAAGACCCCGAAGGAAGAAATCAAGAGACTCGTTAGCGAAGCAGCTAGAATCCTTGATATCGAGCACTTGTTAGACCGTAAGCCGAAGGCTCTTTCCGGTGGTCAGAGACAGCGAGTAGCAATGGGTCGTGCAATCGTACGTAATCCGAAGGTATTCCTCATGGATGAGCCGCTTTCCAACTTGGATGCTAAGCTCCGTGTACAGATGCGTATCGAGATTTCCAAGCTTCATCAGAAGTTACAGACTACCGTTATCTACGTAACCCATGACCAGACCGAGGCTATGACCCTTGGTACCAGAATCGTAGTTATGAAGGACGGTGTTATCCAGCAGGTTGATACCCCGCAGAATCTCTATGACAGACCGCAGAACCTCTTCGTTGCAGGTTTCATGGGATCTCCGCAGATGAACTTCATTGACTGCCAGGCAGTGGAAGAAGACGGTGCAGTTTTCCTTAAGTTCGGTAGTCATTCCATTAAGTTAAACGAGAAGAGAGCTCAGAAGCTTATCGATGGTGGCTACACCAACGAAGAGTTCCCGAAGAAGGTTGTTCTCGGTATCAGACCGGAGGATATTAAGGATGAGGAGAGCTTCATCAATATGTCCAAGGACAGCAGCTTAGAAGCAACCGTACGTGTATACGAGCTTCTTGGTGCAGAAGTATTCTTATACTTCGATGTTGATGAGACCATTCCGGTAACCGCTCGTGTTAACCCGCGTACCACCGCTAGACCGGGTGATACCATCACCATCGCTTTCGACTTGACGAAGATACATATCTTCGATAAGGAGACTGAGCAGATTATTTCTCACTAATATGAAATAGAGTTTTTAGGGCCGTCGTTTACGACGGCCCTTGACTTTTTTTCGGGCGAATGCTAAACTTAAAATAGTGGGGTAGTATTTCCCGAAAAGGAGGACGTATGATTTCGAATCAGGTGTTACAAAATACAATCGATGGATTGAAAGCAATTACCAGGGTTGAGCTTTGCGTATTGGGAACTGACGGAGAAGTCTTGGCAACGACGTTGGAACTGGGGCAGGAAAGCGTGGATGCTGCGGTTTCTTTTGTAGATTCCCCTGCGGATAGTCAGGCTTTGGCCGGTTATCAATTTTTTAAAGTTTATGATGATAATCATTTGGAATTTGTTGTTTTGGCGAAGGGTGATACCGATGATGTTTACATGATCGGCAAGATGACGGTCTTCCAGATTCAGAATTTAATTGTGGCATATAAGGAACGGTACGATAAGGATAATTTTATTAAGAATCTTTTGTTGGACAATCTTTTATTGGTGGATATTTATAATCTTGCCAAGAAGTTGCACATTGAGGCGGATGCCCGTCGTATTGTATTTTTGATTGAGACGAAGCAGGAGAAGGATACCAATGCGCTGGAAACCGTGCGTAGTTTGTTTGCGGGCAAGAGCAGGGATTTCATTACAGCGGTAGATGAGCGGAATATTATTCTTGTAAAAGAACTGAAAATGAACGAAGATTACGAGCATATGATGAAGACGGCCCGGGTGCTTTTGGATACCTTAAATACAGAGGCAATGACCCGCGTAAACATCGCAATCGGTACGATTGTCAATGAGATTAAAGATGTTTCCCGTTCCTACAAGGAAGCAAAGATGGCATTGGAAGTAGGTAAGATTTTCTATAGCGACCGGAACGTGGTAGCTTATTCCAATTTGGGTATCGGCCGTTTGGTATACCAGTTGCCGCTTCCGATGTGTAAAGTATTTATCCGGGAGATTTTTGACGGAAAGTCCTTGGAGGATTTTGACGAAGAGACAATTGTTACCATTAACAAGTTTTTTGAGAACAATCTAAACGTTTCGGAAACATCCCGTCAGCTCTATATCCACCGGAATACATTGGTATACCGTTTGGATAAATTGCAAAAGATGACGAATTTGGATCTTCGGACCTTTGAGGATGCCATTACCTTTAAGATGGCACTTATGGTAGTAAAGTATATGAAGTACGTAGAGAATATGGAGTTTTAGGTTGAAAGCCGCATCTTTTTATGCGGCTTTTCCATTATAAGGAGGAGGAACCGTATGGCGGGAGCATACGATTTACACAGAGATTTACAAAACATACAGGCACCGGTCATTCATTTTGATCATGTTTCCAAGGATTATCAAAAAGGGATTCACGCCATTGAAGATATTAATTTCAGTATTAAAAAAGGGGAATTTGTTTTTATTGTGGGAAGCAGCGGTTCGGGTAAATCCACGTTGATTCGTTTAATGTTACGGGAGATTCTGCCTACCAAGGGGAAGGTGTTTGTGGCAGGAAGAGAGTTGTCGCGGCTTCGCCGGCATCAAATCAGCAAATATCGTCGCAGTATCGGCGTAGTATTTCAGGATTTCCGCTTGTTAAAGGACCGGAATGCTTACGAGAATGTGGCCTTTGCACAGCGTGTGGTGGAAGTGTCACCGAAGGAGATTAAAAGAAAGGTACCGCGCATGCTGTCTTTGGTCGGGTTGAGTGATAAATATAAGGCCTTTCCGTCGGAGTTGTCCGGTGGAGAACAACAAAGGGTTGCGCTGGCGAGAGCCTTGATTAATAATCCGGTGATCTTGCTGGCGGATGAGCCTACAGGAAATCTGGACCCGAAGAATTCCTGGGAAATTATGCACTTACTGGAGGAGATTAACCGTCGCGGAACAACGGTAGTGGTGGTAACACACAATCACGAAGTGGTGGATATGATGCAGAAGAGAGTAATCACCCTTCGAAACGGCAAAGTAATCAGTGATGAACAAAAGGGCGGGTATGTGTATGCAAAGTATTAGAACGTTTTTCTATTGTTTAAAACAGGGAATCCGAAGTATTTTTCATAACGGAATGTTTTCGTTGGCTTCCGTCGGAACCATAGCGGCAAGTTTGTTTATTTTGGGCTTGTTCTTTTTTGTGACGGCAAATGTGCGTCATGTGATGAAGGGGGCGGAACAAAACGTAGGTGTAACGGTATTATTTGAGGAAGGGTGTTCTCAGGAGAAAATCGATGCCATCGGTGAATCCATTAAAAAAAGAGTGGAAGTGGCATCCGTTACGTTTATTTCTGCGGAAGAAGCTTGGGAAAATTATAAAAAGGACCATTTGAACGAGGAACTGGCGGCCACCTTCGGTGAGGATAATCCGCTTAAGGACTCGGCATCCTATAAAGTGTTTTTAAATGATGTTTCCATGCAGGATGTACTGATCCGGCATATTGAGGGACTGGACGGGGTGCGCCGGGTAAATGCTCTGGAAGGTGTTGCGGAAAGTATGGAAGGCATCAGTCGTATGATTACGTTGATTTCCGTGGCAATCATTGTGATTCTGGTAGCGATTGCCATATTCCTGATTCGCATGACGGTATCCATCGGTATTTCCGTTCGCAAGGAAGAGATTTCCATTATGAATATTATCGGTGCTACCGACTTTTTTGTGCGGTTCCCGTTTGTGGTGGAAGGCATGATTTTGGGATTGTGCGGGGCATTGGTTCCGTTGGGGATTTTGTATTTGATTTACGGAAAAGTAATCGAGTACCTTTCCGAAGAGTTTCAGAGTGTATTTCATAAGATGACGTTTTTGAGCGAACAGCAAGTGTTTTCAAGTCTGATACCGCTGTTGCTTGCCATCGGAGTGTTAATCGGATGGCTGGGCAGTAAATCGTCGGCAAGAAAGCAACTCAGAAAAATCAGTTTGCGGGAATAGGTTGCGGATTGGGTGATACAAGGAGAAAGAAAGGGAGGAGACGACGGATGAAACAGATTCTGAGAAAAGGAATATGCTATATGGGGCTGTTTGCGGTGCTTTGTTCTATGGTTCCTATGGGACATAAAACGGTGGTGTCGGCAGAAGAATCCTATCAGTCGGCCATTGACAAGGCAAAGAAAGAAAAAGAAGAATTGGAAGCACTAAAGAAAGAAACTGCGGCGCGGATTGAAGCACTGGAGGCAGATAAAAAAAGTACGGAAGAGTATATTAAAAAGGTGGATGAGGAACTTTCTCTCGCCTATGATGCAATGGAAGTGTTGAATCAAAACATTGCAGAGTGCGAAGAAGCTCTGAAAAATGCGGGCGAAGAATTGGAAGCCGCCATTGAGACAAAAGAGAATCAGTATGCAATTATGAAGGCCCGGATA
This sequence comes from Lachnospiraceae bacterium, assembly GCA_017938405.1. GTDB lineage: Bacteria > Bacillota > Clostridia > Lachnospirales > Lachnospiraceae > SIG307. Next base: position 58,411 of record JAGBBP010000004.1, read on the forward strand.
AAATATATGTATGAGAACGGGGAAACCAGCTTTTGGGAGCTTTTGACCGGCGCCGACAGCCTGGAAGACTTGTTAAATCAGGTGGAATATCGTTCTCAGATTGCGGCCTACGATGATAATCTGTTAAAGCGGTACGAAGATTCCTGTGAAGAAGTAAAGAAGAAGGAGGAGTCCTATGAACTGGCTTTGGTAGGGCTCAATGCGGAGAAAGAAGAACAGCAGTTGCAGATTGATAATTTGTCGATTCTGGTAGCCAATAAAGCCGTATATATGGATGAACTGACGGCGAATTTGGGGATTACGGAAGAACAGTACTTTGAGTTTTATGACGAAATCGAAAGCAAGGAACTGGAAATCGCGGATTTGGAAGAAAAAGAAAAGAAGCGAATCGAAGAAGAAGAGCGGAAAAGAAGAGAAGAGGAAGAACGTTTACGTCGTGAGGAAGAAGAACGAAAGAGAAGAGAAGAAGAATTAAAGAAGTTGGGACTTACGGACGAGACCTCTGTAGATAATATGATTTGGCCGTTCCCGGGAGATCCGAATATTTACTCTTATTTCGGAAATCGTATCAGCCCGATTACCGGAAAGAAGGAATATCATAGCGGAATCGACATCGGAGGAGCCTATGGCGCGGATATTGTGGCGTCGTTGGCCGGCAAGGTAACAAAGGCAACCTGGAGTTCCATGAACGGAAATCACGTGGTAATTGACCACGGAAACGGTGTGACCACTCACTATTTGCATGCATCCAAGTTGCTTGTAAAAGCAGGAGATTACGTAAAGCAGGGGCAGGTAATTATGAAGTGCGGTTCTACCGGATGGTCAACCGGCCCGCATTTACATTTTACCATTCGAATTAACGGGACACCGGTGGACCCATGCAAGTATGTGAGTCCGTAATAGAAAATGGAAGGAAGCAATGTTTGGGTATGAAAAGCAGAAATAGATTTTGGAAGAAAAAAATCAGTGTACTTATTTTGACGGTTTTATTGTGTGCAGGAAGTATCCTGTCGTTCGCCGGATGTAGCTTTGGAAAGACTTCCGAAGAAGAAAATCCGCAAGTTCCGGAAAATTTGCTGGAATTGTTGTTAGGGGGAAATCAGAACGGGACGCTGACAAAAGGTGAGGCTTTTATGGAAAAGGCGAACACCTTAAAATCATTGATTGATACGTATTTTTGGAAGGATACGAATGAAGATGCCATGTATGAAGGCATGTATCACGGCCTTTTAAATTCCTTGGAGGATCCGTATTCCTGTTATTATACGAAAGAAGAGTATGCGGCACTTATGGAAGAAATGGAGGGGACTTATTGCGGAATCGGCGCATTGGTCAGCCAGAATGCATCTACCAAAGTGATTACTATTGTGCGTCCTTTTGTAAACGGTCCGGCTTATAAGGCGGGTATGCTTCCGGGGGATATTCTGACAAAGATTGACGGAGAAGATGTTTCTGCCTGGGATATCGATTTGGCGGTAAAACATATGAAAGGGGAACAGAACACGATTGTGGAGGTAGAGGTTTGGAGAGCGTCTGCCGGTGAATACGTGGAGTTGTCCATTACCCGTGATTTGGTGGAGGTGGAAACCGTAACCTATGAAATGATGGAGGATTCCATCGGTTATATTTATATTATGCAGTTTGATGAAGTTACTACCCAGCAGTTTACAACGGCATTGGAAGAGTTGAAAGCGCAAGGGATGAAGGGCCTGGTTGTGGACATTCGTGACAACGGAGGCGGTCTTTTGACTACGGTTTGCGATATGCTGGATTTGTTTTTGGAAGAAGAGGATTTGATTGTATATACCTTAGATAAGTATGATATAAAGGACGAAATCTATGCCAAAGAAGGAAGTACCGGTGCAATTCCGATGGCGGTCCTGATTAACGGTTTCAGTGCCAGTGCATCCGAAATCTTTTCCGGTGCGTTGCAGGATTATGGATTGGCTACTATTGTGGGAACACAGAGTTTCGGCAAGGGAATTGTGCAGAGTGTCATTCCGCTTTCCGACGGAAGTGCGGTGAAGCTGACGGTATCTACGTATTATACGCCGGAGGGGAGAAACATTCACGGGGTCGGAATTACACCGGATGTTGTGGTGGAACTTGACGAAGCGTTGCGTCAGAAGCCGGTGGTATCTTTAGAGGAAGATAATCAGGTACAACGGGCAATCGAAGAAGTAAAGAAATTAATAAAGTAACGATTCTTTGGAAGAGGCCGAAGCTTGAAAGAGCGCTCGGCCTTTTATTTTTGAAAAAAGGGTTGCATTCTTTATTTTTCTGTGGTATCATATCTCCTTGATACGGACACTTGTTTTTATGGCGCGAACACGAAAGGAGAATCCCTTTGGCAGAAGAAAAGTTCTACATTGTAAAGAAAAAAGCAGTGCCTGAGGTGTTATTGCAGGTGGTGGAAGCAAAGCGGCTTTTGGATTCGGAACGGGTGCTGACGGTGCAGGAGGCTACGGAAGCTGTAGGAATCAGCCGAAGTTCCTTTTACAAATACAAGGATGACATTTTTCCGTTTCATGAGAATAACCGGGGAAGAACCATTACCGTAATGTTGCAGATGGATGATGAACCGGGGATATTGTCTGTGGTACTTGGTGAGATCGCAAAGAGTCACGCAAATATTCTTACGATTCATCAGGCGATTCCTATCGGAGGTATTGCCTCCCTTACCATTTCTATTGAGATGCGTCCGGAAACAGAGGAAGCAACGGTTTTGGTGGATCGTATGGAATCGATTTCAGGTGTACACTATATTAAGATATTGGGAAGAGAATAGAAGACGGAGGAAGAAATATGAAAATTGCAGTTTTAGGATACGGCACCGTAGGTTCCGGTGTGGTTGAGGTATTGAACCAGAACAGAGACAGTATCGCAAAGCGTGCAGGAAAAGAAATTGAAGTGAAGCATGTGTTGGATTTGCGTGATTTTCCGGGAGACCCGGTACAGGATATATTGACGCATGATTTCCAGGATATTTTAAATGATCCGGAAGTGGAAATCGTGGCGGAAGTGATGGGCGGTGTAAAGCCGGCATATGATTTTGTGAAGGCTTGTTTAGAAAACGGAAAGAGCGTATGTACCTCCAATAAGGAGCTGGTGGCTAAACATGGTGCGGAGCTTCTTGAGATTGCGAAGCAGAATAAGTTAAACTTCTTATTCGAGGCAAGTGTAGGCGGCGGTATTCCGATTATTCGTCCGTTAAACCAGTCCCTGACCGCAGATGAGATTATGGAAATTACCGGTATCTTAAACGGTACCACCAACTATATTTTGACCCAGATGCGTGACTTCGGTTCCGATTTTGATACAGTGCTTAAGGAAGCACAGAGACTGGGATATGCAGAGCGTAATCCGGAGGCTGACGTAGAAGGTTACGATGCCTGCCGTAAGCTTGCTATTTTAACTTCCCTTGCTTACGGTAAGCAGGTGGATTTTGAGGATATTTACACCGAGGGTATCACAAAGATTACCGCAGAGGATATGAAGTATGCCCAGAGCATGGGTTGCACCATTAAACTTCTCGGCATGGGCAATCGTCAGGGCGACAAGTTCTTTGCCATGGTGGCTCCGCGTATGATTAATAAGCATCATCCGCTGTACAGTGTAGATGATGTGTTTAACGGTATTTTGGTAAAGGGCAATATGTTAGGTGACGTGATGTTCTACGGCCGCGGTGCAGGTAAGCTCCCGACCGCCAGTGCAGTGGTAGCGGATATTGTAGATGCCGCAAAGCATGTGGGAACCAATATTATGACCCATTGGAGCAATAAGAAGCTGGCTCTTTCTTCCTGTGACGAGGCACTTAACGTATTTTTTGTTCGTGTGCCGGCAGAGGAGAAGGATGCGGCACTTGCTACGTTCGGTAATGTAAAGGAAGTAACGGCAGAGGGTGTGACCGGTGAGTTCGCATTCTTAACCGAGAAGATGACGGAAGCGGCCTTTGCGGAGCAGAGTAAGAAGGTTACCGTAAAGAATCGTATTCGTGTAGAAGCTTAAGGAAAGAAGGAAATAGATATGAAGTACATTGTAGTTTTAGGTGACGGTATGGCGGATGAACCGATTGCGGAAATCGGTGGCAAGACTCCGCTTGCACATGCAAACACCCCGATGATGGATGAACTGGCAGGAAAGTCTGTGGTAGGCTTGTCCGCAACTATTCCGGAGGGTATGAGCCCGGGCAGTGATACTGCAAATCTGGCGGTGCTGGGTTACAATCCGAAGAAGTATTACACCGGACGTTCTCCGCTTGAGGCCCTTTCCATCGGTGTGCCGATGAAGGATACGGATATTGCCCTTCGTTGTAATATCGTAACGGTGTCCGAAGAGGATGTACCGTATGCAGAGAGAACCATTATTGACCACAGCTCCAGTGAGATTTCCACGGAGGATGCGGCTGTTCTTTTAGAGGCAGTAAAGAAGGAGTTACAGGACGATATCTACAGCTATTATGTAGGTACCAGCTACAGACACCTTTTGATTTGGGATAAGGGTCAGGTGGTTCCGCTTACTCCGCCACACGACATTTTAGGTAAGGTTATCGGAGACTATCTTCCGAAGGAAGAGAAGTTGCGCGAGATGATGGAAAAGAGCTATGATATTTTAAATAACCATCCGCTTAACGTAGAGCGTGCAAAGAAGGGCTTACATAAGGCAAATTCCATCTGGTTCTGGGGTGCAGGTACCAGACCGGCATTGGACAGCTTTGAGGAAAAGACCGGAAAGCGCGGTGTTATGATTTCTGCGGTAGACTTACTGAAAGGTATCGCAATCGGCGCGGGCATGAAGGTTATCGAAGTGCCGGGTGCCGACGGTACGTTACATACCAACTATGTTGGTAAGGCACAGGCTGCGGTAGATGCATTGACCAAGGACGGTTATGATTTTGCATACGTTCATGTAGAGGCTCCGGATGAAATGGGTCATCAGGGAAGCTTGCCAAATAAGTTAGAGGCCATTGAGTCTTTGGATGCGAAGGTAATTCGTACGGTGGTAGAAGGTATGAAGGCAGCGGGCGAAGAGTTCCGTCTTCTTGTAATGCCGGATCATCCGACTCCGATTCGCTGTCGTACCCATACTTCCGACCCGGTACCGTTCCTGCTTTACGACAGTACCATGGAACGCAGACGTATCGGCTTCTACAACGAGGAAGAAGCAAAGGCTTCCGGCATTTTGTATCCGGAGGGCTACAAGTTAATCGATACCTTATTTGAAAAGTAAGGAATTTGTTTGAGATGGAGAGAACCCCGAAGGTCCGATTGTGACTTTCGGGGTTTTTGTGAACAAAGAGTTGTGAAATGTTCACAAAATGTACAAAATATATTCGCTTTTGATTGTGGAAACTGAGCGAATTCTGTGATAGAATATAATCTGGTGTGATATGGCGCGGGAAAAGTAAGGAACGATAACTAGGAGGTTACAATGGGAAGCAGGAAATGGTATGCAGGTGTGTTAGCAGTCTTTTGTGCACTTATAGTTGCGGGATGTAACACATCAAAAGAAGATGGGAAATCTTCGGCACTTGTTTCGGACGGTTCGTTAAGAACTTATGAGATGACACAAGTGCAACGTGGCGATATTCAGAAGACGAAGGTGATTGATGCGGCTTATCAACAGGTAACGGCGGAGAATCTTTCCTTTGCGGTGGACAGAAGAGGTTTGGCCGGTGTGTATGTTTCCAAAGGGGATACGGTGGCAAAGGGAGATCTTTTGGCAGAGTTACAATGTGAGGAAGAGAAGGAATATCTGGCAGAGTTGGAGTACAGTATAAAAACACTTACGATGCAGATGACTCATTTACAGGAACAACTGGAACTGGAGCTTACACAGCTGGGAAGAAAGAAAGATACGATGTCGGATACGGCATATCAGGAAAAGGTACTTGAATTGGAAAACGAGTATCGCAGGAAGACGGAAGATATTGAGGACAGTATATACATACAGCAGTTGCAATATGATGAGTTGGCGGAATGGCTTGCCGGTACACGGATTTACGCCGGAATGGACGGAACCGTAACATTTATGGGTGATTTGGGAAGTGATTTTATGTCCTGGCCGGGAGTGAAGGTGTTTACCGTCAGTGCGGCCGGAGCCTGTGCGTTTATGTGCGACGATGCAGAGTACATTCCTTACTTTACGAAGGGGGATACCTATGTGCTGACAACCAACACCGGTACCGAGTATGAAACGGTTTTGACGGAGATTGATAGTGAAGCCGGTGTGATGTATTTCGAACCGAAGGTGCAGCAATATGAAATGCCGATTGGACAGCGTGTGTTGTATTCTCTTGTATTGGAGAAAAAAGAGAATGTATTGTTTATTCCGAAAAGCGCAGTACATTTTGCCGGCGACGAGGCCTATGTTTATTGCTATGACAGCGAAGGAAACCGGGAAGCAAAGAAGATAGAGGTCGGATTGCTTGCGGATTCGAAAGCGGAAGTGGTAAGCGGTCTTGCGGAAGGCGACGAAGTGATTTTGCGTTAACAGGAGGATATTATGAGAAAGAAGAAAAACAGATACTGTATAGCGGGGCTTGCCCTGTTTGCGGTGTGTCTTACCGCCTGCGGGACGACGGAAGCAATGCAGAAAGAAATCGAGTTACTGGCACCGGTAGATGCGGTAGTGGATATGGAAACCGTAATGTATCGGGATTTATATACCATGACAACGAAAGATGCGGAACTGGCACCGTATACGGAAGAGCTTACCTTTGAAGCGAGCGGTACGGTTTCCAAACTTTATGTGAAGCTGGGTTCGGTAGTAAAAAAGGGTGAACTTTTGGCCGAACTGGAGGAAGAAGGGGTACGGAGCAAAGCAAGCAGCGCTTTGGATCAATATTTGAGAGAAAAAAAGAATTATGTGGATACCGTGAAGGCGGTTAATAAAAAGCTGGCGGGAAAGTTATCTGCGGAGGAAAGAGAGTGGCAGGAACTTATCCTTGCACAAGCGGAGGAACTCTGGCAGATGCAGGAACCGGTACTTTGGAATGCATGGGAAGAGGCAAGGGAAAAGCTTGGTAAGAATACTATAACGGCGCCGTTTGACGGTGTTGTGACCGCATGCATCGGTCAAAATGCTACTGTGGCGGCGGGACAGCCGGCCATCGCTCTGGCGGATACGGAACGGGTGTGTATTACCATGGGAAGTTATCTGCCCCTGTCGGAGATACAAAATCAGGAACGGGTTTACGGTATTGTAAACGGGAAAGAGACGGAGTTAATCTATCTGGATGACTTAATGGAAGAAGAGAGTACCTATACCTATTTCGGTGCTGATGATTTTAACGGAGCACAAATAGGAGATTTTGTTTTAATCTGCATGGTAGGGAATTATCACGAAAATGTATTATCGATTCCGGAGAATGCGGTATATCGCGACAGCAACGGTACGTATGTATATTTGGTAGAGGACGGAATCCGGACAAAAAGGGATGTAATTCTCGGCTATGACGATAATGTTTATGTGGAAATTGTGGAAGGACTGAAGGAAGGAGATCGTGTGTATGTTAAGAACTAAGTTTCTGAAAAAAGCAGTAGTTGCACTTACGCTGTGTACCTTTGTAAGCACCTGTGCCGCGGCTCCGGCAACAAATCCGGAAGGCCTTACCATACAAAAAGAGAAGTCTTCCGAAACGCTGTATACGAAAGCATTAGAAGAAAAAGAAGCGGCGGTGGGACAGAAATATACTACGGTAAGACGCGGCGATTTTATTATGGAAACAACAGTACCGGGAAACGTAATATATCCGAAACAAAGCCGGATTCGCTTTGATTTTCCGTACGGCGAGACCTATTATTTGGAAGCTGTGGGGCTGGAAAAGAAGAATAAAGTTGCAGGAGATGTCATTGCACATGTTTTTGTGGTGATGGATGAAATACAGTTGGCGGTTATGGAACGTCAGTTACAGCGTATGGAAGAGCGGGGGGAAACGGGAACCGCCTATGAGGATGCAAAAACCCGTCTGGAAGAGATGCAGGAAGCATTGACAAGAACGGAGATTGTGATGGAAGAAGACGGTATTTTACTGGAGCAGGAGCAGTTGCGCCCAGGCTCTAAAATCAGTTCCTATACCATTACGATAGCGGACCCGAAGGAACGTTTGTTGGAAGTATCCAATGAAAGCAAAGCATTCCGGTACGGTCAAAAGGTGAAGGTTTCCGCAACGGTGGAAGGTAAGAGTATGACCGGAACCGGAACCGTAATTACCGCATCTCCGAACACGGTGTCCGGGGATTTGGCGGGAACGATGGCGTATATTCAGTTGGACGAAGATTGTGAATATTTGTATGACGGCAACGGAATTGCGGTGACGGCAGAGTCGATTCATATGAAAGATGTTTTACTTCTGGATGCTTCGGCTGTTTATATGGAGAACGGTGTGCAGAAAGTAAAGGTAAAGGATGAATACGGGTTGCATGCAGTCAGCTTTTCTTTCGGACGTAAGAGTACATCCACGTATTGGGTGATTGACGGTCTGGAAGAAGGTACACAAATCTTGGTTCAATAATAGGAGGATTCCATGTTTCGGTTTATGATACAAAAACTCAGACATAAAAAATGGCTTGCTTTATGTCTGTTAATCGGTAACATTTTGTTGGTAGCGGTTGCAGCGGGATATCCGATGTATAAGGACGCTTCTTTGCAGAGAATGTTATCGGATGAATTTAAGTCCTACGGAGAAAAAAACGGGGTACATCCGGGGTTGATTACCTTGTCCTCCGTGGCGCGAAAGGGAGAGTTCCAAGAGGATTTTCTTGCGATGGAAGAGTATTCCACCCGGGTATGCGGTGAAATCGGTGTAAATCAGTTGGAATATGTGGCGAATGTAAGTCTTGCTTATGCAAACGGTGTATCGTCTCTGGAACGTACCGAGGGAGCAAAGCGGGACATTAAAATCAGTACGCTTACCGATTTTCGGGACCACTGTACTGTCATTGACGGTGTAATGTATTCCGATGAATTGGCAGAGGACGGCTGCGTGGAAGCGGTAGTGACGGAAGTTGCACTGGTAGAGAAGAAATTTGTTTTGGGTGAAGTAATGACCTTTTCTTCCATCAAAGATTTGGAAGGAGAACCGTTGCGTGTCCGTATTGTGGGCGTAATTAAGGATAATGAAGTCAGTGATACCTATTGGGTAAATTCTCCGGACAGCTATGATAACAGTGTGTTTATGTCGGAACCGTTATTCGATAAAATGTTCCGGGGAAACCGTATGGGCGGATACCGGTTCGATGCAACCTGGTATGTCATCGGCGATTGCGATTCCCTGCCGCAGGAGGAAGCGACACAGGCGAAGGAGCGCGTTGACAGTCTCAATGAATTGGAAAGCATTGCGAAGATGATATCCTGTGACGGTTACGAAGAAGTATTGGATGAGTTTGTGGGAAAAGAAAAGAAAATCAATGCTACTTTATTGATTTTGCAGGTGCCGGTGTTGGCACTTTTGGCGGCATTTCTGTTTATGATTTCCGGTCAGATGCTTTCCATGGAGCAGAGTGAGATTTCTCTTTTAAAGAGCCGTGGTGCGGGAAAAGGCCAGATTATCCGGTTGTATTTCATGCAAAACCTTGTGCTGGCGGCGATTGCCTTTGTACTCGGTTTGCCGTTAGGTATCTATTTGTGTAAGATAATCGGTTCCTCTACAGCCTTTTTGGAATTCGGCGTCAGAAGAGAACTGCCGGTGCAGTTGACGGGAGAGGTCTTCTTATATGCGGGAGTTGCCATTGTGGCGTCTGTAATCCTTACATTGATTCCGGTCTTTAAATACAGCGGAGTGTCGATTGTACATGTAAAGAGAAAGAAGGCGCGTTCCGAAAAGAAACTTTGGCAGAAGCTTTATCTGGATGTAATCGCAACCGGTGTGGCACTGTACGGTTTTTATAATTTCTCCGGAAGATTGGATGAATTAAAAGAAAGTGTATTGGCAGGCGAACCGTTGGATCCGTTGTTGTATTTTAGCGCATCCTTGTTTATTCTCGGTGTTGGTATGCTGTTTTTGCGTATCCAGCCGCTGTTAATTAAGCTGTTGTTTATACTCAGAAAGCGTAGTCTTAGTCCGGCAGGATATGCTTCCTTCCTGCAGACCATTCGTACCGGAGCAAAGCAGCAATTTGTAATGTTGTTCCTGATTCTTACGGTGGCACTGGGTATTTTTAATGCTACGGTTGCACGTACCATTATTGCCAATGCGGAAGAGAATACGGTATATTTGACCGGTACCAATCTGGTGGTCCAGGAGAGATGGAAAAACAACGAAGCCTATGCAAAGACCCATCCGGGTACCGAGGTGTTCTACAGTGAACCGGAATTCAGTAAGTTTACGGAAATTCCGGGTGTGGAAAGCGCGGCGAAAGTATTTCGTCAGGAAGTACAGTTTAAAGAAGGAAAAGAAGTGATTTGTTCCGGTGAAGTATTTGCCATCAATACCAAAGAATACGGTGAAACGATTGTCGGCAACGAAGAATTAAACGATTACCATTTAAGAGAATATTTAAATGTTCTTTCTACCAATGCGGAGGCGGTACTGGTATCCGATAACTTCCGCGTAAAGTTGGGAAAGAAGCTGGGTGACAAGATTACCTACGAGAATGCGGAAGGAAATAAAGTCGAAGGTACCATTTACGGCTTTGTGGATTATTGGCCTCGGTATATACCGACGGAGCAGGTGCTTTCCGGGGAGGAAGTTGTGGATAAGGATAATTATCTTGTAATCGCACATCTGTCTCAGGTACAGGAAGGATTTGATATTCGTCCGTATCAGGTATGGTTAAGAACCACGGAAACGGATACCGACTTTTTCTATGATTGGGCGGAAGAAAACAATTACAAGTTTACGTCCATCGAGAGTTTGCAGAGTAATCTGGCAGAGATTCGTACGGATACCCTGTTCCAGGGAACCAACGGTATTCTGACCTTAAGCTTTATCATTATCTTATTGCTTTGCGGTGTGGGATATTTGATTTACTGGATTCTCTCCATTCGTGAACGTGAGCTTTTGTTCGGTGTATTCCGTGCAATGGGTATGCGGAAAAATGAGATTTTACATATGCTCATTAACGAGCAGATTTTCTCCGGTATTTTGTCCATTTTATTCGGCGCGGGGGTTGGCCTTGTAGCATCCCGTATGTATGTGCCGATGATTCAGATTACTTATGCGGCAGAAAAGCAGGTGCTTCCGCAGACCTTGATTACATCCGACGGGGATATGGTGAAGTTGTTTGCGGTAATTGCGGTAATGCTTTGTATTTGTATTGCGGTTCTGATTCGTAACATTGCGGCAATGAAGATTACCAATGCATTGAAGCTTGGCGAAGATTAAGGTCGGAAAGGAGAATACTATGGAATACATGATTGAAACGAAAAACTTAAATCGTATTTTCCCGGTTACCGGCGGTGAATTTCATGCATTGAAGGATATTACGATACAGATTCCGAAGAAGTCCCTGACGATATTAAAGGGACGTTCCGGTTCGGGTAAAACGACACTGATGAATATTTTAGGCGCCCTGGACCGTCAGACCAACGGTACGCTGTTGTTTGAGGGACAGGACATCGGAGCGTTTTCCGAGAAGAAGCGGGAAGAGCTTCGAAGAAAGGACATCGGCTTTGTATTTCAGTCCGTGTCTTTGATTCCGATGATGAATGCCTTTGAAAACGTGGAATTTTCGTTGCGTCTTGCGGGAATTAAAGAAGGACGGAAGGAACGGGTAGAGGAATGCCTGCGTCTTGTGGGCTTAGGTAACCGTATGGAACATATGCCGCAGGAGATGTCCGGTGGTGAGCAACAGCGTGTGGCAATCGCAAGAGCATTGGCCCATCGCCCGAAGGTGATTTTTGCGGATGAGCCGACGGCGGAGCTGGATACCGCTACGGCAGCGGCGGTGATGAAACTGTTCCGGGATTTGGTAGAGAAGGAAGATGTTACCATTGTCATGACTACCCACGATGTGGGGCTCATGTCTGCAGGTACCCTTTCCTATGAATTGGAAGACGGTGCGGTAAAGACCGACGCCGTACAGGAATAAGGGAGGGTGACTATGGCAGAAGAAATTATGATTCAGGCGGATAACCTGGTAAAGATTTATAAGACAAAGGATTTGGAAGTATTGGCACTGCAGGGGTTGGATCTGACGGTGGAAAAGGGCGAATTGGTTGCCATCATCGGTAACAGCGGTAGCGGTAAGTCCACCTTCCTTAATATGATCGGCGGTTTGGATAAGCCGAGCGCCGGTAAGCTTTTCGTAGACGGAAAGAACCTGTTTACCATGAACGAGCGGCAGTTGGTGGAGTATAAAAGAGATACGGTAGGTTTTGTATGGCAGAACAATGCAAGAAACCTGCTTCCGTATTTGACGGCGCTTGAAAATGTTATGACGCCGATGCAGCTTACCAATCGTAAGAACAAGAAGGAATGGGCGTTGGAGTTACTTGACCTGGTAGGCATGTCTCACCGTAAGAATAATCGCTTACAGCAGCTTTCCGGCGGTGAGCAACAGCGTATTGCCATTGCCATTGCGCTGGCAAACGAGCCGAAGCTCCTTCTGGCGGATGAGCCGACGGGTTCCGTTGACCGTAAGACTGCGGATTACATTTATGATTTATTTGTACGCTTAAATCAGGAAAAGGGTCAGACCATCGTTATCGTTACCCACGATACCACCTTGGCAAAGAAGGTAAAGCGTGTGGTTGCCATCCGCGACGGTAAGATCAGCAGTGAGCGTATTTTAAAGGAAGAGTACAGCGATATGACCAATGCATCCGCCGTAAACTGGCAGGAAATCGGGGAAACCCAGGAGGAATATGCCATCGTGGACCGTGCGGGCCGTGTGCAGATTCCGCGGGATTTGTTAGATAAGCTGGAGTTGACCGGGAATAAGGTGAAGCTTTCCATGCAGGAGGAGAAAATTCAGTTGGAAAGACCGTAAACGCGCGGTGTTCCCATTTTTACAAACGTGGAGAGTGTGTGAAGACCATGAAAAGGCCCTTACAATATACATTTTTGCAAGTCGCAACGCTCCGTCGAACTTCCTCTAAGAACGACTAGGACGCTCGGGAGCGGCCTCGCACCCAGTCTTTTCTAAGAGGTGATTTCGACTGCGCTACCGTACGCGTTGGCAAAGTGAGCATGCGAGCACCAGATGGTGCTCAGTCATGCGAACGCGCCCGCGACCGAGCGACTTTGTCGCGAGGCGCGACCCTTCGGGAAAAGCAAAAACATATATTGTAAGGGCCTTTTCATGGTTTCGGCAAAGTTCCCGAACGTTTGTAAAAATTCGCCACGCCCGAGCCACCACGCGGGAAATGGAAACGGTAAGGTGGCGGGGGAAGGGCTCGAGGAGAGTGTTTGGGTGTGTTAGAATTTGGTTTGTAGGAGTAGACGAATTTGAATTTATGGAGTGGTTGAAATGGAAAGAATTGAATTGATGGAAGTTCAAAGGAAATATGCGGATGATATATGGAGGTTTCGCCAAGAGATTTTAGAATGTGATGCGGAGAATGAGGACCAATTTGCGGGCTGTTTATCCCTTGATGAGTGTAAATCTGCGGAAGAGTGGATAAGGATATGTGAACGCAGAAAAAGTGAAGCGACCTGTGGAGAGGCAGGGACAACGGTTCCGTCTCATACATACTTGGCGGTACGGAAAAGTGATGAAAGAGTAGTGGGTGTTATAGATTTACGCCATCATATCAATCATCCGATTCTTGGAACTTGGGGAGGTCATTGCGGATATTCGGTGCGTCCTTCGGAACGCGGAAAAGGGTATGCAAAGGAAATGCTTCGTTTGAATCTACAAAATGCAAAAGCATTGGGGATAGAAAAACTTCTTGTTACTTGTGATGTCAGAAATGAAGCCAGTGAGAAAACGATACTTGCTAACGGCGGAGTTTACGAGAAGACGATAGATGTTGATGACTGTAAGATGAAACGGTACTGGATTACAGTTTAGGAGTTAGATGGTATATGTATGTTGGGAGGAACTAAGATGCACAAAATTTTCGGAACAAAGGAAAATGTAGAATACACAGACCGGGAGGGGGCATACCTGATTCCTTTCCGGGGCAACATGGTTGGTGTGGTTCGGGTGCCGAAAGGTTATTTTTTATTGGGCGGTGGTTTGGAAAACGGGGAGAGTCATGAGGCTTGTATTGAAAGGGAGTGTGTGGAAGAGGCAGGGTATTTGTCTCTTGTGAAGGATAAAATATGTTCTGCGGAAGCTTTTACTACACATCCCACCATCCGGTATTTTCATCCGATTCAGACCTATTATTTCGGAGAATTAATTGAGGAAGTAGGAGCACCGACAGAAAAAGACCATGTGCTCTGTTGGATAGAATATGAACAGTTAAAGGGGAAGCTGTTTGTGGAGATGCAGAATTGGGCGTTGGAGCAGGCAGTGATGCAAAGGACAGAGGTCAATCCGTGAGAAGGCTACATGGAACTTTTTACCGCTTAATTTCGTCTAATTATCAGAACGAAGAAAAGGGGGTAATCGGTATGAAAAAGACGATAGGAATCGTTTTTGCGTTTATACTTATGCTATCTTTCGTCGGATGTAATAAGCAACCATTGAACGGACATGACGTATCACCGAATCCGACGAAGACGGCAGACAGTAATCATATGCCTGAGAACGGTGAGAAGTCACTGCGGTATGAGGTTCCTGTAGATTGGATGGATTTTATCAAGCTTGACGGTATTACCTATATAGGCGATTGGGGAGTGACGGAGGTGTCCGCCGACCGGATTGGAGAAATGATAGGTGTGATAACCCGTGGAGTGCCGAAGGTTTACACCGACAGTGCCGGTAATGTATCTTCCTCAGAGCCGGAGAACAGGTCCGCGTCTTTGCGGGGAATCGGAACGAAAGTTTTTTCTGTTGCGGATAATGATAAGGCAGTTGCTGCTTTGTTCGATGGAAAATATTATTTTTATGTGTCGGAAGAGTATACTGCGGGATTTAACGGAGAAAGACTCTATATCATGGTCAATGGGGAACTGATGGTTTATGAACGGTATCAGCCTGGGACCGGTGACCTTACGACAAAGACGGTGTTAGACCGTTTTGAGACGGAAACGGAAATCGAAGGGATTGTATGGGAGGTTTATTCTACGGAGGAATATCCGGATTTATCCTATGTTCTTGTGATATCCGGTACCAATGCTTCGTGGACTTATCGCGTTGCGAAACAATAATACACAAAAACTTTTAAGAGCCGCGCATCTGTCTCGATGGGCGGCTCTATAAATTACTTTACGGAATCAAAATTCCTTCTTCCTTCAGCATCTCCACAAATTTCTCCAGCTCCATACTTCCTATATCGCCTTCATCTCTCTTGCGGACCGCAACACAACCGCTTTCCGCTTCTTTTTCGCCTGCCACGAGAATATACGGAACACGGTCTTCTCTGGCTTCCCGGATTTTATAGCCGATTTTTTCGGCGCGTTCGTCAATTTCACAACGCAGTCCTTCCTGCTTTAAGGAAGCTTCTACCTGCTTTGCGTAGTCAATGTATTTGTCGGAAATCGGCAGAATCTTTATCTGTACCGGAGACAGCCACAGCGGGAACTTTCCGGCAAAGTGTTCAATCAACACGCCCATAAAACGTTCCAGGGAACCGAAAACTACACGGTGTATCATAATCGGACGGTGCTTTTCGCCGTCGGCCCCGATGTATTCCGCTTCAAAGCGTTGCGGAAGCTGGAAGTCCAGCTGAATCGTACCACACTGCCACGTTCTGCCGATGGAGTCCTCTAAGTGGAAGTCAATCTTCGGACCGTAAAAGGCGCCGTCGCCTTCGTTAATTACATAGGGCAGCTTCAAATCATCCAGTGCGTTTTTCAGCCCGTTCGTTGCCATTTCCCAGTCCTCGTCGCTGCCGATGGAATTTTCCGGTCGCGTGGACAGTTCCACATGATAAGAAAATCCGAACTGCGTATAGAACTCGTCAATGAGACGGGCCACTCCTTTGATTTCATCGGAAATCTGGTCCGGCGTCATAAAGATGTGTGCATCATCCTGCGTTGCACAGCGTACCCGCATGAGACCGTGGAGCGTACCGGATTTTTCATTACGGTGGATGATGCCAAGTTCGCCCATACGCATCGGTAGGTCGCGATAGGAGCGTGGCTCCATCTTATATACCAGCATGCCGCCCGGACAGTTCATGGGCTTAATGGCAAAGTCTTTGTCGTCCACCACCGTCGTGTACATGTTTTCACGATAGTGTTCCCAATGTCCCGACGTTTCCCAAAGAGAACGGTGGAGCATAATCGGCGTAGAAATTTCCAGATAGTTTTCTCTTCTGTGAATCTTGCGCCAGTAGTCGATAAGGAGATTCTTTAATATCATGCCCTTCGGAAGGAAAAACGGAAGTCCCGGACCTTCTTCCATAAGTGCAAATAATCCCAACTCCTTACCAAGCTTTCTGTGGTCCCGTTTTCTGGCTTCCTCCATACGGAGAAGATAGGCGTCCAAAAGCTCCTTGCTTGGGAAGGCCGTACCGTAAATACGCGTCAGCATTTTGTTTTTCTCGTCACCACGCCAGTAAGCACCGGCAACGGACAGGAGCTTCACTGCCTTTACCGCACTGGTATAGCATACATGAGGGCCGGCGCAAAGCTCCACATAGTCGCCCTGCTGATAAAACTGCAGTACCGCATCTTCCGGCAGGTCGTTGATGAGTTCGATTTTGTAGGGCTCGTTTTTCTCCGCCATAAGCATTAATGCTTCTTCACGGGATAAAATGAAATGGCGTAACTGCAAATTTTCTTTTGCAATTCTCTTCATTTCCGCTTCGATTTCCGCAAAATGCTGGTCGGAAAATTCAAAGTCAAATTCGAAATCGTAGTAGAATCCGTCTGCAATGGCCGGGCCGATGGCACATTTCGCCTCCGGCCAAAGGCGTTTTACCGCCTGGGCTAAGATGTGGGCTGCTGTGTGGCGCAGGGCCTGAGCGCCTAACTCGTTTTCAAAGTTCTGTTCTTGGATGTTTCCATGCTTGTCGTAGATTTTCATATGCATCTTCCTTTCTGTGATAGATTAATAGGTCGATTAACATAAGAGAGAGAGTACGCTTGCGGACTCTCTGCGCCGAGCGCGGTCGCTTGCGACAACTTCCTATCGCGCGAGTGCGCATCCTCGCGGAGCGTTTCTTTTGTCATAGTTTTCTATGACGAAAGAAAAGCACCTTTAGGGACACAATTTATGCGTCTCTAAGGGTGCTCTATGCACGGTTCCACCTTAATTTTTCACTTCGGATTCCATCAAATCCTAACCTTTAACGCAGATATACGGCAACACTTACTCTCCTTTCGGCATTGCAGCTCTAGAATGGTTTTCGCGCGGGGTCTACATAAGCATCTTCCACCAAACGATGCTCTCTCTGGATGCGGTGTCCGCGTTACTCTTTTCCGTTAACGCTTTTCCTATGTTAATTGGGCTCATTGTAGCACGACAGTTTTTACTTGTCAAGCTTTTTCTAAAACAATGGCGACAGAACTTCATAGTTTGTTCCGTAAAAAATATCTTCTCTTCCGGAAATGTATTTGAAGAGTTCTTCGATCTTATCCCAGTTGTTGTCAACGTCGAATTCATAGCTGTGTCCCCAAACGTAGAAAAGCTTCGGAGTGTCGGTTTGCAGTTCCACAAATTGTTTTGCCAGCTCCATAAGATTTTCTGCCCGGTGATGGCAGGTGGCCGGAAGTTGCAGCAAATCTGTCGGTAAATCAAAGGCATTGGTGGAATGGACGGTACGGGCATAGGAAAGGCCAGCTTTTTTTACCAGTTCGCGCACCTCTTCGTTATGGGTGCCGTAAGGATAGGCCATTCCGGTGACTTTCGCGCCGAAAAAAGTCTCCAGATTTTTCTTGTCTACCGTCAGTTCGTTGGTAACGGTTTGGGCATCCAGCTTTGTCAAATCCGGGTGGGTCAGGGTATGTACCGCAATCTCGTGACCGGCATACAGCTCACGGAGTCCGGCCATATTCATACGGGTAATGCGTGTGTCGTTCTGTCCGACCCAGGTGCTGGCGCCGGTTTGGATGCCGCTGTTTAAGTTGAAGGTGCATTTCAGCCCGTAACGATTAAGGAGCTCCACGAAACGGATATCTTGGGAAATTCCGTCGTCGTAGCTTAAGGTGAATGCTTTCATTTTATTGTTCCACATAAGTGAGTAACCTCCTCTGTATATTTTTGGTGGGCGGAAGGGAAATTCTCGCCGCATATCTACTTCCAAGGTAGCGCAAAGCAAAGGAAAAGTCAATGTCTGTCGGTAAATTTTCCGTACCATTTCAGGGCTTCCTGCCGGTATTGTTCCGCTACCTGCATCAGTTCGCTGTACTGGGCTTTTGCCCGCTCTAAAAGGAGAGATGTTTGTTCCAGTTTTTGTGCGGTCCGTTGTTTGTCTTGTTTACATTCCGTTAGTTGGTCTTTTGCGACCTGTAAGGCCGAGGAGATTTCGGCCAGAAGGGTATTTTTTTGTTCTGCTTCGGAGGTGAGAGCGGAAAGCTTTGCTTCGATATTCAATAGCTTTTGCTCTTTCTCCGTCAAGAGATTTTGCTGTTGCTCGGAAAGGTGGATTGCCTGTATCAGGCTTTGTTCCAGCTGCTTTTTTTCGGTGTCCCACGGGATGCGTAGCTTGGAAAGGAGATCCTCTTCGGAAGAAAGCGTTTCAAAACCGGTTTCTCTTGTGTAACGATAGGAAACGGTAGTTGTTTCTGTGGTAAGAAAAAGATATAAATACGGACCGGTGGTATGAAGGGTAAAAAGAGGAGAGGGGGAGCAGGCGGTTTGGGAAAGGTCCGGAAGTTCGGGCTCGATAGGGGAGAAGGGAAGTTGAAGCCTTAACCGGTAGGAGCCCTGTGTTTCTTCCATGTAAAATAAAAAGAGAGTGTTGTTGAAGACAATAAGTTGCGGGTTGTGGTAGGTGACGGTGTCGTTTTGCTCCGACCGGAGAAGCGGGGCAGATTCCCCGAGCCGACGGAGTAATAATGCATTTTCACGGTTGATGTAAGTATAGTACAGAGAATGATTATATTCACATCCGGATAATCCGTTTTTATAGTTAGAACACAGAAGAACCGGGCGTCCGAATTGGCCGGATTGCATTGAATGCAGAAATAAGCCGGTATCGGAAGCGGACAGAAGCAAAAGGGTACCGGATACGGAGAAGGAAAGCAGTTCCATAAAATCACCGTTTTTTATTATTGCTATGGTCACAAACCATAAAATAGAACGTATGATATAGAAAAAAGTAAAGGATGTGCAGTATGGCAAAATGTAAATGTATGAATCGCTCCAGAATTGTCAGCAATACCGTGCAGCGGTTGTATGCCGGTTGTTCGGATGTCTGTGCGAATCCGGTATGCGGAGACCCGTCGGTGTTAAGTTTATTTGCACCGCTTATTTATGATGAAATCGGTATTAATCTTTGCGCGACTTTTGATTTGGGTGTGGATATTGCGACAGAATATCCTACCGTAACCAGTGCATCGATTAAAGTAATTGATGCAACTTATGCCTTGGGAGAAGAGGGGGTACAGGTGGAGACACTGACCGGACGCCCGAATTGTTATGTGGTAACACTCTCCGAGATTACCGTAATGTTTGCAATGGATCTGTATGATGCGGCAGGCAGACTGGTGGATACCATTTTCCCGACGGCGGTGTATCTGCCGGCAAATACGGAGGCACCGACTTATGACGAAGATACCAATCCGTCTTCCGTAGAGCTTGAGTTGTTTGCTCCGTACGGTTTCTCTTATGATACCACAGGAGCGGAACCGACCCCGGCGGTAAATTTCATCGGGTTCAGTCAGGATACGAACTTTGTTCGTCAGGGAATTAACCTGTACGGTCTTGCAAAGCTGCTTGATTTCAGTACCGATGACAGCACCGCAACCGTAGGTTTGACCCTTATTTTACAGAGCTTGTATTTTGCAGGTTATCGCGTGGAAAGTGCAGGCAAAATCGATGTGCCGAAGGGAAGTATTCTGGCTCCGGAAAATTCCGATTGCATGCGTTTTGTGGCAGGAGATTTGTTAAATCTGGCCATTAAGCCGCTGGATTTGGGAGAATTGCCGGCACAGGATGGTTGCGAATGCGGTTGCGGATGCGGCGGAATGACCCAAAACAATGATTGTACAAGAATTGTGACCGATGATACGACGGGAGTTCCGGGTGCTCCGGTTGTTCCGATTACTCCGGTGGAGTAGAAAGGGAATCATTTCTAAATTTTTTAAAAACTGAAAACAGTGCATTGCATTTAAAAAAAGAGTGTGCTACACTTGGTAATTAGTGCAAGATACAAATTCGGGCACCGGCATGGCGGGTGCCCGAATTTGATTGCTTTGCAATTTTTTTTGTAAAGGAACAGCACGTGTAAAAAGAAGGAGGCATTATATGATAACTATGCTTAAGAAGCTGATGGGGTGTGTCAGGGAGTATAAAAAAGTCTCCGTATTGACTCCAATCCTCATGATCGGCGAAGTGGTGATGGAATGTCTGATTCCCTTTGTCATTGCGGAGCTGGTAGGACAGATAGAAGCCGGATGTGAATTTTCGGTCATTGTAAAGCACGGCCTGATTTTGTTTGCCATGGCATGTGTTTCCATGTTTTTCGGCGGTTTGGCAGGTATGACCGGCTCCAAGGCATCCTGCGGTTTTGCAAAGAATCTGCGTCATGATTTGTATTACCGGATTCAGGAGTATTCCTTTGAAAATATCGATAAGTTTTCGGCGTCTTCTTTGGTTACCCGTCTGACGACGGATGTGGCCAATGTGCAGATGTCCTTTATGATGTTGATTCGAATTGCTATCCGTAGTCCGCTGATGTTTATTTTCGCCATTATCATGGCATTTATCATGGGCGGTAAGATGGCGCTGATGTTTGTGGTGGTAGTACCGATTTTAGGCTTTGGCTTGTTTGCGGTGGCAAAGAAGGCGATGCCGTTGTTCCGCAGTGTCTTCCGGAAGTATGATAATTTAAACGCATCCATTCAGGAAAATGTAAAGGGCATGCGTGTGGTGAAGTCCTTTGTACGGGAAGAGTACGAGAAGGAAAAGTTTAACCGTGCGGCAGAAGATGTATGTATGGATTTTACAAAAGCGGAGCGTATTGTGGCAATCAACGGACCGCTCATGCAGTTCTGTTTGTATGCCAATATGATGCTTGTGCTGTCCTTCGGTTCGTATCTTGTCATTTCCAGCAAGGGGAGCAGTATGGGCGTGGGCCAGTTGTCTGCTATGATTACCTACGGCTTTATGGTGCTCAGTTCTCTCATGATGCTTTCCATGATTTTTGTTATGTTAACGATTTCTGCAGAGTCAGCGGAGCGTATCGTGGAGGTATTGGAAGAAAAGCCTTCCTTAACAAATCCGGAGAATCCGGTATATGAAGTAAAGGACGGTTCCATCGTATTTGAAAATGTGAACTTCAAATATTCCAAGACGGCAGACAGGTATGCCCTGTCCGATATCGACCTTACCATTAAATCCGGTGAGACGGTTGGAATTTTAGGCGGTACCGGTTCGTCGAAGACGACGCTCATCCAGCTCGTTTCCCGCCTGTACGATGTGACGGACGGTTCCGTGAAGGTCGGTGGTGTGGATGTCAGAGATTATGACCTGGAGACTCTTCGTAATCAGGTGGCGGTGGTGCTGCAGAAGAACGTGCTGTTTTCCGGCACCATAAAAGAAAACTTACGTTGGGGTAACGCGGAAGCTACCGATGAGGAGATTATGGAAG
Source organism: Lachnospiraceae bacterium (assembly GCA_017938405.1). GTDB lineage: Bacteria > Bacillota > Clostridia > Lachnospirales > Lachnospiraceae > SIG307. Next base: position 80,164 of record JAGBBP010000004.1, read on the forward strand.
CTTGTCGCCTTTCCCAGGCGTCCGAGTTTATTGAAAGTTTCCCGGAGAAATATGATACTTACATAGAGCAGGGCGGTGCCAACGTATCCGGTGGACAGAAGCAACGTTTGTGTATTGCCAGAGCGTTACTTAAGAAGCCGAAGATTTTGATTCTGGACGATTCCACCAGCGCGGTGGATACAAGAACGGATGCGCTGATTCGTAAGGCGTTCCGTGAGTTTATTCCGGAGACCACAAAGATTATTATTGCCCAGCGTGTATCCTCCGTGCAGGACGCCGACAAGATTATCATTATGGATAAGGGGCAGATTATGGCGGTGGGTACCCACGAGGAATTGCTCGCTTCCAACGAAATTTACCAAGAGGTATACACCTCGCAGAATAAGGGAGGTGACGACGATGCCGAATAAGAAAGAAAAGCCGAAGATGAAAAAAGGCATGTTAAAGCGTCTCATTGTGATGCTGTTTCATTTTTACCCGGTGTTGTTGCCGGTGATTGTAGTTTGTATTATCTTTTCAGCGGTTGTCAGCTCGGTGCCGTCCATTTTTATGCAGAATGTAATCGCGGTCATCGAAGAACATGTAAAAACCGGCGACTGGAGCACGGCGAAGGGTGAGATTCTGACCTGGGTGCTGCGTCTCGGATTTTTCTATTTGTTATCACTGATTTCCGTAGTGGCATCTTCCCAGCTGGGTGCGATTTTGACCCAGGGCTTCTTAAAGAAAATCAGAGGCAAAATGTTCGACGGGATGCAGAATTTGCCGATTAAGTATTTCGACAGCCACGGGCACGGCGATATTATGAGCTATTATACCAACGACGTAGATACCCTGCGTCAGCTGGTGTCCCAGTCGTTGCCGAATCTGATTACGGCGGCTGTTACCGTAACCACGGTATTTTCCATTATGTTGTATTTCAGTGTCTGGATGGCGTTAATCGTGGTGGCGGGCGTTATTTTGATGTCCTTTGTAACCAAGACCATCGGCGGGCGGTCCGCGAAGTTCTTTGTGCGCCAGCAGATGGCGGTAGGTCGTACGGAAGGCTTTATCGAAGAGATGATGAACGGACAGAAAGTAGTTAAGGTTTTCTGTCACGAAAAACAGAGCGGTGAAGATTTTGATGCGATTAACGAAGCGCTCTATGAGGATGCGAAAAAGGCAAATCAGTATGCCAATATGCTGATGCCGATTTTAAATAACATCGGTAATGTGTTGTATGTTATTGTAGCTTTGGCAGGCGGTTTATTCCTTCTTTCCGATGCACCGAATGTGAGCATTTCCGGAATGGCATTTTCCATCAGTATCGTGGTGCCGTTCCTTAATATGACAAAGCAGTTTACCGGAAATATCAGTCAGGTATCCCAACAGATTAATTCCATTATCATGGGTCTGGCAGGTGCAGAGCGTATTTTTGATTTGATTGATCAGCAGCCGGAAACGGATGAAGGTTATGTTACCCTGGTAAATGCGGTGGTGGCACCGGACGGAACCATTACGGAGAGTGAAAAGCGTACCGGTACCTGGGCGTGGAAGCATCCCCATCAGGCAGACGGCAGCGTAACCTATACCTTGCTGCAGGGTGATGTGCGGCTGAATGAAGTGGATTTCGGCTATGAGGAAGATAAGATGGTATTGCACAATGTGTCCGTATTCGCAGAGCCGGGCCAGAAGGTGGCTTTTGTAGGTGCAACCGGTGCGGGCAAGACCACCATTACCAACCTGATTAACCGGTTCTATGATATTGCGGACGGTAAAATCCGCTATGACGGTATCAATATTAACAAGATAAAGAAAGCGGATTTGCGTCGTTCTCTCGGTATTGTATTGCAGGAGACCAATTTATTTACCGGTACGGTAATGGATAATATCCGTTACGGTAAATTAGACGCTACGGATGAAGAATGTATCGCGGCTGCTAAGCTGGCAGGTGCGGACGATTTTATCACCCGTCTGCCGAAGGGCTATGAAACGGAGCTTTCCGGTAACGGAGCAAACTTATCCCAGGGCCAGCGACAGCTGATTGCCATTGCCAGAGCAGCGGTGGCGGATCCGCCGGTGATGATTCTGGATGAGGCAACCTCTTCCATCGATACCCGTACCGAAGCAATCGTGCAAAAAGGCATGGATTCCCTCATGGAAGGGCGTACCGTATTTGTCATTGCACACCGTTTGTCTACGGTTAAGAACTCTGATGTGATAATGGTACTGGACCACGGTCACATTATCGAACGGGGTAACCACGAGAAACTTATCGAAGAAAAGGGAACCTACTACCGTTTGTATACGGGAGCATTTGAACTGGAATAAAGACAAAAGGGGGCTGTCGCAGGAAAATGCGCGCCCCCACTCTTGCTTGTTAGCATAAAAATTAGTCGGTGGTTTCTATTTTTATGTTAACGGATATCAATTAGCCGGTGCCTTTCGCATCATCCCCTTTTCTCGTACTCCGGATAGAGTCTTTCTAATTACTTCGCCATGCAAACGAACCGGTGACGCAACCGCCCTGATGCGGCATCCATGCCTTATGGCGGGCTCGCCCGGACCTCCTGTCCGTGCGTTGCTGCCGGGTAATCGAAGTAATAAGAAAGTCTACTATCCTACGTAAAGTTCAAAGAGAATAATGTGAAAGGCACCGGCTATATCAAAAAGAACGTAAAAGAAAATAGAAACCACCGACTTTTTGTATCTGCAAGGACTACGCAAGAGTCCGCCACGACCGATGCCGGCGCGCATCTTCCTGCGACAGTCACTTTTTGGCGAGTAAAAAAGGCCGTCCCTTTTGCTGAGGGACGGCCATAGGATTACTCGCTCAGTTTGTGAATAAACAGACCGCTGCGAAGCTTCGGTTCAAACCAGGTGGACTTCGGTGGCATGAGACGTCCTGCATCCGATACGGCAAACAGTTCCAAAATGGAAGTCGGATACATGGAGAAGGCCACGATCATATCCTCGGCTACGCGGCGTTCCAGTTCGCCTAAGCCGCGGATACCGCCGATAAAGTCGATGCGCTTGTCGGTACGCGGGTCACCGATGCCAAGCACCGGGGCAAGGAGATAATCCTGCAACAGGGAAACGTCCAAAGAATCTACCGGGTCGGTAATTTTCTGTAAGGTGTCATTGGCGATTAAGCAATACCAGGTGCCGTCAAGATACATACCGAAGGTACCTTTCTTTACCGGTTGGAAGGCACCCTTGCCCAGTTCCTCTACGGTGAAATCCTGTGCGATACGGGAAAGGAACGCATCTTTACTCAGCCCGTTTAAATCTTTTACAACGCGATTGTACGGTAAAATCTTCAGTTCATCTTCCGGGAACAAAACGGACAGGAAGAAATTGAATTCTTCGGTGCCGGTAAATCCCGGATTTTCTTCGCGACGCTTTAAGCCTACCTTAACGGCAGAGGCAGCACGATGGTGGCCGTCGGCAATGTAGATGCTGTCAATGGAAGTAAAGGCATCACGTATCGCTGCAACATCAGCCGGATGGTCGACTACAAATACACGATGGCGGATACCGTCTTCAGAGGTGAAATCATAAAGAGCGGTACCTGTCTTTGTCTTTTCCACAATGGAATAGATGGTTTCGTTTCTGCGATAGGCAAGGAAAATCGGGCCGGTCTGGGCATTACAGGTATCCACGTGACGGATACGGTCCACTTCTTTGTCGGCACGGGTGTTTTCGTGCTTTTTAATCACGTTGTTCAAATAATCATCGATAGAGGCACAGGCAACGATGCCGGTCTGGGTGCGTCCTTCCATGGTCAGTTCATAAATGTAATAGTTCTTTGTAGTATCGGTGACAAAAGTACCGTCGGCAATCCGGGCATTTAAGAGCTCGGCAGCTTTTGCATAGACGCAGTCCGCATACGTGTCCACGTCGTCCGGGAACTGGGTTTCCGCACGGTCAATGTTTAAGAAAGAAAGCGGGTCTTTGGAAGCGACAACCTTTGCTTCGCTACGGTTGTATACGTCATAAGGGAGAGCGGCAACGCGATGGGAAACTTCTGCCGCCGGACGGATACAGAAAAACGGGTTTATGGTAGCCATAATCGAATCCTTTCCGGTAAATATACCATTGCTTTTTAAAAGGAGTATACCGTTTTTTTGAAAAAAGCGCAAGATGCAGATGGAAAATGCGAAAAAGTTTATTTATTTTCTTTTTTTATATGGAAATTTATAATAAAACAGTGTATAATGGAGAAAAGTAGGTTAAAAGACCGAGAGAAGGCAAAGGGGGCATACAATGGTAAGTTATTTGTTGGGTAATTACTTGGTAGAAGAAGGGTTTATGACCAAGGAACAATTGTCACATGTGATTTCCGAACAGGAAAAAATCAGAGTGAAGTTGGGCTTGATTGCAGTATCGGAAGGCATGCTTACATTAGATCAGGCAGACGCGATTAATCGTATGCAGCAGGTAATGGATAAGCGTTTCGGCGATATTGCCGTTGAAAAAGGATACTTAACGGAAGCACAGGTTTCCAGCTTGTTAAAAATGCAGGGTAACGAGTATTTGACATTTGCGCAGACGCTGGTGGACGAAGGTATTGTCAGCATGGACAAGATTCAGCTGGTAATGAGAAGCTATCAGGTGGAGAACGGCTTTACCAATACCGAGATGGAAGCCATTAAGAGCGGAGATGTGGACAAGATTGTTCCGTTGTTTATGCCGCAGGGTACGGAAGAGTATCAGGATATCGTAGCGGTAGCGTTAAAGACGATTGTGCGTTGCATCGACCGCCATGCATATCCGATGAACGGTTCCGTTGAGAAAGTGGCAGAATTAGAAAAGCCGGTATATCAGGACTTGCTTGGTAAAGAGGAATGGAGAGTTTGTTTCTCGGATGCCGACAATGGATTGTGTGCGCTTGCTTCGGTATTTGCAAAGGAAGAATTTTCGACTGTAGATGAAGATGTGCAGGATGCGGTAGGCGAATTGTTGAATTGCATCAGTGGTTTGTTTGCTACGGCGCAGAGCAACAAGGGTGTTACATTAGAATTAATGCCGCCGGTATTGGGTGAGAGCGGACCGGTGACGGGAGACGACATTTTGGTAATTCCGTTCGGCGTATGCAATGCAACGGTAAACTTTGTTGTTACAAATAAGAAAGGCTGGAGGGAATAAAATGGCTTATACGGTTTTAGTAGTAGATGATTCCAAGACTTCGAGAAAGATACTTACCGATGTTTTGACCCGCATGGGACTTGAAGTAATCGGGGAAGCTGCAAACGGCGAAGAGGGATTTTTGAAATATAAAGAATTACGTCCGGATATTGTAACCATGGACATTACCATGCCGGTAATGAACGGTCTGGAGTCCCTGCTTTTAATTAAGCATGAGGACGAGAACGCAAAGGTGGTTATGATTACGGCAGCGGGACAGAAGAACAATCTGATGCAGGCAGTAAAGGCCGGCGCGGAAGAGTTCTTAACCAAGCCGTTGGAGGAAGACGAGATTCGTCGTGTCATCGGTGAGATTACCGCAAAACTTGATAGGTAGGTACCTAGGGGCTGCCGCATAGCGGCGGCCCTTTTTTTGTTTACGGCACCTGCAACTGCATTTGGGAATATTTGATTAATTGTTTGCAAGTCGCAACGCTCCGTCAAACTTCCTCTAAGAACGACTAGGACGCTCGGGAGCGACCTCGCGCCCAGTCTTTTCTAAGAGGTGATTTCGACTGCGCTAAGTGCGCGACCCTTCGGGAAAAGCAAAAATCAATCAAATATTCCCAAACTCACGTTTCGCAGGTGCCTGTTGTACAGAAGAGCTGCCGCTATGCGACAGCCCCTTTCATCCTGTGAGTTCCAATGAATTATCTACACTTCTGAAAAGTACGGTATCAGTTTTTTTGCGTACTGTTTCCAAGTCAGATGTTCTTTTGCATATGCTTGTGCTCTGTCCGCAAGATGTTGCATTTCTTCCGAGTGCTCCAGAAGGTTGGTTACGATGCCCGGTAATGCGGAAAGGTTTTTCAAATCGTAGTAGCGAAGCAAATCGCCGTCCGGAAAATGTTTTGTCAAGTATTGGCTTTTGTCGGTGACACAGACTGCGCCGTTTAGCATGGAGCTGTAAATGCGGTCATGGGCACCCCGCTTGAACCAAGGCATCACATTCAAGGATATCTTTGCTTCCGAAATTGCTTTTAAGCACACTGCCGTATCGGAATATTCCGTATGGGTCAGTGTGTTTTTTTTCTTTGCGGGAAGCTTGTCCCAACCGGCACCGATGCAGTGTACCGGTATGTCTGCCTCCAATAAGGTTTGAATTGCTTTCCCACGGAAGGTGAATCGAATCCATAAGTCAAGAAAAATCATTTTGTTCATGACATTTTTTAATTCTTCCGGGGTGAGCTCCGGTAATTCACGGTTCAAATGTCGCAAATATACGGTGTGAATACACTGGTCCGGATTCTTCAGTAAATCGTCTAAAATTCCATGATAAAAGGCATCATATTCGGCTCCGTTTCGTTTCATATAAGGTAGGAAAAAGTCGGGCTGCGTAAAACAACCCGTAAAGACTACAGGAGTAGAACGTTCGTTGATAGATAATGACGGTATAGCTGCCCCTGTGAGGTTCGGAATTTGTAACGAAGGATCCATGACGTCATCCCGTGGGGTAAGCGGAATACCGCCGCCGAAGGAGTTGCGGTAATCACAGCCGGCGAGGGGCATAGTTTCACCCAGCCGAATTTCCGGATAGAATTGTTTCATGTAATCGGTATGATCGCCGTCGATACAGATTTGTAAATAACGTTTCGGAAGGTATTTTAGTTCTTCGTAGTAGTAAAACGGGTGGTCTACGATGATATTGATGCAAGCTACGTCGTATTTGTCCCAAAGGAGTTCTCCTTCCGGAGTGTGAAAAATGGCTTCCCGTTGGATGCCGTGATAGTTAAAGGTAATCATAACGGTTTCATGGTTTTGAATGAAATCGATGATTTTCTTCGTGCCGAAAAAAGGCTCATGAATGCGTATCAGACGGACTTCATAACCCAGTTTTATGTATTCTTCCGCCAGACGGTCGGAAAAGAAGTGCAGGGTTTCCACACTCGGCTGAAATAACAAAAGACGTTTCATAAGCACCCCCGGTTGCTGTAATAAGAAGTTTGATAAAGGAATCGAAACTCTGTATTCATACTAACATAAGGGAGGGGAAAAGACAAGAGTACCCGAAGGGAGAAGGACATATCGTAAGGAAGAAAGTGGCGACAAGGGAGCAAAAAGAACCCCTTGCATATCGCAGGAAAATCATGTAAAATAAAATGTCGTTGTGTGCCCTGAAATCGGCAAAGAAAATCAGGTGCATGTTACATGTGAAGAAGATGTAATAAATAATCGAGACAACAAAATGCAGGAGGCAACTATGAATTACAGCAATGAGATAAATAAGCGTCGCACCTTTGCGATTATTTCCCACCCGGATGCCGGTAAAACGACACTGACGGAGAAACTGTTGTTATACGGAGGAGCCATTAATCTGGCGGGTTCCGTAAAGGCAAAGAAAACTGCAAAACATGCGGTTTCCGACTGGATGGAAATCGAGAAGCAGAGAGGTATTTCCGTTACCTCTTCCGTAATGCAGTTTAATTATGACGGATTTTGTATTAATATTCTGGATACCCCGGGCCATCAGGATTTCTCCGAGGATACGTACCGTACCCTTATGGCGGCGGATTCGGCGGTGATGGTAATCGATGCATCCAAGGGTGTCGAGGCACAGACCAAGAAGCTGTTTAAAGTTTGTGTCATGCGGCATATTCCGATTTTTACTTTTGTGAATAAGATGGACCGTGAAGCGAGAGATACTTTTGAACTTCTGGATGAAATTGAAAACGTGTTGGGTATCCGTACCTGTCCGATGAACTGGCCGATCGGGTCCGGTAAAAACTTTAAGGGTGTATATCACAGAGATACCGAAACCATTACACGGTTCTTCGCGGCAAACAACGGACAGAACGAAGTAGAGAAAATCGAGGCAACGTTGGGCGATTCCAATTTGGATGATATTATCGGCAGAGAGAATCATCAGAATCTGGTGGACGAGATTGAGCTTTTAGACGGTGCCAGCAGTGAGTTTGATTTGGAAAAGGTTAGTGCCGGAGAGCTGACACCGGTATTTTTCGGTTCTGCCCTTACGAATTTCGGTGTGGAGACCTTCCTTTCGCACTTTTTGTCCATGACCACATCTCCGCTTCCGCGTAACGCGAAGGAGGGTGTAATTGATCCTCTTTCCCATGATTTTTCGGCCTTTGTGTTTAAAATTCAGGCAAACATGAATAAGGCACACAGAGACCGTATTGCCTTTATGCGCATTTGTTCCGGTAAGTTTGAAGCAGGTATGGAAGTAAATCATGTACAGGCAGGAAAGAAGATACGTTTGTCCCAGCCGCAGCAGATGATGGCCCAGGACAGAAAGATTGTGGAAGAGGCCTATGCGGGGGATATTATCGGCGTATTCGACCCGGGTATTTTCTCCATCGGAGATACGGTATGCGCACCGGAGGAGAAGATTGAATACGAGGGCATCCCAACCTTCGCTCCGGAGCATTTTGCAAAAATCCGGCAGGTGGATACCATGAAGCGGAAACAGTTTATTAAAGGAGTTTCCCAGATTGCCCAGGAAGGTGCCATCCAGATTTTCCAGGAGTTTAATACCGGTATGGAAGAAATTATTGTAGGCGTGGTAGGCGTGTTGCAGTTTGACGTATTGAAGTTCCGCCTGGAATCGGAATACGGCGTGGAAATTCGCATGGACCCGCTTCCTTACGAGTACATTCGCTGGATTGAAAACGACGGCGTGGATGTGGCGAAGCTTAATATTACGACGGATTCCAAGAGAGTAAAGGATTTAAAGGACAGACCGCTTTTGTTATTTACCCACGAATGGAGTATTCGTACGGTATTGGAGCGTAACGAAGGGCTGAAGCTTACGGAATTTGCAAAAAATTAAAAAAAGATGGAACCGCAAGCGTCGGAATTTCGTCTTTTGGATAGGGGGTAACGTATGGATACGTTGGAAAATTTAATGCGTACTTACGGAAATGATGTCCTTCGTATGGCGTACAGTTACGTAAAAGATTACGATACGGCGGAGGATATGTTCCAGGAGGTGTTTATTAAGGTAAATGCCAAGCTTACGGAATTCCGTGGGGAAAGTTCGATTAAGACCTGGTTATTGCGCATTACGGTAAATACCTGCAAGGATTATTTGAAGAGTGCATATAACCGCCGTGTCACCGTATTTTCGGAAGAGGAAGAAGAGAATATTCCGGCGGCGGATATGGGAGAAGTAATCGAAAAAAAACAGGATAACGAACAAATTCGTAAGGCATTGTTTTTATTACCGGATAAGTACCGGGAAGTGCTGGTTTGTTTGTATTTTGAAGAACGTTCGGTGGCGGAGACGGCAAAGGTGCTGGGACTCAGTGAGGGCACAGTAAAAAGCCGGTTGTCCCGGGCCAGGGATAAATTCAGGGAGATTTTAGAAAAACAAGGGAAAGGCGGTGCATAGAATGAATACGGAAAAAGATACACAGATGCGGGATGAAGAACTCTATGCACTTTTAGACAGTGTAATGGTGGATGAGCGGCTTACGGTGAGGGAGGAACTGATACAGGCTACTTTGCAACGGGTAAAGAGTGAAGAAAAGGCGGAAGTGATTCCGATGAAAAAGTCCGTAGGGAAGAAGTATCGCATGCTGTCTTATGCCGGCATGGCGGCGGCAGCGGTGCTTGTTGTGTTTGTGGGAATCAAAACGATAAACAACGGCGGTTTTTCCGGAAGCAATATGAAAGCGGAATCTGTAGCGGATGGCCTGTTATACGAAAAAAACAACGGCTCGTTTCTGACCGACAGTACAGAATCGGTAAAATCAGAGAGCGAGTCCGGCGGGAAGAAGAATTGGTACTATTCCGTTGCAGATAATGCGGACGAGGCGGAACTGCAGGAACCTTCGGATATGGAAGCCGATGCGATTTGTCCGGAAGAGGTGCCGGAACGAGGCGGCGAGGTGAAATTATGCAGCCGGGTGAAGTTGTCGGCAGAGCTGCAAGAGGCGGTATCCGGTACGGACAATGCGGAAGCGGTGATATGGGCGGAATGTTGGATATTGCAGCCAAGAGAAGGAAACTGGCAGGAGGAAATGAAGAAACGGTTGGAGGCCTGCACCGTGGAGAAGGAACTTCCGGAGGAAGGGGAGTACAACTATGCGTTATGCCGCGATGACGGGACTGTGAAAAATATAGCGGTAGAGACGCCGTTGGATTTGGTTGTACGGATTGAGACGGAATCCGGTGAACTTTGGGGATTTTTCGGAGAAAACGTCCGGGTATGCCGGATGGAATAGAAGAGACAAAGAAAGGATGTTGTAAACATAACCGGAAGGCTATGAGACAACATCCTTTTGTTGTTTACTTATTCCGCATCCGTAGCGGTGGACTCTTCTGCTTCCGTAGCTTCGGAAGCTTCCTCTTCCGTTTCGTCTGTGGTGATGTTAATGGATACGTATTCACGAGAAGCCATATCTTCTTCGTCACCGAAGCTGTCATCGAAATCGAAGTCGTCTTCTTCTTTCGCAAAGAAGTTTTTATAAACGAGATATGCACCGCCGGCTACTGCGGCAAGGGATGCCAGTGCAGCGAAAAACTTAAAAATTTTCTTCATAGAAATGCTCCTTTCTCTGTAATACTGATTCTATTATACGTTCTTTTTTCGAAAAAGAAAAGACCTAATTCAAAAAATAATATTTTACCTTCATTTTACACCATAAAATGTGATAACGATTGTGCTTTTTTTACTTGAAATTTCTGACAAAATGCGGTATAATCGATGTATACAAAATAGGGATTCGTTTCAGTATGAGCAGAACAGGGAAATAGGGGAACTACTACAATAAAATCGCATACCGAATGTAGCAAGGAGGTTTACGACTATGAAGAAAGATCAAGATGTACTTGAGCTTTTGCGTGAAGAAGAAAACGCAGAGAAAAAGGGAAAAGTAAAGAAGGAAAAGGCCCCGAAAGAACCGAAGCCGGTGAAGGAAAAAGCACCGAAGGAGCCGAAAGAGAAGAAAGTAAAGGAACCGAAGCCTGTAAAGGAGCCGAAGGTGAAAGAGCCGAAGCCTGCAAAGGAACCGAAGGTAAAGGAACCGAAGCCTGCGAAAGAACCGAAGGTAAAAGAGCCGAAACCTGCAAAAGAACCGAAGGAGTTTAAGCTCCCGAAGCTGCCGAAGTTTACTAGGGCAGCCGGGGAAGAAAAAGCGCCGGAGGCAGTTGAAGTGACAGAATCGGTAATCGCGGAAGAGGTTGCAGAGGAGATTGCACCGGTGCTTGAACAGGAGACGGCAGAACCGGCAGAGAAGGCAGCGAAGTCCTTTAAGCTTCCGAAGTTACCGAAAATATCCAAAACCGACGGAGAGCAGGAAGAGAAGGCACCGAAGTCCTTTAAATTGCCGAAGCTTCCGAAGCTTCCGAAATTCGGAAAGGCAGACGGAGAGAATGCCGAAGTACCGGCAGAGGAGAATCCGCTTCGTAAAGCAATCGCTCCGGTGAAGAAAAAGAAGGAGAAGAAGTTTTCTTTTGCAAAGCTTGTAGAGAAGATTCCGTTCCTGAAGAAGCTGACCGAGCGTAAGCCTAAGAAGATGAGAAGTATCCGCACACAGCTCATTGCAATGTTCTGTGTACCGCTTGTATTTATTATTGTGCTTGGCGTTGTTTGTTCCAGTAGTGCATCCAATGCGTTGCAGACCAACTACGAAGATGCAGCAAGATCTACCCTCAGTGCTAAGGCGGACCACCTTGCGCTGGTATTTGATACGGTAGAATCCACCATGAGCCAGCTGAATTCCAATACGGATGTTTCCATGTATTATTCCGGAAACTACAAAGAAGGATCCAAAGATGAGCGTGATGCGAAGAGGTCGATTCAGTCGGTGGTTTCCACTCTGGGCGGCGAAAACGAAGCGATTATCGGTAATCTGGCAGTGTTGTCTGCTTACGGTGAGTCTTACGCATCCGACGGAACGTTTGCAGAGTTGGAAAGAGCACTTGCTTTTGAAGAGAGTGCAGACGGAAAGAATTATGCATCTTCCGGAAAAGACTTCCAGTGGACAGGACAGCATGCATTTATTGATAAGCAGTTGGGACTTTCTGCCGATAGTTATTTTATGGCAGTAACCACAAAACTTAAGAATACGATGGGCGAAGATGTAGGTTACATTTCCGCGGATATTAAACGTTCTATGTTAACGGATACCCTTTCCGGCATCGAACTTGCGGAAGGCAGTATTTTCGGTATTGTTTCTGCAGACGGTGCAGAACTTACGCAAAACGGTATTTCCGAGACTGCGATTTTCGCAGGAAATGCGGAGTATAACAACGCAAAAAGTTCCAAAGCAATGGCAAGCGGTTATGAAAAGATTGACGGAGACAAATATCTTGTAATTTGTGCACCGATCGGTGATACAGGTGCAATGTTCTGCGGAGCAATTCCGCATAGTGAGATTATCGCAAGTGCAAACTCCATTAAGGTTCTTGCGGTAGTGGTTGTATTGATTTCCGCAGCATGCTCCGTACTGTTAGGTATTTTAGTTGCCACGTCCTACGCAAAGGCAATGAAGCGTACCATGGCAGGCCTTGATAAGGTGGCAAGAGGTGACCTGACGGCGAAGATGAGAACAAAGCGTAAGGATGAGTTCGGTGCTTTGGTTGCCTGTGCAAATAAGACCGTAACCAACATGAAGGGTATGGTACAGCAGACCTCGGTTGCGGCGGATAATGTAGGCGGTTCCGCAGCAGGTGTGGAAGATACTTCCGCAAAGCTTTTGACCGCAACACAGAATATTACAACCTCCATTATGGAGATTCGAAACGGTATTGTGCAGCAGGCGGAGGATTCCGAGCGTTGCTTGGTACAGAGTGAGGAACTGGGCGAGCGTATCAACGAGGTTAAGGCAGATGCGGATGCCATTGACGAGCTTGCAAAGAGTGCAAAGGTTGCCGTTGAAAACGGTATGGATGCTATCGGCGTCCTGGAAGCAAAGGGTGAAGAGACCGCTTCCATTACCAAGCAGATTACGGTAGATATGGGTGCTCTTGCGGAAGAGTCGCATTCCATCGGTAAGATTATCGGTGTAATTAATGATATTGCAGAGCAGACGAACCTGTTATCTCTCAATGCTTCCATTGAGGCGGCACGTGCAGGTGAAGCCGGACGCGGTTTTGCGGTAGTAGCTGACGAGATTCGCAGACTTGCGGAGCAGTCGGTAGAGGCAGCAAACGAGATTGCCGGTATCGTAAACGGTATTACGGCACAGACCGAGGGTACCGTACAGACGGTAGCACAGGCAGAAGAAATCGTTGCGTCCCAGAGTGTGGCATTAAAGAATGCAATCTCCCTGTTTAAGAATATCGGAGAGAACGTAGAGGAAATGACGGAACGTCTTGCCAATATTTCTAACGGTGTAGATCGAATCGGTGAAGCACAGAGCGTAACGGTAGATGCAATCAGTAGTATTTCCGCAGTTTCCGAAGAGACTTCGGCGGCTTCCGAGGAAGTACAGAATATGGTTGATTTACAGTTAAAGGCTGTGGAAGATTTGTCCGATGCTTCTACGGTATTAAACGACGAAGCAAAGAAGTTACAGGAAGCTTTACAGGCATTCCGTTACTAAAGAAAAGAAAAAATAGCAGAGTGTCCCAGGAGTCCATCGGATTTTTGGGACACTTCCTTATGTTACAGAGGTTTTATAAAACTGAATTTATGGTAGGAGGCGGAAATGAGGACAAGGTGTACAAAATATGTAGCAGTACTTATAACGGTTCTGTTATGCAGTGTCATGGGCTGTAAAAAAGGAGAGGAAGGGAAAATACCGGAGGGTGCTACCCTTACGCCGGAGGTTACAAAAGAGGTAGAAGATGATAAGGAAATAACAGAAGTACCGGGAACCTATGAAGGTTATACCGAGGCCCCCATGTTACAGGAGTCGGTGAAGAGAAAGAAATTGCCGGAGGTAGAAAAACGTCTTCCGGTTCCTGCGGATATTTACGCGGTAAATGATGTTACCGTAGGGATGTACGGGGCAGATGCACAATTTGCAACGGAAAATGCGGAAACCCTTACAAAGGAGTTGGTGTCGGAAGGATTGTTCCGGTATTCGGACGACGGGGCAATTGCACCGAATATTGCTAAGTCTTATACCGTAAATGCCGATTTTACAAAATATACAATTTATCTGCGGGAAGGCCTGCGATGGTCCGACGGCGTTCTGTTTACTGCGGATGACTGTGTTTTCTTTTATGAGAAGTTGTGTTTGAAGGAAGCTTTCGGTGAATCACTGTGGTCTTGCTTTACGGCAACGGATGAGAAAGGGAACGTGGGGAAAGCGACCATTCAAAAATTAGACGACTATAGTTTACAGATTACATTTCCGTCTGAGAAGCCGGACTTTTTGCCGCAGCTGTTAGCACAGGGTGGTATATGCTTTGCGCCGGAACACTATTTTGTAAATCTGATGCCGGAATTTATGGGAGAGAGTGCGGCGTTAGCAAAGGCAAAACATATGGGATATGATTCGGTAGAGGAAATGTTAAGAGAGACGGTGGGAAATGCCTGGAACACACCGGGAGTACCGACGCTGAATGCTTTTTGTATCTCTACGGAGGAGGGGAAAGACGATGTTACCGGTGATTACTATGAATTCGTACGTAATCCGTATTATTGGAAGGTAGACGGAGCAGGAAAACAGCTTCCGTATATGGACCGTTTAACCTTTACGCGTATTTCCGATGAGTCGCAGAAAATGTTGCTAACTACGGAAGGCTTTTTAACGGTCAGCAGATTATATCCGGAGCAGATGGAAGAAGCAAGAAACGGTACATCCAGAGGAAAATATCGGATTGTTACATGGAGTACTACCGTGTCTTATGCGGTAAATCTGAATTTAAAGAATTTCCCGGAGCAATGTCCATATGAGGAAGTACTGCGTGGAATCGGCGCGGCACATCCGGAGTATTGGTATACGGAGTAAGGGGGCGATGAGATGGAAGCATATATTCCGGACATATTGAAAGAGATCAATGCGGTATCGGTGACCGTAAGGCTGGTATTGGCGTTGTTGTGTGGCGGTATTCTCGGCGTGGAGCGTGGAAGAAAGAAGCGTCCTGCGGGGTTCCGTACCTATATGCTGGTATGTATGGGCGCGACGTTGGTGATGATTACAAACCAATATATTACGGAAGTGTACGGCGGAACAGACCCGGCACGTATGGGAGCACAGGTGATTTCCGGAATCGGCTTTTTGGGCGCGGGAACGATTATCGTAACCGGGCGTAATCGGGTGAAAGGTCTTACAACGGCTGCCGGTCTGTGGGCCGCTGCTTGTGTGGGCCTTTCCCTGGGAATTGGGTTTTATACGGGAGCCGTGGTGGGCTGTGTGCTGATTTTTGTGGTTATGGCATTGATGCAACGGTTGGATGATTGGGTGATGGCATCTACGAAAGTGATTAACCTGTATGTGGAGTTTGACCAAATGTCGGATGTGGGAGCATTTATACGATTTACAAAGGAACAGGGATTTCGGATCAGTGACTTGGAAATGACCAGAGCGAACGGTGTCGAAGAGAAAGGAACGGCAATCTTGTGTACTTTACGGTTGCCGAAAAAGAAACCTCACGCAGAGATACTGCAAATGCTTAGTGAGGCGGAACGTATACGTTATGTAGAAGAGTTATAATTGCAAAAAGAAAGAGCAAGTCCCAAAGGGCTTGCTCTTTTTATGCTTATAAGCAAATGCCTTGATTTAGAATGCCGGGAGATTATCTTCCGGGTCGGAAATGGTATAATCCTTGGAAATCTCTGCAATATACTCGGTTACGGCGGTATAGGTTAAGTTCGACTTAATGGTATCCAGTACATCATCACCCATGTAACGCTTTACGTATTGGAGTGCATAGTGGTTAAGATCATCCTCAGTGGAGTAAAGATAGGTTTCTCCTTCCGTGCGTGCATCCTCAAATAACCAATCACTGTACGGCTGATAAGAAGAGAGGTAAGTAGCACCGGTTACCAGAGACTTATCGGTGGTTTCGTCGGCGTAATCGGTACGGTCATCTTCTTCTGCATAGGTAGCACAAAGGGTTTCGAAATATTCTCCGGCCTTTACCTTGTCTAACATTTCCTGTGCCTTCGCCTTGGTATCTTTTGCAGCAGCTTTGATAGCTTCATTGTCGGCACCTTCCTCGGTTACTACCGGGAATTCAAGCACACGGTAGTCTACGGAATCGTAGTCGCCCTTGTTGGCATCGTATTCTGCCTGTGCTTCGTCGTCGCTTGCAGCCATCTCAACGGCAAGATACTCGGAATAAGCAAGAGCAAGAAGATTGTCTTCAATAATCTTCTTTAAATCCTTTTCCGTTGCACCGTAAGTAGAGGAAAGGTAAGCATCCGTATCTACGCCGGAAGCATCGGCTGCAGCCTGGGTCTGCTCCATAAACTCTTTATAATCGTCTGTAATATCTAAGGAAACATTCTTTGCCTTCGCATCGGCAATCAGGGCCTTGTTTTCTTTGATGGAAGTAACGGTACGTTCTTCAAAGAAATCGTTCCAGGTGGCGCCGGTCTCTTCGTTGTATACGGTAGTATATAAAGATGCCAGGTCGTTTACACCCATATAAGCCAAAATGGTTGCATTGCTGTTGATTAAGTTGGTCTTGTGGAAATTAAATTCCATTTCGGAAACCGATTCGTTGTTTACACGGAAAAACTCTTTGTATTTTCTCTTGTGCTTGAGAATCGGAACGGTAACAATCAAAGCAACAAGGCATACAAGAATGGCAACCGTAGCTACGGTAGTAAGGATGCTCTTTTTCTTTGCCTTCTTTGCGGCTGCTTCACGTGCCATAACCTTGCGGTCATAGCTGGTCAGTTTCTTTTCTTCGTTTTGACTCATTTCTTTCTATCGCAGGCGTAACAAAATCCCGCGACAAACCTCCTTTAAAATTAATCTGCCCCTATTTTACACTATTTTTGGACAAGAATAAAGAGGTTTTGCAGAAATTCATAAAAATCTCACAAATATTTTCCTTGAAATTTAAAAAGAAATAGTATATGATAGGAGCGTAAAATTTAATATGCGGAGGAAATCCGCGAACGGAGGTAGTTACATGAAAAAGAAAGCAGTATTTCTTGCACTACTTATTTCCGTCACCGCACTTTGCGCATGCAACGGCGGCAGACAGGAAAAGAAAGGTTCGGAGGATACATCCGCGGTAGTAGGAATAACACAGGATTTGGACAGTCTTGACCCTCACATTGCAGTAGCGGCAGGAACCGATGAAGTCTTGTTTAACGTCTTCGAAGGATTGGTAAAGCCTTCCGTAGATGGTACTTTGGTTCCTGCGGTAGCAAAGGATTATACGATTGCACCGGACGGTAAGTCGTATACCTTTACCTTGCGTGAAAATGTGAAGTTTCATAACGGCGAGGTAGTTACTGCAGACGATGTGGTATATTCGATTGAGCGTTGCGCCGGTCTCCTTGACAATCAGGATCCTGAAGTTGTCGTGGAATCGGCGCTTTCTGTTATTTCAGCCGTGGAAAAGGTGGGAGAAGACACCGTTGTATTAACGCTTTCCGAGCCGAATACGGAACTTTTGGGATTCCTTACTTGTGCAATCATCCCGAAGGACTATACAATGCAGAAGAGTGCACCGGTGGGAACGGGACCTTTTCGTTTTGTTTCCTATACGCCGTTAACCAGCTTCGTAATGGAACGGAATGAGGACTATTACGGAGAGAAACCGTACTTGGAAAAGGTTACCTTTAAGATTTGTTCCGGTAACGATGCGGCATTTATGGAGTTGTTGGCGGGAAGCATTGATGTGTTTCCGTATTTGACGGATGAGCAGGCCTCCCAGCTTCCGACGGACTATAATCTGGAAGTGGGAGCAACCAATGTGGTGCAGGCCATGTTTTTAAACAATGAGTTTGCGCCGTTTACCGACTTGAAAGTACGTCAGGCACTTTGTTATGCGGTAGATAAAGAAGAATTACTAAACATTGTATCCGGCGGAAGAGGCCACATCATCGGCAGTAATATGTTCCCGAATTTCGGTGTATATTACGATGAGACGCTGGAAAACTACTACACCTATCAGCCGGAAAAGGCAAAGGAGCTTCTTGCACAGGCAGGATATGATGAAAACAATCCGCTGACCTTTACGGTAAAGGTGCCGTCCAACTACGATATCCATGTGGCAACGGCCCAGGTATTGGTAGAGCAATATAAAAAGGTAGGCGTAAAGGCGGAGATTCAGTTGATTGAGTGGGCAGCCTGGTTGTCTGACGTGTACAAGGCAAGAGAGTATGAAGCCACTATCGTGGGACTGGATTCGGCGTTGGCACCCAGCGACGTGTTAAAGCGGTATACGTCTACCGCCAAGAACAACTTTGTAAATTATGAAAATACGAAATTTGATGAATTATTTACAAAAGCGTTGACGAGTACCGACGAGAATGAAAAGGTTACTTTATATAAGAACATTCAGAAGTTATTGACCGAGGATGCTGCAAGTGTATATTTGCAGGATGGTGCAAAGTTGGTGGCAGTGAACAAGCGGTTCACGAATTTCTTATTCTACCCGGTATATGTATTGGATATGGCGGCAATTAAGCCTGCGCAGTAAAGGCGCGTTGGCTCGGGTGTGGCGATTCTTACGTTTTTAGTTGGAAAATTTCAAAGCAGTACAGGCTGGCAGACGGAGCATTTTTGTTTTTGCTTTTCCCGAAGGGTCGCGCTTTTAGCGCAGTCGAAATCACCTCCTAGCGGTTCTAAGTCTCGAGGACTCACCCGAGAGACGTTTAGAACCGGTTGGAGGAAGTTTGACGGAGCGTTGCGACATGCAAAAACGAAATGCTACCGTCAATAGCCTGTACGGTAGGAAAACTTCCCCAATACGTAAGAAGGGAACCGCGCAAATAAAGGAAAGGAGGGTCAGAGATGAACTATTTTATAAAGAAGACAATTGCATTATTGGCGACACTTTTGGTAGCTGCATTTCTGACCTTCCTTGCTTTTGAAGTGATTCCGTCGGATGCGGCGTTAACAAAGCTGGGAATGGATGCCACGGAAGAAGAAGTGGAAGCACTGCGGGAAGCAATGGGCCTGAATCGTTCCCTTCCCGTACGGTACGGCGACTTTTTGCTGGGTGCCGTAAAAGGAGATTTCGGGGATTCCGTGCAGTACGGCATTCCCGTAACCAGGCTTCTTGCCAACCGCTTTGGCGTAACCATCGGACTTGCCCTGCTTTCGTTTGTGCTGATTGTAGGAATTTCTGTGCCGGTTGGGATTTTGGCGGCACGGGCAAAAACGAAAACAGGGGAGGGCTTTTTTGCCTTTCTGACCCAGATTATGATGGCGGTACCGCCGTTCTTTTTAGGAATGTTGATTACGCTGTTATTCGGTATTGTACTCCGGTGGTTTGCACCGGGAAGTTATGTGGCGGCGGGAGACGACTTTTTCGGGTTTCTGCGATTTATGGTATTTCCGGCTATGGCGGTGGCAATTCCGAAAATCGGTATGACGGTGCGCTTTTTGCAAAGCTCTTTAAAGGAGCAGATGCAGGCGGATTATGTACGTACCGCAAAGAGCAAAGGTTGTACGAAAAGGCGGGTGCTCTGGGCCCATGTGCTGCGAAATGCCATGATACCGGTGGTAACATTTTTGACGATGGTGATGGCGGAAATACTGGCGGGAAGTATTGTCATTGAACAGGTATTTAATTTGTCCGGTATCGGGCGGCTTTTGGCGGTTTCCATTTCCGGCAGAGACTATCCGGTGGTCCGGGCCATTGTATTGTATACCACGGCAGTGGTGGTTGTGTTAAACTACGGGGCGGATATGCTGTGTCGTTTCCTGGACCCGAGAATTAAGGAGATGTAAGAAAGACAGTACCGGACGTTGGAGTAGAAGGTAAGATGACGAAATAGGAAAATGCCATTTGAGATTGTGGAAAGGAGGAATGTAGGAATGGCCGGCTGGTTTAAAAAAGACGGAAAATGGAATGTAAACCGTATCATTGGTTTTTCGCTGGTTGTGATTGCGCTGGTGTTTTCTTTGGTCGGCTGTTTTTATACGCCTTACGATCCGAATGCCATGCATGGGGACCTAAAGAATGCGGAGCCCTCCCTTTCCCATTGGTTCGGTACGGACAATTTCGGGCGTGATGTACTTTCCCGTGTGATGAAGGGGGCAGGGACCACCTTTTTGGTAGGACTTTCCGTGGTTTCCATCGGTGCGGTAGGAGGTTGTCTTCTGGGGGCCTTTACCGGATATTTCGGCGGAAAAGCGGATTTGATTCTGATGCGTGTAAACGATGCGGTGGCGGCAATTCCGAGTATTTTACTGGCCCTGGTGTTTGTGGGTATTTTCGGAAGCGGTACGCTGCAGTTGATTGCTGCGCTGGGCATTTTATTTGTTCCAAGCTTTGCCAGAGTAGTGCGAAGCGGGTTTGTGGTGCAAAAGGAACTGGATTATGTGAAGAATGCGAGACTTATGGGAGCCGGCCATTTGCGGATTATGTTCGTGCATATTTTGCCGAACATTCGTAGCAGTTTGTTTTCTGCCCTTGCCATCGGTTTTAATAATGCGGTGTTGTCGGAGGCAGCCATGAGCTATTTGAGTCTCGGTGTACAGCCGCCGGATGCCAGTCTCGGCCGTATGCTTTCCGAGGCGCAGCCGTATTTTTTCCGGGCACCGTGGAATGCCCTTGCACCGGGATTTATGATTTTGTTTTGCGTGTTAGGTGTCGGTTTGCTTAGTATCGGGGGAGGGGAGTCGCATGATTGACGAAACAAATGCTTTTGCAAAAACAACATTGCTTCGGGTGGAATCCCTTTCCGTAGCATTTCCGAAACCGGCGGGCGGAGAAAAAACGGTAGTCAACCGGATTTCTTTTTCCGTGAAGGAAGGGGAAATTCTCGGAATTGCGGGAGAGTCCGGTTCCGGGAAAAGTATGACCGCATTGGCGGTTATGGGGCTTTTGCCGGATAACGCGAGATGCTCGGGGGAAGGAATCTTTTTTGACGGAAGAAATCTGTGTGCGTTCGGGACGAAGGCGAAAAAAGAGGAAGAAAAGCTGCGACAGGAATTGTCGGGAAAAGAAATGGCGATGATTTTTCAGGAACCGTTAACATCGCTCAATCCGGTGCTTACAGTGGGAAAGCAGTTGGAGGAGCCTCTTTTGTTGCATACAAAGCTTACGGAGGAAGAACGTCACAAAGTAATGCTTTCCGCACTTGCGCAGGCGGAATTAAAAAACGGGGAGCAGTTACTTTCTGCATATCCCCATCAGCTTTCCGGCGGTATGCGGCAGCGTGTTATGATTGCTATGGCCATGATCAATAAGCCGCGTCTGCTCATTGCAGATGAACCGACCACAGCACTGGATGCGGTGACGGAACGGGAAATCGTAAAATTAATCCGGAAGCTTGCAAAGGAGAACCGGATGTCGGTTGTTTTTATTTCCCATGATTTGGCGGTACTGCGGGAACTTTGCGACCGGGTGATGATTATGAAGGACGGACAAATCGTAGAGGAAGGCCCTGTGGAGCGGATTTTTGAGGCACCGGAACGTACTTATACCAAAAAACTTATGAAGGCGGCGGTAAAGGGACCGAAGGAAGGAACGGAAGAAGCAACAAGGAGCCGGGAAGAGAATGTAATTGTTGCGGAGAATATCTGTGTTACGTATAAGGGTACAAGAGGGTTGTTCCGGAAAAAAGAAGAGAAGCAGGCGGTAAAAAATGTTTCTTTTTCTGTAAAGCGGGGCGAGATTTTCGGCATTGTGGGAGAGAGCGGCTGCGGGAAATCTACATTATTAAAGGCGGTTTCCGGATTGCTTTCTGAGTACGAAGGGAATATTCGGTGTGATTCCGGGGTGCAGATGGTATTTCAGGACCCGTATACCAGCTTAAATCCGGCGAAAAAAGTGGGGTGGATTTTGGAGGAACCCCTTCGATTAAAGACTACCTTATCCAAGGAAGAACGCCAGGCAAGAGTGAGGGAAATGTTAAAGGAAACAGAGCTCCCGGAGGATGCGGCGGGGCGCCGGGTGGCGGAGCTTTCCGGCGGACAACGGCAGAGAGTGGCCATTGCTGCGGCGCTGATTACGAAACCGGAACTGGTGCTTCTCGACGAACCGGTGTCGGCGTTGGATGTAACGGTGCAGGCACAGATATTGGAACTTTTGCTCCGGTTACAGCGGGAACACAATCTGACCTATGTATTTGTGTCCCACGATATGGCGGTGGTGCGAAAGATTTGTGACCGGGTGATGGTAATGAAAGACGGCTGTGTTGTGGAGTGCGGTGAAACGGAGGAGTTATTTTTGCAACCGCAGCAGGAGTATACGAAGAAATTATTGGGCTAGAATCAATCGGAAGTCTTTGCCTGACCGACGAATGTTGTTCGGAAAAGGATTCTGAAAGAAAAGAAGAAAAACTGTTGACAAGACAGGCCTTCTGGTATATTCTATGGATATAAAATAAATTGTGATAGAGGCGCATTGATTATCAGTACACTGCGGGATATGTCAGGACATAGAGGAACGTGGGGGAAAGGATGAGATGCCGAAGTAAGTGGCTGCCTGAGGGTTGCTTGCTGGGGCCGGGGTTAACAGCCGCGGAACTGTCATCATTCATTTGATGGAGGGCTATCGAAGATATTTCACACAGAGGGTCTGTGTGGAACTTTACCGAATAGGTGTATTCTTCGAGAACCGTCATCAGAGACGGTTTTTTCATATTTTAGGAGGTGCGATATGGCATTATTTACAGGTGCGGGTGTTGCGATTGTAACGCCGATGAAGGCAAACGGAGAGGTTAATTTTGAGAAGCTCGGGGAACTTTTGGAGTTCCAGATTGCGGGAGGTACGGATTCCATTATTATTTGCGGAACCACCGGTGAGGCTTCTACTTTAAGTCATGAGGAGCATTTGGAATGTATCCGTTATACCGTGGATAAGGTGGCAAAGCGTATTCCGGTTATCGCAGGTACCGGTTCCAACTGTACGGAGACGGCCATTTATTTGTCCAAGGAAGCTGAGAAGGCAGGAGCAGACGGACTCTTATTGGTTTCCCCGTACTATAACAAGGCTACCCAGAAGGGACTCATTGCTCACTTTACGGAGACTGCAAAGGCCGTGAACATTCCGGCAATCCTTTACAATGTGCCGAGTCGTACCGGCAGTAATATTATGCCGGAGACTGTGGCTGCGCTTGTAAAGAATGTAGACAATATCGTAGGTATTAAGGATGCTACCGGTAACATCAGCCAGACCATGCAGACCATGTATTTGTGTCAGGGAGATGTGGATTTGTATTCCGGTAACGACGATCAGATTGTTCCGGTATTGGCTGCGGGAGGTAAGGGTGTAATTTCCGTTCTTTCCAACGTAGTACCGAAGGAGACTCACGACATTTGTGCAAAGTTTTTCGAAGGCGATGTAAAGGGAAGCTTAGAGCTTCAGTTAAAGTATTTGCCGCTTGTTGACAATTTGTTCTCTGAGGTAAATCCGATTCCGGTAAAGGCTGCCTTAAACTTAATGGGTATGGAGGTTGGTTCTCTTCGTTTACCGCTGACCGAGATGGAAGAGGCACACAAGGCAAAGCTTGCGGAAGTAATGAAGAATTTGGGAATTATCGGTTAGATGAGAGTTGAATAGGAACGGAGCGTCCGGTTTGTCCGGTAAAACGGCAAGCCGGGCGCTTACATTATTCTACATACAGGAGGTAGGTTATGGTACGAATCATTATGTGCGGTTGTAACGGAAAGATGGGACGCGTCATTTCCGATTTGGCTGCAGAAGATACACAAGCAAAGATTGTAGCCGGTGTAGACTTTGTAACGGACCGGAATTATGATTATCCGGTTTATCCGAGTATTTTGGATGTAAAGGAAGAAGCGGACGTTGTGATCGATTTTTCTTCCCCGGCAAAGCTTTCCGAACGTTTGGCATTTTCCGTTGAAAAGAAGATGCCGATGGTATTTTGTACCACCGGTCTTTCCGAGGAGGAGTTTGCCCAGGTACAGGAGACTTCAAAGAAGGTGGCGATTCTTCGTTCCGCTAACATGTCTCTCGGTGTAAATACCTTGCTTAAGCTGGTGGCAGCGGCGGCACAGGTGTTTGCGGCAGCGGATTTTGATATGGAAATTGTAGAGAAGCATCACAATCGTAAGGTGGATGCACCGTCCGGTACGGCATTAGCCATTGCGGACGCCATGAATGAGGTGTTAAATAACGAATACGCATATAAATTTGATCGCTCTCAGGAACGCAAAATGCGCGAGAAAAAGGAAATCGGTATTTCTGCAGTCCGGGGTGGCACCATCGTCGGTGAACACGAAGTGATTTTTGCGGGTGCCGACGAGGTTATTGAAATCAAGCACACCGCATATTCCAAGGCAATCTTCGGAAACGGTGCCCTCCAGGCGGCAAAATTCCTGGCAGGCAAACCGGCGGGAATGTACAATATGAGCGATGTAATCGGATAGTCATATTAATAATTATAATTAAAGCAGTAAAAGTGGTTTTCGCATACAGGCGGGGCCACTTTTTCTTTTAGTAACCTAGAGGTTGCGTTCACAACAAAATGGGGCAAAAAAAGAAGGGCCCCGCATTTCTGCGAAGCCCTTTTTAGCTTGTGCCAAAGATTATTGTGCCGTATCAGCACCCGTATTTTCGGAGGTATTATCACCGTTTGTAAATTTAGCGTTCAAATTAATCAGAAAATCCGCAAAGGTAAGTTCGGTCTTTTCGTCCGGCTCGAAAGAGGCTTCCATAGCGATTTCTTCTCCTTCATCGACGGCCTCGGCAACTGTAAAACGACAAGCGGTAAACAGTCCGTTATCGAGCTGAGCAAATATGTACGCGGTACCTGCAGACTTTGCGGTTACAACACCGCCGGCACTAACGGAAGCTACTTCCGGATTTGAACTGGAGAACTTCGGAAGCTCTGCCGTGTTCAAAGGAGCGATTAACCAATACATGATTGCACGCTGGCCAACAACCAATTCTGCCTGTTGGCGGGAAAACATAACGAAGAGGGCCGGAGGACCGACTGTGATTTTGCACTGCAATTCCACGGACTCGGTATCTTCGGAATCTGTAATCGTTACGGTAACAACAGTAGTACCAATTGAAACAGCGGTTACAACACCTTCTTCGTTAACGGAAGCAATCTTCTCGTCTTCGGAGGCAAATGTAACAGTCTGTGTCTCTGATAAATTATAAACTTTAAGGGCATAGTCCTTACCTTTTACAATTGCTTTTGACTTCACATTCAGCTTCGGGTCACCTGTCTTTGCATATGCTGTAGCGGCATTTGCAAACAGAGTGGAGAAGCAGACGGTAAGTAAAAAGACAAGGGTAATGATACCTTTTGAGAAACGCTTTTGTTTCATGGCATTGCCCTCCAACTAATTACTACGGAAATCCTTGCGTCACATCCTAACTCACATTCTACTACTTCTTTTTGTCAGATTGGTGTCAATTATTAAGAATTTTATAAGATTTTCCATTTGATTTTGTCGAAATTCGACTTGTGTATCGGGTAGAAAAAAAGTATAATAAAGGGAGAGGGAGTTTTGGAAACGTGAGATAGGTTTGATGAATTGCGTAAGGAGGAATGCGTGATGCAGTATATTTTGATTGCGGATGATAATGTAGATATTACGGATGTATTGGAAGCATATGTGAAAAAAGAAGGATATGAGCCGCTGGTGGCAGGTGACGGAGAAGAAGCGCTCCGGTTGTTCCGGCAGTACAATCCGGCGGCGGTTTTGTTGGATGTTATGATGCCGAAGGAGGACGGATACGAGGTATGCCGTAAGATTCGTGCGGTTTCGGATACGCCGGTGATTTTGATTACGGCCCGTGGGGAAGATTTTGAACGCGTCATGGGGCTGGACATCGGTGCGGATGATTATATTGTTAAGCCGTTTTCGCCCAATGAAGTAATGGCAAGACTCCGTGCGGTACTTCGTCGTATGACGAGAGCCGATCGGGAGAAAATCAGCGAAAAGAATGAGAATATACTACAAATCGGAAATTTGGAAATCAATTTGGAAGAGTATACCCTTCGTATCGGCGGGCAGAGAATTGCATTGACAAAGAAGGAAATTGAGACCATGTGGACCCTTGCCAGCAATCCGAAGAAGGTATTTACCAGAGATAATTTGTTGGACAGCCTTTGGGGCTATGATTATGTGGGAGATACCCGTACGGTGGATTCTCACGTAAAGCGCTTGCGTGCGAAGTTAGATAAGGCGGAGCATGCGGGCTGGGATATCGCTACCGTTTGGGGGGTAGGATATAAGTTTGAATTAACGGACAATAAATAACGCGGTTGGATATCGTTGTTGTGATAGGAGAATCGGATGGAAAAGCAGGGCGAAAAGAAAAAATTTCATAAATTACTGTTTGTAAAGACCTGCTTCTGGTTTGCGGTCATTATGCTTTTGTTTGCGGTGGTGTTGGGTTTTGTTTATATGCGTTTGTACGAAAAGACCATTATGGAAAACTACAGAGAGCAGACAAAGGAAAAAGCGGAAAGTGTAGCAAAACGTTGTTCTTCTTTCTTTCTGGGAAATGATCCGGTAGGCTGGCAGGAATACCTGATTATGCTCCAGGAAATCGAACAGATAGAGGTGTGGGTGATTTCCAATGACGAGGCATCTTATCCCTTGACCAGTGCATTTGCAATCAGCCGTGATGTGTTTACTACCTTGGATATGTATCAGAACAGTTACCGGGATATTTTAAGTAACGTATTTCATAATATTCCGACATCCAAGACCGATTTCAGTGAAGTGCATGAGATGAACATGATTATGATCGGTATGCCGGTTGCGGGAGTGAACGGAGAGGTGGCCGGCGGCATTATTATGAATGTGCGGGTAGAGAATCAAAAGGAAGTAGTAGACAGCAGTTGGCGTATGATTATTATCAGTAGTGCCATCGCCCTTGCTTTGGCCAGTGTTACGGCCTTGTTTTATGTACGTTCCCTGTCTAATCCGATTTTAAAGATACGTCGTACGGCACTGGAGCTCGCGGACGGAAATTATGAGATATCTACGGATGTGAGACGAAGTGATGAAATCGGTGAGCTTGCTTATACCATGGATTTTCTGTCGGATAAGCTACAGGAAAACGAAATCGAACGACAGAATCTGGAACAAATGCGGTTTGATTTCTTTGCCAATGTTTCCCATGAACTGCGTACGCCGATTACAGTAATGCGTGCCTATACCGAGAGCCTGGTGGATGGTGTGGTTACCGAGGAAGAAAAGGTACAGCGTTACCATGAGCGTATGCTGGGGGAATGCCAGGGGATGGAACGGTTGGTAGGGGATTTGCTTCTTCTTTCCAAAATGCAGAATCCGGACTTTGCGGTAGAAAAGGAACCGGTAAACTTAGTGCAGATTTTCGAGGATTTGAAAAAGAGTGCCTGGGCCATCGGAAAAGAGAAAAATATTACGGCGGATTTATATACCGAGCTTCCGGTCATTATGATACTGGGCGACTATGACCGCTTGCGGCAGATGTTTTTGGTTATTTTGGATAATGCGGTGAAGTTTTCACCGGAGAATTCGGTGGTGCATATCCGGATTACCTGCGAGGAACAGATTATGGTTTCCATCCGGGACGAAGGCATCGGTATCAGCGAAGAGGAGCAGGAATTTATTTTCGAAAAGTTCTATAAATCAAAGCTTCGCCAGAATGCGAAGGGGTCCGGCCTGGGGCTGGCCATTGCAAAGCAGATTGCCATTAAGCACGGCGGAACCATAGAGATTCAAAGTGAATTAGGCAAGGGAACCGAGATTATCTTCTCGTTCCCGGAGCTGGAAGAAAATTATGAGATGTAACTGTCGGGGGCCGTGCCGGAAGGTACGGCCCCACTCTTGCTTATTTGCATAGAAAACAACGCGGTCTCTTATATGTTCTTTTTATCGAATATAAATTAGCCGGTGTCCATTGTCTTATCCGCTTTTCTCGTACTCTGGATAGAGGCTTTCTAATTACTTCGTCAAGCAAACAAGTAAGTGACGCAACCGCCCTGATGCGGCATCCATGCCTTATGGCGGGCTCGTCCGGACCTCCTGTCCGGGCGTTGCTGACAGATAGTCGAAGTAATAAGAAAGTCTACTATCCTGCGTAAAGTTCAAAGCGAATAAGACAATGGACACCGGCTATATTTGAAAAATAGAAAAGAACATATAAGAGACCGGCTTTGTTTAGATGCAAGGCTACGCAAGAGGTTGCCGCACCCAGAAACATCGCGCCCCGACAGTTTAGGCGCAATTTTCTTCTCAATAGAAGTATTTATAGAAAACAAGAGAGAAAATTTTTGTATGGGTAAAATTCTTTGAAGTTTTATGTAACATTTTTATTGTTACAGGGTGTTATAGGTGAAAACGGAAATCAAACCGTTTTGTTCGCGAACATAGAAGTTACAGAGAGGGGGAAGGTCTTATGACTCCGGAGAATGTAATACGTGCATATTCCGATATGGTGTACCGGATTGCTTTTGCAAGGGCCGGCACAAAGGAGGATGCGGATGATATTTATCAGGAAGTGTTTCTTCGTTATATAAGGAAGGCACCGGAGTTTCGGGACGGGGAGCATGCCAAGGCGTGGTTTATCCGGGTGGCGGTGAATTGTTCCCGGAAATTCCTCGGAGGCACGGCAAAGAAACGGGAAGTGTCCGGAGAGTGGATGACCGAGACCGAAACGGAAACGAATTTGTCCGGAACCGGTGAGAACGGAAGCGTTCGAACGCTAGAGGAATGCATCTTTGCGGATGAGAGCAAGAAAGAACTGTACCGGGCATTACAAAAGCTTTCCCCGGATGCAAGGATATTGCTTCATCTGTATTATTTTGAAGAGTTAAAAACGAGTGAGATTGCAAAAATGATGCACCGGAAGGAATCTACGGTGCGGGGACAGTTAGCAAGAGCCAGAGAGAAGCTAAAGGCGCAGTTTGAAGAGGAAGGAGTATTGGAATTTCTTCGTGTGTAAAGGAGGTAATGTGATGTTAGAGCAGAATTATAAAGAATTGATGCAGGAGATACGGCCGGATGCGGCGCTGGTGGAGAAAATGGTAGAAGCACAGAGTAAGGGAAGAAAGCATGTCGTGCTTCCGCGGGTTATGAAGACCGTGGCAGCGGTACTGTGTGGTCTTGTGGTGCTTGCCGGCGGGACCGTAGCGGTGGATGCGGCAACGGACGGTGCGGTAAGAAAGTTGTTCGGTTTTAAAGATTCCTTCGGAATCGGCGGAGATGCGGTAAATATTACCCAGAGGGTACCGGCAGAAGGGGAACAAGAGTGGATGTCCGGAATCAGTGTCGGAATGACCCTGGGACAGAATAAGGAAACCACCATAGAAATCATATCTTCGGGGGACAATCCGATTTTTTCATGGTATTTTGAGTTGGGAGATGGCAATCATCAATTTGCGCATGAGTTTGAAGTATCCACTTCCGAAGAAGAGTATGCGTGGGACCTGTATGCACGACTGAACAGTGTATATAGGGATGAGTATAAAAAAGGAACCGCATATCATGAGGCGTTTTTAGCCGAGCTTACAAAGTGTAAGGAGCAAATCGGTACGGAAACCGGATTTCAGAAGGCTTGTATACAGGGGATTCAGTGGTTTATGGATGACTTGACCGCGGGACGAAATGTTGTGGTAGAGTTGTGGCCTGCATATGACCCGGTAAACAGAACGGAAGACGGTGATTTAATTAAACTTGGCTGGTCGTTCTATCGGTTTGATTTGGACGAATGGAAAAAGGAGACTGAAGAAAACGGAACAACAGAGTTTGTGGTAGAATCATGCGCCGGTGTAGAAAACAAGATGGTTTACAGGGTGGAGAGTTATGAACCGTTTGAATCTACACGTAAACAATTGGAGCGACCGGAGTAAGAGGGGAAGAAAAGAATAGGTGCTTGCATGAAATAAAAAAGCATGATAAACTGTCTACAGTTGGATACTGTAGGCAGTTTGTCTTTTTAGGTAAGCTATGGACATGAAGTTCGATTGCCGTGGGAAGGAGACAGCGTATGAACCTTTTGGTCGGAGATATTATAAAAATGAAGAAACCCCACCCGTGCGGAAGCAAGGAATGGGAACTTTTGCGTGTGGGCATGGACTTTCGTATGAAGTGCATGGGTTGCGAACATCAGGTGATGCTGCCGCGTTTGCAGGCGGAGAAAAACATCCGGGGGATTGTGAGAAACGGTGAGACTTTGACGCCGGCACAGCTAAAGAGCGGAAGCACCGGAGGAGAAGCGTAATGCAACAGTATGGCAGAGGCGGCTATGCCGGGAACGGGACGGAACAGCCGGAGAAGCAAGAGCAGGCCGCGCCACCGCGTTTCTGCCGGAAGTGCTTTTTGCACGAGATGGAATTGCAGGGTGGCCTAAAGAAAAGCTACGAGGATATGTTGGAACGTATTGAAATGATGGATCGGTCACTACGTTGTACGGGAGAAGCCTACGAAGCCCGACTTTCACAGTGTAAAAAATGTGAGTATCAGGCGGAAGGCATGTGTGCCCTGTGCGGATGCTTTGTGGAATCCCGTGCCGCGGTAAAATCAAACTCCTGTCCGGCGGAGCTAAAGCGCTGGGAAGCGGAACCATAAGCAAACGCCGGTACTTGGCGAAGTATTTTTGAGCCTAGTATCCGTTGCGTTTGTGTATGAGCGAGAGCGGGTTCTCGTAGAAAGATTTGTACTCCTTCCCACTATGAAGACCTTGGACGCTTTTGCGTCCGAATCCAAAAAAATACAGAAAGTGCTTGACAGACCGCGTTGTACTATGCTATATTAGACTGGCTATGGAAGCGGTCTTTTTTTTATGCCTAAAAACAGACTTAGCCATTAGAGCTAAAAAAATTTACGGAGGTGGATTGTCGTGCGAGTTAAAATTACATTAGCGTGCACTGAGTGCAAACAGCGTAATTACAACACCATGAAGGAAAAGAAGAATCATCCTGACAGAATGGAAACCAAGAAGTACTGCAAGTTCTGTAAGAGTCACACGCTGCATAAGGAAACCAAGTAATTCGGTCACGTTGTAGTTCCGGAAACGGAACAGGCGACAGACAGGAAGGAAAGTGAAACATGGGAGAAACTACTGCAAACACTACTCAGGAAAAAGCTCCGAAGAAAAAGAGCTGGTTCAAAGGTTTGAAGTCCGAGTTCAAGAAGATTACCTGGCCGGATAAGGAAACCCTTGCAAAAGAGTCGGCAGCTGTTATCGTCATCACTATTATTCTCGGCATTGTTATCGCTTTGGTTGATATGGCAGTAAACAGTGGCGTAAACTTAATTCTCTAATTAAGGACAGGGTGATGATATGGCAGAGGCAAAATGGTATGTTGTGCATACTTATTCCGGTTATGAGAATAAAGTAAAAGCAAACATCGAAAAAACAATCGAAAACAGAAAACTTCAGGATCAGATTCTCGAGGTTTCCGTTCCGCTTGAGGATGTAGTGGAAGTGAAGAACGGTAAAGAGAAGACGGTGCAGAGAAAACTGTTCCCTGGCTATGTGTTGTTAAACATGATTATGAATGATGACACATGGTACGTAGTGCGTAATACCAGAGGCGTAACGGGCTTTGTAGGTCCGGGAAGCAAGCCGGTACCGCTCACGGAAGAAGAGATGTGGAACATGGGTCTGACCCGTGAACAAGAGGTTGTTTATGAATTCGAAGTTGGCGACACGGTACAGGTTGTATCCGGCGTATGGGAAAATACGGAGGGTGTTGTACGTGTAATTAACAAAGAAAAGAAGAGCCTCACCATCAGTATCGACATGTTTGGTCGTGAGACACCTGTTGAGATTGGATTTGAAGACGTAAGAGTCGACAAGTAAGTACACAGCGGAAAAGTTTCCGCGCAGTGGGAGGAATCAGCCGAAAGCCGAAGGCTGAAGGGCACTCGAAAGCAGAGCTTTCCAAGATGAGATGCCTAACCCCGATAACACCACATTTTAGGAGGTATACAACAATGGCAAAAAAGGTTACAGGTTACATTAAGTTACAGATTCCTGCCGGCAAGGCAACTCCGGCACCGCCGGTTGGACCGGCTCTCGGTCAGCACGGTGTAAATATCGTACAGTTTACGAAGGAATTCAACGCAAGAACCGCAGATCAGGGCGATATGATTATCCCGGTAGTTATTACCGTATATGCGGATAAGAGCTTCAGCTTCATTACGAAGACCCCGCCGGCTCCGGTTCTGTTAAAGAAGGCTTGCAAGCTTCAGAAGGCTTCTTCTACCCCGAATAAGACGAAGGTAGCTACCATTAAGAGAAGCGAAGTACAGAAGATTGCAGAGCTTAAGATGCCTGACTTAAATGCGGCTAGTATTGATGCTGCTATCAGCATGATTTCCGGTACCGCAAGAAGCATGGGTATCACCGTAGTTGATGACTAAGTCCCGTTAGGGTGCGGATATCAGTATCCGCAGATTGTAAGATGATGTGGGAGGAATTTCTCATATAGGATGCAAGCGAGTTCGTATAGAGAGCTGACATAAAACCTATACAAAAACAGGTTGTATCAAAGTATATGAGTACCTCATTCCGCAAATACCACTAGGAGGTTAATACAATGAAAAGAGGAAAGAAGTATACCGATGCTGTGAAGGCTTTTGATAAGGCAGCACAGTACGATTCCAATGAAGCAATTGCTTTAGTAAAGAAGTCCGCTACCGCAAAGTTCGATGAGACCGTTGAGGCTCACATCAGACTCGGTGTAGACGGTCGTCACGCAGATCAGCAGGTACGTGGTGCAGTAGTTCTGCCGCACGGTACCGGTAAGACTGTAAGAGTATTAGTTTTCGCAAAGGGCGATAAGGCAAACGAGGCAGAGGCAGCAGGCGCTGATTACGTAGGAGCTGAGGACCTCATTCCGAAGATTCAGAATGACGGTTGGTTTGAGTTCGACGTAGTAGTAGCTACCCCGGACATGATGGGCGTTGTTGGTCGTCTCGGTCGTGTTCTCGGACCGAAGGGCTTAATGCCGAACCCGAAGGCTGGTACTGTTACCATGGATGTAACGAAGGCTGTTAACGACATCAAGGCAGGTAAGATTGAGTACCGTCTTGATAAGACCAATATCATTCACGTTCCGGTAGGTAAGGTTTCCTTCACCGAGGAACAGCTCGCAGACAACTTCCAGACGATTATGGGTGCAATCATTAAGGCAAAGCCGGCATCTGCGAAGGGTCAGTATTTAAAGAGTGTAACACTTGCGTCCACGATGGGCCCGGGTGTTAAGGTGAACACCGCAAAGTTAGGCTAACTTAGTTTTTTGATTAGGCATATCAAAAAAGTCCTTTAATGGTTGACACAAAATATATGTGTTAGTTCGGAACCGCCACAGTTGCTTCGCAACCGTGGCGGTTTTTTCACGAGTGGAATTCGGGTGTCAAAGCATAGGGAAAAGTCGTACCTTGCTCTCGCTGGGAGAAGGGGCTTGTCAGTGCTTCGGATGAAGTCTTTCTAATTACTCCGCTAAGTGTATAATCGAGTGACGCAAGCGGTCTTATGCGGCATCCATGCCTTATGGCGACCTCGTTTGGACATCCTGTCCAAACGTTGCTGCATGGTGAGCGGAGTAATAAGAACGACTAACATCCTACGTCAAAATCCAAGCCCCCTTCTTCCGGCGAGAGCAAGGTGGTTACTTTCAGTAAGAGCTTTGACACCCGAATTCTGTATGGAAAAATCCATACGGGAGAATTGAAAAGATTATGTGTTCAAAAAATGAAAAAAGTTGTTGACAACCCAATAATTCTATGGTATAGTATCTGATGGACTGTGGCAAAACCGCAGTTTAACCGAAGACAGCAGGTGCCGGAGATACCGGCGTAAGAGAAACCGCCTGCCGAGGAATCAAGCGATTATGATTAGTTTGACTCTTTGCGTCTTCGCAAGGAGTTTTTTTAATACATTTTCATCGCTTTACCTTGGTCTTTGGATTCCGGCGTAAGCCGTATTCTATAAGGAGGTAAAAAATGGCAAAGGTTGAAATCAAGAAGCCGATCGTAGACGAAATTAAGGGCTACGTAGAGAAGGCCGGTGCAGCGGTATTAGTTGATTACCGTGGTCTTACCGTAGAGGAAGACACCGCACTTCGTAAGGCATTAAGAGAGGCCGGTGTTGTATACAAGGTATACAAGAACACATACCTCAACTTCGCATTCGAAGGCACCGAGTTCGCTGAACTTGCAAAGCATTTGGAAGGACCGACCGCAGTTGCTTTCGGTATCGAAGATGCAGTGGCTCCGGCAAGAATTCTTGCTGAGTTCGCAAAGAAGGCTCCGAAGCTCGAGTTCAAGGGCGGTGTTGTAGAAGGCGTTTACTACGATGTAGCAGGTCTTCAGAAGGTTGCTACCATCCCGTCCAGAGACGTACTTATTTCCAAGCTTCTGGGCAGCATGAAGTCCCCGATCTCCAACATGGCAAGAGTGCTCAAGCAGATTGCAGAGAAGAACGGCGAGGCAGCATAATGCAGCGTAAGGGTATTGCCCCGGTCGCAAAGACAAGTGCAATCGTACCTGCGGCGTAACGCAGACAAAAGATGCGGCCAAGCCGCAATACACAATAACTATTTATCATTTCAATGGAGGTAATGTAAAATGACGACTCAGGAATTTATCGATGCTATTAAGAGCATGACCGTATTAGAGTTAAACGATTTAGTAAAGGCTTGCGAGGAAGAGTTTGGTGTTTCCGCAGCAGCAGGCGTAGCAGTTGTAGCAGCTGGTCCGGCTGCAGCAGCAGAGGAAGAGAAGACCGAGTTCAACGTAGAGCTTACTGAGGCTGGCGCTGAGAAGGTTAAGGTTATCAAGGTTGTTCGTGAAATCACCGGCCTTGGCTTAAAGGAAGCTAAGGATCTTGTAGAGGGCGCTCCGAAGGTAGTTAAGGAAGGCGCTTCCAAGGTAGAGGCTGAGGACATCAAGAAGAAGCTTGAAGAAGTTGGCGCAAAGGTTACCTTAAAGTAAGAATTGCAAACCAGAACCCGTCGGGAAACCGGCGGGTTTTCTTTATATGGGGATTCGAGTGTCAAAGGGACTGTGTAAGTATCAGAACCACCTCATGGAATAAAACCGATTTGTCATGGGCTTCGGATGAAGTCTTTCTAATTACTCCAGAAAGTGTATTATAAAGTAACGCAATCGGTCTTATGCGGCATCCATGCCTTATGGCGACCTCACCCGGACGTCCTGTCCGGGCGTTGCTGTATTATGAACGGAGTAATAAGAATGACTAACATCCTACGCATAATTCCAAATCAATTTTATTCCACGAGGCGGTTCTTGACTGTTTCAAAGAGTTTTTTGACACTCGAATCCTTTGCATGAAAAGGACTCCGGTTTCCCAACTGGTCTGATTTGGCAAAGAACTGGCGAGGAGAGGAGAATAGAGACTTGACTGTCCGAAATGGTCGTGTTAATTTGGTATAAAAGGGGGTGTTTTTATTTCAGCTTATCAGAGAATTATTTGGTTTCATAATAGAGTTGCAGAGAATGCATATCCGAATGCCGTAGCTTTGGCGAAGCGGTTTGAAATTTCGAGCCGACAGGCGCAGCGGGATATTGAGTATATGAGAGATTCCATGAATGCACCTTTGGAGTATTGTGCGAAGGAGCGGGGATATCGGTATGAGAAGGAGTATGTGTTGCCGAGCTTTTTCTTGTCGGAAAGCGAGAGGGAGACGGTACGGTTGCTGGCAAAGCAGAGTAAGGAATTAAGTTCTTTCGGGTACGGAAAGTATCAGGGGCAGGCTGAGATTTTGTCCAAGATATCAGAGAAATCGGGGGACGGTGAGGACAATGGCAGTATGACAAGGGAGCCGTATTTCGCGGAAATCGAGATGCTGGGAGGAAGAACATCTGTGGGACCTTTGGAGTATTTTCTTTGCGGGAAAGCGGAGGGGCAGACCTATACCTATGCGTTTTTTGACCCGGATGTTTTTATCAGTGTTTTGATTGCCGGTGGTCTGGAGTTTCGGATTATAAAGCCGAATTGGCTGCGGGAGCATATGAAGGAAAGACTTTCAAAGCTTTTGAAATTGCTATGACATCATATGTCATACCTCCTGTGAGATAATAGGGATATAAAAAAAGGAGGAGTTTGCTATGGCAAAGAAGAAATTGGACATTGAGGTGTTTTCTGCATGGAATACCTATGCAATCAGTATGATGAGTGTACTGGAGCATTGTGGGATGTGGAACAAGGAGGATACGTTTCAGAAGTTTTTAAGTGTAACGGGAATTGCCTCCCGGTTTTGTGTGGATGCAAATTGCAGTTCGCTGCCGGTGACGGATTATGACTGGATGGAAGACCACGCTTGTTTTATGGAACGAATCGGTGTGCGGACAAAGAAGTATTATGCTGCACCGGGAGCGGAAGAGTATTCTGCGGTGCAGGAGGAAGCCGTTGTGGCAATCAAGGAAGGAATTGAAGCCGGAAGGGCGTGCGTTACATGGGGAATCGATACCGGAGAGTTCGGCGTGATTTATGGGTACGATGATGAGGACAAGGTTTTCTTCCCGAAGGGAATCGGAAGTCGGAATACGAATACAAGCATGCCGGTTTTATACAGTAATTTAGGTAAAACCTTTGAATGGGCACCGGTGTTATACTGTGAGATTCCGGAAGAGGTACGGGAAGTGGATTGGAATCAAGCCTATGAAGAGGCGCTTCATTTGTATATAGAGGGAATGCAGACATCCCGTGATGATTCCGGACGTACCTATGGTTTTGGGGTATATGATGTAATTGCAGATGCTGTACGCGAAGATAGATTGGATTCTTTTGGATTTAAATATTGTATTGGAATCTTTTATGAGCGGAAGGATGCATTATTACTGTATCTGGAAGAGATACAGAAGGAGCAGCAGAGCGGAGCGTTGGCACAGTTGATAGATTCGTTCCGGACAACGGTTGATTTATATCGTAGGTTGATGTTTGAAATACTCGGAGGAGGAACCGAAGGATGGAATACCTTGTTTGAGCCGGTGGATAAGCAGTGTTATCCGGAGATAATTAAGATAATGCAGGAGCTAAAAGCAAGTGAAGAGAAGAATGTGGAGTTTACAAAATGTGTAATAGAGAAGATGATATAAACTAAGAGTGATAGGCGATTAAAGAGAGAAAGGGAACAGCTTGAAAAATGTTTGGGCAGTTCTCTTTTTGATTATCCGATAGCGTTCAGATACATTGAGCGCGAAAAAGCTTGTTATTCTGTTTAAACCGTGTTATACTATTCTATGACAGAATATGACTTTTACATATTTTATACAATGTAAGGTGCTATCCTGTGTCTGTTGTCTTATTTCCGGTGGTTTCGCACCGTAGTTTCCATTTAAGAGAAGGGGAAGATTACCACCTGACAAATCTTCGCAAGCCGGGAAATGTAACCTTTTCAAAATGCTCTTATAATAGGCTTCAACAGGAGGATAAAAGTATGGAGTGGATCGCAGCAATGCAACAGGCAATTTCGTATATGGAAGAGCATCTTTTGGAGGAAATCAACTATGAGGACGTAGCGAAGCAGGTGCACACGTCAAGCTACGAGTTTCATAGGGCGTTCAGTTTCCTGACTGGGATGACGGCCAATGCCTATATCCGGAACCGCAGGCTGTCTTTGGCGGGCAGGGAGATTGTAGAGACCGATGCGAAGGTTACAGACATTGCCCTGAAGTATGGGTATGATACACCGGAGAGTTTTACAAAGGCGTTTACACGGTTTCACGGAGTTGCGCCGAAGTTTGCCAGAGAAGAGTCTGCTAAGCTCGTGCTTTTTAATCCGCTTGTCATCAAAATAACTGTGGAAGGCGGTAAGAGTATGGATTACAGAATTGTGCAGACAGAGGAAAAGAAGTTTATTGCAGTGGTGAGAAGTTTTTCGAATGAAATCATCAACGACGAGGACAATCACGAGATTCCGGATTTTTGGGAAGAGTGTAATGAGAAGAATTTGTTAGGGGCGATTTATAATCTGCGTCCGGAAGGAAAGCGTGACTTGTACGGGTTATGTTCTCCGAAGAAAGAAGGAGAGGATACGTTTGAATACGGAATCGGTCTCTTGATTGATGAAGATACGGCAGAATTTGATTTTGCAGAAAAGGAAAAAGCAGGGTATCGTATCTGGGATGTGAAACCGGGAACTTATGTTGTGTTTGACTGCATTGGCGAGGATGGGGATTGCATCGGTGATACCTGGGCGAAGTTCTACAAAGAGTTCCTGCCGCAGATGGGATACGAAGCAACAGAAGAAACTGATTATGAAATCTATTTTGAAAAGGGAAGAAGCGGAGTGTTCTGTGAGCTGTGGATTCCGGTAAAGAAGAAATAGCAGAGTATAGGTGATTTCAAAGAAGCCTGTCGCATTTTGCGGCAGGCTTTGTCTTATTTTATAAGAAGGAATAATTTGTCTGAATAAATGTGTTTTTTTGAAATAAAAAAAGTTGTCTCAATAACTTGACAACTTGACATAATTGTGTTATCATGAAAAATGCACTATTGTGGTGTGGTGTGCCCATACAAATACATTATAGCACATCCTGACGGAAAAGAAAAGAGTTTTTTTCCTCAGACTAAAATAAATTCAAGGGGTGAAATTCTTCATGGAAAAGAACAGAATTAAGCCGATGCAGGTAGGCAAAGGTGTCCGCATGAGCTTCTCCAAGCAGAAGGAAGTGCTTGAGATGCCGAACCTCATTGAGGTACAGAAGGACTCTTATCGCTGGTTTTTGGAAGAAGGTTTGGATGAAGTATTCAGAGATATTTCTCCGATTTCCGATTACAGTGACCAGTTGAGTCTTGAGTTTGTGAGCTTTCAGCTTTGTGAAGATGATGTAAAGTACAGCATCGAAGAGTGCAAAGAGCGTGACGCTACCTATGCAGCACCGTTAAAGGTAAGAGTAAGACTCCATAATAAAGAGACGGATGGTAGTCTGGACCCTGAAATCAAGGAGCATGACATCTTTATGGGTGATTTGCCGTTGATGACAGAGACCGGTACCTTCGTGATTAACGGTGCGGAACGTGTTATCGTTAGCCAGTTGGTTCGTTCCCCAGGAATTTATTACGCAATCGGTCACGATAAGATCGGAAAGACCCTGTATTCCAGTACGGTAATTCCGAACCGTGGTGCATGGTTGGAGTATGAAACCGACTCCAATGATGTTTTTTACGTGCGCGTAGACAGAAATCGTAAGGTGCCGATTACGGTATTGATTCGTGCCCTTGGTGTGGGCTCCAATAC
The DNA here is from genome assembly GCA_017938405.1 of Lachnospiraceae bacterium. Classification (GTDB taxonomy): domain Bacteria; phylum Bacillota; class Clostridia; order Lachnospirales; family Lachnospiraceae; genus SIG307. Next base: position 119,507 of record JAGBBP010000004.1, read on the forward strand.
CGAGATTCTTGAAATGTTCGGTGATGAGCCGAAGATTCATGCAAGTATTGCAAAGGACCCGTCCGAGAATTATACGGATGGTTTATTAGAGTTATATAAGAAGCTTCGTCCGGGCGAGCCGCTTTCCGTAGAGAGTGCAGAGCCGCTGATTAACGGTATGTTCTTTGATGCAAGACGTTATGACCTTGCAAAGGTAGGCCGTTATAAGTTCAATAAGAAGCTTGCGTTTAAGAACCGTATTGTAGGATATGCCCTTGCGGAGAGCGTAACGGATCCGTTGACCGGTGAGATTTACGAGGCCGGTACCCTGATTACGGAAGAGCTTGCGGTTAGTCTTCAGAATGCGGCTGTTGCAAGCGTTATGGTACAGACGGAAGAGAAGAATGTTAAGGTGCTTTCCAACCTTATGGTTGATTTGAATGCTTATGTGGATTGCGATAAGGCTGCGCTCGGTATTACGGAAGAGGTTTACTATCCGGTATTGAAGCAGTTGATGGCAGATTTCTCCGGAGAGGAATTATTGGAAGAAATTAAGCGCAGCGTAAATGAGCTCATTCCGAAGCACATTACCAAGGAAGATATTTTTGCTTCCATTAACTATAACATCCACTTAGAGTACGGCATCGGTAATTCCGATGATATCGACCATCTCGGAAACCGTCGTATCCGTGCGGTAGGTGAGTTGTTACAGAACCAGTACCGTATCGGTTTGTCCCGTATGGAGCGTGTGGTTCGTGAGCGTATGTCTACCCAGGACTTAGAGAGCATCAGCCCGCAGTCCTTAATCAATATTAAGCCGGTAACCGCAGCGGTGAAGGAGTTCTTCGGAAGCTCCCAGTTGTCCCAGTTCATGGATCAGCACAACCCGCTCGGTGAGCTTACCCACAAGCGTCGTCTTTCCGCATTGGGTCCGGGTGGTCTTTCCAGAGACCGTGCAGGTTTCGAAGTTCGAGACGTACACTATTCCCACTACGGTAGAATGTGTCCGATTGAGACCCCGGAAGGTCCGAACATCGGTCTTATTAACTCCTTAGCATCCTACGCTCGTATCAATGAGTACGGCTTTGTAGAGGCTCCGTATCGTAAGCTTGACAAGTCCGACCCGAAGAACCCGCGTGTAACGGATGAGGTGGTTTACCTGACCGCAGACGAGGAAGATAAGTATGTGGTTGCACAGGCAAATGAGCCGCTGGATGAGAACGGTTACTTTGTAAATGCAAATGTTTCCGGTCGTTATAAAGAAGAAACCTCTCTCTTCGAAAAGAAGAAGATTGATTTGATGGACGTATCCCCGAAGATGGTATTCTCCGTGGCTACGGCAATGATTCCGTTCCTTGAGAATGACGATGCAAACCGTGCACTCATGGGTTCCAACATGCAGCGTCAGGCAGTGCCGCTTCTTATGACGGAAGCTCCGGTTGTGGGTACCGGTATGGAAATGAAGACCGCAATCGACTCCGGTGTTTGTGTGGTTGCAAAGAATGCAGGTGTGGTTGAGCGTGCCGCTTCCGCCGAGATTATCATTAAGACCGATGACGGTTCCAAGGATACCTATAAGTTGGCGAAGTTCACCAGAAGTAACCAGGGTACCTGTATCAACCAGAGACCGATTGTTACGAAGGGTGAAAGAGTCGAGGCCGGTCAGGTAATCGCAGACGGTCCGTCCACTGCGGGCGGTGAGCTTGCACTCGGTAAGAACCCGTTAATCGGTTTCATGACCTGGGAAGGTTACAACTACGAGGATGCGGTTCTTTTAAGTGAAAGATTGGTTCAGGAAGATGTATATACTTCCGTTCATATTGAAGAGTACGAAATCGAAGCACGTGATACGAAGTTAGGACCGGAAGAAATCACCCGTGATGTTCCGGGCGTTAACGAAGAAAAAGCGTTAAAGGATTTGGATGAACGCGGTATTATCCGTATCGGTGCAGAGGTTCGTGCAGAGGATATTTTGGTTGGTAAGGTTACCCCGAAGGGCGAGACCGAGCTTACCGCAGAAGAAAGACTTCTCCGTGCAATCTTCGGTGAGAAGGCAAGAGAAGTAAGAGATACCTCCCTCCGTGTTCCGCACGGTGAGTACGGTATCATCGTAGACGCAAAGGTATTTACCAGAGAAAACGGCGATGAGCTTCCTCCGGGAGTAAATCAGACCGTACGTGTCTACATTGCGCAGAAGAGAAAGATTCAGGTCGGCGATAAGATGGCAGGTCGTCACGGTAACAAGGGTGTCGTTTCCCGCGTGCTTCCGGTAGAAGATATGCCGTTCCTTCCGAACGGTCGTCCGCTTGATATCGTATTGAACCCTCTGGGCGTGCCGTCCCGAATGAACATCGGTCAGGTACTTGAGATTCACCTTTCTCTTGCAGCAAAGGTTCTTGGTTTTAACGTTGCGACGCCGGTATTCGACGGTGCAAACGAGAATGATATTATGGATACCCTTGAGATGGCAAACGATTATGCCAATACTTCCTGGGAAGAGTTCCAGGCAAAGTATAAGGATGTATTGATGCCGGAGGTTATGGAGTATCTCGGAAACAACTTAGAGTACAGAGAGCAGTGGAAGGGTGTTCCGATTAACCGTGACGGTAAGGTTCGTCTGCGTGACGGACGTACCGGTGAGTACTTTGACGGTGCGGTTACCGTTGGTTTCATGCACTACTTAAAGCTCCATCACCTGGTTGACGATAAGATCCATGCCCGTGCAATCGGTCCGTACTCCTTAGTAACCCAGCAGCCGTTAGGTGGTAAGGCACAGTTCGGTGGCCAGCGTTTCGGTGAGATGGAAGTTTGGGCATTGGAAGCATACGGTGCAGCACACATCTTACAGGAAATTCTTACCGTGAAGTCCGATGATGTAACCGGACGTGGTAAGACCTACGAGGCAATTATTAAGGGTGACAATATCCCTGAGCCGGGTATTCCGGAGTCCTTCAAGGTATTGTTGAAGGAACTTCAGTCCCTGGCACTTGACGTAACCGTACTTGATGAAGACGGTAACGAAGTGGTAATGACCGAGAACATTGATTACGGCGATGGCGATATGGGCCCGATTTATACGGAAACCGATGATTTCCGTTATGATGAGGATTATGCACAGCAGGGATTCAGCGCAGTAACTCCGGACGAAGAAGGTAATTTTGTCTATGTAGAAGACGATTACGAAGAAGAGTCCGATAGTTACGACGTGGATGATGCAGATTATGATGAATAATGAAGGGAGAGCAAAATAATGCCGATGGACATGATGAATGACAGCATGAAGGATATTACCTATGATGCGATAAAGATAGGCTTAGCTTCCCCGGAAAAGATCAGAGAGTGGTCTCGCGGCGAGGTAAAGAAGCCGGAAACAATCAACTACAGAACCTTAAAGCCGGAAAAAGACGGTTTGTTCTGTGAGAAGATTTTCGGACCGAGCAAGGACTGGGAATGTCATTGTGGTAAGTACAAGAAGATTCGTCATAAGGGTGTTGTATGTGACCGTTGTGGCGTAGAAGTAACCAAGTCCAGCGTACGTCGTGAGCGTATGGGTCACATCGAGCTTGCAGCTCCGGTTTCCCACATTTGGTACTTTAAGGGTATTCCGAGCCGCATGGGCTTGATTCTCGATCTTTCTCCGAGAACATTGGAAAAGGTTCTTTACTTTGTTTCTTATATTGTATTGGATCCGGGTAACACCGACCTTCAGTACAAGCAGGTATTAAACGATAGAGAATATCGTGAAGCATACGAAAAGTACGGTGATACGTTCCGTGTCGGAATGGGTGCCGAGGCAATTATGGAGCTTCTGCAGGCCATTGACCTCGAGGCAGATTCCGCAGAATTAAAGAAGGGCTTAAAGGAGTCTACCGGCCAGAAGCGCGCAAGAATCATTAAGCGTCTTGAGGTAGTGGAAGCATTCCGTGAGTCCGGAAATAAGCCGGAGTGGATGATTATGACCGTAATTCCGGTAATTCCGCCGGATTTACGTCCGATGGTACAGCTGGACGGCGGTCGTTTTGCAACCTCCGATATGAACGATTTGTACCGTAGAATTATTAACCGTAACAATCGTCTCAGAAGATTGCAGGATTTATCCGCACCGGATATCATTGTCCGCAATGAGAAGAGAATGTTACAGGAAGCAGTCGATGCATTGATTGATAACGGTCGCCGCGGACGTCCGGTAACCGGTCCGGGTAACCGTGCGTTAAAGTCCCTTTCCGATATGTTAAAGGGTAAGCAGGGTCGTTTCCGTCAGAACCTTCTCGGTAAGCG
>JAGBBP010000026.1 GCA_017938405.1 Lachnospiraceae bacterium
AAGGATTTATGATTGATTCAGAGATATATTAGGCATTTAATGATAATCCGGTTGCGTGGAAAATTAATTGAGCAGTCAGAAGCAGGAAAATGTTTGGTGATTGGAACGATTATGGCGGATTGCTTGATTATTAAGCAACAGAAACTTCCAGGTTTCCGAAGGAAACAATAGTATCAGAACAGGACTTTGCAGCGATTGCGAAGTCCTGTTTGATTTGTAAAAGAACCGCTTGTATTTTCCGAATTTATGGGGTATAATAATATCAAATCCAAATTTGGCAAATCGTAATTTGAATGGCTGGAGGTGATGGCGTGTTTATCGGAAGAGAAGTGGAACTTGCTTTTTTAGAGGATAAGTACAAGGAAGAGCGCGGGCAGTTGATTGTCCTGTACGGGAGACGGCGAGTGGGAAAAACAGAGACCTTGCGGGAGTTTTGCAAGAGAAAGCCCCACGTGTTTTATTCCTGTACCCAGTGTGCGGATAAGGTACAGTTGGCTCGTTTTTCGAAGCAACTTTTAAAAGAGGATATTCCTGCGGCACAATATATTACGGAGTTTGCCGACTGGGAGAAAGCCTTTCGGTCTATCCTTGACCTTCCGTATGGAGACAAGAAAAAATTGATTGTAATTGATGAGTTCCCGTATATGTGCAAAGGTGATGCGGCGATTCCATCGGTATTACAGAATTTGTGGGATGAGTGTCTGAAGGATAGCAACGTAATGATTATTCTTTGCGGAAGTGCCATGAGCTTTATGGAGAAAGAGCTTTTGGCGGAAAAGAATCCGCTGTACGGACGTGCTACCGGCATCTATAAGATGCGTGAAATGGGCTTTTACGATGCCTGCAAGTTTTTCCCTGATTACACTCCGTGGGAAAAGGTGGTTGCATATGCGGTGTTGGGAGGAATTCCGCATTATCTGAATCAATTTCGGAAAGATCTGTCTTTGGAAGAGAACATTAAGAAGCATATATTGACAAAAGGCTCAATTCTATATAGTGAAGTGGATTTTTTACTCCATCAGGAATTGCGGGAGACTTCGGTCTATAACTCGATTATAGAGGCGGTTGCCCTGGGAAGCACCAGATTAAATGAGATTAGTCAAAAATCCCTTGTGGAAGATACGTCAAAAACCAGCGTGTATCTAAAAAATCTTATGGAACTTGGCATTGTGGAGCGTGAGTTTTCCGTAGACGCGGCGGTAAAAGAAAAAGCAAATGCGGGCAGAGGGCTGTATCGCCTGTCCGACAATTTCTTTCGTTTTTGGTATACCTTCGGCTATGCGAATTTTTCCCAGCTTGAGGATGGTGATGTGGACGGCATGTGGACTTATGTGGTAGCACCTGCCTTACAGGAGTTTGCGGCATTGCCCTTTGAAGAGATATGCAGAGAGTTTGTAAAAGAACAGCAAAAGAAAAATTTACTGCCGTTTCGTTATCAGAAAATGGGCAGATGGTACGGAAAAACAACGGTACGCAATATAAAGGGCGAGAAGGGGATGACGGTTGCGGAGACGGAGATTGATCTTTTGGCAATCGGAGCAGACGGAAAAGAATATATGGTGGGAGAATGCAAGTTTAAAAAAGTGCCGTTTCCTTACTCCGAATATTTGAATACGGTGGCAAAGCTTGCGCCTTTAAAAGAGAATGTGACATTTTATTATTTGTTGTTTTCTGCATGCGGTTTTGATGAAAAGATAGAAAATGCGGCAATGGAAGACGACACGCTTAGGTTGTATGATTTAGAGACGATTGTGAAAGGTTAGGGATATTCCCATTTGGTATGTAGAAAGGCATAAAAACAGGGCCACCGCTTATGCGATGGCCCTATGTATTTCCTCTTGTTTTTACTCCTCAATCAATCCGGCCATTTTAGCCAGCTTTTTGATGTTTTTCTTGGAAACTTTCTTTCCGCAAAAATCAACCAGGTCCTTGGTGTCGCCGTTGAAAATATCACACGGTTCATATTTGGTAAGGATAATGCGGTTGCCTTCCTGAATGATTTCTACCGGATCATCTTCCGCTAAATCCAAGTTTCTTCGTAATTCAATCGGTAATGTAATTCTTCCGACTTCATCCAAATTTCGTACAATCCCTATGTTTTTCATGTGCTCCCTCCGATGTATAATAAGATGATGGCTTTGTTAATAATGTAACAATGCGACTTCCTTTATTGTAACCTATTTTCCGAAATTTGTCAAAGAGAAAATAGAAATATTTCTGTAATTTATGGGAAAAAAGGGAAATTCGACGGCATTCGACAGAAAAAAGAATAGAAAACGCTTTTTCATTTTTTATACTGACAAATAAAGTGTGTTGTGCTAAAATGAAAAGGAAAGCAACAGGAAGAAAGGCATGGTGTGTTTTATGAAGGTAGTCGTTTTAGCGGGAGGAACCAGTACGGAACGAGACGTTTCCCTGATTTCGGGAAGCGGGATTTACAAAGCATTGAAAAAGAACGGACATCAGGTGATTTTGCTGGATGTTTATTTGGGATACGAAGGAAATACGGAAGGGATTTTTGAGCGGGATTACGACTGGACGGAAAATATCAGCGCCATTTCCGAACAGAACCCGGATATTGAGCAGATAAAGGCAATGCGCCCGGACGGGGATAAGAACTTTTTCGGTCCGAATGTGCTGGCCCTTTGTAAAGAAGCGGACGGTGTATTTATGGCACTGCACGGGGCTAACGGAGAAGACGGTAAGATTCAGGCTTGTTTTGAACTGATGGGAATTCCGTATACCGGTACGGATTTTGTCAGTGCGGCCATGGCCATGGATAAAGGTATCACCAAAGACCTTTTTAAGGCATACAATATCCCGACCCCGGTGGGGATTCGTTTAAAAAAGGGAGAGACCGAATCTGAAAAAGTGCCGTTTCCGTGTATTGTAAAGGCATGTTGCGGCGGTTCCAGCGTAGGGGTTTGTCTGGCCCGGAACGAAGAAGAGTATGTAAAGGCAAAGGAAGAGGCGTTCCTTTATGATAATGAAGTGGTAATCGAACAGTATATTACCGGAAGAGAGTTTTCCGTAGGTGTGATGGACGGCAAGGCTTTGCCGGTTATCGAGATTGCGCCGAAGCAGGGCTTTTACGATTATAAAAACAAGTATCAGGCGGGAAGCGCTGTTGAGACCTGCCCGGCCGAGATTACGACGGAGCAGACCAAGCGGATGCAGGACATTGCAGAGCGGGTATTTGCGGTGTTGCGCTTAAAGAATTATGCCCGCATGGATTTCATGATGGACGGAGATAGCAATATGTACTGCCTGGAGGCCAATACGTTGCCGGGCATGACGCCGACCTCTTTACTTCCGCAGGAAGCGGCAGCGGTAGGAATCAGCTACGAAGAACTTTGCGAAAAGATTTTAATGAAGGCATTTGCAAACTAGGAAAGGGAGCATAGCGCCATGAAGTTGACGATTGGACAGATTGTAGAGGCCACAGGAGGCCGGGTAATATATGAGGTAACGAAGAAGCCGGTGGCCGACTTAGAGTTTGAGGTAAGCAGTGTCGTGTTGGATTCCCGACAAGTGACGGAAGGCGGCGTGTTTATCGCTACGGTGGGGGAACGGGTAGACGGTCACAGTTTTGTTGCTTCGGTGTTCGAGAAGGGTGCCGTGCTTGCCGTTGTGCAGCGGGAACCGTCGGAAACGGAGCATTGGGGGACGTACCTTTTGGTGGAAGATACCTTAAAGGCCCTCAAGGATATCGGAGAGTATTACCGGAAAACCTTACGGATTCCGGTGATCGGAATTACGGGAAGCGTGGGAAAGACCAGCACGAAGGAATTTATTGCAGGGGTGCTTTCCGAAAAATACAATGTGTTAAAGACCCAGGGAAATTATAATAACGAAATCGGCGTGCCTCTGACGTTGCTTCAAATCCGTGAGGAACATGAAGCGGCAGTGGTGGAAATGGGAATCAGTGATTTCGGGGAGATGCATAGGCTGAGCAAGATGGCACGGCCGGATGTTGCCGTGATTACCAACATCGGGCAATGTCATTTGGAAAATCTCAAGGACCGGAACGGTGTACTTCGGGCCAAGACGGAAATTTTTGATTTTATGGCGCCGGAGGGCAAAATCTGTTTAAACGGCGATGATGATAAGTTGCGGACGGTGACGGCACCGCAGGGAAAGGAATTACGCTTCTTCGGATTAAACAGCCGGGAAGCCGGAACGGTATATGCTACGGATGTAAAAAGTAAAGGCTTGTGGGGAAGTGATGCGAAGCTGCATCTTGCCTCCGGGGAATATTTTGACGGAGAGATTCCGTTGCCGGGCATCCATATGGTGTTAAATGCGACGGCGGCGGCCTGCGTGGCGGAATGGCTTATGCTTACCCCGGCACAGATACAGGCCGGATTAAAAAAGGTGGCTACCATCGCCGGACGGAATCGTCTGATTCGGACGGAAGCGTATACGTTAATCGATGATTGTTACAATGCGAATCCGGTATCCATGAAAGCCGGAATCGATTTGCTTTGTATGGCGGATACCGTGAAGGTGGCGGTTTTGGGAGATATGTTTGAGCTGGGCGAAAATTCCGATGCACTGCACCGGGAGGTGGGCGTCTATGCGGCGAAAAAAGGTGTGGACCGTTTGATTTGCGTGGGGGCAAACTCTCGCCATATGTCCGAGGCGGCCAAAGAGGCAGGCGGAATTCCAGTGACGTATTTTGAGTCGTTAGAGGCACTTACGGAAGCGTTGCAAAAGGACGAAGAGGGGCTTCTTCCGAGAGAAAGTACCGTTCTCATAAAAGCATCCCACGGCATGCATTTTTCGGAACTGGTGGATTTATTAAAATAGCCGGAGATAACCGGAAGAATAAGAAAACAGAAGGATAGAATGATGCAAGGGCGCAGACCGGAAAGGTTTGCGCTCTTTTTGACATGCCGGAACCCTTTTCCGCATAAGCTAGGATAAAGCTTTGTTCGGAGCGCCTATGTTAAATTACTTGTGGGGCGGAATGATTTTAATAGCGGTAATATACGGGACGGTAACGGGAAATGTAAAGGAAGTGGGAAATGCGGCACTGGATTCCTCCAAAGAAGCAGTGGAGCTTTGTATTACCATGCTGGGGGTGATGGCTCTTTGGACCGGAATTATGCAGATTGCGGAAGCAAGCGGATTGACAAAGAAGTTTATTAAGCTTGTAAGGCCGGTATTGCGTTTCCTGTTTCCGGATATACCGGAGGAGTCCAAAGCAAACGATTATATCGCATCCAATTTGCTGGCGAATATCTTAGGTCTCGGTTGGGCGGCAACGCCCGTTGGATTAAAAGCCATGACGGAATTGCAGAAGATACATTTGGAGCAGGGGGGAGAAAAAGGAGTGGCCTCCCGGGCCATGTGCGCCTTTTTGATTATCAATATTTCTTCGTTGCAGCTGATTCCCGTAAACATTATTGCATACCGGAGTCAGTACGGCTCCGTAAATCCTGCGGAAATTGTGGGACCGGCCATCGTGGCTACTTTTATTAGCACTTTGGCAGCGGTGGTGTTTATTAAGGTGACCGGGAAAAGGGAAAAGAGGGGGTAAGAAGGTGCGGTTTCTCATTTATCTTTCGGATTTTTGCATTCCGCTTTTGCTGTTCTATATGGTAAGCTACGGACTTTTGGCGAAAGCGGATATTTATAAAGAATTTACGGAAGGGGCAAAGGACGGGTTCCGGGTGACTATAGGCATTCTTCCTACCTTAATCGGACTTATGACCGCGGTGGGGATGCTGCGGGCTTCCGGATTTCTGGAATTGTTATCGAAGTTGCTGGAACCGGTGGCAAAAATGCTTTTGTTCCCGGCGGAGTTGGTGCCCCTTGTGGTGGTGAAATTGTTTTCTTCTTCGGCGGCCACGGGGCTGGTATTGGATATTTTTAAAGAGTACGGACCGGATTCTTATTTGGGAAAGGTAACTTCTCTGATTTGTTCTTCCACGGAGACGGTATTTTATACCATGTCGGTGTATTTTATGGCTGCGGGAGTCAAAAAAACCCGCCACACCCTGGCCGGTGCGTTAATCGCAACGGCGACGGGGGTGGCGGTGAGTACAATTCTTGCCGGTTGGTTATAAAACTTACCAGCCCTTACGGGTAAAGAAGATATGTCCGTCGATTTGGTACCAGGACGTAAACAACGGCCATTCATCAATTTGGTTTACATAGTAATCGGCATGGAAATACAGATAATCACCGATGTTATTCTTGCCGGAAAGCGCTTCCTTGCAGGCTTTGTAGCAGTCGGTCAAATCCCGGGTACGGTACTTGTCGATGTGATTATACCCTTCAAACTGCCGGGGCTTTGTGACGACATCATAAATAGTGTCGCAGGAATCGTCATCTAACAGGCGGTTTATGATGACATTGGCTACCGCCAGTTTCCCTTCGTAAGGCTCCCAGTAAGACTCCGCGGCAACGACTAAGGCAAATACCTCTAAATCGTCGTCGGAAATTTTAATCGGGTCGCGGTAGGTAATCGGGACGCTTTTAACATGGGCTTTTTCAATCTTGGCGGCCCGCTCCGCTGCGGCAATTTCCTTTAGGGTCATTGCTTCTTTCTGGTTGCAGATCAGCGTGACATATTCCGCAAATAAATAAGCAACGGTGTCTGCTTTGTATTGAACGGCAATCCATTCTTTATTCGAAAGAGAAAGGAGTACCGGGAAAGTGTCGCCGGTTTTTAAGGAACCCAGCTTATCGTATTCGGTGCCCGGACCGGAACGCACATTTAAGGTGTTAACATGCACTTTTGCATTATAAGCGGTAATTTTGTCCGCATAAGCTTTTGCATCGTCTCCCAAATGGAGATATTCCGAGAAAATGTATCCGGTGATTTTGCCGGAGGATATATGGGTCCATTCTCCTTCGGTTCCCAAAACTTCCGCAATGCCATCCTTAAATAACCTTCCGAGAATCGGAGTATCGGTAGAAGCGCCCTCACGGATATTGACGTAATCCGTTACATTGGCAATGGTCTTTGTAAACGGGTACGGTTCCGGTGTCGGAGTGGCCGTTGGCGCCGGAGTTGCTGTCGGTGTCGGAGTGGCCGTCGGTAACGGAGTAGCCGTCGGTGTCGGGGTAGCCGTCGGTGTCGGGGTAGCCGTCGGGCTCGGTGTCGGCGTAGGAGACGATACCGGTGTAGGACTCGGCGTCGGGGTTGTATTCTCTTTCATAATAACAGGTTCCTCCGGCGATGACGATTGCTCCGGTGTGCCGGTAATAAAATCGCCTACAGAAGCGGAAGAATCTGTTGTTGTATCCGCATTTACAAGGAAACCGCCGGACAGTGTCGCAATAAAGAAACAGACACATCCGCAGAGAATCGAAATAATGCGGTATTTCAGATGATTCATAATAACCTCCTGTTCAGAGTCGGGTTCGTTTTGCCTTTAAGAACAGTATACCATAGAAAAAAACGCTTGAAAAGGAAAAATTTGTATTGGAAATGTGTAAAGACAGGGAGATGTGGAAGTTGTGAAAAAATTGAGGAGGAAAAGGGGTTAATTTGGGGAAAAAGGAGAGGAATTACTGGACTTTTTTGTTAAAATATGTTATACTATAGCAAACATTGCGGTACACAATTTACGAGGATAACGTCCGGAAAGGAGAACGGCGATGAATAATACGGAAGATTTTTTGGAAAATACGGAAGAACCGGTTGCTTTACCGACAGAAGCAGCAGATGTCAGTCCGGATATAGACGATGAATTGGAGATTCCGGAGAATTACTTTGACGATGTCAGGGAAGAAGATTTTGCGGATGACGGTTCCGAAGAAGATGATTCCATATTTGACATGGATTACAGTGATGTCGAAAAGGAAGAAGCGAAGGAAGCTGCAAAGGAAGCGGCAAGAGCTGCAAGAAAAGCGAAAAAAGAGGCGCGGAAAGAGAAGGTTGTCCGTTTTGATTTGTTAAAGCGTATTCTTGCGATTGTTCTGGGACCGATTGTGATTCTTAGTTTGTTTTATATTATCGACTCGGTGTCCAGCGCAAACAAGCTTACCCATCAGTTGATGAAGGGAGAAATGGAGGGTCTGACCCTTTCCACGGTAGAGGCGTTTACGGTACGCGCAAGAGGCGACTTTTCCTATTCCGGCGGCAAGTTCCTTAAGGGAACCACGGATTTGGAAGAGATGCATCAGTATCTGGATGATATGAGCGAAAAGACCGATGTGGAGATTGCGGTGATTTTCGGTGATACTTGTGTGATGAGTACCTTTAATAATGCCGGCAGCAGTTTTTTTGAAGGCTCCAAGGTAGACAGTGATATTTACGAAGATATTATAGTAAAACATGTACAGAAGGGGAAATACTATTATGATTCCTCCGAGAAACTGGACGGGAAGTCCTTTGCCGGATATTACTATCCGTTAATGCAGGAAAGCTCCGGTCAAATTGTGGGTGCCGTGTTCTGCGGCGTGGACCGTACCCATGTAAACGAGGATATGAACAATATTCTGATTACCCTTTCTATTTTCGGTATTGTTATTGCTGCAATTGCCGTAGCACTTGCCTTTGTGGAGATTAAGAAGATTACGAAGGCGGTAAACAAGTCGGTAGACGGGCTTGCCCAGGTTGCACAGGGCGACTTGAACGTAAAGACTACCGATGCCGAGATGATGCGTACGGATGAAATCGGTGATATTTCACGGGCAATCAAATTGTTGACGGATCAGTTAAATAATATTGTACAAGGCATTCAGGATTCCGCAAAAGACGTTTCCGATTTCTCCGATTTGATGAATGAATCCATGGCTCGTATTGCCGATACGGTAGGAAACGTGAATCTTGCGGTAGAGGAAATCGCGAAAGGCGCTACTTCCCAGGCGACGGAGACCATGCAGGCAAATACACAGGTTGCACAGATCGGTGAGGCCATTGAGCTTACGGTTACCGAGGTAGAAAATCTGAGTACCAGTGCAAAGAAGATGGACGAGTACAGTATCGATGCGGACAAGACCTTACAGGAGCTTTTGATGATCAGTAAGGATGCCGACGATGCGATTAACGAGATTAAGAAGCAGACCGATGAGACCAATGAATCCGCTCAGCAGATTCAGAAGGCAACGGATGTGATTACCTCCATTGCCAGCCAGACCAATCTCCTTTCTCTCAATGCTTCCATTGAGGCGGCGAGAGCAGGTGAGGCAGGAAAGGGCTTTGCGGTGGTTGCGGAGCAGATCAGACAGCTTGCGGAACAGTGTCGTACTTCCGCGGAAGAGATTCGCGAGACGGTGAATGCATTGCTTGTAAATGCGGATACCAGCGTAAAGGCTATGGACAATGTATCCGAGAGCATCGCAACCCAGAACGAGAAGTTAGACGAGACCTTAAAGGTATTCGCTGCATTGGGTTCCGAGGTTTCCGTGGTTATGCGGGCGATCAAGGGAATTACCGCACAGATTGCTTCCCTGGCGGATTTAAGAGAAGGCGTTGTAAATATCGTGGAAGGTTTGGCAGCCATTGCGGAAGAGAACGCTGCAGGTGCGCAGGAGACCTCTGCTTCCATGTACGAAGTAAGTACCATTCTGGAGGAATGTACCAGACAGACCCAGGAGTTAGTCGGACTGAAGCAGAACCTGGAAAACGATGTTGCTATTTTTAAGTTAAAAACAGAAGAAATCGCAGAAGTCCTTCCGGACGGAGAGGCGGTTGAAGAAGCGGCTACGGAGGAAGCAGATGCGGAGACTCCGGTGGAGGAAGCGCAGGCAGAAAGAAACACGGAAGATGCAGGAGCAACCGACGCAGAATAATTTAACAAAAAGATGTAGATAATAGGGGCTGTCGCGCGAAGGCGCGACGCCCCCTTTCATTGTATGACAGTCCGCAAAGCGGACTCTTTTATAAAGAGATAAAGGAGAAACTATGGATTTATTTGCGTATTTAGACCGGGCGGTAACGCCTTATCATGCGGTAGAGTTGGGATGTGAGTGGTTACGGGAGGCCGGTTTTATCGAACAGAAACCGGAGGAGACTTTTACACCGGAACGGGGAGGCCGTTATTTTATTCCGGTATACGGTACCGGTCTCATTGCTTATTCCGTAGGAGAGGAGTTTTCACCGGAAGACGGTTTACGGATTGCGGCGGCCCATACGGATGCTCCGTGTCTGCGGGTAAAACCGCGGGCAGAGCTTTTGGCGGGAGAATATAAGAGACTGGATATTGAGGTGTACGGCGGTGCGATTTTTAATACCTGGTTTGACCGCCCGCTTTCTTTGGCGGGTCGCGTGGTACTTCGGGGAAAGGATGCCTTTTCTCCGCAGATTCGTACCGTTGATTTTAACCGTCCGCTCTTGACCGTGCCGAATCTGGCCATTCATATGAACCGGGAAGTGAACAAAGGCGTAGAGTATAAGCCGCAACGGGATTTGCTTCCGCTTTTGGGGATGCTTGGGGAAGAGGAACCGAAGGAGTCTTATGTAAGAGCCCTTTTGGCAAAGGAACTGCAGGTAGATGCGGAAGCAATTTTAGATTACGATTTGACGGTATATTGCAGAGAAGAGGTGTGTTGTTTGGGAGAAAAAGCGGAGTTTATTTCCGGTCCCCGCCTGGATAACCAGCTTTCCTGCTATGGATTATTGGAGGCAATCAGCAAGGCGACGCATAAAAAAGGAATTCATATGGCAGTGCTGTATGACCATGAAGAAGTAGGGAGCCGCTCGAAGCAGGGGGCGGACAGCGGACTGACAGGAATGGTGTTGGAACGTATTTATGCCGGTCTCGGTGTGGAAAAGGAGCGCATGTATGCTGCATTTGCGAAAAGCATTCTTTTGTCGGTGGACGGAGCCCATGCATTGCATCCGAATCGGCAGGATGCCTATGATCCGGTAAATAGGGCGACCTTAAATAAAGGAATCGCGTTAAAGATTAACAGTAGCCAGCGATACGCTTATGATGCGGAAACGGTAGCGATTGTGCAGGTGCTTTGCGAAGAAGCGGGCGTGCCGTATCAGAAGGTGGCGAACCACGCCGATATGGCGGGAGGAAGTACCCTGGGACCGATTATTTCTTCCTGGATACCGGTACGGACCGTGGACCTTGGAGTGCCGATGCTTGCCATGCATTCCGCAAGGGAGCTGGCCGGTATGGAAGATGTGGACAATTTGGTTCGTTTTCTTGCACAATTTTATGCGTGATTTTTGTGCAGAAGTTACAAAAAAGACGGGCGGAACAAGGGAATCATTGACAAATTTATGAGAATATAGTATACTAATCAAGCAATCAATATAGGAGAAGGTATTGATTAGAGGACGAACGTTGGGGAACGTGCAAGGCATAGGAAAAGACTGGCTTGAAAGTGCGGTACGTAAGTGACCGGACTGAAAGCCAGCCTTTTTCGTGTAGGTGAGTGGATTGGTGCGGAGTACCGCCTACACGAAGGAAGAGAAGGAGAACTTATGAACCTAATTACCATAGAACATGTTTCAAAAAGTTATACGGAGCGAATGCTGTTTGAGGATGTTTCCCTGGGAATCAACGAAGGGGACCGCATCGGAATTATCGGCATCAACGGGACCGGAAAATCTACCTTTTTGAAGTTGCTTGCGGGGGTGGAAGAGCCGGACGTAGGTATAATTATTAAAGGAAAAGAAGTCCGGATTTCTTATTTGTCGCAAAATCCGGTGTTTACCGATGAGAAGACCCTGTTAGAAAATATTGTGGACGGTTTGGTGCATCCGGAGGAGTACCGGGATATTCCGGGAGAAGCAACGGCGATGTTGCGAAAGCTTGGAATATGGGACACGGGAGCGGTTCCGTCTACCCTGTCCGGGGGCCAGAGAAAGCGGGCAGCCCTGGTGCGGGCGCTCCTTATGCCGGCGGATGTGTTACTTTTGGATGAGCCTACCAACCACTTGGATGCGGCCATGACGGAGTGGCTGGAGGAGTATTTGAAAAAGAACGGCAAAGCCCTGGTGATGATTACCCATGACCGCTATTTTTTGGATGCGGTAACCAACCGGATTGTGGAGTTAGACAAGGGAAAGTTGTATTCCTATAAGGAAAACTATACCGGCTTTTTGTTGTTAAAAGCGGAGCGGGAAGCAATGCAGTTGGCGACAGAGCGGAAGGCCCAGAGCTTGTACCGGGTGGATTTGGCGTGGATGATGCGGGGTGCGAGAGCCCGTTCCACGAAGCAAAAAGCTCACATCGAGCGGTTCGAGGCATTAAAGAACCGGGAGAAAATCGTGGTGGACGGAGAGGTGGAAATCAATGCTTTATCCTCGCGCTTGGGGAAAAAGACCATTGAAGTAACCGGTATTTCCAAGGCTTACGGAGAAAAGGTGCTGATAAAGGATTTTAGTCATATTTTCCTTTCCACGGACCGTATCGGCATTATCGGACCCAACGGATGCGGAAAGAGCACATTTTTAAAGTTGATTACCGGAAATCTGGCACCGGATGCCGGAAGTGTAGACTTCGGTACCACGGTAAAAGTCGGTTATTTTATGCAGGAAAACGAACCCTTAAATCCGGACATCCGTGTCATTGATTCGGTTCGGGAAGTGGCGGAGTATATCGAGACGTCCGAGGGGAAAATCAGTGCATCCCAGATGTGTGAAAAGTTCTTGTTTACAGATGCTATGCAGTATACCCTGATTGGGAAGCTTTCCGGCGGAGAAAAACGCCGTCTGGCTTTGCTGCACGTATTGATGGAAGCACCGAATGTGTTGATTTTGGACGAGCCTACCAATGATTTGGATATCCGTACCTTAAGTATTTTGGAGGATTACCTGACCCGCTATAACGGCATTGTCATTGCGGTATCCCATGACCGGTATTTTCTGGATAAGGTGGCAAATCGTATCTTTTCCTTTGAAGGAAACGGAGTGATTCGCAGATACGAAGGAAATTATTCGGATTATCGGGCGGTTTGCGAAAGAGAAGGACGAGAGGCAACGCCGGGACTTGCGGGCGTGGCAGGAATTGACGGTGTCGTGACAAGGAAGGGGAATGCAGGAGACGACGGAGACAAAGCCGACAGCCGTGCTACCTGGAAGAACCGGGAGCAGAAGGTGAAGTTTTCTTACAAAGAGCAGAGGGAATACGAGACCATTGACGCTGACATTGCGGCGCTGGAAGAAAAGATTGCCGCACTGGAGGAAGAAATGGGAACCGCAGCTACCAACTACGGGAAGCTGCAGGAACTTACCGCAGCAAAGGAAGCTGCAGAAGCTGAATTGGAAGAAAAAATGGAACGCTGGGTGTACTTAAACGAGTTAGCGGAACAAATAGAAAAGCAGGGATAAAAAACGGGGGTGTCGCATGCGGATGCGCGCCCCCACTCTTGCTTGTTAGCATATAAAATATGTCGATTTTTATCTTTCCTTGTTTACGGAGATCAATGAGCCGGTGTCTTTTGTATTATCCCCTTTTCTCGTACTCCGGATAGAGTCTTTCTAATTACTTCGTCATACAAATGAACAAGTGACGCAACCGCCCTGATGCGGCATCCATGCCTTATGGCGGGCTCGCCCGGACTTCCTGTCCGTGCGTTGCTGCCGGTGGCCGAAGTAATAAGAAAGTCTACTATCCTACGTAAAGTTCAAAGCGAATAATACAAAAGCCCCCGACTATATGAAAAAATGTAAAAGGAAAGATAAAAACCGACTTTTGTGTATCTGCAAGGACTACGCAAGAGTCCGCCACGCCCGATGCCGGCGCGCATCAGAATGAGCTCTTGATTTACCGGAAAATATAGGAATACCTTAGATGGTCCCGCCATACGCCGCCGATTTCGTGGGAACTTTTGGCAACGCCTTCGTAGGTAAATCCCAGTCGTTCGATAAGGTGTAAGGACGGAGAGTTCTCTAAAAGAATATCCGCTTCCATCCGGTGGATGTGGAGATTTTTGTGCATCTCTTCCATTAATAGGTGAAGGGCTTCGGTGGCATAGCCTTTGCCGGTATAAGCCTTGTCCAATTTGTAGCCCACGCGACAGCTTTTATCGTCGGTGCGGGAAATGTTGGAGAAGCTGACGGTGCCGATGATCCGGTCCGGGTCTTCTTTTAAGAAAAGATAGTAGCGGATATAGGTATGGTGAAGCAGTGCCTGAAATTCCGCCCGCAGCACCTGGGCCTGAAAGGCTTCCGTATAAAAAGCCGGTTCCCGGTGGGATTCATAGGGGGCGAAAAAGTCCCGGTTGTTTGTCATAAAGGCAAGCAGGGCCGGTGCATATTCTTCGTTGCAGGCAAGCAGTAGTAAGCGTTCGGTTTCGTATTGAAATTGCATGAGTAATCTATCCTTTGCTGTATTCGTTCTTTTAATCCACGCCCCGAAGCAGAACTTCGGCAAAATACGGGGAGAGCAGATCCCGGAAAGCGAGTAATTCGTCTTTGGAGTAACCGGAAAGCCCCGGCTGTATCAGATTACCGGAGTCCTTAAAGGCCTGCAGGGCATAGAGGGAGGAGCCTTTTAACCATTCCCCGATGGCGACAAAGTCTTCTTTTTGGTGGAACTCTTTTACTACGGTGGTGCGGAATTCGTAAGGAAGTCCGCTGGTCCGGATTAATTCCACGCTTTTTTCAAAGTCCGAGAAACGGACCGAGGAAAGTCCGCAAGTCTCAGCGTACCGGGCCGGGCTGTTTTTGATATCCATGGCAATGTAGTCCAAAAGCTGTGCGTCAAGGGCTGCCCGAATCACATCCGGACGGGTGCCGTTGGTGTCTAATTTCGTAAGATATCCCATTTCTTTACATTTAGCAAGAAACGGCAGTAAATCCTTTTGCAGGGTCGGTTCGCCTCCGGTAATACAAATCCCTTCCAGGGTGTCCTTTCGTCGCTCTAAGAAGGAAATAACGGCCTCTTTGGTAATAATCGGCTGAGAGTCCGGCTGTAACACCAGATCTCCGTTATGACAAAAAGGACAGCGAAGATTACAGCGACCGGTAAATACGGTACACGCGATGTGCTTCGGAAAGTCCAAAAGAGTTGTTTTATTGATTCCGTGAAATTCCATGGGAAGTCTCCTTTCGGAAGTATGGATACGATAATCGGCGGAGTGTGCCGAGGGTCGTATTCTTAAGAATAGTATAATACTGACGGGGAGGAATCGCAAGGGAAAACGGAGGAAATAACAAAGCCGGCTGTCACAGTAACTGTGGCAGCCGGTTTTGCAAGAGTAAAAATATAAAAAGGATTAGAAACTGACCGTTTTATAAAACCGTTTTTTAAAGTGCGTAAGCAACGGTTCCGTGGGTTTCTCCGTTTTCTTCATAAATACCGAATTTGCGAAAACGAAGGTAACGTTCTTCTAATAAGGTATCGGTATCCTTCTTTAATAATTCGTTTAAGTCATCCTTTAAATTCTGTTTGATTACTGCGCAGGTTGCGGCAAAATCTTCATAATTTTCCGGAATGATGGTCTCGGCAACGCCGAAGTTTTTCATATCGTCTGCGGTAATGCGTAAGCACTGTGCCGCATCCTCGGCGCGGGAAGCGTCCTTCCAAAGAATACTTGCGCAGCCCTCCGGAGAAATTACGGAATATACCGCGTTTTCCATCATGTATACACGGTCGGAGGAGCAAAGCGCCAAGGCACCGCCGCTACCGCCTTCGCCGATAACAACAGAGATGGTAGGAGTCTTAAGACCCAGCATCTCGATGATGTTTTCCGCGATGGCTTCGCCTTGTCCCCGCTCTTCGGCCTCGGCCCCCGGGTAAGCACCGCTGGTGTCAACGAAGCAAACCACCGGACGACCGAACTTTTCCGCCTGCTTCATCAGGCGCAGCGCCTTACGATAGCCCTCCGGCTTCGGACAACCGAAGTTGGTTTTCATACGGGTGGCCAAATCCACACCCTTTTCGATTGCAATATAGGTCACCGGCATACCATCCAAACTTCCGATACCGGAAATGATAGCGGCGTCTTCTGCATAACGGCGGTCACCGTGAAGTTCGATACGATCGTCGATGATGCCGTTGATGAAGGCAACACCGGTCGGTCTGCCGTTCTGACGTGTCAATTTTAATTTTTCATAAGGTGTCATCCTGCTGCCTGCTCCTTTCTGTGAAGCTTTAAGATGGTGGTCAGGGTGTCAATGAGTTCCTCTCTCGGAACAATGGCATCCGCAAATCCATGCTCTAAAATAAATTCTGCGCTCTGGAAGTTATCCGGAAGCTGGGACTTGGTGGTTTGTTCCACTACACGACGTCCCGCAAACCCAACCAGCGCATTCGGCTCTGCAAGGGTAATGTCACCCTGCATGGCGAAGGAAGCGGTTACACCGCCCGTGGTCGGGTCCGTCAGTACCGTGATATATAAATTCCCCTCTGTAGAATGCTTCTTTACCGCGGCACTGCATTTTGCCATTTGCATGAGAGAAATAATACCCTCCTGCATTCTGGCACCGCCGGAAGCGGTAAAGCCGATGACCGGAATATGATGCTCGGTAGCATACTCAAAGGTACGGGTAATCTTTTCCCCTACAACAGAACCCATACTTGCCATCATAAAGCGGGAATCCATAACGAAAATCGCACACGGATATCCGTTTACGGTGCCATGACCGCAGATTACCGCATCATCCTCTCCGGTGGCGTCAATGGCCTTGGTCAGCTTGTCGGAATAGCCCGGAAACTCCAAAAAATCTACGCTGGAAAGGCCGGTTGCGAACTCCTCAAAACTCTTTTTGTCCACGACCTGATTGATA
Organism: Lachnospiraceae bacterium; assembly: GCA_017938405.1. Taxonomy (GTDB): domain Bacteria; phylum Bacillota; class Clostridia; order Lachnospirales; family Lachnospiraceae; genus SIG307. Next base: position 16,649 of record JAGBBP010000026.1, read on the forward strand.
CGTTCTCTGCCGCCGATGCGCATGTATTTATTGCATTCCGGGCAAATGTAAAGGGCCTTGCGAAGCTCTTTTACGGAAAACTCTTTTTTGCAGGCACCACAGGTCAGTTTTTCGTGAGAGAATGCCGCAATCCATTTATCAAAAATCATAGTTATGCCTCCTCTTTCGGTAGGATAGCGAAGGAGAACTCTGCGGAAACACAAAGTTTTCCGTCTACCTTACCCACACCTTTTGCCCAGTAGAACGGGCCCTTGCTCTTAATGATGGAGCATTCGGTTTCAAATACATCGCCCGGTTTTACCTGGTTCTTAAAGCGTACGTTATTCAGACCGGTAAACAGAGTAGTGATTTCCTTGCCCTGAGCCAGATTCTGAAACAGAACACAGGTGGACTGGCCTAAGATTTCGCAAAGAATTACACCCGGTACAATCGGGTTGCCCGGAAAATGTCCTTTTAAGAAAAACTCGTCTCCGGTAATTTTTTTCTTTCCGTAAGCCACGCCGTCTTTTACCTCTGCTTCATCTACCAGAAGCATATGGTCACGGTGTGGCAGAATTTTCATTAATTCTTCTTTATTCATGATTCACCTCGATTATTTTACGCGACGGAATGCGATACAAGCGTTGTGACCGCCGAAGCCAAGGGAAGTGGAAATGGCGGTATCTACCTGTACATTCTGTGCCTTACACGGAACGTAGTCTAAATCCAGGGCCGGGTCCGGACTGGTTAAGTTAATGGTCGGCGGTAAGATACCGGTCTCCAATGCCTTTACACAGGCGATGGCCTCTGCGGCACCTGCAGCACCCAGCATATGTCCGGTCATGGACTTGGTGGAGCTGATTTTTACCTTCTTGGCACCTTCTTCGCCGAAGGCAAGCTTGAATGCCTTGGTCTCGGTAGCATCGTTTAATGCGGTACCGGTACCGTGCGCGTTGATGTATAAGGAATCGGTAGCGTACTCCACACCTGCCAAAGCCTTTTCGATGGCCTTTGCGGTATAGGTAGCTTCCGGATCCGGAGCGGTAACGTGATGTGCATCACAGGTAGCACCGTAACCGCAGATTTCTGCGTAAATCTTTGCACCGCGGGCAACTGCGTGCTCGTACTCCTCTAAGATAAGGGTGGCTGCACCTTCGCCGAGAACAAAGCCTGCACGGCGGGAATCAAACGGAAGAGAAGCTTCGTTCGGGTCCGTTGCCTGGGACAGTGCCATACAGTTAATAAAGCCTGCCACACAAAGCGGGTTTACGGAAGATTCGGAACCGCCGCAAATGGCTGCGGTAAGGTATCCGTCCTTGATGGCACGGTATGCTTCGCCGATGGCGGTGGTACCGGTAGCACAAGCAGTGGACATACACATGGCATTGCCGTGTGCATTGAAACGGATGGCAATCTGGCCAGCCGCAATATTAATAATCATCTTCGGAACAAACTGCGGGGAAACCTTCTTCGGACCGCCGGCAAGAATGCCTTCGTGGTTCTCTAAGGTGGTTTCGATACCGCCGACACCGGAACCGAAGTATACGCCAAGTTCATCCTCGGCTACCTTTCCGGCAAGACCGGAATCCTGCATAGCTTCCTCTGCGGAAACAAGAGCATATTGGGTGTAAAGGTCGGTCTTACGAACGGTACCCTTATCCAGTACTGCGGACGGGTCAAAGTTCTTTACTTCTGCTGCAAGCTTGCTCTTAAAATCCGTGGTGTCGAAACGGGTAATCGGTGCGATACCGTTTACACCGGTAACGAGACCGTTCCAGTATTCTTCCATATTATTTCCTATGGGCGTCACTGCGCCAAGACCGGTTACAACTACTCTTCTCATACTTTTCTCCTCCTACATTGCCATGCCGCCGTCGATGCGGATGACTTCGCCCGTAATATAATTTGCCATGTCAGAAGCCAGGAATAATACTAAGTTTGCGATTTCCTCCGGCTCTGCAAAGCGCTTCATCGGGATTGCATTTACGAATTCTTCCTTGTCTGCAAAGGCTGTTGTCATCGGGGTTCTTACAAAGCCCGGAGCGATGGCGTTACAGCAGATGCCGCGACTGCCAAGCTCCTTTGCAATGGACTTGGTAAAACCGATTAAGCCTGCCTTGGATGCGGCATAATTGGTCTGGCCCGGATTACCCATAACGCCTGCTACGGAGCTGACGTTGATGATTTTGCCGGCACGCTTTTTTAACATCACCGGGTATACCTGCTTTACGGTGTTGTAAGCGCCCACCAGGTTGATGTCGATAACGGAGGTAAACTCTTCCGGCTTCATGGAAAGAAGCAGCTTATCCCGGGTAATACCTGCGTTGTTTACTAAAATATCCACGGTACCGAACTCGGCAAGAATCTCCTTGAACACTTCCGTGGTCTTATCGAAATCGGAAATATCGCACTGATACGCCTTTACCTTGGTACCAAACTGTGCAAGGTAAGCTGCGGTTTCTTCCGCAACCTCCATGCTGCCTGCGTCTAAGAATGCCACATCGGCGCCGTTTTTGCAGAATGCTTCGCAAACGGCACGGCCGATGCCGCGGGAGCCGCCGGTAACGACAGCTACTTTATTTTTTAAAGATGTATTGTTTTCCATGTTAAGTTCCTTTCCCTATTTCCCCAGTTCGGCAAGAACCGTATCCAGTTGTTCCTTGGTTTCCACCGCAAAGCTCTTGGCTTCCGGAACAATCTTTTCCACCAGTTTTTGTAAGGTATTGCCGACACCGGTTTCAATAAATGTGGTGACACCCTGTTCTGCCATGGAAAGAATGATTTTTTCCCAGAGAACCGGATGATTGACCTGGGCACACATGGTCTCTCTTACGTTATCGCCGTAAGGAGCTGCGGTCAGGTTTGCGAAAATCGGAAGAGACGGGGTACTGATATCGAATCCTGCCAAATCCTTTTTAAATTCAGCTACAGCCGGGGTCATAAACGGGGAATGGAAACCGCCGCCTACCTTAAGCGGAAGGGCACGACCGCCTGCAGCTTTTACTTCTTCATAAAATTGCGGAAGTTCCTCGGTACTTCCCGCGCAAACCAACTGTCCGGTGCAGTTGTAATTTACCGGATATACATGTTCGTAGTGGGAGGCAAGCTCTTCTACGGTTTCATTCGGCAGCTTTACAACGGCTGCCATGCCTGCCGGAGCGTCTGCTGCGGCCTTTGCCATGTGACGGCCTCTTGCACAGGCAATCTCGAAGCCGGTCTCCGGGGTATAGGCACCTGCGAATGCAAGGGCCGGGATTTCTCCCAAGGAGAAGCCCGCTACCATATCCGGAACGATACCTGCGTTTTTTAAAGCCAAAGCAGAAGCTAAATCCGCAAGATAGAGGCACGGCTGGGTGTTTGCGGTGTCGCGAAGGGTCGCTTCGTCACCTTCAAACATCTGGGCAAGGGTGCCCGGACGAAGAGCCTCTGCTTTATCAAAGAGATTGGCTACTTCGTTAAAGTTTTCGTATAAATTTTTTCCCATGCCAGGGTGCTGAGCACCCTGACCGGAAAATAAAAATGCTATTTTACCCATGCGTTTACTCCTTTCAAAAGAGCTTCACATTCGGTTACGAGCTCTGTAACAATTTCTGCGGCGGTCTGCTCTTTATTTACCATACCGGAAATCTGGCCGGCTAAAAAGCATCCTTCCTTGGTATCACCGTCTACGGCAGCCTTACGAAGTCCGCCCACACCCAGTTCCGCAACCATTTCCGCGGTGGTTTCCGGTGCATATTCGATTTTGGAAAAACCGCGGCTGAACGGGTTCTTGATGCAACGGCAGGTGTTTCCGCCGAAGCGTCTTCCGGTGGTGATGGTGGAAGTATCGTTTGCCTTTAATACCATATCCTTGTAGTTTTGATGTACGGAGCATTCCTTTGCCACCAGGAAACGGGTACCTAACTGTACACCGCATGCACCGAGACAGAAGGAGGCAGCCATACCACGGCCGTCCGCGATACCGCCTGCGGCAAGTACCGGAATGGAAACGGCACTGCAAACCTGCGGAACCAAAGCCATGGTAGTCAATTCGCCGATGTGTCCGCCGGATTCCTGGCCTTCCGCAACAACTGCGGTAGCACCGCACTGCTCCATTTTCTTTGCCATGGCAACGGAAGCAATGACCGGGATTACTTTAATGCCTGCGGCGTTCCAAGCCTCCATATAGGCAGCCGGACTTCCTGCGCCGGTAGTAACTACCGGAACCTTTTCCTCAACCACAACCTGAGCTACTTCCGCTACATGCGGACTCATAAGCATGATGTTTACGCCAAACGGCTTGTCGGTCAGTTCACGGGCAATTTTAATCTGCTCCCGAAGGTAGTTTGCATCCGCATTCATGGCGGAAATGATACCAAGACCGCCTGCGTTGGATACGGCAGCGGCCAGCTTGCCGTCCGCAATCCACGCCATACCACCCTGGAAAACCGGGTAGGTAATTCCTAATAAATCACAGAGTTTCGATTGAATCATAATTTACCTCGCACAAGTTGTTTTAGCCTCTCAGCTCCTCGATCTTTGCAATGAGGTCGCCTACGGTAGCGATGGACGGATCCGGCTCGATGGAAACGCCGAACTCTTCTTCCACGTTCATCAGTAACTCAACGATATCGAGAGAGTCGATACCAAGGTCCTCGGAGAAGCGGCTTGCTTCGGTGATGGTGTCTGCATCAATAGAGAGGCTGGTTGCTAAAAGTTCTTTGATCTGGTCTAACATAGTTTCGTTCTCCTTTTTTATAAATAGATTGTTTTTATGAACAAGCCCTTGAATCGTAAGCGTTCGCGGGCGAGTTGCCGTTTGAGACTTACCAGCGAAGCAGACAGGCTGCGTTTGCAAGACCGCCGCCGAATGCGGTAAGAATGATGTAATCGCCGTGTTTTAACTTACCGGCACGGTTTAATTCATCCAGGGCAATCGGAATACTTGCGCTGGAGGTGTTGCCGTAGCGTTCGATGTTCACATAGAACTTGTCTTCCGTGGTCTTTAAACGCTTTGCGGCAAAATCGATGATGCGCTTGTTGGCCTGATGCGGCACGATATAGCTGATATCATCTAAGGTCAGATTGTTCTGCGTAAGAAGTGTATTCACATCGTTGCAGATGGAACTTACGGCGTACTTAAAGGTTTCCTGACCCATCATGTGCACATACGGGGTATCTGCTTCTTTGGTAAAGAACGGAGAACAGCCGACGGCGGTCAGAATCTTAATGACCTCGTCGTTGCCCTGTACGGTAACAACGGAATCCAAGTATCCGTCTACATCGTTACTAAGTACTGCCGCACCGGCACCGTCGCCGAAGATAATGCAGGTACCGCGATCAGACCAGTCAATGATACCGCTGAGACGCTCTGCACCTACCACAAGAATCTTGTTTGCTTTCTTTCTTGCGAAGAAACCTGCTGCGGTTTCCAATAAGAAGAGAAATGCGGAGCATGCCGCATTGATTTCCATGGCCGGGCAGGTGGCTCCTAAAAGCTTTTGCACCATGCAGGCAGTGGAAGGGGAAACGGTTTCGCCGCTAACGGTGGCGGTAATGATATAGTCTAAGTCTTCCGGCTTGCAGTTTGCGTTTTCCAGTGCCGCAAGAGCTGCCTTATACGCCATCTCGGACGTCCATTCTTCTGTGCTGACTCTGCGTTCGGCAATGCCGACACGCTGTTTGATCCATTCGTCATTGGTATCTACCATAGTTGCAAGTTCGTCGTTGGTAACGATGCGCTCCGGTACATACATACCGGTTCCGATTATATGAAACATAACATCCTCCAAAAAAACATTCGGCAGGGAAAATGAGATCCTTGCTGCGGGCTTTCCGAAAAAGCCATTCGATAAGTTAGTAGCGGAAAGTGGAAAAAAGTTACAGGGAAAATAAAATTATTTTTGCTGTTTTTGGAAGAAATATTCAAAGGGCAGAAAAACAGCGGGTTTTCGGAGCGAAAAATTTTTCTACCAAAACAAAAAAATATATGATATACTGTTCGTAAACGTTTTGTTATGTGCAAAAGTTTTGAGACCTGAAGACAGGGGGAAACATTTCATTGGAAGATTTTGAAGAGATTTATGTGCGTTACCAGACGAAGATATACAGTTTTCTGTATCGTCTCAGCGGTGATGCGCAATTATCGGAGGAACTGACCCAGGAGACCTTTTACCGGGCGTTTGTATCCTTCGGGAAATATAAAGGCAACAGCAGTATTTTTACCTGGCTGGCGGCCATTGCCAAGTATACGTATTTCGGACACTTGAAAAAAGAGAAGCAGTCCAGAGAGGTGATTCAGTTGGAGGATGTGGTTACCTTCTTTATGGAACAGGAGGGTCAGACTTCTGCGGAGAGCCAAATGCTTCGAAAAGAGGTCACGGACAAGGTCAGAGAGGTGTTGTTGGAGTTACCGCAGAAAAACCTGGAAGTAGTAGCACTCCGTATTTATGCGGAGATGTCCTTTAAACAGGTGGCAGAAGCAATGGGGATTTCGGAAAGTTCGGCAAAGGTGCTGTATTTCCGGGCAAAAAATATGTTAAAGGAGAAATTGGAACATGAGTATGAGCTGTAATGTAGTGCAGGATTTAATTGTATTGTTTCAGGAAAACACCGTGAGTGACGAAACTCGTCGGGAAGTCAGAAATCACTTAAAAGAATGCAGAGCATGCCGTAAGGTTTACAGGGAATATGCTCATTTGAACCAGGAAGAACTGCATTTTGAACCGGAGTTAAGACCGGAGGAGGATTTCGGCTACGGAGAACTGGCGGCCCGGATTCGTAAAAGAAAGTTTTGGAAACATACGGTAGTAACGGGAGCTTTTGCGGTATGTATCGGAATTACCGTGCTGGTGACCCGTGCAATCTTGCGGAATGAACGATAGGTGAAGTGATTTTGAACGGGAAGAATGAGCAGCAATAGGAGAGACATCTATGGAAATCGAACGTAAATTTACGATAAAGGTGCTTCCGGCGGATTTGACCCAATATGTGTGCAAAGAACTGGAACAAGGCTATTTATGCAACCGTCCGGTGGTGCGCGTGCGCAAGTCTGTAAAGGCCGGAGAGGCAAGCTATATTCTTTGTTATAAATCCAAGCTTGGTTTGGAACAGAAGGAAGATGCCACGGCCCAGGTGTGCAGGGAAGAAGAGATGCCCTTAACCGAAGAGGCCTATGAGAAGCTGATTTCTAAGGTAGACGGTCGTGTGATTGCGAAGAAGAGATATCTGATTCCGTACGAATCCTATACCATCGAACTGGATGTATTTGCCGGAGAACTGACCGGCCTTGTATTTGCGGAAGTGGAATTTCCGGATGAGGAGGCAGCGGCGGCCTTTGTTGCACCGGATTGGTTTGAAAAGGACGTGACCTTTGACGACCGGTTCAAGAACGGGTGGCTGGCACGGCAGGAAGAAGCGCCGGAGGAACTGAGGAAGGCGGGACTTATGTTACTTGAAGTTAATTAGTTTCTATGGTATAATTATTTAATAAAAAAAGGAGGAGTTTTCTATGAAATCAATTCGAATGAAAATTACGGCAGCGATTGTGTTTTGTTCTTTGATTACGGCAGTTGTAATCAGTCTGCTCAGTATATCCGACACCAGAAGCCTGTCGAATACCGCAGCAGAAAAGGAACTGGTGTTGACCTGTGCCAATACGGGCGGAGAGATTAATGCTTTGATTTCCAGAATCGAACAGTCTGTGGACACATTAAGCGATGTGGCGATGGAGAAATTGGATTTTGCAAAATTCCCGAATAATAATGCATATGTGAACGAATATACGAATGGGCTTTTGGAGGAATTTTTCACATTTGCGGAGCACACGGACGGAGCGATTACGGCATACATCCGGTATAACCCGGAGTTTACGGAGCCGACCTCCGGTATATTTCTGACCCGTAACGATACAAAGTCCGCGTTTGACAGCGTAACACCTACGGACTTTAGTATGTACGACCCGTCCGATGCGGCGCATGTGGGCTGGTATTACATACCGGTGGCAAACAAGGCACCGATTTGGATGGATCCGTATTTAAATGCGAATATTAATGTATATATGATTTCTTATGTTGTTCCGCTCTATGAGAACGGGACATCGGTGGGTATTCTCGGAATGGATATTGATTTCGGTCAACTGACATCTTTGGCAGACAGTGCGGTTGCATTTGATACAGGATATTCCTTCATTGTGAGTTCCTCGGGAAATGTACTGTATCATAAAGAGATAGAGTCCGGCACCGATCTGGCGGATTATAACGGTGGTGAGCTGGCTGCTGTTAAGGAGTTTGTGCTGGATGCGTCCAATCAGGGAAAGACGTTACAGTATAGTTATAACGGAGGGGACAAATATTTGTCCTATGTGGAATTGGGAAATGGCATGAAGCTTGTCCTGACTGCTCCTTTGGGAGAGATTACAGCGGATGCCGATGCGCTTTCTTCCAAACTGTTAATGTTCCTTGCCATCGGTCTTGTGATCGCAGTTGTACTCGGTATTATTATCGGAAGCACCATTGCAAAACCGATTAAGCGGATTACGGATATTATCAAGCAGACCTCCGAACTGGACTTCCACAAAGCAGAGGATATTGATCGTTTGATGAAGAAGTCGGACGAAACCGGAATTATGGCAAAGGCGGTAAATGAGATGCGTTCCGTTTTGCGGGATCTGGTAAATAATATGGAACGTGTTAAGGACGGCCTGATTGGGAACATGAAGCGTCTGGATGAAGTAATGAGAGAAAATAATGCGATTTCCGAGGATAATTCCGCCACTACCCAGGAGCTGGCAGCCGGTATGGAAGAAACGACGGCGGGAGCAACGATGATTGTAGGTAATTTAGATGCCATACAGGTGAATGCAGAGGATATTCGGGGACTTTCCGAGCGGGAACAGAAGGAATCGAAGGAAATTATGGTGCGTGCAAGAGAGCTTCGTGATAATACCCGTGCATCCAGTGACAGAGCTATGGCCGTGTATGCGGAAATGAAGGCGAGAACCGAGGAAGCGATTGAAAAGTCCAAGGTTGTGGCAAAGATTAATGAATTGACCGATGATATCCGCAACATTTCTTCCCAGACAAATCTTCTTGCTTTAAATGCAAATATTGAAGCGGCAAGAGCCGGGGATGCAGGAAAAGGCTTTGCGGTAGTTGCTACGGAAATCGGTGCGCTGGCAAATCAGACCTTCCGGACGGTAGACGGTATCAATGAGATTGTGCAGGATGTAAACGATGCGGTTCAGAATATGACCGGATGTATGGAAGTTATTATGCGGTTCCTGGAAGAAACGGTGGTGAAGGATTATAGCACCTTCGGTCAGGTGGGGGAACGTTACGAACAGGATGCCAACAGCTTTGCGGAATCCATGCAACATATTTATTCCGAGATTTCCGAACTGAGCCGGAAGATTACAGAGATTGCCGATACGATGGATGGTTTGAGCCGTACCATTGCTGAGTCTGCGGATGGTGTAAACCTGATTGCGGAAAAATCCGGCGAAGCGGTAGGAAAGACAATGGAAGGCTATGAGCACTTGCGGGAAAGTGAGACAAGTCTGAATCTCATGAAAGAATTAATTGAGAAATTTGATGTATAAAAAGGCTTCAGAACAACTATTGAAAAGGGGCATCGCATTTGCGATGCCCCTTGGGTTTTCTTATAGTCTTTTAATCCTCGTACGGCTTCATGCACTGAATGGTGCCGTCTGCGTTGTACTTGATCTCACGGAACATAACACAACGCTGATGGTTTACACCGCCGGATAAAGAAGAGTCGTGGTAGAACAAGTACCACTTGTCGTTCCACTCTACGATGGAGTGGTGGGTGGTCCAACCGATTACCGGCTCTAAGATACGGCCGCGGTAAGTGAACGGACCCATCGGGTTTTTGCTGGTTGCGTAGCAAAGGAAATGGGTGTCACCGGTGGAGTAGGACAAGTAGTAGAGGCCGTTGTACTTATGTACCCAGGCTGCCTCGAAGAAACGTCTGTCGTGGTCGCCTGCCTTAAGCGGCTCACCGTTCTCGTCCAAAATCTTAACTTCCTGAAGCGGAGCCTTGTAAGACAACATATCATCGCTCATCTCGGCAACTAACGGTCCCAAAGCCGGGCCGTCTTCTGCCGGCTCTACAAAATTCTCGGTGAATTCACCGGTCTGCCACTTCTCGAGCTGACCGCCCCAAAGGCCGCCCACATACATATAGGCTCTGTCGTCTTCGTCAATGAAAACAGCCGGGTCGATACTGCGGCTACCTTCGATGTAGTTCGGTTCCGGAGTGAACTTGCCAGCCGGGGTGTCGCTGGTAGCAATACCGATACGGAAGATGCCGTCCTTATCCTTTGCCGGGAAAATCAAATAGTACTTGCCGTTCTTGTAAGCAGCGTCCGGAGCCCACATCTGGTGGCTTACCCACGGAACCTCATTCTCGTGAAGAACCATACCGTGGTCTACGCACGGTGCATCCGGAGAATCCATGGAAAGGATATGGTAGTCCTCCATCTGGTACTGATCGCCGTTATCGTCGTCCGGACAATCCAAAGCGATATCATGAGACGGATAAATGTATAACTTTCCATCAAATACATGTGCAGACGGGTCTGCGGTATAAATATGTGTAACTAAAGGTTTTTTCTGTTCAGCCATAAGAACCTCCTGAATTTGAAATAAATGTCACATTACATATAAATGTACCCTGTTTTACAGGATTTGTCAAGTAAAACGTAGGAACAGAAGGGGTGTTTTTCGCAAAAAAAGGGAATTCTTTGTCACATTTTCTTGTCAGAATAGGGAAAAAGTGCTATACTATTCTGTGGGAATGAGGATTGGGTTGAAAAAGATGTTACAATTTTGGGAGGAAAGGAGTGGCCGAAATGAATATATATACCCAGTGTTGCGGCATTTTACTGCTGCTTGTTATTATCATTTTTTACGGTTCGCAGAAGAGATTGCATTTGAATACGGGAACCATGTTTTTCGGTACGCTTTTGGTAGGCCTTTTTTCGATTGTTTTGGATGCGCTTTCCATTGTTGCAATCTGCAATATGGACCGGCTGCCGGAAATTCTGGTAAAACTGGTTTGTAAGACCTATCTTGTTTCGTTGGTTGCGTTGGCGTTTTGTGCGGTATTGTACATTTGTACCGACATCTATACCAAACGGATACAGTACCGTAAGGCCGTCTATTGTAACGGAATCATCGGAGTACTTGCACTGGTTTTGATTTACAGTTTGCCGATTTCCATACACTTTGAGGGAAACAGCTTGGATGTTTACACTTACGGCCCAAGCGTGTTGACTGCTTATGCAGCGGCTGTAACGTACTTTATCATTAATATGCTTTTGCTGGTACGGAAGAAAGCGGTTATCAGAAAGAGCCGCCGGATGGCTATGATGTCCTGGATGTTGCTTTGGCTTGGGGCGGCGGTAATCCAGTTTTTAAATAACCAGATATTGCTGGTGGGCTTCGGAAGTGCGTTAGGCATCATGGTGCTGTATATGAAACTTGAGAATCCGGAGGCGAATCTGGACCGTCAGACCGGATTATTTAACCAGACGGCATTGACCCGGTATATGCGCCAGCTTTCCAATAAGGAAAATCATTTTGCATTGGTATCCATGGTATTTGAACATTCCTTCTATAAAAATATTTCCCAGGAGTCGGAAACGGCGGCGGAAATGGAAATGATTAATTTTATTCTGGAAGTGCCGGGAACCATGGCGTTTAAGACTGCCGGAGACGAAATTATGCTTTTATACGAGACGAAAGACGATGCGGAAGTAGCGTTAAAGATACTGCGGAAGCGTTTCGAACGCGGCTGGGGTAAGGATGAGTCCGTATTCCAGCGTCCGTTCTGGATTTACCTTCCGGATTCCACCGTGATTCGTGAAGTAAAGGACATTTCTCATTTGATAAAGCATGTACGTCAGAACAGTAAGGAATTAATCGATAACGGTTTCCTGCAGATTGACGAAGCCTTGGCGCAGGAGATGTATAAGACACAGGAGATGGAGCGAAAGATTTTTAATGCCATCGAACGGAACTGGATTACGGTATATTACCAGCCGATTTATTCCACAAAGGAGAAGCGCTTTACTTCCGCGGAAGCATTGGTACGTATTACCGATGAAGAAGGAAATGTGGTTCCGCCGTACGATTTTGTCTGGGTTGCGGAAAAGAACGGTATGATGCTTCGCCTGGGTGAAATTATTTTTGAAAAGGTGTGCCAGTTTGTTCAAAAAGAGAATCCGTCCCAATACGGAATCGAATATATCGAAGTAAACCTGTCTGTGATTCAGTGTGCCTATGAAATGTTTGCGGATAATTATATTTCCATTATGGAGAAATACGGCATTGACCCGCACTTTATCAATTTGGAAATTACGGAGACGGCGGCACTGGGTGCAAAGAAGGTGGTTCTTTCCAACATGCAGAAGCTGATTGATTACGGCGTAAGCTTTTCTCTGGATGATTTCGGTACCGGTCAGTCGAATTTGAATTACATCGTGGATATGCCGGTGGAGATTGTGAAGTTTGACCGTACCATGATTAATTCCTACTTTGAAAACGGTAAAGCGAAGTACGTCATGGATGCGGCGATGCATATGATTCACGGTATGCAGTTAGAGATTGTGGCGGAAGGTATCGAGACCAAAGAACAGTTTGAGATTATGAAATCCCTGGGAATCAGCTATATTCAGGGTTATTACTTCTCCAAACCGATTCCGGATCAGGCATTTTTAAAGTATATTGCGGAGTATAAAGAAGAAGCGGAATAGAGAAGCGAAGCTTGTTATAAGGATAAAAAAGAGCCGTTCTCTGCTTGTCGGAAGTATTATCTGACAGCAGAAGACGGCTTTTTTGTTCTATGGGAAATTGCATATTTTCTAAACATCAAAAGAAGAGTTTGCGCTTTTGCAGGATATACAGTAAAAGTCCGCCTAAGATTCCGGCACTGATCACTTCGCCGGCACCTACGGTGAGCATTAAATACCAAAAAGCATCCGGAACGCCGTAGGCATATTGCAGTACCAACGGAATGATCAGTGCATTGGAAAGAATAGTAGGGATTGCAATCAGGTACTTGTGCTTTCGAAGCAGAGATGCGCCCAATACACCCAGGAAGGTTGCCAGGGTACCGAAAATAACATCGGGCAATGGCGCACCGGTCAAAAGATTGGCTAAAAAACAGCCGACGGTAACACCGGGAACGGCAGCGGGAGTAAAAAAAGGAAGAACGGTAAGCGCTTCAGACAAGCGAACCTGAATGACACCGGAAGCAAGGCCGAGCATGGCGGAAATACCGGTGAATACCACATAGAGAGCAGCGATAATCGCTGCGGTAGTCAGATGACGTACCGAGAAGGTACTCTTTTTGTTTGTGTTTTTCATAATTTTGGCTCCTTAGTTTTGTTTAATGTCAGGAGGATTTCGAACTGACAAAAGGAAGTATAGCGGAAAATAATGAAAAAAGCAAGGGGCGGAAGCGGTGTGAGTGTGGAAAAAGTGTATATACTAGAGACAGGAAGCTAAGGAAATGCAGGGAAAATGCCGATAGTATTAACAGAATCTTTTACCGGAAAAGAAGTAAAAGAAAGAAGGAGCAGTATGGGAAACAAATCTGCCGAAGGGAAACAGAACAAGAGAAAGAAAAAAAGGCGCGGACTTCGGGTGTTGGGCTTCTTGTTTTTGTTGTTTCTTTTGGCGGTGTCTTCTATAGGGCTCTATTTTTATGCCAAATACGGAAAGTCCATTCTGTCCTATTATAACAAAGCAAAATCCATTATGCGGGATGCTTCCGAGGAGGATTTTAAACGCTCCCGTACCAGTATCATTTATGCCACGGACGGTACGGTTATAAAGACGTTGCAGTCGGGAAAAGAAGTCTATTATCTTCCTTATAAGGACATTCCGGACAGTGTAATCACCGCAATGATTGTAACGGAGGATAAGAAATTTTTCTCTCACGAGGGAGTGGATTACATTGCAAACCTTCGTGCGGCCTACAGTTTGGTAAAACACAAAGGAACCATTTATCAGGGCGGAAGCACCATAACGCAACAGCTGGCCCGGAATATTTATTTGACCAATGAGCAGTCCTATGCCAGAAAGATTACGGAGATTTTTTTGGCGGGAGAGCTGGAAAAACGGTATAACAAGAAAGAGATTTTGGAGTTTTACTTAAATAATATTTATTTTGCCAACGGATTTTACGGAATTCAGGCGGCGGCTCACGGATATTTTTCCAAGGGCGTGGCAGAGCTGTCTTTATCGGAGCTGATGTTCCTTTGTGCCATTCCAAACAATCCGTCCTTGTATGACCCGTACGAGCATTTTGAAGATACCCTGGCAAGACGTGACTCCGTTATGGAGCAAATGTATAATGACGGGAAACTCCGTCGGGAGGATTACTATGCGGCAAAGCAGGAAGAAATTGTACTGTGTCCGCAGGAAGAGCCGTCTTTTAATGATTATGTGGAGACCTTTGCGATTTTTTGTGCCGTACGGGCACTTATGGAGGAAAACGGTTTTCCGTTCTGCTATTACTTTGCGGATAATGCGGCAAAGGATACGTATTTGGAGTATTACGAGGAAAGCTATGCGTATTGGCAGAAACAATTATACAGCGGAGGATACCGGGTATATACCTCCATTGATTTGGAAAAACAGGAGTTGTTGCTTCAGACGGTGCAAAATCAACTGGCGGAGGTTGATGAAAAAACGGAGGCCGGTATATATACGCTGCAGGGGGCGGCAACCTGTGTGGAGAACGAAACCGGACGGGTGGTAGCCATTGTGGGCGGCAGAGGAGAAGTGGAGTACGGGTATTCCTTAAACCGTGCATACCAAAGTTTTAGGCAGCCGGGCAGTTCCATTAAACCGCTGGTGGTGTATACACCGTGGCTGGAACGGGGATATTTCCCGGACACCATATTGGTGGATGAAAAATTTGCAGGAGGACCGCGCAACGCAAACGGCGTATATTCCGGAAAGATTACGTTGCGTCGTGCGGTGGAAGTATCAAAAAATACCGTGGCGTGGAAGCTGTTTGAGGAACTGACTCCGGAGGTGGGACTTTCCTATGTAACGGATATGCAGTTCCGGAATATTGTGCCTTCCGATTATGTACCGGCGGCGTCTCTCGGCGGGCTTACCTACGGCGTATGTACCTTGGAAATGGCCGGGGCATATTGTACTTTGGCCAATGACGGTATGTACCGGAATCCCACCTGTATCGTAAAGATTACCACGACGGACGGAGAGGAAATTGTGGGAACGGAGAGAGAAGAGGTTCGGATTTACGAAGAGAACGCGACCCGGATGATGACGGATATTTTACAGGGCGTAATGACCAACGGAACCGGTGTGAAGTTACAACTGAAAAACTCCGTATCCGCAGGAAAAACCGGTACTACAAACGACATTAAGGACGGCTGGTTTGTAGGTTATACCCCGTATTATACCACCGCGGTTTGGGTAGGCTACGATATGCCGAAGGCGCTGGATAATCTGGCGGGAAATACGTACCCGGGCTATATTTGGCAAACATTTATGGATAAGCTTCACGAGAATCTTCCGGAGAGAGACTTTACGCTCTATGAGGATGACCGTCCGGTGGCAATCGTGGATGATGCGTTAAAAGAAAAAGAAGAGATGGATGTATGGAATCCGGAGGGAACGCCGGTGCTTTCGCCGACCCCGGGGGCGGAAGGTGATGATGTTTCCGTCGATGATGGTGCCGGGCAGGACGTATCCGGTGAGCCGGGAGATGAGAATCCGGGGGAAGGAACGTCTGCCGGAGAAGAGGATGCACAAGTGTCCGGAGCGCCGGGCTTGCCAACCGGTATCCTGACACCGACTCCGGAACCGACGCCGCCTACGGGCTGGATTGAATATGACGATGACTGGTGGGATGCCCAGATGGGAGACGATGCGTCGTCCGGGTATGATGATTTTTATGAGTAAAAAGAGACCTTCCTTTTTTATGGGAAGGTCTTTGTAAGTAGAATTATTCCATCCTTCCGGTCTGCTTCATTAAGAACCGGTACAACCGGATGAGCGGGATGTCGGTTTCTTTTTCCTCCAGTTTGTCGTTTATAATTGTATTGGTATCCACGTGGTCGCTGAGCTCCAGCTCGTCCTCTCTTGTGTAAACCATAACCCGGATACGTTGCTCGGAGTGATACCGGCCGTTTACAACATACGGTTCGCAGGAAATGCGGTCGATATCGGTCAATAAAAATTCCTTAGAAGAAAACAACTGCTTGTAGACCAGCTTTTCCGAGTCGGCGGAAACGACGGCCGGGTGCTTGCTGAGGATATATTGATAGAAGATGAATGCGCCCAGAACTAAGAGAAAACCAATCAGGCTCCCCACGGAAAAGCTAGTGTAAAGGATAATAAACCACACAAACAGAACAAAAAGAGTGGTGTACGTAATAGCCTTGTTCAGGAAACTAAGGTGTAACTTCAAAGTAATCTCAATTTTAGAATCCATAAAAATATCCTCCCACATATTGTTTTATAAATAGAATTGAGATTAATGCGCAGCGGCATCGGGTGTGGCGGGCTCTTGCGTAGTCCTTGTAGCGATGCTAAAAGTCGGTCGCGTCTTTTTTGTGATTTGTTATTGGTTATTTGCCGGTGACTTTCGCATTATTCTCTTTGAACTTTACGTAGGATAGTAGACTTTCTTATTACTTCGTTTGTTTGCCAGCAACGTCCGGACAGGAGGTCCGGGCGAGCCCGCCATAAGGCATGGATGCCGCATCAGGGCGGTTGCGTCACATTTAGACATTTATTCCTGAAGTAATTAGAAAGACTCTATCCGGAGTACGAGAAAAGAGGACAATGCGAAAGGTATTGGCAAATACATAATTAATAAAAAGAAAAGACGCGACCGACTTTCTCTCGTTCACCAACAAGCAAGAGCGGGGCTGCGCATTTTATCTGCGACAGCCCCGTAAATGTTAGCGTTTTCCATATTTTTGTAACAATTTCTGGATACGGTTGTATGGATTTAAGTACTCGCTGATGGAACCGTCGTGGTTCAATGCATCGATTAACAGGGCGAGATACTTGGCCATATCCGCGGTCTCGTAGTACGGTCTTCCCAGAAGCTCTTCCGACTGGTAAATCAGGTTGGTGGTGATTACCTTGGTAATCCAGCCCTTTTCATAAGCTTCATCGAACTTTGCAAGACCGTTGGTGAACAAACCGAAGGTGGAGCAGATGAAGACACGGTTTGCCTTACGCTCCTTCAATTCCTTTGCGGTGTGAATCATACTGTCACCGGAGGAAATCATATCATCGATAATAATAACGTCTTTGCCTTCTACGTTGGCACCTAAGAATTCGTGGGCAACAATCGGATTGCGGCCGTCCACGATGGTGGTATAATCACGGCGCTTGTAGAACATACCTACATCTACGCCTAAGGAGTTTGCGAGATAAACCGCACGTCCCATAGCACCTTCGTCCGGGCTGATGACCATCAGGTGCGCCGGGTCCATGGAAATGTCCGGAGCGGAACGGAGGAGAGCCTTAACGAACTGATAAGTCGGCGGTACGGACTCAAAGGTCTTTAACGGAATGGCGTTCTGCACACTCGGGTTGTGGGCATCAAAGGTAATGATGCTTTCCACGCCCATGTTTACAAGCTCCTGCAAGGCTACGGCACAGTCCAGGGATTCTCTGGAACTACGCTTGTCCTGACGGCTTTCGTACAAATACGGCATAATTACCGTGATACGGTGTGCTTTTCCGCCGGCTGCGGCAATGACACGTTTTAAATCCTGGAAGTGGTCGTCCGGAGACATGTGACTTACCTGACCGCAAACGGAATAGGTCAGGCTGTAGTTTGTAACATCCACTAAGATGTAAAGGTCGTCACCACGAACGGTCTGACGGATAATTCCCTTTGCTTCGCCGGAACCGAAACGCGCACATTTGGTATCCACAAGGTAGGAATCTCTGCGGTAACCGTCCAGTAAAACGGTAGGAGTATGTACCTCATGAACCCGCTTATCTCTCCAATCCACCAGATACTGGTCAATTCTCTGTCCCATTTGCTTACAGCTTTCCAGTGCAATCACGCCGAGTTTTCCTACCGGCAGGGCTGCGACATAATCCTCATGAAGTGGCATAATCGTTTCCTCCGTTGTTATATATATGTAAAAATATGCTTTTCAGCGTCTAATATCATACTATGACAAATGTACTTTGTCAAGGAATGGCAAACAAAATAATCGAAATGTACAAAAAGCTAAGAGAAAGAACGTTCCATGCGTTTTAGGGCGCGAATATCTTTTCCGAATAATTTCCAAAGGGTGTAATCTCCGGTGATGCGGGAAAAAATGCGTTCGCTGTAGCAAGCTTTCAGTTGGTCTAAGGAAAAGTTTGTGGAAATAATCGTGGATTTCCGGTGTAATAAACGCTCGTTAATGCAGGTGTACAGCATGGAATTGGTAAAGGCATTTGCGACTTCCGTTCCTAAATCATCAATAATCAGTAAATCACAGTCGAAAATGTACCGGTATAAGGAAGCGTCATCCTCATCCGCGTGATGAAAACGATGATTCTCAAAGGTCTCAAACAGACCGTGGGAGGTCATGTACACCACGTGATGGGCGGTATCCAGCAGTGCCTTTGCGATGCAGTTGGTTAAAAAGGTTTTGCCCACGCCGGTGTTGCCATAAATCAACAGGCTTCGCGGAGTGGTGTCAAACTCGTCCACAAACTTTTTTGCGTCGGTAACAATTTGTTTCATGTTTTCCCGAGGCGTAACCGGTAACTGCGGGTCTGCGGTCCGGTCATCGTAGTAAGAGAAAGAAAAGGTGTCGAAATTCTCTTTTTCCAACCGATACGGTAAGGTAGATGCCTCGGAAAGGGCAAAGGTAAGGGCTTGTTTGAAACAATGACATTTCTCCGTTCCGATAAATCCCGTGTCTTTGCAGTCCGGACAAGTATAAGTAAGTTCCAAATAATTCGGGGCATATCCGGCAGAGGTAAGGAGTGCTTTCTTTTGTTCGGAAATCTGCCGGTTGTGTTCTTCCAAATGATTTAAAGCGGCCGTGTCGCCGTCCAGTGCGGCACGGGCGGCGGAAACGGAAGCTTCCGCAATCTGCCGGTCCAGTCCGGCTAAGGCCGGAACTTCTTTATAAACGGCTTCCCGCCGCTCTTTTTGCTCGTACAGATGCCGGTTTCTGGTCTCTTCGTAGTCGCGAAGCAAACGGGCATAATTCATTTCGTTCTGTGGCATAAGTGATCTCCTTGTCTAGGGGAACGAATCAGTGAGAGGTCGGGGTGGAAAGTAAAACTTTCTCCAATTCCGCCAAATCACTGTCGGAATAGTCTCTCTGTGGAAACGCGTTAAAACGATTTCCGGAAGCAGGCTTGTCTCCGGCTTGTCCTCTGCCGGATTTTGCATTATGGGCATCGTCCAGTTTCTTTACGTCGGAAATGGTATGCACATTGCTTTCGTGCCAACGTTCCAAAATCTTATCCGCATATTTGAAATCCGGATGAGAGGTGGATAAAAGGGCGCGGCTGCAGGCTTCTTCGATTAATTCGGAAGAAAAGCCGAAGGTGCTCCAACGGTTCAAAAAGCGGCGTTCCGAAATGCCGGGAGCACGGTTTAGGGCAAAGGCCCGGTTCACGGCGGTAAAGCAGGAGTCGAACTGTAAGGACCGTTCTTCTGCTTTTTCTACCGAGTCGATGCCGTCCTCGTGCCAGGAAATGGCAACCTTCTGGATATAAGAAGTAGTCTTTTTGCCACGGGAAACGCAATACTCATAAAGGTGAAGAATCAGGTCGTTCGGAAACGCCAGCTCGTCGTGTAAAAAGAACAAAAGTTGCACGTCCGCCGGTTTTAACATTCGTTCCAAATAGCTTTCTGCGGCATGCAACAGCCAGTTGGTATCCTGACGGGAAGCAAAGGCATCCAGCTCCGCCGGAGAGTAGTCCGGCAATTTGGTGACGGTTTCCTTTTTCTCTGTCGCAGGCGGAACGCTTCTTTGGGAAGTATACGGGGCTGTTGCGGCAACCGGGGCAAGAGGCACCGGAGCAAATGCCGGGGCGGAAATTGCGGCGGAAGGATTGGTAAGCCGGTTCAGTTTAATTCCGCGGATTTCGTTTTCTTCCCCCCAAGTCAGGGAAAGTACGCCTTCTTTTTCCCAATAACGAAGGGCCCGGAGAATATCCTTCTCCGTCTCTTCCAAAGCATCCGCAATGACGCTGATACCGAACCCGGCCTCCGGAGCGGTGAGACAGCGAAGCAGATATAAGTAAACTTTTACAAATGCGCCGTTGGCGCGCGGCATATAGTAATCGATAAATTCATTCGGAACCAACGTGGTCCGCGTATCCTCTGAATATACCGAAATTCCGTCCATAGGTAGTCCTCCTCCGAATCCCGTTTCCGGGTGAAAATGTTACCACGAGTATACCACATTTTCGGGAAAAATCAATTTGCCGGACGGGGTACCGGGGTAGGTTGTGGATAGTGTGGATAATGTGGAAAACCGGGACGCTGATTTGTCAAATAAAAAATATGAAAGCGCAAAAAGCCGAAAAGGGAAGGTTCTACATTTGTAGGTCTATTTTTGTAGAAAAATGCGGAAGGGAAAAAGAAATCCACAACCCAAATCAACAAAAAATGTTGATAAGGTTGTGGATAATGTGAATAATTAACGGGAAACCATGGATTCCGCCACACTTACGATATCGCCGGCACCCATAGTTATTAACAAATCTTCCGGTTTGCAATGGGTGAATAAAAATTTTTCGATTTCCTCAAAAGTGTGAAAATGGTAAACTTCTTTACCTTTTTGCTTTAAAAGCGCAGCGATGTCCGCGGAAGAGATATCTCCCGGGTCCTTTTCTCTGGAAGCACTGTAAATGTCCGCCAGTACAACCGTGTCCGCCAGGGCGAGAGACTCCGCAAATTCGGGAAGAAACGCCTTGGTACGGGAAAAAGTATGTGGCTGGAAAGTACACCACAGCTTCTGGGTTCCGGACACACAGGCGCGGGCAGCGCTAAGGGTCGCGGAAATTTCCGAAGGGTGATGGGCATAGTCGTCATAAACCCGGATGCCCTCTGCGGTTCCCTTGTATTCGAAACGACGGTGGGTGCCGGTATAACTTAACAATGCACCGGTAACCGCATCAAAGGATACACCGTAACAAAAAGCCAGTGCGGCAGCGGCCAGGGAGTTGGAAATGTTATGCATGCCAATGACCCGCAGGGAAACTCTTCCTAAGAAGGCCCCTTTCTCGTAGAAATCATAACTGCCGAAGCCGTTTTTATCAAAGGAACAATTGGTGGCAGCGTAGTCATAGGAGTTACAGCCGTCTACGGTGTTGCTGATGCCGTAGGTAATTACATTGGCGGTCAGATTTTTTGTTAACTCCGAAAGGTTCTCGATGTCTCCGTTTATGACAAGATTGCCGGAGACAGGGAGAAGTTCCGCATATTTCCGGAAAGAACGGCGGATATCCTCCAAATCCTGAAAGAAATCCAAATGCTCCGCTTCTATATTAAGTATAATTGCATCCGTAGGGAAAAAGCTTAAAAAGCTGTTGCAGTATTCGCAGGCTTCCGCCACCAGATAGTTGTCGGAGCCTTTGCGCAGGTTTCCGCCGATACCGTCCAAAACACCGCCCACCAAAATAGTCGGGTCCAGTTTCCCTTCCAGTAACATAAGGGAAAGCATGGAGGTGGTGGAAGTTTTGCCGTGGGACCCCGCAACGCCCGCTACATGGGAATATTGTTTCATGAGCTGCCCGAGTAAATCCTTGCGTTCCAGAATCGGAAGGTTGCGCTCTTTGGCCCGAACCATCTCCGGATTATCCGCGTGTACCGCAGCGGTATAGATAACCACGGAACAGTCGTCCGCAATATTGGAGGCCTGCTGGGGATAAGAAACGGTAATGCCGAGACTTTGTAAATGCTCCGTAAGCGGGGTGGATTTTAAATCGGAGCCGCTGACACGGAACCCCTGATAATGTAATAATTCGGCCAGGGCACTCATACTGATGCCGCCGATGCCGATAAAATGAACCGATACCGGATCGGAAAACGAAATCTGGAACATGGATAGACTCCTTTCATTATGGTAGAACTTCTACGATATTAAATAGTATAGCATATTTTGAATTATGTGCAAGTGGCGAAGGGACATAAAAAGAGGGCATTTCCCCAAAAAAGGGAGTGAATATGGGAAAAAACGAAAAACTGATAGGAAAAATTTAAATAAAATAACAAAATGTAGAAAAAGTTGTTTTTTATGTGTAATTTGTAGAAAAAACAGTGTACTTTTCCTAGAAAATGTGTTATAATAGAACTACTATAAAGTTGTGCGCGAAAGCGCAGAATTATAAGCAGTATTTGATGCCATATTATAAGGAATAAGAGGTGATTGATGTGATTAAAAAAGAGATGATCGCGATGTTGTTGGCAGGCGGACAGGGGTCACGTCTGGGTGTGTTAACAGCGTCAATTGCGAAACCGGCAGTTGCCTTCGGCGGTAAATACCGCATTATCGATTTCCCGCTCAGTAACTGCATCAATTCCGGCGTGGATACCGTGGGTGTTCTTACCCAGTATCAGCCGCTTCGCCTGAATACCCACATCGGAATCGGTATTCCGTGGGATTTGGACCGTAATGTAGGCGGTGTATCCGTTCTTCCTCCGTACGAGAAGAGTAAGAACAGTGAATGGTATACCGGTACGGCAAATGCAATTTACCAGAACTTAAAGTATATGGAATACTACAATCCGGAATATGTTTTGATTCTGGGTGGTGACCATATCTATAAGATGGACTATGAGGCGATGTTAGACTTCCATAAGCAGAAGAAGGCCGACGTTACCTTGGCGACCATTCCGGTACCGATTGAAGAGGCCAGCCGTTTCGGTGTTGCTATTACCGATGCGGAAAAGCGTATCTTGGAGTTTGAAGAAAAGCCGGCGCAGCCGCGCAGTAACTTAGCTTCCATGGGTATTTATATCTTTACCTGGAAGGTATTAAAGGAAGCATTAATCGAGCTTTCCGACCAGAAGGGATGCGACTTCGGTAAGCATGTCATTCCGTACTGTCATGAGCGTGGCAGCATTTATGCGTATGAATTCAACGGCTATTGGAAGGATGTAGGAACCCTGCAGTCCTATTGGGAATCCAATATGGAGTTGATCGATTTGATTCCGGAGTTCAATCTGTACGAAGAGTTCTGGAAGATTTATACCAAGTCCGATGTAATTCCGCCGCAGTATATTTCCGGAGACAGTGTAATCGAGCGTGCCATCATCGGTGAAGGTGCGGAGATTTACGGTAAGGTTTACAATTCCGTTATCGGACCGGGCGTAGTCATCGGTGAGAACTGTGTGGTTCGGGATTCCATTATCATGAAGGGAACCGTTATCGGTGACAATACTACGGTAAATAAGGCGATTATCGCAGAAAATTGTTACATCGGTGAAAGTTGCGAACTGGGTGTATTCGACGAGGTACCGAACAGTTGGAAGCCGGATATTTACAATAACGGCATGGTAACCATTGGAGAAAACTCCATTGTTCCGGATCGCGTGAAAATCGGAAAGAATACCGCAATTTCCGGTGGAACCACCATTGATGATTATCCGAGAGGCGTTTTGGCCAGCGGTGAAAATATTATTAAGGCAGGTGACCGTGTATGAGAGCATTAGGTATTATTTTAGCAGGCGGAAACTCCAGCAGAATGCAGGAGTTGTCCAATAAACGTGCGATTGCGGCAATGCCGGTTGCGGGAAGCTATCGTGCAATTGACTTTGCGCTTAGTAATATGTCCAATTCCCATATCCAGAAGGTAGCGGTGCTGACCCAGTACAACTCCCGCTCTTTGAATGAGCATTTAAGCTCTTCCAAGTGGTGGGATTTCGGTCGTAAGCAGGGCGGTTTGTTTGTGTTCCCGCCGACCATTACCAATGATAACGGATTCTGGTACCGCGGTACCGCGGATGCAATTGCGCAGAACCTTACCTTCCTTCGGAACAGTCATGAGCCGTATGTGGTAATCGCATCCGGAGACTGTGTATACAAGCTGGATTATAATAAGGTATTGGAATATCACATCGAGAAGAAGGCGGATATTACCGTAGTAACGAAGGAGATTTCCGATGCGAATGAGTTAGAGCGTTTCGGCATTGTGGAGACTGCGGATGACGGCAGAATCACCGGTTTCCAGGAAAAGCCGCTTTCTCCGACGGGCAGCCTGATTTCCACCGGTATTTACGTAATTCGCCGTCGTCAGTTAATTGAACTGATGGAAGAGGCGATTAAGGAAGAGCGTTTTGACTTTGTAAAGGATGTTTTAATCCGCTACAAGGATGCAAAGCAGATTTATTCCTACGAGATGAAGACTTACTGGAGTAATATCGCATCGGTAGATGCGTATTACCGTACCAATATGGACTTTTTGGATAAGAATACCCGTAATTACTTCTATAAAGAATATCCGGATATCTATTCCAAGATTGATGATTTGCCGCCGGCAAAGTACAATCCGGGTTCTGTTGTAAAGAACAGTCTGGTTTCCAGCGGATGTATCATCAACGGTGTGGTAGAGAACTCTGTATTATTTAAGAAGATTTTTGTGGGTAACAATTGTACCATTAAGAATTGTGTTATTTTAAACGATGTACACATTGGCGATAATACTTATCTTGAGAACTGTATTATTGAGAGCCGTGATACCATTCGTCCGAATTCCAGATATGTGGGAGAGGACGGAAAGGTTAAGATCGTGGTACAAAAGGACGAGCGTTATACCATGGGCTAACCGAACAGAATATGAGTTGCCAGTAAAGGGGCCGGAAGGAATTTCTTCCGGCCCTTTGTTCCATTATTTTCTTAGGAAAATGCGGAATTAGTACTTGCAACTTCGGGGGTTTTGGGGTAATCTAAAAGGAGCGAAGGGTTGGGATTGCAAAGGAAGGAGTTTGTGTATGAAACGTAAGAAAAAAGGAATGTCGGCGATGACAAGGGTATTATTGTGCTCTGCGTGCGCATTGATGCTGGTGTTGACGTTTTTTATTATAAAGTGGGCAATGAATTTGTCAAAAGACGATACCTATGTGAATGCGGGAAATGCCGATAATATTGCGAATATCGGGAAAGAAGAGATAAAAGTTACTCCGCCTTCTTCTTCGGAGGGCAACGGGGAGGGCGAGGAACCGCAGGCGGTTACTCCGGAACCGACGAAGGAACCGGCAGAACCGGTTTCTTTTGTGACCGAATACGCCCATACGGGGGAGTTTGCGGAAGAAACAGCGGAAGAGTCCGGGGTTCCTTACGGACTGCGTTATCCGGTGTATGAGGATGTTGCGGCAAGCGATGCGGCGGAGTTTGCCGCGCGGGAAGTGCTTGCGAATGCGGTTGCGGAGGTTTTAAACTCCTACGGCAGAAAGCCGAAGCTGGTTGTTGATTACGAAGACGGCGAGACAGAAGGCCTCCTTTCGGTACTGTTTTATATCGAGACGGAAATCGACGGTAAAAAGGAAACGAAGACAAGTAGCTGGATATATAATAAGAAGAAAAGCGAAGTGGTAAATGCGGAGGAGATGTTTACGGCTCCGGCTTATCGCTATATTGCGGAACAGGTAAATGCCCTGCAGGCGACGGAAGGACATGAATCGGAGGAGACCGGGGAGACGGAGACAAACGGATTTACCGGTACCCGGGAAGAGTTTTCGTCTTATCTTTTGACGGCGGAAGGAGCTAAGTTTTACTACGAGAAGGATGGGGAACGAAACGAGATTCTGATTCCGTATTTAGAAATCTATGCCTATATGGAAGTGACGATAAACGGAACGGTCTGGGCGGATCATATTCGTGATTTGGACCCGGAAAAGCCGATGATTGCCCTGACCTTTGATGATGGACCGCATTATCAGGAAACCCCGCGCTTGTTGGAAATTTTGGATAAGTATGATGTAAAGTCTACTTTCTTTGTTTTGGGCGACCGGGTAACCTGGGGCGAGTCTAACAAAAAGGCATTAAAAGCAGTCTATGATGCGGGACATGAAGTGGGAAGCCATACCTATACCCATGCCCATTTAAAGACATTGTCTGCGGAAGAGATAACGGAAGAAGTTACCAAGACGAGAGATGTAATTTATTCCGTCATCGGAGAATATCCGGTATTTGTGCGCCCGCCGTACGGTCAGTATGACGAGAAGGTGCAGAAGAATGCATATGCGCCGTTGGTGAACTGGCACATTGACAGTGAGGACTGGAAAAGTAAAGATACGGATACGATAGTGGAACATGTGCTGGCGGAAGCAAGGGACGGTATGATTGTTTTGATGCATGACATTCATTGGTTTACGGTGGATGCGGTGGAACGGATTATACCGGAGTTACAGGCAAGAGGTTACCAGATTGTGACGGTAAGGGAACTGCTGTATCATCATGATGTGGAAATTGAGAACGGAACCGTGTACCACAGTAGTTTTAATTAGAAAGGTGAGGACCGGTAAAGGGGTACCCATGGAAGGAGAACAGTATGTATTTGATTGCGGGCTTAGGGAATCCCACGAGAGAATATGCCGGAACCCGGCATAATATCGGATATGATACCATTACCAGACTTTGTGACGATTACGGAATTTCCCTGGACAGCAAAAAGCATAAAGGGTTATGCGGAAAGGGAATCATTGAAGGAGAAAAGGTGGTTTTGATACAGCCCCTTACTTATATGAATCTCAGCGGAGATTGTATCAAAGAGGCGGCGGACTTCTATAAAATTGATTCCAAGCATATTATAGTAATCTATGACGACATTTCTTTGCCGGTAGGGAAGCTTCGGGTAAGGGCCAAAGGAAGCGCCGGCGGACACAACGGCATGAAGAGTATCATTGCAAGATTGGGAACAGAGGAGTTCCCGCGGATTCGTATCGGTGTAGGGGAAAAACCGGCCGGTTGGGATTTGGCGGATTATGTGCTGGGAAGATTTCAGAATGAGGAGCTGCCGGCAATAAGGGAAGCGGTAGGAAATGCCGCAAAGGCTTGCGGCCTGATTCTGAAAGACGGAATAGAAACAGCCATGAACAGGAGTAATTGCCTGTAAGGAGGAGTATGCGTACTTATACCGAACCGTTAAAGGCATTAAGAGAATATGAGGAATGTAAAGAGGCATTGCTGCGGAAGAAGACCCCGGTTGCGGTAACCGGGTGTATCGATTCCCAGAAATGCCATTTTGTGCATGCGCTGGGAGAAGATTACCGGGTGCGTCTGATTGTAACCTACAATGATTTAAAGGCAAAAGAGATTTGTGCCGATTATCGTTTGTATGATTCGGAAGTACTCTATTATCCGGCAAAGGATGTTATTTTTTTCAGTGCGGATATTCACGGAAATACCTTGGTACGGGAACGCATGCAGGTGATTCGGAAATTGGCGGAGGAGAAGCCGGTTACGATTGTAACCACCATTGACGGCGGAATCGATTATGTGCTTCCTCTTCCTTATATAAAGGAAAACTGTGTGGAGTTGGGAGAAGGGGACACGGTGGAATTGTCGGAGCTTGTAACAAAGCTTGTGACCTTGGGATACGAGCGCCGGGACCAGGTGGAACATCCGGGAGAGTTTGCGGTTCGGGGCGGAATTTTGGATGTGTTTGCCCTTACGGAGGAAACTCCGTTTCGCGTGGAATTTTTCGGGGATGAGATTGACTCCATCCGTTTTTTTGATGTGACAAACCAGCGCTCCATCGACCGGTTGGAGCAAGTGATGATTTATCCGGCCACAGAACTGATTTTAAGTGAAGGTCGAAAAGCAAAGGGGATTTTAAAGCTTCAGGAAGAAGCGAAAAAGCAGTCGGAGTTGTTCCGGAAGGAAATGAAAACGGAAGAAGCGGCCAGACTGCGCCGGGATACGGAGGAACTTTGCGAACGTATTTCTTACATGGGAGGTCTGGCGGGTGCGGACCATTGCATTCGCTACTTTTATGACGAGGTGGTATCGTTTTTTGATTACTTCGGGGAAGATGCCATCGTATTTTTGGACGAACCGTCCAGACTCGCCGAAAAAGGCGATGCGGTGGCGGAGGAATTTTCCCAAAGTATGACCGGCCGGTTGGAAAAGGGATATATTTTGCCGGGACAGGCGGATGTGATTTTTGATTACAAGGCATTACTTTCCGGTTTGGCGAAAAAGAATACGGTAGTATTATCGGCTCTGGAACAGAAGGTATCCGGTATCACACCGACGGTACGTTTTGATTTGACGGTGCGTTCCGTGGCGGGCTATAACAATAATTTCGAACTTTTGGTAAAGGATTTGCTGGCTTGGAAAAAGAGCGGATACCGGGTGGTTTTACTGTGTAACTCCAAGCTTCGCGGAGAACGCCTGGCGGGGGATTTAAGAGAACGGGAATTGACTGCCTTTTTCAGTGATGACCCGGACCGGGAGGTACAGCCGGGGGAGATATTGGTCGGCAGCGGAAGCGTGCATCGGGGATTTGAGTATCCGTTAATTAAGTGGGCCCTGATTTCCGAAAGCGATATTTTCGGCGGGGAGCATAAGAAGAAAAAGAAGCGGAAATTACATGACGGGCAACAGCTGGCGGGGCTTAGCGACCTGGTGTTCGGCGATTATGTGGTGCATGAAAATCACGGTTTGGGAATTTACCGCGGAATCGAAAAAGTCGAAGTGAACCGCGTGATGAAAGATTATATTAAAATCGAGTACGGAGACGGTGGCAATCTTTATGTGCCGGTAACCTCCCTTGACATTATTCAGAAATATGCGGCGGCGGATGCGGCCAAAAAACCGAAATTGAATAAATTGAATTCCGTGGAGTGGAAAAATACGAAAACCAGAGTGCGGGGGGCGGTAAAAGACCTTGCGAAAGATCTGGTGGAATTGTATGCCCTCCGCAGTGCAAAAAAAGGATTTGCCTGTGAAGAAGATACGGTTTGGCAGAAGGAACTGGAAGAATTGTTTCCCTATGAGGAAACCGACGACCAGTTACGGGCCATTGAGGAAATCAAAAAGGATATGGAAAGTACCCGGATTATGGACCGTCTTCTTTGCGGAGACGTAGGATACGGAAAAACGGAAGTGGCGCTCCGGGCGGCTTTTAAGGCGGTATCCAACGGAAAACAGGTGGTGGTGCTGGTGCCGACCACCATTTTGGCACAACAGCATTACAATACCTTTACCCAGCGCATGATGAATTATCCGGTACGGATTGAACTTCTGTCCCGGTTCCGGACTCCGGCACAGCAAAAGGCGGTAATCGAAGGGCTTAAGAAGGGTGCGGTGGATATTGTTATCGGAACCCACCGGGTGTTGTCCAAGGACATTGAACCGAAAAATCTGGGACTTCTGATTGTGGACGAGGAGCAACGGTTCGGTGTGGCCCATAAAGAAAAGATGAAGCAGCTAAAGGGGGATGTGGACGTGCTGACCCTGACGGCGACGCCGATTCCGCGGACTCTTCATATGAGTCTGGTGGGTATCCGGGATATGAGTGTATTGGAAGAACCGCCGGTAGACCGGCTTCCGATTCAGACTTTTGTGCTGGAACAGAACGATGAGATGGTGCGGGAAGCGGTTTGCCGTGAACTGGCAAGAGGCGGTCAGGTATATTATGTATACAATCGCGTGAACGGCATCGATGAGGTGGCGGCGAATCTGCAGAGAATGCTGCCGGAGGCGAATGTGGCCTATGCCCACGGCCAAATGAGCGAGCGTACTCTGGAAAAAATCATGTTTGATTTTATCAACGGAGATATTGATGTACTGGTTTCCACCACGATTATTGAGACGGGACTGGACATTTCCAATGTAAATACCATGATTATTGCGGATGCGGACCGGTTGGGATTGTCTCAGCTTTATCAGCTTCGGGGTCGTGTGGGAAGAACAAATCGTACTGCCTATGCATTTTTAATGTATAAGCGCGATAAAATGTTAAAGGAGATTGCGGAAAAACGTCTGCAGGCAATTAAGGAATTTACGGAGCTGGGCTCCGGCTTTAAAATTGCCATGCGGGATTTGGAAATCCGCGGCGCGGGCAACCTTTTGGGTGCGGAACAAAGCGGACACATGGAAGCGGTGGGCTATGATTTATATTGTAAACTGTTAAACGATGCCGTAAAAGAAATGAAGGGGGATGCCACAGAGGAGGAATCCTTTGATACAACGGTGGATCTGGAGGCGGATGCCTACATTCCGGATACCTATATCCGGAACGAAGTGCAGAAGTTGGATATGTATAAAAGAATTTCCCTGATGCAGACGGAGGAGGAATTTTCGGAATTGCAGGATGAGTTAATCGACCGGTTCGGGGATATCCCGCAAAGTGTAAACCGGTTGTTGGAGATTGCCCTGCTTCGCAGTCTGGCCCATGAGGTGTATGTGACCCAGCTCATTTGGAAGGGAGCAAAAGCAAAACTTCTGTTGTATCCGAAGGCAAAACTGATTCCTCAAAGGATACCGGAATTGGTGAAGAAGTACGGAAATCGTTTGAAGTTTTCCGCGGAGGGGCAGCCGGAGTTTCAATACGAACTTGCGACTCTGCGGGGAAAAGTAAATACCCGTCCGGATGTGAAGGCGGTACTAAAAGAATTAAAAGAATTATTGCAGGCAATGAAAACGGAATTGACCTGAGTCGGAGGAACGGTAAAGCGGTCATTGTAAAACACGGGCTGTTTTGCGGAAAGGAAGGTGCGGGAGATGAAAAAAAGAGGAATAGCGTTTGGCTTGTTGCTGTGTGTATTGGTAATGGGAATCGGCGGCTGTAAAAAAGGAACGGATGAAACACTGAAACCGACCGGGATGCCGGACCGGTCAAAATATATGGATGAGGCGGTTGTGACCGTCGATGATGCGGAAATCGGCTATCGGGAAGCGATGTTATATCTGCAGGCGGCAAAGCAGGAGTACGAAAGTGCCTACGGAGAAGGAATATGGCAGTATATGCTGGATGCGGAAGGAACCACGCTGGGAGAACGGGTAAAGAACCAAACCCTGGAGCAGGTGATTTATGTAAAAATCGTCTGTGCCCAGGCGAAAAAACTGGGAATCGAGCTGGACAGCGAAGAAAAGAGCCGGGTGGCGGAACGGACCGAAGCGTATATGGGGCAGGCGGAATACAGCACCCTTGCCTTGTACGGAATCGCGAGAAAAGATGTAGAGCAGGTATATGCGGATACCGCATTGGCGCAAAAGGTATATGACAGTGTTACGTTAAACGTGGATACGGACATTTCAAATGCGGAAGTGGCGCAAAAGCATTTACAGAGTCTGGTTTTAAAAAATTATCACGAGGATGAACTGGGAAACCGGACACCGCTTACGGTACAGGAACTGATTGCAACGCTGGACCGCTTTGATTCTTTCTATGAAGAAGCGAAGGAAACAAAAGATTTCTATTCGCTTGCTTACGCCAACACGGAGGATAAGACCTTTCTGGATGTTATGGTGGGCGACGGGGACTTGCCGGCAGAACTTCGGGATGCATACAGCCTGGAAACCGGAGAATCCATGCAGATTCGTACGGATAACGGATACTACTTGTTTTATTGTGTGTCCGGATACGATGAAGATGCTACCATTGCCAAAAAAGAAGAGCTGATTGCCCTGCGCCAGGAAGAGGCCTTTAAGAAATTGTACGAAGAATGGAGAAGCGCGGCAGAGGTTACGATGAACGAGGAAATTTGGGAAATTATTGATATGGATTTGGAGGCGGAAAGCTGGGAAATAACAGATAAAAATGGCGATGTACTGTGAAAAATGCAAAAAAAAGACAAAAAGGCATTGCAAAATGATTCATCATGATGTATAATAAAGTCGTACGAAAATTGGTTTTGATTGTGCAGATTGCAACAGAAGCAAAGGAAAATGTGCAATCAAGACCCTGTAACTTTCGATAATGTTATGTTTTACATACATTATAAAATATTTTTTTTCTCATTTTAAGAGGAGGGCAATTTATGAAAAAGAAGTTATTAGCAGCACTTCTTTCCGTAGCTATGGTAGCAACTTTGTTTGCTGGCTGTGGTAAGAAGGAGGAGAAGGTCATCAACGTTATGGCTTTCACCGATGAGGTTCCGAAGATGGTTCAGGCATATCTGGATGCACACAAGGACCTTGGTTACACCATGAAGGAAACCATCGTAGCAACTACTGACGGTGCTTATCAGCCGGCTCTTGACGAAATGTTAAAGAGCAAGGATCAGGCTCCGGACATCTATGCATTAGAGGCAGCTTTCGTATTAAAGTATACGCAGGGTAGTGCTTCTGAGTTTGCAGCAACCTACGATTCTCTCGGCATCGAGACCGCAAGCGCTCTTAAGGCAGCTGAAATCGCTACCTACGCTTCCGAAATCGGTACCAGACCGAGCGATAAGGCAGTTGTAGCTCTTCCGTACCAGGCAACCGGCGGATGCTTCATCTACCGTCGTTCCTTAGCTAAGGATACTTGGGGAACCGATGATCCGGCTGTGATCTCTCAGAAGATCGGTGGCGGTTCTCAGAGCTGGGATCAGTTCTGGGTAGCAGCTGAAGAGTTAAAGGCTAAGGGCTATGGTATCATTTCCGGTGACGGTGATATCTGGCACGCAATCGAGAACAGCTCTGATCAGGCTTGGGTTGTAGACGGTAAGCTTACCATCGACCCGAAGAGAGAAGCTCTTCTTGATGTTTCCAAGAAGTTAAAGGATAACAACTACCACAATGAGACTCAGGACTGGCAGGATGCTTGGTTCGCAGACATGAAGGGTGAAGGCGAAAAGCAGATCTTCGGTTTCTTCGGTCCGGCTTGGTTGATCAACTACACCATGGGTGACAACTGCGGTAACGATAAGAACACTCCGGAACCGGAAGGAACTTTCGGTGACTGGGCTGTAACCGACTCCCCAGTAGGTTTCTGTTGGGGTGGTACTTACGTAGCTTCCGCTAAGTCTGCTGTAGAGAACATGAGCGATGATAAGAAGGCTGTTGTAGCTGATATCATTAAGTGGATCACTCTTGATACCGATGAGAACAGCTTACAGTATCAGTGGGCTAACGGCACCTTCAACGGTGGCGATGGCAGCACCAAGGATACCGTTGCATCCGCAGCAGTAATGAAGAAGTCTGACGGTTCTACCGGCTTCCTCGGCGGACAGAACATGTTCGATTACTTCGTTCCGGCTGGTGACTACGCTACCGGTAGAAATATGACCGAGTACGATGAGACCATCAACTCCTGCTGGAGAGAAGCAGTTCGTGCTTACGTTGCTGGTAATGTTGACCGTGACGGCGCAATTGCTCAGTTTAAGGAAGCAGTTAAGTCTAAGGTTGATATCGTTGTAGAATAATTTACAAAGATGCTTAATAAGGAGGCGGACGGGTTATTCCGTCCGCCCCTTTTCTGATTTATGACAAGAGTAGCGAGAGATTACGTTCTCTTGTCGGTTTATGTTGGAGGTAGTGCTTTGAATAAGAAAAAAGGAGTTAGTTATGCAAAGTGGGGGTATATCTTTGCGCTTCCGTTCTGCATTGCATACCTGATATTTATGGTTTACCCGATTATCTATACGGTGGTAATCGGATTTACCAACATGAAGGGATTGATTCCACCACCACTTGATTTTGTAAGAGATCAAGCCGGAAATATTGATTTGTTCGCAAACTTTAGAGCGATTCTTTCGGATTCGATGTTTAAGTTAAATCTTGGAAATACTTTCTTGGTTTGGGGAATGAATTTCCTTCCGCAGATTGTTTTGGCGCTGGTATTGGCGGTAATGTTTACCAATAACCGTACTAAGATTCGCGGACAGGGCTTTTTTAAGGTAGTATTTTATATGCCGAACATTATTACGGCAGCTACCATTGCAATGTTGTTTACATCTTTGTTTGCATACAAGATGGGCCCGGTAAACGATTTACTTAAGACTTTGGGCATTATTGAAACGGATATAAATTTCTCTGTATCGGCGGTGGCTTCCCGACTGATTGTAGCATTTATCCAGTTCTGGATGTGGTACGGTTATACCATGATTATTTTAATCTCCGGTATTTTAGGTATCAGCCCGGAATTGTTCGAGGCTGCGGATATCGACGGTGCCAACGGCTGGCAGAAGTTTTTATATGTAACCCTTCCGAATTTAAAGACCATTATGCTTTATACTCTTGTCACCAGTATGATCGGTGGTATGCAGATGTTCGATATTCCGTTCCTGTATAACTCCAACGGTGGTGATAAGCGTTCTATCCGTACCGCCAGCATCTATATTTACGAGAAGGCGTTCTCCGGCAGTAACTGGTATAACCAGGCAGCTGCGGCCAGCATGATTATGTTCTTAATTATCGGCGTGCTTGCGGTAATTATCTTCTTTATGCTTCGTGATAAGGATGAAATTGCACAGCATAAGATTGAGCGTGCGAAGGAGAAAGAGTTTAGAGCAGAGTATAAGCGGGTATTAAAGGAGCAGAAGGAAAAGGCTAAGGGAGGTGCGAACTAATGGATAAGAAAAAGAATAGTGTAGGATCTATCGTCGCACGCTTTTTTATTTATTTTTTCTTGATACTTCTCGCAGCTTTGAGTATTTTGCCGTTCTGGATTATGGCAGTAAACGCAACCCGTAATACGCCACAGATTCAGCAGCATGCACTTTCCCTGTTACCGTCCGTTCATATTAAGACGAACTGGGCAGTGTTTGAAGCGAAGTCCTTTGCACCGATGACCGGTTTTATGAACTCCATGATTGTATCGGCAGGTGCTACGTTATTGTCTGTATACTTCTCTTCCCTGACTGCATACTCTATTGTAGTATACAGATGGAAGTTCAGAAGAGCATTCTTTACGTTTATTATGGCAGTACTTATGATTCCGTCTCAGGTAGTTACCATCGGTTTCTACCAGATGATGTATAAGGTAGGACTGAATAACAATTTCCTTCCGCTTATTTTACCGTCCATCGCTGCTCCGGCAGTAGTTTTCTACATGAAGCAGTATATGGAACCGGCATTGCCGCTTGAAATCGTACAGGCGGCCCGTGTAGACGGCGCAGGAGAGTTCTTTACCTTTAACCGGATTGCGCTTCCGATTATGAAGCCGGCAATCGCAACCCAGGCTATTTTCGCTTTCGTACAGAAGTGGAATGAGCTCTTCATGCCTACGGTATTGCTTACGGATTCAAAGAAGTATACCATGCCGATGATGGTTAGTTTGCTAAAGGGTGATATTTACAAGACAGAGTTAGGTTCCGTATATCTTGGTTTGACCTTGACGGTATTACCGCTCTTCGTTGTATATTTCCTTCTTTCCAAGTACATTATTGCAGGTGTTGCACTTGGTTCCGTAAAGGGCTAATCTTGAGAAATAAGAGAATTTTAAAGGGTCACGCAATTGCGTGACCCTTTTGTTCTACGAACGAGCCCTTACTGTGCAACCGAAGTTAACTCTTTGATTACATCCAGAATACGGCTCAGGGATGCGGCGAATTCATCCACCAGCGTTACGTTCTTTGTACTGGTCTCGCATACATCCTGCGTGCTTGCATTCAGTTCTTCACTGGTGGCAGATAAGGAATTAATACCGTCTGCGATGGAGTTGTTGGATACGATTAAGGTCTGCATCAATTCCTCTACCTCCGCAACCTCCTTGCTGAGTTCGGTGATTGCCTTTGCAATCTGTTCAAACTGGGTTTCTGCTTCCAAAGCGTAATGACTTTCTTCGTTTGCGATGGTGATGGTATGTTCTGCTTTGTCTGTCATGATTTGTGCTTCCTTGGACAAGGACTCGATGATATTTGTAATGTTTTCGGTCTCGGTTCTTGTCTGTTCCGCTAAGTTACGAATCTCGTCCGCAACTACTGCAAAGCCCTTTCCGGCTTCTCCTGCCCGGGCTGCCTCAATGCTGGCATTTAAAGCAAGGAGATTTGTCTGGCTGGAAATATTAAGAATAATGTCGGTAATACTCTTTACCTGATTTGTCTTGTTCTGAAGCTCGGTTACGGAAGTCTTCATTTCATCGTTTGCATGGATGGATGCATCTACATGCTGATGTAACTGATCCATAGCCCCTTTTCCGATGGTAAGTGCCGCATCCGCTTCGTTGGTTGCGGTAGCGATTGCGGAAGTTTTTTGATGGGTGTTATCAATAATCTCCACAATCTCCTGGGTTTTCATGTTTTGGCGAATAATAATTTCCGTGGTTTCCTCGATGCCCTGGGACATGGAATCCATGGAAGAATTCACGGATTTTGCCGAATCCTCAATTTGTGACATACTGTCGGACATACGGACGGTTTCTGTCTCTACTTTCTTTGCGGTTTCTACAATCTTATTTACCATTGCTTTGTTGTGCTCCGATACGGAAAGAATCTCATCCATGGAACTGGTAAAGAATTTTTCCAGAAGGGATGCACCGACATTGATAACCAGCACGACCAAAATGGTGGTGATTGCTTCTACCATGACGGATTCAATGATGGTATTGTCGCCGATGTTGTTTTGGCTTACCGTAAGAATAATCCGGACAATGTTTGCCAGGAAAAAGATTCCGCTTGTAATTCGAAGTGCAAGCTTATCGAAGGACAATACCAGAATGAAGAAAATCGGCATCATATAGGTATAGGTCACGCTCGAAAAGGCGGTAACCAAAACAAAGAAATATAGGATAGCAAATGCAATTCCTACATATCTTAGGTAAATAGCAGTGGTTTTGAATTTGAAAAACATAACCACGCCAACAAGAAAGACAAGTAATGTCAGGACAATCTGCGGTACGCTTTTTACCGGCGGAAGACCGGAGGACATTAACTGTGCCATAAGTCCCATGGTAAGGAAAAATGTGGTAATTCCATGGGCAAGTAAAATAAGCTTATTCAGCTTGGTTTGATAAAGTGTTTTCATAAGTACCTCCAAGTGTTTTTTTGGTTATACTATAGAATAGCCACGAAGTGGCTACTTTGTGATGTTATAATTATAGCACAATTAGACATATTTTGCAATAATTATTTAATAAATTGCAAGGTGAATGCAAATAAACAGTTAAATCGTGGAGAAAGAATTGAAAAAAATTAAAAAAACACTTGCATAATATAAAAAACGGTGTTATAGTCAATATAGAACAGATGCACAGGAAGGGAGAGATGTATTATGAATATCAGTAAATTTACACAGAAGTCGGTGCAGGCAGTGCAGGATTGTGAGAAGATTGCCTACGAGTTCGGCCATCAGGAGATTGCCGAAGAGCATTTGCTGTATGCGTTGATGCGGGACGGGGAAGGATTGCTTCCGAAGCTTCTGACGAAGATGGAGATTGCACCGGAGGTATTTACGGCACAGGTGGAAGGACTTTTACAGAAGCGGGTAAAGGTGTCCGGTGCGGCCCAGGTTTATGTGGGAAATGAGTTAAATAAGGTACTGATTTACGCGGAGGACGAGGCAAAAGCCATGGGAGACGCTTATGTTTCCGTGGAGCATTTATTCTTATCTTTAATGGCGCATCCGTCCAAGGAAGTAAAGGAACTGTTTCGTGCTTTTGGGATTACGAAGGATCGCTTTTTGCAGGCATTGGCAACAGTGCGGGGCAATCAACAGGTAATGACGGATAATCCGGAAGCAACTTACGATGCCTTGGAAAAGTACGGATATGATTTGGTGGAACGTGCCCGGAATCAGAAGTTGGACCCGGTTATCGGCAGGGATTCCGAGATTCGTAACGTGATTCGGATTCTTTCCCGGAAAACAAAGAATAATCCGGTGTTAATCGGTGAGCCGGGTGTCGGTAAGACGGCGGTGGTGGAAGGACTGGCCCAGCGAATTGTGCGGGGCGATGTGCCGGAGAGCTTAAAGGATAAGAGTTTGTTTGCTCTGGATATGGGCTCACTGGTTGCCGGTGCGAAGTATCGCGGGGAGTTCGAAGAACGTTTGAAAGCGGTATTGGAGGAAGTAAAAAAGAGCGAAGGACGAATTATTCTCTTTATCGATGAGCTGCATACCATTGTGGGAGCCGGAAAAACCGACGGAGCCATGGATGCGGGGAATATGTTAAAACCGATGCTTGCAAGGGGTGAACTGCATTGTATCGGTGCCACGACCTTAAATGAGTACCGCATGTATATTGAAAAGGATGCGGCGCTGGAGCGCCGATTCCAGCCGGTTATGGTGGAAGAACCGACGGTGGAAGATACGATTTCTATTTTGCGTGGCTTAAAGGAGCGCTATGAAGTATTCCACGGTGTCCGGATTAACGATGGCGCATTGGTGTCTGCGGCAACTCTTTCCAACCGGTATATTTCCGATCGTTTCCTACCGGATAAGGCAATCGACCTGGTGGACGAGGCTTGTGCGCTTATTAAGACGGAACTCAATTCCCTGCCGATGGAGCTTGACGACGTAAAACGTCATATTATGCAGATGGAAATTGAAGAGGCGGCCTTAAAGAAGGAAGATGACCGTCTCAGTAAGGAACGTCTGGAGGTATTGCAGAAGGAACTGGCAGAAGAGAGGGAGCAGTTTGCGGATGCAAAGGCAAAATGGGATAACGAAAAAGCAGCGGTAGAACGTGTGCAGAAGTTGAGAGGGCGAATCGAAGAGTTAAACGGAGAGATAGAAAGAGCGGAGCGGGAATACGATTTAAACAAGGCGGCGGAATTGAAATACGGAAAGCTTCCGGAAGTGCAGAAGCAGTTGGCGGCAGAAGAAGAGACGATTGTAAAGGAAGGTCATACGCTGGTGCACGAGAATGTCAGTGAGGAGGAAATTGCAAAGATTGTTTCCCGCTGGACCGGAATTCCGGTGGCAAAGCTGACGGAAAGCGAACGGAACAAGACGCTTCACCTGGATGAGGAGCTTCATCGCCGGGTAGTTGGGCAGGATGAGGGTGTGCAGAAGGTGGCAGATGCGATTCTGCGTGCAAAGGCAGGTATCAAAGATCCGACCAAGCCAATCGGTTCCTTCTTATTCTTAGGGCCGACCGGTGTGGG
Source organism: Lachnospiraceae bacterium (assembly GCA_017938405.1). Lineage (GTDB taxonomy): Bacteria > Bacillota > Clostridia > Lachnospirales > Lachnospiraceae > SIG307. Next base: position 55,568 of record JAGBBP010000026.1, read on the forward strand.
GAAAACGGAACTTGCAAAGGCACTGGCGGCAGCCTTGTTTGATAATGAAGCGAATATGGTGCGTATTGATATGAGTGAGTATATGGAGAAGTATTCCGTGTCCCGCTTAATCGGAGCGCCTCCAGGCTACGTGGGCTATGAAGAGGGCGGACAGCTTACCGAGGCGGTGCGCAGAAAGCCGTATTCCGTAGTGTTGTTTGATGAAATCGAAAAGGCCCATCCGGATGTGTTTAATGTGCTTTTGCAGGTATTGGACGACGGTCGGATTACCGATTCCCAGGGACGCACCGTGGATTTTAAAAATACGATTCTGATTATGACCTCCAATATCGGTTCCCAGTATTTATTGGAAGGAATCGGACCGGACGGTGAAATCAGTGAATCGGCAAGAGCACTTGTCAATAACGAGTTGCGGGGCCATTTCCGGCCGGAGTTTTTAAACCGGTTGGATGAAACCATCTTCTTTAAGCCGCTTACGAAGGAGAACATCGGCGGTATTGTTGAATTGTTACTGGCGGATTTGAACAAGCGCCTTGCGGATAAAGAGCTTTCCGTTGCACTGACACCAGAGGCAAGGGAGTATATTATTGAAGAAGCCTACGACCCGGTTTACGGAGCCCGCCCGTTAAAACGGTATTTGCAAAAGTATGTGGAGACTTTGAGCGCAAGGCTGATTCTTGCGGATGAAGTAACACCGGGAAGTACCATTGTGATCGATAAGGACGAGAACGGACTGTTTGCAAGGGTATAGTATCATAATATAAGAAGATGTGAATTTTTTGGGAAGGCCGGACGCAGTTCCGGCCTTTTCTTGACATTTGTTTTCTGCGGTCTTATAATAAAGGAAGAAGGAACGATGAAGTAACATAGAAAAGAGGAGTAGCCAATGAAGAAGAAAGTAATGCGAATCGTTGCGGCGATTGGGATAATAACAATGATTGCCGGATTTGCCGGTTGTAAGAAGAAAACCGAATGTGAATGGTGCGGTAAGATGGCAAAATGTGAAACAGTGTATCTTTCCATGTTGGGAGAATACAGCATGTGTGAGGAGTGCCAACGCTATGTTATGCCGATGTCAGAGAATCTGAAGGATATGGATTCCAAGCAACAATAGAAAAAGAAAGGTCCTTGCCGGTAAGGCAGGGACTTTTTTGCTCTATGGGAAATTGCGCATTTCCTATAGAGTAAAAAAGCTCCGCTGGGGAAAAATTAAGATTTTCTTTAGATTGCTAAAACGGCACCACGGCATCTTGACACAATTTTAAAAAATTGTAAAATAGTACTTGACAAAACGTATATCTGTATATATACTGTATATATAGACATATACAGAGTATATACGGGCAGGGAGTAGAAAGTTAATGTACAATACGAGGAGGGTATAAAATGGAACAGAAGAAATTAAAACCTTGGCATGGAATTGTGGTGTTTGTGGCAGTGATGGTGGTATTTGTTTTTGTGGCAATTCCGATACAGGCAGTGCTTGGCCTGTTCGGCGTGGCAATTACGGAGCTGATACTTCTTGCAATGGCCATCGGTGCGGCACTGTTGTTCAAGCAGAATCTGAAGGAAGTATTCCCGATAAAGCTGCCGAAGCTTCGTGAGGCGTTGGGCGTGCTGGTGTTCTGGCTGGGCGGTTTCCTTTTGGCAATGATGGGGAACATGGCGGTTGCACTGTTGTTTCCGCAGGAGCTGAATGCAGTGTCCGGTGACTTGAACAGTATCTTTTCCAGCGAGGGTATGGTGTTCGGCATTTTGATTGTATCTTTTATGCCGGCAATTTGTGAGGAAGCGGTGCATCGCGGATTTATCCTGCATACCTTTAAGGGAGTAAAGAAGCCTTGGGTCATCGTACTTTCCATGGGTATTATTTTCGGTCTGTTCCATTTGAGCCCGTACCGTTTTATTCAGACGGCGGTTTTAGGCGGATGTGCTACCTGGGTTATGTTAAAGACGGAGAACATGGTGTGTCCGGCCATATATCATGGGGTGAATAACCTGCTTCCGGTGCTTGTGAGTTTTGCGTTACAGGATGCTGCCGAGGCGGCAACCGCAGTGGCAGAGAGTCAGTCCGTATCTGCGGCAACAGCGGTGGAGGTGCCGGGCTGGATGGCCGCAGTAGGCGGTATCGGTACTTATATGATGCTTGGCCTGGTTGCGCTTCCGCTTATGCTTGCGGGTACCGCGCTCATGAAGAAAAAGGGTGAGAAAATCAAAGGAAAGCATGTGGCTGCAGTATTTATTATTGCCGGTGCGATGTTTATCATCGGACTGGGAATGTTAATCGGTGCATCGGTGGCACTGGTAATGGAACAGGGAATTGCAATGTAAAGAATTTGTTTACATAGAATCACAGAAAGGGTCAACGAAAGGGGAATAAAGATGATTGAAATCAAAAATTTGACCAAAGTGTATAAGCTCAATAAAAAGAAAATGATGGAGCTCAGAACGAAGGAAACCACAAAAAAGGCAGCGAATGATATTACATTAACTGCAAGACCGGGTGAGATTTACGGCCTTTTGGGACCGAACGGTGCAGGTAAGACTACCACACTTCGTTGTGTGGCGACGTTGCTTACCCCGACGGAGGGTTCGGTCAGCGTATGCGGTTATGATACCGTAAAACAGCCGGATAAGGTACGGGAAAGCATTTGTTTCCTTACCAATGAGATTAAGCTGGACCCGCACTTCTCCCCGAAGTATTTGTTCCAGTTCTTCGGAAGACTCCATGGCATCGACGAAGCGACCATTGAGGCCCGCCGTAAGGAATTGTTTGAGTACTTTGATATTACGGATTTTGAGAATAAGAAAATTGAGGAGCTTTCCACCGGTATGAAGCAGAAGGCTTCCATTGCGGTAAGTCTGGTGCATGACCCGAAGGTAGTCATTTTCGACGAACCGACCAACGGTCTGGATATTATTACGGCACGGAATGTAACGGATTTGTTGCAGAAACTTCGCGACGAAGGAAAGTTAGTCATTATCTCTACTCATATTATGTCCGAGGCGGAAAAGCTTTGTGACCGTATCGGTATTATCATCGACGGTAAGAAGATTACGGAGGGTACCCTTCCGGAGCTTTTGGCAGAGACCAATGCGGCAGACTTGGAAGATGCATTTTTCAACCTTTACAAAGTACATCATAAGGAGGAAAAGTAAATGAAGGATATATTTAAAAAAGAAATATTTCGTGTATTCAGTGATAAAAAGATGATTTTCTCCCTGTTCATTTTGCCGGCCATCCTGATGTTCGGTATTTACGGCTTGATGGGTTCCTTAATGAATAATATGGTGGCGGACGTAGAGGAACATATTTCCACGGTTTATGTACAGAATGCACCGGAAGGTTTTGAGGACCTGGCAGAGGTGACCGGTTATGCGCAGACGGCAAATATCAATTATCTTTCTGCCGATACTTCCGCAAATAAGATTGCAGAGTATAAGGACCAGGTATTAAACGGCGGCATTGATTTGCTTGTTGTGTTTGATAAAGAGTTTATGGCGCAGGCACAGGCTTATGAAAATGCCGGTGACCCGATTCCGAGTGTAAATGTGGCATATAATTCCACGTTAAATTATTCTTCCGCGGCAAGAAGTGTTTTCAACGGAATGATGTTGGGCGGTTTGGAAAATGTTTTGTTACAGAATCGTTTCGGTAATCTGGATTTGCTTACCGTGTTTAACACCAACGAAGAGTTGATTGTAAATGAGGATAAGGCAAACGGAGAGTTCCTTTCCATGATGTTGCCGTATTTGATTGTCATGTTGATTTTTGCGGGAGCGATGGGTCTTGTAACCGATGCCATTGCAGGTGAAAAGGAACGGGGAACCATGGCGAATATGTTGCTGAGCCCGGTGAAGAGAAGCTCCATTGTTTTCGGTAAGTTGTTCGGTTTGTCGGTTCTTTCCGTGCTTTCTTCTCTGGTATACGCAGGCTCCATGATTTTGGCAATGCCGATGATGATGGACGGCATGGGAGAATTGGGCGGAAGCGTATCCCTGTCTCCGTTACAAATCGCAGAGTTGCTCGGTATTATCGTGAGCATGGTATTGTTTAACGTAAGTGCCCTTTGCTTAATCTCTGTATTTGCAAAGAATGCAAAGGAGGCAAATGCCTATGTAATGCCGCTTTATATGGCAGTAATTATTCTCGGTATGCTGACCATGTTCAATGCGGGCGGAGCTGCTCCGGCAACCACAGCCTATGCGATTCCGATTTACGGTAGTTCTCTTGCAATTCAGGCATTGGTAACCAACGAACTTACCTTGGTACAGTTCGGATTGAGTGTGGGTATGAATGTGGTACTTATGCTGGTGATGGTAGTAGCGATTTCCAAGATTTTCAATAATGAGAAGATTATGCTGAATGCATAAAAGAATCAAGGGCCCACCGCAACCGCGGTGGGCTTTTTGATTCTTTTGTTTCCGGTGGGCTTTGTAAAAAATTCGATAGAAGGAAGCCTTTTCTCTCGTACTACGGATATAAGTCTTTCTAATTACTTCGGGGAGGAAGAATGAAAGGTGACGCAACCAACTCCGACGCGCCATCCGTGGCGCGTGTCGTTTCACTCAGACGTCCTGTCTGAGTGTTGCTGACAGGCAAGCGAAGTAATAAGAAAGTCTAATATCCTGCGTAAAGTTCGAAAATGCTTCCTTCTATTGAATTTCCAGGCAAAGCTTCGATTGGAAACAAAAGAATCAAAAAGCTTCCCACAAAAGTGGGAAGCCCTTGATTACTCTCTTCATTCAAGTTCGTTTACCTGCATAGACAGAGATGCTGATAAGTTGATTCTCTTCCGCAGTATCCTGCAACACTTGTAAAAATGTGTCTCCATAGCTTCCTAAGTTCTCTTTTAAACGTTCCGTATAAGTTACAGTGACGTGGAGCGGGGTAGCCCGTTCGCTGAGGCAGTCATGCAGTGCATCCAGATTGTTTCCGTAATAGTCCGGTAATTTCAGCTTCCTTGCAACGTAAGTGTGCAGGGAAGCTTTTGTTTTCATGCGGTTTCCGCTTAGGGTGACGCGTCGTTTCATAGGAGTCTCCTTCTACATTCGCAGAGTTTACGGGTGGTGTTATTCGCCTAATATAGTTTTGTAAAGCTTTCGTAGTGGTCTTCGGTGTAGTAAATCAGGCCGTCGTTGGAGTATACGATACGCTCGTCACCGCGGAATCCGCCGGTGTAGTTCACATCGCATTCATACCACTGGCGTCCGTTTTTCTTCGGAAGCAGGCCCTCGTAATTTCCGAATTTATCGCCGCCGATGGACATTTCGTCCGTTACATCCCAAAGGTTTCCTTTGCTGCTGACCCAGCCCAGTTTTGCGGCTTCATTTTTTGTGATAAAGTTAGACGGTAGCTTATGGAAGGTGTGGATATATGCCGCCACCAAATCCGGCGTGCTGTAGATACCGTCTTCCTCCACTAACTCAAGCGGAGACTTGGTCGGCTCCGGCGTCGGGGTATCGGTCGGTTTTGGTGTAGCAGTCGGGTCCGGGGTGCTGGTCGGAGCAACGGTTGGTGTCGGAGCTTCTGTCGGGGTTACCGGTTCCGGGTCCTTGCTTCCGGCTTTGTCGTCGGTCAGGATATCCACAATGGTATTGCCCACATCTTCGGTGTCTAAGGTCTGTTCCGTAGAAAGACCGTCCGGAAACAGAGAGTTGAACACTTGCTTTAAGTCTTTTCCTTTCACCAGGGCAAGTACAAGGATAACGGCAATGACAAGCAGGGTACCGTACAGTTTCTTCTGTTTATTTGTAAGTTTCTTTTTACTCATTGGGAATCCTCCGTATTTATAGGCTCTTTTGGTGCTTTCAGTATAGCACGAAGCGAAAAGATTGTCAAAAGAAGACGGGTTTGTCAAACTCGTTTCTTGACACGGTTTTCTTTTTGTGATACACTTTGACAGGAAAAATAAAGAACATGCATGGATGACACACGTAGTGCTTTTGCACGTAAATCTGATCACGGAACTATGTTTTTTGTGGCAGGCAAAGTGCAAAGCGTGCGTGTATTTTTTTGCGCTTTTTGTCGATAACCGTACCGGTTTCAGGGGGAGAAAACGTCCATGCAAATTACAAAGGAGGATTTTTAAGATGCCGAGAAATCAATTTCAGAGAATGGTATTTGCCTTTATTACGGTAGTGATTACGGTACATACCTATGTGTTTTACAGTTTGTATGTGGTAAACGGAGCAACCCTTATGCAGGTGACCGGACAAAGTAGTGTATTAAAGGCAGTGGATGCTATGGGCGGCGTGTACATGTGCGGTCGTAATGTGCCGATTTGGGCAGTGGTGCTGGTAGAGTTTGTGCTTGCCTTTACGTTGGAGAATGTTATGGGAAGCCCGTGCTCCTTTAAACTTGCCTGCAAGATTTTTACCCCGGGAAAGGATCATCCGGTGTTGTTTGAAACTGCAATTATTTGTGCGACTGCGGGTTTGATGTGCCCGGCCATGAGCTTCATTGCGGCTTTTTTGTATTATCCGTACTATGCAGGTTTCGACATTTTTACGCTGCTTGCCAATTTCTTAAAATTGGTATGCTACAACTTCCCGTTTGCGGTATTGTCCCAGTTATTCTTTATCCAGCCGTTTGTCCGTAAGGTGTTCGGCCTGTTGTTTGCAAAGGATATTAAGAAACGCAGCGAAGAAAAGAACAAAGAAGCGATAATCTGAAACATTGCAAAGCAGTAAAAGAAAAGTGTATCGGAATACGACAAAAAGGTGATGGTTTCGCATCACCTTTTATATTTTGTAAAAAGGTGTATTGCGTATCCGGAAAGAACATAGTAAAATAGGAAGGAACGAATTGATTTCGGGGAATCATTCAAAAGATAGTTTCCTTAAATTATATAAGAAAGCGAGAATAGGATAATGCAGAGAGAACGATTGGGAAGCCGGCTTGGTTTCCTTTTGCTGAGTGCGGGCTGTGCCATCGGCTTGGGAAATGTTTGGAAGTTTCCGTATATGGTAGGACAAAACGGCGGCGGAGCCTTTGTACTGATTTACATTTTCTTTTTGATTGCTCTCGGTGTGCCGATTATGACCATGGAGTTTGCTATCGGTCGTGCGGCCCAGAAGAGCCCGGTGAAGTTTTATCAGGAGCTGGAGCCGAAGGGCAGTAAGTGGCATATCCACGGCTATGCATCTTTGGCGGGGAATTATTTGCTTTTGATGTTTTATACCAGTGTGGCAGGTTGGCTTCTGCAGTATTTTGTAAAGACGGTAGGCGGTACTTTTGAAGGATTGGATGCTGCGGGGATTAAGACAGAGTACGAAAGTATGTTGGCCGAACCGGGAATGATGATTGTTTCCGTGTCGATTACTGTTATCATTGCGGTTGTGGTGTGTTCCATCGGGTTACAGAACGGGTTGGAGCGGATTACGAAATGGATGATGTTAGCCCTGTTTGCCATTATGGTAGTACTGGCGATTAACAGTATTACTTTGCCGGGCAGTGAGGAGGGCCTGAAGTTTTATTTGTTGCCGAACCTTGACCGGATGAAGACGGTCGGTATCGGCAATATTATCGTAGGCGCCATGAATCAGGCATTCTTTACTCTTAGTATCGGTATCGGAAGTATGGCGATTTTCGGTAGCTACATCGGAAAAGAGCGTGCGCTGATGGGAGAGGCAACCAGAGTGGCGATTTTGGATACCTTTGTGGCATTTGCTTCGGGACTTATCATTTTTCCGGCGTGTATGGCTTACGGGGTGCAGGTGGACAGCGGAAAGAATTTGATTTTCATTACGCTTCCGAATATTTTTAACAACCTTACCGGTGGACGTATCTGGGGCAGTTTGTTCTTTGTATTTATGTCCTTTGCGGCACTTTCCACGGTGCTGGCGGTATTTGAAAATCTCGTATCTTGTACGGTGGATTTGTTCGGGTGGGGCAGAAAGAAGGCATGTCTCATTAACGGAATCGTTCTGTTCCTTCTTTCCGTACCGTGTGTGTTGGGCTTTAATGTCTGGAAGAACGTAGCACCGATGGGTAAGGGAAGCAATATTATGGATTTGGAAGACTTTGTGGTGAGCAATCTGATGCTTCCGCTTGGGGCATTGACGTTTATTCTCTTCTGTACCACCCGGTACGGCTGGGGATGGAAGAAGTTCACCGATGAGGCCAACGAGGGCAAGGGTATGAAGGTGACAAACTGGATGCGCGGGTATCTGACCTGGGTGCTTCCGGTAGTGGTACTTGTGATTTTTGCGGTAGGCTTGTATAACGTGTTCGCGAAATAGCAGAAAGAAAAAAGGATTCAGAAATCGGAATGAGACGTATAAAAGGAGGTGCAGGGTATGGAGTGGATTGGGTATTTCGGTTTTATAGCATTTTTTATAGCAATCGGCCTGTTGGCAGACTCCGGAAAAGTCAGGAAGCTGGAGCGGCGTATTAAGGCTTTGGAAAGAAAAGAAAACGGAGGAGAGGAAATGTCGAGGCTTATCAGTGAGTTAGTGAATAAAGAATGTAAGATGATGGTAGATTTTGAGGGTGAGTTGACCAAAACATTGGAATGCACAGTATTGGATGTGGACGAAGAATGGGTGAAAATCCGCTATCAGACGAAGAAAAAGGAAGACGTTGTCAAAATGATCCGGATTGAAAAGGTTTTGGAAGTAAATTTATAGAATAGGAATAAGAACAGAATGAGATTTGATGAAACAGATTTACAGGCACCGGTTTTGCGTGCGGTGGCAGAGATGGGATTTGAGGAAATGACGCCGATTCAGGCAGCGGCAATTCCAGTAGTACTTACAGGAAAGGACATGATCGGCCAGGCCCAGACCGGTACCGGTAAGACGGCGACCTTCGGTATTCCGCTTTTACAGAGAGTGGACCCGAAGGATAAGAGCTTGCAGGCGTTGGTCCTTTGTCCGACGAGAGAGCTGGCCATTCAGGTGGCGGAGGAAATCAGAAAGCTTGCCAAGTTTATGCACGGTGTGAAGGTGCTTCCGATTTACGGCGGCCAGGATATTAACAAGCAGATTCGGTCTTTAAAGGGTGGTGTGCAGGTGATTATCGGTACGCCGGGCCGTGTGATGGACCACATGCGCCGTCATACTTTGAAGATGGGTACCGTGAAGATGATTACCTTGGATGAAGCGGACGAGATGCTGAACATGGGCTTCCGTGAGGATATTGAGACCATTTTAAAGGAACTTCCGGAGGAGCGACAGACCTTACTGTTTTCCGCAACCATGCCGCAACCGATTCTGGAGCTGGCGGAAACCTACCAGAAGGATGCGGAGATTGTTCGTGTGGTAAAGAAGGAACTGACGGTACCGAAGATTGAGCAGTATTATTATGAAGTGCGTCAGAAGAACAAGCCGGAGGTATTGGCGAGACTTCTTGACATGTATGACCCGAAGCGGGCGCTGGTGTTCTGTAACACCAAGAAACTGGTGGATGAGCTGGTGGAGGATTTGCAGCTTCGCGGGTATTTTGCGGACGGTTTGCACGGAGATTTGAAACAGCAGCAGCGTGACCGCGTCATGGAGTCCTTCCGTAGCGGTAAAATCGACCTTTTGGTGGCAACGGACGTGGCCGCAAGAGGGATTGACGTAGATGATGTGGAAGCGGTATTTAACTACGACGTACCGCAGGATGATGAGTATTACGTGCACCGCATCGGCAGAACCGGTCGTGCAGGTCGTGTGGGGACGTCCCATACGCTCGTTGTAGGTAAAGAGATTTACAAGTTAAAGGATATTATGCGGTATTGCAAGACGAAGATTCACCTTCGTCCGATTCCGTCGGCCAATGACATCAATGCCATTCGTTCCGAGAAGCTGATGAAGCAGGTGGATGAACTGATTGCCAGCGGTGAGCTTCGTGCCATGACGGAGATTATCGAGAAGCACATTGAGGAGACAGACTGTACCTCCTTGGAAATGGCAGCGGCGCTGTTAAAGCTTTCCATGGGCGAATTTGCCACGGAGACTGCTTTTGATACCGGTCTCGATATGAGCGAAGGGGAAGGCAAGGCAGCCAGAACCCGCTTGTTTGTGAACGTGGGGAAGCGTGACCGGATTCGTCCGGGAGATATCGTAGGAGCCATTGCCGGGGAAAGCGGTATGCCGGGACAGCTGGTGGGTTCCATTGAAATGTATGATAATTATACCTTTGTGGAAGTGCCGGCGGATTACGCGGATGTGGTACTTGAGGCGATGCGGAATGTAAAGATTCGCGGCCGAAATATTCAAATCGAGCGTGCCAACAGTAACGGTAAGTCTGGCGGAAGAGGCGGCAGAAAGAGCAACGGAACATCCGGCGGAAAAGGTGCCGAAAAGAAGAGTAAGAACACCGAAAAGAAGCGTCCGCGGGGAAAGCTTGGCGTCGTGGATGTGAGCCGTACCGGTAAGGCGATAAAAAAGAAGAGAGAAAAGTAATTGATACGGAGCGGAATGTACGAATGTGCATTCCGCTTTGTTTCATGGTCGCGAATATATGCAAAAAAGTGTGCAAGATTTTTATATATATTTTGACAAATTGCGGTTAAGGTAGTATAATATGTATTGTATTGGTGAAAAACACGGAATATTCAAGTGTGATACGATACAGAAGTGGAGTTAAAGGAGAGATGTACGATGTTAGAGAAAATGTTAAGTAAGCTTGTAAACAAGAGTATCGGTGACAAGATTCAGTATGGATTGCGCATGATTTTTAAGCAGATGCTTGTTTCTTGTGTGATTACCGAAATTGTATTGTTTGTACTTGCGACAAAACTCGGCAGTCTGGACCCGGAAGTGGCAAAGCAGTTGGGAGGCACCCAGATTTTTGTGTTCTTGGGCATCTTCTTTCCGTTGTTCTTCTTGTTCGGTGCTTTTGTGATTATGAAATCCGTAGGGAAAAAGGTAGTTACCATGGTAACAGATCCGCTTGCCGAAATAGAAAAGGCTTCCGCAGAGTTGGCGGAGGGAAATCTGGCTCTGGATATTACTTATACTTCCGAGGATGAAATCGGTCGTGTGGCAGAGAGCTTGCGACAGTCTTGTAAGGCATTGAACGCATATATCGACGACATTTCCAGAGGAATGAGTGAGTTTGCAAACGGAAACTTTGCGGCACAGCCGACGGTGGAAATGAAGGGTGCGTTTGTGGAGATATCCAATTCCATGTTTGAATTTGAAAAGAGTATTGCGGATATGGTAGTAAATATCCGGAACGTGGCAGCACAGGTAACCAGCGGAGCAAATCAGGTGGCAGACAGTTCTACGGAGCTTGCCCAGGGTGCTACGGAACAGGCCGGTGTGACCGAAGAGCTTACGGCATCCATTGAAACGGCAACTTCGGAAGTTTCCATGAGTGCGGAAGCTGCGGGTATGGTGAGCAAGAAGGTAGAGAATTCCGGTATTACCATCGGTAAGAGTAATGAGATGGTGCGGGAAATGGTAGAAGCGATGAATGAAATCAGTGATGCTTCCATGAAGATTCAGAACATCATTGATGCGATTAATAATATTGCAACCCAGACGAATCTCCTTGCACTGAATGCTTCCATTGAGGCAGCAAGAGCAGGTGAGGCCGGTAAGGGCTTTGCGGTAGTAGCGGATCAGGTATCCGTTCTTGCGGCACAAAGTGCCGATGCGGCAAAGGAATCCAAGATATTGATTGATACTTCCCTTGCAGCGGTAGAGAAGGGTACGGTAGTTGCAAACGAAACCGCAAAGCAGTTGGAGGAAGTGGTTGCGGAGTCCAATGAGATTATGGGTGACATCAATCAGGCGGCGGAGGCCTTAAAAGCTCAGGCAGAGTCCTTTAAGCAGATTGCAACCGGTGTAAATCACATCAATGACGTGGTACAGATGAATTCCGCTACCTCCGAAGAGTGTGCGGCTGCCAGTGAGGAAATGAACAGCCAGGCAGAGATGTTAGAGTCCATGATGCAGAAGTTTCAGGTTGTTGAGATGTAAATAATGAGTGAATGAAACAGGAAGGGATAGCTCAAAGCGGGCGGTCCCTTCTTTGCTCTATAGGAAATTGTGCATTTCCTATAGAGAAAAAACGCTCCGCGAGGGTCCACAATGTCCGGTGGACATTGGTACTGGACGGACCGAAACGGAGTGAAGACTGCGCACTCGCGCGAATGGAAGATGTCGCAAGCGACCGCGCTCGGCGCGAGAGTTCTGCAAGCAGAACTCTTTTTAGGATTCGTTTGGACAACGGGACGATGGAAAGGACGTGGTCTGAAAAGAGTTTGCTGTGCCATTGATTCAAAAAATCCTTGACATACGGTAGGAGATCTCCTATACTAATATTAGCAACTATTATTGATTTTAAGAAAAGAGGTTCTTATGATAAAACACAGCAAACAAAGAGATGCGATTCTTACTTATCTACATAGTACAAAGTCGCACCCGACTGCGGAAACGGTTTATGAGAATGTGCGGGAGAGCATTCCGAATATCAGCCTGGGTACGGTGTACCGCAACTTAAACATGCTGGCGGAGACAGGGGATATCCTGCGCCTGTCCTGCGGGGGCACCAGCGACCGGTATGACGGCAATCCGAAACAGCACTATCACTTCCTTTGCAGGGAGTGCGGGAATGTATCTGACCTTGAGATGGCAGGTTTGGAACACATTAATGTAATTGCGGGGGCGGCCTTTGGCGGTACCATAGAAGGACACTTCGCATACTTTTTCGGCTGTTGTCCGGAGTGCACAAATCAGAAGGCAAATTGAGAATGGATTTGGAGTGACGGAAAAGCATAAAAAATAAGAATAATTCCTATTTTATTTTAAAAAAGTATTGACAAGCAGAAAAAAGCATGGTATATTGATATCAGTAACAATTACTAATTTAAAACAAACGGCAAAGCCGTAACAAATTATTTTATAAAAAGGAGGATGCTGTGCGTAAGACGTAAGCGCGGCACAGCGAAGCGAGTATGGCAAAATATGTATGTCAGGTATGTGGTTATGTTCATGAAGGGGATTCCGCTCCGGAGGCTTGTCCGGTATGTAAGGCACCGGCTGAGAAGTTCACCGAGCAGGGCGGCGAGAAGGTTTGGGCTTCCGAGCATGTGGTAGGCGTGGCAAAGGGCGTAAGTGAGGATATCTTAATGGATCTTCGTGCAAACTTCGAAGGCGAGTGCTGTGAGGTGGGTATGTACCTTGCAATGGCTCGTGTGGCACACAGAGAGGGTTATCCGGAAATCGGTCTGTACTATGAGAAGGCAGCTTGGGAAGAGGCTGAGCATGCTGCAAAGTTTGCAGAGCTCCTTGGCGAAGTAGTAACCGACAGCACCAAGAAGAACCTTGAGCTCCGTGTAGACGCCGAGAACGGCGCAACCGCAGGAAAGACCGACCTTGCAAAGAGAGCAAAGGCACAGAACTTAGATGCAATCCATGATACCGTCCACGAGATGGCCCGCGACGAGGCGAGACACGGCAAGGCATTCGAGGGATTGTTAAAGAGATACTTTGGTTAAGAAGGAACTGCGGCATTTTCAGAGTGTCGCTGCAAGAAGGTAAAATACAAGCGCCTGCAAGCTTGCTTGCAAAGGCGCTTTGTTTTTGCCTTCTGTTAGGCGAAGCCTTTGTTATGGCGTGTTACGTCATAACAAAGTAGCGACACGACAGTCTTTCGAACGCCTTCCATCGTCTTGCCGACCGCCTCCATGAGGAAGGAGCGCAGCGGATTCCGAATGGCCCTTTCAATCCGAGGCAAGGCAAAAGAAGGGTATATTGAGTTCTTTAATCACCCGTAATATGCAAAGTTAATACTATACAATCGAACAAATGTATGGTATAATAATCTTGTTACCGTCCCCTATACCGGTACAGGAAGGGGGGGTTCGGTTGGATATTTTCATTTCTTTTATCCTCTCTGTTTTGGCAAGTGTAGTTGCCTACTACATATGCAAATGGTTCGACGCAGAGGAATAGCGGTAATGTGCCTGATGGTCTGGTCTTGCCATCCAAAATAATATAGACAAGAAAACCCACGAGCGGCAACTCGTGGGTTTTCGATTTGTGTCCGATTGGACTCTCATTTCTTTTGTCTGTATTTATTATAGCATAGGCAAATCGAAATTTCAACCACAATCTACATTTTTAAGGGATTACGCTAATTCAAGCATGTAATACCGCTTATTTGTCTCGAATCAATCCCTTCATATGGAGTTAACACTTTTTTTCTCTGTTCGATACCCTATGTACAGCGACAAGGAAGTAATCGCCGTCGACACACCCAATGTTCCCAGAGTCAGTATTGCCGAATATGCTTTACCATCAGTAAAGAAGAAAACGAACAGGGAACTGACGATTAGGGCCAAAGAAAGGATGGAGAAGCACACAATCAGTATGCGAAAGGCTTTCATTCTTTCGGCTTCTTTTTTTATTCGGAGCAGGTTTTCTTCTGCTTTCCGTTCGTAGTTATCCGTGAGCACTCTCTCCCCCGCAAAATAATTCGTTTACATTAATGCCGAGCAAGCCACATAAATCCGGCATGATCGAAGCATCTGGCATTCCCTTTCCTGTTTCCCATTTTGAAACAGCTCGGTCTGTGAGATTCAGTTGTTCCGCAAGTTGGGCTTGTGTTAAATTTTTCTCTTTTCGACATTGCGCAATGAATTGTCCGATTTTGACCTGGTCCATAAATTCACCTCCGTGTTCAGTATAACAAATCCGCATCTCAAAGAACACGAACCGTCGGTAGAATGGCATAATTTGTGACTCAACTTTGCGTAGAGATAAGTGAAATGGTTTTTTAATAGTATACCACAAATCCCCTATTCTTACAAGTCTTGCAATTCCGCGTATAACCCCGTAAAATGAGAACAGGATCATAATTAATCTGGGGAGGTGTCAGCTTGAATCCGCAAATAAAAGAACGCTTTCTTGAATTGAAACTCACCGGACAGCGTGCTACTGTCTCTCCGGAAGAAAAGAAAAAGAAGGATTTGGAATTAATAAAGTACTTAGAAAGTGTAATAGCAAACAAAGGAGGTCACCATGACTTACGACTTTACATCCATTATCGAACGTTCCGGACGGGATGCCCTGGCGGTGGACATGCCGGCTACGGAGAGAGCGTCCGGCGAAGGCTATTTTTCCGTGCCGCTTCGGGACGGCTTTGACGCAATCCCGATGTGGGTGGCGGACATGAATTTTGCCACGGTACCGTCCATACCGGAGGCAATCAAGAATCGCTTAGAACATCCGGTATACGGCTATTTTTCCCCGCGGGAAGAATACTTTGATGCCATTATCAAGTGGCAGAGGTCGCATAACAGTGTGGAAGGCCTGACGGCGGAGTGCATCGGTTATGAAAACGGTGTGCTGGGCGGAGTGGTCAGTGCCGCCGGGATTTTGTGTTCCCGGGGAGATAAGATATTGGTACATTCCCCGACCTATGTGGGCTTTACCGGGGCTTTGGGAAATGCAGGCTATGAGCTGGTACACAGTCCGTTGGTCCTTGACGAAAACAACGTATGGCGCATGGATTTTGCGGACATGGAGCGGAAGATACAGGAACAAAACATCCACGCGGCGATTTTCTGCAGTCCCCACAACCCGACGGGTCGTGCCTGGGAACGATGGGAGATTGAGAAGGCCATGGAGCTTTTTAAAAAGTACGATGTGTACGTGATTTCCGATGAAATCTGGTCGGACTTGTATTTGGCGGACTATCGCCATATCCCCACCCAGTCGGTGTCGGAGGATGCAAAACAGCGCACCGTTGCGTTTTATGCACCGTCCAAGACCTTCAATCTGGCGGGCCTTATCGGTAGTTATCATATTGTGTACAACAAAAGGCTGCGGGACCGGCTACGGAAGGAGTCTTCCCTGTGCCACTACAACAGCATGAATCTCCTTTCCATGTACGGGCTTTTGGGAGCCTATACCCCGGAGGGTGAGGCGTGGCTTTCCGAGTTAAAAGAGGTGTTGACCCGGAATGTGGAGTATGCCTGTGAATATATCGAGACCCACTTTAAGGGCGTGAAGGTATCAAAGCCACAGGCGACCTATATGTTATTCTTAGATTGCGAAGAATGGTGCAAGTCCCACGAGAAATCCATGGACGAACTGCAACAGGCGGGCCTTTCCGTAGGTGTGCTGTGGCAGGACGGCCGGGCATTTCACGGAAAATATGCTATCCGCATGAATCTGGCGTTGCCCTTTGCAAGAGTGAAAGAAGCGTTTGACCGGCTGGACAAGTATGTGTTTTATATGTAATTATTTAAAAATCCGCTTTGCGTACTGGTACAGGCCGTTCTTCCATACCACGAAATCATGGCCGCCCGGCATGGTGTAATACAGATGCTCTACACCGTTTTTAGTTAATGCGGCTTCGTATCCGGCAGTACAGAACTTTACAATTTCATCCTGTTCACCGTTACACATCATGAGAAACAGCGGCGCCGGCTTTCCTTCCTTTACCCGAAGGTCGTCTTCCGTAAACTGGCCCGGAAACGCAGGACGGTCGCCCATACCCGGGAAGGACAACGGTAAAAGGCCCGGTGCCGGACTGAAGGCACCGATATAACCGAAGGTTTCCGGCATGGTAAAGCCGATGAAAAGAGACTCCCTGCCACCCATGGAAAGGCCTGCGATGGCGGTGTTCTCCCGACCGGTTTTGATGCTGTAATTTGCCGCAACAAACGGCATTAAGTCATCTCTTAAATCATTGATAAAGTTATCAAAAGCCACGATATTTTCCGGTCCGAATACTTCTTTAGGAACCGCATCGTCCTTTCTTGCCCGGACATTCGGAATCACAACAATCATTTCCGTAGCTTCGCCGCTACCGGCAAGATTGCCCACAACCTCCAGAGGGTTGCCCCCCAGCCATTCGTTGTGGTCGCCGCCGATGCCGTGTAACAAATATAACACAGGATAGGTTTTCCCTGTGGTATAGCCGGCCGGCAGAATCACGTGGCAGAGACGGTCTGCACCGGTGGTTTTGGACGGATAGGAAACGGTCTCTCTGGTCCAGCCTTCGGATGCTGCGGAAGCCTCGTCAAAGCCCTGCGGGGTTGTATAATCGAAACTCATAAAATACCTCCTTATTGACATAAGTGTGCTTTTTGTATTAGAATATGTATTAGAATACTAATAAATAGAGAATAGCACTTATTGAAGGGCTTGTCAAATAAAAATTTCCCGGAAGAAGCGGGATGTTCACAGAATGTTTATTGACTTTCCTTAAAAACCCGATACAATAGTATTCGAAAGGTTTTTTGGACTTTTTGCGTCCTGTTTTACAGACGGAAATTGTTTTTTAGAAGGGAAGGAAAGAGATGAGAAAAGTGTTGCAAAAATGGACGGCAGGGGTGTGCTGTCTTACGTTGTTGTTGGGAATGGCAGCTTGTACATCGAAGCAGGATGAACCGGCAGGAGTAGATTGCGAGCCTCCGAAAGTGACGGCTCCGGCAGAGCCGACGAAGGTACCGGAAGCTACGAAAGCCCCGGAAGTAACCGAAACCCCGGACCCGACTGAGGTGCCGGACCCGACGAAAGCACCGGAAGCTACCAAGGCCCCGGAAGTGACCGAAGTCCCGGTGGTGAGACCGGAGGGTACCTTAAAGGATGCGGCTGCGGCTTGCGGCTTTAGTTTCGGTACGGTGGTAAATGCATATTCAAGCCGTGATTTGAATTATACAATGATGGTAATGGATGAGTTTAACAGTGTGACGGCAGCCAACGAGATGAAAGCCTATTCCATGTTAAATCAGAGTGTATCCATGGCGAATCCGGACGGGATGCCGGCCATCGATTTTTCCGGCGGCGATGCCATTGTTTCCCAGGCAGAGTTGTTGGGAATCGGCGTAAGAGGTCATGTACTCGTATGGGATGCTTACATGGTGGACTGGTTTTTCCGCGAGGGCTATACCAGTAACGGTCCGTATGTGGATCAGGCAACCATGAAGAAGCGTTTGCAGTATTACATAGAATCGGTCATTACCCACTTTGAGACAGAGTTCCCGGGTGTGGTATATTGCTGGGACGTAGTAAACGAGGCGGTAGGCGACAGCGAGGAGGATTATGATGCTTCCGATGCCCGCCACATTCGTACGTTGCGCGGCGGTACCGAAAACCAGTTTTACAATATTATCGGAAAAGATTATGTAGAGCTTTCGTTCCTTTATGCAAAGGACGTGGTAGAGAAGTTACAGAAGCAGAATCCGGAGGTAAGTATTGCATTATTCTATAACGACTACAATGCTTATTTTGAGGAAAAGTGCGATTCCATTTGCGAAGTGGTAAAGAGTATTAACAGCTATGCAAAGGATAGCAAGGGGAATTACCGTAAGTTATGTGACGGCGTAGGAATGCAGAGTTACATCGGCGGTTACGGCGAACAGGAAGGCTGTATGGAGCTCAGTCACATCGATATGATTCGGGATTCCATTTTAAAGTACAGTGCGCTGGATGTGGAAGTACATGTGACCGAGATGGCGGTGCGAAACTACGATGAGTCCTTGATGGATCAGCATGCGGAGTTTTGCGGCAAACTGTTTGATATGTATGTGGAGTTAAATAAGGAGAAGCCGGTGGTTACCAATATTTCCATCTGGGGTATTACCGATGCGCCGAATATGAGCGAATGGGACGGTAATTACAGACAGAATTCTCCGTATTGCGGTTTGTTTGACGAAAAGTGCAAGAAAAAGGACGCATACTACAAAGTATTGGAAGCAATGCAAAAAGGTACGGAATAAAGCAGGCAAAGCGGCGGTTACAAACGGGCCCTCTGCTTGTGGTTGATAAATGACAAAACAGACACAATTGGAGGGACAGATATGAGTGATCAGTTGATTGTAGCCTTGATTAAAGCCTCTTCGGCGCACCAGAAGAGTTGTACGGCGGAGTTTCGTAAGTTGGAATTATCTCCGGGCCAGCCAAAGGTGTTATCCCGTCTGCGTTACCAGGAAGGGTATCTGCAAAAGGACCTGGCAGCCTTATGTAACGTAGAACCGGCGACCATGGTAGT
The DNA here is from genome assembly GCA_017938405.1 of Lachnospiraceae bacterium. Classification (GTDB taxonomy): domain Bacteria; phylum Bacillota; class Clostridia; order Lachnospirales; family Lachnospiraceae; genus SIG307. The sequence goes on from JAGBBP010000026.1 coordinate 74,511, forward strand.
TTTGCTGGCGAATATGGAAAAGAAGGGCATGATTCGCAAGGAAGTGGATCACGTTTCCGGCGGAAAGCGTGCGTTTCGTATTTACTTGACCGAAGAAGGAAGACGTTTGGCGGAGCTGGTGGATGAACAGGTAAAAGAGGTAGAAGCAAAGAGTTTCCGCGGTTTTTCGGAAGAAGAGAGAACGCAGTTACTTTCTTTACTGGACCGCTTGGCTGAGAATTTGGAGTAATTATTCCGGAAAGTATTGAATGGAAAAGCGAGGATTTGTAATGAAGAAGTTTATGAGAAAGGCAGGCGTTTTGGCTTGCGGTGCCGTGTTGTTGTTCGGTATGGCGGCATGCGGAAAGAAGACAGAGGGAGAGGATGCGGCAAATATGACACCGGCAATTACAGCGGAACCGACAGCAGAACCGACGGCCACCCCGGAACCGACCGCTACTCCGGTGCCGACGGCCACCCCGAAGCCGACCCCGACCCCGAATCCCTATGAGAAGTACGAAGGGTTGTACTTAAAGGATTTGGCCGTAAAGAATGACTTTACCTTAGGTACGGTAATCAACTATAATCAGCTGAAAAGCAAGTATTATGTGGGCATGGCGCAGACGGAGTTCCACAGCGTCACCACCGGTAACGAGATGAAGGCCTATTCTTTATTGGATCAGGCGGCATCCAAGAACAATCCGGAGGGCATGCCGGTAATGGATTACAGCGAGGCAGACGAGATTTTGACCTTTGTACAGGAAAACGGTTTGAAAATGCGCGGTCACGTACTGGTGTGGGATGCGTATATGAGTGACTGGTTCTTCCGCGAAGGCTATACGAACGACGGCGCTTATGTAGACGAAGCTACTTTAAAGGCCCGTGTTAAGTATTACATCGACGAAGTTATGACTCATTTCGAGACGAAGTTCCCGGGCGTGGTATATTGCTGGGATGTAGTAAACGAGGCAGTGGGGGACGGCGGAGACTTCAAGGCAGACGACCCGCGTCATGTCAGGACCTATCGAAACAGTGATGAAAACATGTTTTACACCATTATCGGCGAGGATTATGTGGAGTTTTCCTTTGCCTGTGCAAGAGAAACGGTAGAAAAGTTGCAGGCGGCAAATCCGGAGGTTTCCATCGATTTATTCTACAACGATTACAGCACCTTCTATGATGCAAAGAGAGATGCGATTATTGAGCTGGTAAAGAGCATCAATAGTTACGAGACCAATCCGGACGGCTCTTATAAGAAGCTTTGCGACGGTATCGGCATGCAGAGTTATATCGGCGGTTACGGACAGCAGGCTGGTTGTATGAATACCCAGGATATTACCCGTATCGAGACTGCCATTCGTAAGTTCCATGATTTGGGAGTGAAGGTACACGTGACCGAAATGGCGGTGCGTAATTACGACAAAGACCAGGCAGAGAAGCACGCGAAGTTTTACGGAAAACTGTTTGAAGCCTATAAGGGGTTAAATGCAGAGGAGCAGTTGATTGAAAATGTTACCATCTGGGGCATTTGTGACGATCCGATGTTGAGTAAGACCGAGTACAGCTATAAGCAGAATGGTCCGTATTGCGGATTGTTTAATCGTGCCTGTGTGCGTAAGGATGCCTATTACGAAGCAATGATAGCGTTAATCGGGGATATGCCCATTAAGGATTTGACCCATGTACCGGCAAAGCTTGAGGATAAGACATATCCGATAGAGTACAGTGAATTTAACAAAGACTATGCGGGCAGTGTAAAGAAAATCGAATATACAACTTACGCATACGCGGATAACGGAGAAGAGATTACGAAAGAGGCCTATGTATTACTTCCTCCGAAGTACGACGAGAACAAAAAGTATAATGTGCTTTATCTGATGCACGGCATCGGCGGCAGTCCGAGCGAGTGGAATATTGCAAGCGCGTTTTCCGAAATCCGCTGTGCCATGGATAATCTGATGTACTACGGGGAGGCGGAGCCGTTTATTATCGTAGTTCCGTACGGCCGTTCCGGTGTAAATTATAAGAATACGGGATTTGATGTGGCATATACCTTTTATGAATTCGGTAAAGAACTTCGTAACGATTTGATTCCGTACATTGACGAGCATTATGCCACCTATGCGGATTATGAGGAAGGTTATGATTTGACCGCGGCAAGAGATCATCGTGCCATGGCGGGGCTTTCCATGGGCGGTATGCAAACCATTAACATCGGTTTGTGCGAATGCCTGGATATTATGAGCTACTTCGGGGCGTTTTCCGCGGCACCGACCTCCAATACGGCAGAGGTAATTGCGGAGAAGTTACAGGAGTTCGAAGAATACGATATTCATTACTTCTATAACCTTTGCGGTACCGAAGACGGAACCGCATACCACAGTGCCGCTGCGGCGGTAGAGGGTCTGGATGAGCTTACGGATAAGATTACCGATGGCGAGAACTTTATGTGGCATAAGGTAAAGGGAGACCACGAGCTCAGAATCTGGCATTTGGGACTTTACAACTTCGCACAGCTGGTATTTAAGTAAAAGCTGGGTAGAGGAGGTAGTTGGAATGAGTATGAGAGAGAAGATTTCTTCGGAGATGATTGAGGCGTATACCGCCCGGGTAAAGGAGAAGGAGGCACCGCGGAAAAAGAGTAGCAGAGGGATGTTGCTTTTTCTGTTTCTTTGCGCGATATTCGGCGGAATCATCGGATTCCTGGGTGTGTATGTAGTAGAGGAAGGCTTGTTGTGGTTTGAAATCACTCCGCCCTTTCCGTTAAAGAAGTCTCTTGAATTTGTGTATCTGATTCTGGTAATCGTAGGATTTTATCTTATGATGATGATTCACGTCATTGCCCATGAGGCCGGGCATCTGGTGTTCGGATTGCTTACCGGGTATGAGTTTTTGTCTTTCCGGGTAGGTTCTTTTACCATTGTAAAGAAGGACGGGAAGCTGATTCGGAAGAAAATAAAGACCCCGGGATTGGCAGGTCAATGTCTTATGAGTCCGCCGGAGTGGAAGGATGATGAAAAGTATCCGTATGTATGGTACAATTTAGGCGGCGGCGTTATGAATCTGATTTTGTGTCTGTTGGCAGTGCCGCTGTTTTTTGTCAATGTGCCGTTTTGGGCCTGGGTAGGCGGGTTCTCGATTTTTGTCGGGGTGATTTTTGCAGTAACGAACATGGCCCCGATGACCGTAGGTGTGCCGAACGACGGGAAAAACTGTCTGTTGTGTACAAAGTCCGTAGAGAACCAAAGAGCCATCTATTTACAGTTAAAGTTAAATGCAATGCTTTCCGACGGGGCGAAGTTTGCGGATATTCCGGAGGAGTTGTTTGTCATCGGCCCAAAGGAGGAGTTAAATCCGCTGACCTTTTTCGTCCGTTTGATGGAATATTATAAGTATACGGAGTTGGGAGAAGACGAGAAAGCCGAGGCTGTTCTTACGACAATGGAACAGAACGGACAGAAGCTGCCGGCGGCGTTTTTAAATACACTGGATTTGGAGCGTATGTACCGGATGATTTTAAAGAAAAGCCCGTTTACGGAGTTGGCGGTATACAGTAAGATTTTACAGCCGGTATTTTTAAAAGTAAAGGATATCTCCATTTTGCGTGTGAAATATGCGTATCTCGCACTTGTAAGCGAGGAGGAGCGGGAAATCATCGATTGGTTACTGTATTCCAAAAAGGGAAAGCTTCCGACCAAGTTGCCGAAGAGAAAGCCGGAGACTGCAGAGCAGGTTTACGAGGCCATGGAAAAGGCTTACGAAAAGCATCCGGTCATCGGAGAAGCGGCGTTTCATATGAATGAAGCGAAGAAATGTAAGGAACTTACGGAGTGTAATACAGAAGAAAAAGAGGCCTAGGCCTCTTTTTTTTCTGTACTTAACATTCGATAATTTTTCCATTTGCCGGATAAGTAGTAGATGATACCCGGAACGGAGGTGCCGTAGGCCGCCAGTCCGTAGCCTAAGAAGAATCCGAACAGGCCTAAGTTCATGGCGATACCTAAAATATAACTTAAACTGATACGAAGCACCACGCCGTCAAGTAAACCGAAAATCAGATTCAGCTTAGAATTACCGATGCCGTTCATTAATGCATTGGTACCGCGCATTAAAAGCATGCCCGGGAAACTGATAATTGCGGCAATGACGAACTGCTTGATATATTCCGGATTGATGACATCTTCTTCCCGCTTAAAGAAGCCGAACAGCTCTTCGGAGAAGAGGAGAAGAACAATCGTAAATACAGCATAGAAAATACCGCTGAAAATCAAAATCCAGTTTACGACGGAAGCGGCGCGCTTTTGCTTGTTTGCGGCCACGTTCTGACCAATCATGGAGCTTCCTGCCATGGTGAGGCCGTAGGTAATGCGGTTTACTACATCGTCAATTTTTACACCGGTACCGAAGGTAGAAGACGCAGTAACGTGTACCTGATTTACCAGAGAGTTTACGTACATCATGGAAAGATTGATGGCGGCACTTTGAATACCTAACGGAATACCCAAACGGCATAAGTGCTTTGCTGCTGTTTTGTCCACAACAAAACTCTTTGCCTTAAAGTCAAAGCCGAAGGCTTCTTTTCTCTTATACAGATAAATCAAAGCGTAGATAAAAGCAACTGCCTGGCCTATAATCGTTGCCAGAGCGGCACCTGCGGTACCCATGTGGAAGTACTTTACAAACAGGATATCCAAAATCAGATTCAGGATAGAAGCAATCAATACGAAAATGAACGGACGCTTGGAATCGCCCATGCCGCGGAGTACTGCGGAAACCATGTTGTAACCGAAGGTAAACACGTTACCCAGGGTACAGATGAGAAGATAGTTCCAGGCGTGACTTTTGGCTTCTATCGGGGTTTTTAACAAATTCAGCACCGGCATGCCGACAGTAACACCGATGACGGTTAATACGGCCGCCAAACCGAGCACAAGGGTAAACAAGGTACCGATGGCATTATTCAGTTCCTTTTTTCTTTGTGCGCCGATAAGCTGTGCAATATAAATCTGTCCGCCGTTGGAAAAGCCTAAGCCTACCATGGTCATAAACATAACAACGGTGCTGCCGTTGGTAACACCGGAAACGGCGTTGGTACCCAGCACCTGGCCTACTACCAGCATATCTACCAGAGAGTAGACTACCTGCAGGGCATTGGATAACATAAACGGCAGGGAAAAGCGAATCAGGCTTTTCGGTACACTGCCGGTGGTGTAATCGGTAATTAATTTTGCGTTTGCCATAAGCGTATATGTAACTCCTTTACTATGAAGCATTGTATTTGCTGTGGGAGGGTGCGAATGCATTGCGACGCTATTGTCCCTGTGCAAAAAGAAAAAAGGGGAAGCCCCTTTTTCTTATTATACGTGGTTTTTTGGGGATGTCAAGAAAAAGAAGGGAGTAAATTAGAAATTTAATTTATTCAGAAAAAGGGGTATTGCCCGGTGATGGAGTGAAATGTGATAAATTTTATTTAAAAACAGTTGACGGCATAACAATGTTATGTTAATATGAGAGTAAGACGTAACAATGTTACGAAAGGAGGTACGTATGGGAGAAGAGTTGATTTCCAAAAAAGAATTGCTGGAACGTTACGGCATTTCTTACGGAGCGTTGTACCGATGGAAACGAAAGGGGCTGATTCCGGAGGACTGGTTTTTGAAGAAGGCCACAGTGACCGGTCAGGAGACTTTTTTTCCGAAGGAATTGATTTGTGAGCGGGTGGAACTGATTCAGAACCAGAAGGATGATTTTTCCCTGGATGAATTGTCCAAGCAGTTTCACGAAGAGTCGGAAGCAAAGGCGGTGCTGACGGTGAAAACTTTGTACGGAGACAAGACCTTTTACGTAAACGAGATACAGCAGGTGCTCCTTGATAACGGCAAGGGTGAGGTAAAGGATATTACGAAAGAGATTTTGAGTTAAGCGAGAATGTACAATGAATTTGCATTATCGGTAGAGAAGGTGCCGGTAGGAAGAGAAAGAGAGGAGATTTTATTATGGATTTAAACATTTCGGGAAGTGGACAAATTATGCCGGGAGAGTATGACACCATAAGGGTGAGTGGAAGCGGAAGATTAGAGGGGACGGTGCGTTGCCAGAATCTTTTCACCTCCGGGTCGGTTGGCGGAAACAGTGTAGAGTGCAAAAACGATATCAATACATCGGGAAGCTGTAATTTCTCCGGAGACATCAGTACAGGGAATTTGATTGTGTCCGGCGGATCTTCCTTTGGAGGAAATGTAGAAGCCCGGGATAAAATAGCGGTATCCGGTGGCTCTTCGTTCAAGAGGGATGTAAAATGCAAACAGCTGCGATTATCCGGAGGCAGCAAAATCGGCGGTGATGTGGAAGCAGAGCTTGTAAAGATTCGTGGGGCCGTGGATTGTGTGGGCCTCATGAATGCGGAAGAAATCGATATTGAGTACGAAAGAGGAATGGAAATCGGCAGCATCGGTGGTAGCAAAATTGTGATTTACAAGCGTCACGGAGAAGTGAAAAAGAAGAAGTTTCGCTTGCCGTTGTTCTCTTCCTTAATAAAGAAGTCCACCGTGGATACCGTGGTGGTAAAGAATTCCATCGAAGGGGATGAAATTGCACTGGAAGGTGTAGTATGTCCGCGGGTATCCGGTCGTGTGGTTGCCATCGGCGCAGATTGCGAGATTGAGCTGGTGCAGTACAGCGAGCAGGTAGAGGTTTCACCGGAAGCAAAGGTGGGACGGACGGAGCGAATCTAAAACAAGTGTTGTGCATATATACTGCGGCGGTCGCGGAAAGCGAAGCGGATCGCACGAATTTCGCAACTGACATCAAGAAATTGCTTTTCCGGTTGTGTTATCCTTGGGACGAAAGGAGGGAACCGGCTTGTACGAATGGAACGAGACGATACAGCGCATGATTGACTGGATTGAGGCACATTTGACGGAGAACCCGAGCCTTCTTCAAATGTCGGAGGAAATCGGATATTCGCCCTATTATGTGTCTACAAAATTTCACGAGATTGTGGGAATGACGGTAAAGAATTACATTGCGGGACGGCGTCTTGCCATGGCGACTCTGGAAATTCGGGATACAAAAGAACGGATTCTGGATATCGCAGTGAAATACGGCTATTCTTCCCAGGAAGCTCTGACGAGGGCTTTTGTGAGTGCCTACGGGTGTACACCGGCGGCCTATCGGAAGAAACCTGTACCGGTACGTCTGGCCAATTTACAAGTGGTATTCTTCCCTGAACATTACACGAATAAAGGAGAACCGACCATGAATACAACAGCATTAACAGAAGCACGGGTACGGGTAGAACATATTCCGGCCCACAAATATATCGGAATCTGGGATATCGAAGCATCGGATTACGGAAAGTTCTGGAGTCGTCACGATTGTGATGCGGTATGCGGTATCATCGACAGCATGAGCCACGTATCCCACCCGATTGTGACCGGACATACCGCCGGATGGTTTTATGAGAACGGAAAGAAGGGTTACTTCTACGGATTTGGTGTGCCGGAGGATTATGCCGGCGAAATTCCGGAGGGCTTTGAAATGAGAAGCATCCCAGCCAGCGATTATCTGGTATTCTATCACCCGCCGTTTGATTTCTTAAAGGACAATGGAGAGGTCATGGGCAGAGTGGAAGGCCTTGCCTGGAATTATGACCCGGCCAAGCATGGAAACGTGTGCTACGAGTGGAATGAAGAGGCTTGTCAGGATTATCAGAGACATTACCCGGAGGGCATCGGGTATGAGGTATTAAGACCGGTGAAGAGGAAGTAGATAAGAGAAGGTAAGCCGCGCATTCCTGCGCGGCTTATGGTTTTATAGGGCATTGCTTTGCTAAGAATAATTCCAAGCGGCGGATTAGAAAAGTATTTGTGTTTCTATACTTTGTTCGCAGGAACAGATATTACTTGGCTTGCATGGAATTCTTTCGATTTTCACGAATTACGATTCCCCACAAAAGAACAAGGCCCAGAACTCCGATTCCTAACCATAAACCATCGCTTCTTAAAAAACTATCTTCCGGTAATTTAGGAAATACAATATATCCAACCATAATACTTAACGCAAATACCATGGTTCCTATGAATGTTACGATGCACTTACGTTTCACTACTGATTTCTTCTCAGCTTTCGCATAATCTGCGACTTTTTGCAAAGTCTCTTTCTCTTCTTTTTTCATAATCTCACTTTTCCTTTCACCATCAATAATTTCTTTGATGTCAACTTCATAGTAATCAGCCAGTTCGACTAAAATACCTAACTCTGGCATCGTATTACCATTCTCCCAACGAGACACACTTCGGGAAGAAACACCAAACTTTTCTGCCAGTTGTTCTTGTGTCAGTTCCTTTTCTTTGCGTAATTCTCTTAGAAAACCACCGATTTTAATCTGGTCTATCATTTCGCTTTCTCCTTTCATTGCCTATTATCCCTAAAATGACATTAGAAAACCACGTCACAAAGTGAAAAATGACGTATTTTCCACTAGACAATTGTGTCTTATCAGCATACTTTACTCTCTCGCTCGGCAAAATCTTGGAAAACAAGGTTATCCAAGGCTTGCGTACACGCAGAGCTCTGCAAGGCTCATTATACCATATAATTTGTTCCGGTGTATACGTATTTTATTTCTTTCTTGCCCCTGCAAAATAGGGGCATCGGCTCTGGCTTCTTCATGATTCGTACCAATAGTTCCGAAGAGGATTAGAGTGAAAACCCGGATTTCTCTGCGCGGCGGCTCGGGCGTGGCGGATTCTTATACGCAATAGGAAAGGTAGTTTAAACCAATGGAAAGCCCCTATATAATCGGATTTTTGCATTCCCGAAGGGTCGCGCCTCGCGACAGAGTCGCTCGGTCGCGGGCGCGTTCGCATGTCCGAGCACCATCTGATGCTCGCATGCTCACTTTGCCAACGCGGAATTTAGCGCAGTCGAAATCACCTCCTAGAAAAGACTGGGCGCGAGGTCGCTCCCGAGCGTCCTAGTCGTTCTTGGAGGAAGTTTGACGGAGCGTTGCGACAGCAAAAAGGAGATTCTATATGGGCACTTCATCGGGCTCAGAAAATCTTGCCCCTGCGTATAAGAACGGGAAGCCGCGCAGAACAAAGGACCCGCGCAATGCGCGGGTCCCTCAGAAACCTTTCGGCTAAATCTTACAGATTATGAATCTTTCTCTTTACGTAGGTCGTATGGAGAAGCTCATGAGCCTTGTGGCTACCCGGCTCGCCGAGATAGCTCTTGTAAAGCTCCTTCACATCCGGATTCTCGTGAGAGAAGCGGAGGGTGTTAGCTGCATCGTAATCGTAGAGAGCCTTAGCACGTACGGCACGGATATCCGTGAAGTTACGTACGGATGCGTCAACCTGCGGCTGACCGCCACCGTTTACACAACCGCCCGGGCAACCCATGATCTCGATGAAGTGGTAGTTAGCTTCACCGTTCTGAACCTTGGTAAGAAGTTCCTTCGCGTTCTTTAAGCCGGAAGCAACTGCAACGTTAACCTTCATGCCTGCAACTTCGTAGGTAGCTTCCTTGATACCTTCGGTACCACGAACCTCGGTGAACTCGATCGGAGTGCCGTCCTTCTCACCGGTAAGCTTCCAAACTGCGGTACGGAGAGCAGCCTCCATAACACCGCCGGTAGCACCGAAGATTACTGCAGCACCGGTACCGGAACCTAACGGAGAGTCGAACTCTTCATCCGGAAGGGTGTTGAAGGTGATGCCGAGACGCTTAATGAGTCTTGCAAGCTCTCTGGTGGTGATGGAAATATCAACATCAGCTACGCCTGCTGCGTTCTGATCGTCACGACCGATCTCGAACTTCTTAGCGGTACACGGCATTACGCTGACAGATACGATATCGTTCTTGTCAATGCCTTCCTTCTCAGCGTAGTAGGTCTTAAGCACAGCACCGAACATCTGCTGCGGAGACTTACAGGAAGAAAGGTTCTCGGTCATATCCGGGAAGTAGTGCTCACAGTACTTAATCCAGCCCGGAGAACAGGAAGTGATGAGCGGTAATACGCCACCGTTCTGTACACGGTCAAGGAACTCGTGAGACTCTTCCATGATGGTAAGGTCTGCAGAGAAGTTGGTATCGAATACCTTATCAAAGCCGATACGGCGAAGTGCAGCAGCCATCTTGCCCTGTACACCGGTTCCCATCGGGTAACCGAACTCTTCGCCGAGAGCAGCACGTACAGCCGGAGCAACCTGAACGAATACCTTCTTGTTCGGGTCTGCGATTGCAGCGAGAACTTCATCGGTGGAATCCTTCTCGTAAAGAGCACCGGTCGGACATACAGCGATACACTGACCACAGGATACACAAGCGGTATCGCCGAGGCCCATATCGAATGCGGATGCAATGTTGGTCTTGAAACCACGCTCGTTAGCGCCGATTACGCCAACGCCCTGTACCTTTTCACAGACAGCGGAACATCTGCGGCAAAGGATACACTTGTTGTTATCACGAACCATATGAACAGCGCTGGTGTCTAACTCGTAGGTGTTTACTTCGCCATCATAAACGTTCTCACACTCTACCTTTAAGTCCTTACAGAGCTTCTGTAATTCACAGTTGCCGCTGCGTACGCAGGAGAGACACTTTCTGTCATGGTTGGAAAGAATAAGTTCCAAAGTCTTTCTTCTGGAATCTAATACCTTCGGAGTATTCGTAAATACTTCCATACCCTCGTTTACCGGGTATACACAGGAAGCTACAAGGCTTCTTGCGCCTTTTACTTCTACCACACAAATACGGCAAGCGCCGATTGCGTTAATATCCTTTAAGTAGCAAAGCGTCGGAATCTCGATGTGAGCGATTCTTGCTGCCTCTAAGATAGTAGCGCCCTTTGGTGCGGTAACGGTCATACCATTAATCTTTAAAGTAACGGTTTCCATGTTTTACCTCCAATTCAAATTAAGTCAGTAACTTACTTCTTAGAAATAGCGCCAAACTTACAGTTCTCGATACATACGCCACACTTTACGCACTTGCTGGTATCGATAACATGCGGCTCCTTAACGGTACCGGAAATAGCACCAGCCGGACACTTTCTAGCACAAAGGGTACAACCCTTACACTTATCCGGATCGATAACGAAGGATAAGAGATCCTTACATACGCCGGCCGGACATCTCTTCTCAACAACGTGAGCGATGTACTCGTCCTTGAAGTAACGTAAGGTGGAAAGTACCGGGTTCGGAGCGGTCTGGCCGAGACCACATAAGGAGTTATCCTTAATGTAGTAGCAGAGCTCTTCTAACTTATCGAGATCCTCAAGAGTAGCCTGACCCTTGGTAATCTTGTCTAACATCTCATAGAGACGCTTGGTACCGATACGGCACGGAGTACACTTACCACAGGACTCGTCAACGGTGAACTCAAGGAAGAACTTCGCGATATCAACCATACAGTTGTCTTCGTCCATAACGATAAGTCCGCCGGAACCCATCATGGAACCGAGAGCGATGAGGTTATCGTAGTCAATCGGAACATCGAAGTGTTCAGCCGGGATACATCCGCCGGACGGACCACCGGTCTGAGCTGCCTTAAACTTCTTGCCGTTCGGGATACCGCCACCGATATCTTCAACAACCGTACGAAGGGTAGTACCCATCGGGATTTCTACAAGACCGGTGTTCTTAATCTTACCGCCGAGAGCGAATACCTTGGTACCCTTACTCTTCTCGGTACCCATGGAAGCGAACCAATCGGCACCGTTTAAGATGATCTGCGGAATATTTGCGTAGGTTTCTACGTTATTTAATACGGTAGGCTTATCGAAGAGACCCTTTTCAGCCGGGAACGGCGGTCTCGGCTTCGGCTCACCACGGTTACCTTCGATGGAGGTCATAAGAGCGGTCTCCTCACCACATACGAATGCACCTGCACCGAGACGAAGCTCTAAGTCGAAATCAAAGCCGGTTTCGAAAATGTTCTTGCCGAGTAAGCCATACTCTCTAGCCTGCTTAATTGCAATGTTCAAACGATCTACAGCAATCGGGTACTCTGCACGAACGTAGATGTAACCCTGGTTAGCGCCGATGGCGTAACCTGCGATAGCCATAGCCTCGATTAATGCGTGCGGGTCGCCCTCAAGAACGGAACGATCCATGAATGCACCCGGGTCACCCTCGTCGGCGTTACAAGCAACATACTTCTGGCCGCCCTTTACAAGGTCCTTTGCCAGCTGCCACTTTCTACCGGTCGGGAATCCGCCGCCGCCTCGTCCGCGAAGGCCGGAATCTAAGATGCACTTAATAACATCATCCGGGGTCATCTCGGTAAGAACCTTACCAAGTGCCTCGTAACCGCGGGTACCGATGTACTCCTCGATATTCTCCGGATTGATAACACCACAGTTACGAAGAGCAATACGATGCTGCTTCTTGTAGAAGTCGGTCTCATGAAGCGGCTTTAAAGCCTCCTCATTTTCCTGAACGGTATCTTCGTAAACATACTTCTTAACTACACGACCCTTTAACAGGTGCTCGGAAACGATTTCCGGGATGTACTCCGGCTTCACCATGGAATAGAAGGTTGCTTCCGGATATACGATAACGATCGGGCCGAGAGCACAGAGACCGTGACAACCGGTCTGTACTACGGAAACTTCTTCAGCAAGGCCGTTCTTTGCGATTTCCTCTTTTAAAAGATCGAAAATCTGAAGGCTGCCGGAGGAAGTACAACCGGTTCCGCCGCATACTAATACATGTGAACGATACATAATAATTCTTCCTCCTTATTTATTTGCTGCACCGAGGGTGTACTGGGTAACTACCTGTCCACGAATCAGGTGCTGTTCAACGATTTCTTCTGCCTTTTCCGGGGTCATATGAACATAGGTAACCTTTTCCTTACCCGGAGCGATAACTTCTACGATCGGCTCGAACTGGCAAAGACCGATGCAACCGGTCTGTACAACAGCCACGTCCTCAAGCTTCTTGTTCATTACCGCATCTGCAAGAGCATTCAGTACCGGTCTTGCACCGCTTGCGATACCGCAGGTAGCCATACCGACAACTACTCTTGTCTGTGCTTCGGACTCAGAGCGAAGACCAACCTGGCCCTGCATCTTCTCCCGAATTGCCTTTAACTCTGCAAGAGACTTCATACTTTCCTCCAATCTGCCGTTTTTCGGCATCTAAAGTTTGTGTTACAAGGGATTCGCCGTGGCGAATCTAAAGTTCAAAGGTGTCGTCATTGGTTTCGTTAAAATTTTCTCTTAGGTAGTCCTTTATGTAAAGAGACACCTCAGGCTCCGTAAAGGAGATATCACCGAGAACTTCGCGAAATTCTCGGGTGTCTAACGAAAATTCCTTTTCATTGAAGCGGAATGTATATAAGAAATCACATTCCTCGTGCATGGTAACTAAGGTATGAATCGTGCCGTTCATATCGCCTAACGGCATACGGTCGATGTGGGACAGTGTAAACACTGCGGTCACACGGGTGCCGACGCCTACGGTAGACTCGATGGAAAAAGAACCGCCGGTACTTTCCGCAGCCTGCTTAAAGAACGGAACTCCGAGGCCCACCTTACGTGTGGTACGTGTGGTGAAAAACGGGTCCGTTACGGCGGCAACCTGTTCTGCGGTCATACCGCAACCGTCATCGTCAATAATCACGGTAAGGGTATCTGCGGCAGTCTGGACATCCACGATAATGGTGACCAGGGAAGCCTTTGCACGGGTGGAATTCTCCGCAACATCCAGTATGTTTAAGGAAATCTCGGGCATCATAACCTTAGGTACTCCTTTCGAAAAACGAAACGCAACAATTATTCGTACTTCGCGAGAATGTCAGCCATCTCAGCTGCGGTAAGACGACCGTAAACGTCATCGTTAATGGTCAATACCGGAGCAAGACCGCAGGCACCGATACAACGACATGCGTCCAAAGAGAACTTGCCGTCCGGGGTACACTGACCGCCTTCGATACCGAGTAATTCCTGAAGCTTGTTGTAGATGTCACCGGAACCCTTTACGTAACAAGCGGTACCGAGACAAACGGAAATCTTGTACTTTCCCTTCGGATACAGAGAGAACTGGGAGTAGAAGGTAGCAACGCCGTAAACTTTCTCTAACGGGATGCCGCACTCATCAGCAATCATAGTCTGTACCTCAATCGGAAGGTAGCCGTAAATGTCCTGAGCCTTCTGTAAGATCGGCATCAGGGAGCCTCTCTCATCCTTTAACTCAGCGATGACAGAGCGGAGCTGTGCTTCCTGTTCCTTTGTTCCCTGGAACGGAACGGTTGATTTTGCAGCCATTTCTTTAACCTCCTTTAATATCTTTGCGGTTCCCGATGTTCGGGAGACCAAACACATGACAATCGCCCGTTTTGTTAAAAAAATAACGATGCCATGGGCGCACGACAAAAAACGCGCAAAGAGCCGAAAAAAAGAAACGCGTCTTTGCGTGCGTCGTACATTTGTTAACATTATAACACAAAGAAATAAAAAAAGCTATAAGAAATGTACAAAAAAATAAGGGAGTTTTTATGGAAGATTTGTAGATAATATGATATAATCAATCTATGGGTAATATGTGGTACTACGAGATTAACAGTGAAGGAAGGTGAAGGTATGACAATCTTAGAAATCAAAGAGATTCTGGGAGCAAGAGTACTGAGCGGGGAGGAATGGCTGGATAAGGAAGTACATACGGCCTGCGGTTCCGATATGATGAGCGATGTACTTGCTTTTGTAAAAGACCAGGCGGTGCTTCTGACCGGTCTTTGCAATCCGCAGGTCATTCGTACCGCGGAGATGATGGATATCGTTTGTATTGTGTTTGTCCGTAATAAAAAGCCGGATGAGGAAATGATCCGCCTTGCAAACGAGAGGGAGATTCCGCTTCTTGCCACGGGACATCGTATGTTTTCCGCCTGCGGAATACTTTATGAAAAAGGATTACGGGGAGGAACGGATTATGAGCGATACGATTAAATTACAATATACCGTGACCACCGAAGATTTTACGAGAGCGGGAGAAGCTTCCGGCGATGTAAAACGCAAGTTAAAGAAGATGGGCAGTTCCCCGGAAGTGGTGCGTAAAGTAGCCATTGCGATGTACGAAGGGGAAATCAATATGGTGATTCATGCCAACGGCGGTACCATTGACGTGGAGATTACGCCGGAGGAAATTATTATGATTTTACAGGATTCCGGACCGGGTATTGCGGATGTGGAAAAGGCAATGCAGGCCGGATATTCCACCGCACCGGACCGGGTACGGGCGCTTGGCTTCGGAGCCGGTATGGGTCTTCCGAATATGAAGCAGTATTCCGACGAGATGCACATAGAGACCACCATCGGTGTGGGTACCAAGGTGACGATGAAGGTGTTCCAGACCTGATAGGGAAGGAACTGCACAGGAAAGAGGGTTTGCATGATTGAGAAATTTTTTACATCGGTTAATTTAGATGCGGATCTGTGCAAAGGCTGCATTAACTGTATCAAACGTTGTCCGACCCAGGCAATCCGTGTGCGAAACGGCAAGGCAGAGATTACAAAAGAGTTCTGTATTGACTGCGGCGAGTGTATCCGTATTTGTCCGCACCATGCCAAGCTTCCGTCTTATGACAAGCTGGAGGTGTTAAAGGATTACGAATATACCGTGGCATTGCCGGCACCGGCATTATACGGACAATTTAATAATTTAGATGATGTGAATATTGTGTTGACCGCATTGAAACGAGTGGGCTTTGACGATGTATACGAAGTGAGCGGGGCGGCGGAACTGGTATCCGAACTTTCCAGGGAATATGTACATAAGCATCCGGAATTACATCCGATTATCAGTACGGCCTGTCCTTCCGTGACCCGTCTGATCCGGGTCCGTTTTCCGAATCTAATCGAGCATTTGCTTCCGATTAAGCCGCCGGTAGAGCTGGCGGCGGAGCTGGCTCGTGCCCGTGCGGTAGAGAAAACCGGGCTTCCGCCGGAAAAAATCGGTATTATTTTCCTTTCCCCGTGCCCGTCCAAGGTGACCGCAATGAAGTCGCCGTTAGGTACGGAAAAGAGTAATATCGACGCGGTTTGCGCTATTAAGGATATTTATACCAGACTTCTTCCGGAGATGAAGGCGGTGGCGGATAATCCGGAGGATTTGCGTATTTCCGGTAAAATCGGCATCAGCTGGGGAACCAGCGGCGGTGAGGCCAGCGGACTTTTGGTAGAAAATTATTTGGCAGCGGACGGTATTGAAAACGTCATCCGCGTCTTGGAGGATTTGGAAGACGAGAAACTGGATGATTTGGAGTTTATCGAGCTTAACTCCTGTAACGGAGGTTGCGTGGGCGGTGTGCTGACGGTAGAGAATCCGTACCTTGCCATGGTAAAATTAAAACGTCTCCGTAAATATATGACGGTAGCGAAGAGTCATGTGGAAGGGGTAGTGGCGGAAGAAGATGCTTACTGGACCGACGAGGTGACCTACGAGCCGGTATTTAAACTGGGAACCGATATGAAAGACAGCATCGCCCGTATGAAGCGGGTGGAAGAACTGTGCGAAAAATTCCCGGGACTGGACTGCGGTTCCTGCGGTGCGCCGACCTGTAAGGCCCTGGCGGAAGATATTGTCCGGGGAAAAGCCCGTGAGCATGACTGTATCCATGTGCTGAAAAAGTACATACATCATTTGTCGGATGAATTTTCTAAGCTGGATGGCGAGTAAGGAGGAAGTTATGACAGTAAAAGAGTTTGCAGAGCAAAGCGGTTTTCGCGTGATTAATTTGGCGGAGGATGCCGGAGAAGTTCTGATCCGTCAGGTATATTGCTGTGATTTGCTCAGTATTGCGATGACCAAAGTGCCGGAGGGTGCTGCGTGGGTGACGGTAATGAGTAACATTAACACGCTGGCGGTGGCTTCTTTGACGGAGGCGGCCTGTGTGATTGTGGCGGAAAATGCCGCTGCAGACGCGGAGTTTGCGGAAAAGGCAAAGACCCAGGGGATTACCGTGCTTCATACGGAAAAGCCGGTATTTGATGCGGCACTGATGGTTCACGAGGGACTGCATGCCTAATCCGGCGTACGATTTACATATCCATTCCTGTCTTTCTCCTTGCGGGGATGACGAGATGACACCGGCAAACATCGTAGGAATGGCAGCGGTAAAAGAATTGGGACTCATTGCGGTAACGGACCACAGTACCTGCAAAAATTGCGGAACGGTGCTTCGGCTGGCGGAGGAGTACGGGGTACTTGCCGTGCCGGGCATGGAACTGACTACCGCGGAGGAAGTACATGTGGTGTGTTTGTTTGAAGACCTGCACGCAGCCATGGATTTTGATGAATACGTGTACAGTAAATTACCGGATATTCAGAACGTAGAAAAGATTTTCGGCAAACAACAAATCATGGATGAGGATGAAAATATAACGGGGATTGTGGATAAGCTTCTGATTAACGCCACCGGTATCAATTTTGATGATGTGTACGGGTTGGTGGAAGAACGGGGCGGGGTTATGATTCCGGCTCACTTGGATAAGTCTACCACCTCGCTCATATCCAATCTCGGTTTTATTCCGCCGGATGCGAAGTTTGCCACGGCAGAGCTGAAGAATTTCGGAAATTTGCATAAGCTTTCAAAGGCGCATCCGTATTTGGAACAGTGTCGTATAATTTCCAATTCCGATGCCCATTACCTGCAGGATATTCACGAACCGGAGCATACCCTCTATATCGAGGAAATGACCAGAAAAGCGGTGATTCGTGCATTAAAGCAGGGAATGCCGCATATCGTATAACTGAATAAGTATTAGGAGAAGCATAAGATGAAAAAAAGAATCGGACGGCTTCTCCTTTTCTTTGCCCTTTTGCCTCTTTGTATGACGGCAGGCTGTGGCACGGAAAAGGAAGAATACACAAAAACGGGTGATGTGGAATTTACGGTAGTGGAAGAAGCGGATGTGCCGAAGGAACTTCTGGATGTGATTAAGGAAAAGAAAAGTGAGCCTTTTAAGTTAACTTATCTTGCGGAGGATGCGTTTTATCTGGTGCAGGGATACGGAGAACAGCCTTCCGGCGGGTACAGCATTGCGGTGGATGAGTTGTTCATGGCAAAGGAAGGTGTTTGCGTAAAAACCACATTAATCGGCCCGGCAGCGGACGAAAAAGTAACCACGGCAGTGACCTGGCCGTACATTGTAATCAAGCTGCAACGGATGGAGACGGAAGCCCATTTTTTGGAATAAATAAGGCAAAATACCCAAAGAATAAAAGTTGGTTCTCATTGACAAAAACAACAAGATGTGGTATACTAAAAGAAGATAAATACTATATAATGCATTTGTCGAATATACATAGCGCTTGGTACGCGGATAGGAGAAAATATGGGTCAGCCAACGGAAATGAGTAAAATTGTCTACAATGTAAAGCACAGTGTAGGAAGACGCGTAAAGATTTGCGAGAACAAAGGCCGTAATAAGGTGGATGTAATGGAAGGCGTGATTTCCGCAATTTATCCGTGTGTATTTACCGTAAAAGTAGTACCGGAGAACATGCCGGATACGGAACAGACCTTCTCCTACAGTTATACCGATGTGCTGACAAAGGACGTTGAACTGGTTTACGTATAAAAGTTACATATGCGAAGCAATGCATAAATCTTCCTCCCGTTGCATAGGTTGTAAAAGAACCTAGCCTCGGGAGGTATTTTTATGGAAATAAAGATGCAAAGCATTCATATGAATCGCGTAAAATGTCGAAATGCGCTTCGTTTGACGGTGGATGATGATGTAAATGTGCCGGATAATAAACCGGATGTACGCGCTGTGATTTGGAAAAACGGAACGGTACGGGTAAACGAAAAGAAGTTGTCCGGCGGAAGATTGTATTTGAAAGGAACTCTTCCTTACCGGGTATTGTATTTGAGCGAAGAGGAAGAATTGCCGGTGCAGAGCATTCGGGGAGAACTGGCTTTTGACGAATCCGTAGAGTTACCGGAGGCTTGTACCGGAGATAATATTACGGTACGACCGGAAATCGAGGAACTGGAAATCGGAGTCATCCATTCCAGAAAGTTGTCGGTACGCGCCCAGTTGGGAATTATGGTGCAGGCAGAAGAATTGCACGATGTCCGGGCAGCGGTGGCGGTACAGGATACCACGAAGGTACATACAAAAACCAGAATGATGCCGGTAACGTCTATTGTGGCGGAACAAAAGGATATCGCAAGATTACGGGAAGAATTGTTTTTACCTTCCGGGAAGGATAGCGTGGAAGAACTGCTTTATTGGGAGTTGGAGCCGCGAAACCTGGAAGCCAGGGCAAAAGAGGACATGATGGAGGCAAAGGGAGAGCTTTCTTTGTTTGCGCTTTGGAGAGGTGCCGGAGAGGCAGGCGGTCTGGAGTGCTACGAAACCACGTTGCCGTTTAAGACCGAATTCGAAATCAGCGGTTGCCGGGAAGGGTTAATTGAAGATGTTGCTTTTCGCCTAACCAATGAAAATGTGTCCGTAAAAGCAGATGAAGACGGGGAAGAGCGTTTGCTGGAAGCGGAAGCGGTATTGGAAGCGGAAATGAAGTTGTATGAAGAAGGCGAGTTGGAGCTGCTTTCGGATTTGTTTGCTACGGACTGCAAACTGGCGCCGGTATTGCAGGAAGAGGAGTATGAAAATATTTTACTGAAAAATGACAGCAGAATGCGGGTGTCCGAACGGCTTTCTTTGAAGGAAGGGATGCCGGAAATTTTGCAGATTTGTCGCGGAAGTGTGGAGATAAAGCCGGACGTCTGTGTCCGGGAAGGAGAAGTGTTAAAGTTGTCCGGGGTGCTGGATGTGAATCTGCTTTATATTTCGGAGGAAGATGAAAAACCGATGCAGTCCTACCGGACGGAGTTCCCATTTGCCCACCGGATTGAGGTGCGGGGCCTGACGCCGGAAAGCACCTATGATGTGCGTTGTCATGTGGCGGAGTCCTCCTTCGGTATGATGCGGGGCGGAGAAGCCGAGATGAAAGCGGAGCTGGCATTTTGTGTGCTGGCAATGGAAAACCGGAAAGAGGAAATTATTGTGGATACGGTGAGAGAAGAATTTGAACCGGAGCGTATGGAAGAGTTGCCGAGTATGGTGGGCTATACCGTGAAACCGGAGGAAAAACTTTGGGATATTGCAAAGCGGTATTATACCGCACCGGAAGAAATCATACGTGTAACGGAACGAAACGGAGAAGTGCGGGAAGGCGATATTCTGCTGATTGTGAAAACGGCAGAGTAACAAACGGTTTCTTTCTGTTTTCCTACTTGTCATAGGTCTGTGAGATGTGGTAAGATAGAACCATGAGGAAGGACGATGCGTTAGCAGTACAAGGGAACGACAGGAGGAGCTTATGGTGAATTTACAAGAATCCGGGGAAATGTATTTGGAGACGATTTATGTTTTATCGAAAGAAAATAATCATGTTCGCGCCATCGACGTCAGCGAGCATATGGGATATTCGAAGCCGAGTGTCAGCCGTGCGGTAGGAATTTTGAAAAAAGGCGGCTATTTGGAAGAAAAGACAGAGGATGGTGCATTGGTGCTGACGGAGGAGGGAAAGCGCGTGGCAGAGCGGACCTACGAGCGTCACCGCGTGTTATCGGCCTTCTTTGAAAAAATCGGCGTGTCCAAGGAAACGGCATCGGAGGATGCCTGCCGTATCGAGCATACCATCAGTGACGAGACCTTTGAAGCACTGAAAAAGTATGCCGGTTTGGAGTAAACACAAGAGAACGTGCGGGGATTTCCGCAGATTTTAAAAGACAAAACAAAAAGGATACCGTGTCCCGATAGGTTGTTTGTGATTGGAACGGTATCCTTTTTCTATTACAAAAGTATGGTAAGAATCGCCATGTGTTATTCGCTTAAAGCGGAAGTGCCTGCCTGGGTTTCGAAAGCATCCTGTGCGGCATCGGCCATTTCGTCAGCGGCCTCATCCTGCTTTGCCCAGTTGCGGATTTTCTCGGTTGCGCTCTCTAAGGTCTTCTGACAGATGTCCGGAAGGTCGTCGCCCCAGGACTTGGTTGCCTGCTTAAAGCCCTTTTCCATGGCCTTGATTAAGGTCTCTGCCTTGGAAATATCGCCGCCGGAAATTGCCTTTGCAAAGGAGAATAAACGCTCGGAGGTCTGTTCAACGCCCCAGTAACCGTCCTCGGCAATGTCCTTCTGTGCCTGTGCCCGTACTTCCGGGGAAACTTCCAGTTCACCCTTGCGAAGCATCTCAAACATCTTCTCATCGGTAAGGGTACCTACCTGGAAGGTTTTGTTCTGTTTTAAAATTACGCTCTCCACCAAAGAACGAAGCTGCGCCGTACGCTGTTCGGCATCTGCCTTTAACTGCGCTACGATTGCTTTGTTTTCTTTGGATAAAGTCACATAATTTTTGTTCTTGGAATTGTTGGTAGCAGCCTTATCCGCACTCTTTTTTTCGTAAACGAAAGCAGAAGTATCCGCGGTTTCCGTGGTCTTCGGAGTGGTTTCTGCTGCTTTGGAATCGGAAGTCTTTTTGTAAGCTTCCGCGGTCTGATAAGAATTGGTTGCAGAAAGAATCTGATTTGTATTCATAGTATACCCTCCTTGGTGAAAGTGTAGCGAATGGAAAACGCTGCGCGACTCCTTCGCTCTTTGTGCTGTTTTCCGGGTTTTCATTTTACGGCGGAAGAGAATCCACCTATTCTTATTAACTATATCGGATGGGAGAGTTAATAACTTAACCCCGAAAAGAAAAAAAGTGAAAACCGTCCTTTCCCTAAGGGTGAAGCATTCTATGCCGGAGGGAAAGGACGGTGTGCTTTAGAAACTCAACTGGGAACTTTATTTATTTTCGGATTTTATCCAATGTGCTTCTTTATTTTCTCTGTACGCAATCCATCCGAGGGGTAAATCCGACACCTCATTAACGGAAGGATCGATATTAACCAGTTCGGTAAGTGAAATTATTGCAGCGTTTTCTTCTGCAACATCCGCACCATCTAAAAATTGCCACATTCCATCATTTTCGTCATGAGACACTAGGACAATTTCTTTTTTCTTTTCAATAATATCTTTTGTGGTAATCACCATTGTATTTTTATCTTCTAAAAAACGAAATAACATATTGCTTATCACCTCACTTTATCGGACGTTCTTACCTGAATGTATTGCAGCATAATGTAGTTTCCCATTGCATTATACCAGATTACTATCACTGCGTGAAGTCTGTAGAAACTATGCCCTTTTATTATTGCAAAGATTTGGTATAATAAAATAAAGCAGTATGGTTTTCTTTGAAAAATGTTACCAAGCAGGTAATGGGAAACCAAAAAGAAATTAAGGAGAGATACAAATGAAAGGATGCATAATTAATTATGATGAAACTTCGTTAAATGAAATTTTTGACGATATTGAAAGTTTTGATAAATATAATTTGTTAATAACCAACATGGAATGTTACCCTTTGGACGAAAAAATGTCTGAGATGTTTAGTAACGAATATTGTTGGATTGAAGGAAAAGAGTTATTGCAGTTATTGAAAAAAGAAGAATTTCAATGGATATGGGGAGTTTTCTCTGTTTTTTCCAAAGAAATAACGCTAGAAGAGGTGCTAAAATATAAGTATCCATATGCAGATGGTTACAGCGGTTTTTGGAAAAATCCAATTACGATACAGCATCCGCTTGCAACCACGGAAATTGTTGCGTGGGACGGATCTAAGGTGTTGGTGATTTCCAAGAAAGAAGAGTTGGCGAATACACTTTTACAAAAAAATGTTTCTGCAAAAGATTTGGAAGAGTATAATCAATCATAATACGCGATACTCAAGATTATTTGTTCAAATGAGCTTGTATTAGCTGCAACAAAAAAGTGCCGAGATCTTCTGCTAAAGTTTCAACGAACTCAACGGCATCTCCGTTATAAAATGCCATGATAACGCGAGGTTCTTGTTCAATATTTAGGGAAGTGTAATCCAGATATGCCATGTTACCATTCTCATAATTATAGATAGGAATCCATTCATTTGGCAAATGAAACTCCTGACGATCATTCAGTGCATATGCAACCGAATTTCCCTCCAATATCCCTGAATCATCGTCTGGGTCAATTCCAAAAATTTCAGTTCCATAAAAAGATAGATAACCGAATTTTTCATAAAACTCTTTGCATTGTCTTGAAAAACGTATGCCTAGCATCTGCTCCGCTTTTTTTATTTCTGTGGGAGTCCTTCCTCCTGCTGTAGTGAAAAATTTGCAGGTTGGAGCCAGTTCCATTGCTTTTTCAAAATTTTGATAACTCATAAATACCTCCTAGTTTAATCTAGATTATGACTTCTCCATTAATTAAGCATCCTCTCATTTATTTCTCTCCTAAATTTCTTTTTGGTTTTCTATTGCATTATACCAGATTACTATCACTGTGTGAAGTCCTGTAGAAACTACACTCTTTTGCTTATTGCAAAGATTTGGTATAATAAAATAAAACAGTATGGTTTTCTTTGAAAAATGTTACCAAGCAGGTAAGCAATGCAGTAGATGCCGGAAAAGCGGTGACGAAAGGAAATGTGGGAGATGCGGTTAAGAGTGGCAGTAAAACTAAACCATATGCAAATAGTCGACCATCTTATGGAAAAAAAGTGGATGAAGTGTGGGAGAATGCAAAGGATTCTATTACAGGAAAAGTTTATGATCCATCTGGGGTTGAAATCACATGGGATAAGACTAAGCCTAGAAATGGTCAATGGGACATGGGGCATGTTCCGGGTGAGAAATATTCGGAGATGCATCAATTATATATGGATGATGTGATATCAAAAGATGATTTTTTAAATTGGTATCGTACTCCCCAAAATTACAGACCAGAATTACCTGGAACAAATAGAAGTCATAAATATGAGTGAGGAATGAAAAATGAATCTTGAAAAAGCAGATTATGGGACAATTGTTAAATTTGGCACTTTAAAAGACTTACAAGAAAAAATGAAGCAAAAAAAAGAAGATATATCTGAAATTGCTAATTTGACAGATGATAGTGGCATGAGTCTTCTTGAAAAAAGTTTGGTATCTAGAAAATTTGAGATATCAAAATATTTACTTGATAATAATGCTAAGGTGAATATAGTGTCAAAAGAAGGTAATAATGAGTTTCATTTCTTAGCTCCAAATATAAATTGCAACGAAGCACTTGAAATCGGAAAATTGTTGCTAAGAAAAGGTACTTCGGTCATGCAAAAAGAAATGAAATACGGAAATACAGCATTTTTCTCGTTGTGTTTAGAAGCTTTTAAGGGACGTTCGGAATGTACCATGGAATTTATAGAAGAATGATTTGAAAAAGTAACAGATGTCGATGATAAAAATAATAATGGTTTTAGTGTTCGTAAACTCATTACTGAAAGAGGAACTGATAAATTAAAGAAACAGTTGGAGGAAAAAATATGCATAAATCGATGAATATGGGAGGTTCTATTGTTTCAAGAAATATTTTGGAAAAAAAAGGACGAGTAAAATGGTGTTTCAGAGAAGCAAGTGCTAATGATATTGATAATGGCTGGAGATTTCTTTCTGAAATAGATACCGACATTTTTTTGTCGAATTCAGAAAATATGATTGTTTGTGATTGGGGCACGATTTTTGAAATAGAACCCGCAATTGCTCCCATTTTTGATTTGCCAGTTGGAACTGAATTAACATTAGAGTATGATGAATCACAAAAGTTTTTTTTGAATTCTGAAACAGGAGAGAAAATTATATTTTAATTATGTCTCCACATAAGGACGACCGAAATCAAAACTGAATATTGGGTTCCAACATGCTGATATTAACGTATTCCTTTCAAAACGAATTTTCGTTGCGAAAGGAGTATTGTTTTATGCGTGTAAGAAAAGTGAACTCAGATGGCGTAAAAATACACGATGAATCCTTTGGATAAAAGTGTAAATAGAAGTCTGGGTACACAGATACAAAATGCTATAAAGAACTATCCGTATGGGACAGGAGGCATATGATATGCAAGAAAACAAATTGTGGAATGACCTGAAGAATATGTTTCAAGATTCAAAGAAAGATATACATATTTATGAAGGAAACTATACAATTGGCAATATAGAAACAGAAAAGAACGGAATTAATAGTAATTCTGTATTGGGCGTTATTATTTCGTTCACATCGGGAATATGTATTGATAATTGGATTAGAATCGTCGGTCAACAGTGTGACAACCGTAATGGAATATCTTATTATAATTCTATAGAAATGAAACAAATGCATCTCGAATTAAGTGACATGTTACTTGTTGCGTACGATGTTATTGGCGGGGTATTTGCTATTAACAGAGGAAAATTCGCTGAAGGAGCAAAAAAAGTGTGGTATTTTGCGCCAGACACTTTAGAATGGGAATGCCTAGAAATGAGCTATTCTGAATTTATTGCTTGGGTAGCACAAGGCGATACAGACGAATTCTATAATAGCATGCGCTGGAATCAGTGGCAAGAAGACTGTAAAAACATTGATTTTGATAAATCCTTTTTAATCTATCCATTTCTATGGTCGCGGGAATGTGAGATAAATCATGCAACAAAAAAAGTCGTTCCATTCTCAGAACTAATGTCCATTAATTTTGAATATGTTAAGACAATAAATGGATAACAATACTTTAAGAAAGTTTTAACCATTACACCTTCCTTTCCCTCTGGCAGAGAATGATTCATTCATAGGAAAAGGAAGGTGTGTTTTAGAAACTCAACGGGGCAACATAATGCAAAATTGCCCCGTTTTCTATATTGAAACAATGTGCTATAATTGAGTAGAGATCAGAATACATAGGAGGAGCTTATGGAAACACGGGTAGCGGTTATGGGGATTATTGTACAGGATTTACAGTCTGCGAAACGGTTAAATGCGATTCTACATGAATACGGCGAAGTGATTATCGGACGGATGGGGATTCCGTACCGTGAAAAAGGTATCAGTATTTTGAGTGTGGCGGTGGATGCTCCCCAGGACACCATCAGTGCCCTGGCGGGGAAAATCGGCCGGTTGTCCGGTGTCAGCGTAAAAACCGCCTACGCGCCGGTGTAGGTTTTAAAAGGGGAATGCAAAAACATATGTGCATAGGGCTCAAGTCCTTATGAAAAGTCTACTCCGGCTTATATAAGTTAGTCAGGAACGTGCCCGGTGCGTATTCCGTTGCAAGGAAATGTGCTTCGGCACGTTTTGCTGTGTCAAGGTCAGAGAAGAGGGCAAAGACCGTAGGACCGCTTCCGCTCATTAAGACGCCGTCGGCACCGAGGGGCTGTAAGGCGTTTTTGATAACCGCAATGTCCGGGACAAGCTGCATGGTGACCGGTTCCAGTACATTGCAGAGGCCGGATACAAGGGCGTTGTAGTCGCCTGCGGATAAGGCGGAGAGCAGGGCATCCGTGTCGGGATGTTTGATATCCGTAGTTTGTACCAAGGCATCGTAGTCGGTATAAATTTGTTTGGTAGAAGCTCCGGCGGCCGGTTTTACCAAAAGGCAATGACAGTCCGGTGCGGAAGGAAGGGCGGTCAAGCGTTCGCCGATACCCTCCGAAAGGGCGGTGCCCAGCATCAGGCAGTACGGTACATCCGCACCTAATTTGACACCGAGAGCAGCAAGGTCGCCCGCGGTTGCAGGAGAACCGTACATTTCATTTAAGCCCCGTAATACGGCAGCGGCATCGGAGCTACCTCCGGCCAGCCCTGCGGCAACGGGGATTTTCTTTTCTAAGTGTAAGGAGATTCCGTCGGTAATTCCGTAGGTAGTACAAAACAGAACCGCAGCCCGGTAAGCAAGGTTGTGTTCATCCACCGGAAGGGCTGTATCACTGCAGGTCATGGTAATGCCCGGCGTATTGTTTATGTTCAGCGTAATGGTATCATGCAACTGTAAAGATTGCATAATCATCCGGACCTCATGGTAGCCGTTCGGAAGAGTTCCGAGGATATCCAGGGAAAGATTTATTTTTGCGTAAGCGTATGCGGTATGCGTTTGTAAGATAGGTTTCATAGGACTCCTTTTCGTTCCCTTTTTCGGAAAGCGGGAACTGAAATTTGCTGATTTTTCGGAAAGAGGCGCAACGTAATGCGCACCTACTACGGTGATTATATATCAGAACATCCGGGTTTTGCAAGGGGATTGGCTTTTGAGGCAGGAAATTTCATAATAAAACGGAATTTAAAAATATTTGTAACGAATCTTGATTTACGTTGTCTAATATACAGAACAAAAGAAAGGGGAGGTGACCTTGCAGGAATTCGACGAACTTTACAAAACCTATTACCGACAGGTGTTTTTGTATCTGTTGGATTTGTGCAAAAACCCGGATTTGGCGGAAGAAATCACCCAGGAAACCTTCTTTAAGGTTCTGAAAAAGATTGATACCTTTGAGGGGAAATGCAGTATCGGCACATGGATGCTGCAAATCGCAAAGAATACTTTTTATAACCATTGTAAGAAGAAAAAACACTTCAGTACGGAAGAATGCGGAGATATCCCGGCAAAAGACAATCCGGAGAATGAGGCCATAGACCGGGATACCGCAAGAGAGATTCATTTGGTACTGCATAAATTGGAAGAACCTTATAAAGAAGTGTTTTGGATGCGGACCTTCGGAGAATTGTCCTTTAAAGAAATCGGAACGATTCACGGGAAAACGGAAAGCTGGGCGCGGGTAACCTTTTATCGTGCCAAGCAAAAGATTAAGGAGGCGTTGGGATGAGATTGTCATGTGATGTAATACAGGATTTACTGCCGTTGTACGTGGATCGGGCGTGTAGCGAAGACAGTACGGGGTTGGTGGAAGAACATATGGCGGAATGCGAGAACTGCAGACAGACCTATGATGCCATGAAGACGGAAGGAAAAACAGAGGAGTTGGTAAACTCCGAGGAGTTTCGGAAACAGCAGACCGATTCCGTAAAGAAGGTAAAGAAAAAGTGGTCCCGGTCAAAAAAGATATTCCTGACACTGGGAATTATCATCGGTGCCGGCTTACTTTATATTTTAATCAGAGTAGGATTTGTGCTGGGAATAGTGGGATTTCTTTTGTTTGATTCCGCCACCACGAAGGTGCAGGTGTACAAGGATGTGGCAAAATACTCCGAATATATCGGCGAGAATTGTAACACGGAGTACGGGAAACCCCGTACCGGCCAGTTTGTAATTTTCCCGAAAGAGATTACCCCGCAAATGTATGTACAGGACTTTCAGTACGTGTACTACAATCCCTGGGATCCGCAATATGTATCTTATCTGACGGTAGAATACAAGGATGAGGCAGCCTACGAGAAGGAACTGAACCGATTGCAGACCATAGGGATGGAAGAGTATACAGGCCTCTATTCCGTTACGGGAGAGCCGGAAGGATATGATTTGGTGGCGATGGATAAAGACCGTTATTACGGTTTTGTCTATGCTATGGTGCCGGAAACCGGAGAGATGAAAATAACCTATGTGGGAATCATGTTCTGCAATTATTTCCTGGATTTAGATATTCACGAATACATGAAGGAGGAGTATTTGCTACCGGGCTTTGATGCCACCTCGGATAATCCCTATGAAAAGAAGATGATGGGGAAATAGATTTTATAATGTTTTTAAAATAAAGTAACGGCACTGCCATATTTAGATGCGCGCCGGCATCGGGCGTGGCGAACTCTTGCGTAGTCCTTGCAGATACAAAAAAATCAGTTTTTATCTTTCCTTTTATTTTTTTCATATAGCCAGGGGCTTTTGTATTGTTCGCTTTGAACTTTACGTAGGATAGTAGACTTTCTTATTACTTCGATTGCCTTTCAGCAACGCACGGACAGGAGGTCCGGGCGAGCCCGCCATAAGGCACGGATGCCGCATCAGGGCGGTTGCGTCACTTATTCAAACACTCTCCCGAAGTAATTAGAAAGACTCTATCCGGAGTACGAGAAAAGGGGATAATACAAAAGCCCCGGCTTATTGGTATCTGTTAAGGAGGAAAGATAAAAACTGATTTATTTTATATGTTAACAAACAAGAGTGGGGGCGCGCATCTAAAGGCGGCGTCCCCATATTTTTTTCCACAGCTCCACAATCCGGAACCGGAACACCGGTTTCTTTTCTTTTCCCGAAAACAGGATATCGTATTCTTCTTCACTTAAAAATCCCCGGAGTTCTTCCCTTTCTTCGTCAGGCAGAGTGGCGGTAATGCCCTCCGTAAAGCAAAGGGAAGGATACAACATGCACCACCAGTTTTTTCCTTCTCCTTCTCCCAGAATAATACGCAGTGCCCGGTATTCTCCCGGAGGAAGTAAAACCGAGCCGTACTGTTTAATGGGAAAAAACTCGGTGGTAAGTTCCGCGGTGGCGGTGTAGGAGACACCGTAATCTGCCAGGGTCCCGTTTGCTACCGCGATGATTTCCGGAAGAAGCGGAGCAAGGGTTTCTTCCGCTTCCGTTGCGGTATCTGCTCCGGCAGTGGCAGTTTGAATATGGTTTAACACCGCATCTCTTACATGGAGCTTGATTTCCTGAGAGGCGGTATCGTCCCCTGCGGCAAGAATATGTAAACGCAGGATGCGGTCCTCTAAGGAAAGAGAAGGGGAGACAGACGGTTTTGCAAAGAACATTTCCGGTAAGAGCAAAAGTACGGAAATAAAAATAAGGATGGTAACGATGATTTTTCTACAGATATAGTGAAGTAAAACCAGTTTCGGATAATATTTGATCTGACGCATAAATAACTTCCTTTCTTTTTTCTGTAGGAAGTATTGACGGGATAGAAGAAAGCTATACCGGTTTGCAAAGAAAAACAGGCGCCTCTCCTTATGTGCTTGTGTCATAAGGAGAAACGCCTGCAGGGAGAGGAAGGGTTATAATGAAAAAAGTAACTTACAAACTTATGCTTCGTAAAGCTTCTTGATATCTTCCGTCTTGCCGCCCACAATGGAACCGTCCGGCAGACGACGGAACTGACTTAAGAACTTCCATGCGTTTTCACAGCTGTGATGACGGACTTCGTGGCCCTGATTGTCCACACTGCCGAAAATCGTATAGCAATGTCCGTTTTCACTTTCAAACAGGTTGATGGTCAGGACACTGCCACGGGAAGGGTCGTCGATGTGATATACCGTATCGCCGTCGATGCCGTAAATCGAATTCTTCCAGTTATCCTTGTCTTCCAACGTTACATCGTAGGATGCTTTCACATTGTTTACATCAAATACGTACTTCACGCGGTCGATGCACTTCTGTGCCTGGAACGGAAGCTCCGGAAGCGGAGTCACCGCACCGCCTACATAGAAGGTCGGTACTACGGTATCCTGATTGATCGGGCCGGCTTCCTTTCCGAAGACATTCAGGCCTACTTCAAAGGTAGCGGACATCGGAGCGACACCGGCAACCATCTTCGGATACTCCTGGAAAATATCCCAGGACTTACAGCCACCCATGGAGAAACCGGAGGAATATACCTGTTCCGTATCAACCGGATACTTTTCTTTTAAATGGGAAAGTAAGGACATTGCCTCGGTTGCGGTACTGTTTAAGTGATGCTCCACGCTGATTAACAGGAAGTTGTATTTATTTGCTACCTTAAACCAGCCGGAAACATTGGTCATACAAAATGCGGAATCTCCGCCGCCGTGGAAACAGAACAGGAGCGGAACCTTTTTGCCTTCTTCCGTGATTTTTTTGTTGTAAAAAGCCACATAACCGATGGCATGCTCCGTAGTGTCCTTGTCGTCGCCCTGATTGTCGTGGGAGGTCGGAACAATGCAGAAATCCGGCTCACAAACCATATCCATTTCGTCTAAGTTTGCCTGCGGAACCAGATTGCCCATCATGCGGTGATAACGGTCGCAAAATGCATAATAATCCGCTTCAAAATCAGCGGAGTCTTTAATCAGTACATGGTCCAGACCTGCTTTGAAAGCGTCGTTTGCGGCAGAAGTGTTGCCCACGGAAATCATCGGAATATCTCTTGCGTCCTTTGCTGGAGCCGGAACAATGCTTAAGTTCTGTAAGGTACAGGATACCGGAGCAATGTTACATTTGCCGTATAGGCCGTCGCCCTCCAGTTTCTGCAGGCAGTGTTTTGCGATGTAATCGGCAGCGGCTCCTTTTCCGTAAAGGTGGGCACGGACCACGGTGCCGCGGATATAAAAACCGTTCCAGTTGCCGGTAAAACGGTCCCGCATAATGGCAACGCCGTCTTTGTAATACTGGCTGATTCTGGAATTGGCAATCAGGTTGATATATAAATCTGCGGTGGCATTCTCCCAACCGCCGTCGCAGGTCGGATAAACAAAAACGACGCTGCTGTTGAAATCAGCGGCAATTTTGGTGAGACCGGTGGAATCCGCATAGGTTTTGGCCTCTTCGATGGTTTGCTTGTTTTCTTCAAAAACCAGTAAGTACGGGGCACGGAATCCGAAATTTACGATGTCCGCAACCGGCTTGCTTTCCGGAAGATAAATCTTTGCGTGAAAATTTTCAAAAGTATGTTCCCAATATTTGCTACCGTCTTGTAAGGTAAAAACCTCAGGCATCTTGTCTAACATAACAGCTCTCCTTCTCAATCATTAGTTATAACGTGAATTAGTATTCTAATTATACTCCTTGTTTCGGAAAAATGCAATAATTTTCGCATGGAGAAATTTCAATTTTTCCCTAAATGTCTTGAATTATATGTGGTATCATAGTAAAATAAACACATAAAGAAGAGGTGGCGTTTATGACAAAGAATGTGATTATTTCCCTGACGGGATTGCAATACGCGATGGAAGAGGAAGAAGCACCCATTGAAGTGATTAATTTCGGACAGTATTATAAAAAAGGCGAAAAGCATTATTTGCTTTACGAGGAGACGGAGGAGTCCGGCAATGCAACCAAATGCCGGATTAAGGTGTCGGAGAAAGAATTGGAGTTGCAAAAAAGAGACCGTACCGGCACCCGGCTGTTGTTTTTGCCGGGGGAGGAATATCTGACCAATTACGAGACCCCTTACGGCAGCCTTTTGGTGGGTGTGGTGACCCACTCTTTGGAGTTTTTTGAAGAGGAAGATTTTTTACAGGCGAAGTTAAAATATGCGTTGGATATCAACGGCGAGAAAGCGGGAGAATGTACCTTGGTGTTAAAGGTACAATCCTGTGAGCAGGGCGCATAGAAAGGAGCAATGTTATGGAGATTAAAGGTTATACCTACGGGTTTTACGGCAAACGGGGGCAGTATCGTTCCGAGGAAGGAATCAAGTCCCAGGAGTTAATGTATCAGACCGGGATTAACTGGATGTGTCTGGCGGTGGTGGCCCATCAGGAAACCGCCCACAGTACGGAGATTCAGTTCGAATTCGGAAGAAGTGCCTCCGACCGGGACATTATGGCGGCGGTACAGCGTGCCCACAACAAAGGTGTTAAGGTTTGTTTGAAGCCGATGGTAAACTGTAAAGACGGTGTGTGGCGTGCCTATATTAATTTTGCCGACGGAGACGATCATGGTAAGGACCTGTACTGGGATAAATGGTTTAAGAGTTACGAAGACTATATGCTCTACTACGCGGAGCTGGCGGAAGAAACCGGCTGCGAGATGCTTTGCATCGGTTGTGAAATGAGCGGTACGGAGCGGAAGGAAAAGCATTGGAGAGCATTAATCGGAAAAATCAGAGAAATTTATAAGGGTAAGCTGGTTTACAATACAAATCACGGCAGAGAAGCCCAGGTAAAGTGGTTTGATGCGGTGGATTATTTGGGGACCAGCGCGTACTTCCCGGTGGCGGAAGCAGGCGGTGCGCCTTCCGAAATGATGCAGAAGGAATGGGAAAAAGTAAAAGTATCCATGAAGGAAGTGTACGATTTGTGGAAGAAACCGATTATCTTTATCGAAATCGGATGCCGCAGTGCACACGGATGTTCCACCATGCCGTGGGATTACTTACATACCGACCTGCCGCATGACGAAGAAGAACAGGCAGCGTTCTTTGATTCCTGTTTGTCTATGTTTGCGAAGGAGCCGTGGTTTGCCGGAGTATTCTGGTGGGATTGGAGCACCTATATTTACGACACGAAGGAAGCGGCGGCAAAGGATAACGGGTTCAACATTCATTTAAAGAAAGCGGAAGATGTATTGAAGGAATGGTACGCGAAGTTGTAAAGGCGGGGTACGTATAGGACCGGGGAGCCGAGGCTCTGTGAACCGTAGTATTACAAAAATAAGGCAGATATCTTATTTCGGATATCTGCCTTTGTTGTTTTCCTTTTAAGAAGGATTATTTCTTCTTACTCTTCTTTGTCTCAACTCCGCCCGGAGTAGCCTTTGCCGGCTTCTTAGAGTCGTCCACTACCTTCTGGGCCTTGTCACGAAGTTTCTTAAAGAAACCTTTCTTTTCCTGCTGGGTATCCAGACCGGAACGAAGTCCCTTTACATCAACGATATAAATACCGTTCATAAACGCTTTTACTTCCTTCTTTACCGGAACCTTGTCGAATACCTTCTCATCACACATGAGGCTGGCAATCTTCGGACCGATTTTAGCCTTAACTACCGGAACCTTACGACCACGGAGCCACTTCGGAGTCTGGTCAACCACGATTTGCGGAAAACCGGCATCTTTTAATTTGACCCGTTTCTTATCGATGACCATAATGGAATAATACTGTGCGCCGGCGGTGATGTTTGCCTGTGCCGCATCGGACTTCTTCTGAAGCTTTTTGCCTACAAGGGCAAGAATGATTAAAACGACGAGAACCGCGCCGAGTACAATTGCTACAATAGTGAATGGATTCATGTGAAAACCTCCTCGATATATTACCCAAGGCTTATCTTACCACGGGGAACAAGTTTATGCAAGAAAAACTTTCCGCTATTTTACAAGGTCCTGATGTTTTGCAAGCATTTCTATTACCTTTCCGCGCACATAAGCCCCCGGATGTTTCTGGTCCTCCGGGTCCAATTGATTTAAGTAAATCGGCTCGCCGAATTCCAGAATACATTTGGTTTTACGAAGCCACGGTTTGTGATTTTCGAATAAGTCGTCGGTGCCGGTAATGGCAACCGGAATAATCGGGCAACCGGTTTTCTGGGCCGGCTTTAAGCTGGCGTCCTTAAACGGCAACGGATCTTTGTCGTGACTTCTGGTACCTTCCGGAGCAATGAAAATGGAATAGCCTTCCTTTATGTAATCGATGCAGGTGAGAATCACCTTAAGCCCGGCTTTGATATCGGAACGGTCCAAAAACAGACAGTTTACATTGTACATCCAGAGATTCAAAAACGGAACTTTCCGAATCTCTTTCTTTGCGACAAAACCGGTGAGATTCGGAACCGCAATGTAACCCAGCGCCGCATCCAGAATGCCCCGGTGGTTGGCAGCATACAAAACCGGAGTATCCTTCGGTACGTTTTCCCTGCCCAGGATGGTATATTTCATGCCGCCCGGCCACATGGCTGCCCGGAATGCACCTTTTACAATGGTTTGTGAAATGCGGCTGGCAAGCCGGCGGTTAAATTTGCGCAGTAACAACAGTAACAGGCAAATCGGGAAAAATAAAATAAAGAAGAGGGAAATAACTAAAACTGCTAATATGGTTCGCATAACATGCCTCCTTAATGGTATTGCCGGTAAATGGATAAATAACTTTCGGCAGTGGTATCGATAAGCGGTGTGGTTTCCAGGTACTCGGCACTGAGGGTGGAAGGTGCACCGTAATATTCATCTAACGTAAGTCCGGTTTCGTAAAGATGACCGGCCAGTTCGGTTCCTACATAACGAATATGCCAAGGCTCGTAATTGTATCCCGTAATGTGTTCTTTGTCCTTCGGATAACGAAGAATAAATCCGAAGCGATGGGCGTTTTCGGATACCCAGATACCTTCCGGAGTGTCTGCAAAGGTGTCTTCCAGACCGTATCCTTCCGAAGCACAGGAAATATCAATGGCAAGTCCCGTCTGGTGTTCGCTTCGTCCCGGGGCTGCGGAATAGCGGTTGGTATGGGCAATTCCGCGGGTGGCCAGATTCGTGGCATAAATGGTATATTGTCGTGCGTAAGAACGATAAGCGGATACCCCGTAAAGGGTAAGCCCCGCTTCGGTATAGGCCGCATCAAACAGACGTGCCAGCGCTTCTCCGGCTTCCGGTGTCATCTTTGCTTTGTCAATGGAAGTATCCGAAAAGGGAAACAAAACATCCGGTGTGGTTAAATCCGCCGGAACAAAGGAATCCGGCAACGGATATTCCCGGTTCACCAAAAAGGTAACGGTGGAAGTGTCTGTATTTACCACCAAAGGGGTCGGTGTCGGTGTTGGTGCAGGGGTTGCGGTCGGCGTTGGGGGGTCCGTTGGGGAAACGGTTTCGTTGGTGCCGATATCCGTTGAGGGAGCGGTACCTGCCGGAATCTCTAAAGAAGAGGTTGGGGCCGGCGTATCGTCTCCCAAAGTATCCGAGGAACTGTCGCATGCTCCGAAAAGCAGAGACAGGCCGAAGCCCAATGCCCACAGCACAGCCGGAACGGCAAAGGGACGTAAAAACTTTTTCATAAATATTCTCTCTTTCAAGTACGTTTGGCAGAAGCTGGGAAGTAACGTTAAAAATCACGTTTGTTCTCGGAGTGAATCCGATTCAAAAGCTCCTGTTTTGTCTGATATAGCCGTTCGGAAAGGTCGATGAAGACCTTTTGCGGATTGGCAAAGCGTTTGGTTTCCTCCCAAAGGGTAGCCAACTCTTCTTTACAATAGGAACGGATGTCCATAACGGCAGGAGACTCGTATACACAGTTACCGTCGATAAAGACCGGAACCAAAAGCTCCCGTACCGTAAAGGTGCCCGGTTCCAACAAAGTTTTTTTCCAGGTATCCACCGGGTCAAACAGCAGAAGCGGTTCGTTTTCGTTTACACATTCGTCCGCAAAGGCAATCAAATCCGCTTTGATTTTACCGGTTTCCTTTTCGTAAATACGGAACACGGTCTTATCTCCCGGATTCGTAATCTTTGCCGGATTCTCGGAAAGCTTAATCTTCGGAACAAATGCACCGTCGGCTTCCACGGCAGCCAGTTTATATACTCCGCCGAAGGCCGGACAATCCTTGGAGGTAATGAGATTGGTGCCCACACCCCAGGTGTCGATTTTTGCACCTTGCAACAAAAGGGACTGAATTAAATGTTCGTCCAAATCACTGGAGGCGCAGATGGAAGCATCCGTAAAACCGGCATCATCCAACATCTTTCTTGCCTTTTTGGAAAGGTAAGCCAAATCACCGCTGTCTAAGCGGATGCCGTAACGGGTCGGCATTTTGCCTGCTTCCCGAAGCTCCGTAAATACCTTGATGGCATTCGGCACACCGGAACGCAGGGTATCGTAGGTATCCACCAGAAGGGTTGCATTTTGCGGATACAGGCTTGCATAGGTACGGAACGCGGTTAATTCATCGTCAAAACTCATAATCCAGCTGTGGGCATGGGTGCCTAAAGCCGGTACGCCAAACATTTTAGCTGCCAGTACATTGCTGGTGCCGATACAACCGCCGATCATGGCGGCTCTGGCACCATAGATGCCGGCATCCGGACCTTGGGCCCGGCGCAAACCGAACTCCATAACTCCGCCGTCCTTTGCGGCATGGCACACACGGGCTGCCTTGGTAGCAATGAGGCTTTGATGATTCACCATGGTCAGAATGGCGGTTTCCACAAACTGGGCCTCCGTAATCGGTGCAATGACTTTCAAAAGCGGTTCCATCGGGAATACCACCGTACCTTCCGGAATGGCGTAAATGCAGCCGGTAAACCGGAACTCTGCTAAATAAGAAAGAAAATCTTCGTCAAATAAGGTAGTACTGCGCAGGTAAGCAATATCCTCTTCATTGAAATGTAAATTCTTAATGTAATCGATAACCTGCTGAAGTCCCGCGCAAACGGCGTAACCGGCTTCGGACGGATTTTTCCGGTAAAAGGTGTCAAAGATTACAAGGTCTTTGCGATTATTTTTATAATATCCCTGCATCATGGTAAGTTCGTATAAATCGGTAAGCAGGGTTAAATTTCTGTCGGACATAGGGGACCTCCTTTATGCGCAGAGCGCAGTGATACGTGTATATTATCATAGTATACTTTCGGTCAGAAGTCCAGTAAAACATAGGAAAAAAAGAAAAAGAGGGATTCAGTCATCGAAAATTGACTTTTTCCGTAAAATAAGATATCTTATAATTTAGTTTGATGAAAAGAAACGAAGGAGAGTACGGGGATGCTGTTTTCCAGTCTGGAATTTTTATTTCTTTTTTTGCCCATTGTACTGGCGGTATACTTTATTTTGCCGCACCGGGCAAGAAATTATTGGCTGTTTCTTGCGAGTTTATTCTTTTATGCATGGGGAGAACCGGGATTTGTCATAGCGATGCTGTTTTCCATCGTGTTTAACTATTTTGTTGCACTTCGGATAGAAGAATTGGAAAAAGGCAGCGGCGCACGGAAATTCATGCTGGTACTTGCGGTTTTGGTGAATTTGGGAATCCTGTTTGTGTACAAATACATGAATTTTGTAACAGGAATATTGCAGGAACCTATGGCAAAGCTCGGCATCGAGATAACAAAAACAGAGTTTGTATTGCCGATCGGTATTTCCTTTTTTACCTTCCAGGCTTTAAGTTATGTGATCGATGTGTATCGCGGAATTCCTGCCCAGAAGAAGTTTTGTTATCTGGGATTGTACATAGCATTGTTCCCGCAGTTGATTGCGGGACCGATTGTCCGATATACCACAATCATGGATGAAATGGACAGACGTGAGATTTCCTGGGATGATTTTTCGGCGGGTATGATGCGTTTCCTGCGTGGATTTAATAAGAAAGTACTGCTTGCAAATCTTTTGTCGAAGGTAGCGGATGCGGCCTTCGGAGCAACGGAGCTGAGCGTGGGGCTGGCGTGGCTTGGAGCCGTTGCTTACGCACTGCAGATTTATTTTGACTTTGGCGGATATTCCGATATGGCCATCGGTCTGGGCCGGATGTTCGGCTTTCACTTTTTGGAGAACTTTAATTTTCCGTACATTTCCAAAACGGTTACGGAGTTCTGGAGACGCTGGCACATTTCTCTCGGCACCTGGTTCCGAGATTATGTGTATTTCCCGTTGGGCGGTTCCAGAGTAAACTCAAAGCTTCGTTTGTTGTTTAATCTGGCGGTAGTCTGGATGGCTACCGGTATCTGGCACGGAGCGAACTGGACGTTTATTTTCTGGGGCATCCTGCACGGCAGTGTCATTATCGTGGAGAAGATGTTCGGACTGCCGAATAAGCTGGAAAAGAAGAAGTGGCTATCTGTCGGATATCAAATTGTGACGATGCTTGTCGTGTTGCTCGGTTGGGTATTTTTCCGGGCGGAAAGTTTGTCTCAGGGTGCAAACTATATCAAATCCATGTTTGCACTGAAGCAAAACGGATGGATGAACGACACCACAATTTTTTATTACAGAGAATATGCAGTGCTACTGGTGGCGGGGATTGTTTGTGCGCTTCCGGTTTTGAAAAATCTCGGAGAACGCTTCACAAAGAAAGGTCCGCGTTTTGCGGCCTGTGGGGAGGCAATCGGTTCGGTTATACAGTTTGCGCTGTTTTTGGTGGGCGTATCCTATCTTGTAATGAATGCGCACAATCCGTTCATTTACTTTAACTTTTAAAGGAGGACATGAGGATGAAAAAGATAAAAGTCTCCGGTGTGGTTACGGCGGCAGTGTTGTTGTTTCTCGGCGTGTTCTTCGTGGCAAATTTGAAACTGGCAATGGGGCCGGCGAAAAAATTTGTGAAAAGAGAAACCGATTTCAAGGCGATGGCGGAGGAAGTGCGTACCGGCTATACGTCGGATGATTTCAAAGGGAAATCTTCGTTTATTAACCTCAATGGTCTCTTCGCAAGAACCATCGGTCAAAGAGTTTGTAATGATGTGGTTTTACTAAAGAATGATATGCTGACTCTGACAATGAAGCGGGCAAACATGGAAAAACAGGCGAATGTACTGGCAGAGCTGGCGGATTACACGAAGAAGCTTGAGATTCCGTTTTTATATGTGCAGGCACCGTATAAAGAGGATAAGGAGGATTCGTTGTACCCGACGGGAGTAGAGTCCTACGCATATGAAAATGCGGAGGAGCTGCTTCAATTGCTGACGGAAAAGCAGGTGGACACACTGGATTTGCGCCCGTATCTTTGTGAAACGCCGGAATTGATTGATAAATATTATAACCGGACGGATCATCATTGGAATTTCGCCGGAGCATTTGTAGGATTTCAGCAGATCGCAATGCGGCTGGATCAGATGTTTCCGGAAAAGAATCTGGATATGACATACACACAGCCGGATCAGTGGGAGAGCCATACATTAGAAGACTGGTCGTTGGGAAGCCGAGGAAAGCGTGTGGGGAAATGGTTTGCCGGAGTAGAGGATGTAACCTGGTATACACCGCTGTTTGAAACGGAGATGTCCAGAACCGTGCCGAAGTGGCAGAACTTTTTCAGCGGGGATTTTGAGACGGCAAATTTGCGCACAAAACATATTGAAGAGAAGGATTACTTTGCGTATAGTACCTACAGTTTGTATATCGGTGGAGATTATCCGTTGGTGCAGCATAGAAACCGGAAGGCGGTTTCCGATTTGCATGTGCTCATAATAAAGGATTCCTATACGAGTCCGGTACAGGCGTATTTGTCTACGATGATAACCGAGCTGGATGTTATCGACCCACGACATCTTACCGAATGTACGGTGGCGGAGTACATTAGCCGGACAAAGCCGGATGTAGTGTTGGTAATGATGAATCCGAGTGTGTTCGGGGTTTCCGATTACATGTCATTCGGTGTAGACGAGGCGCTTAAGGCGAAAGAACCGGAATTAACCGCGACCTGGAAAACAAGTAAAGATGTAAAAATAGAACCGTCGGATAACGCGTATAAACAGGATTCGTCCATCACGGTAAAGACAGGAAAAACATACACAATCCGTTTTAAAGATGTGGAATTTACCGACGGTACAGCGGAGGGCGTGGTGATATCCCTTTATAATACTACGACGAAAACGATTTTGGATTCCGGCATTTTTGATTTGGAATATGTCAGGGAAAACGGTGAGTTCGAATGGGTATTTACGACCCCGAAGGGTTCGGATAAACTTTGTCTGCGTCTGTATGCCGGCGTTCCGGGAGAAACGGCGGGAAACGGTGTGATCTATAAAGACGTGGAATTACTGGAATGGAAGTAATAAGGAAAATATGAAAATTCCCTTGACAATTCGGAAAACCGCCCGTATACTATAAGATAATTGAATTCACAACACAAAAAGACGTTGAGAAAGAGAGTACACATCTGCCGAAAGGCGCAGCGAATCCGGGACAGTGGAAGCCGGATGCGAGTAGCGGATGCTTGGAAAATCACTTTTGAGTTGCAGGTCGAAAGCTTTGTCAGTAGACCGCGCCGGGGCTTTCCCGTTACAGAAAGAAGGTATAAATGGCGAAAGCCTGCGTACTGAATAGGTGGTATAACGAAGCGAATATGCTCTCGTCCTATTTGGACGGGAGCTTTCTTTTTTGCGAGTAGGCAAAGTGAGCATGTGTACGAAATGGTTGCTTACAAGCAGGATTTTCAAAAGGAGGATAATTATGCTGTACAACAAGGTTGACACGAACATGAATTTCGTGGACAGAGAAAAAGAAGTCGAAAAGTTCTGGAAAGATGAGAAGATTTTCGAGAAGAGTATCGAGGCAAGAAAGCAGGGCGAGACCTACACTTTCTATGACGGCCCGCCGACCGCAAACGGAAAGCCGCACATCGGTCACGTTTTGACCCGTGTTATTAAGGATATGATTCCGCGTTACCGTACCATGAAGGGCTATATGGTGCCGCGTAAGGCAGGTTGGGATACCCACGGTCTTCCGGTAGAGATTGAGGTGGAGAAGCTTCTCGGTCTTGACGGTAAGGACCAGATTGAGCAGTACGGTTTGGAGCCGTTCATCGACAAGTGTAAGGAAAGCGTTTGGAAGTACAAGGGCATGTGGGAGGATTTCTCCGGTACCGTTGGTTTCTGGGCAGATATGGACGACCCGTACGTAACCTATCATGACAACTACATCGAGTCCGAGTGGTGGGCACTTCGCCAGATTTGGGATAAGGGCTTACTGTATAAGGGCTTTAAGATTGTGCCGTATTGTCCGCGTTGCGGAACCCCGCTTTCTTCCGCGGAAGTGGCACAGGGCTATAAGGATGTTAAGGAACGTTCCGCAGTGGCCCGCTTTAAGGTAGTAGGTGAGGACGCTTACATCTTAGCATGGACCACCACTCCGTGGACCTTACCGAGTAACGTGGCTCTCTGTGTAAATCCGGATGAGCGTTACGCAAAGGTGGCAGCGGCAGACGGTTATACCTACTATATGGCAGAGGCACTGCTTGATACCGTGCTCGGAAAGCTTGCCAAGGAAGACGCACCGGCTTACACCGTGCTGGAGACCTATGTAGGTAAGGATTTGGAATACAAGGAATATGAGCCGCTCTTTGACTGTGCAGTGGAAATCTGTGCAAAGCAGGGCAAGAAGGCTCACTACGTAGTATGTGACAACTACGTTACCTTAACCGACGGTACCGGCGTGGTACACATCGCTCCGGCCTTCGGTGAAGACGATGCCAATGTGGGCAGAAAGTATGACCTGCCGTTCGTACAGCTGGTTGACGGTAAGGGTGAAATGACCGCTGAGACCCCGTACGCAGGCGTATTTGTAAAGAAGGCAGACCCGATGGTTCTGACCGATTTGGATAAGAAGGGACTTCTCTTTGATGCACCGAAGTTTGAGCACAGCTATCCGCATTGTTGGAGATGTGATACCCCGCTCATCTACTATGCACGTGAGTCCTGGTACATCAAGGAAACTGCGGTGAAGGACGACTTAATCCGCAACAACAATACCATCAACTGGATTCCGGAATCCATCGGTAAGGGCCGTTTCGGCAACTGGCTGGAAAATATTCAGGACTGGGCAATTTCCCGTAACCGTTACTGGGGTACTCCGCTGAACATCTGGGAGTGTGAGTGCGGTCACAGACATTGTGTGGAAGGCCGCGATGAGCTGTACCGTATGAGCGGTATGGAAGAGGCAAAGACCGTAGAGTTCCATCGTCCGTACATCGATGCCATTACGTTAAACTGTCCGGAGTGTGGTAAGAAGATGACCCGTGTACCGGAAGTGCTGGACTGTTGGTTTGACTCCGGTGCCATGCCGTTTGCACAGCATCATTATCCGTTTGAAAATAAGGAATTGTTCGAGAAGCAGTTCCCGGCACAGTTCATTTCCGAGGCTGTGGATCAGACCAGAGGTTGGTTCCATTCTCTCCTTGCAGAGTCTACCCTTCTGTTTAACAAGGCTCCGTACGAGAACGTAATCGTTTTGGGTCACGTGCAGGATGAGAACGGCCAGAAGATGAGTAAGAGTAAGGGAAATGCGGTGGATCCGTTTGATGCACTGGAGAAGTTCGGTGCAGATGCCATCCGTTGGTACTTCTACATCAACTCCGCTCCGTGGTTGCCGAACCGTTTCCACGATAAGGCGGTTGTGGAAGGTCAGAGAAAGTTCATGGGTACCCTGTGGAATACCTACGCATTCTTTGTACTGTATGCAAACATTGATGAATTCGACGCTACCAAGTACACTTTGGATTACGACAAGTTGTCTGTTATGGATAAGTGGTTGCTTTCCAAGTTAAACAGTGTGGTTGGTGCGGTTGACGATAACTTAGATCACTATCGTATCCCGGAGGCTGCAAGAGCATTGCAGGAGTTCGTGGATGAAATGAGTAACTGGTACGTGCGCCGCGGCAGAGAGCGTTTCTGGGCAAAGGGCATGGAGCAGGATAAGATTAACGCATATATGACCCTGTACACCGCTCTTGTGACCATTGCAAAGACCGCAGCTCCGATGATTCCGTTCATGGCGGAGGAAATCTACCGCAATCTCGTTTGCAGTCTTGACAAGACCGCACCGGAGAGTGTACACCTTTGTGACTTCCCGGAGGTAAAGCTGTCCTGGATTGATAAGAACTTAGAGGATAACATGGAGCGCGTGCTGAATATCGTTGTGCTTGGTCGTGCGGCTAGAAATACCGCAAACATCAAGCAGCGTCAGCCGATCGGCACCATGTATGTAAAGTCCGAGGAGGGCGAGCTTCCGGCATTCTTTAACGAGATCATTGCCGACGAGCTTAATGTAAAGAACGTGGCAT
This sequence comes from Lachnospiraceae bacterium, assembly GCA_017938405.1. Classification (GTDB taxonomy): domain Bacteria; phylum Bacillota; class Clostridia; order Lachnospirales; family Lachnospiraceae; genus SIG307. Next base: position 117,679 of record JAGBBP010000026.1, read on the forward strand.
TTACCACCGACGTACGTGACTTTACCTCTTACACCTTTAAGCCGCAGTTAAAGACCCTCGGTAAGCGTTTCGGCAGCCGCTTAAATGCACTGCGTACCGTTCTCACGGAGCTTGACGGCAATGCGGCAATGGATGAGCTTAACAACACCGGAAAGCTCACCGTAACCGTAGAAGGCGCAGCAGAGGATTTGACCGCAGAAGACCTTTTAATCGAGTCTGCACAGAAGGAAGGCTATGTATCCGAGGCAGACGGCGGTGTAACCGTGGTTCTTGATACGAACCTGACCGATGAGCTCATCGAAGAGGGTTATGTAAGAGAGCTTATTTCCAAGGTACAGACCATGCGTAAGGAAGCAGGCTTTGAGGTTATGGACCACATCACCCTGTATGTGACCGGCAACGACAAGCTGGCTGACCTGTTCGCAAAGAACGAAGCGGAAGTGAAGTCCGTGGTACTGGCAGACAGCCTGGTATTCGGCAGCACCGACGGCTATGTGAAGGAATGGGATTTGAACGGCGAAGCGGTAACCATCGCTGTAAAGAAGAACTAAGTTTTGAATTTGAGGGCTGCCGTGTGTAGGTGACGCACGGCGGCTTTTTTATCGGTCTTGGGGCATTTTTTGTCCACGGATTTTATCGTGTAACAAATCATCTTTTCTCCTATTCCGGATGAAGTCTTTCTAATTGCTCCGGTAATTATGATATGGAGTGACGCAACCGGTTCCGACGCGCCGTCCGTGGCGCGTGTCACCTTGTTTGAACCTCCTGTTCAAACATTGCTGACAGGCAAACGGAGCAATAAGAAAGTCTAACATCCTACATAAAGTTCAAAGATGAGTTGTTACACACTAAAATCCTTTGGCAAAAGGTGTTACCAGACCGATAAAAGAGCCACCTTTGGGAAAAATACTTACGGCAGCCCGTAACATTGGAGGAACTATGTTAGGTACAATAGTGAATGCCGCAGCGATTGTGTTGGGCGGAGCAATCGGTCTGCTTTTAAAGAAAGGCCTTCCGAAGAAGATGTCGGATACGCTGATGATCGGACTGGGGCTTTGTACGCTGTATATCGGTATCAGCGGGTGTCTTGAAGGAGAGAATACACTGGTGCTGATTGTTTCTATGGTTATCGGTACGATTATCGGAGAAGCAATCGATTTGGATGATAAGATTAATAAGCTGGGAAATTTCCTGGAGAAGAAATTCGGCGGAAAGAAGAGTGATATTACCGAAGCAACGGAAGAGAACGCTTCGGATGGCAGGAATACAGGGAGCTCGACGGTGGCGGTATCACAGAACCGTAAGGTCTCCCTGGCGGAGGGTTTTGTAACCTCCAGTCTTCTGTTCTGCGTTGGCGCTATGGCGATTGTAGGCTCCCTGCAAAGCGGTCTCACCGGTAATCACGAGACCTTATACGCGAAGTCGGTTCTGGACTTTGTGGCGGCGATTATTTTTGCTTCGACGCTTGGCGCGGGCGTGATGCTTTCCGCCAGTCTGTTGTTTGTGTATCAGGGGAGTATTACCCTTTTGGCACAGTTTATTGAACCGTTTTTAACGGACCCGGTCATTGCGGAAATGAACTGCGTCGGGAATGTGATTATTATCGGACTTGCCATGAATATGCTGGGGATTTCAAAGTTTAAGGTGATGAATTTGGTGCCGGCCATATTTTTGCCGATTGTATTGTGCCGATTTTTATGATACTTAAAAGTTCTTTTTTTCAACAGTTGTATTTTTTTTAAAATGTGGTATACTATATAAAATGTATTGGGTCTATTGTACTAGAAAATAGGGCTGAGTAAAATATTAGAATCTAGGAATAAACGGAGGACAGATACGTGGAGTTTTGTAAAGAAGATTTCAAAAAACAGGTCACAAATAACTTAAAGGTATTATTCCGGAGAAGTATTGAAGATGCATCGCAGGTACAGTTGTTCCAGGCGGTTGCTTATGCGGTAAAAGATTATATTGTAGATATGTGGATGGAGACCCACAAGCAGTACGAGAAGCAGGATGCCAAGACGGTGTACTACCTTTCCATGGAGTTTTTGATGGGACGTGCCCTCGGTAACTGCATGATTAACTTAAAGGCATATAAGGAAATCAGGGAAGCTCTGGAGGAGCTGGGAATCGATCCGGATGCCATCGAAGATACGGAGCCGGATGCAGCGTTAGGTAACGGCGGTCTCGGTCGTCTGGCGGCATGTTTCTTAGACTCTCTTTCCAGCCTCGGTTACCCGGCTTACGGCTGCGGTATCCGTTATAAGTACGGTATGTTCGAGCAGAAGATTGAGAACGGTTATCAGGTAGAGGTGCCGGATAACTGGTTAAAGCACGGTAATCCTTTTGAGATTAAGCGCGCAGAGTATGCGGTAGAAGTAAAGTTCGGCGGTTATGTAAAGCTGGTGCGGGATGCGGCTACCGGTCGCGACCGTTTTGTACAGGAAGATTGTCAGTCCGTATGTGCGGTTCCGTATGATCTTCCAGTGGTGGGTTACGGCAATAACGTAGTAAATACCCTTCGTATCTGGGATGCGGAGGCAATCAATAATTTCAATCTGGATTCCTTCGATAAGGGTGATTACCAGAAGGCAGTGGAGCAGGAGAATCTTGCAAGAACCATTTGTGAGGTATTGTATCCGAACGACAACCATATGGCAGGTAAGGAGCTTCGCTTAAAGCAGCAGTATTTCTTCGTATCCGCAAGTATCCAGAGTGCGGTGACCAAGTATATGAAGAATCACGACGATATCCGCAAGCTTCATGAGAAGGTTTGCTTCCAGTTAAACGATACCCATCCGACGGTAACGGTGGCGGAGCTTATGCGTATTTTGTTGGACGATTACTTCCTTGAGTGGGACGAGGCTTGGGAAGTGGTTCGCAAGTGCTGTGCATACACCAACCATACCATTATGGCGGAAGCGCTGGAGAAGTGGCCGATTTCTCTCTTTAAGGCATTACTTCCGCGTGTATACCAGATTATTGAAGAAATCAATCGTCAGTTTGAAAATATGTTAAAAGAAAAGTATCCGGGCAATGCAGAGAAGATTAAGCAGATGGCAATTCTTTACGACGGACAGGTGCGTATGGCAAACCTTGCCATCGTAGGCGGTTTCTCCGTAAACGGTGTTGCGGCGCTGCATACCGAGATTTTAAAGAAGCAGCAGTTAAAGGACTTCTATGAATTGTGGCCGGAGAAGTTTAATAATAAGACCAACGGTATTACCCAGCGTCGTTTCCTGCTTCACGGAAACCCGCTTCTTGCCGATTGGGTTACGGAGAAGGTGGGCGACGGCTGGATTACGGACCTTCCGGTATTAAAGGGCCTTGTACCGTATGCGGATGATGCAAAGGCAAGAGAAGAGTTCATGCAGATTAAGTATCAGAACAAGCTTCGTCTGACCAAGTATATCAAGGAACACAACGGAATCGACGTGGACCCGAATTCCATTTTCGACGTACAGGTAAAGCGTTTGCATGAGTACAAGCGTCAGCTTCTGAATATTCTTCATGTGATGCATTTGTATGAGAAGATGAAGCAGAATCCGACCATGGATTTCTATCCGCGTACCTTTATTTTCGGTGCGAAGGCGTCTGCCGGTTATCGCAGAGCAAAGGCGATTATAAAGTTAATCAACAGCGTAGGCGAAGTGGTAAACAACGACCCGTTGGTGGCAGGCAGAATTAAGGTTGTATTTATCGAGAATTACCGCGTATCCAATGCGGAATGGATTTTTGCGGCATCGGATGTATCCGAGCAGATTTCCACCGCAAGTAAGGAAGCTTCCGGTACCGGTAATATGAAGTTTATGTTAAACGGAGCCATTACCCTCGGTACCATGGACGGTGCAAATGTGGAAATCGTAGAAGAAGTAGGCAGAGAGCATGCGGTTATTTTCGGTCTCAGCGCAGATGAGGTCATTAACTACGAGAACAACGGCGGTTATCATCCGAGAGCAATCTACGGAACCGATGCGGATATTCACCGTGTCATCGACCGCTTGGTGGACGGCACCTATTCCGCAGGCAACCCGCAGTCCTTCCGTGAGTTGTACGATTCCCTGGTCGATGTGGACCAGTACTTTATCTTGAAGGATTTCCGTGCTTACGAAGAAGCACAGAAGCAGATTGAGGCAAAGTATCGTGACCGCGAAGGCTGGGCAAAGTCCGCAATCTTAAATGTGGCTTGCTGCGGTAAGTTCTCTTCTGATCGTACTATTGAGGAGTATGTAAAGGATATCTGGCATTTGGATAAAGTGACGGTAGAAATGTAAAAAATTATTAGGGGATTCCTTTTGAAAAGAGGAATCCCCTTTTTTTTGTCGTATTATACCTATGCAGGGGTAAAATCAGTCGAAGAAATCGTGAAAAGAAAAAGGAGAACGAAATGACGATTCGCGAAAGAATGGAGCAACGAGAACACGAATATTTAAGCCCGAAGGCCGCCTTTAGTGATGAGACACAGGGGCGGGATGTGCCGGAGGAAATGTGTGATTTACGTCCGGAGTACCAAAGAGACCGGGACCGGATTTTACATTGTAAGGCGTTTCGGCGTTTGAAGGGGAAGACCCAGGTGTTCCTTGCACCGGAGGGTGACCATTACCGTAATCGGCTGACCCATACCCTGGAGGTTTCCCAAAATGCCAGAACCATTGCGAAAGCGCTTCGTTTAAACGAGGACTTGACGGAGGCCATTGCCCTGGGTCACGATTTGGGTCATACTCCCTTCGGACATGCCGGAGAGCGGGCGCTTGCAAGAGTTTGTCCGGACGGATTTGAACACAGTGAGCAGAGCATCCGTGTGGTGGAGCGTCTGGAAAAACAAGGACAGGGCCTGAATCTTACCAAAGAGGTACGGGACGGTATTTTAAATCATCAGACCGAGGGAAAGCCTTCTACCATGGAAGGTAAGATTGTCCGCCTTTCGGATAAAATCGCTTACATAAATCACGATATTGATGATGCAATCCGGGGACAGATTATCCGAGAAGAGGATATTCCGACGTTGTATACCAATGTGTTGGGCCATTCCCCACGGGAGCGTCTCAATACGTTGATTCATGATATTATTACCAGCAGTGAAGCGGCAGGCGATATTTGTATGTCTCCGGCAGTGGAGGAGGCCATGATTAATCTTCGGTTATATATGTTTGAGAGCGTATATACCAATCCGAAGGCCAAGGGTGAGGAGAAAAAAGCAGAAAAGATGATAGAGCAGTTGTATGAGTATTTTATGGACCATACAGAGCTTTTGCCGGGGAAATTTCTCCGGATGATAGAAGGCGGAGAGGCAAAATCCAGGGTGGTGTGCGACTACATTGCAGGAATGTCCGACCGCTTTGCAACGGTAACCTATACGGAGATCATGATTCCGGACGGTTGGAGTGTGTACTAGGCGCATGTTTCATGCACCTAGTACACGCCTCCGGCGGATCGCAGGGATTCGGATTGGATGGATGTCTGCAGAGCAGACCCGAATCCCGCGACAAGACTCGCAAGCGAGTCTTGATTTTATAGATAGGAGTGTTTTGTATGTATTACTCGGATGAAGTGGTGGAACAGGTAAGAGCCGGGAATGATATCGTAGATGTCATCGGTACCTATATTAAGCTTCAGAAAAAGGGCTCTAATCATATGGGACTTTGTCCGTTTCACGGAGAAAAGACGCCCAGTTTTTCCGTCAGCGGAAGTAGACAGATGTATCACTGCTTCGGGTGCGGTGTGGGCGGCAATGTATTTACCTTTGTGATGGAGTATGAGAATTTTTCTTTCCCGGAGGCAATTAAATATTTGGCGGACCGGGCCGGAATCAAGCTTCCGGAGGAAGAATATACCCCGGAGGCAAGAAAGCGTGCCGACAGACGGATGCGTTTGTTTGATATTAATAAAGAAGCGGCAAAGTTTTATTATGTACAGTTAAAGAAAGAAACCGGGAGACAAGCCTACGAATATTTTAAACGCCGTGGCCTTTCCGATGAGACCATTACGAAATTCGGCCTCGGGTATTCGGATAAGAGCGGAAGAGAGTTGTATCGGTATTTGAAAAGCTTGGGCTATGAAGACGATTTGTTAAAGGAAAGCGGATTGTTTACCTTTGATGAAAAGCGGGGTGTGTACGATAAGTTCTGGAATCGTGCCATGTTCCCGATTATGGACGGCAACAGCAAAGTCATCGGTTTCGGTGGTCGTGTCATGGGAGATGGGGAACCGAAGTATTTAAACTCCCCGGAAACCACGATTTTTGATAAAAGCAGAAACTTGTATGCCTTAAATTATGCGAGACAGAGCCGGAAAAGTTACTTCCTGCTTTGCGAGGGTTATATGGACGTGATTTCTTTGCATCAGGCGGGCTTTACCAATGCGGTGGCGTCCCTCGGAACTGCGTTTACGGGACTGCAGGCGAATCTGATTTCCCGGTACGTAAAAGAAGTCTATATTACCTACGACAGCGACGGCGCGGGCCAGAAAGCGGCTCTCCGTGCGATTCCGATTTTACGGGAAGCGGGGATTTCCGCAAAAGTAATCGATATGAAGCCCTACAAAGACCCGGATGAATTTATAAAAGCCCTGGGAGCGGAAGAGTACGAGAAACGGATTCAGAAGGCCCGGAACAGTTTTTATTATGAAATTGATGTATTAAAGAATGAATTTGATTTTTCCGACCCGGAACAGAAAACAAAATTTTTCCGGGAGACGGCAAAGAAACTGTTGCAGTTTACGGAAGAATTGGAGAGAAGAACCTATACCGAAGCTATTGCCAAAGAATATCAAATCAGTTTCGATATGCTGAACCGGCTGGTAAACCAGTACGGAAGCGCGGAAATGGCAAACGAAGAGAAGCGGGAAACGGTTTACAAGGAACGAAAAAAACAAAAAACGGAAGGGGGACTTTACACTTCACAGAAGCTGTTGCTGACCTGGTTTACGTCGGACCCTGCATTGCTCGGAAAAGTAAAGGGAATCATAACGGCAGAGGATTTTACCGACGAATTCTATTACGGAGCAGCCAAAGAAGTGTTTGAACAATACGAGAAGGAGGGAACGGTAACTCCGGCGCGCATTTTAAATCGCTACGAAACGAAGGAGGAACAGGCAAAGGCTGCGGAATTATTCCAGACCACATTGCTGGGAGATCTGGATGAGAGTCAGAAGGCAAAGGCTTTTGCGGAAACGGTGCGAAAGGTAAAGCAAAGCAGTATCGAAATGCGCATGGGCCGGGCGGCGGAAGAAGGGGATACGGAAACGATGCAGAAGGCAATTTTGGAACAAGCATCCCTAAATAGTACGTTAAAGAAGGCAGGACTGTAGGCAGAGGTATATTTTTCCGAAATCTCGGAAAGAATGTGCAATATGGAGGAAGCATATGGAAGGAAACATGGATCGATTTCAAGCGAAAATGAAGGACTTGCTGGCGTATGCGGCAAAGAAGAAGAATGTATTGGAGTACCAGGAAATTGCGGATTTCATGGCGGAAATGGAACTGGACGAAGCAGGAGTTGAGCGGGTATATGAGTTTTTGGAAGCCAACAATGTGGACGTGTTTCGCATCAGTGATATTAATCTGGATGAAGATGAAGAGCCGGATGACGCCCTTTTGTTAGACGATGATGCGGAAAGCGAAGAACTGGAGAATTTGGATTTATCGGTGCCGGAAGGTGTCAGTCTGGAAGATCCGGTGCGTATGTATCTGAAAGAAATCGGTAAGGTGCCGCTTCTTTCCGCGGAAGAGGAAATGGAATTGGCGGTGAAAATGGAAGAAGGAGATGAAGCGGCCAAGAAGCGTCTCTCCGAGGCAAATCTCCGCCTTGTAGTCAGCATTGCGAAGCGTTATGTGGGGCGCGGAATGCAGTTTTTGGATTTGATTCAGGAAGGCAATTTGGGCCTGATTAAGGCAGTAGAGAAGTTCGATTACCGGAAAGGATACAAGTTTTCCACCTATGCAACCTGGTGGATTCGCCAGGCTATTACGAGAGCTATTGCAGACCAGGCAAGGACCATTCGTATTCCGGTGCATATGGTGGAAACCATTAATAAATTGATTCGTGTACAGAGACAGCTTCTGCAGGAGTACGGCAGAGAACCGTACCCGGAAGAAATTGCCAAGGAAATGCATTTGTCTCTGGATCGGGTGCGTGAGATTCAGAAAATCGCCCAGGAGCCGGTTTCTTTGGAAACACCGATCGGTGAGGAGGAAGACAGCCATTTGGGTGACTTTATTCAGGACGACCATATTCCGTTGCCGACGGAGCAGGCTGCATTTACGCTCCTCAGAGAGCAAATCAGCGAGGTGTTAGACACCTTAACCGAACGGGAGCGTAACGTATTGCGCCTTCGTTTCGGGCTGGACGACGGCAGAGGAAGAACCCTGGAAGAAGTGGGCAAGGAATTTAATGTAACCAGAGAGCGTATTCGTCAGATTGAGGCGAAGGCCCTTCGTAAGTTGCGTCATCCGAGCCGTTCGAAAAAGTTAAGGGACTATTTGGAGTAAGGAGAATACAATGGAAGAAAGAGTGGAAAAGCATGGCGGCGTGACAGGGTTTTTATCGGAACGGATGCTTCGTACCGCGGCCATGGTGAGCCACGGAAACCGTACGGCGGATGTGGGATGTGACCATGCCTATACTTCGATTTATTTGGTGGAACAAGGGATTGCTCCGTTTGTGATTGCGATGGACGTGAATGCGGGGCCCCTTGCCCGGGCAAAGGAAAATGTCCGTAAGTTCGGAGCAGGGGAGCAGATTGATCTCCGGCTTTCCGACGGACTGACTGCTCTTTCGCCGGGAGAAGCGGATACGGTTTTAATCGGCGGAATGGGAGGTCCGTTGATGGAACGGATTCTTTCCGCATTTCCGGAGGTTCTCGGTTCGGTAAAGGAGCTGGTACTGCAGCCCCAGTCCGAGATTGCGGCATTTCGCCGCTTTTTACACAAGAGCGGGTTTCGGATTACAAAAGAAGATATGTTATTCGAAGACGGAAAGTTTTATGTGATACTACGGGCGGAGCCGGGAGAAGAACCGGAGTGGACCGAGCTTGAGTATTTGTACGGAAAATATCTGGTTTCGTCGGCCTATCCGGTGCTGTTAGGTTTTCTCCTTGGGGAAGAAGAAAAAGCGAAAACGGTTTTGGCAGGGTTAGAGACCGCCGGAACGGAGAAAGCAGAAATAAGAAAAGAAGAGATGTTACAAAAGCTGCGTCAAATTCATGGAATGAAGGAAAAATTGGCGGCTGCAGGGTATACGGAAGAGAAATAAGCCAAGGCTTGAAAGGTGGTTGCTTATGGAAAATATGGTAACGGTAACAATGAAAAACGGGGTACATAAAGTTCCGCGAGGGTCGAAGATTTCGGAACTGGCAAAGATGCTGGAAAGTGAGTATTTGCACGATATTATTTTAGCGAAAAGAGACGGTTCCCTGTGTGAACTGAACAAGACCTTTGAGAAGGATTGTACACTGGAGCTGTTAACCACGGCAGACAAGGATGGGTATCGCACCTATATCCGCGGTATGTTCTTTTTGATGATTTGTGCCATTTATAAAGTGTTCGGAAAGGACAAAATCAGCAAGGTACGGATTGAACATGCCATCGGGAACGGATACTACGGAGAAGTGGACGGCAATGTGGAACTGACGGAGGAAACTGCACGGCTTGTAAAGAAAGAAATGCGTCGTCTGGTATCGGAAAAAGTCGTATTCCACAAGCGTAGTATGCCTACTGCGGAGGCAAGTGAGATGTTCCGCCGTCATAAAATGTATGACAAGGAAAAATTGTTCCGTTTCCGCCGGGTATCGAAGACCAATATTTATAATTTAGGCGGATTCGAGGATTATTTTTACGGATATATGCCGGAGTCTACGGAAGTGCTGCGGTATTTTGACTTTTTCCCGTACAAGGACGGATTTTTGCTGCTGTTGCCGGATGCGAAGCAGCCGAATTGCATGGCTCCGTTTGTGCAGCGGGAGAAGTTGTTTGCTACATTTCAGGAGTCGAATTTATGGGGGAAACGCATGGGAATCGATACGGTAGGCGATTTGAACGAGGCGATTACCAAAGGGGAACTGAATGATATTGTGTTAATTCAGGAAGCGTTACAGGAGAAGAAAATTGCGGAAGTGGCAGAGGAGATTCGGAAAAAGGACAATGTAAAGTTCGTTATGATTGCGGGACCGTCTTCCTCCGGAAAGACCACCTTTTCCCATCGCTTGTCCATTCAGCTGCGGGCAGTGGGACTTCACCCGCACCCGATTGCGGTGGATGATTATTTTGTGGACCGAGAACGTACCCCGCGGGATGCGGACGGAAACTATGATTTCGAATGTCTCGGCGCCATTGACGTGGAGCAGTTCAACGCGGATATGACGGCACTTTTGCGGGGAGAAGAAGTGGAACTTCCGAGCTTTAATTTCAAAACCGGCAAGAGGGAGTACAAAGGAAATAAGAAAAAGCTGGGTAAGGATGACATTCTTGTGATTGAAGGAATTCATGGATTGAATGATTTACTGTCCCATTCCCTGCCGCGGAAGAACAAGTTTAAAATTTACATCAGTGCATTGACCCAGTTAAATATCGATGAGCATAACCGGATTCCGACCACGGACGGACGCCTGATTCGCCGTATTGTGCGGGATGCAAGAACCAGAGGTGCTTCTGCGGAGAAAACCATTCTGATGTGGCCGTCGGTACGTCGGGGAGAAGAGGATAACATTTTTCCGTATCAGGAAGAGTGCGATGTGATGTTTAACTCGGCATTGTTGTACGAACTGGCGGTATTGAAGCAGTATGCGGAACCGCTGCTGTTCAGCGTACCGGTGGATTCGCCGGCCTATACCGAGGCAAAGCGTTTGTTAAAGTTTTTGGACTATTTCCTTGGCGCGGGAAGCGATGATATTCCGCACAACTCCATTTTAAGAGAGTTTGTGGGAGGAAGCTGTTTTAAGGTGTGATATTTGCAGACGGTGGGAAACGATACGAGGAAATAGGACTGTAAAAGAGTACGCATTGCGTAAAATTCTCTTTACATTTTAAACGGATTGTGTTAGACTTAAACCGAAGGGGAAGAATACGATTTCGATAAAGGGAGGTGTAGTATGACACAAAGCGAAATGATCAGAGCAATTTATGACGACATGCAGGACCTGAAAGAAGATGTACATATTCTGAAAGAGGATGTGCATGTTCTGAAGGAAGATGTAAGTGTTCTGAAGGAAGATGTGCAGGACCTGAAAGTGAAAGTGGAAGTCCTGAGAGAAGATGTGGATGATCTGAAGGAAGACGTAAGTGCTCTGAAAGAAAATGTAACGGGAATACAGCTTACGTTGGAGAATGAAACCAACAGAAATATCCGGGTCGTTGCAGAGGGACATCTTGATTTGAACCGAAAGCTGGATGATGCGTTAAAGGTTGAAAATGAGAAAGAAATGATGCATCTTCGCATCAATGTTTTAGAGAATGATATGCGCAGAGTAAAGGAAAAAATCGGTATCGCATAAGATACGGCAGGGAGATTTCGGAAAAGTTAGCAATGGATGTAAAAAGATGTTAGTGTTTTGACACTAACATCTTTTTTGATGCTTTCAAAATCGAGTAGCACTGTAAGCCGGGTTCTGTATCCGATGATCATCTATCTTGACTGTACGTTACCGCACAGCTCCTTTGCGCCTTGCGGCACAAAACGCGACATACCCGAAAGCACGACGGGCCGCCGTATCGCTTTCTGTTTTGTCTTGCTCCGAGTGGGGTTTACACAGCCTCTTACGTTACCGCAAGAGCGGTGGTCTCTTACACCGCCATTCCACCCTTACCGACCGAGGTCGGCGGTTTCTTTTCTATTGCACTGGCCTTCGGGTCGCCCCGACCGGACGTTATCCGGCACCCTGCCCTGCGGAGCCCGGACTTTCCTCACCCAAAAGGGCGCGATCATCTGTGCTACTCTGCTTTATCCTAGCACAAAACAAGGCATCTGTAAAGGGTGGATTTTACGGGAAATGCGCCTTAGCTTTCTTTCGGGGAGGTTGTTTGTAACGATTTTGCCACCTGTTTCAGCCTTGGCGGAAGCAGGATACTTTCGTAAAGAGCGGTGCATTCCGCTTCGGTCAGCTCGTCTACGTAGTTTCGCGGAAAATTCTTATGAAACCCCTTCTTATTCAGGTAATCCGCAGCCTTGTTGTAGGCAATGGCGGCTTCTTCTTCGGTAGAGTATCTTCCTATAATATAATCCCCGTTAATATGGAGCTTTGCGACATAGAGTGTTTTACCTTTTTTCAGTTCTGCCGTAACGCCGGCGTACCGGGTAATGAGTTCTAAATTGCCGTAACGAAAATCCGTGGAATCCCCGTTGGCAAAGCGATAGTCCCTGCCCTCCACAGCGTAATTTTTTATACCGTAGCGGGAAGGGAGGGTAACCTGCATGCCGTAATCCGCAACGAATAAATGTCCGCCCCGCTTCATGATTTTATGGTTTGAGTAATAGAACAGGTCGTCTACATCGAATTTCAGATGAATCTCTTCATTATAATGATAGACAAAGTAACGGGGGTATAAATAGATCGGTGTTTTGAAATAAATACCGTTGTCCCGGAGGTTTAGCAGAATGACCCATTTCTCATAGGAAAGGGGTTTGCCTGCGGCGGCATAATCCTGTAATGTTAAAAGGGAACCCTCCGGAGAACGAAGCAGAAGTTCTGCGGTGAGGTAGGCACGGTGTGCACCTTCTTTTGTAGGAAAACTCCCTAAACTGATGTGCTTCCCTTTATAAGTAAAAGAAGCACGGAAGGAAGGGGTTCCGTCTTTTTTTGTCGTTTCATATACGCCGGTAGTCATAAAAACCTCCTCATCTGTGCAGAATAATAGATTCTACTGATAAAAGTATAACGCAAAAATTACGGAAAAACAAGCAAAATGGATACGACAGCATAAGAATAAAAAAAGAGGAATACCGGCTTTTGGGCAAAAGTAACAAAAAAGAAGATGGGAAATTATACAAAACGCACAAGGAAAGAGAAAGGATTGTTAAAAAATAGACAATGTGATGTGCGGAATTCACGAAAAAGCCCGAAAGTTATTGACATCGAAAAAATCGATGATAAAATCAAACCCGAATCGTTTTGAAAAAGAGTAACGAAACTATGTATGTTTGAAGCATAGAATAGGAGTTTTTATGAAAAACAAGAAATGCTTTTTACAAAAGGTAAGAAGAATACTCGTTGCGGAACTGTTATTGCTTGTAATGGGAATCGGTGTCTTTTTCGGGAAAGAAGCTTTTATGGGACAAGCTTCGGCAAAGCCGGCGATGGCAGCGGATGAAGAGGCTGTTACAAAAACGGTTGCGAAATCCGAAAGGAAGCAGACAGAGAGAGTGGTACAGTTTAAAACGCTGGATGCGAAACGGATATTTACGAAGGATGCGTCCGGAAGCTTATGGAAGGTGGCTGCTTATAAGCTGAGCCCGGGCTATGAAGAGAAAACGGCGGAAGAAACATTCAAAGAGATTTCCACCCATGTACTGGCACAGGAAGCGTTGGATGTTGTGGAAGAGGAAACCTTACAGATTATGGCTTTGCCGGCCGGAGCTTTCTGGGGCGACAAGATAAAGGTATATGCGGGGGAGACGCCGCTTTTGATTACGCCGGAGGATAAGGAAGTGCTGCTTCGTATTGTAGAAGCGGAAGCAACCGGAGAAGATGTAATGGGCCGTATGCTGGTTGCCAATGTGATTTTAAATCGCGTAGTGTCGGAGGAGTTTCCGAACAGTATTCCGGAGGTTGTGTTTTCCCATAGAGGGGATACGTATCAGTTTGCGCCGATTAAGGACGGACGTTACTGGAAGGTGCGGATTACGGATAAGACGAAAGAAGCGGTAGAACGTGTGCTGGCCGGAGAAGACTATTCTCAGGGGGCATTGTATTTTGCGGCACGGAGAATGGCAAATCAGAAAGCAATGCGCTGGTTTGACACCGCACTTACGTACCTGTTTACCTACGGTGTACACGAATTTTTTACGGAAGAATAAAAAAACCGGCAGTTTGTTCTTGCAAGCTGCCGGTTTCTGTGCTACAATGGGCGGAGAAAAACGGTAGAATACCGCATTCCGGTAAACGGGGCGGATTAGGAGGAGCCATGGAGATTCTTTATAAAAGTACGAGAAACGAAAATGAAACCGTAACCGCGTCTCAGGCTGTATTGCAGGGCCTTGCAAAAGACGGTGGTTTATTTGTGCCGACTGCTATTCCGAAGCTGGACGTAAGCTTGGAGAAGCTTGCCACCATGTCCTATCAGGAAGTGGCGTATGAAGTGTTGAAGCTGTTTTTGACAGACTATACCGAGGCAGAGTTAAAGCATTGTATCAACAGTGCATACGATGAGAAGTTTGACGTAAAGGAAATCGCACCGATTAAGAAAGCGGACGGTGCTTATTACTTAGAGCTGTTCCACGGCGCAACCATTGCGTTTAAGGATATGGCACTTTCCATCTTGCCGCACCTTTTGACCACGGCGGCTAAGAAGAACAATAACGAGGGTGAGATTGTTATCCTCACCGCTACCTCCGGCGATACCGGTAAGGCTGCGTTGGCAGGCTTCGCGGATGTACCGGGTACTCGTATTATCGTATTCTACCCGAAGAACGGTGTCAGTCGTATTCAGGAAAAGCAGATGGTAACCCAGAAGGGTGCCAACACCCACGTTATCGGTATTACCGGTAATTTCGATGATGCCCAGACCGGTGTAAAGATGATGTTCGGTAATGAAGAGTTAAAGGAACGTATGGCAAAGGCAGGCTTCTGCTTCTCCTCTGCAAACTCCATTAATATCGGTCGTCTTGTTCCGCAGGTGGCATACTATGTATACGCCTACACCCGCCTTTTGGCAGACGGTACCTTAAAGGCAGGCGAGGAGATGAACGTTACGGTTCCGACCGGTAACTTCGGTAATATCCTTGCGGCTTACTATGCAAAGTTAATGGGCACTCCGATCGGAAAGCTTGTATGTGCGTCCAACGACAACAAGGTGTTGTATGATTTCTTTATGACCGGTACCTATGACAAGAACCGTGAGTTCATTTTGACCACTTCTCCGTCCATGGATATTTTGATTTCCAGTAACTTAGAGCGTCTTATCTACATGATTGCAGGCTGTGACGCAAAGAAGACCACGGAGCTGATGGATTCCTTAAAGAAGACCGGCAAGTACACCATTACCGACGAGATGAAGGCACGTCTTGCTGACTTCACCGGCGGCTACGCAACCGAGGCACAGACCGCGGCTGTCATTAAGGCTCTTTATGAGAAGACCGGTTATGTCATGGATACCCATACCGCAGTTGCGGCTCACGTATACAACGAGTACAAGAAGGCAACCGGCGACGATAAGGTTACCGTAATCGCATCCACCGCCAGCCCGTACAAGTTCACCAGAAGCGTTATGGGTGCCATCGATGCAAAGTATGACAGCTGGAGCGATTTCGATTTGGTTGACGAGCTGTCCCGTATCGCAAAGGTAAAGGTTCCGAATGCCATCGAAGAGATTCGTACCGCTCCGGTGCTCCACGATACCGTATGCGAGACCGAAAAGATGCAGGCGGAAGTGGAGAAGTTCCTGGGACTGTAAGTTGTAAGAAAAAGAAGATATGATATACGCGGCAGAGATTCGAACGGGTCTCTGCCGTTTTTGCGTGCAGACAAAGTGAGCCTGCACGCAATACTGTACAAAACAGGAGCACTTTCTTTGTAGAAGATGCACAAAGTTTTGACAAGGTAAAATGCACCGGGAAGTCGCTTGGGGAAAGGACTTGAATGGGACAAGAAAGGGTGGTAACGTACTTTTTTGTGCTGCTTCTGCCTTGCGAACGGCATAAAACCATGTTATACTATCTTCATAACAAAGCCGTGCCTTTCCGACACATGCGCAGGTGTCAGGGCACAGTCGGGCTTTGGTTCAAAGGCGGAGTCCCGCCGGGAATTCCATGGAATTTAGTTTACAATTTTTATGTATGAGTATTTTAAAGGAGGAGTTTGATTGGAACAAAAGATTTTTACACAAAGAACTGAGGATGAAGTGCTTTCAGAGCTGAAGGAGCTGCCGGGTGCCTATCGTACCTACCAGGGGTGGAACGAGGAGCTACGCGACCTTTTTATGGCCTTTTGCATGGGAAAGAAGACATTGCCGGTGCTCTATGACACGGTATTTAAAATACTGATGAATCCGGACACTCATCCGGAACGGTTGGAGGATTGTATTTCCTGCCTATTAAAGCAAAAGGTGACAATTCAGACGGTATTACCAATGGAAAATATCCTAATGGACGGTGTATCGACTATGGTAATGGATATTTTAGTAAGACTGGATGACGGCGCGTTGGTGCTGGTGGAGATTCAGAAAATCCCTTACTATTTCCCGGCAGAGCGGGCCTCCTGCTATTCGGCGGACCTGTTGCTTCGGGAGTACAGTTGCGTAAAAAGGGAGAAGGGAAAAACCTTCAGTTACAATGATTTACGCAAGGTGTATACCATCATTTTTTACGAGAAAAGCATCGAAGCATTCAAGGAATATCCGCAGATTTTTACCCATCATGCACGGATGGTCTGCGACAGTGGACTGGAGTTAAACTTTTTACAGGAGTTTTACCTGGTTGCCCTTGACGTTTTTGAAAAAAGCGGGTATTCTAAACATAGAGACCCGAAGGACCACCTGATAGGCTGGCTCTCCTTCTTCTGTACCAAAAACGCAGAGGATGCCGAAGCTCTATGTAAGGAATATCCGTGGCTTTTGGAACTCTATACAGAAATGGCCGAGTTTGGGCGAAAGCCGGAGGAGTTGATAGCAATGTTTTCGGATTTTTTACGGGAAATGGACCGCAATACCATTCGGTATATGGTGGATGATATGAAAGAGAAGATTGAAAAGCAGGCTGAAATGATTGCCGAGAAAGATAGTGCCATCGCAGAGAAGGATACCGCTCTTGCTGAGAAGGACGCAGAGATTGCACGACTTACGGCTCTTTTGGAAGGCCGTAAGGAGGACTGAAGCAGATGTGTAATTATAGTGATTTAATCGAAGAAAAGGGAATTGAGAGAGGAATCCGAGAAGGAGTCGAAAAGGGACGTGCAGAAGGCAAGCTTGATATTCTGATTGCCCTTGTACGGGACGGTCTTCTTCCGATGGAGGAGGCAGCAAAGCGTGTTGAGCTGACTGTCGATGATATGCAGAAGCTTGTAACAAATTAAAACCACGCGAGAACGAATAGAGGTATTTAAAAAGTGAACCACTCACAGCCACGCTCATGCGTGGCTGTTTGTTCGTTATTCATTAAAAAGCATACATTTTTTTAAAAAAACATGAATATTTGTCTTGTATATACGAAAAAAGACCAAATATGACAAAAGCGTGACATAAATTTGACACAAAGAAAGTGCATTATGGATGTGAGCCATGTGTGTAAGGCGACTCTGCGCGGGTATCCTGGAAACCGCGTGTCACATCCTAAATTAGATATTGCGATATCTAAGGAGCGAACTGCGGGGGGCGTACCGAGAACACTGGCAATAACCAAAACTATTCCAATGGAACAATTGGTAGCAGCATCCGCGTAGGAACGGTGAGTTTTCTACATAAAAGTAGACGAAAGTACTTGACCTTTCGCGAGATTGTTGTTATAATCAATTTGTTATTGGAACGGTTATGTCCACGCGACAGAAGTAATCGAAGCGACACCCAGTAGCCGGGGAGCGCGGAGGGAGCTTTTTTACCGGGACATAACACCACCATATTATTTAAGGAGGAAGATAAAAGATGAGAAATTTCTCTAAGAAGCTCGCTTTTGTTTTAGCTGCTGCAATGGTATTTACCGCATTTGCTCCGGCTGCAAAGGCTGATGCTGCTGAAAAAGAGATGGCCATGAACAGAGCTACTCAGACCCTTTACGTTAACGAAGGCGTTAACGATAAGGGCGCAGAGACTTTAGCTGATGGCCTCTACGGCAATGTTCAGGAATATGATTTCTATGTAAAGAACAAGCCGGCTGATTACGCAAAGGAATATAACTTCCTTTGGGAGTCCGACAATGAAAAGGTTGCTACTGTAGACCAGAAGGGTCTTACCAAGGCTGTAGCTGTTGGTACCGCAACCATTACCTGCACCATCACCGATAAGGCTACCGATGATGAGGTTGCTGTTGCAGAAGCAAAGGTTACCGTTAAGGCTAACGCTGCTGACGTGGTTATTACCAATGCAGAAGACTATGACACCCTTCCGGTTCCGGAGGATGGCGTAGTAGATCTTAACAGAGCTATGTATGATGAGAACGGTACCATGACCACCAAGAGAGGTCAGGTTGTTACCGACTACACCAGATGGATCGCTGAAGATGCTGACGGTAAGGCTGTAGCTGCAACTGTTGTTGCTATCGACCAGGCTACCGGTAAGTTCACCTTCGCTGCTGATGCTCCGGCTGGTGACTACACCCTGTACTGCCAGACTTATCAGTCCGAGAAGTATAGCCAGGCAACCGCTACTTCTGATAAGGTTGTTGTAACTGTTGTTGAGACTGTTAAGGAAATCGAGATTGACCAGCAGACCCCGACCAAGTTCGTTATCGACCTTGGTGCAAAGGTTGACAAGGTAGGCGCTGTAGAAGTAATCAAGTTAATCCAGACTTCTAAGGATGTATATGAAGTTCCGGTTACCTTAAAGAGTGCTACTCACAAGGATGACAAGATTACTGTTGAACTTTATTCTGCTGTAGCAGATAAGTCCAACTACCTTGTTAAGGTTGAAGGCTACGAAGATTACACTTGGACCGCTTACAACGGTAAGCCGTATGAAATCATCCTTTCCGGTAAGGCTGATTCTGTTAGCCCGTTAGTAACCGCAGGTAGCGAGCAGGATATCCACGTTACCATTCTTGATGCAAACGGTGTAAACGTAACCAACGATACTTACAAGAGCAAGATCGTATACAACGTTAAGGAATACTCCGCAGACGGTTCTTACTATGTAACCGAGGCTGGTAAGGTTTACTTCTTAAAGGAAGACCTTTCCGCTGTAGTTACTGCAGAATACTTAAGCGGTGATTTCGATGAGAACGGAAATCCGGTTGGTAATGTACCGGCTGAGATGGAGTTCTACAGTGTAGCTGTTGAGCCGGTGAAGATTGAGACCATTACCGGTACTCTTTACAACACTGTTAAGGACAAGGACACCAAGGGCCTTACTGTTCCGTATGGTGACACTGTAAGACTTGATATTAAGATCAAGACCTCTGCTGACAAGGAAGCTAAGGCTGTTGTTAGCGGCGACGAAGTAAACGGCGGAATTATTTCCTTCGAGACTGCAAGCCCGAATGTTGCTGCAATTGATGCAGACAGAAACTTGTATCTCTTCAAGGAAGGTACCGCAACCATCCTTGTTAACTGGACTACGACCGATGCAAGCGGTAACGTAAAGACTGAGCCGATTGCTGCAATTCCGGTTACCATTACCGAGGCTCGTAAGCTTACCAGCCTCACCTTAAGCAGTGCAACTGTAACTGTTGGTACTGTAGAAGGCTTCGATACTGAAAACCTTACCATTAATGCTAAGGATAAGTACGGTGACGAAGTAGCTGTTACCAAGGTAGAAGTTACCGGTGTTAACGCATTAGCTAAGGAAGTAGTTGCAGGCGTTGAAGAGGATGATACCAAGAATCTTGTATTAAACGGCGCAACCTTAAAGGGTGCTCTTAAGAATGGCACCACTGCTGTTCAGTTGACCTTCACTGTTAAGGTTAACGACGCTATGACCACCAACTTAACTGTTCTTGTTAAGGCTAAGGGTGCTGACGGTGCTACTCAGCCGGGCTTCGCAATTACCGATGGTAAGTTCGAGAACGTTGAGAGAAACGTAGACAGCAAGAATGTTAAGGGTGTAACGATTACTGCGTTCAAGATGAACAACGGTATTAAGGTTGGTTACACTGAGATTGCTAAGGCTGTTAAGGCTGAGGATGCTACTGTAGGCAACTACTACGTAAAGATTAAGAAGAACAATGTTGATGTAACCGATAACAAGAGCATTACTGTAACCGGTAGCACCATCAGCATCGACTTCACCGCTACCAAGACCGAGAACACCTACAATGTTGTAGATTACGGTTTAGGCGCAGGTACCTATGTAGTTGAACTCTACAAGTGCACTGAGCAGGGTGGTAAGAAGGTTCTTGCTAAGCAGAATCCGACCCTTTCCGGTACTGCTACCAAGTCTGGTGCAACTTACTCTTCTGCAACCAGAATTGCTGAAACTGCTGAGTTAAAGGGTGGCGAAGTTACTCTTGAGGATGCACTCCTTAAGTGCTTCACCATTAAGAATACTAAGGGCGCTGATGCAGCTGCTCCGTTCACTGTAGATATGCTCGGTAACGCAGATGCAGGTTATGTATATGTGAAGTCCTTCACCTTCTATGATGACTTAGGTGATGGTTCCTATGCAGCATACAACGTTCCGGTTAACACCTCTGTTAAGGTGGCAAAGTAATTACTTATTGAATTACAATATGTGATTATAAATGAACAGCCCTCGCGGGAAACCGCGGGGGCTGTTTGCTTTGTTACAACGGCTCTTTGTCAGGCATCGGAATAAACTTAATGGCAATCCTTACATTCAGACAAGCCTGAAACAAAATCAATGTCTGGCCCAGAGTAACATAATTCGCTTCTTTGGTCACTGGTTTGTAACATTATTCTACAAAAATAAGCCCATGTTGTAACATTATTCCATTATTTGAATGCCGTAAGATTTTAAGTTTTGAACCCGACAGATTTCGGATTTTCAACCCGTGCAATTTTTGATTTTCAACCCGAGAGATTTTATATTATGCTCTTCCATAAATTGCCAGTCCGATAAGTACAATCAG
>JAGBBP010000027.1 GCA_017938405.1 Lachnospiraceae bacterium
GGAAGCAAGCGTTACATGAGCATGAACCATCTCTCCGAACTGGAATTGGAGGATGATCCGCTGTCTGATATCATAGTCGGCTAACCACCGACAACCAAGCGGCTGAAAACTAATTTGCGAAAAACTATTGACACTATCAAGGATTTATATGACTGTTTACACGCGGATGAGAACGAATTCTTTTCTAGGGAAGAATTCGCAGAAATTGCTTCGGCGATCTTTTATGCATTTGGATATGTTCGCGTATTTTATTCTGAAATAGAATTCTTAGAATATATTTTCCAAAACAAGCTAGACTACAACAAAATTATTGTTTACAATTTTGCGAGGGATGGACAGGTAAATGGAAAAAAATCATTAATACCTGCTTTTTGTGACTTACTAAATATACGATATACCGGAAGTAATGCTTTTGTAATATCGTTGCTTAGAAACAAGAATGTTTATACTCCAATTTTAGATATAAATAATATTTCTGTTCCCAAAAGCATGGTTATCAAAAGAAAGGACGATTATAATAAACTCATGGAAATTTTTAATCGTCGAAAGATCATTGCAAAAAACACTCATGAATCTGCAAGTATTGGCTTGACTACACAAAATGTTTTTGATGTATCTGATAACTTACCCATAAAATTATCAGAACTTTTTTCTCAAATGAATTGTGCGGAGTTACTTGTCCAGGAATATATTGACGGTGCCGAATTTGAAGTTTTAGTCATTCAATTTCATGGTATTTATTATTCGCTAATGCCTATTGAACTTGTTTTTCCAGACAACCTCACATATATAGATACAAAAATGTCTAACTCTTATCAATATGAATTTAAAATACCTTCAACAGAAGTAATCACAAGTCTTCGTGAAGCAGCTAAGAAAGCTGCCTCACTACTCAACATTAAAGATTATGCTCGCTTTGACTTTCGCGTTAAGAACGGCATCCCTTATTTATTTGACATTGCAGGGACACCATACACAATTCACCACAGCTCCGTCGCATACTTATTTACACAGTATTACAATTTGCCATATGAAAGTATATACAAAGTTATCATTGCGTGTATGCTATCTAATTATGATTTAAATAATTAAATATACGATGTATATTGTAAGTCTGACAACATCAATCCTCTATGAAAGAAATAAGCAAGGCTTTTTTCTCTTTGAGTGCATTTTACGAGATTATTACAAAAATCATATGCAGTAATACTTTGCTTTGATTTTATTAATTGTTTAGCTGCTGCAATTTTTTGTTCCCAAAACACATCCTGTTTTCGAAACAATGCCGGAACAAACCCATCTAACTTAGTGCAAAGTATTTCTGCTTTGCTCCAACATTCATTGCGAATATTGCGATATAATTCAAACCACGAAAAATAATATCGGTAAAAATCATCAATATTTAAGTCATCTATATTGGAGATATCTTGGCAACCATATAACTTCTCAAATTTCTTCTTATACAGCAAATATTGCTTGTCGTTATCGCAGTATAAAGACAATGAACATATATTTGTAAGTATAACATATTCTGTAGCACATTGTCGTGACATAAGCAGTTGTTTCAATTCCTTTATAGCCTTTTTGGCTGCAGATGAAAGTTTCTTTTGATTTTGCGTATTTCCTTCTTCGGCAAGAAATGTTGCAACTATTCTATTGTTATACAGCTTTTCCATTAACGGAAGTTGTATATTCTTTTCTTCACATACAGAAATAGCTTTATTGCAACAACTAATTGCTTCATTATATCGCTGGATGACAATATCCGTTCCCGCTTCACATACCAAGGTAATACAGTATTCATCCCATATCTCATTTTCTTTAAAGAATTTCTTTGCCTTATGGTAGTATATGTCGCATTGAGTTTGATTAACAAACAAAAAGGCCTTTCGATTAAAAACGTTTTCAATATAGTTCCCAATATTATGTCCGTTTCGCGAACAAGAAGAACATCGGGTTAGTTCTTTACTTTTCTCATATAAGAGATGAAAACTTTCATACTGATTCAAACAGTCTAAAATACATGGTGCAATATCATATATAATTCTAAGGCGTATTACTGTCTCGTCTGTAGGTGTTATCAAATCAATTCCTCTAATATCTACGCATACTTCTGTAAGAGCATACTCCTTGCATTGTTCCAACACCAAAAGTTCTTTAGACGTACTCATATTCGTATTAATATAAAGATAATGAAAAAAAGCACGTGTTAATTCTGCTTTTAGTGGAATATCTAATTCGTCTTTATCAATAGAATCATATTTTTTTTGAACCTCATCATAGTCCTTATTAAAAGATAACGCAGAGTAAAATTCTTCAATGCTATTGAACAAATCCTCATAAGCCTCAGAAATATTTGCTTTTTGGAACTGTTGCTTAATCTTTTCAATTGTTGAGAAATCGTGCATCTCCCATGCTGATGAATAGGCCAACATAAACAGAGTAAATGACGCTAAAGTCACTTTCTCTTGGTACTTCATCAGATAATAAGCTCTATAATAATATTCATCCTGTTCGTTCTTAGTATAATAATTGTAATAACTAAGAAGCCAATCTTTTCTTTTTTGTATAGTTTGTTTTTCTATCTGAGATTTAATTTCAAACGAAAAAAATTCGTAATAATCATTATAATCACGAGTAAGAAAACGTTCCTCCTGTGCTAAATCCAACTCTCGATAGACGGTTGTATGTTCTTGATTAACTACCTCTGCCAAAATTTGTGTAGTAAACTTCTTTACACTTAATGATGCCGAATAAATTACCGCTTCAAGCTCATCTTCATTTAACTTTTCTTTTTTCCCAGATTCTTTTAGTTGTTCTATTCTTCTTTTTACTATTTGTTCGATTGCATTCAAATACTCCTTATCACAGATATATTTTTCCTCATATATAAACTCTACTAATTTTAAATTCCCGCCACATATTCTATAAATTGAAAGAACGTCCTCCTCCTGTGCAACAATTAATTTGTATTTTTGATGTAAAAAATCTGATACATCTGATACTTCATATTTCCCCAACATATATTCAAAGACTTTTTTCGATCCTAGAAAAGGCATATAATCACTATCTATATTCGTAATTAACAAATTAATTGTTACTTTAAATTCCTTTTGTAGTCTTTCAAGATTCTTTGAAATTAACATTATCATTTTCTTTACTTCAGAATCTGCATCCATAAAATCATCAACACCAAAGAGCACATCTGAAACAAGAATTTTACTTAACCTATTTCTGAGACGGATATAGTCATTGTCATTATTATCCCAACCAATCCCAAGTCCCAACGCAAAAAGTGGAGTTCCCGCAGAAAAACTAACTGAATTTATTTTGCTTTTTGAAGATCCTGAACCAAATTTAACAAAACCATCACCAAAACTTTTGTATATAGTGATGGTATGTTCATCCTTAAGTTTGTTTAGAAGTGTGTCCATTACAAAACTTTTACCAGTCCCACGTTTTCCTGATATACAAGCAACAGAAGGTGCGTTTTTCTCGATGTATTGTTTTGCTAATTCTTCTGCCAATTTAGCACGTGATAATAATCCATTATATACTTTTTTCATCATCGTTTTCTCCATTACATGAATTCATTTGGAATACGAATTATAAGTCCACATAAAAGATAATTCTCTATTATCCATCAAAAACACCCCACCTCTCCGGCAGGGTGCATAACCATATCCTATATCTTAAAATCCTTCCTCGGATGTTTGTTCACCAGTATATCCCTTTGTTTCGCCACAGCAACATGCGTATAGATTTCAGTAATGTTAATGGAGCTATGTCCCAGCATTTCCTGGATGTAGCGGATGTCTACATCTGCTTCCAGCAGGCTGGTGGCGAAGGTGTGCCGGAACATATGGGGCGTGATATGCATCTCGATTGCTGCCAAGGAACAGTATTTATTTATCATTCTCCGGACGGATTGGTCGGATAAGGGTGTTCCGTTTTGATTGGCAAAGAAATGTTGACACCGATGGATTTGGTTGTGAAATTCGGTGTGGTATTTGTTTAATAAAGCAATCACCGTTTTACTTCCGAGCTGGATACGTCGTTCCTTACTGCCTTTTCCGTAGATAAGAATGGTTCCGTCGCAAAGGTTGATATCGTCGGAGCGCAGTGCGCACAGCTCCGAGATGCGCATACCGCTGGAGAAGAGAAGTTCCGTAACAGCCGCGTCCCGTAGGGCGTTCCTTTGCTGATATGATGAAGTTGCGGTTGTACATTGCGCGTATATGGTAGTGAGCAGTAATTCTAAGGTTGGTAAAGGGATGGTTTTCGGTAGTTTTACCGGCTCCCGGAAATGAATTTGTATGCGGTTAAACGGATTGAAGACGATGATCTCCCGATATTCCAGATAATGAAAAAATGCTTTGAGTGTGGCGATTTTGCGTTTGGCAGTTTTGGGACAGTATTGCCGGTGTAAGGATGCAATATGCTGTTCCAATACAGATGAATTGATTTGAGTGACATCCTCAATATGGATTTGTTCAGAAAATTGCCGTAGGTCAATTCGATATGCTTTCAATGTTTTGAGGTCCAAACATTTCTGGGTGTGACAGTATTCCAGATAATTTTGAATGAGTAATTGCATGTTGTACATAGTAAAAAGCTCCTTTGTTTGATTTGATAAAAAGTATATCGTACATGAGTGAGGAAACAATGTAAGCACACAAGATTATGGATTTGGAAGGAAAGGGGAAAGGTGTGTTTTTGCAGAAAGTACTTGAAATGTAACGACAACAGCGTTACAATGGTGCTGATAGGAGGTGACGCACGATGGAGAAAACTGCGACATTAAACTTAAGAGTAAATCCGACAGTAAAAGAGCGAGCAGAGGAAGTGTTATCAAAGTTAGGGGTTCCGATGTCTACTGCAATCGATATGTTTTTAAACCAGATATCTCTTACCGGAGGGATTCCTTTTGCGGTAACTTTACCGAAGGTCCCGGATGCAATCAACATGGATAGGATGACAGAGGAAGGGATTCACGAGAGATTACAAAAAGGATATAACGAGATAGAGGCAGGAAAGGTACAGGAAGCTGCAAGCGCTTTTGAGAAATTTAGGGGGAATCATTAGGGTGAAACATTATAGGGTTGAGATTACGAATCAGGCATTGGAAGATATGGAGCAGCTTTACAATCATATTGCGTATGTATTGCTTGCTCCGGAAAATGCCATGGGGCAATATAACCGGATTGCAGAAAAGATATTAAAACTCGATATGTTTCCGGAACGTAATCGGATTATGGATTCGGAACCGGAGCATTCCATGGGAATTCGGAGAATGTTAGTAGACAACTATTCTGTGTTCTATGCGGTGAAAGAGGATAGGGTAATTGTGACAGATGTGTTGTACAGTGCTTCGGATATAGAAAAACGTTTGAGTGGGAAATAAGTCGTAGGAATGTTTTCATAAACACTTTAAAATCGGAATTATTGCGAATCAGTCCATGGGAAGTGAAGAACGTCTGGAACGGTTCGAAATTCGGAAGTATATTGATATCGTAGTGGCTTCTGCGGAAGAGGGCGTTGCGAAACCGGACAGGCGCATTTTTGAAATTGCCCTGACAAGGACCGGGTGTATGCCTGAGGAGGCAGCTATGGTAGGTGACCGTCTGGATAACGATATTGTTCCAGCAAATGAACTGGGAATGTATACGATTTGGATAAAGCAGGGGAATTGGATTTATGCGACCCCGAAGGAAAAGTTAGAATATCCGGATTGGATTATTGAGAACTTAAAAGAGTTGGAAGAGCTGGTTGAATAGTAAGGAGATAAAAAGTATGAAGAAGTTGGTCGTTATGTTTCCGGGAGTAGGTTACAACATGGATAATCCGCTTCTATATTACGCAAGTTTTCTGTACGATACGAAAGGATATGAACAAATCCATGTGAAGTACAACGGCATCTTCTTTGAACCGGAATTAACAAGAGATGAGAAGGCTATGCGTGTCAGAGATTATGTATGGGAGCAAGTAAAAGATATTGATTTTAGTTCATACGATGAAGTTGTCTTTCTGTCCAAAAGCGTGGGAACCATAGAAGCGGGATTCCTGGCGGAAAAGCTTAGAATAAAGCCGGTACAGATTTACCTGACCCCGGTGCCGGATGCACTGTCGTATATCAAGGTAGCGGATACAGTCGTTATTGGAACCGTAGATGAAGTGTACCCGGAGTGTAAGGCATATTGCGTCGCGCACGGAATAAAACCGTTGTACATTGAAGGAGCAAATCACTCCTTGGAAGTGGAAGGAAAGCCCTTTGAGAGTCTGGATATATTGCGAGATGTGATGCGGTATATTGAACGGTAAGGGAGAAGGTTTGTCGAAATCGGAGAATGAGAGGATGGCAGAGGAGGAACTTATTATGTTTTCGAAACAGAGCAATAACATCATTTCAAAAATACATCGTCTGGTAACGAACGAATATGGCGAGAACTACTGGTTTAACGGTTGTGCAAAATATGTAATGGAGTGTTTTGGGGAATCTGATTTTGATTATGAGTTTTTTGCGGGACTGACGGGGGATGTGTTCACGCAGCATTATACGTATAACGGGTTTCGTGGTGAAGGTGTCAGTGGCTATATGTTTACAGAGAAATGGTCCATGTATTTGCACGAGACGGAGGAGTGTTTTGAACTGCGGGAGGGTAAAACTGGCTTTTTTGAACGTATTTTTAAATTGTGTGGCTACTCAAGTACAGTTGTCACCGGAGATGAACTTTGTAAAAATGCAGAGATGTACTTGCAGAGGTTGATGACATCTATTGATAAGGGAGTTCCGGTGATTTCCTGGGGGATGAGCGGAGCTCGTATCTGTGTTTTTGTGGGGTATGAGGAATACGGCAAAACGCTTTTGTATATTACCGGAAACAGTAACTGTCCGGTGCGTACTTCTCTTGAAGCGGCATTGCGAACCGAGATAAAAGGATTTGACACCACAATAGGATGGATTTTTGTTGATAAGAAAATGGATGATTGCTCGTTGGCGGAGATATATCGCGAAAGAATCAGAACGCTCCCGAAGCTGATATGTACCAAAACGGAGAAATACTGCTTTGGTGCAAGTGCATTCAGGGGGTGGGCAGATGATATTGAAAATGGAAAGTTCGATAACGTAAAGCTGGAAGAGTTTAACCCATGGACGAGCTATACGGCTTATGTTTGTGCGCTGGCAACAAACGGGAGCTGCTGCTATTCGTTTTTAGAACGAGCACAGAAACTGAATCCGGATATGACCTTTTTAGGAGAGGTGAGTCGTCTTTACAGACGCTGTGGGGACATGTGGGAGAACGATAACGGCGAGGATTTGGAAGCAATTGGCGGTGGATTTAATGTGACGCTGGAAGCCTTACAGGATAAACGACGGAGAAAGAAAATCGCGGCAAAGTTACGGGAGTTTGCTGATGTAACCGATGAGATTGTGCAAGTGTTAAAGCGAGGGGTAGAAAAGTGTTGTAAATGAATCTGAACTATGTTTATTGATCCGGAATGAAAGCAAGGGGGAAATAGGATGAAATCGTATGATGATTATTTTGAAAAAGAGCAGCAGGAAAGAAAAAAGGCGAAACCGCAAGCAGAAGAGGAAATCAATGCCTTATTGATTGGTGAAAGAAAACAAAATGCCTTGGATTTTGTGTCGTACATAAAGTGTTTGAGAATGACACCCCAATGGACCTCTGCGAACTCCTGGGCTGTTTCCTATAAAGGGAAACGGGTGTGTTATATAAAACTTGTTATCAGGCAGGAGGCGAATGAATGGTATATAAGACCGGCGGTACAGTATGATGAAGCATTGAGGGTCTTTTGCAGGGAGAAACATTTAGAAGATATTATGCTTGAAAATGTGCATTTTTGTGTTGGTTGTGGCAAATGTAAACCGGGTACAACCGTGACATTTTTTGATAAGGAACTGAAGCATGTGTGCAGTTCGCTGATTGACTTTGAGTTTCATAATCCGAATGAGAAGGCATTGGAATGTGCGAAGAAACTGGTGGAGTATAGAAGAGCGGAGATTGCAAGAAAGGCACAATAGGCTTGAGGAATAATCAGAGACGGGAGGAAATATGAGTTTTAGAGACTGCATAAAACAAAACGAATTTGTTCTCATGGAAGGTGCCTTGGGAGAACGATTAAAAAGAGAATACGGTATTACATTTGATGGGCAGATTGCTATGGCAGGTTTGATTTACGAGGAAAAGGGTGCTACTGTGCTGGCGGCCTCACGGGCTGTAAGAGAGAAAACTATACTGGCGAGGGGCCCTTACCAAGTAGGTGTTTTTCTATTTCACCGTTGGATGGCGGAACAGTTTTATTAAGCAGATATCATGTGATGAAAGAGAGAGTTCTGTTAATTCTGTGGTTGAAAAAATAGAAACCACATGGTATAATTGATGCAGGACTAATGATATTGGTGCAAAAAGGACAATGCGGATGAAATGTGAAAAGGAGGAACAATAATGGAAAGAGTGTGTTTTGTTATTTCGCCAATTGGAAACGAAGGATCTCAAGAACGAATACAATCAGATAAATTTCTTGGGTTAATTAAAGAAGTAGGAGAGTATTATAATTTAAATGTAATTCGTGCGGATGAAGTAAATGGTAGTACAGATATTAATAGTGATATTATTGAGAAGATTCAGCATGCAGATTTATGTATTATTGATTTGACTGGAATAAACCCGAATGTTATGTATGAGTTTGGTATGAGATATCAAACAGGGTTGCCGTATATAGTGTGTGCTAGGAAAGAAACAAAATTGCCCTTTGACGTTATTTCGAGAAGAACAATCTTTTATGGAGATTTAGAAAAAACTTCGGATTATCGAGAGGCTAAAAGTGCTATTCGACGTTTTGTTGATAAATATGAAGAGCAAGATTACCAAAATGCGAAAGTAGTGGGAAATAGTGAATTATATCAGATGTTATGTCTGATAGTGGAAAAAATAGAAAGTCTGCAAAAAGGGAGTGCTCAGGTATATAGTGCTTCTAATGTTAATGATTCAATAGGAAAAGAGGTAGTGAGTGATGAGGTAAATGAACTTTTAAAACAATTAGATCCTTCTGAGGCGTTTCAGTATGCATATTCGACGAATCAATTGAGATTGGCTGAGCAGCTTCTTGAGTATTGCCGTAATCAGCCAATAGAATATTTCTTAAATAAGTTATGTGCATTAGCGGCATTGGGTTCTCAAAAAGCTGCGGAGGAATTATTAAAGAATATTAGTGAGCATTCAGCAGATTTTGGGTCTAAGGAATTGATTGAAATGCTAGGTAGTGCTGTTTCATGCTTTAATCGTCAGGATATAGAAATTGAAAATTTGGATCGCATGCAAGGTGTGTTTGCAATTGTTGAAGAAAGGATGTCATCAAACAAAGAAAGAGCAGCTTTCTTTAATCAGAAAGAAAGATTTTATGCAGGGGCAGGAATGTATGACATAGCAAAAGAGAGCGCAGAAAAAACACTTCAATTAGATGATACACAGCCTGCATATTTCTATAACTATGCAATTGTTTTGGAACAGTTAGGAAAGATTGATGAAGCTTTAGAATATGCTAGGAGAATGATATCTTTTGAAACAATGGATGCTAATCATTTGGCTTATGCTTGCAGATTATTAAAGCGTTCAAATGATCTTAATGATGTAGCAGTGTACGAAGAGTGTTTGAATAAACTTGAGAAGATTAGCCCGTATAAGGCGCGACTAGTCAAATTGAATGATTAAGTTTCTGAGTGAATTAAAGAGTTACTCCCTTTGTAGTATAAAACAATAAATGAGGTGGCACCTTAAAACATGTTTTTAGAAAAAGATGTTGTTAGTATCATTAATAAATGGAGTTTGTAAAGGGAGTTGTTGATTGAATTGTAGGTAGGAATGTAATCAGAATGGTAACCCTCGGTAAAGTAAAAATTTGCCGGGGGTTACTTTGCAAAATGGATAAAATAGTATATAGTTAAAGAGAGGTATGAGGAGAGGTAGAGAAAGCATTTGCATGTAAAACTTTTTTCAAAAAATCTGAAAATCCGTTCAATATTCTTCTCCCTTTTGCGACTCTATAGATAAGAGCTCTTTTTTACAAATCTACGGGAAGGAGGAACGAACGTGGACGACAAGCAAATCATCGACTTATATTTTGCACGAAACGAGCAGGCGATTGCGGAAACGGAGCAAAAGTACGGCCGGTTTTGCTGGCGGATTGCCATGAATGTTTTGGACGTATGGGAAGACGCGGAGGAGTGTGTCAGCGATACCTGGCTTTCTACGTGGGGGCAAATTCCGCCCACGGTGCCCCAGTCTTTGAAGGCGTTTTTGGGACGGATTGTACGGAATCTTTCTATTAGCAGGTTCCGGTCCATGCGGGCAAAGAAAAGATACAACGGCATGGAAGTGCTG
Source organism: Lachnospiraceae bacterium (assembly GCA_017938405.1). Lineage (GTDB taxonomy): Bacteria > Bacillota > Clostridia > Lachnospirales > Lachnospiraceae > SIG307. The sequence continues at coordinate 10,404 of JAGBBP010000027.1, forward strand.
CTGTCGGAGCTTGGAGATTGTGTTCCTTCTTCCGCGAATGTGGAGCAGACCGTAGAGGCAAAGGAACTTTCCGGGTACATAAGCGAATGGCTGGATTCTCTGCCTGCGGAGGACTGTGCGTTATTTGTCCGCCGGTATTGGTTTGGGGATGCGGTGCAGGACCTGGCGGAAAGGTGTGGAATTACCGGACCGCAGATGGCACAGCGGATGTTGCGGCTTCGGAAAAGCTTGCGGGCTGCTCTGAATCAGAAAGGGGTCGCGCTATGAAAGAAGAATTGATGTATGATGGAATTACGGAGATAAGAGAAGATATTATCGAACGGGCGGAAGTGTATGCGTTTCCGGGAGAAGCAGAAAACGCGGAAGGACCGAAGGGGCTGACGAAGAAAGCCCGTAAAGTACATCCGGTTTGGGTGACAATTGCGGTGGTAGCGGCGTGTCTTGTGTTGGTAGTTGCAAGCCCGTTTGTATATATTGCCACGAGAAGAGCCGGTTCGGAGGCACCGGCGACAAATCCGGGACAGTCCTTGCACGGAAATAAGAGACCGGGAGATGCCGAAACGGGGAAGGAAAATCCGGGAGACAAGGCACCGGAGACAAGTGTTGCCTCTGCTGATGTATGGATTTATTTTGTGCAAGACGGAGAGGTTTGCAAAGAGCGATATCGTATGAACTTGCAGGCTGAGGTTGTATTTGACCGTTGGAGAGCGGAAAACGGCATCGGTGAGGAGGTACAGCTGCTGGAATGTGAGATTCGGAGCAAAGCAATCACAGAACAGCAAGGGAAAGTGGGTTTCCATACGTCAGGATATGATTTCTCTATGTATCTTACCGTATCGAAGAATCTGGAATCCTATTATGAGCAGAAGGATGAGGTTCTTTTATTGGATTCCCTAAAGCAAACCATGACCGGATATTCCGGACTTACGTATCAGGAATATCATTTGATTTTGGAATAAGCGAAAGATAGGAACGGAGGGGTTAGGATGAATTCAAACGAAAAGACTAAAAAAACAGGTAATAGAAATAGGAGCAAAAGCAAAGTAACGGTAAAATACGACAAGATAGTCAAACTTTTTACCGGTTTCCTTTGTATGGCAATGACGCTGTTACTTTTTACACCGGCCACCGCAAATGCAGATATGGGGCCGAAGCCGTCGGTACGGATTTTGTTTGAAAACATGGGAGACGAGTCTTGCTACGGAACGCTTTTGTCGGAGCGACAGTCCACCGGACCGGCCAGTGCATGGGACGGAAACGAAGAACATGGGTGGTATAAAGAAAATGAAAACTATTCCTGGGCGACATTTGATTACGAGACCTGGAAGGCCTTTGTAGAGTATGAGGACCCGGATGGGTATTACTTTTTGCAGGAAGGCTGGGATGTGGGTGCCACAAAGGAAATTGCGTGGACCTATTACCCGCCGAGCCCGTTTAAGATTCTCCTGTATTTCCCGGAGACAGGGACCTTTGTGTCCAGCGGAATATACGAGAGGTACGCTTTTGATACCTACTACACGGTAGATATGAACGGTGTCAATATGGGTGCGGTGGAGTATGATGAAGAGTTGAGTACGGATGAGCGTAAGGAAGAGTTGGGTTCGGTGAAGTACAATGAGGAGCTGAGCACCAATGAACGACTGGAGGCGTATCGCTCCTACAACTACCGGGTGGAGGTAACTGCCCTGATTGGCCGGATTCTGGCTACCATTGCCATTGAAATGGTGTTGGCGCTTTTGTTCGGTTTCCGGGAAAGAAAGCAGTTGTTGCTTTTGATCGGAGTTAATACGGCAACGCAAGTCATCCTGAATGTGTTGCTGAATATTATTAATTACAACTCCGGTCAGATGGCATTTGTATTTTTCTATGTATTGTTCGAGCTGGTTGTGTTCGGCTTGGAGGCTGTGGCTTATTGTTTGTGGATGAACCGCTTATCGAAAAAAGTCAGAGAAAAATGGTTTTATGTGTTGTACGCGTTTTTGGCAAACGGAGTATCCTTTGTGGTAGGAATTTATATCGCAACCCATTTTCCGGGGATATTTTAAGAGATTTAGAAGGCTGTTTCGAAGGTGAGAGAAAACACCGGAAGAACGGCCTTTTCTTTTTGTATAATAACCGGAATAGAATTTTTTAACCTTATATGAAAAAACTAAAAAAATATAAGGAAAAGTATTGCACTTCGTCGTATAATAAGTGAAAGGGGCAAACGCCCCGGTCAGGAGGAAACCAAATGGATCACGGTGCCTGTAGCTACCGCCGTTTTCTTGCTGGGGATGAAAGTGCCTTTGACGAGATTATGAAAGAATTGTTTCACGGTCTGGTGTTTTTTGTGGACCGCTATGTGCATGACGTGCACGCCGCCGAGGATATTGCCATTGATACTTTTTCGGATTTGATTGTACATAAGCACCGGTATAATTTCAAGGTGTCGCTAAAGACCTATCTGTATATGATAGGCAGAAGCCGTGCCTTGGACTATTTGAAGCATCGGAAGGTGATTGCATTTACGGAGCTTTCCGAGGCGGACGGTGTGTCTTCGGAGGAAAAGACGCTGGAAGAATGCGTGCTTGCGGAGGAACGGAAACGTGTCGTAAATGCGGCGATTGCCAGCCTGCCGGAGGATATGCGTGTGGTGATTCACTTAATTTACTTTGAGGAGATGACCTACGAGGAAGCGGCGAAGGTTATGAAAAAGAACCGGAAACAGGTGGACAATCTTTTGTATCGCGCCAAAAAGGAACTTCGAGCCCTACTCGGAGAGGATGGTGAGCTGTTAGAATGAGAAAATTAGAAGACTGCAAGGCAGAGGTATTTCGTCGCAGTGAAGAGAGAATAAAAGAACGAAAAAGAAACCGGAAGCGCGTGTTATTGTGTTGTATTCCACTGTGCTTGCTGCTTGTTGCAGGCGGGCTATATCTAAGACCGCTTTTGGAACCGGTGGACGAGCTTATGAAAAGCAAATCGGAAGATACGGCCATTTCCGACCGGAATTTGGGCGGGACAGAGTTTACGCTGCTTGGAGGTGTCGTAGAGTACACAGCGGTGGAAATTACGGATAGGACCGGTGATACGGAACTGGTTTGTAAGGTCACGTATGGGGACACGGTGAAGGAGCTATGCCATGTGGTAGGGATGAGTTTTAATGTTCCGACGACGGAAGAAAGCGGTTCGACGCCGGAGAAGGAATCCGAGGTAGTCTTTCCCGAAAGCTCGGTAAATGATAAAACCGGCAATTCGGGGGATAAGACCTCGGCTGACGGAAATGTAAGTGAGGAGACCACTGCCGGACAGGACCGGGATACGGTAACCGATGAGTATGAATTAAGGGTAAAATACGGTCTGGAGGATAAGAAGGCCGACTATACGTTTGTGTTTCAAACAGAAGCGGGCGAATCCTTTGTTTTTCGTTTGTGCGAAAATGTGTTGTTTAATGATCAAAACGGTTGCGCGGTTGTACTTACCGATGCACAGTTAGCAGTGTTGAAGGCGCAGATAGAAGCGGCGACTACAGAGGGGAGCAAAAGGAAATAGGGGTGTTGTGATGGAAGAAAACAGAAAGAAGAAACGGAATAAGAAGCTTTGGATACCGGTGATTGTGATTGTAGTGCTTATGGCGCTTTTTGTGCCGGTGCCGTCGGGGGTGTATAAAGACGGAGGAACCCGGGCCTATACGGCACTGACCTATAAGGTTGTGAAATGGAACCGGATATTAGGGGCAGGAGGAGAGAAATATACGGACACAAGTGTATATTTCTTTCCGAAAAACTTTCAGTCCATTGATACTTTGTGGGAAACATGGGAAATGAAAGACGTGGACCTGAGTGTCTATAAGGAGCCGGAACCGAAGGAAGAAGAGCATTTCGAGGCGAAAATACTGGAACTGAGTGTAGTGTCCGCTAAAGTGGAGGTAATCGAAGACGGGTGGAATTGCGGCAACCCGATCGTCTTTCCCGTAAAGGATTTGGACTCCATTGATGCGGAAGTGGGCGACATCGTGGAAGTGTTTTATAACGGGATCATTAAGAACTCCGATCCGGCGGAAATTTCCGCAAGCAGTTGGAGAGTGTCGGAGAAAAACAGAGAACAAGCCTACCCGGGACAGTGGTTGGATAAGACCACGGCGGGAGGTTACGACAGCAATATTTTTAATTTCACGGACCTTCGGATTACGAAGATTTATTCCGACTGCTTCTTTGCAAGACCACTTCCGATCGGGCAGGCAATCAAATTAAACGGAAAAATCTCCGATGATTGGTGTATCGGTGATTCTGTGACCTGTACCTACGAGAACGCTTGTTATGATAAGAAAAACGGACGGAAGGAAGCGGATTTGCTGACTATAGATGTCAGTGACCGGAAGCCCGAACCAAGCAATCCGGATACGTCCCATGAACCGGGGGATTATATGCTTTATAAGCCGGTAATCTACCTGTATCCGGAAGAGGAAACGGAAGTTTCCGTGAAGCTTGTCCTTGACGGGGAACTCACCTGTACCTATCCGGCTTATAAGGACGGTTGGACCGTAACAGCAATGCCGGACGGGACGCTTACGGATGCCAAAGGACAAACCTACAATTACCTTTACTGGGAAGGCGAATCCGGAATGGACTATGATTTCTCCGAGGGCTTTTGTGTAAAGGGTGAAGATACGGCGGCATTTTTGGAAGAGACATTGGCAAGGTTGGGCCTTACCCGTCGGGAAGCCAATGAATTTATCGTGTTCTGGTTGCCGATGATGGAACAGAACCCTTACAACATCATTTCCTTCCAGACAGAGAATTACACAGATGCGGCGAAGCTGACCGTAAGTCCGACGCCGGATACCCTGCTTCGGGTGTTTATGGCATGGAAGGGTGCGGAAGAGTTTATGGAGCTTCCTAAGCAGAAGCTTACCGCAACGGAACGTACCGGATTTACCCTGGTGGAATGGGGCGGAACGGAAGTAAGATAAGAAAAATAGGAAAAAATGAAGTGGGAGCGGAAACAAAAGCGCGGAATGCGAAAGGGGGAGTGTGAATGGCGCGTAGAAGTGTAGAAACGACAAAAAAGAAGAGAAAATGGGTGTTACCCGTGGTAATTGTGGGAAGCGTGATTGCACTACTTTTCATTGCATGTTTGATTATTCTCGGTATTATGGCAAAAAAGGAATTGGGCTTTTCTAAGGGCAGATATTTAGCAGGCAGAGACGGCGTTAGTATGGTGGTGACGGATGATGCCCCTGACGGAATTACAGATCCGGAAGAACGGGAGCGGTACATGTCACCGGTTGTGATGTCCAATCGGACGGAACGGGAGTTATTTAAAAATCTGGAGACCGGAGATAAGATTCTATTTGTCCATGGCGGAATTAAGGAGTCCTATCCGGCCGGGACCGGAGTTTATGCGGTATTTAAGTTGAAAAAAGGAAGTAGGGGAGACATTCCGCAGAAACTTTTGAATGATTTGACTGCCATGGGCTGGCTGGAGTCTGCCGTCGATATGAATGCGGACTTTCCAGATTGGGGATTGAACCTTTCGGTGAAGGATGTAACCCCGACAGGTTTGACTCTTGTATGCACGAAAAACGGCGGAAATCCCACCGGAGAGCTTATTTGCGGAACCGATTACCGTCTGCTTGTTTTTGAAGACGGAATGTGGAAACATGTACCGACAGTAGTTGAAGAATACTGTTGGGATGACATAGGCTACCCGATTACGGAGGGAAAAGTCAGGGAGTTTGAACTTTCCTGGGAGTGGCTGTACGGAAAACTCCCGACAGGTACGTACCGGCTGGCAAAGGATTTTATGGACTGGCGTGAGGCGGGGGATTATGATGAGGCAACTTATTGGGTAGAATTTAAAATTTCGGAGTAGTGTGACCCACTACTCCTCTTTGTTGTCTGTTAGGATGTAAGGCCTTATTACATACGGAAGGAGAAGGTTATGGACGATCGGCAGATTATTGCATTGTACAATGAGCGCTCGGAGGCTGCCCTGTCGGAGACTGCGAAGAAATACGGAAGGTATTGCCGCACCATTGCATATAACATCCTATTTAACGAGGAGGATAGCGAGGAGTGCGTAAACGATACCTGGATGCGGGCATGGGACTCCATACCACCCCAGTGTCCGGAACGGTTGTCGGCCTTTCTTGGAAAAATTACACGGAATTTGGCACTGAACCGATACAAACACAATACCAGGGAAAAACGGGGCGGAGGCCAAACTATGCTGGTGTTGGAGGAGCTTGCGGAATGTGTTCCGGGAGCGGACAGTACGGAACAGGCGGTGGAAGAGACACTTTTGGTGGAAGCGTTAAACGGATTTCTGGCGGAACTGCCTGCGGAAAAACGGAAATTGTTTTTGCGCCGATACTGGTATCTGAGTTCCGTAAAAGAAATCGCGACAGATTTCGGACTGAGTGAGAGTAATGTGAAAATGACATTGCTCCGCCTTCGGAGTAAGTTAAAGCAGACATTGGAGAAAGAGGGTATCATACTATGAAGAATGAGAAATTATTGCATGCCATGGGGCAGGTAAAGGAAGAATTTATCGAAGAGGCGGCACCGGTGGAGAAAGGAAAATCATCCTACCGCTGGGTAAAATGGGCAGCTTTGGCGGCATGTGCGGCACTTGTTATCGGCATCGGTGCACCGAAGCTGTTCCGGACAATGAATGACGAAAAACGTTCTTTCTGGCCGGAGGAACAGGAGCAGGACTACGCGAAGAACGATATAGTGACGGCAGAGACCACAGAGAATATGGATACATCCTTTACGGTGGGAGCCGATGAGGGCTTTCCGGATTGGGGACTGACCCTTTCGGTGAAAGATGTAACTCCGACCGGTCTGACCCTTGTATGTTCCCGAAGGGGCGGCAATCCGACCGGTGAACTGGAATGCGGTACGGATTATCATCTGATTGTACTGGAGGACGGGACCTGGAAAGATGTTCCCACGGTAATCGGAGAGTATGGCTGGAATTCTTTGGCGTACTGGATTCCGGAAGGACAAGACACGGAGTTTACCTATTCTTGGGAATGGCTGTACGGAAAGCTCCCGGCGGGAACCTATCGGTTGAAGAAGGGCTTTATGGATTTTCGGGAAACAGGGGATTACGATACGGCAGTGTACTGGGTAGAGTTTGAAATTGAATAGGGAAAGACAGCCTTTCAGAAAATTCTTCTGAAAGGCTGTTCTTTTATTTGCTTGTATCTAAGTGTTCGGTATAGGTGAGTATACGATTCAATAAGTTGCCCTTGTCTTTTTTGATGGTTTCTATTAACAGAAAAAGGTCCGGTTCCTCAGAAGCAGAGATTGTAATCGTGGCCGGGTCCATGGAGTCAGATAAACCGTATAGGTAATCGGTAGAACAGTGAAATGTCTGCGCAATAAAGCTGACGGTTTGGTAAGAGGGTTCTCTTTCTCCGCTTTCATAGCGTCCGTATCCCATAGCAGACATATTCAGTTGTCGTGCAGCTTCCGCTTTGTTGATTCCTAATGAGTTTCTTAGTTCGATGAGTCTTTCAGGCATAAATTTCATGTAAATCCTCCTCTTGACATTAACCAATGGTTATTGTATCATTAATATAACCGTTGGTTACATTTTACAACAATATGAGGAAAGAATCAATAGGGAAATGGTAAGGAGGATAAATGGCGAATAAAGCGTATAATCGAGTTATGGACGGAGAACAAGACAGTAATATCAAATTCACGGATTTACAATACATATTGTCAAAAGCAAATTTTCGATGTAGAATAAGAGGGGATCATTATATCTATACGAGAGAGGATATCGAAGAAATTATTAATATCCAACCGAATGGTAACAAAGCAAAGCCATATCAGGTGAAGCAAGTGCGATACATTTTTTTGAAATATAACATATAGAAAGGTGTGAAGGTATGTACAAATATACGTTATTCGTGCAATGGTCAGTGGAAGACAATTGTTATGTTGTATCCGTGCCGGATTTACCGGGGTGTATGGCCGATGGCGAAACGCCGGAAGAAGCGGCGAAAAATGCACAGATTATGATAGGGGAATGGATTGAAACTGCGAAAGCGATGGGAAGAAAAATACCGGAGCCGACGTATGTAAATGTGATGTAAAATGTTTTACAGTCAAAAGTTAAAGATAAAATGAAAAGTTGCATATCTAAGGCAGACAGAACAGTCTGCCTTTTTATGTTGTGGGGGGAGGTAATCAGTTAAGATGTAAGTACTTATGTATTTCCTTGACAAAACTGTCTATTGGTGATAGAATGAAAATGACTATTACTGATAGACAGATTTGCGTTACAGGAAAAGATGTATTTACATAAGGAGGCAGATAGAATGTCAGAAATCAAACTTGGGATGGTAGAAGCCCGCTTTGCGGATATTGTGTGGCAGCATGCACCGTTATCTACAAAGGAGCTGGTGGCACGTTGTGAGGAAGAACTGAATTGGAAGCGGACCACCACCTATACGGTGCTTAAGAAGCTTTGTGAACGTGGGATTTTCGAAATGGAGAATAGCCGGGTGACGGTATTGATCGGAAAGGATGAGTTTTATGCCATTCAAAGCGAGAAGTTTGTGGAGGAGACCTTTTCCGGTTCCCTTCCGGCATTTCTGACGGCCTTCGGCTCCCGGAAAAAGCCGTCGGCGAAGGAACTGGCGGAGATTCGGAAGATTATTGATTCCTTTGGGGAGGGATGAGAATGGAGAAAGTGTTTATTGAGGTTTTAAATATGGGACTTACGGCTACCTGGGTGGTGTTTGCGGTATTGGCGGTACGAGCCCTGTGCCATAAGGCACCGAAGTCGCTGATGGTAGGCCTATGGGCGTTGGTAGGTATGCGTTTGGTATGCCCGTTTCTTATGGAGAGTATTTTAAGTCTCATACCAAGCGGGTCAATTGTGACTCCCGATATATTACTGGCAGAGCAACCGTCCATACATACAGGGGTGGCGATGCTAAATTCAACGGTAAACCCTATCATTTCGGAGCATCTGGCACCGGGTTACAGCGTTTCTGCCGCACCCACATCGGGGGCAAGCGCTAATCCCATGCAGATTATTGCCTTTGTGGCAGCGGTACTGTGGATTGCGGGAATGGCAGTGATGTTTGCCTACAGCCTCGGTTCTTATTTGTGGCTTCGTCATAAGGTAAAGGTGTCGCTTTGTTATCGGGATAATATTTATTTCTGCGACAGTATCGCAACGCCCTTTGTATTTGGGACTATCAAGCCGCGGATTTATCTTCCTTCCGGCATGGAAGAGAAGCAGATGGAGTGTGTGATAGCCCATGAAAGGTCTCACTTAAAGCGAAAGGATCACTGGTGGAAAACCATCGCCTTCTTTTTGCTTTCCGTGTATTGGTTTCATCCCCTTCTTTGGGTTTCCTATCTCTTATTCTCCAGAGATATCGAGCGTGCCTGTGACGAGCGTGTAGTACGGGAAATGGAGCCGGAGGAACGAAAGGGATATGCGGAGGCGTTGGTGGCCTGTAGCTTGCAGAAACGCATGATGTTTGCTTGTCCGCTGGCCTTCGGGGAAGTGGGTGTAAAGAACCGGGTGAAATCGGTATTAAATTACAAAAAACCGGCCTTTTGGATTGTGGCAGTAACGGTAGTTGCCGGAGCGGTAATAGCGGTTTGTTTTCTGACGAATCCGGTATCGGGGTCCAAGGTGCCGGACCAAAACGCAGATGCAGAGTGGGAAATTATCAGCAGACCGAATACGGACGGGAATCTCCTCGATATCGGTATCATCGGTGGCGCAGACGGCCCGACGGACGTATTTATAAATACCAAAGGGGAGGCTTCCGTTGGCTGGTTACGGAAGCAGTATCCGGAATATTTTGATTTGGATATGTCGGAGGGCTTGGAGCTGTATGTATGGCAGTTGGCGGGAAATTCCTATTCCTGCGGTTTGATGAGCGGAAAGGAATCCAGGGAAATAGCGGAAGAGACGGAAGGAATCCGTACGGATTTATGGGCTTTGAGGTCGGTGACGGTGACGGAAATGAAGCTGATTTTAGCCGATTACGATGTGACGAGAGATGAAGTGAAGATAATACCGCATCATATGCCGCATTCCAGTTACCTGAATGTAGAGGCGGCAAAAGACCCGGAAGGGTATTTAAAGAGGCTGGAAGAGATGTTTTGGGGAGAGGAGGATTGAAATGATGAGCGGAATTGAACAAAGGAAGTTCCGGCTGTATTGGCTTTTTGCTTTACTGGGAACCTTGGCGGTGTCGGGCTACCCGATTTATATGGGCTTTAAGGTGATTCGGAGTATGGCGATGTACGGGTTTGTACCTCAGAGAAACTATCCGAAGTATATCATTCCCTATACGCCGGTTGCTATCGCCGTAATTGTAGCGGTTTGCCTGATGCCGTTGCTTATGAAAAAGTTAAAAAAATATCCGTTGCTTGCGGCGTCGGGAATTGCATTGGTTGTATTTTTCATGACGGAGCTTTTGTTTGAGCAGAAGGTGATTGTAAACGGAACGTTGCAGACAAAACTGGAGCGTTGGCAAATGTTTATGTGTTATGTTTCACCGGAAACCTACCAAACGAGAAATTGGCGGGCAGTGGATATTTTAATCGGGGAGTACAGTCCCACCTTTAAGATTCACTTTTATATGATTTCCGTGGTGCTGATTTTGACGATTTTAAGTTGCCTGTACGGCTTCGGACAGATGGTTCTGACCGGAAATAAAAAGAAGCAAAAGGCACTGGTAATTCAGGCGGTATGCTCCACACTGTTTTTGGGACTTTGTATTTTTGCCTGTTTTACGGCATTTTTCCGAAACGGAGACTTGTTGGTTTCTCCTGTGTCGGCGGTTTTGATGGGTGTGTTCTTTTTGGTCCTGGGTGTAACGGTGGGGACTTACGCAGGCTCCTTCCTTTTGGGAAAGAAGAAAGGGATTGCGGTAGGAATACCGGCAGCGGTAGGTGCACTGACAACCCTTGCCATGTACATCGGGGAAATGTGTCTGCTCAGCGGAAATTTATATTTGCTTGGCAGAGGCTTTTGGTTTACGAGTATTCCGGGCATTGTGCTGGCACCGGTGGATCTTTTGATTATCCTGGCAGCGGGTGCGGTAAGTTATGGGATTAGTAGAATGTTAAATAAATAAACTAACATAGAATATTTTTAAATTGCGCATTGTTTCGTCTCGTTGTATAATAAGAATATGAAGATTTGAAGAACTCTTTTTGTGGTTGTGTCCGGCGACGGCATCTGCAAAAAGAGTTCTTTGGTTGGCAGAAAACAGATTCGGAAAACGAGACGGAGGTAGGTTATGGCGCAAACGGTAATGATAACGGGAACCGGCAGAAGCTATGCGTTGGGGTATAATATGGTGCTTCGCTATTTGGAATGCGGAGATACGGTCATTGCCACGGTACGGAAAGAGTCGGAGGCACTGTTAAAGTTAAAGGAAACTTATGGAGACCGCTTGTACATTGTAACCATGGATATCGGCAGTACGGAATCGGTAGAGGCTGCTGCAAAGGATGTGGCGGAGCACTTTGATTGCATTGACCTTTTGATAAACAATGCGGTAACGGTATCACCGGATTGTGACAAGGAGTTCTTTGATGCAAATTTGGACTACATCGCCCATACGGTGGATGTGACGGCAGTGGGGCCCCTTCGTGTCATTAAGGCCTTTTATCCGCTGTTGGCAAAGAGTAAACAGACGGCCCTTGTAATCAATATCTCTTCCGAGGCAGGCAGTATCGGACGGTGTTACCGGACGAACCTGATCGATTACGGTATGGCGAAGGCGGCCCTAAATATGGGTACCATGAATCTGGTCAATGTGTTTAAGAACGACGATACCATTAATTTCTTTTGCGTACATCCGGGTTGGATTCGTACCGACGGACGACCGGATAACAAAGCACCCCTGTCTTCCTATGATGCAGCGGAGATTTTGCGGAAGCTTTTCGAAGAAAAGAGAGAGGACCGGACAGGCCCGCGCTTTATTACCAACGAAGGAAAAGAATATCCGTTTTGATGCGGGAGACTGCGTGGATACACTTACAAACAGAGGAAAGAAAATAAAGGAGATTTGCTATGATCTATACAACCTTTCAAGATAAAAAATTATCCCTTTTGGGTTTCGGTGCCATGCGTTTGCCGGTAAACGCGGACGGCAGTATTGATGAACCGCAGGTAGAGAAAATGACCCGGTACGCCATGGAGCACGGCGTGAATTATTACGATACCGCATGGCCGTACCACAGCGGGGAGTCGGAGCGTGTCATGGGCCGGATTTTGTCCAAATATCCGCGGGACAGCTATTATCTGGCGGATAAGTATCCGGGGCACCAGATTTTAAGTACCGGCTACAACCCGGCGGAGATTTTCGAGGAACAGTTAAAGAAGTGCGGCGTGGACTATTTTGACTTTTATTTGTTACATAACGTATACGAAAAGTCCATGGAGACCTATCTGGACCCGCAATGGGGCATCATTGATTATTTTAAGGAGCAAAAGAGACTTGGTCGCATTAAGCATCTGGGCTTCAGCACTCATGCGGAAGTTGCGGGCTTAAAGGAGTTTCTTGATATTTGCGGCGATGATATGGAGTTTTGTCAGATTCAGTTAAATTATCTGGACTGGACCTTACAGAATGCAAGGGAAAAATACGAGCTGTTAACTGAGCGCGGAATCCCAGTGTGGGTGATGGAACCGGTCCGGGGCGGTAAGTTGGCGAAACTTGGCGAAGCTGATGAGGCAAGGTTAAAAGCGCATCGTCCGGAGGTATCTACCGCGTCCTGGGGCTTCCGTTTCCTGCAGGAACTGCCGAATGTGAAGGTAGTCTTAAGCGGTATGTCCGACGAAGCACAAATGCAGGATAACGTGTCCACCTTTGAAGAGAGAAAACCGTTGTCCCCGGAGGAAACGGATTTACTTATGACCATTGCGGAAGGAATGAAGGATAATGTACCGTGTACCGGTTGCCGGTATTGCTGTGACGGTTGCCCGATGGGACTTGATATTCCGGGATTTTTACATACCTACAACGAGCTTCGTACCGCTCCGTCCATGAATGCGGGCATGCGGATTGAATTTATGCCTGAGGAAGAACGACCTTCCGCTTGTATCGGATGCGGAGCGTGCAGTGCAATTTGTCCGCAGAATATCGATATTCCGGGTGCGCTTGCGGATTTAAGCGACCGCCTTGCGAAGCGGATTACCTGGACCGAGATTTGCAGGCAGAGAGAAGAAGCATCGAAGAAGAAATAAGACTATCGTTTTTCTAAAAGAGACTTTCGGCGGAAAGTCTCTTTTTGTTTTACGAAAAATATTTTTGTCTTCTTTTAATATTTCAGAAACATTTCTTTAAACAATTACAAACAGATGCGGGATACAATCGGATGGTAAAATGAGAAAAGAGGTGTTTCGATGGACAAAAATACAGGATTTAGGTACACATATTCCGCTACGATTAATCAGGAAGTGCAGGAAATCAGAAAAAAGTATATGCCGAAAGAAGAAAGTAAAATAGAAGAGTTACGACGTTTGGATTATGAAGTCCAGACTGCGGGAATTATCCCGGCATTGGTGCTTGGTATCATGGGATTTCTTTTGTTTGGACTTGGGGTATGTATGACGATTCAAGTAATTAGCGGTGGGATTCTCCCTGGAGTTTTCTTGGGAATTGTAGGAGGGGTTGCAATGCTGGCTGCATATCCGGTTCACCGTGCAAGGCTTGGCAAAGTCAAGGAAAAGCTTGTGCCGAGAATATTGGAGCTTACTTCCGAACTTGCCGGTGTGGAAGTAAATTGATTTATTTACCGGGAAACAGAATTTTAATAAAGATAATAAAGAACGAGGAGGCGTAAAATGAACGCGATTGAAATCAGAAACCTGTCAAAAAGTTTTCGCGGAATGTATGCGGTGGACAATCTGAATATGACCGTACCGGTGGGAGCCATCTACGGCTTTATCGGCGAAAACGGAAGCGGAAAATCCACCACGGAAAAGCTAATCTGCGGACATCTGGTTCCGGATGACGGAGAAATCAAGTTGTTCGGCAGAGACTATACGGACGCCGGAGTCAGAGTCAGAGTCGGTGCACTCATCGAAGACCCGGGGTGTTTTCCGGGCTCCAGCGTGTATCAGAATCTGATGATGCAGGCGATTAACCTGGGAATTGAAAACAGGGATGAGGAAATCCGGCGCGTACTTCAGATTGTCCGTATGGAGGACTCTGCGAACATCAAATTCAAAAGCTGTTCTCTCGGTATGAAACAGCGTATCGGAATCGCAATGGCACTCCTCGGAGACCCGGCACTGCTTATATTGGATGAGCCCATTAACGGATTGGACACCGACGGTATGCGGATTATGAGAGAGATTCTTGTGGATATTACAAAAAATTATGGTTGCACTGTTCTGATCTCTTCTCATATCCTCGGGGAACTGGAAAAAATCGCCACTCACTACGGAATTATTCGACAGGGCAAGATGATTACGGAGCTTTCTGCAGATGAGATGGATGCCAGAGCCCAGATTTTTGTTTCGCTTAGAACGAAGGATATGCAAGGGGCGAAAGCGTTACTTGCCGCAAAGTTTTCGGATGTCCGGGAAGAAGAGGAATACATTCATGTGTATGATGTGGACGATACGGCAGCCATTGTTGACTACTTAATGAAAAACGGTCATGTTGTGAGTGAAATCAAAAAGAATAAGATAGGTTTGGAAGAATACTACATTGAATTGATGTCGCAGAAGGAGGGAAAGTAAAATGGAAGCAAAACGAGAACTGCAGTTTGAATCACCGAGTTTTTCGAAGCGTTTAAAGGGAATGCTGGGTGTGGATTTTTATCGTCTGTTCCATACGCCGATGTTTTACATATTCCTTGCCATTGCGGCGATTATCCCTGCCATGGTGTCGGCTATGACCATGATGCCGGATCAAAACGGAAATACCATGGAACCGTTGTACTCCAATGTATGGCAGATTATTGCAGCTTCTGAACCGCTGTATGTGATTAACAGTATCGCCGATTATGCCAATATGAATATGGTATTCATTTTCGGCGGTATTATGGTTTCTATCTTTATCGGACACGACTATAAGAGCGGATATGTAAAGCAGCTCTTTACCACCCATGCAAAGAAGCAGGACTACATGATGTCGAAAAGCGTTGTATGTGCCTTTGCCATGGCGTGTATGTGTATTACCTATCTTATCGGCGGTGTGGCGGGAGGAATGCTTGCGGGATATTCCCTTGAGGTAAATGTGGGTTCTTTGATTCTTGCTATTCTCGGAAAAATGATTATGAGTCTCGGCTGGGCAAGTCTTTATACCTTCCTTAACATTATTTTCAGAAGATACTTCGGCGTTTCCATAGCGTCCAGCTTCTTTTTCGGTACCGGTATCCTTATTATCGGTGTGGCTGCCGTTGTGGAGAATCTGTCGCTCCCGGCATCCTTCCTGAATATTTTCTTATACGGGTCATCGGTAAATGCCTGCCTGGTAAGTAATGTGGGAACGCTACTCATCTGTATTGCGGTATCGGTAGCCTGGGCAATTATTTACAATGTGCTGGGGACGCGGATACTTACAAGAAGCGATGTGTATTAAGAAGGAGGCGGGATAAATGAATGCGGTTGAAATAAGAAATCTTTCGAAAAATTTCGGTGCGAAGCAGGCGGTTTGCGGTCTGGATATGACGGTGCCGATGGGAGCGATTTACGGCTTTATCGGGGAAAACGGTTCGGGTAAATCCACCACGGAAAAAATGATTTGCGGACTGATTCCTGCCGGCGGAGGCTCCATTCGGTTGTACGGGAAGGATTATAAGGACGAAGCGGTAAGAGCAAAGGTCGGTGTGCTGATTGAAGCACCGGGATGCTTCCCGGGACTTTCCGTCTGGGAGAATATGATGCTTCAGGCAACGAATCTGAGTATTCCAGACCCGGAAAAAGAGGTCGTAAAGGTATTAAAAATGGTTCGAATGGAAGGCGCCGCAGGAAATAAATTTAAAAACTGCTCTCTTGGTATGAAACAGAGAGTGGGGATTGCCATGGCACTTCTCGGCAATCCTACCCTGCTTGTGCTGGATGAGCCGTTGAACGGTTTGGATGCCGACGGTATGCGGATTATGCGGGAAGTGCTTTGCGATATTGTAAAAGACGGAACCCGTAGCATTGTGGTATCATCCCACCTTCTGGGAGAACTGCAGAAGGTTGCTACACACTACGGAATCATTCGTCACGGAAAGATGATTCGGGAAATGACAGCAGAAGAACTTGATGCTAGTTGTCGTACCTATGTGGCACTGCAAACCGCTGACATGAGCCGGAGCAAGACTCTGCTTGGTTGTAAATATTCCCGTGTGGAAGAAGATGAGGCAGGCTATATCCGTGTTTACGACATCACAACACCGGAAGAGATTGTAACCTATCTTTATGAAAACGGAATTTGCGTTACGGAAATCAAAACCGACAAAATCGGTCTGGAAGAATATTATATCGATTTGATGAAGGAGGGGAAATAGCATGGAAAACGCAGTAAAGTTTGAATCTGTCAGCTTTGGTAAAAGGTTAAAAAGTATGCTGAAAGTGGATTTCAGAAGAATGTTCAAATCAAAACTCTTTTACATACTGATTGCCTGTGCCCTTGTCATCCCGATTCTTATTACCGTCATGATGTCTATGATGGACGGTTCGGTGTCGGTGAATCCGCAAACGGGAGAAGAAACCGTTATGGAAGGTCCGGAAAACACCTGGCAGTCTATCGGAACACTGCCTTCCGGAGGTACCGATGACGGAGAAGCGGCGGCCATGGGAGGTATGGATGTGATGGGGATGTGTAACATCAACATGATGTTTATGCTGGCAGCGGTGTTTATCTGCTTGTTTATCTCCGAGGATTTCAAGAGCGGATATGCGAAGAACCTCTTCACGGTTCGGGCAAAGAAGGGTGAGTATGTGATATCCAAAACCCTTGCAGGCTTTGTCTGCGGAGCCCTCATGCTGCTTGCATATTTTGCCGGTGCGGTGCTGGGCGGTGCCATTTCCGGGCTGTCCTTTGACCTTGGTACGCTGAGCGCAGGGGATCTCATAATGTGTATGCTTGCAAAAATCTTTCTTATGCTGGTGTTTGTTCCGATTTTCGTATTGGTCAGCGTAGCGGCAAAGCAGAAAACATGGCTTTGTCTTTGCGGTAGTCTGGTTGTGGGAATGCTACTCTTTATGATGGTGGGAATGATTACGCCGCTTGATTCCACAATTATGAATGTGGCTTTGTGTCTGGCGGGTGGTGCAATGTTTGCCTTCGGGCTGGGTACAATCAGTAATGCGGTATTAAAGAAGACCAGCTTAGTTTAACACTTTAGAAACATTCTGGGTGTATAATTAATATAGCTATACAGATACGTGGTTACAAAACAGAGAAAGAGTAACAAGGAGGAGCTAAAGAGATGGATGCAAAAAAGAAAAAGAAACTGCGCAATAAATTATTTGCAGCTATGGGGCTGGGACTTATTTTGACGATTGTTTGGATTATCTTTATGATGAAGCTTCTGGAAAAGGGAATCATCAATACGGCGATAGCCTCCATTTCCATTATCGGCATTTTGTTGGCTACGTTAGGCTTTATTTATGGAATGGTAAGATTCTTTCTGGGCAAGCTAATGGGGATTTTTGGCGGCCTGAAGGGAAAAGCCGATGAAACTATGGATTTAGGAATGCAAAAACTGATGGAGCGTGATGATGAGATTGGTGAAATTGCTCGTGAGGTACAGGAATCCTTTTCCTTGATGGGAAGAATTGTTGTCGGAATCCGAACGGCGTCTGCTGAATTGGGAGAAGTGTCTGAAGAATTTCAGGCGATCTTTGAGAATATGGCTACTGCGGTGGAGCAGACCGAAGGAGAAGTAGAAACAATTTCTGCAAACAGTACAATGCAGGCAGAGCAAGCAGCAGACATGAAGGCAAAAGTGGAGGCAATTAGTGCTGCGATAGAAAAGATTGCAGGTAATGTAGAAAAGTTGGCAGAAAGTGCGGAATTGATGAAATGCTACGATGCGTCCGCAGAAAAGATTATGGCAGAACTGGTGACAATCAGTCAGAAGAGCAGTCAGTCCATAGAAAGTGTACGACAGCAGACAGAATTGACCAATCAGTCGGCACAGAAGATTCGTTCCGCGACAGAAATTATAGCGGGTATTTCTGCTCAGACCAACCTGCTTGCGTTAAATGCTTCCATTGAAGCAGCAAGAGCCGGTGAACACGGAAAAGGGTTTGCGGTGGTAGCAGATGAAATCAGAGCACTTGCAGATCAGTCCAAGGAATCTACCGGACAGATTGAGGCAGTAGTAGCAGCCCTTTTGGATAATTCTAAGGTTAGTGTGGAAATAACTCGGGAAGTATCGGAGGCATTCTTACGGCAGACCGAGAAGATTCAAGAAACAGAGACTATTTTTGGATCGTTGAACAAAGAGGTTGGGAAGGTTAGTAATTCTATCAAGGAAATTGCCGACGAAGTGGATGGTTTAAATGAAGATAAAAAGGTGATAGAGTACGGAATTCATTCGCTGGTTGACTCTGCACAACAAAACGCAGACAGTGCAGGAATTACCGCGGAGAATGTAGAAGAGTTCAGCCAGATTGTGGATGAGTGTAATAAAGCTACAGAAACCGTAGTGAAGGTTGCGAACGAACTGATTGGCTATATTGGTGCGTTCGGAGAGGACGCGATTAAAGAAAAGATTATTATGTAAATGTAATTAGGAAGTGCTGCCGATGGGAATCTATCGGTGGCATTTTTGCTTTATAGGAAATTGCGCAATTTTCAATAAAGCAAAAAACGGAACATTTAATAAAAAAGAAACATTTCCGAAGCAAATCTTGAACATCTAACCATTAGAATAGAATCATCAGTTGAGATTGAAAGAAGAAACTGAATGAAAATATTTAGAGAAAGAAAACAGGAGGATATCACAATGAGCGAATTTGAAAAGGACAAGTATCAGCAGGAGGGCATGGTAAACATGGCAGAGAAGGTAGGCGAGAAGGCAGAGGGATTTTTTAAGAAAGCATTCCGCAATATGAAGGAAAGTGCAAAGGCACAGCATGAAGTAGATAAGGCTAATTTTGAAGCAGCTAAGGCAGAAAGTAAAGCCCAGTGGGAAGAGGCAAAGATGTCTCCAAAGGCAAGACAGGAGATGATGCAGGCAGAGCGAGAGAAGCAGATTGCCGCTGCCAAGGAAAGAACTGCTGCGGCAAACGAGCGAATGGAACATGCAAAGCAGGCAAGATAAGCATTTTTACGAATTAATTAGTCATGTCGTCGAAACGGAAGATTTTTTGAAAATGCGACAATATAGGCATCATGTGCACGGATGTACGTATGACCATTCCATCAAGGTCGCATATTTGTGTTACCGGCATTATCAAAGGTTTGGAAGCAAGGTGAATTTAGAGGAACTTATCAGAGGAGCATTGCTCCACGATTACTTTTTATACAATCACCATGATAAGGATAATGACGAATGCGTAAACGGTTTGATTCATTGGTTCATGCATCCGAAGCGAGCATTGGACAATGCGAGGAGAGCATATCCTGATTTGACAAAAAACGAACAGGACATGATTGCGAGACATATGTTTCCGCTGACATTGATTCCGCCAAAGACGCGATACGGATGGCTGGTTTGCTTTTATGATAAGGTGTCGGCGGTCAAGGAATGGTGGCAGAAGAAAGACGCAATAGAGTAGTAGGAGGCATGGAGCACAAATTAGAGAAGCTACAGGGAATGACCTGTGGCTTTTTTTGTATTTAAGCAAAAAGAGGTGTAACATTACGAAGTGCGAATGATAGATTTACTTTTGGGTGAATATTTATTACGCGGAATTAAATATACATTGACAAATATACAAATAAAATGTATAATTATTCTAATTCAAAGGCGAGGTTGCTGATGATTTCTTTGAAAAAATGCGAAAAGGAGGGGCAGAAATGGAGAAAGACTGTTTGTATTTTGAAAAACTTAGTTTTAACACACACCCGTGTCTTGCGGAGGAAGCGTATGACGGTTGGTTGTTGCGTTATGCGGAAGGATATACGAAACGTGCAAATTCGGTGAATGTGGTCGGAGTATCTACCGGATCATTTGTTGAAAAGATAAAGAAATGCGAAGAGAAATATGGGGAGCGTAATTTACCGGCGGTATTTAAAATTACACCGATGGCATCGGAATTGGATGAAGTGTTGGAGGAAAGAGGATACACTGCAGTGGATAAGACCAATGTAATGACGGTGGATTTGACGAAGAAAGGAAAACCGGAATCCAAGGGAAAAGCGTACAACAAGGGCAAGACGGCAGAAGTTTCGGATGAAGTTGAGATGTCTGTAATCATAGAAGAAAAGTTTACGGAAAGCTGGCAGTACTATTATTTCACCTTTAATAAGGTATCACCGTCTTCTGTTCCGACTGCAAAGAAGATACAGGCAAAGATTACAAATCCGGTACTCTGCGCTACGGTATATGTGGATAAAAAGGCGGTAGCCTGCGGCCTCGGTGTCATGGAACAGGGGTATGTGGGACTGCTTGATATTGTGGTAAAGGAGGAGTACAGAGGCTGCGGATTCGGGAAGGTACTTTGTAAGGCGTTATTGGAAAAGGGCAAGGAAGGCGGAGCTACGACGGGATATCTTCAGGTGGGAGACAGTAACGAGGTAGCAAAGAGATTGTATAATGGATTAGGCTTTGAAGATATATACAGCTATTGGTATCGTGTGAAATGTTGACAACCATTCCTAAGAGTTGTATAATTATGAGACCAAAAGAAAAAGGAGATTCGACCATGAAAACAAAGGTATTTATCGACGGAAGCGAAGGAACCACAGGACTTAGAATTTTTGAGCGTTTTCAGAATCGTGACGATATTGAAATTATGAAGATTGATCCGGAACTTCGTAAGGATCCGGAGGAGAGAAAGAAGATGATTAATGCATCCGATGTGACGTTTTTATGTCTGCCGGATGCGGCTGCAAAGGAAGCGGTTTCCTTTGTGGAGAACGAGAATACGGTGATTATTGATGCGTCCACCGCACATCGTACCGAGGAAGGCTGGGCCTACGGTTTCCCGGAACTTTCCCCGGAACACAGAGATGCGATTAAGAAGGGAAAGCGTATTGCGGTGCCGGGCTGTTATGCATCGGGCTTTATTTCCCTTGTGTATCCGCTTGTTAAGGGTTGTATTTTACCGAAGGATTATCCGGTGAGCTGTTTTGCGCTGTCCGGCTACAGCGGAGCAGGCAAGAAGACCATTGCGGTATATGAGAGCGAAGACCGTCCGACGGAGCTTGGTTCCGGTCGTGTGTATGCACTGACCCAGCAACATAAGCATTTAAAGGAGATGAAGGCAATTACCGGTCTTGACCGTGCGCCGTTGTTCTCCCCGATTATTGATGACTATTACAGCGGGATGGTAGTGACCATCCAGTTGTATGCGGATATGCTTTCTAAGAAGGAGACTCCGGAAAGCTTGCTTGCGTATTATGCGGACTATTATAAGGGAGAGCAGTTTATTAAGGTGGCAGCGGCAGATGATGAAGTGGCCGCAAGCGGATTTCTTGCAGGAAACGGGTTATCCGGTTGGGACGGCTTAAAGATTTATGTCACCGGTAATGAGGAGCGTATCGTAGTATCCGCCCAGTTTGATAACCTCGGCAAGGGTGCATCCGGCGCGGCAATCCAGTGTTTGAACGTGCTTCTGGGATGTGATGAGGCGAAGGGATTGAATTTATAAGTTGAGTGATATTCTAAGTAAAAAAGGCCCTTGTGTCATGACACAAGGGCTTTAATGTTATGTATTTATTTCATATTATCCAAAAACGCCGCGCAGAAAATCGCCGGAGAATTCCAGTAAATCGTAATTTCGTTCAAAGAGTAGCATTCCCAACGGTCCACAAAGCACTTCATCGGCGGAGTACCCTCCGGAATCAATTCTTTTGCTAACGGATCTACCCAGCGTGAGCCGTTGGCACCGCCGGAGACAAAGCCCGGAATGGTTTCGTCGATGCCGTCGGAGGCCGGTACCCGGTTGTGCGGATTGCAGAAGGCGTGAGCGCCGACGCCGGTAACGTAGCTGTAATCCGTAGCATTGACACCTAAGAGGTAGTCCATTTGGCGGACAACGGCGGTATAGTATTCCGGCTTCGGAGTCAACCGGTATACCGTACCGAACAGCATGCCGCGATTCAGTACGGTTAAGTTACTTCCCCAGCCGTACTCGTTTGCTCTCATGGCAACGTTATAACCGCAGGCGGCAAGCGCCTCCAGTTGACGGTCGGCGTCTTTATACAGAAGTTCTTTATAAGCGGTACGGAAGTCTGTTTCCACGGAAGACAAATCCCCGTGTCCCGTAACAGATGTATCCATGGTCAGCTCATCTTCCAACAATGCCCAGGCGGCAAAACCGCTGATGTCTGCCCAACCGTATTGCACCGGGTTTTCCTGTTTGTCAAAAATTGCCCGGGCGTCGGTCAGGTAGCGGGATTCTCCGGTGGTGCGGTACAACTCCATGGCTGCCCACATACGCTCGTCCAGATCGGAACGGTCGCCGTAGCCGCCGGTACCGCATTCTCTGACGTGTTCAAATAAAAACTCCGGATGGGCTTCTAACCAGGCATAAGACTTCTTTGCCGCAGTCAGAGTCCGGTCCGCAAAGTCGGCATCAAACGGGCGGTAAATACGGGAGGCTAACGCCATAGTTCCGACAAAATCCCCCACAGCCATGGAAGAAGTCGGAAGTAAAAGCATCTGATTGGTATCTTCGTGGGGCATTACAAAGCCGGCATGATGTTGGGTGGTGTGCTTGTGGTAAACGCTGCCGTCATCCGCTTGCATCTGTAACATCCAATCCAGCTCGTAGCGGCATTCGTTTAATATGTCCGGTGTGCCGTTGCCGGTTTCCGGAAGATTCAGTTCTCTCGTAAATGCTTCCGGGAAAAAGCGGTAAGCATACAGAACATGACCTAAAGCACAGGCGGCAGCGGTGGTATAGCGTCCGTAATCGCCGGCATCGTGCCAGCCTCCGCGGATATCAAACTTTTGCAGCTCCGTTTCGGAAAGTTCTCCATCCAAAAACTTCTTATACTCCGTCCAAAGTACTGTAGGTGCGGTATGGCAGGCCGGACGGGCGTATTTCCCGGCATGTGCCTCAAGCAGTTCCGAACCGCAGCGCTGATAGTAAAGGGCCCTTGTCAAAAGAATATTTAAGTCGCTGTAAAGGTCGTTTCCGACGGTAAAGGGATACGAAACGGCGTCCTGCCATTTAATCACATAAGTTCCGCACACCGTAATCTCCGAAAAGTCCATTTGAAATACATAGTCGCCGGAGGCTTCATCGTACCCGAATGTCACCGGTTCTTTTTCTAATATGCAGGTGCCATTCGTAGTGCAAAGTGACGCCTTACCGGAAATGGCAGGTGCCGGGGCCTCCGCATCTTGCGAAAGTGCGAAAACGGCAAGTTTACTGCTGTTTGGTAAATACCCCATTTGATTTACGTAAATTTTCATAAAATCCTCCTATGTACATGAAATGATTATAATGAAAAAAGTAAAAGAAAAAATTATTAAATATATTATATAATTCAAAGTGAAAAAGGTCAATCCTATATTTTGCAAAAAGTTGATTTTATCGTGATAAAGACGGGAAACAAACAGAAAATTCATTTTTGGACGATATGGTTCATATTCTGCAAGAAAATACAGATGCACGGATAAAAAACCTATGATATACTTGAAATAAAAGAAACGCAATATAATGAAATAGAGGATGACATCACCGGATGTCGGAAACGGAGGATAAAAGATGAGTGTGGATGAAAGTAAAATGCCGAAGCTTGGTTTCGGTTTGATGCGTTTGCCGCAGAAGGACGGGGAGATTGATATGGCCCGGGTTTGCGATATGGTGGACGCGTATATGGAAAACGGAATGAATTATTTCGATACGGCTTATGTATATCACGGCGGCATGTCCGAGGTGGCTGCAAGGGAAGCGGTTGTAAAGCGCTATCCGAGAGATTCCTTCTATCTTGCTACGAAGCTTCCGGCCTGGGAAGTACATAGCTTGGAAGACAGGGATAAGGTATTTAATATCCAGTGCGAGCGGGCCGGTGTGGATTATTTTGACTTTTATTTGTTACATAGTGTGGAAGACGGCGGTAATTACGATAAGTACGAGCAGTATGATTGTTTTAACTGGGCAATGGAAAAGAAAAAGCAGGGAAAGATTAAGCATTTCGGATTTTCTTTCCACGGTACACCGGCTCTTTTGGAGCAGATTCTGGAGAAACATCCGGAGGTGGAGTTTGTACAGATTCAGTTAAATTATGTGGACTGGGACAATCCGATTGTACATTCCGGTAAGCTGTACGAGATTTTAAAGAAGCGTAATATTCCGATGATTGTTATGGAACCGGTAAAGGGTGGCATGCTGGCGAAGATGGAGGATGAGTTGGAGGCTGTGTTTATGGCAGAAAATCCGGAAGCTTCCGTTGCATCCTGGGCACTCCGGTTTGTGGGCTCCTTAGACGGTGTGGCTACCATATTAAGCGGTATGTCCACGGAAGAACAGATGCAGGACAATATTGCTACCTTTAAGAATTTTGTGCCGCTTTCCGAAAAGGAACAGGCTGTGGTTGCAAAGGTAGTGGAGAAGATGCACAGTATGCCGTTGATTCCGTGTACCTCCTGTCGTTATTGCGTGGACGGATGCCCGTCGGGTATTTTGATTCCGGATGTATTCCGGGCACTGAATACCAAGCGCAGATATCCGGAAAACGATAACCGTCCGCATTTCTTCTATAACGGTTTGGTGGACAGAAGCGGTCGTGCGAAGGATTGTATCGGTTGCGGTCAGTGTGAAAGCGTATGCCCGCAGCATTTGCAGATTATCGAATTGTTAAAGGAAGCCAGCGAGAAGCTGGATTAAGTACGGGGAAGCCAACGAAGACTTTGAAAACCGCTGAAACGGCATGACAATGTTTTCGTTGGCTTTAATTTTTTGAAAATAGAGCTTTGTAAGAAAGTTTTGATTGCTATTTTAGGCCATATGGCTTATAATATAAATAAGTATATCTAATATCGTGTGCTAAAACTGATTCCGGTTAAGCTGGTTGGAGTAACACCTTACGGAAGAAGTGGAGGAGGTATCTATGGTAAGACAAGCAGAACGACAGATGTCCGGCCGAATGCATCGCAGAAGCGGGCAAATAAAGCGGGGATATGATATAACAGACCGTACGGCCAGGGTGTATGAGAACAGCCTGGTAGTTTGGTATGATTGCATAGAGGAAAAGTTTTTTTATCCGGAAACAATTACCGATGTGTTCCGCGGAGAATTTGATGACAGACCGTTATGGGAAATTCTGGAAAAAGACGGTGTGTGTTCCGCTGATGCAGCAAACCGGATAAGACAACGGATTAGGGAAGCATCCGAGGACGGGGAACCGAGAGCGTTTTATGAGGAATATTTGTTGCAGAGCGCAGACGAGGTTAAAAAGTGGTATTGTGTCGGTTTTGTTTCCCAAGGTTTCGGGAACATGGTGACCATCACGTTTACGGATATTCATGATGATATTTTGACCAATCAACGGTTTAAACACCGGGCGGAAAACGATGAACTGACCGGCCTGTTAAACCGAAATGCTTTCTGCAGAAAAGTAGACGCTATCGTACAGAAGAATCCGGAGGATGCTGCAGAAGGAAAGTATGCGGCAGTATACTTTGATGTGTTACGTTTTAAGGCCATTAACGATATGTTCGGTATGGCGGAAGGTGACCGGGTATTGTGCTATGTGGCGGACTTGATTCTAAAGCTGATCGGGGAACAGGACCTGGCATGCCGCATCGATTCAGACCGTTTTATTTTCTTTACCAATACCTACGGGGAAAAGCTGGAGGCTTTGATTGAGAAACTGATTGAGGGCTTAACATCCTATAATCTTCCGTTCGCCATTGCATGTAATGTGGGTATTTATGTGACGGTAGGGGAGCCGGTTCCGGCAGTTGCCATGATGGACCGCGCTATTTTGGCCCAGTCAAAAATAAAGGGCAGTTATACCGTAAAATATAATTTTTATACCGAGGAGATGCGTTACGATTTGCTGAGTGAGCAGGAAATCTCCGGTATTATGGAAGGTGCGCTGACGGACAAACAGTTTTTGGTATATTACCAGCCGCAGTATAATCATGCTACCAGAAGCATTGTGGGGGCGGAAGCGTTGGTGCGTTGGAAACATCCGGAACGGGGGCTGATTTCTCCGGGACTCTTTATTCCGATTTTTGAGCGGAATGGTTTTATTACAAAGCTTGACTTATATGTGTTTGAACAGGTATGTTGCTTCCTGCGTAAGTGTATGGATAAGGGACTTATGGTGATTCCGATATCTTCCAACTTTTCGCAGTATGATATCTTCCAACCGCGTTTTGTGGAGAAGCTTGAGGAACTTCGTATGAAGTACGATGTGCCGGTAAAATATTTGCGAGTGGAGATTACGGAGTCGGCCATTGTGGGCGGAAGCGACCGGGTAAACGAAATTGTAAAGCGGTTACGCGAATGCGGATATGTGGTTGAGATGGATGATTTCGGCAGCGGATATTCTTCCTTAAATGTTCTGCGGGAAGTAGACCTGGATGTGATTAAGCTGGATATGTTGTTCCTTTCCGAAAAAGCCAATAATAATCGCGGAGGTACGATTATCAGCTCCATCGTTCGTATGGCAAAGTGGCTGGATATGCCGGTTATCGCGGAAGGCGTCGAGACCATGAGTCAGGCGGATTTCTTAAAGAGCATCGGATGTGAGTATATTCAGGGGTACTTGTATTCCAAGCCTCTTCCGGAAGAGGAGTTTGAACAGTTGTTACAGGAGGCTACGGTAGATAGTACCGTGTTGCAGGATGAGTCCACCCAGACGATAGAAGCCCACGATTTCTGGGAACCGAAGTCTCAGGAGACTCTGATTTTCAGTAATTTCGTAGGCGGTGCCGCGATTTTCGAATACCACAACGGCAAAGCGGAGATTCTTCGCGTGAATAAAAAATACTTGAAAGAACTGGGTATGAATCTTACCGAGAAGGATTTGATTGAAACGGATCCCTTTACCTTCTTTGATGATGAGAACGGTAAGATATACTGTGATGCTTTGAAACGCGCGGTGGAGACGGGAGAAGAGCAGGAGTGTGATACCTGGCGCAAGTTTTCGTCCTCTTGTTGCGGAGATGAGCGTATCTGTATCCGATCTAATATTCGTTTAATCGGACACAGCGGCAATCATTATTTGTTCTATTCCATGATACGGAATGTGACCACGGAGAAGGAGTACTATCAGGCTCTGATGGATAATGAGCGCCGGTTTAAATTTGCCAGTGAGCAGGCGAATATTTATTATTGGGAATATACGGTGGCAACAAAAGAGATGCGTCCGTGTTTCCGCTGTATGAGGGATTTGGGACTGCCGGCGCTTCTTAAGAATTATCCGGACAGTGCCATTGAGATGGGCGTTTTCCCGCCGGAGGTGGCAGATATGTACCGTGACTGGCATAAGCAGATTGCGGCGGGTGTGCCGGAGCTGGAGGCTGTGATACCGCTGACGGTGGGCAGGGTACCGTTCCGTGTAAAGTATACCACGGAGTTTGATGAATACGGCCGCCCAGTAAAGGCGTATGGTTCGGCAACGCTGATTGTGGAAGAGAAATAAGCGGACACTTTTAAAAAATGAGGAAGTTGTAGGGAGACACATGGTTTCGTGTGTCTCTCTTTTTTTGACGCTTGACTCTGTCCCTGGGACATAGTTTAAGATGAGAATATAAGGGGAAATCGAGAGAAAATGGAGGTGTGTGTGGATGAAAAGGATATTCAAATTGTTTCAAAAAAGAAAAGGAATCGTGTTATTGACCATGTTTTGTTGCGTGGGTTCGGTGGTTATAACATTACTTTGGAATAAAGACTTGGCAGTGATGATTGACGGGGTACAGGGCGGCATGGGGCCGGACAGGGAGCGGGTTGCGTGGTGTGTGGTGTATTTGATACTTGCGGCCTTGCTTCAAGGAGCGATGCAGTTTTTCTCTGCTTATGCGGGGGAGTATGCGGTGCATGATTTGCGTATGGAGTTGGCAAGGGTGACCATGGGAAGGGAGTACGCTTCTGTCGCCAAAGAGAACTCGGCGGAGCTGGTTTCTGTACAGCAAAACGAGATGGAGGAAATCAACCGTTATGTATCGGATAATTTGTTTACGCTATGTACTACGGTTATCAATTTTGTGTTTACACTGTTGTTTTTGCTGACACAGAATGCAAAGCTGACGCTTTTGTATTTGCTGCCGGTTGCGGGGATGGCGGTGTATACTACTCTTTCCGGGAAGGTGATTTATCGTTATACCAAGAGAGAGCAGGAACAGCAAAAGAAGATGAACGGAGTGGCGGGAACGCTTCTTTCCCTGTTTCCGGTGGTACGACTTTATGAGGCGGAGCTGCTGTTGGAAGAAAGGTATACAGAGCGGATTGACGGGTGGAAGAATGCGGTGGTAACGCAGGAGAAAACGAAAGCAAAGTTGATGTCAATCTCAGGGATGTTATCCTGTATTCCGCTTGTGCTTTTGATGTTGGTGGGAGGCAGGATGATTTTAAAGGGAATGCTTTCCATCGGGATGTTGTATGTGTTTATTAATTTGTCGGGGAATGTGTCCGGGGTGATGATTAATATTTCGGTGCATCTGGCGAATTTCAGACGTTTTTGCGGAAATCTGGAACGGGTATGGGAAGGTATAGAGACGGAAGGAGAGCAGGAACATGAGTATCGTATTACGGGAGATTCGTTTTAGTTACGGGGAGAAAAAGATTTTGGACCGGATTTCGCTAACGGTTCGGGAAAAAGAGCATATCGGAATCTTGGGAGGCAGCGGCAGCGGAAAAAGTACATTGTTAAAGATTCTTGCGGGGCTATATCCGGTAAAGGAAGGGTATTGTGAGGTGGCGGGGGAGCATGCGCCGGAAGGAATACGGAAGCGGGTAGCCGTGGTCATGCAGACCCCGGGGCTGTTTCCCTTGTCCATAAGGGAGAATATTACATGCGGACATTCCATGACCGAGGAAAAAGTTTGGGAAGCGGTACGTGCGGCACAGTTGGAGGAATGGGTGAGAGGTTTGACGGATGGACTGGATAGTCTTGTGGGAGAGCGGGGCGGCAACATTTCCGGCGGACAGGCACAACGGATTGCTATCGCAAGAGCCATTGCCAAAGACGCACCGGTGGTATTGCTGGACGAACCCACCTCTGCATTGGACGGAGAGACGGCGGATGCTCTGTTGCGGGCCATGGAACGCTTGACGGAAGGAAAGACGGTGATTCATGTGACACACCGGGAAGAAACGATACAAAATTATGACAGAATACTGGTGTTGAAGGGGGGGAAGCTGTTTGAGAAAGAGTCTTAGCCGGGTGTTCGGGCGTCTGGGCGGAGCAATGACCTATTGCTTTTTGCTCCTGCTACGATGTCCGGTGGATACAGTGTTATGTATCATCAACGCCCTCTTTTTGCGGCACGTGTTTCAGACGATTGAAGGGGGAGACGAAAGAGGATTATGGATGACCTGCGCGCTGTTCGGCGTAGCAAATCTGTGCCTGTTTCTTTATAACGGAACGCTGTGGGGACGGTTTGCCGTGTTTTCCGCAAAGCTGGTGGGAAAACTGAAGCAGTTTTTATTTGAGTCCATGCTGAAACTGCCCATGGAGCGAATTGAAGAAAAGAGTACCGGCGCATGGTTGACGCGATTGAACGGTGATGTTACCATGACGTTGAATCTTTTGACGGGGGCATTAAATCTGCCCCATTTGGTGTTTGCAACGGTACGTGTTGCGGTGACGGCGGTGTTGTTCGGAAAAATCAGCCTGTTGCTTTTGGCGGTGGAACTGGCGGTATTGGTGCCCCACATGTTTCTACGGCAACGGTTTGTGGTTCGTCCCATGGAACGATTGACCAAAGAAGCACAGGATACGATGGAGCATGCAACGGTTTATCTGGAAACTACGGTGGAGTGCGCAGATACCATACGGCTGTACGAAGCGGAGGATCTGTTACTTATGCGGTATCGGGAAAGTAGTCTTTCGGTGGTGAAAGCCCGTTTGTGCAGTAATGTCAGAAAAACGTTAGGAGAGCTTCTGCAAATGCTTTTAAGCAGGGGCGGATATCTCTTGCTATTTTGTTTCGGATGTGAGATGATAAGTACAGGAAAGTTGGATTTCGGGACCTTAACCGAAGCACTTCAATACCGCAGCGGTATGTTGATGGGAAGCATGATGTGGCTGAATTCCTATGCCGAGGTAAGAAAAAACAGCGTAGGACTGAAACGGATGGAGGAAATCTATGGAACAGAAGAATAGAGACAATTTGACAGAGGAAACTGCGGGGGATACGTTGTTAAAAATCGGAGAGGTGGCGGACTTTTTTCAGATTTCCGTAAAGGCGGTACGCATCTACGAAAAGAAGGGGATTATTACGCCTGCTTATATTGACCCGGAATCGGGATATCGTTATTATACGCCGGACCAGTTACATCAATTGGCCGCACTGTTGGAATTAAAAGCGTTAGGATTTTCTTTGGATGAAATTAAGCATGTTATGGTGGGGGAAAGCTCCAAAGAAGCATTGTACAAAGCCATGCAGGAAAAGTTGAGAAACTGGGAGAATCTTGTCATCATGGCACAAAGCAAAATGGATGCCATTGAGAGCATTTCGGAACGCCTTGTAACTTCTAAAGAAGCGGAAAAGTTGCGTGAACTTACGGAAGAAGAGAGGGCCTGGTTGCTTGTGAAACTGGTTTGTGTGGAAAATGTACAGGTGCAAAGCGTGATTAATGAGGCAATCTGGTTATAGAAACAAAATAGGAAGACAAAAAGAGAGGGGCTGTCGCAGGAAGATGCGCGCCCCTTTCTTTTTTGCAAAGAAGGCATACGGACTTAATTCATTTATGTGATTACCGGTTTAGAAGCCAGGCTCCGAAATTCAGATAAGCGGCAAAGGTCAGCCAAATCAGATACGGAATATTCAGAAAGGCCGCAAGTTTCGAGATTTCCGAAAACGCTTTTATCATAGCAAAAACCAATCCCCACAAGAGCAATATCCACAAAAAGGAAAAGAAGTACCATTGAAAGTTAAAAAAGAAAAAGGACCATAAAAAGTTTGCTACCAGTTGATAGAAGTATAGGTTTTTTGCCTTAGAACCGGCGGAGGAACCTTCCGTTTTTGTCCATATGAGATAAGATGAAATTCCCATCAGGATGTAAAGAAGAGTCCATACAATCGGGAATACGATTGCCGGCGGAGACAGTGGTGGTTTTGCCATAGTTGCGTAAGCTTGTGTACCGGTACGGGTAAGAAGTCCTGCGATTCCGCCCACAAGTAACGGAATCGCAATGCAAACAAGGAGTTTCTTGATATTCGGTCTCATAATCAGTCCTCCGTTTCGTTCTTGTCGTTATCATAAGGACGTGTCGACGTACCCTCGGAGCTTTCGGTAATGATGCCGCAGGCAATTTTTTCTCCTGCATTTCCGGAAGGCCGGGTGGTAAAATCGTCCGGATTTTGGTGGATAACAACGGAGCGGTTCACAATCATAGGAAGGGTCAGGAAGCTGTCGTAGAAAACCATCCAGACATATCCGTCGTTGGAAATGAGCGGCGGAAGGTCTCCTGCGTGCTCCGGATGCGGAACGTTGTCCGGATTGTAGTGCATTCCGGTGTTTTCAAAATTGCCCGAACAATCTCCGCTTTCATGAATATGAAAAGCGAAAAAGGTAGGGGTGTCTTCACTTACGCCGTCCGGTAAATCGGAAATTTCCACGGCAATTAACATGCCCGATTCCGGAAGAGAGTAAAACTTTGCAATCCCGTTAATGTTGGGATATGTGCTGTTTCCTTTCAGTACCGCTACCGCATCCGGCCGGTTTTCGGATAAGAGGGAAAGAAAAAAATTTTTATGTTCCATAGCAGACCTCAGAATGTCTTTCTATCAGTATATGCAAAAAAAGGAAACCTGTGATACCGGTAAGAATGAGATAAGGAAATCGAACGAATATTTGAGAAAGATATTGACAATCGAACAATTGTACGATAAAATGGGAGTGAGAAGATGCTGGGAGGCGATTGCGATGGTATTGAACGAATCACTGTCCATAGAACAGAAGTTGGAGATTCTTGCGGAAAGCGCTAAATTCGATGTGGCGTGTACATCCAGCGGGATGCAGCGAGAGGGGAAGCAGGGAGAGTTGGGGAATTCCATTGCAGCAGGGATTTGTCATTCCTTTTCTGCAGACGGCCGCTGCATCTCTTTGCTGAAGGTGTTGTTTACCAATGAGTGTATTTTCGATTGCAAGTATTGTATCAATCGTTCTTCCAACGATGTTCCCCGTGCCAGTTTCACTCCGAGGGAGCTTTGTGAACTGACCATCGGTTTTTATAAGCGGAATTATATTGAGGGGCTGTTTTTGAGCTCCGGTATTTTACATACGCCGGATTATACCATGGAGCTGATTTGCGAGACCCTCCGGATGTTACGGGAGGAGTATCACTTTCGCGGGTATATCCATTGCAAGGCAATTCCGGGAGCCAATCCTATGCTGATTGAGTATGCCGGATGGTATGCGGACCGCATGAGTGTGAATCTGGAACTCCCGACCAATGAAGGCCTTCGGCGTCTGGCTCCCAATAAGACCCGGAAGAATATTTTGGGGCCCATGCGGCAGATTCAAAACGGCATCGGAGAGAGTCGGCAGTTATTGGGGATGAAGGGCGGCAATCACAGCGCCTATTATTTTACGAAGAAAGCGGCGGGACAGGCAGGGATTGCGGAGCGTTTTCAGAAAAGTGCTCTTTTGGGATGCACGGAGGAGAAAAAGAAGGAGTCGGTGCTCGCAGAGCATCAGCCGCGAAAGGATTCGGGAGGGGTTCGGATTGAGAAGACTACAGATGTAGTAAAGAAAGAACCGGCCGGCGGCCTTTCCCTTTTGGAGAGTATCGGCCGGCCTACGGGCCGCGGGTTTGCGGCCGCGGGTCAAAGCACCCAGATGATTATCGGTGCCACACCGGAGACGGATTATCAGCTGGTGTCGGTGGCGGAGGCGTTATATCAGAAGTTTGATTTAAAGCGCGTGTTTTACTCCGCTTTTGTAAAGGTGAATGAGGATTCGTTGTTGCCGGATTTGCCGGGGGGACCGCCTCTTCTTCGGGAACATCGCTTGTATCAGGCGGACTGGCTGATGCGGTATTACGGGTTTTCGGCAGGGGAGCTTTTGACAGAGAAGCGTCCGAATTTTAATGCGGTATTGGATCCGAAGTGCGATTGGGCGGTACACCATATGGAACTGTTTCCGGTAGAAGTGCTACAGGCGGATTATTTTCTTCTTCTCCGGGTGCCGGGCATCGGGCCGAAGTCTGCCAAGCGGATTGTGGAAGCAAGAAGAAGCGGAGTCCTTTCTTTTGAAGATTTGAAAAAAGTAGGTGTTGTGTTAAAACGGGCGCAGTATTTCATTACCTGTAACGGGAAGACACTGGGGCGGTTGCATTTGGATGAGAGCTATGTAACCCAGAGTCTGATGCTAAACGAGAAGCTTCCGAAGAATTTACGGGATGCCCTTTACGGACGTCAGATGTCTTTGTTTGAATTGGCTGCGTTTTCATTGGTTGCGGGTTAGGAGGTGCCTATGGAGAAGAAATATATTTATCGATGTGAGGATAGTGTGGAAGGTATTTTAACCGGGATTTACGAGGCCTGGGCTTCGGTGCACTCCCATGAGGAGAATTGTATTGAGGTCCGCGGTGCCGGGTGGGAGATGCCGCTTTTGTTCGCGGAGTATACGGAGGTGGTTCCGGATGCGGAAAAGAGTGAGAAGGTTCAGCGCTCTATCCGTTTGCGTATTTCGGAAGAGGCGTATGAGATGGTAATGAAGGCGATTCTTTCGGGGGACCCGGAGAAGGGTGAGGTGATTTACCGTTTTTTGATTTATGCCTACCGGGAAGGAGCAAGAGCTTGCAGAAGCTACGGTAATCCCTGGGCAATGCGTCTGTTTGAATTGGTACGGAATTACGATAACGAATCCCATCATTTAAAAGGGTTTCTTCGGTTTGACGAGCAGGAAAACGGTCTGCTTTTGGCGCGTTATGCACCGAAGAATAATGTTATGGGGGATTTGATGGCCCACTTTTCCGACCGGTTAAACGGAGAAGATTTCATTGTATTGGATGAGAAACGAAGGCTTGCCGGGATTCATAAACGGAATACGATATGGTTTTTATACCGGTTATCCGAGGAGGAATACCGAAGCTTCTCCGAGGGATATAAAGGGGAGGATTCTTACGGCGCTCTTTGGAAGATTTTTCATCAAAAAATTGCCATTGCGGAGCGGGAGAATCTTCGTCTGCAACGGAATAATCTCCCGTTACGTTTTCGACCGTATATGACGGAATTCCGGAACGAAACTCCCGCGTAAACGATAAAGCGGTCTGTTTTTTATTATAAAACAGAGAATCCTCTTCCGTGGATTTCATAGGCTTCCAGCAGGATAATGAAGGAGTCTTTATCTTTTGCTCTTACTTCCTGCAGGATGCGGTACATTTGTTTTGAATTACTCACTACCATAACGGTGTCTTTCTCCTCAAGGCGGTAACCGCCCCGCGACTTTAACAGGGTCGAGCCGCGGTTACTGCATTTTTCAATCAGGTCGCAGATTTCTTTTCCGTGACTTGTTACGATAAATGCCGTCTTCCCGGAGTTCATTCCATAGAATACTTTGTCTATCATAACGGAAAATAAGTAGGATACAATCAGACCGTATAGAATTCCGTCAAAGTCCCGGAACAACAGTCCGCCCATAAGTATAATTCCTACGTCGATACTGAAGGTGATGGTTCCCAGTCTTAAATGCGGATTCAGTTTTTTGAAGGACATAATCAGGAAATCCGTGCCGCCGGTAGAGGAACCATGCATAAAAATGACGGCATACCCGATGCCACCCAGTACGCCGGTGACAATGGCAGCCAGCAGTCGGGAACCGTCGTAAGAGGGAAGCAGAGGAGCTACATAGTCTATCATTAGAGAAAAGATAATCATACAACGGGCGGTCCTTAACAAAAAGGAGCGCCCGACGAGCCGGTAACAAAGGAGTGCAACCGGGATATTTAATGCAATAGTGGCAAGTCCGATGGAGAGGTCGAAAAAACGGTTTAATATAATGGCAATGCCGGAGAATCCGGTCATAGGAAAGCCGGCAGTAATGGCAAAGTTTTGGATGGCAACGGCGATTAAGAGGCTGCCACCGATTTCATAAAGAAGGTCTGTCAGGACCCGGGTATATTTTGTGCGTTTCATGATAGTCTGACCTCGTACTTGTTTTATATTTCCTCCGTTCCGAATCGGAAAAGGAGTTGTGTTTCCGAAAGGGGTTCTTTTCCTTTTGCGGATAGTATTACCGAAGGGGACACATACTACTCCTGATTTGATGCTGTGAGAACGCTTTTATAGGAGGGAATTATGCAGTCGATTTGGGAAAAAGAAGTGAGAATGCCGTCATTTCCATGTTTGGATGGAGACAGGAAGACGGATGTGCTGATTATCGGTGGCGGAATTGCCGGGATATTATGTGCACATTTTTTAAAGAAATGCGGGGTGGAGTATTGTTTGGTGGAAGCAAACCGGCTTGGGTCAGGGACCACCGGTCACACGACTGCAAAGATTACGGCACAGCATGGCTTTGTTTATCATGAAATTGCCGGGCGGTACGGTTTGGAAGCGGCACGGCAGTATTATGTTGCAAATCAGGATGCAATAGAGAAATACGGCGAACTTTGCAAAGAAATAGATTGCAACTGGGAAAGAAGGGACAATTACGTATATTCCGTAAAGAATCGTGAAAAGGCGGAACGGGAAATGAAGGTGTTGGAACGTATCGGAGCGAAGGCACGTTTGGAAGAGTGTATTCCGTTACCGTTTGCCACGCGGGGTGCGGTATGTTTTCCGGATCAGGCCCAAATGCATCCGTTAAAGTTTTTGGCGGAACTTGTGAAAGGGTTACGCATTTATGAGAATACCAAAGTGACGGGATTCGGTGGATGCACCGGCGCGGGGGCGAGAGTTGTTTTTACGAATCATGGGAGAATTGTCGCAAAGACAATTATTATAGCAACTCATTTTCCGATGTTGAACAAACACGGAAGCTATTTTATGAAACTGTATCAGCACCGTTCTTATGTATTGGCATTAAAGGGAGCCGGTTCTTTACCCGGAATGTATGTGGATGAGGATAAAAAAGGGTGTTCTTTCCGAAATGCCGGTGAGTATTTATTATTTGGCAGCGGAGGACATCGTACCGGAAAAAACGGCGGAAGTTATACGGAGTTGCGAAGCGCGGCGGAAAGGTTTTATCCCGAGGCAATGGAAGTATGCGGGTTTGCGACACAGGATTGCATGAGTTTGGACGGGATTCCCTATATCGGAAGGTATGCAAAACACTGTGAAAATGTTTTTGTGGCGACGGGATTTAATAAATGGGGGATGACTTCCTCTATGGTGGCGGCTATGTTACTGTCGGATTTGATACAGGGAAAGAAGAACGAATATGAGAAGCTGTTTTCACCGTCCCGTTCGATGTTAACGGGACAGCTTGCAATAAATCTGGCGGAATCAACAATGAATCTGTTGTCTTTTTCGAAAAAGCGTTGTCCGCATCTCGGGTGTGCATTGAAGTGGAATAAAGAGGAGCATAGCTGGGATTGTCCGTGTCATGGGTCGAGGTTTTCGGAAACCGGAAAGGTATTGGATAATCCGGCGAACGGAGATTTAAAATAAATCGAGAAGAATCAGCACTTTTTATCCGTTCTTAATTGACGGGAAGACGGCTTTTTGGTATACTTATTATATTGCATATGTGACGGAAAGACGGATACTGTACGGAAAGGAGAAAGCTATGAGTGATAATAAAGCATTACTTTCGCAGGAAGAAATTGATGCCTTAGTCAGTTTCTTAAAGACGAAGGAACAAGTCGGAAACGAAGTGTTGGACCAGGCCAGTATCGACCGGTTGGTAGAGATTCTTTCGGAGGCAAAGACAGGTGAAATGTCACCTGCGGGGAAAGGACGTTTTTACGGAAATGCGGTTCTTTCGGTGGAGCAGGATATTGCGGTACAGCGGGAACAGTGTATCTTATTTTATGAGAAGGATGAGTCGGAATTTGTGCACATTGTATGTGAGAATTATGTAACGGGTGCAAGATACGAGATTACACCGGAGTGTCTGAATCAGTCCTGTCTTGTGGAAAGTACGGGAGAACGTTGGGGAAAGGCTGTTTTGCCGGTGCTGTTTGACCTTGTGGCAATGCAACTTCAGGTAAGATATAACGCAGAGGTATTTTCTCAGGTTTGTAAAGATTATGCTAAGCTTTTGTTCGGAAACGAGAAAGCAGAGCTGCCGAACGTTTATCTGCCTACCGCGGCAAGAGTATTGGATAATATCGGCAGGAAATAAAAAAGGTATTGACGAATTTGTGAATAAGTGGTATAAATGCTAAATATAACTTGGCATGAGGGAGTTCCCTTTGTGACGAGGAACACGCGTGTGACTCATTGTTTAAGGAGGTTTGGCATATGAAGAACACTTTAATTCGTTTGAACAGTCCGGAAGCGGTACAGGAGTTTGTCAATGCTGCCGGGAAATGTAGTTTTGATGTTGATGCAAAGGTAAATCGCATTATTGTGGATGCAAAGTCGTTTCTCGGTGTATTGGGACTTGCTTCCAATCCGATTTCGGTATGCAGCCACGGAGAAGATGTTGCCTTTGAAAAGACATTGGAGAAGTTTGCGATTTGTTAGAGGAGCAACATGTATCGATTGATTTGTCGTGACGGGAATGCAAAGCGCGGGGAACTGGTGACGGTTCACGGCACGGTGCAGACGCCGTTGTTTATGAATGTGGGGACCGCTGCCGCAATTAAAGGCGCGGTTTCTACGATGGATTTACAGGAAATCGGGACCCAGGTGGAACTGTCCAACACTTATCATCTTCATGTACGACCGGGTGATACGGTAGTAAAGAAATTGGGCGGCCTTCATAAGTTTATGAACTGGGACAAGCCGATTTTGACGGATTCCGGCGGGTTTCAGGTATTTTCCCTGGCGGGGTTGCGGAAGATTAAAGAGGAAGGCGTGTACTTTAACTCCCATGTGGACGGCCGTAAGATTTTTATGGGCCCGGAGGAAAGCATGCAGATTCAGTCGAATTTGGCGTCTACCATTGCTATGGCTTTTGATGAGTGTCCGCCGCATCCGGCCACCAGAGAATATATGGAGAATTCCGTGGCACGTACCACCCGTTGGTTGGAACGCTGTAAAAAGGAAATGTCCCGGTTGAATTCCTTGGAGGATACCATAAACAAGAAACAGATGCTGTTCGGAATCAATCAGGGAGGTACTTTTGCGGATATTCGTATCGAGCATGCAAAGCGGATTTCCGAATTGGAGCTGGATGGGTATGCATTAGGTGGTCTTGCGGTAGGTGAGTCCCACGAGGAAATGTATCGTATTTTGGAAGAGACGGTGCCGTATCTTCCGTTAGAGAAACCGACTTACTTGATGGGGGTCGGAACACCGGCGAATATTTTGGAAGCGGTAGAACGGGGTGTGGATTTCTTCGACTGTGTATATCCGGCACGGAACGGTCGTCACGGAAATGCCTATACCAACCACGGTAAGATGACGCTTTTGAATGCAAAGTATGAATTGGATGACCGGCCGTTAGATGCTACATGCGGTTGTCCGACCTGTAAAAATTACAGTCGTGCGTACATACGGCATTTGTTGAAGGCAAAGGAAATGCTGGGTCTTCGTTTGCTGGTAACTCACAACCTGTATTTTTACAACAAAATGATGGAAGAAATACGTGAAGCCATTGAGCAGAAGCGTTTTTCCGAATATAAAAGGCAGAAGCTTGCGGGCTTTGAAGCCGGAGAAGATGATTAAGCGTGCGGAATGCACAAGAAGGAGGAAGTTATGTTTCAGTTTTTAGCAGCAGATGGGGGAGCAACACCGATGAGCCCGACCGGAACCCTTTTGTATTGGGTGGTTTTGATTGCGGCGTTTGGTTTGATGTTCTATTTTATGGCAATCAGACCGCAGAAGAAGCAGCAGAAGAAGCAGGATGAGTTGATGGCTTCTATCGCAATCGGTGACAGCATTTTAACGACCGCAGGTTTTTACGGTGTGGTAATTGACGTGATGGATGAAGTAATCATCGTTGAGTTCGGTAACAATAAGAATTGTCGTATTCCGATGCAGAAGCGTTCTGTTGTAGAAGTAGAGAAGCCGATGGAGGAAGAGTCTAAGGCGAAGTAGAGGAAATAATGGTTGTTTCGTCGGAAGGACCATGATTTCTGTAAATGAAATCGGGAATAAATAGGGAAATGCCGTACCGATGCAGGTTTGCAAAGGTACGGCTTTTTTTGCGAAGGGAAACGGTATCGTTTCCTTGTTGCTATTTCTGTAAATACCGGTACAGCGGTTCCAAAAGTTGCTCCGGAATATTTAAATTATTGTTTCTGCCGGTGCCGAGAAACAAATTCGGCTTGTTATCTCCGTGAAAATCGGTTCCGCCGGTCATAAGCAGGTGAAAACGATTGGCCAGGCTGTAGCAGATCTGTTCGTCGAATCCGGTATTGGAGGAGTAGTATACCTCCAGTCCTTTCAAACCGGCATCGGTAAGGCGCTTCAGCAGAACTTCCAACTCCGCCGGAGGCAATTTATACAACAGCGGATGGGCGAGAACCGGAATGCCTCCCGCATTTAATATAAGTGAAATTGCCCGTTCCGGCGGCATATATTCCCGTGGTACAAAGCAAGGAGCATCGTAGCCCAGGTATCGCTGAAAGGCTTCCTGAGACGTTTTGACATAATCGTGTTCGATGAGATATTTGGCAAAATGAGCTCTGGTAATGACGGTATCCGGATTTTTAAGCCGAAGGTCGTCTAATGTAAGAGGGATACCGAGAGACCGGAAACGTTCTGCCATTTTTTCGTTTCGCAGGTCCCGGGCGGTTACGGCCTCGGCCAATGCATTCTGCAAAACGGGGTCCTGTTCGTCAATAAACAGCCCAAGAATATGAATGTCTTTTTGCTTGTATGCCGCGGAAATCTCGGTACCGGAGATAACGGTAACCGGAGTGCCGGAAGACGATGCCGAACCGGCGGCCTTTTTTGCTTTTGTAATACCGGAGATTGTGTCGTGGTCCGTAAGGGCAAAGGCAGAAACATTGCTTTTTATTGCTAATGCAACCAGTTCCTCCGGCGAAAGGGTGCCGTCGGAGTGATTGGAATGTACATGTAAATCAATCATAGAGTGCTCCTTTGTTATTCGGTGTTCTTTCTTAAGTATATCACAAAAAAAGATAAGCAACAAGGGAATGGATGGGAACTTGTATTCATATAGTAGAACAAAGAAGAAACCTGAGAGGTAAAAATGGAACAAAAAAGAGTATGGAAAGAAATAGGAACAGCAGTGGGGATTTCTTGTCTGGTGACAGTTCTTTTTCTTGTGATTGTTGCATTTGTGTTGTTAAAGGCCGGGCTGGGCGAAGGGGTGATTTCAAAAATTATGATTGCCGGATATGTTTTGGCACCGGCAACCGGCGGTTTTGTGCTGGGGAAAAAACGTAAGGTAAATCGCTTTTTATGGGGGTTGCTTGCCGGGGCGGTATACTTTTTTATATATGCAGTAATTGCGCTGTGTGTACAAAATGCTTCGATGACTGATATTTTGTGGGTGGCTATTCCTGTTTGTCTCGGCGGAATGGCGGGAGGTATGCTCAGTTAAGAATAAGGGAGAGGCGTTTGAAATTTTCGCTAAAAAAGAAATACTTCACAGCGGAGTCAAAATGTGGTATACTATATCCAAAGGCATAAAAATGCCGGACTTGGAAATTATCGTTTTGATTAATACGTTATGTGAAAAGGGAGAACGCTATGAGACGAATCATTAAATTAAAAGGAGTTATGCGGTTATATTTGAATTGGCCGATTTTTTTAACCATCCTTTTGATTTGCATGAATTTGAGTATATTAACGGTAGATAAAAAAGCAGCAGGTTTGATGGCTGTTTTTGTGGTGATTTACGCAGTGGTTGCTTTTTTGCTGTTTTTTGTGAAGAAACCGTTGATTGTGAATGAGATGGTCCGTTTTGCCGCCGGATACAGTCAGGTACAGCGCCGCTTATTAAAGGAGTTGGCGATTCCGTATGCGGTAATGGATACGGAAGGAACTATTCTCTGGGCAAACGATGAGTTTATGGATTTGGCGGAATTTTCCCCACGCCAGAAGAAGATTAAGACAATTATTCCGGAGATTACGGCGGACTGTTTTCCGACGGTGGAAAATGATACCAACCTTCATATTACTCTGCGGGAACGAAATTACGAGGTGTGTCTCCGTGTGGTAAATACACCGAGTTTTGACGAGGATATTCTCTGGCAGGATATGCAGCAGCATGTAAATGAATTGGTTGCCGTTTATCTGTATGATGAGACGGAGATTGTATCTTTGCACAAGGAGAACGAGGATCAGAAGTTGATTACCGGTCTTTTGTATATCGACAACTATGAGGAAACCTTCGAAAACATCGATGAGGTACGCCGCTCATTGCTTACGGCACTGGTGGATCGTAAGATTAATAAGTATATGGTAAGTATTGATGCGATTATTAAAAAGTTGGAGAAGG
Organism: Lachnospiraceae bacterium; assembly: GCA_017938405.1. GTDB lineage: Bacteria > Bacillota > Clostridia > Lachnospirales > Lachnospiraceae > SIG307. The sequence goes on from JAGBBP010000027.1 coordinate 52,161, forward strand.
ACAAGTATATTTTTGTATTTCAGCATAAGTATCTGGCCCAGTTGGAAGCAACGAAGTTTTCTTTGTTGGAGGAAGTGCGTGGTGCCAGTATCGGTAATGATGCACCGATGGTTACCATCAGTATGGGGCTCGGTGTAAATGCGGAATCTTATCTGGCAGGTTATGAAATGGCACGAGGCGCCATTGACCTTGCATTGGGACGCGGTGGCGACCAGGCGGTTGTGCGTGACGGAAGCAAGATTTCCTATTACGGCGGAACCAGCGTTCAGATGGAGAAAACTACCCGTGTAAAAGCACGTGTAAAAGCTCACGCATTAAAGGAATTCGTGGAGGGAAAAGATCGTGTTGTTGTTATGGGGCATTCCATCGGCGATATCGATTCCCTAGGTTCTGCAATCGGTGTTTATCGTATTGCAAAGACCTTAAACAAGAAAGCGCATATTGTTATTAACGAGATTACCAGTTCCATTCGTCCGATGTTGACTAAGTTCCAGGGGAATGCGGATTATGAGGACGATATGTTTATTGACGGTAACAAAGCCCAGGAGATTGTGGATGATAATACCCTTTTGGTTGTGGTGGATGTAAACCGTCCGAATTATACCGAATGTGAGGCACTGCTTTCCATGACCCGTACCATTGTGATTTTGGACCATCACAGACAGACGGGCGAGGCGATTCCGAATGCGGTGTTGTCTTATATCGAGCCGTATGCATCTTCGGCCTGTGAAATGGTTGCGGAGATTTTGCAGTATATCGGCGACGGTTTAAAGTTAAAACCGTTGGAAGCGGATGCCATGTATGCCGGTATTATGATTGATACAAACAATTTCCTTACAAAGACCGGTGTGCGTACCTTTGAGGCGGCAGCATACCTTCGTCGAAACGGTGCGGACGTTACCCGAATTCGTAAGATGTTCCGTACGGACATGCCGGAGTATTACGCAAAAGCAAAGTCGGTGGCGGCAGCGGAGATTTTTGAAAACCGTTTTGCATTTTCCGTGTCGGCCAGTGATGGTGTAGACAGTCCGACGGTCGTGGCGGCACAGACGGCAAACGAGCTGCTAAATATCAACGGGATTATTGCTTCCTTTGTATTTACGCAGTTTGGCGGAAAGATTTATATCAGTGCCCGTTCCATTGATGAGTTGAACGTACAGGTGGTAATGGAAAAATTAGGCGGCGGTGGACATATGAGTGTGGCCGGAGCCCAGTTTGATGATTGCGACATTCCTACAGCGGTAGAACGTGTGAAGGATGTTTTACGCCAAATGATTACAGAGGGCGAAATTAAATTATAACAGAAGCAAACGGAAAGGAAGAACGATTATGGAAGTGATTTTATTACAGGACGTTAAGAGCCTCGGAAAGAAAGGCGAGATTGTTAAGGTGAGTGATGGCTATGCGAGAAACTTCATTCTCCCGAAGAAGCTGGGGGTGGAGAAGACCGCAAAGACCATGAATGATTTGAAGTTACAAAAAGCAGCGGAAGAAAAGCACAGACAGGAAGTGCTGGCAGAGGCAAAGGCCCTTGCGGAGGAGATTAAGAAGCAGAGCGTAACGTTAAAGATTAAGTCCGGAGAAGGCGGAAGAACCTTCGGTTCCGTGTCTACCAAAGAAATTGCCGTAGCAATGAAGGAACAGTTAAAGCTGGATGTGGATAAGAAGAAACTGGTACTTCCGGAACCGATTCGTACGTTGGGAACCACCATTGTACCGGTAAGATTACACCCGGATGTGACGACGGAGCTTACGGTAAAGGTAGTAGAGGCTTAGGTTACAGCACGCGATACAATGAGAGGGTTTTAAATGGATGAAGCACTGATTAAGCGGGTAATGCCTCACAGTACGGAGGCGGAGCAGTCGGTTATCGGTTCCATGCTGTTGGACCGGGAAGCGATTATGACTGTTGCGGAAATGCTGACACGGGATGATTTTTATAATCCGATGTACGGCCTTTTGTTTGAAATAATCACAGAATTGTTTAATGAAGGAAAGCCGGCCGATATCCTTACGGTGCAGAACCGTTTAAGAGAAAAGGATGCTCCGCCGGAAGCGTATGAATTAAAGTATTTTAACGAATTAATCGGTTCTGTGCCAACATCCGCAAATGTAAGGTTCTATGCGGAAATTGTAAAAAACGAAGCAATCAAGCGCCGGACGATTAAGGTTACGGAGACGATTGCAAACGATTGTTATCTTGGAAAAAAAGGAACAGACGAAATACTGGCGGATACGGAAAAGCAGATTTTTGAGTTGGTACAGCGTCGTGGCGGAAGTGAGACGGAGGATATCCGCAGTATTGTTTTAAAGACCATTGAGAGCATCGAGAATGCGGCAAAGAATCACGGATCGGTAACCGGAATCGCCACCGGCTTTTATGATTTGGACTATAAAACGGCGGGGTTGCAACCGGCGGATTTGATTTTGATTGCGGCACGACCTTCCATGGGTAAGACTGCGTTTGTATTAAATATTGCGGAGTACGTGGCTTTAAAGAGCAAAGTGCCTACGGCGATATTTAGTTTGGAAATGTCACGGACGCAGTTGGTAAACCGTATTCTTGCCATGAATTCCAAGGTGGATTCCCAGGCAATACGTACCGGTGATTTGAAGGATGAGGACTGGGTAAAGTTAATGGAAAGCGCAAGGCTTACCGGAGAATCTCCGCTGATGATTGATGATACGCCGGGTATTTCCATTCAGGAATTGCGTTCCAAGTGCAGAAAGTTTAAATTAGAGAAGAATCTCGGGCTTGTGATTATTGACTATTTACAGTTGATGTCCGGAGGAAAACGCTCGGAATCCAGACAGCAGGAGATTTCCGAGATATCCCGTTCTTTAAAAGCACTGGCAAGAGAAATCAATTGTCCGGTCATTGCATTGTCCCAGCTTTCCCGTGATGTGGAAAAACGTGAGGATAAGCGACCGATTCTTTCCGATTTGCGAGAATCCGGTGCAATCGAGCAGGATGCCGATGTGGTAATGTTTATTTACCGCGACGAGTATTATACGAAAGAAAAATGCGAAGAACCGGGTGTTTCCGAAATAATTATCGGTAAACAGAGAAACGGTCCGACAGGTACCGTAAAGCTTGCATGGCTCGGAAATTATACCAAATTTGCTAATTTGGAAAACCGAAAGAAATCGTAAAGTTATGGGAAAGCCTGCGTTTTTGTCGTTTTTTGTTTGAAAAGGGCAAATGATTTTGTAAAAAATTGGGAACAGATACTTGCGTGTCTGTTCCCTTTTTCGTTATACTGTAGGACGTGGACAAACAAAGTGCCAAAGAAAGCAGAAAATGCAAGGGGGAAGAAAAATGGAAAAGATATATCAGGTGTCGGAAGCGGCAGAAGAACTGGAGACGGAAGTATATACATTACGGTACTGGGAAAACCAGCTGGGATTGGAAGTGCCGCGGAATGCGGCGGGACATCGGTATTATGAAGAAACGCAGATAGTGATGTTTCGGAATGTGAAGCGCTTAAAGGATGCGGGCTTCGGCTTGCGACAGATTAAGGCAATGGGAGAACGGATGACTGCGGTGGCTGCGCTTTCCGATGAGAAATTGCAGGAATTAAGAAAGCGGATTGCGGGCTTGGAAGCGGAACAGGAGGAGGTGTTTTGCAAAAAGGAAGAGACGAAGGAACCTGAGGAATTTTCTTTATGTGTCAGCGATTCCGCGGAATGTGCGGTGACCGTACAGGAAGAGCGTACGGAGGGAGTCCGGATGCTACAGGAAGGAATGACAAAATGGTTGGGAGAGTTGTTGCAGAAGAATAATGAACATCTGACCAGAACCATTGAGGACGGGGTATCGGAACGTATGGCAAGGGAGTTGCGTTTTTTGTTCCGCCAGCAGGAGGAAAAGGAAGAGGAGCGTTACCGAAGACTGGATCGTACCATCCGGGAGTATCAACAGGCCCGTGCGAATATGAAACAACCACCGAATAAACCGTTTTATCGAAGATCTTTATATTGATGAAAGAACTGCCGAACCGTTCAGTTTTATAAATGAGTTCGGCGGTTTTTTTATATATTTTAAGAAATTTTTAGTTTTGAACTATTGATTTAAAAATGTACTGCCTATATAATAGGCATAGAATAAGGCAGAATGCCTTGTTGAAAACGACAACGTAAAAGGTGGAGTGTTAAGATAAGAAAGGAAACAGTATGGGAGAGACAGGTAATAATAACGGGAAAAAAGGAAAAGGATCACAGAATAACCGGAGCGGGATGATTTTTTGTCTGGTCATTGCGCTTATTATGGTTATGATGTTTTTCTATATGATGAATCAAATCGAAGAAAGTACAAATCAGAAGATTTCGTACAATGAGTTTGTTACCATGTTGGAGGGTAACAAGGTTGCGGAGGTGCAGATTGATTCCGACAGCGGCCGGATTTTGATTACACCGAAGCAGGAAGAGGGGCAGAAAATTCCGAATTTTGCCATAACCTATTATACCGGAATTTTGGAGGATGGAAATAAAATTCAGGAACGTTGTGAGGCGGCGGGCGTTGTGTATAGCCGTGTGACGGTAGATAAGACCAATTCCGTACTCAGTTCGATTCTCAGCTATGTGCTGATGTTTGCGATTATTTACGGTGTGATGTTTTTTGTGTTCCGTATGTTCAGTAAAAGCGGCGGCGGTATGATGGGCGTCGGCAAGAGTAACGCAAAAGTATATGTGGAAAAAGAAACCGGCGTCACCTTTAAGGATGTAGCGGGACAGGAGGAAGCAAAAGAGTCTTTGACGGAGATGGTGGACTTTCTTCATAATCCGGGAAAATATACCCGTATCGGTGCAAAACTTCCGAAAGGTGCACTTTTGGTGGGGCCGCCGGGTACCGGTAAGACCTTGCTTGCAAAGGCAGTAGCCGGAGAGGCAAAGGTACCGTTTTTCTCTCTTTCCGGTTCGGATTTTGTGGAAATGTTTGTGGGTGTCGGTGCATCCCGTGTCCGTGATTTGTTTAAGCAGGCCCAGGCCCAGGCACCGTGTATTATTTTTATTGATGAAGTAGATGCTATCGGTAAGAGTCGTGATTCCCATTACGGCGGTGGGAATGATGAGCGCGAACAGACGTTAAATCAGCTTCTTTCCGAGATGGACGGTTTTGATACGTCAAAGGGACTTGTGATTTTGGCGGCAACCAATCGTCCGGAGGTTTTGGATAAGGCGCTTTTGCGTCCGGGACGTTTTGATCGCAGAATTATTGTGGATAAGCCGGATTTAAAGGGACGTATCGATATTTTAAAGGTACATGCAAAGCATGTGTTAATGCACGATTCCGTGAACTTGGAAGAGATTGCCATGGCGACTTCCGGTGCGGTAGGTTCCGATTTGGCAAATATTATTAATGAAGCGGCGATTCTTGCGGTAAAGCAGGGCCGTACCGTGGTGACCCAGGCGGATTTGTTTGAGTCGGTGGAAGTGGTTATTGCCGGTAAGGAAAAGAAAGACCGCATTTTAGGAAAAGAAGAAAAGCGGATTGTGGCCTACCACGAGGTGGGGCACGCGTTGATTGCATGTTTGGATAAAAATGCGGAGCCGGTGCAGAAGATTACCATTGTACCGCGTACCATGGGAGCGCTCGGTTATGTAATGCAGGTGCCAGAAGAAGAAAAGTATTTAATGAAGAAAGACGAATTGCTGGCCCGCCTTGTGACCTTGTTCGGCGGTCGCGCGGCAGAGGAGCTGGTGTTTGGTTCGGTAACTACCGGTGCTTCCAATGATATTGAGAAGGCAACTTCCGTTGCCCGCGCCATGATTACTCAGTACGGTATGTCGGAAAAGTTTGGTCTTATGGGACTGGAATCCGTACAGAACCGTTATCTGGACGGCAGACCGGTGCAAAATTGTGCGGATGCGACGGCAGCGCTGATTGATAATGAAGTAATGGAACTTTTGAAGGAATGCTACGATAAGGCATACAAGATGCTTTCCGAGAACAGGGATGTACTGGATAAGATAGCAGAGTTCTTATTTGAAAAGGAAACCATTACCGGCAAAGAGTTTATGAAAATTTATCGTGAGGTAAAGGGCCTGCCGGAGGAAAATCCGGAGGATAAGAAGGACAGTGAAGGAGAAGAAGGAAAGGCATCCTTTGATGTTGCAGTAGGAGAGACAGATGTTTGATATCGAAGAAGAGTTAAAAAAGCTCCCGGCTAAGCCGGGAGTTTATATTATGCACGATAAGTCGGATGCCATTATTTATGTAGGAAAGGCAATCAGCTTGAAAAATCGTGTGCGTCAGTATTTCCAGAACAGCCGGAATTTGTCTCCGAAAATACAAAAAATGGTGTCCTTGGTGGCACGGTTTGAGTATATTGTAGTGGATTCCGAAATGGAAGCGCTGGTGTTGGAGTGCAACTTAATTAAAGAACATCGTCCGAAGTACAATACCATGTTAAAGGATGATAAGCATTATCCGTACATCCGGGTGACGGTGAACGAACCGTTTCCACGGGTGCTGTTTGCACGCTCTCGCGGAAAAGATAAGGCGAAATATTTCGGACCCTATACCAGCGGACAGGCAGTAAAGGATACGCTGGATTTGTTAAAGAAGACCTATCAGATTCGGAATTGCAATTTAAATCTTCCGAAAGAGAAAAGCAGTCGTCCGTGTTTGTACTATCATATGGGACAATGCAAAGCACCGTGTCAGGGAGAAATCTCCCGGGAAGAATACGGAGCATCCATTGAGCAGGTAATGGCGTTTTTATCCGGTAACTTTTCTTTAATTACGAAACGTTTGGAACAGCTGATGAAAGATGCTTCCGTGAATTTGGAGTTTGAAAAGGCGGCAGAATATAGAGACTTATTAAATAGTGTATATCGTATGGCAGAACGTCAGAAAGCAGATGCGGATCTGACCGTGGACCGGGATATTGCGGCCATTGCAACGGCAGGAGAAGAAGCGGTGGTGCAGGTGTTCTTTGTACGGGAAGGAAAGATGATCGGAAGAGAACATTTTTACCTGACCGGGGTAGAGGGAGAGGACAGAGGGTTCGTATTACAGGAGTTTATTAAACAGTTTTACGGAGGGACTCCGCATATTCCGAAGGAACTGTTATTATCGGAAGAAATTGAAGAAAGAGAATTGCTGGAGAACTATTTGACGGAGCGTTCGGGACGCAAGGTAAAGATTCTTGTACCGAAAAAAGGTGAGAAGGAACGTCTGGTAGAACTGGCGGAAAAAAATGCTTCTATGGTATTGCAGAAAGATGCGGAGAAGATTGCGGCAGAGGAAAAGAGGACAAGAGGCGCTGCGGATGAGATAGCGGAACTTTTGGGACTTACGGAATTGGGAAGGACGGAGTCTTTTGATATTTCCAATACCGCAGGATTTGCAAGCGTGGCGTCTATGGTTGTTTTCGAAAACGGAAGACCGAACAAAGCGGAATATCGCAAATTCCGGATTAAAACCGTACAGGGCCCGGATGATTATGCCAGCATGCGGGAAGTGTTATCCCGTCGATTTTCTCATGGATTGCGGGAACGGGAAGAAGGGACGGAAGAAAAGTTTTCCAAGTTTCCGGATTTGATTTTGATGGACGGCGGAAAAGGGCAGGTCAATATTGCGGAACAGGTACTGGCGGAACTGGGAATATCGATTCCGGTATGCGGTATGGTGAAGGATGACAAACACAACACCAGGGGTCTGTATTTTCATAATGAAGAATTACCGATGAATCAGCACAGCGAAGGCTTCCGGTTGCTCACCCGGATTCAGGATGAAACCCACCGGTTTGCTATTGAGTACCACCGCTCCCTGCGCGGGAAGGAACAAGTACATTCTATATTAGATGAAATTGAAGGCATCGGACCTGCCAGACGTCGGGCTCTGATGAAGGCATTCGGCAGCCAGGAAGCGATTCGTGAGGCAAGTGAAGAGGAACTGGCTGCGGTAGATTCCATGAATGCAGCAGCTGCTCATGCGGTGTATGAATTCTTTCAAAAAAAGAAGTAGAAATTTTTGCAAAAAAGTGCTTGACACGTAAAAGGTTTCGTGGTAAGATAATCAAGCACTGTTTCGGAGAGTTGCCCGAGTGGTTTAAGGGGCTGGTCTTGAAAACCAGTGATTCCGAAAGGGACCGTGGGTTCGAATCCCACATTCTCCGCTAGGAAGATGGTAGACAGACTTCTTCCGGAACATGGAAATGAATATTGACTTTGTGTCAGCATCTGGAGAAATACCCAAGCGGCTGAAGGGGCTCCCCTGGAAAGGGAGTAGGTCGTTAATAGCGGCGCGAGGGTTCAAATCCCTCTTTCTCCGTTCCTTTTTGAGATAGAAATTCAGAAATGAAAAAGTTGAAAAAAGGTATTGACAGTTAAACGCTTCGGTGTTATACTGTGGAAGCTGTCGAAACGAAGCAAAAAACAAGAAAGTTTTGAAAAACAAGATTTTCGAAAAAGTTTTAAAAAGTGCTTGACAAACACAAACGAGTGTGATAAAC